>NZ_BPQX01000015.1 GCF_022179525.1 Methylobacterium persicinum
TCCCACCTCCGTGCTCATCCTGAGGTGCCGTCGTGAAACGACGGCCTCGAAGGAGAGCTGCAGTTCGCCCACGTCATCTGGAGCCCTCCTTCGAGGCGGCTTCGCCGCGCCTCAGGATGAGGGAGTGGGTGGGAAAAGTTCGAACTCTTTGCCAAGCTTAAGCCGGGTGAAAACGCGCCGCGTCATGGCGTGCGCGATGGCCGGGTTGCGTGGGGTGCCCTCGCCTCGCACGACGGAAGGGTCTAGAGCGCGAGGCTCACGACAAAATCCGTGGCCATGACCGACTATATCAAGAAGATCCTCACCGCCCGCGTCTACGACGTGGCGATCGTGAGCCCGCTCGATCCGATGCCGCGCCTTTCGAGCCGGCTGGAGCGACCCGTGCTCCTGAAGCGCGAGGACCTGCAACCGGTCTTCTCGTTCAAGCTTCGCGGCGCCTACAACAAGATGTCCGGCCTCGCCCCCGAGCAGATCGCCAAGGGCGTCGTCTGCGCCTCGGCGGGCAACCATGCCCAGGGCGTCGCCCTGGCGGCGGCAAAGCTCGGCGCCCGGGCGGTGATCGTGATGCCGCGCACCACCCCTTCCATCAAGGTCGATGCCTGTCGGGCGCGGGGGGCGGAGGTCGTCCTGCACGGCGACGCCTTCGACGAGGCCCTGGCCGAAGCCCGCCGTCGGGAGCACGAAGACGGGCTCACCTTCCTGCATCCCTTCGACGACCCGGAGGTGATCGCCGGCCAGGGGACGATCGGCAAGGAGATCCTGCAGCAGCATACCGGGCTCATCGAGGCGATCTTCGTCCCCGTCGGCGGCGGTGGCCTCGCGGCGGGGATCGCGACCTTCGTGAAATACCTGCGGCCCGAAACAAAGGTGATCGGCGTCGAGCCCGAGGACGCGGCCTGTATGAAGGCCGCCCTCGACATGGGGGCGCTGGTCGATCTCCCCTCCGTCGGCCTGTTCGCGGACGGCGTCGCGGTGCGCCGCGCGGGCGAGGAGACCTTCCGCCTGTGCCGCGAGCACCTCGACGGCGTCATCACCGTCGACACCGACGCGATGTGCGCGGCGGTGAAGGACATCTTCGACGACACCCGGGCCGTCTCCGAGCCATCCGGTGCCCTCAGCCTCGCGGGTGCGAAGATCTATGCCGAGCGGGAGGGCGGCACCGGCACGCTTGTGGCCGTATCTTCGGGCGCGAACCTAAATTTCGACCGCCTTCGGCACATCGCCGAGCGGGCTGAGATCGGCGAGCAACGGGAAGTCCTGCTGGGGGTAACGATCCCCGAGCGGCCGGGGGCCTACCGCGCCTTCATCAACGCGCTCGGGCCCCGCGCCATCACCGAGTTCAACTACAGGCAGGCGCTGGCTTCGGATGCGCAGATCTTCGTCGGCATCAACCTGAGCGGGGGCAAGCGCGAGAAGCAGGAGCTGATCGGCTCCCTGCGCGAGGCGGGCTATCGTGTCTTGGACATGAGCGACAACGAGATGGCCAAGGTCCATGTGCGCTACATGGTTGGCGGCCGCAGCCCGGGCCTGGGGCACGAGCGGCTGTTCCGCTTCCAGTTCCCGGAACGGCCGGGCGCGCTGATGAAGTTCCTCGACGCCCTCGGGCCGGATTTCGACATCACCCTGTTCCACTATCGGAACCACGGTGCCGATTACGGTCGCGTGCTTGCCGGCATCGACGTGCCGCCCGGCGAGACGGCCCGGTTCGATGCGGCCATCGAGTCCCTCGGCTATCCTGCCACGGACGAGACCGACAACCCGGCCTACCGCCTTTTCCTCGACGGCGCGGTGTAAGGGCGGGCCAAGGACGACCACCCTTGTGCGCGCGTCAGGCGGGGCCGAGGGCGGCCTTCTCGATCTCGTAGGCGGCGCGGACCGCTGGAGCGCCATAGCGCCGCTCCAGGCGGCGGATGGTGAAATGCGCCCGGGCCGTCGTCTGGAAGTGGCTCATGAACACGGTGTTGACCGCCGCTCCGCCGACGGCTCCGAGAATCGGCACCGCCTGAGCCGCCACCTTTTCCGACACGACGATGCCGAACCGGGCCGCGACCTGTGCCGCAAAACGCATGAGGGCCGGGCCCGACTGGTCCGCCAGGGCGATGGTGCCGGCGTATTTGGCCGCCTCGGCCATCGTCTTGGCGAGGGCGGCCCTGACGGCGAAGTAGCCGCTCTCGGTCAGGGTCGAGCCGGTATCCGCCGAGGTCGCGAGCTTGCCGCCGCCCAGGGCGAAGACCTGGATGCAGGCCAGCGCTCCTTCGGGGGTGCCGATCTCCTCACCTTCCTCGCGGGCGATCTCGGCGATGGAACGGAGCATCAGCGTCGTCGAGACGGGGAGTTCGACCGCGATGGTCGCGAGGCCGAACGCCCCCCCCAGCGCACCGGAGACGGCGGCCATCGCCCGGTGCTTGCCGTCTCCGGAGCCGATCAGACGCATGAACCGGTTCTCGCCCTTCGGCTGGGTGACCGGCAGCACGCTGGGGTCACCCTCGGCGGCGCTTTCCTTCGGAAGGGTCGCGAGTGCCACGCGGATCGCCGCCCGCAGGGCGGATTCCGTGCTCTTGGCCACCACGTCCATCACCGGGGCCGGGAGGGACCGTCCGATCAATTCGATGGGCGTGCCGGCCGCCGCCGACAGGCGCGCGGCGAGGCCAGGGCGTTCGAGGGCCTGCACCGCCCTGCGAAGGGCGGCGAGATCCTCCTCGCTCAGGGTGGGAGTCGCTTGGTCAGACGCCGGAAGGATCTCGCCTGAGAGGATCACATCACTGCCGCTCATCGCACCTTCGCTCCGGATCATGTCCCTCAGGCCAGACTTTTCGCCGCCCCGGTCTCACCGGCAGGCGCCCTCGCGGGGGAAGGAAGCGGGGAGATGCTCGGGGAGTTCCCATCCGTGGCCGCCTCTTTCCGTGCGGCCGCCGCAGAGCTACGCCGCCCCACCGCGAGGCAGAGGGCCAGCACGGGCAGGCCGATGAGGGAGGTTAGCACGAAGAAGGCCGGGTAGCCGATCGCCGCCACGATGAATCCCGCCGAGCCGGCAATGAGCTTGCCCGGCAGGGCGTAGAGCGACGAGAACAGGGCATATTGCGTCGCCGCATAGGCCGGGCTCGTCAGGCTCGACATGTAGGCGATGAGCACGATGCCGGCGAAGGAGCCGCAAAAGTTCTCGATGGAGATGGCGATGGTAAGCCGCCAGAGCTCAGGCGCGCCCGCCGACAGCCACGCGAAGGCGAGGTGGGACGACGCGGCCAGGAAGGCTCCAAGCAGGAGCGTCGGGAAGAGCCCGAGCCGGGCCAGCGCCCAGCCTCCCGCGAAACCGCCCGCGATGCCGACCCAGACACCGTAGAGCTTCGTGACTGTGGCGATCTCCTTCAGGTCGAAGCCCAGGGTCCGGTAGAGGGGGCTCGCCATCACGCCCGAGAGAAAATCCGGCAGCCGGTACAACGCCACGAGCAGGAGGATGGCATAGAGGGCCGGGCCGAAGCGGGCGTGCAACTCGGTGAGGGGCTCCGCCAGGGCCCGGCGGGCCGACCAGAAGCGCGAGGCGCGGGCCGCCTCCGGCACTGCATCCCGCCGACGGTCGTAGGCCGGGGCGAAGAGCGCTGCGACGAGGCCGACGAGCATGAGCCCGCCCATGCACAGGTAGGCCACCTTCCATCCGCCAGATGCCGCGATGAACAAGGCCCCCGCGCCGGCCGTGATGAGGCCGAGGCGGTAACCAAGGTTCGACGTGGCGGCGAGGATGCCCTGCATGTCGCTTCCGGCGGCGTCGATGCGCCACCCGTCGATCACCACGTCCTGGCTCGCCGCACAGAACGCCACGAGGAAGGCGCCGAGCCCGAGGAGGGCGAGGTCCGACTTCGGGTCCGCGAAGGCCATCAGGACAAGGCAGGCCGCCGTGGCCGTTTGGGTCGCCACCATCCAT
Organism: Methylobacterium persicinum; assembly: GCF_022179525.1. GTDB lineage: Bacteria > Pseudomonadota > Alphaproteobacteria > Rhizobiales > Beijerinckiaceae > Methylobacterium > Methylobacterium persicinum. Next base: position 3,920 of record NZ_BPQX01000015.1, read on the forward strand.
GAGCGACGCCGGCCGAGGGCCCGGGAGAGCAGTGGCAGATCGAGCCGGTCGATTATCGGCGCCCAGAGGAACTTCAGCGAGTAGGGAAGCGCCACGTAGCTGAAAAGGCCGATCGTCCGGACGTCGATATCGGAAAAGGCGAGGCGCAGGGTAAAGGTCCCCAGCACCAGAAGAAGCGGAAGCCCCGAAGAAAAACCGAGGGCGAGCATCAAGACGATGCGCTTATCCTCGACGATGTCCCGAAGCCGAAACCGGCGCGGTTGCTCCTGGGCGGCGACGGCCATCGGCGGAACTCCTTGAACGGCCCGCTCTTGTCAGGCAGAAACATGGCGACCTTGCGCCGCACATGTCTCGCCGCGCGGGCCAGCCCTTCCATCATGGTCAATGCCTGCTTAATGGCCCTTTACGCCGGGCCGAAGCAAATGGTCGGCGGGGTAGATTGGATAGGGCGTTGAGTATCGGGTCCGAAGGCGGTCCTCCAGCCATAACCCTTGCGAGCGCTTTCGCGGCGACACCATCCCCGATGCTCGTCACGGACGCCCGTGCGCCCGATCACCCGATTGTCTGGGTCAACGAGGCGTTCACCCGGCAGACGGGCTACACCGCCGACGAGATGCGCGGCCGCAATTGCAGGCTGTTGCAGGGCCCGGCGACCGACCACGCGCAGGTGGCCCGCATGCGCGACGCGATCGCAGCGGGCAAGGCGACGTCGGTGGAACTGCTCAACTACCGCAAGGACGGCACATCGTACTGGAACGCGATGACGCTCACGCCCGTCCACGACGAGAATGGGCTGGCCTACTTTTTCGCAACGCAGACGGACACGACGCATATTCACCGGGCGGAGCTGACCCGGCAGATGAAGGAGGAGGTGGAGAAGCAGGTCGAGGCTCGCACCGCCACCCTGAACACCGCCCTCGACCAGAAGACGGCGCTGCTCCGGGAGATCGACCATCGGGTCAAGAATAACCTTCAGGTGATCTCTTCGCTCATGCTGCTGAAGGCCCGGCGCATGCCGGAGGTGGAGACCCGCCTCGCCCTCGAAGGCATGGCCGAGCGCATCGGGGCGATCTCCATCGCCCATAGGCTCCTCTATGCCGAGGAAGAAGGCACTCATTTCGGACTGACCGAGTTCGTGAGCGAGTTGCTGTCCGATCTCGACGCCGGCATGGCCGACGACCGGATCTGCATCGATACGGAGGTCGAGGCCATCAGGCTGCCCGCCTCCATGGCGGCGCCGCTGGCGCTGATGATTCACGAACTCGCGTCCAACGCCCTCCGCCACGCCTTCCCGGGCGGTCGAGCGGGACGGGTGGCGATCACGGCCCGGCGGACTGAGGCCGGGATGCGGATCGAGGTGAGCGACGACGGGATCGGACTTGCGAATGACACGCCGAACGAGGCGGGTTTCGGCCGCAGCCTCGTGGAGATGGTCGCCCGACAGCTCCGCGGGTCCGTCCGCTGGATCGCCGACGGGGATGGCACCCGGATCGAGATTGCGATTCCCATCCGGCCTGGGTCTTAGCGCAGTGTCGTGGATACTCGGATCAAATTGCGTCTGTCGTCTTTGCGAGCGAAGCGAAGCAATCCAGGGATTCTCCGCATCCGGTCAGGTTCCGCTGCCCTGGATTGCTTCGCTGTCGCTCGCAAAGACGGTCGAAGGGGCCATCCAGACCAAACCGAGACCGGACTAGCGGGCTGCCGACGGCCTCAGCCGGGGCCCCGTAACGCCTCCCGCTCCCGCTTCAGGCGGTAGAGGGTGTCGAGGGCCTCGCGGGGGGTCAGTGCGTCGGGATCGACGGCATCGAGGAGCGGGCCGAGGGGATCCTCCGGGGGCTCGCTCGCCGGTTCCGGCGGGGGCGGCGGGTCGAGGGTGGCGAACAGGGGCAGGTCGTCGATCCGGGCCCGGGCCGAGCGACCGCCCTGGGACTTCTCCAGGCTCTTGAGGATCGCGCCGGCCCGGGCGACCACCGGCGCCGGCAGCCCGGCGAGGCGGGCGACCTGCAGACCGTAGCTCCGTTCGGCGATGCCGGGCACGACCTCGTGCAGGAACACCACCCCGCCGCGATGTTCCGCGACCTTCAGGGTGGCGTTGTCGATCCGCGCCAGCCGATCGCCCAGGGCGGTCAGTTCGTGGAAGTGGGTGGCGAACAGGGCCCGGCAGGCATTGGACTCGTGGAGATGTTCGAGGCAGGCCCAGGCGATGGACAGTCCATCGAAGGTGGCCGTGCCGCGGCCGATCTCGTCGAGGATCACCAGGGAACGCCGGGTCGCCTGATTCAGGATCGCCGCGGTCTCGACCATCTCGACCATGAAGGTCGACTGGCCGCGGGCGAGGTCGTCCGCGGCGCCGACCCGCGAGAACAGCCGGTCCACCCGCCCGATCCGAGCCGACGCCGCCGGGACGAAGGCGCCCATCTGCGCAAGCACGACGATCAGCGCGTTCTGGCGCAGGAAGGTCGACTTGCCGCCCATGTTTGGGCCAGTGATCAGGCGGATGCGGCCCCGCCCCTCCCCCGACAGGTCGCAATCGTTGGCAATGAACGGCTCCCCCGTCCGCCGCAGGGCGGCCTCCACCACCGGGTGCCGGCCGCCGACGATCGCGAAGGCCAGGGACTCGTCCACGATGGGCCGGCGCCAATCGCATTCCACGGCCAGCGCCGCGTGGCTCGTCGCCACGTCGAGGGAGGCCAGGGCATCCGCGACGGCACCGAGGCTCGCAGATGCCGCGACGATGGCGGCGGCCAGATCATCGAACACCTCGCTCTCGAGGGCGAGGGCGCGGTCCGACGCACCGGAGATCTTCCGCTCCAGTTCGCCCAGTTCCACGCTGGTGAAGCGCATGGCATCGACCATGGTCTGCCGGTGGACGAATTCCTTCTGGAGGCCCTTCAGGCACGCTTCGCCGATCGATTGCGGCACCTCGATAAAATAGCCGAGAAGGTTGTTGTGTTTGATCCGAAGGGTCCGGCAGCCTGTCTCCTCGGCGTACCGGGCCTGGAGGGCGGCCACGACTTTCCGCGAATCCTGACCGAGCAACCGGGCTTCGTCGATCTCCGCCAGGAAGCCCGGCCGGACGAAGCCGCCGTCGCGGCGGGTCAGCGGCAGATCGTCGGCGAGGGCCGCGGTCAGGGTCGCCGCGAGGTCGGGATCGACGCCTGCCAGCGCACGGCCGATCTCCGCCAGCGCGGCCGGCAGTTCGGGCGCCGCAACCAGCGTGTCGGCGATCCGTTGCGCCGCCGCGAGGCTGTCCCGGATCGCGGCGAGGTCCCTGGGGCCGGCCCGGCCGAGACCGATCCGCGAGAGGGCGCGGGGCAGGTCCGGCGCGGAGGCAAGGGCCTCGCGGCAGCCCTCGCGGAGGGGGCCGTCCTCGGCGAGGCGCGCCACGGCGTCCTGCCGCCGGGCGATGCGCGTGAGATCGGTGAGGGGCCCGGCGAGGTGCTCCGCGAGCAGGCGGGCGCCGTTGGCCGTCACCGTTCGGTCGATGGTGGCGAGGAGGCTCCCGGTGCGTTCGCCCGCGAGAGTCCGCGTCAGTTCCAGGTTGGCGCGGGTGGCCGCGTCGATAGCCAGCGTCGCCCCGGTCTCTTCGCGGCTCGGCACGGCCAGGGGCGCCCGCGCCGCGAGTTGCGTCCGCGCGATGTAGAGGAGGCCCGTGCCGGCCGCCGCGATTTCGGCGCGGGTGAACCGGCCGAACCCGTCGAGCGTAGACACGCCATATTGCTCGCGGATCCGCCGCTCGGCGGCGGCGGGCTCGAGTTCCGCCTGAGCTAGGGGGACGACGGCCGCCCGCGTGTTGTCCTGCCACAGGCGGGCAAGGCCGGGATCGGCGTGGATCACCTCCGAGAGCACGATCTCACGGGGATCGTGCCGGGCGATGGCGCCCGACAGCTCGCCGGCCGGAACCTCGCTGAGGGAAAAGCGACCGGTGGAGATATCGATGGCCGCGAGGCCGTAGACGTACCCGCCGTCGGAGATCTTCTGCCGCCCGATGGCCAGGAGGAGATTGGCGCTCGACGGATCGAGGAGGCGGTCTTCGGTGATGGTGCCGGGGGTGACGAGCCGCACCACCTCCCGGCGCACCACGGATTTCGGCCCGCGCCGCTTCGCCTCGGCCGGATCCTCCGTCTGTTCGCAGACCGCGACCCGGTGGCCGAGGGCGATGAGACGGTTGAGGTAGTCGTCCGACCGCTCGACGGGCACGCCGCACATCGGGATTTCCGATCCCGCATGCTTGCCCCGTTTTGTCAGGACGATGCCCAACGCCCGGGATGCGATCTCCGCGTCCGCGAAGAACAGCTCGTAGAAGTCTCCCATCCGGTAGAACAGGAGACAATCGGGGTTGGCCGCCTTGATCTCGATGTACTGCGCCATCATCGGCGTGGCGCCCGCCGGATCGAGACCGTTCGTCTCCTGCGGCGCGGTGGGGGAACGAGATGAGCGGCCCATGCCGCCTCATACCAGAGCGCCGGCTGCGAATCAGTCCCGCCGCCCTGCTTGCCTGGGGACGTCGTGGCCCGGCGCCTCCGCCGGGCCACGACGTCCGGGGGCGAGCGATCAGTAGCGCGGACCGCCCGTGGTGTTGCCGAGCTGCTGCTTGTAGCCCGGCTGCTGCGGGTTGCGGGCGTTCGGATCGCCGTGACGCATGACGTTCCGCCGCCGCATCATGCGCTCATGGCGGGTGGAATGGTGGCGGTGCATCCGGTGATGACGGTAGTGATACATCGCCACGGTATCGACGAGGCCCGCCGGCCCAAGGCCTGCCTGGACCTGCACCGGAGCGGCCTGGGCCGGAGCGGACAAAAGCGCACCGAGCACGAGGCCGGCCGCCAGGGAATTACGAAGAGAGATCACGAAGGTCCTCCGCACGAAAGTGTCATGCGGCGGCGTAAGAGGTTCAGCCGTCACGAAGTTCCGGCCCGTCAGACGACAAAACAGCGGCTTTGTCCGGTAAATTCAGGGATTATCGCCGCTTCGAATACGATGATGGCCCCTTAATCAGCCTGATCGACTGTTTTCCCGGATGCGAAGAATGCCTTAAGTTCGGCGTTCACCGTGTCAGCCTCCTCATGCTGAACCCAATGGGTGGCCCTCGGGAACCATACGATCCGGCCCCGGTCGCAGAGGTTCAGGCTCGCTTCGGCGAGGCCAGACTGGAGGGCGTGATCCTTTCGGCCCCACAGGATTAGCACCGGCATCCGCACACGAGGCGGATGGCGCCGGGGGAGGCGGACCAGGGCGCGGTACCATGCCAGCATCGCGGTCATCGTCCCGGGGGCGGTCCAGTCCCGGGCGTAGGCGTCGAGTTCCGCGGGCGAAAAGGTGCCCGGTCGGCTGGTATCAGAGAGGGCACGACGCAGGGCGCGGCCGTCTCGAGCGGTCAACAACGTCTCGGCCAAGCCGTGCATCTGGAAGACGCCGACGTAGACACTGCGCAACCACTGTCCCGGATGGCGGCGCAGGTAGGAACCGACGATGCCGGGATGCGGCGCATTCAGGATCGCGAGGCGCGCGACCCTGTCGGGATGGAAGCTTGCCGTCCACCATGCGACGAGGCCGCCCCAATCGTGACCGGCGAGGTAGAAGCGTTCGGCGCCGCAGGCTTGTCCCAACGCCACGACATCCCCGGCGAGGCGGTCGAGGTGGTAGGCGGAGACCCTGTCGGGCTTGTCGCTCGCCCCGTATCCGCGCTGGTCCGGGACGATCACCCGCCAGCCCGCTTCCGCCAGGGGCGAGATCTGCCGTCGCCAGCCGGCCCAGCTCTCCGGAAAACCGTGCAGCAGGATGAGCACGGGTCCGTCGGTGGGCCCGGCCTCGGCCACATGAAGCGTGACGGAGCCAAGAGCGATCCGGCGGAAGGCGACGCCTTCGGGAGGTGGAAGAGACCCGGAGGACGAGGCGGCTGTTGGGGTCACGGGTCGCGGCGCTCCGGCTTCCCCGGCCTTGGGCCGTGGACTGGGGGACAATCCCCCGCGAGCCTTTTAGGGTCCGCCCTGCGCGCCGATTGCAACCCGCGCCTCGCCCGCACTACAGCCATTCGCAAACGAGAACCGGGAGGACGACGTGAGCGGAGCGGACAGGATTGCGATCGTGACGGGGGCCGGGACCGGCGTCGGCAAGGCGGCAGCCTGCGCCCTGGCCGGGGCCGGCTGGAAGGTCGTCCTCTCGGGTCGCCGCAGGGAACCCTTGGACGAGGTGGCCGGGAAGATCGGTGCCGAAAACGCCCTGGTCGTGCCCACCGACGTCACGGACCCGGACTCCATCCGGGCGCTCTTCGACGCCACGGTCTCGCGGTTCGGGCGGCTCGATCTGCTGTTCAACAATGCCGGGATCGGCGCACCCGCGGTGCCGCTGGAGGACCTTCCCCTGGAGACGTGGCGGCAGGTCGTGGACACCAACCTGACGGCTATCTTCCTGTGTACGCAGCACGCCTTCCGGATCATGCGCGACCAGACCCCCCGTGGGGGCCGCATCATCAACAACGGGTCGATTTCGGCCTACGCCCCGCGGCCCAATTCCATCGCCTATACGGCCACCAAACATGCGGTGACCGGAATCACGAAATCCACCTCCCTCGATGGGCGCGCCTACGACATCGCCTGCGGCCAGATCGATATCGGCAATGCCGATACGCCCATGGGCGGCCGGATGAAGGAGGGCGTGGCCCAGGCCGACGGCAGCATCCGCGCCGAAGCCGTGATGGATGCAGCCCATGTCGGTGACGCCATCCTGATGATGGCCAGCCTCCCGATCGACGCCAACGTCCAGTTCATGACCGTGATGGCGACGAAGATGCCGTATGTCGGCCGGGGGTGAGGCTCCATGGCGCCCCCTCCCCGCGGGGAGGAGGGGCCCGCGCCATACGGGTTCGCGCGGAACGCTCAGGTCTTCCGCGCGACCGTGAAACGGGCCGCGTCGCGCAGGACCCGGGCCTTCTCGCCCCATTGGGAGACGGCATCCTCGCAGACGCCCACGAGGCGGTCGCATTCGGCGCGGGCGCCGTCGAGGCCGAGGCGGTCCACCAGGGTCGCCTTCCCGGCGTCCTTGTCCTTGCCGGTGGCCTTGCCCATCGCCTCCGGTGAGGCCTCCCGGTCCAGGATGTCGTCCGCGATCTGGAACGCCTGACCCAGGGCGTGGCCGTAGCGCAGGAGCGCGGCGCGCTCCCGCTCGTTCGCCCCGCCGACGAGGGCACCGGCCTCCACGGAGAAGGCCAGGATCGCGCCGGTCTTCATGGCCTGCATCCGCAGGGTGTCGTCCACCCCCAGATCCACGGCTCCGAACCGGCCCTCGGCGGTAAGGTCGAGGAGCTGGCCTCCGACCATGCCGCCGAGGCCCGAGGCCCGGGCGAGGCCGAGCACGAGGTCGGCGCGGATCGCCGGATCGGGCTGCCACGCCGGATCGGCCACCACCTCGAACGCCAAGGTCTGCAGGGCGTCACCGACGAGGATCGCCGTCGCCTCGTCGTAGGCCTTGTGCACCGTCGGCTTGCCGCGGCGCATGTCGTCGTTGTCCATGGCCGGCAGGTCGTCGTGGACCAGGGAGTAGCAATGGACCAGCTCCACGCCGGCGCCGGCCGCCAGGGCCGCCGCCTCGGCGCCGCCGAGCATCCGCGCCGTCTCGATGGCCAGGAACGGGCGCAGGCGCTTGCCGCCGCCGAGCACCGCATGGCGCATCGCTTCCATCAGCCGGGGCGGGCGGACGATCTCGCCGGGCCCGACTTCGGCGCCGAGCCTTTCGACGAGGAAGGTCTCGACTTGGTCTGCAACCTGCGCGAGCCTGTGGGAAAAGTCGGGGGCGGAAGACTTCGCCTTGACCGGACGGCCTTCCGACTGCGTTGAGAGGTTCGAATTCATCGGGCGCTGCGTCCGGATTTGGCCGTGCGGGGTGAGTTGAGCATCGGCGTGAGGGAGGATGACATCGAAGCCGACGGGCCGCCCGACGAGGCGAAACGCCCGCGTCCGTCGGCCCGGCCGCGCCGGGCCGCCCCGTTACGCCGGGCGGTAGGGCTTGCGCTGCTCCTTCCCGCCATCATCGTCGTCCTCATGCTCACGCTCGCGCTCGTCTATAGCTCGGTGACGCCGCCGTCGACCCTGATGCTTGGCCGTTGGCTGACCTTCCAGCCGGTCGACCGGCAGGCGTTACCCCTGTCGCAAATGGCGCCCGCCCTGCCGCTGGCGGTCCTCACCTCCGAGGATCAGCGATTCTGCCTCGATCACGGCGTCGATTTCGGCGCCCTGCGGGATGTGGTGGAAGACGAGGATTCCCCGTCGCGGGGCGCCTCCACCATCGCCATGCAGACGGTGAAGAACGTGTTCCTGTGGCCGGGGCGGTCCTACATCCGCAAGGCTATCGAGATCCCCCTCGCCCTCGCCCTGGACAGCCTGTGGGGCAAGCGCCGGATGATGGAGATCTACCTCAACGTCGCCGAATGGGGGGACGGCATCTACGGCGCCCAGGCGGCGAGCCGCCGCTGGTTCCGCAAGGATGCCTCCGACCTCACCCGCTCCGAGGCGGCTTTGCTCGCCGCGGTGCTGCCGAACCCGATCCTGCGCAGCGCCGGCCACCCCTCCGCCGGCGTGCGTCGGCGGGCAGCGCGGATCCAGGGGATGATGGGGCGGACCGAAGGCCTGGCCGGTTGCCTCAAACGGTAGCCGGCGAGGCGAAACGATCGTGTCGTCCGCCGCGCCCTGACGTGCCGCCTCCGTCGGTCCCTGTCTTTCCGCCCGCGATGATGCGGCGGTGATCAGCCCTCACGCTTCTTGCGCTGGGCGAGGGTCCGCAGGCGCAGGGCGTTCAGCTTGATGAAGCCAGCCGCATCCCGGTGGTCGTAGGCCACGGCGCCCTCCTCGAAGGTCACGAGGTCCTGATCGTACAGGGAGTGCGGGCTTTCCCGGCCGATGACGTGGACGCCGCCCTTGTAGAGCTTGAGCCGCACCGTGCCGGTGACCTTCTCCTGGCTCTTGTCGATGAGCGCCTGGATCATCTCCCGCTCCGGCGAGAACCAGAAGCCGTTGTAGATCAGCTCCGCATATTGCGGCATCAGCTGGTCCTTGAGATGTGCGGCGCCGCGGTCGAGGGTGATCGACTCGATGGCCCGGTGGGCCGGCAGGAGGATGGTGCCGCCGGGCGTCTCGTACATGCCACGGCTCTTCATACCGACGAAGCGGTTCTCCACGAGGTCCAGGCGGCCGATGCCGTTGGCCCGGCCCAACTCATTGAGCTTGGCCAGCAGGGCCGCCGGGGACAGCGCCTCTCCGTCGATCGAGACCGCGTCGCCCCGCTCGAAGCCGATCGTGATGACGGTCGGTTGGTCCGGCGCCTCCTCAGGCGAGAGGGTACGCGAATAGACGTAGTCCGGCACCTCGACCGCCGGATCCTCCAGCACCTTGCCCTCGGACGACGCATGCAAAAGATTCGCATCGACGGAGAAGGGGCTCTCGCCGCGCTTGTCCTTGGCGATCGGAATCTGGTGCTGCTCGGCGAAGGCGATCAGCTGCTCGCGGGAGCGCAGGTCCCATTCCCGCCAGGGGGCGATCACCGTCACGTCGGGCTTGAGGGCGTAATAACCGAGCTCAAACCGGACCTGATCATTCCCCTTGCCGGTGGCGCCGTGGCAGACGGTGTCCGCCCCCACCCGCTCGGCGATCTCGATCTGCTTCTTGGCGATCAGCGGCCGGGCAATCGACGTGCCCAGAAGATAGACGCCCTCGTAGACGGCGTTGGCCCGGAACATCGGGAAGACGTAGTCGCGGATGAATTCCTCGCGCAGGTCCTCGATGTAGATGTTCTCGGGCTTGATGCCCAAAAGCTCCGCCTTGCGCCGCGCGGGCTCGAGTTCCTCCCCTTGGCCCAGATCGGCCGTGAATGTCACCACCTCGCAGCCATAGGTGGTCTGTAGCCACTTCAGGATGATGGAGGTGTCCAGGCCGCCGGAATAGGCGAGCACGACCTTCTTGACGGGGGGCTTGGCGGAAGCGGTCATGCGATGTCCGGAACGGGAGGGCCTGGGTTGCGGCGGCTTATCGCGGGTGACACCGGCCTGCAACACGGTCCTGCAACCGCCATGCCGTCTTGAGCGTATGCCCGACTGACGAACGGATCGAATCGGCGACCCGGACTGCTTGAGCCCTGGCGCCGGTGGCCCAACTTCGCCAAAGCGATCCCCCAGGAAGAGTACCGAGAGGCGGAACAGATGGCGCGCCAGCCCACTTTGGAGTTCTGGTACGAATTCGCGTCCACCTACTCGCACCTCGCGGCGCACCGCATCGAGGAGGCTGCGGAGAAGGCCGGGGTGAGCGTGCGGTGGCGCCCGTTTCTGGTCGGACCGCTCTTCGCATCCCAGGGCTGGACGACCTCCCCGTTCAATCTATTCCCGGCCAAGGGCCGCAACATGTGGCGGGATTTCGAGCGGATGGCGGCCTCCTACGGCCTCCCGCCGATCACCAAGCCCGATCCCTTTCCCCAGAACAGCCTCAACGCCGTGCGCGTGGCGATCTTCGGCCAGGACCAGGACTGGCTCGTTCCCTTCTCGAAGGCCGTCTTCTCGGCGAGTTTTTCGAAGGGACAATCCATCGCCGAGCCCGCCGCTGTGGTGGCCATCCTGGATTCGCTCGGCCTCGACGGCACCCAGGTGCTGCGGGCCGCGGCCTCCGATGCCAACAAGACCAAGCTGCGGGTGAGCGTGGAGGAGGCCCGATCCAGGGGAATCTTCGGCGCGCCGACCTTCCTCACCGACGACGGCGAGCTGTTCTGGGGCAACGACCGCATGGAGCAGGCCCTGGCCTGGGCGAGCGGAGAGCGTCCGCCGGGCTTAAGGTGAAGCCAACCGGCAGGCGGCCATAAATGCGCCCGCGGCCGGGGCCAGATGCCCTGCGCCCGCGCATCGCATCGCCTGACGGTTCGGACCCATGATTGTCACCCGCCGCCGCCTCCTTGCGGCCTCCGCCGGCCTCGCCCTGGCCGGCCCCGCCGCCGCGCAATCCTACGGGCAGCGCGTCTCCGTGACCGGCGACGACGGCAAGCCCGTGGCGAATTCGGTCCTGCCCGGCGAGATCACCGGGCAGATCCCGGCCCTGCGCGGCGTCACCTATGCCGGGCCGAGGGACGCGGAGACCACCCTCTACGAGTTCTTCGACTTCAACTGCCCCTGGTGCCGGAAGGCCGCGGCCGATGTCGTCGCCCTCCGCGACTCGGACCCGACCCTCCGGATCGGCCTTGTGGAAAACCCGATTCTATCGCCGGAATCGGCTCAGGCCGCCAAGGTGATGCTCGCGGTGCAGCGCAAGCTCGGCTCGGATGCGGCGTTCGGTTTCTACCGGACGTTGCTGTCCCGGCCCGGCCGCATCGACGGACCCGGAGCGCTGGCAGCGGCGGCGTCCCTCGGCCTGTCGCAGGCGGAGGTGGAGGAGATCGCTGACAGCGAGGAAGTCCGCCTCGCCCTCAAGAGCCACATGCGCATGGCGGCCGATCTCGGCCTCTACGCCACGCCGTCCTACGTCCTCGGCAACGCGGGCATCCTGGGGCATCCCGGGGCGAGGTCCATGGCGAAGATGATCGCCAGCACCCGGCGCTGCGACCGGCTGGCCTGCTGAAACGGCCGTCACCGGAGCCGTCACACTTCTGCCGCCCTGTCGCGCAGCCCGCGGCGTCGCCTTGCGCCGATCCGCTCAGCCATGCTAGGCGGTCGCCGCGCCGGTCGGGGGCGGTCACGCCCTCTTCGATCCCGGCGCGTTCCAAAAACCATTGCCCAGGGCCGAAAGGCCTTGCGCAGCGCCCGAACGAGGCCCAAAGGCTGCGACGGGTGGGCAACGAGAGAAGAGAGCGACGGGTGGCGCAGAACGGTTCCGAGGCTGGTCCCCTGGTCGCAGGCGTGGCGGGCCGGTACGCTTCCGCCCTCTTCGAGCTCGCGCGGGACGAGCGGCAGCTCGACGCGGTCGCCGAATCCCTCAATCGCTTCGACGGAATGCTGAAGGAGAGCGCGGACCTCCGCCGCCTCGTCCGCAGCCCCGTCTTCAGTGCCGAGGAGCAGGAAGCCGCCATCGGCGCCATCCTCGAGAGGTCCGGCATCACCGGGCTTGCCGCGAATTTCATCCGGCTCTCCGCCGCGAACCGCCGCCTCTTCGCCCTTCCGGGCATGATCGCCGCCTTCCGCGCCCTGGTGCAGGAATCGAAGGGCATCGTGCGGGCCGAGGTGCGGGTGGCCGAGCGGCCGTCCGATGCCCTGATCGAGGAGATCAAGGCGTCCCTGAAGGACATCGCCAGGGCCGACGTGGACATCGACCTCGTCGTCGATCCGAGCCTGATCGGCGGCCTCATCGTGAAGATGGGCTCCCGCATGGTCGACGCTTCCTTGAAGACCAAGCTCAACGGTATCCGCCTCGCGATGAGGGCGGCGCGCTGACGCGCAGCCACCGCGACCCGTAATTCGACCAGACGCAAAGCCACAGGGGCACGAGCATGGACATCCGCGCCGCCGAGATCTCCGCGATCCTCAAGGACCAGATCAAGAACTTCGGCGAAGAGGCTGAAGTTTCTGAAGTCGGTCAGGTTCTCTCCGTCGGCGACGGCATCGCCCGCGCCTACGGCCTCGACAACGTCCAGGCGGGCGAGATGGTCGAGTTCGAATCGGGCGTCCGGGGCATGGCCCTGAACCTCGAGCAGGACAACGTCGGCATTGTGATCTTCGGCTCCGACCGTGAGATCAAGGAAGGCCAGACCGTCAAGCGGACCGGCGCCATCGTGGACGTGCCGGTGGGCAAGGGTCTGCTCGGCCGCGTCGTGGACGCCCTCGGCAACCCGATCGACGGCAAGGGCCCGATCGTATCCAGCGAGCGTCGCCGGGTCGACGTGAAGGCGCCGGGCATCATCCCGCGCAAGTCGGTGCATGAGCCGATGGCCACGGGCCTGAAGGCCATCGACGCCCTGATCCCGGTGGGTCGTGGCCAGCGCGAGCTGATCATCGGTGACCGCCAGACCGGCAAGACCGCCATCGCCCTCGACACCATCCTCAACCAGAAGCCCGGCCACACCGCGGGCGGCGACGAGACGTCGAAGCTCTACTGCATCTACGTCGCCATCGGTCAGAAGCGCTCGACGGTCGCCCAGTTCGTGAAGGTCCTCGAGGACCAGGGCGCCCTGGAATACTCGATCGTCATCGCCGCCACCGCTTCCGATGCCGCGCCGATGCAGTTCATCGCGCCGTTCGCCGGCTGCGCCATGGGCGAGTACTTCCGCGACAACGGCATGCACGCCGTGATCGTGTATGACGATCTGTCCAAGCAGGCCGTCGCCTACCGTCAGATGTCCCTGCTGCTGCGCCGCCCGCCGGGCCGCGAGGCCTACCCGGGCGACGTGTTCTACCTCCACAGCCGCCTGCTCGAGCGCGCCGCCAAGATGGGCGACGCCGCCGGAAACGGCTCGCTGACCGCCCTGCCTGTCATCGAGACCCAGGCCAACGACGTGTCGGCCTATATCCCGACCAACGTGATCTCGATCACCGACGGCCAGATCTTCCTCGAGACCGACTTGTTCTACCAAGGCATCCGCCCGGCGGTGAACGTCGGCCTCTCGGTGTCGCGAGTGGGCTCCTCGGCCCAGACCAAGGCGATGAAAAAGGTCGCCGGCAAGATCAAGGGCGAGCTGGCGCAGTACCGCGAGATGGCGGCCTTCGCGCAGTTCGGCTCCGATCTCGACGCCTCGACCCAGCAGCTCCTGAACCGCGGCTCGCGGCTCACCGAGCTGCTGAAGCAGCCGCAGTTCTCGCCGCTGAAGATGGAAGAGCAGGTCGCGGTGATCTACGCCGGCGTGAACGGCTACCTCGACAAGATGCCGCTGGCGAAGGTCCGTCCCTTCGAGGAGCAGCTGCTCAGCACCCTGCGCAGCAAGCACAAGGACCTGCTCGACTCGATCGCCGCTTCGAAGGACCTGTCGGACGAGAACGCCGGCAAGCTCAAGAGCGTGGTCGAGAGCGTAGCCAAGTCGGTCGCCTGAACCGAGACCCTCTGATCCCGGGATCGCCCGGGATCAGGTTTGCGCTCGCCTGATCGGGGCGGGCACGATCCGCCTCCTCCCTCCGCGAGGGAGGAGAGGCCCCTAAGAACGGACCTGGACCTCACTCGATGGCGAGCTTGAAGGACCTGCGGAATCGCATCACCTCGGTGAAGGCGACGCAGAAGATCACCAAGGCCATGCAGATGGTCGCCGCGGCCAAGCTTCGCCGCGCTCAGATGGCGGCTGAAGCGGGCCGGCCCTTCGCCGAGAAGATGGCCGGCGTGCTCGGAAACCTCGCGAGCAACCTCGTGGGCGGCGTCGGCGCACCGAAGCTGCTGTCGGGTACTGGTTCCGAACAGGTCCACCTGCTGGTGGTCTGCACGGGTGACCGCGGCCTCTGCGGCGCGTTCAACTCGTCGATCGTTCGCCTTGCCCTGCGCGAGCATGCGACGAAGCTCCAGGCCGAGGGAAAGACGGTCAAGTTCATGACCGTCGGCAAGAAGGGCTACGACATCCTGCGCCGCCAGTACCGCGACCAGATCGTGGAGAGCATGGATATCCGCGGCAACAAGCCGGTGGACTATGCTTTCGCCTCTGAGATCGCCGGCAAGATTGTCGACCGCTTCGAGGCGGGCGAGTTCGACGTGGCGACCCTGTTCTTCGCCGAGTTCCGCTCGGTGATCTCGCAGATCCCCACCGTACAGCGCCTCATCCCCGCCGAACTGCCGGCGGGTGGCGAGGCTCCGGTCAAGGCAGGCGGCGACGCCGCCCTGGAGTTCGAGCCCTCCGAGGAAGTGATCCTGGAAACGCTGCTCCCGCAGAACCTCGCGGTGCAGGTGTACCGGGCCCTTCTGGAAAACGCCGCGTCCGAGCAGGGCGCCCGCATGAGCGCGATGGATTCTGCCACCCGCAACGCGGGCGAGATGATCAAGAAGCAGACGCTGGTCTACAACCGGACCCGTCAGGCGATGATCACCAAGGAGCTTATCGAAATCATCTCCGGCGCCGAGGCCCTCTAAGGGCATCCGCTCCGTCCGCACGAATTGAAGGGTCAGCAGACAATGGCGAACACCGCACTCCCCGGCGCCGGCTCCAACAAGGTCGGCAAGATCACCCAGGTCATCGGCCCCGTGGTCGACGTGCAGTTTGAGGGCCACCTGCCCGAGATCCTGAACGCTCTGGAGACCAAGAACAACGGCGCCCGGCTCGTCCTCGAGGTCGCGCAGCAGCTCGGCGAGAACACCGTCCGCTGCATCGCGATGGACACGTCCGAGGGCCTGACCCGCGGCCAGGAGTGCACGGATACCGGCGAGCCGATCAAGGTGCCGGTGGGCATGAACACCCTGGGCCGCATCATGAACGTCATCGGCGAGCCGATCGACGAGCTCGGCCCGGTGCAGTGCGACACCTACCGCGCCATCCACCAGCCGGCCCCGTCCTACGCCGAGCAGTCGACCGAGGCGCAGATCCTCGTCACCGGCATCAAGGTGGTGGACCTGCTGGCTCCTTACTCGAAGGGCGGCAAGGTCGGCCTGTTCGGTGGTGCCGGCGTCGGCAAGACCGTGCTGATCATGGAGCTGATCAACAACATCGCGAAGGTGCACTCCGGCTATTCGGTGTTCGCCGGCGTCGGTGAGCGGACCCGCGAGGGCAACGATCTCTACCACGAGATGATCGAGTCCAAGGTGAACGTCGATCCGAAGGAGCATGGCGGCTCGGCCGAGGGCTCCAAGTGCGCCCTGGTCTACGGCCAGATGAACGAGTCCCCCGGCGCCCGCTCCCGCGTGGCCCTCACCGGCCTGACCATCGCGGAGCAGTTCCGCGACGAGGGTCAGGACGTGCTGTTCTTCGTGGACAACATCTTCCGCTTCACGCAGGCGGGCTCCGAGGTGTCGGCGCTCCTTGGCCGCATCCCTTCGGCGGTGGGTTACCAGCCGACGCTGGCCACCGACATGGGCGCCCTGCAGGAGCGCATCACCACCACCAACAAGGGCTCGATCACCTCGGTGCAGGCCATCTACGTGCCGGCCGACGATCTGACCGACCCGGCGCCCGCCGCCTCGTTCGCCCACCTCGACGCCACGACCGTGCTGTCGCGCTCGATCGCCGAGAAGGGCATCTACCCGGCGGTGGACCCGCTGGATTCCACCTCGCGCATGCTCTCACCCGCCATCCTCGGCGAGGAGCATTATGACGTGGCCCGCCGGGTCCAGCAGACCCTGCAGCGCTACAAGGCCCTGCAGGACATCATCGCGATCCTGGGCATGGACGAGCTGTCCGAAGAGGATAAGCTCACCGTCGCCCGCGCCCGCAAGATCGAGCGCTTCTTCTCGCAGCCCTTCACGGTGGCCGAGGTGTTCACCGGCTCGCCGGGCGTGCAGGTGCCGCTCGAGGACACCATCAAGGGCTTCAAGGGCTTGGTGAACGGCGATTACGACGACCTTCCCGAGGCCGCCTTCTACATGGTCGGCACCATCGAGCAGGCCCAGGAGAAGGCCAAGAAGCTCAAGGCGGCGTAAGCCGGCTTATCCTCCCCTCCCCCCGCGGGGAGGGGCTGGGGTGGGGCGGTCCTTGGGGGAAGCGCAGGGCTTCCTCCTTCGCCACCCCTCCTCCCACTCTTTCCCACGAGGGGAAGGAGAGCTGAGGCGGATTGATCGAGACGATGGCCACCTTCCACTTCGATTTCGTCGGCCCCGAGCGGACGCTGTATTCCGGCGAAGTCAACGCCGTTCAGTTGCCCGGCATCGAGGGCGAGATGACCGTGATGGCGGGCCATGCCCCGGTCCTCACCTCCCTCCGGGTGGGCGTCATCGTCATCACCGAGAGCCAGGGTTCGGGCAAGCGGATCTACGTGCGCGGCGGGTTCGCCGACATCGGACCCACGGGCCTCACCGTCCTCGCCGAGCGCGCGGCGCCGATCGAGGAACTGAATGCGGAATCCCTCGACCGGGACATCGAGGCGGTGCAACTCCAGTACGACGCGACCGAGGATTTGCAGCGCCGCGAGGAGCTGAATGCGCAAATCGTCCAGCTTCGCGAGACCAAGGCGCTGCTGAAGCTTTAAACGAATCGTCCAGGAGTGAATATCGTACCTGTAAGCGGACGACGATTCCGTCGAGAAGGTAGCCTTCGATCTGAAAGCGTCCCCAGCCCAAGGCTCGGGGACGTTTTTCGTTCTCTGGCCGAGCTACGTGCAGGACGAGTGCGGCCATCTAAGCGCGGAGACGCGTAAGTGCCTTTTCGGGAAGCGCGGGATCGCCTCCTCTCCGCTGCCGGCTCTCCGTCTTTCCGAGCGGAGCGAAGCAATCCAGGGCGGCGGAACTTCTTAGGATGCTGCGGATCCCTGGATTGCGTCGCTTCGCTCGCAATGACTGGAGAGCGGGCGATCCAAGGATGACAGAAAACACTTCAGCCACGTCCCACCCTGGGCCGAAACATCCGCCCGAAGCGCCGCCCTCCTGCAATCAACCCGGTCAGCGCAATCCCCGCGCCGACGAGATTCAGGGCCCACTGCGCTGAGAACCGCCAGAAAGGACGGGTGGAAAGGCCCGGGATATCGAGCCGGTGGAACGCGTCGAACAGCCAGCGATTGGCTCGGCCGGAGCGATCAAGCCGGTTGAGCAATGTGCCGTCCCGCGGATCGATATGCAGCCACGTGGCGGCCGGATCGTCGAAGGTCAGGCGCAGCACCGGGAGCGGCCGATCGGACCCGTTCGGAGACCAATAGGCGTCGTACGTCGCAACCAGCTTGGCCTCGGTGAGATGTCCGCCGGGCATCCTTGCTGCCGCCTCCAGCGTCGCTGAATCCGGCCCGGGGCCGCCGCCGAGGTCCGTTGCCGCTGGCCCCCCGGCGGTCTCCCGCACCATCCACCAGCGGCCGCCGATGGGCGCGAAGTGCAGCGTCGCGAGGCTGGGGCCGGCGAGCCGATGAAGTTCGGCCACCGATACCCCGAGCGCGCCGGGGTGTCCGGCATAGGCGTTGCGCACGGCTTCAGGGGGTGTCGTCGACGAGAACCAACGGTTCGGATTCATCGAAAGCCAACCGCTCACGATGAAGCAAACCAGGCTCACGCCTCCGGCCATCCCGATGAGGTGGTGCCACAGGGCGAGGCCGCGGTAGGGGCTGACCCCTCCGCCGCGATAGCGGTTCCGCAGCCGCAGCCGCCACACCCCCACGCTGAGCCCAGTCACAGCCGTTACGCTCGCGATGGCCGAGAGCCACAGCAGCGCTTGCCGCCACGCCTCCGGCCGCGCACGCAGGGGCGTGAGATAGATCCAGTGCGTGACGGCACCAAGCCAGTTCCAGCCCCGCTGCCAGCGGGTCGTGACGAGGGCGACCTCTCCGGTGGGCACCGAAACATAGACCTCATACCCGGCCGGATCCCCCAGGGCGACTTTGATGAAGGGGCGCAGGGGATCGTAACGGGCAGTGACGGTCCACTGGTCACGCGACACGCGGCTGGCCTTGCCGCCACCCGCGATGCGCACGGCTTCTGCGGCGTCGAGGGGGCCCAGGCGCTCCCCGGTCCGGGCGGACACCGTGAGGGGAATGCCGTCCGGCCCGGCAATCCGATAGACGGGCTTATCGGCCCGCATCTCCAGCCTGAAGCCGGCCCGGACATCCGGTGAGCCGGCCGCCGCAAGGGCGGCGTCGGGGCCGATCACCACCTTGTCCCAGGCGATCGGCGCGAGGCGTTCGAGCCGCTCCGCGCGGGTGAGATGCGGGAACGGCACGTACAGCATCACCAACCCGGATCCGATCCAGAGCGCGAAGAGCAGGCCGGTGCCGATCCCAAACCAGCGATGGCCGAGGAGCAGCCACCGCTTCCCCCGCTTTCCGACGCGGCTCACCACGACACCGTGTAGGCGACCTCGAAGGATCGGGGCCGGCCGAGGAGCCAGTTGGTGCCCACCCCGTCCACGGCGTTGCCGCTGATGGCGTAGACCTTGTCGAACAGGTTGTAGACCCGAAGGGACAAGCGCGACTGTGCCGTGACCTGATGGTCGAGGACGAGGTTCACCAAAGTGTAGGCCGGGCGCCGGGCCGTGTTGCCGAAGTCACTGTAGACCTGACCGACATTCTGCAGGCCGACCCTGGCGGTCCAGTCCCGGACTGGATCCCAGCTCAGCCACAGGTTGGCGATACGTTCGGGAACGTCGAGGGGCTGGTTCCCGGCGTAGGACACGGCGACGCCATTCACGGTCTGGGTGAAGTTGTCGTACTGCGCATGCAGCAGGGCGAGGTTGCCGTCGAGGCGCCAGCCGGGCGCGATGGCCCAACCCAGGGCGAGTTCGACACCCTGCGAGGACTGGCTCCCGACCTGGACCCCGACGGCGGACGAGCCGGGCAGTCGGGAAATCAGGTTGTTCTTGACGATGCGATAGCCGGCCAGCGTCCATTCCAGCGCACCGGCAAAGGCCACCCCCTTCGCGCCCACCTCGATCTGGTCGCCGGTGGCGAGCTTGAAGCCCGCGAGTGATTGCGACAGCGTGATGAGGCTGCCCACGGGATCCGTGGCGACGCTGTACTGGGCATAGAGCGCACTGTCCGGCGTCGGGTTGTAGACGAGGCCGAAACGGTAGCCGAGGGCGTGGAACGTCCGGTCGAACTGCGCGCCCGTTTGGAGATCTTCCCGGTGCAGGGTCGGCACGTCGAACCGCACCCCCGTGAGGAAGGACAGCCGGTCCGTCAGCTGCAGCCGGTCCTCGGCGAAGACCGAAACCTGCGTCGTCCGGGTCGCGTAGGCGGGTACGGCCCGGCCGTCCTGCGGGAACAGGCCGGGATCGTAGCCGGTGAGGAGGACGCTCGTGCTCTGATCGAAGTAGAAGTTGTTGGTGTGCCGGAAATCGATCCGGTTCACATCGAATCCGGCAACGAACTGGTTGGGCCGCCCGAGGATGTCGCCGCGGAAGGTCGCGTCGAGGCGGTCTCCGATCTGTTCCTGGCTATGATAGATCTCCAGGTAATCCGACCTGTCCACCAGGCCGGTCTGACGGTTGAACGCATATTGCTCGACATCGAGCCAGTGACGGCTGGACGTCAGGCGGTAGGCCGTGTTCCGGATGGTGATGTCGGCGGTGGGCGACCATTCGGATTTCAGCTGGGTCCAATTGTCGGCCCAGGTGATCTTCGCATCGTGGACGTTGTAGTTGTTGAACCGGATCAGGTCCGGGATGCGCCCTTCCACGAGGGGCGTGCCCCAATAGCGCGCCGGCTCCTGGTAGCCCAGATCGTGGGAGAGCGTGACGGCGAAATCCGCGCTCGGCCGGAACAGCAGGGCCGCCGAGACGGCGAGATTGCGGAAGTCGCCCTCGGGCCGGACCCACCCATCGGCCCGGTTGCCGCTCACGTTCAGACGGTAGGCGAAGGTGTCGCCGAATTCGGCCTGCGCGATGCCACCGCCCGAATCGAAGGCGAGCCGGGCCACCCCGTCCGAGCCGACGACGGCCCTGGCCGTATTGATGGGTACGAAGGTCGGCTTCTTCGTCACGACGTTGATGACGCCGCCGATGGCCCCATCGCCATACAGCACCGAGGACGGGCCGCGCAGGACCTCGATGCGCTCCACATTCCACGTGTCGAAGGGGAAGGTGACGGTGCCCGCCCCGACATAGAGACGGGTGCCGTCGTAGAGCTGCTGGATGGAGTTCGGCCCGGCAAAGCCCCGGCTGGTGAAGGCGCCGTTGCCGTTGCCCGGCGCCGCAATGGTAGTGATGCCCGTGGCGTCCTGGGTCACCGCATCGGCGATCGTATCCTGCCCCCGCAGGCGGGCGGTCTCCCCCGAGACGATGTCGACGCTGGCGGGTGTCTCCAGCAGCGTCAGCCCGAGGCGACTCGCGGCCCGGTCGGGCGTTCGGAGGTTGAGGCCGGCGGGCGCCGCGCGGTCCAGACCGATACCGGCCTCCCCTTCCACGGAAAGCTGATCGAGGGTCACGGCGTCCTGTGCCTCAGCCTGGGTCATGAGGAGGGCGAGCGGGACCTGGGCGATGACGGCGGCCAAACGGCGAGTGCGGGATGATCGTATCGGGATAAGCGTCGAAGACATCGGTCGGAACTCCGGCGCGGCAGAGGCCGGCCGCCGCCTCAATGCAATATAACAACATTACACTTCCAGTCCCGTACGAGGTTGTTCACCGGACTCGGTGGCCACGCAGGGGCGCCCCGGTGCGCTCGCTGGCGCCAGGGACTGTCATGGACGAAGAGGGGTCGGCACGGGGATCGCGGGCGCGCTTTGGTGTGGCACGTCACCGCGAACGAGGCCGCGGCATCCGTCCGACAGGACGGTGCCTCGACACCCGCCAGGACACCCCGCCCAGCGCGTTTCGCGTGTGACCACGGCTGACGGCAGGTCTCCTGGCTCACGGGTCGTCGCCGTTCCACCGTCTTCCCGGGCTGACCCGCCCAGTGACATGAGGTGGTGGAAAAGCTCGCCGCTTACAGTTGCGGGGGCAGCCGCGGCTTCGGGCAAGTGCCCTCACCACGTTCCCTTTTGATCCCCGAAGGGAACCGTCACGGTCAAGCTAGGCGAGTGCGACCCCTCCGGTCAACGCGTCCGCGGCGGTTATTCCGCCCTGTCCGCAGGCTGGAGGCTTTGCCGGGTACGCCGGGCGATGCTATGCGGCGACCATCCCTTTCATTTGGCCGGCCCTCGGCTCCGGGACGGAACGCCGGCAGCATTCTCCGGTGCGCGAGACGGGCTACCGCTCATGAGTACACGACCTCCCCGCCGCGGGGGCCCTTCCGGCGGCACAGGCCGCCCCGATGGTCGGCCGGGCCGGCCATCAGCCTTCCGGGCGCCCCGCGCCGGCACCGGGCCTCGCACCAGCGCCAAGGACGCCGCCGAGCGCGCCGCCCGCGCCCGCGGCGACGATGCCGGCGAACGGTCCCCCTGGATCCCTGCCGCCGAGCCGGCCCCCAGGCCGGCGCAGGCACGACCCAAGCGCGAAGCGCCCGCGGACAGGGGCCCGGCTCGCCGAAACGAGGCCGCGGCGCGCACGGATGCGGCGCCAGCCAGATCCGGCCGTCCGCCGAAGGCCGGCGCCGAGGTGCCGGCCGCGGGTCCGACGCGGCGCGAGCAGCGGGCTGCGGCGTCCGCCACCCTCGCCTCCGGCGTGCAGACGCTGACGGTGGAGACGGACGAGGCGGGCATGCGCATCGACCGCTTTCTCACCGCGCGGTTCCCCCAGCTTCCGTTCACGCGGGTGCAGAGCATCGTCCGTAAGGGCGAGCTTCGGGTGGATGGCAAACGGGCCAAGCCCAACGACCGGCTGGAGCCGGGCATGAGCGTGAGGGTACCGCCCCTTCGCCTCGACCAGCCCACCGAGCGGCCGCGCAACGCCGCCCGTGAAGCGGATGACGCAGACTTCCTGCGCAGCCTGATCCTCTACGAGGATGCGGACATGATGGTGCTGAACAAGCCCTTCGGTCTCGCTGTGCAGGGCGGGTCGGGCACGGTGCGGCACGTCGATGGCCTCCTCGACGCCCTCACCGGACCGGACGGGCAGAAGCCGCGCCTCGTCCACCGCCTGGACAAGGACACGGCCGGCTGCCTCATCATCGCCAAGACGCGCGTGGCCGCCTCGACGCTGGCCAAGAGCTTCCGCTCCCGGGCCGCCCGGAAGATCTACTGGGCCCTGACGGCAGGCGTGCCCCGGGTGCGCCAGGGGCGGATCTCGACCTACCTTGCCAAGGACGAGCCGACGGATGCCGACGCGCGCATGCGGGTGGCCAAGCACGGCGACGAGGGGGCGAGCCATGCCCTGACCTATTACGCGACGGTCGATCAGGCGGCGCAGAAGGTCTCGTGGTTGTCGTTCAAGCCCGTGACGGGGCGGACCCATCAGCTGCGTGCCCACGCCGCCCATATCGGCCATCCGATCGTCGGGGACCCCAAATATTTCTCGATCGAGAACTGGGAGCTGCCCGGCGGCATCCAGAACCGCCTCCACCTCCTCGCCCGGCGGATCGTGATTCCCCACCCGCGGACCGGCCGCCCCGTGGACGTGAGCGCCCCCCTCCCCCCGCACATGGCGCAGAGCTGGAACCTGCTGGGCTTCGACGCCGGCCGCTACGATCCGGTGGTCGACGCACCGGAAGATTGAACGGGCGCGACGCGTCGCTCCGGGGCGGATGGCTTGGCAACGGGCGCGCCCGCCTCATATGCTGCAGCGCTTAGCTGCACCTGTGCCAGCCGCGCCCCCGACGGTCGAGATCCTGAGAATGAAGCTCGCGACTTTGGCCTGCCTCGCCGCCCTGTGCGTGACCGCGCCGCTGGCGTCTGCGGCGCCGGGCGAACCGGCACCGGCCGAGCAGACCCGCAAGGAACCCGCCGTCGCGCCGCAGAAGCCCGCTGCCGCCAAGCCGGAGCCCGCCGCCGCTCGCACCGAGCCCCGGACCGAGGCGGCCCGTACCGAGCGGCCGGGGACCGCCCCCGCCGTCACCGGCCGGGACCGGCGTCGGCGTTCCTACGCGGCGTGCAACCGCGCCTCCCATCAGCGGGGCTACCGGGGCGGCAAGCGCCGCCGTTTCCTGATCCGCTGCCGCCTCGGCTACGAGCGCACCCGCACGCCTCAGCATCAGGCCCCCGTCCCCGCGCCAGCACCGGTCCGCAAGCCGTGACACCGCGAGCCGCCGGCCCCCGCCATCGAACGGCAGGACGGGTCCGGCGATGAGGCTCGTCGTCTTCGACGTGGACGGGACCCTCGTCGACAGCCAGCATCTGATCGTCGCCGCACAGGCCGCGGCCTTCGGGGAACTCGGCCTCCCGGCGCCCGAGCGCCGGGTCGCCCTCTCCGTGGTGGGTCTGTCCCTGCCCCAGGCGTTCCGCCGCCTCGTCGGGGAGGACGGGCCTGTCGAGGAACTCTCCGAGCGCTACAAGCTGGCCTACAACCGTCTTCGGGTCGACCCGGCTTACGAGGAACCTCTGTTTCCCGGCATGGGCGAGCTTTTGGACCGGCTCCATGCCAGACCGGGCGTGGTCCTCGGGATCGCCACGGGGAAGTCCCGGCGGGGTGTCGACCGGCTTCTCGCCCATTACGGGTGGGAGGACAGGTTCGTCACCACGCAGACGGCCGACGACGCGGCGTCCAAGCCCGATCCCGAGATGCTCCACCGGGCCATGGCGGACGCGGGCACGGCGCCGGACAGCACGGTGATGATCGGCGACACGACGTTCGATATGGCCATGGCCGTGGCGGCCGGTGTCGCGCCCATCGGGGTCGGCTGGGGCTACCATGCGGCGGGAATCCTGTACCGGGCCGGGGCGGTGACGGTGGCGGACGATGCCTCGACCCTCGAAGGCATCCTGGCCGGCGGGGCCGAGCTTGAGTGAGCCCCCTCGCGCCGGGTTGGCGCAGAGATTATGTCGGTGACCATGAGCGACGTGACGCAAGATTGGCTGGGTCAACCGGGCGACAGTGAGCGGCCGGATCCCGTCCTGGCTGCCCGGACCGGAGCGAAGCCCGCCCTCCCCCGCCGTTTCTACAAGGAAGCCGGGTTCGCCCCGGCCGAGGGCGGCTTTCGCTTGACCCTCGACGGACGTCCGGCCAACACGCCCGCCCGCAACCCCCTGCTGCTTCCCACTCCCGCCCTGGCCGAGGCCGTGGCGGTGGAGTGGGGCGCCCAGGAGACGGAGATCGATCCGGCGAGGATGCCGCTGACCCGCCTCGCCAACACGGCGATCGACGGGGTTGCGTCCCGCCGGGAGGCGGTCGCCGACGATCTCTGCGCCTACGCCCAGACGGACCTTCTCGCCTACCGCGCCGCCGAACCTGACAGGCTGGTCGCAGCGCAGGCCGCCGCGTGGGATCCGGTCCTCGATTGGGCCTATGACACGTTCGGCGCGCGGCTGATCCTAAGCGAGGGCGTGATGCACGTCACCCAGCCGCCGCTCGCCGTACAAGCGCTGTCGGATGCGGTCCGGGGCGTTCACGATCCGTTCCGGCTCGCTGCCCTGCATACGCTCACGACCCTCACGGGCTCCTTGATCCTCGCCCTCGCCTTGCTGCACGGGCAGCTCAGCCCAGAACAGGCCTGGGCAGCCGCTCATGTGGATGAGACCTATCAGGCCGATGTCTGGGGCCGCGACGAGGAGGCCGAGGCGAGACTCGCCGCCCGCCGGTCGGAGTTCGAGGCCGCCGCCCGGACGATCGCCACGCTCGCGTGAGCGCTGCCCAGCCGAGATGCAAACGAGCAACATGATCGCCCGTCTTTTACCATAATCGGGCTGGCGGGACCGGGGCCCTGGCGAACCCGGTCATTATTGCTTTAGCATCGGGCTCGGCAGATTCCGGCGCTACGATGTCAGCACAAACGCTCAACGAAAACTTCGTCATGGAGGAACTTGCCGCGATCTTCCGCCGGGCGCGGGGGAACCGCGAACCGGAATCCCGTGCCGCCCTCTTCGAGTCGCTGAGGGACCTTGAACGGCGGGCCCGGTGCAGTGGGATGCCCGAGAGTATTCTCCGCCGGGTCGCCGAAAGCCGTTTCCTGGCGGGTGTGCTGCGTGAGGCGGTGTCCCCCATCCGCTACCAGAGTGTCCGGGGCACCCGCCATCTCTGGACCGCCGCCCCCGATCTTCAGGCTTCCCGCGAGGCGATCCTTCAAGGCTAGCGCATTTTCGGGAAGCTTTGGATCGCCTGCTCTCCGTTGCCGCCGTGCCGTCTTTGCGAGCGAAGCGAAGCAATTCAGGGATCCGCCACATCCGGTCAGGTTCCGCTGCCCTGGATTGCTTCGCTGTCGCTCGCAAAGACAGTTAGACGGGCGTTCCAGATGATACGAAAACAGCCTGCGCTGAGGCGACAGATCGGGTGAGGGCTTCGTCGATGTCGCCTCGCAGGGCCGCAGGTCCGACCACGGGCGCATAGCGGGCGATGGGCACACCGTCGCGGCCGACGAGGAACTTCGTGAAGTTCCACCGGATGCCGCGGGTGCCGAAGAGGGTCCGGCGGGCGCGGCTCAGATAATCGAACAGGGGATCGGCCCCCGCGCCTTTGACCTCGACCTTGGCGAGGATGGGGAAGCTCACCCCAAAGGTCCTGTCGCAGAACTGGGCGATCTCTTCGGCATCGCCGGGCTCCTGCCTTCCGAACTGGTTGCAGGGGAAACCAAGCACCGTCAGCCCGGCCTCGCGCTTGTCACGCCACAACTCTTCCAAGCCCTGGTATTGCGGAGTGAAGCCACAGCGCGACGCCGTGTTCACGATCAGCAGGACACGCCCCCTGTATTGCGAAAGCGGATGCGGGCTCCCGTCAGCGGCACGGACTGTGAAATCGTAGACAGTCGTCATCGGGGCGGGTCACATCGATTGGGTCGAGGTGTCACGTGGCCTGCGCGACCTGGCGGACCTTCTCGAACTCGAAGGTCAGACCTTGCGGCGTCATCCGCTCCCGGGTGACGATCCGCTCGTCGGGGGCGACCACGCCGAGGGCGACCTCCCGGTCCGGCAGGACGACGGTGGTGGTCTTGTTCACGTGGACGAGGACGTGTCGTTTCTGGGGAGCCGACGCCACGGCCCAGCGGCGCAACTGACCATAATACGGCTCCCGGCGCCACGCATTCGCCTGACCCGGATCGACCTGCACATTCATGTTCCGGGTCACGGGGTCGAGGCTGAGCACCATCTTTGCCTTTTCGGGCTTCCATTCCGGGCCGAGCCACCCCTCCGTCATCCAGAGGCAGTGGAAGGCGCGGCAATGGTCCGGCCTCGTCGCATGGATCGCGCAGCCCCGGCCAGAGACCGTGTGCCGGCACCATTGCCCGGCGACGCTGTCCACGGCGGGCACGTCGTAGACCTTGCAGCAGAGGGTGCAGGTGCCGCAGGCCCGGCCCGGAGCCGGCTGCGCGACGATCTGTTCGGGGCTGAGCATCGATGGATCGGACGGTCCGGCATGCGTCCCGAGTCGGAGAGGTGTGGGACGTCGGCCCTATCTGCGCATCCTTCGTGCCGGTAGTGTGGCACGGTCCAGTTCCCCCAGGAGCGCCCGCATGCTCTCGAACCTCGCGACCCGCGACGTCGAAACCCTGCTCCACCCCTATACGCACCTGTCGAACCATCGGCGCACGGGCCCCCTCGTGCTGGAGCGCGGCGAAGGCGTCCACGTCTACGACACCGAGGGAAGGCCCTACATCGAGGGCATGTCCGGGCTGTGGTGCACGGCGCTCGGCTATTCGAACGCGGAACTCGTCGAGGCCGCGCGGGTCCAGATGGGCCGCCTGCCCTTCACGCACCTGTTCTCCGGGCGCAGCCACGACCCGGCCATCGAACTTGCCGAGACGCTGAAAGAGCTGATGCCGGTTCCAACGGCGAAGATCTTCTTCTGCTCGTCCGGTTCCGAAGCGAACGACACGCAGGTGAAGCTCGCGTGGTACTACAACAACGCCCTCGGGCGCCCGCAGAAGAAGAAGATCATCGCCCGGCGCAAGGGCTATCACGGCGTCACCATCGCCAGCGCCTCCATGACCGGCCTGCCGGCCAACCACATGGATTGGGATCTTCCCCTTCCCGGCTTCCTCCATGTCTCCACGCCGCACCATTACCGCGGGGCCGAACCGGGTGAGAGCGAGGAGAGCTACTCAGCACGCCTCGCCGCCGAGCTGGAGGAGACGATCCTGCGGGAGGGCCCCGACACCGTGGCGGCCTTTATCGCCGAACCCGTCATGGGCGCAGGCGGCGCGATCCTGCCGCCGAAGGGCTACTTTCCGGCGATCCAGGCCGTCCTGTCGCGATACGACGTCCGGCTCATCGCCGACGAGGTGATCTGCGGCTTCGGCCGCCTCGGGACGTGGTTCGGCGCGCAGGCCCTCGACATGCGGCCGGATACGATCTCCTTCGCCAAGGCCGTGACATCCGGCTATGTGCCCCTCGGCGGCATCAGCATCGACCCGGCCCTCGACGAGGTTCTCATCGGACAAAGCGAGAAGCTCGGCGGCTTCGGCCACGGCACCACCTATTCCGGGCACCCCGTCGCCTGCGCCGTCGCCATCAAGGCGATCGAGATCTACCGGCGCGACCGGGTCATCGAGGGTGCCGCGGAAAAGGCGCCGCACTTCCAGCGCCGTCTCTCCGCCCTCGCGGACCACGACATCGTCGGCGAGGCGAAGGGCCTCGGCCTGATCGGCGGCCTGGAGATCGTGGCCGACAAGGCGAGCCGCCGGCAATACGAGCCCAAGGCCGGCGTCGCCGCCCGCTGCGTCGCCTTCGCCCAGGAGGAAGGGCTGATCGTCCGGTTCCTCGCGGGCGACCGTGTGGCCGTCTGCCCGCCGCTGATCATCACGCCCGACGAGATCGACAGCCTCTTCGACCGCCTGACGCGGGCCCTGGACCGGACGCGGGACTGGATCCGGTCGGAGGGGCTCAAGCCCGTCTGAGTGCACCTCTCCCCACACCGCCCCGTCATGGCGTCGCGATGCTGGCCATGACGGGGTGATCGTGGTGGAGTGATCGTGGGGCGGCTTGCGCTTACCCTCCGTGCACCACCGGCACGGCGGGTGCGCCTTCCCATTCGGTGTTGGCGGGGATCGACTCACCCTTCATCACGATGGTGAGCGGACGAAGCCGCGCGTAATCGCCGACTTTCGTGTCGTACAGCACCGTCGAGAACGCGCCGACCGAGACGCCCCGCCCGAGCACCACCCGGCCAATCTTCATGATGCGGTCCTCGTAGAGGTGGGTCTGGAGAGCCGACACCCGGTTAATCGTGCAGAAATCCCCGATCGTCACGCAGTCGAACTCGGTGATGTCGGTGGTGAGCATGCAGACACCCTGCCCCACCTTCACCCCGAACAGGCGAAGCACCCACGGCAGGAACGGCGTGCCCTGGAGATGCTCAAGCAACACCTTGCCGGCCAGCCCCCAATAGGCGACCGCAATGGCCTCGGTGCGCATGGCCCACCACGACCACATGGGCTGCATCCCGGGCTTGTACACGCCCATCAGCAGCCATTTCATCGCGATCACCGCCGTGGATTGGATCATCGCGATGATGACGCTGATCGCGATGAAGCTGAAGGCAAGACCCGTCCAGTCCCGCTCCAGGATGGCTGGGTAGAAGTACCAATCGATCGCGGTGATCGCGAGGGTGATGTAGAGCATCGGCGAGAACGAGGTCGAGAACGCCTCGAAGATACCGCGCCGCACCTTGGGCCACAGCCCGGGCTCGTAGGTCTGGGCGGCGGAGCCGAGGTCGACCCGCTGCCGGGCCGGCAGGCGGATCGGCGGCGAGCCGAACCACGTCTCGCCCGGCGCCATCGCCTCGTTGGCCGGCGGTTTCGACTTGATGCCGATCAGGACGTCGTCGGGGATCACCGCCCCCGGCGGCACCACCGCATCGTTGCCGACGAAGACCCGCTTGCCCGTCTGGACGGGTTCCAGGTGCATCCAGCCGCGACGGACCTCTTCCTCGCCGAACACCACCTCGTCGGCGATGAAGTTGCGCGCGCCGACCTCCGCGAGGTCGTAACGCCCGGCGAGGTTCGTAGAGATCTCCGCGCCCTCGCCCATGGAGGCGCCCATCAGGCGGTACCATGCCCGCATGTAGACGGTGGCGAAGAGGGAGGCCAGCGTCTCCAAGGTCACCTCGACGGCGAGCGCGAGGGACCACTTCCGCAGGTAGAATAGGGAGTGAACCGAGAAGGTCCCGTGTCGGGTCCGTGGCAGGATCAGCCAGCGGATACCCGTGATGAGCAGCACGGTGCCGGCGGTCATCAGCATGGCCGTCGGCCAAGTGAGGATCGGCAGGTAGAAATGATAGTCGATGTCGGTGATGTCGGAGAGTGAGTCCGAAATCTGATCGAAGAGGAAGAAGGCGGGGAAGATCGGCAGCAGGCCCACCGCCGGGATCGCCCCGAGCAACAGGACGTAGGCCACGGCGAAGGCCGCCCGGCGCTGGGGGCTTACCACCGGCGGCGCGGGCAGGTCGGCTGTGTCGGCCATGCCCGCCTTCCGCCCGGGGGAACCGTCCCACCTTTCCCCCGCGCCGACCCGCGTGCCGGCGGGGATGGTGGTGAGGTCGGCGATCTCGGCCTGTGCGCCGATGACCGTATCGTGCGAGATGACGCAGGAGGTGCCGACGGTGGCATCCGCGCCGATCTCCGCCGTGCCGATGACGAGTTCGTTCCCGACGATCTCCGCGTTGGCGACCACAAGGCGGCCGCCGAGGGACGCCCCGTCCCCGATCCGCAACAGGTCCGGCGCCCCGATTTCGATATCGGATATGACGGTGTCCCGGCCGACCTGGGCACCCATCAGGCGCAGGTAGACGGCGATGGCCGGCGAACCCTGGAGCCATTTCACATGGACCAGGGGCGCGAGTCGCTGCGCCAGCCACCAGCGGAAATAGTACACACCCCACAGCGGGTAGCGCCCCGGGCGTGTCCGGCCGAGGACAAGCCACTTCCCGGCGATGGCGATTGCCGCCGTGACCGCGTTGATCGCGATGTAGACGAGGAGCAGCACGCCGAGTTCGGCGAAGAAGCTCAGGCCGCCGCCGGTCAGCAGCAGGTAGGTCACGAAGATGCCGAGCCACTGCACCGTGGCGAGGGCGATCAGGAAAGGCAAAGCCACCGCCTGGGCCAGCCCGCACAGGGCCCGGCGCAGGAGCGGGGGCGCCTCGAACCCAAGGTCGCGCACGGCGGCTTCGGCACCCACGCCGCCGGAACGGGCGATCAGCGTCTCCGCCATGGCCCGGAGGGTGCGCTTGGCATAGACGTCCGGCAATGTGATGCCAGCGAGGGCAGGCGTTTCGCGCACCGCGGAGACGAAGCGGGCGGCCAAAAGGGAGTGGCCGCCGAGATCGGCGAAGAAGTCGCCCGCCAGCGGGATGGGCTGCGCGCCGAAGACCTGCTTGGCGGCGGCCAGGAGGGCGGCTTCCGTGTCGTTCTCCGGGGGCTCCTGCTCGCCGTCGGCCGAGACGACGGTCAGGGGCGCGATCTTCAGAGCCTTCCTGTCGACCTTGCCGGAGGTGAGCCGCGGCAGGGTTTCAGCGACCTCGAAATGGCCAGGCACCATGTAAGGTGGCATTTCGGCAGCGAGCCGCTTGCGCAGCACGGCCGTGTCGATCCCCTGCCCCCGCTCGGGGATGAGGAAGGCGACGAGGCGGTCCACTCCGTCGTCCGACCGCAGGACCACCGCCGCCTGATTGATCTCCGGCGCGGTGCGGATCCGCGACTCGATCTCGCCGAGTTCGACGCGGAAGCCGCGGATCTTCACTTGGTCGTCGATGCGCCCGTGGAAGAGGATCCGCCCGGCGGCATCGAGGGAGACGGCATCGCCCGACCGATAGAGCACGGGGTCCGACCCGTCCGAGTCGAAGGGGTTCTCGATGAACTTCTCCGCCGTCAGCTCGGGCCGCTGGAGGTAGCCCTGGGCGACGCCCGGACCGCCGATCAGCAGCTCGCCCTGCTCGCCGCGGCCGAGGAGACGGAGATCTTCGCTCGCCACGTAGATGGAGTAGTTCGGGATCGGGCCGCCGATCGTCACCGGCTCGCCGGCATGCATCTCGGCGGCGGTGGCCACCACCGTCGCCTCCGTGGGCCCGTAGGTGTTGAACAGGCGCCGGGTGGCCGTGGCCCACTTGGCCACCAGGGGCTCGGGCAGGGCCTCGCCGCCGAGCAGCACGAGGCGCACCCGCGGCAGGTCCCCGGTGATCATGGCGAGCAGGGTCGGCACCGTGTCCAGCACCGTGATGCCGTTGGCGGCGATGATGCCGGGCAGCGCCTCGACATCGCCCATCATCGACGGGCTCGCCACGAACAGCGTCGCCCCGACGAGGTAGGGCACCCAGATCTCTTCCATCGACAGGTCGAAGGCGACGGAGGCGCCCTGGAACACCACGTCGTCGGGTCGCATCCCGTAGAGGGCATTCCCCGATCGCAGGAAGTGGCAGATGTTGGCGTGGCTGATGACGATGCCCTTGGGCACGCCGGTCGAGCCTGAGGTATAGATCAGGTAGGCCGGGTGCCCAGGCGTGAGGCCCTTGGCCCGGGCATCGGGAACGGGCGCGTCGGCGGGGGTCGCCGTGTGGAGGTCTGCCGGCGTCAGGGCCTCGAAACCACCCGGCGCCTGGGGCTGCAGGGCCGCCGAGACCATGAGGACCTTCGCAGTGGCGTCGCCGAGGCAGACGCCGACCCGGTCGGCGGGGGCCTCCGCGTCGAAGGGCAGCCAGGCCGCCCCCGAGAGGGTGATGCCGATCTGGGTGACCAAGAGGTCCGGCCCGCGGGCCATCCACAGGCCGACGACATCGCCCGGGCCGATGCCCCGATGCGACAGCCCGGCGGCGATCCGCTCCGCCCGGGCGAGCACCTGCGCGTAGCTGAGATGTGGATGCAGTCCGCCCGCGCCGACGCTGGCTCCGTCGATCAGGCAGGGATGGTCGTGCCGCTGCTGCGCGGAGTGGCGGAAGATCTCGCCGAGCACCTCGTCGCGGATCAGATCGGACCGCCTGTCGCCGTAGAGGAACGCTCCACCGTCCGACGGCCGTGCGCCCGCTGCCGCAGATGCGGGCCGGGGCTTCTCGGCGAGGTCGCTCATGCGCTGCTCCGCTGCCGGCGTTTCCTTCCGGCACTCTCTGTCACGGCGCCCTATAGCCCGGCGATCATGCCGATAGCGAGGCGGCTTTGAACCGAGCTTGAATGGAAAATGCGGACGACCCGCGATCCGTCAGGCCCAGCGCCATCCCTGTCCGTCGATGACGAGCACCTCGCCCTGCCGGATCCCGAGGCGCGGCGCCGCGTAGATATCGAGTTGCCCGAGGGCGACTAGCATCGCGCGGGCGACGCCCCCGTGGGCGACAACGACCGTCACCGGCCCAAGGCCTGCGAAGAAGGGCGCGACACGCTCGACCAGCATCGCGTAGCTCTCGCCGCCGTTGCCCGGCGGGACATGGTGCCAGCGCGACCGGTCCCTCTGTCCTGCGCCAACGGGGTCCCGGCGGCGGATCTCCGCCCAGGTCGCCCCCTCCCAGGCACCGAACCCGATTTCCCGCAGGCGTGCATCCGTCCGATAATCCTGCGGCGGCAGGCCGAGGGCGGACCGCATGATCTCCATGGTGCGCCGGGTACGCAGGAGCGGGCTCGCCAGGAAATCCGCCCGGGCGAGGTCCGCCCCCGCGGCGGCTGCCAAACGCGCGGCGACGGCCGCCGCCTGGGTCTCGCCCACGGCGTTCAAGTCGATGTCACGGGTTCCCTGAAGGCGCCCCTCCGCATTCCAGCCGGTCTGGCCGTGGCGGATAAAATAGATCGTCCGCAAACCCTAAGTTCCTTACCAGGAACACGGCGCCCGGAACGTGCCGACCAATCGGCCGTTCCGATGCCGCTCAGCAACGCCCCCCACAGGCTTCACCGGATGTCCACGAAACACGGCAAGCACAAACACGGCCAGACCGTCAGGGGCTCGCAGGTATCAAACCGGGACCATCTCTCCCACGGTCAATCGCGGCTGCCCTCCACATCCCTGTGGGCAGATACCGGAGCCGCGATTCTGGAAGCGCAGCCGTCCGGCGCGGGGGGAGTGGCGGTCTCGCCCGCCGTTCCGGCGCCGGGCATCGTCCCGGCCCCGCCCGGGGCGAGCTTCGACCTGTCGGCCGTCGCCACCCGGGAAGATGCGGGGCTCGACAAAGATTGGGCGGAGGAGGCCCTCCGGCGGGAGCGCGCCCGGATCTCCGATTTTCAGGAACGGCTCTACGCAGAGCGCCGCCGGAGCCTGCTGCTGGTGTTCCAGGCCATCGATACAGGCGGCAAGGATGGCACCATCCGCGCCGTGCTGAAGGGCGTGAACCCGCAAGGCTGCACCGTCGCGTCGTTCAAGGTGCCGTCCTCCGAGGAGCTGGAGCACGATTTCCTCTGGCGCTACCACGCCCGTGCACCGGGCCGGGGGATGATCGGCGTCTTCAACCGCAGCCATTACGAGGACGTCCTGGTGGTGCGAGTGAAGGGGCTCGTGCCGGATGAGGTCTGGCGAAGCCGCTACCGTCTCATCAACGACTTCGAACGCCTGCTCACCGAGAGCGGGACCACCATCCTGAAATTCTTCCTCCATATCTCCCGCGACGAGCAGAAGGAGCGGCTGGAAGCGCGCCTCGCGGACCCGGCCAAGCACTGGAAGTTCGATCCGGCCGACCTCGTCGAGCGAAAGTCGTGGGATTCCTACCAAACGGCGTTCGCCGACGCGATCGGCCGCTGCTCGACACCCGCCGCGCCGTGGCTCGTTGTCCCTGCCGACCGGAAATGGTTCCGCAATTACGCCGTCGCCAAGACCGTGGCCGACACCCTGGAGGCGATGGACCCCCGCTATCCGGAGGCACCCCAACACATCGCCGACCTGAAGGTGCCGGATTAGGGGCATCACGCACCCGCCGCCGCGGGCGCGCTCAATCCACGAGGGCGGCGTAGGTGAGGACCCGTAACTCCTTCCGGATCGGCAGGGCCGAGGACGGGACGAGTTGGGTCATCAGGACCACAGCGAGATCCTCCGCCGGATCGATCCAGAAGGCGGTCGAGGCCATTCCACCCCAGGCGACCTCGCCCGGCGTGCCAAGGATCTGTGCCTTGGCTGGTTCGAGCATCACCGAGAAGCCGAGGCCG
Organism: Methylobacterium persicinum; assembly: GCF_022179525.1. Taxonomy (GTDB): domain Bacteria; phylum Pseudomonadota; class Alphaproteobacteria; order Rhizobiales; family Beijerinckiaceae; genus Methylobacterium; species Methylobacterium persicinum. Next base: position 38,484 of record NZ_BPQX01000015.1, read on the forward strand.
AAGCCGATCCCGGCATAGGAGGTCTCGGCGAAGCGCGGCGTACCGATGGAGGCGAGGTCGCCCGGAAGGTGGTTCGCCGTCATCAGCGCCACCGTCTTACGGCCGAGGATCCGCCGTCCGTCGAGGACGCCGCCGTCGAGGATCATCCGACAGAACCGGTGATAATCGGCCGCCGTCGAAACGAGCCCGCCGCCGCCGGAGGCGATGGCCGGGGGCCGTGCGAAGGCGGTCTCGACCGAATCGTCGAAGGGACGCAGCGTCCGCTGCCGGTCGTAGGCGTAGCAGGCGCAGAAACGCGGCAAGGCGTCGGGGCGAACGTGGAAATCGGTATCCACCATGCCGAGCGGCGCGATGATTTCATCCCGCAGGTAGTCCGCAAACGGGCGGCCCGAGACGACCGCGACGAAATGGCCGAGGACATCCGTGGCCACGCTGTAGTTCCAGGCGGTTCCGGGTTGGGCGAGAAGCGGCGCCGCGGTCGCCCGTGCGGTCATCTCCGCCAGGGTCCCTTCCCGGGCCAGGAAGTCGATGCCCTTCTCGCGATAGACGGCATCGACCAGCGTCGCCTCCATGAACCCGTAGGTCAGGCCAGCGGTGTGGGTCAGGAGGTCCCGCACAGTGATTTGCCGCCGGGCCGGCTCGGTCTCGATCTTTGCCCGGTTGCCCCCGGTGGCCACCCGCATGTGGGCGAATTCCGGCAGGTAGCGGGACACGGGATCATCGAGTTGGAACAGCCCCTGCTCGTAGAGCTGCATCACCGCGACCGAGGTCAGGGGCTTCGTCATGGAATAGATGCGGGTCACGGTGTCGAGGGTGAAGGGCGTGCCCCGGGCGATGTCCGCCTGACCGCAGGCGCGGCCGTAAACGTGCTTTCCCCGCCTCTGGATCGTCACCGACAGACCCGCGAGACGACCCTCGGCGACGAGGCGGTCCATCCACGGGGCGATCCGCGCGAGGCGCTGCGGGCAGAGGCCTACCTCGCGGGCATCCGTCTCGGTCGTCACGCCCATCCGCATCTCCCTCGGCCGTCTCCATGCGAACGCATGGCGACAAGCATGGACCCGCCCCAGCGACGCTTTACGCGGTCTGGCAGTCCGGCGCGAGACGGGCGACGGTTTCAGCGCGGCGCGACGAGGGGGGGATAGACGAGCCGGACGGCCCGGGGAGCTCCGGTGTCGTTTCGGCCTTCTCCGCGCACTTCAGGCTCGCGCAGGCGCCATAAGTCGTCGCCCCCAAGGGCGGTCCTGGGCTTCGGCGGCGGCAGCACGGCGTCCGCTGCCCTGATCGGCACAGCGGCCATCGCCGCGACGAGGGCGGCGGCGAAGGTGACGAGGCGAAGGTGCACTCTCATGGGCGTCACGCGTGGCGAACGCTGCCACCGTGAGGCGTGGCCGTAAAATTGGGATCGAACCGAATCGGGCGGGGATCCGTTGCGAACAACAATTCGGAGTTGCGGTTTATCGCTTCTCACGACTTTTGGTGAATGGAGGATTGGGCAGGATGGCGACCAAAGTTGAGGGGGTGGCCGGCACGCCCGAGCGCGCCGAGGTCGGCAGCGTCGTCGACACGGACATCGCCGGGCGTCTCGACCGCCTCCCCTGGGGCCGCTTCCATGTCCTGGTCATCGTGGCGTTGGGCATCACCTGGGTGCTCGACGGCCTCGAGGTCACCTTGGCCGGCTCCCTGGTTGGCGCCCTGCGCCAGCCGCCCATGTCCTTCTCCGAGTTCGATGTCGGCCTCGCGGCCTCGTCCTACCTCATCGGGGCGGTCACCGGTGCGGTGGGATTCGGGTGGCTGACCGACCGGATCGGCCGCAAGAAGCTCTTCTTCATCACCCTTGCGCTGTATCTCATCGCCACCGCGGCCACGGGCCTGTCATGGAACGTCGCGAGCTTCTGCATCTTCCGCTTCTTCACCGGAGCGGGCATCGGCGGCGAATACACCGCCATCAATTCGACCATCCAGGAACTCGTGCCCGCCAGCGCCCGGGGCTGGACGAACCTCATCATCAACGGCTCGTTCTGGATCGGTGCGGCGCTCGGATCGTTCATGTCGATCGTTCTGCTTCGCCCGGAGGTCATCGATCCGGCATGGGGCTGGCGCGTCGCCTTCCTGACGGGCGGCGCGATCGGCCTCGTGATCCTCTACCTGCGGCGTTGGATCCCCGAGAGTCCGCGATGGCTCGCGACGCATGGCTACGTGAAGGAGGCGGACCGGGTCGTCACCGGCATCGAGAAGCGGTTCACGGACGCGGGTGTGACGCTCCCTCCGCCCGATCCCAAGAAGCACACGAAGATCCGTGTCCGCCACCATACCCCGCTCTCGGAGGTGGCGAAGTCGATGTTCGTGTCGAGCCGCAAACAGACCGTCGTCGGCCTCTGCCTGATGGTCGGCCAAGCCTTCTTCTACAACGCCCTGTTCTTCACCTACGCATTGGTGCTGGAACGCTTCTACAAGGTCCCCGGTGAGCAGGTGGGTTGGTACTTGCTGCCTTTCGCCCTCGGCTCGTTCCTCGGGCCGGTCGCCCTCGGGCGCCTGTTCGACACGATCGGCCGGCGGCCGATGATCGCCTTCACCTACGGGATCTCCGCGGTGATGCTGGTCGGGGCGGGCTATCTGTTCCTCATCGACGCCTTCGGTGCGGTCGGGCAGACGGCGGTGTGGATGGCCGTGTTCTTCTTCGCGAGCGCTGCGGCCTCCTCCGCCTACCTGACGGTGGCCGAGACCTTCCCGCTGGAGATCCGCGCGTTGGCGATCGCGGCGTTCTACGCCATCGGTACGGGAGTCGGCGGCGTGTCCGGCCCGCTCCTGTTCGGCTCCCTCGTCGAGAGCGGATCGCGCGAATACGTCTTCTACGGCTACCTCCTCGGTGCCGTGCTTATGGCGGTGGCCAGCGTCGTCGGCGGCATCTGGGGGACCGCCGCGGAAGGGCGATCCCTGGAGGATGTCTCGAAGCCGCTCGCGGCCGCCTGACGGGAGGCGATACACCTCCCGCCGGCAAATCCGCCGTCAGCGGTTCGCAAATTCCACGCGAGTCGCGGCGGCGGAGAACGGGGACTGCGCCTTCACGGCCGGAACGGGCTGCGGCGTGACCGTCAGCTCACCGGCCGGATGGACCGTCCGGATCTCCCGGGCGTGCTCACGGCTGATCGGCGGGGTGACGCTGATCCGGTCGTCGGCAGAGGCGACGCCGGCTGCAAAAGTCGCGGCGGCGAAGGCGGACGACGCGATGAAGAGAATCGTGCGCATGTGGACTCCGATGCGACACCGGGGAATTCCGGCACGCAAAAGAAAACACAGATTTGGTGCGTTGCGGTTTGAAAATTTCGCAATGCAACAAAGCGCGGGCTCACGTTCGATCGTGCGCTATTATGCCCTTCCCCTCCGTGGCTCGGCGTCGGGCAGCCGTTCGGACCATGCGTTGGGCGCATGCCTGCGGCCGGTTCAGCCCGGAATCATGTATTCAGTGGGCGGCTTATCTTATTCCGGACGGTGCCAAACCTGTCCGTGATAGACGAACTTTCGGCCTTCGCTCGCCAGCGCCGCCAGCCCGTTGAAGGCGGGATCGTGCACGGTGATCACGCTCGTCGGGATCTGCTTCATCATCCCCACGAAGGGCGCCTTCTTCTCGAAGGCTTGGCGGAAGCCGCTCTCCTGCAGGACCTTGACGATCCGCGGGGCGATGCCGCCCCCGATATAGACCCCGCTGGTGGCGAGGAAGGTCAGGGCGAGGTCCCCGCAAACGCGCCCGAGCAGCCGCGCGAACAGGCCGAGGGCTTCGACGGCGTGGGGATCGGAGGCGGCAAGTCCCGCTTCGGTCACCGCGGCCGGGTCGATCTTGTCGTGCGGTTGGCCCGTGCGGACATGGGCGACCGCCGCGTGCAACCGTGCGAGGCCCGGTCCCGAAAGCACCGTTTCCACGGTGATGCGATCCTCGACCCGTTCGAGGGCATGCCAGACCTTCTCCTCGAACGCGTCGGCGGGGCCGATATCCGTATGCCCGGCTTCGGTGGAGATGATGGCGAGGTGGGCCGAATAGGGCACCAGTGCCGCCGCGCCGAAGCCCGTTCCGGGCCCAAGGACGACCCGGGCGCCCCCTGGGATCGGTGGGCACGGCCCGACGGAGGTGAGGTCGTGCGGCTCGATTTCCGCGGCGCCGGCGGCGACGGGGACGTAGTCATTCACAACCACGGCCGTGGTCAGGTCGAAATCCCCGGCGATCCGCTCGCCGCCCACCTTCCAGTGGGCATTCGTCAATTGCACCTCAGGGCCATCCACTCGACCGGCGATGGCGAGGATTGCCGAGCGTGGGGGTGGCGCGCGGTCACCGCCCTTCTGCAGGGACGAGCGGATCGCGCTCGACGGATCGGGATGGTCGGCGGTCGCCTCGTGCGAGAGAAGTGTCGGCTTGGCCCCCTTTTCCGCCACGATGGCGAAGCGGGCATTCGTGCCGCCGATGTCGCCGATGAGGACCGGAAACTCGAACATCGACACTCTCCCCTGCCGCGCCTTCGCCGCGGTACGTCGCCTGTGTGGCAGGTGCCGGCCCGTCCGGAAAGGGGAGACCGGCGGCCAAAGGCTGTAACGTCGTCAGGCGGGGGGCAGGGATTCGGGATCGATCGCCCCGCCCGCGGCCCAGGACGCCAGGAGCGCCCGGACGGAAGCGGGATCCGGGAGGCGCCGGGCGGCAGCCGTTTCGCCGTCCCCGACGCGGATCGCGATGCCGCCATCTTCCATGACGCTGGCGAAGGCGATCTCGTCGGTCTTGTCGTCGCCGAGGAACACCGCCCGGCGCCCGGCATAGGGCGGCTCGGCCATGAAGGCGCGGATGGCCACGGCCTTCGTCGCCCGGGCGGGCACGATCTCGCCGACGGCCTTACCGAGTTGCAGGCGGTACTCGCTGCCCAAGGCCGCCGCCGCATCCTTGACCAGGGCCTCGGCGCGCTGCGCATCGGCCGCATCCGCGAGCCGCCAGTGAACGGCGACGGAGGCCCCCTTGTCTTCGATGAGCACATACGCGAGCGGCGCCGCGTCCGCGCGAAGGCGCTTGACCTGCCGCCGCAGGTTCGGGTGATCATCCGGCCGCCCCCCCGACAGGGCGCCATCGCGACGAAGCTCGACGCCATGCAGCCCCGCCGCATCGAGAGCGGCAGGGGCCAGGAAACCGTCGATCTGCGCGATCGGCCGGCCGCTGACGATCGCCAGGGCCCCATTGAGGCGCTGCCGCAACGCTTGCAGATCACCCACGAGCCCTGGTTCGACCGTCACCGCATCGGGCCGGGGTGCGATATCGACGAGGGTCCCGTCGAAGTCGAGGAAGAGGGCGCAATCCATCGCGGCGATCCCGGAAGGCAAGGGGGTGCAAGGCAGCTCCGGCAGAGCTAGCGCACCGGGCGATGCCCGCAACCGAAAGGCCGGTCGATCCGGCCATCCCCTCAATCCACAGGGATCCACCGCCTCAGGTTACGGCATGGTAACGCGACCGTCCGACTTTGGCGTCATTCCTTCGCCGGACAGCGGACATGATGACGAGCCAGCAACTTGCCGAGGAACTGAAGCGGATCGCGACCACACAGGTCAGCGACATTACCCGGGCCGTGAAGGAAGGGCAGAAATCCATTGCCCTGAACGAGGTTCGGGACATGGCGCGCCGCATCGGCCTCCTCGCAGATGCCTTCGACCCAAAATCGGCTGCCGACACTTCCTCCGACGTCGAGGCCGCCTGAACAGGTCGGCCCTCCTCCCCCTGCAAGAAAGCTTCGCCCCACGATGCGTGCCTTCTTCAACATCCTCATCCATGGAAAGGTCGTTCCCGACCATGTGGGTCAGGACGTCGCCGACGTGGACGACATCCGCTCGGCGGCTTCCACCGTGGTCCGCGCCCTCGTCCAGCGTCATGGCGCCGAGGCGCAGCTCCTGGACGCCTCGCTGCTCGTGAGCGACCCTGAGGGCAACGAACTGCTCCGGATCTCCTTCTTCGAGGCGCTTTACCTGCCCGTCGCGCCCGTGAGCGAACCCGGTCGCCTTCGCAGCGCAGTGCGCCCCGAGCGCCCGGCAGCCTTCTTCGACGTGGCCCTCAAACCGATGCGCCGGATCGCCGGGGCGGTGAGCGCCCGCGTGCAGGCCATCGCGCAGGTTTGAGCCTGACTTCATCGAGCGGACGGTGAAGCCCCGTCTCTCGTCCAGTATGAGAGACCAAGCGGGACGATTTCCGTCCCGCTCGGTATCAGCGGTGTGCCAAAGTAGGCGGAGCGGCGCTCAGACGCTCTGCCAGACCCGATAAAACAGCCGGCATCAACTCGGGCAGGTCCTCGGCGATGAGGCCCGGGCCGTGCCGCAGGCCGGCATCGCCGTGGAGCCAGACCGCCGTGCAGGCCGCCTCGAACGGGGGCATGCCCTGGGCCAGCAAGCCCGCGATGAAGCCGCCGAGGACGTCGCCCGACCCGGCCGTGCCGAGATAGGGGCTGCCGTGGGCGTTGATTGCCGCGCGACCGTCCGGGTGCGCGATGACCGTATCCGACCCTTTGAAGACCACCACCGCTTTCATCAGCGCGGCCGCCGCCCGGGCGCGATCGACCTTGCTTCCGCCACGGAGCACTGACGTTCCATCGAACAGACGGGCGAACTCGCCGGCATGGGGGGTCAGCACCGCCTCGCCGCCGCCATCGGCCAGAAGACCCGCGAGATGCTTAGCCTCGCCCGCGAAGCTCGTGAGGGCGTCGGCGTCGAGAACGAGGCTGCGCCCGGCGGACGCCGCCACCCCGATGCGATCCCGTGTCGGCTCACCGACGCCGAGGCCCGGGCCCAGGAGGATCACGTTCAGGCGCTCGTCGGCCAGGAGGTCGTCGAGATCGTCCGGGTCTTCGCATCGGCGGAGCATGATGGCCGTGAGATGCGCGGCGTTCTCCGCAAGCGCCCCGGCCGGGGAGGCCACCGTGACCAGCCCTGCCCCGACCCTTAAGGCTCCCCGGGCCGCAAGGCGTGCCGCGCCGGTTCGGGTTGCGGGTCCCGACAGCACCACGGCATGACCACGGGTGTATTTGTGGCTCGCGCCCGTGAGCCGCGGAAAGGCGGCCCCCCACAAGTCCGGCCCATTCTTATGGAGCGGCGGGAGGGAGGCTTCGAGTCCCGCTGCGATCGCGTCCGGGCCGGCTCCGATCTGCACCACCTCGACTCGCCCGCACAATCCGCGGCCCGGTTCAAGGAGATGTGCCGGTTTCAGCCCCACGAAGGTGATCGTCTCGACGGCCGGGAGCGCCACCCCACGCACGGAACCGCTATCGCCATCGACCCCGCTCGGGACATCGACGGCAAGGACGGCCATCCGCGTCGCGGCCACCGCCTCGATCATGGCCCGGGCGTCGCCATCGATATCCCGCGAGAGGCCAGCTCCGAACAGGGCATCGATCGCCAGATCGAAGCGCGTCAGATCGGATGGGATGGTGGACAGGATCGCGCCCGTCCAGGCCTGAGCGGCCAGCGCCGCGTCACCATTCAGGGCGGAGCGCTCGCCCAGCAGCACGAGAGCGACGCGATACTCCGCCGCCGCCAGGAGCCGGGCCGCGACGAAGCCGTCTCCACCATTGTTCCCCGGCCCGCACAAGGCGAGGACGGCCCCGTTCGCCGGCAGGAGCGCTTTGGCCCGCGTCGCCACCGCAGCGCCCGCGGCCTCCATGAGCGCGATTCCAAGAATCCCACCGGCGATGGCCGCCGCGTCGAGGCACGCAACGGCACCGGTCGACAGCACCCGAGTCCCTGTGTCGATCACTGCCCTAGGCCCGACCATTCGCTGCTCACTCAATGGACAAATTCTCGCTGATCGCCTCAATGATGCGCAGAATTTGCACAAGAAATAGGCGTTTCGTGGCCTCGCGCCGGCAAAACGCCGTGGCGGCGGCGTCGCGGCGATGTTACTGTCCCGGGGCGTTTACAGACAGGCCCGAGCGGCATGAAGAAGATCGAAGCGATCATCAAGCCCTTCAAACTCGACGAAGTGAAGGAGGCCCTCCAGGAGGTCGGCCTTCAGGGAATCACGGTCATCGAAGCCAAGGGCTTCGGGCGTCAGAAGGGCCATACGGAACTCTACCGGGGCGCCGAATACGTCGTCGACTTTTTGCCGAAGGTGAAGCTTGAGATCGTCCTGTCCGACGCCCTTGTCGAGGGCGCGGTGGACGCGATCCGGAAGTCTGCGCAGACCGGCCGCATCGGCGACGGGAAAATCTTCGTCTCGACCATCGAGGAAGCGATCCGCATCCGCACCGGAGAAACCGGGCCCGACGCGATCTGAAGGCGGTAAGAGCCATCCGTAACTGGATTGGCTTTCTGCCTTGTTTTAAGACCTGCACGAATATCCGGCAAAGCGTCTTTGCCCCATGTTGCTGGGCAAGATGGCGCTTACATCCTCCCCATGAGGCGGCCTGAATGGTCGCCATTCTTTACCGGGAGGACCGACCGATGGGTGCCACGGACCCACGCGGATCCGCAAAGATCTACGATCTCGCTTCATTCCGCCGCGCTCAAGTAGTCCGACGGCCTGCGGAGGTCACCAAACCCGTGCCGACCGTGACCGGAGGCGCGTGGTACCACGAAGCCGCCATCCGCGATGATGACCGCCCCCGCGGGCGGTAGCGCCGCCACCGCACCTGCCACGGCAGGCCAATACGAACGATCGTTCTCGTATCTCGCCGGTTGAGACTAGTCGGCGTCGCCCCAAGCGATCTGGACTTGGAGCGACCCTCGAAAGCAAGAAAGCCGGACCCGAAGGCCCGGCTCTCTCATTTCGCGAAGATCATATGGTTCTCAGGCCGCAGCGGAGCTGGCTGTCTGCACCGAGGAGATCGTCTTCAGCACCTGCGAAGCAATTTGGTAGGGGTCGCCCTGAGAGTTCGGACGGCGGTCCTCAAGGTAGCCCTTGTAGCCATTATTCACGAAGGAATGCGGCACGCGGATCGAGGCGCCGCGGTCGGCCACGCCGTAGCTGAACTTGTTCCACGGCGCCGTTTCGTGCTTGCCGGTCAGGCGCATGTGGTTGTCCGGACCGTAGACGGCGATGTGGTCATCGATGTTCGTCTCGAAGGCCTTCATCAGGCTCTCAAAATACTCCTTGCCGCCGACTTCGCGCATGTAAGCGGTCGAGAAGTTGCAGTGCATGCCCGAGCCGTTCCAGTCGGTGTCGCCGAGCGGCTTGCAGTGATACTCGATATCGATGCCGTACTTCTCGCAGAGGCGCTGCAGGAGGTAGCGGGCCATCCACATCTCGTCGGCCGCCTTCTTGGAGCCTTTGCCGAAGATTTGGAATTCCCACTGGCCCTTCGCCACCTCGGCGTTGATGCCCTCGTGGTTGATGCCGGCATCGAGGCAGAGATCGAGGTGCTCTTCGACGATCTTGCGGGCGACATCGCCGACGTTCGAGTAGCCGACGCCGGTGTAGTACGGGCCCTGCGGCGCCGGGTAACCCTGCTCGGGGAAGCCCAGCGGACGACCATCCTTGTAGAAGAAGTATTCCTGCTCGAAGCCAAACCACGCGCCGGCATCGTCGAGGATGGTCGCGCGCTTGTTGGACTCGTGCGGGGTCTTGCCGTCCGGCATCATCACTTCGCAGAGCACCAGCACGCCGTTCTTGCGGGCCGGATCCGGGAAGTGGCGCACGGGCTTGAGCATGCAGTCGGAGCTGCCGCCCTCGGCCTGCTTCGTCGACGACCCGTCGAAGCCCCACATCGGGAGCTGCTCCAGGCTCGGGAAGCTGTCGAATTCCTTGATCTGCGTCTTGCCACGCAGGTTTGGCACCGGCGTGTAGCCGTCGAGCCATATATACTCGAGCTTGTATTTCGTCATTCCGGTTCTCTCGCCGATCCCTCGATCCCTTGTCGACGCGGAGCCTGGCAGATCAGGAGGCCCCTGCGAACGGCACACCACCTTGCGGCAGCGTGCCACCCCTTCGCACACATCATGCCAGCCGAGCAGGCTGAGCCGGCCGGTTCCGCCCCGCGCGATCACGGAATCGCGAGGGACGATCCGATGGGGGCGATGACCGGCCGTGCGGTTCGGCGACAGACACACGGTCTCGATGGGCCGCCATACAGCGATTCAACCGCCACCGGGTGGTGCTGAGCTGGACCGGCCTGTATGGGTCGGCCCGCCTCACTGTAAGCCAGGAGCGACGCCACGATGACCACCGCAGCCGAAGTGCTCAAGACCATCCGCGACAACGACGTCCGCTATGTCGACCTGCGCTTCACCGATCCGCGCGGCAAGTGGCAGCACGTCACCTTCGACGTCTCGATGGTCGATGATGCCTTCTTCTCCGAGGGGCAGATGTTCGACGGCTCGTCCATCGCCGGCTGGAAGGCGATCAACGAGTCAGACATGCTGCTGATGCCCGACCCCTCCACGGCGGTCATGGACCCGTTCTTCTCGGCCGCGACGCTGTCGATCGTCTGCGACGTGCTGGAGCCCGAGAGCGGCGAAGCCTACGAGCGCGACCCCCGCGGCACGGCGCTCCGCGCCGAGACCTACCTTCAGGAGACGGGCATCGCCGACACGGTCTATGTCGGGCCCGAGGCCGAGTTCTTCGTGTTCGACGACGTGAAGTTCTCCGCCGACCCGTACAAGACCGGCTTCGAGCTCGATTCGACCGAGCTGCCTACCAACGGCTTCACCGATTACGAGGGCGGCAACCTCGGCCACCGGATCCAGGCCAAGGCGGGCTACTTCCCGGTTCCGCCGCAGGATTCGGCCCAGGACATGCGCGGCGAGATGCTGGCCGCCATGGCCGCCATGGGCGCCACGGTGGAGAAGCACCACCACGAGGTCGCCAGCGCCCAGCACGAGCTCGGCCTGAAATACGACACGCTGACCACGATCGCGGACCACCTGCAGGTCTATAAGTACTGCATCCACAACGTGGCGCAGAGCTACGGCAAGACCGCAACCTTCATGCCCAAGCCCGTCTTCGGCGATAATGGCTCCGGCATGCACGTCCACCTGTCCCTCTGGAAGGACGGGAAGCCGCTCTTCGCGGGCGACAAGTATGCCGGGCTCAGCCAGGAGTGCCTGTACTTCATCGGCGGCATCATCCGGCACGCCAAGGCCCTGAACGCCTTCACCAACCCCTCGACCAACTCGTACAAGCGGCTGGTGCCGGGCTACGAGGCCCCGGTATTGCTCGCCTACTCGGCCCGCAACCGCTCGGCCTCCTGCCGCATCCCGTGGACCAAGAGCCCGAACGCCAAGCGCGTCGAGGTGCGCTTCCCCGATCCGACCGCCAACCCCTACCTCGCCTTCTCGGCTCTGCTGATGGCCGGGCTCGACGGGATCCGCAACCGGATCGACCCCGGCGCGGCCATGGACAAGGACCTCTACGATCTGCCGCCGAAGGAGCTGCGCCGCATCCCGACGGTGTGCGGCTCCCTGCGTGAGGCCCTGATGAGCCTCGACAAGGAGCGCGCCTTCCTGACCGCGGGCGGCGTCTTTTCCGAGGGCCAGATCGATTCGTTCATCGAACTGAAGATGGCCGAGGTCCTGCGCTACGAGATGACCCCGCACCCGATCGAGTTCGTGCAGTACTACTCGCTCTGATGCCAAGCGGAGGCGGCCGGGTTTAGCCGCCTCCGTCTTATCTTCACGCCAAGCTTCAAAAAGGCCGCCGGCCTCAGCAACGCTGAGCGCAACCTGCCATTCCAGCCAGCTCATTCAGACACGTTTCTTAAAATAGGCTATTTTTCTTTATTTTTTTCCTCCTGATCCTATATCTACGCACCCTCGACGGTCTCGGCTGGAGGTGCGCATGGACAGGCTTTCGGCAACTCGCCATCGGATGTACCGGCGGATTGAGGCTATGCAGATCGAAATCGCTCTGATGCGAATCGGTCTTGCATTTCGAGCATTTAATCCCAGTCAACGACGTGTTCCAGCTGGCCATCCCGATGGCGGTCAATGGACTTCCGAAAACAGTAGTGAATCCGCATTCGGCGATAACGATGGACGAGTCTTCTTTGTCAGCGACGGCAGCGACCGTAACTTAACTGTCGATCTTCGCGCGGAAGAGGGTCGTGGCGGGCACACTGTCGGAAGACATATTGGTAAAAGCGATGACGAGCTATTCGAGAAGGTTCGCCAGTCACAATGGCGCACCTTGGCGGGTCACGGCGGTTTAAGAAGAGCTGGGAGCTTTCCCTCGCTCGAGACTGCCCATGATCTAGTCAACAAAACTATCATCTTAAATCAAAGCGCAGTCGCACCTATAATTGCGGGCACTGACGATCGGGTGTTCATAAAACACACTTTTGGCTCACCAACTGGACGCGAGGCGTATAGCACAAACGATCAAGTTGTTTACACGCGAGATACTTATAGCGTGGGAGTCGAGTTAAGACGAGATCCTCGCTTAGAGCGCGTCTTTTACGTCCGCACCGCCTATCCGTTCACCGTTGTGTACTAAATGGAAGTTGCTGCAGAATTCAACGAACTAGCGGAGCAGTTCTATCAGGATATTTTGGAAGATTGCTCGGACGATAGAGAGCTAATTCTACTTGTTCTAGCGCCCTTCCGAGATCAATCTAAACGAGAGCGTCTTAAGAATTATTTAGATTACGCATTGTCAACAAAAATATCTGATGACAAGCTAGTGGAAATTTGGCTATCAACTCCAACCAATATTGTCTATAATAAAAAACGCCTTCGAGCACTGCTTACCAAGATAAGGAGCAGCCTCTGAGTGACAATAAAAGAATGGCCTGACGGACCCTCCTCGCCGGCCTGATCGGGAAGTGACCGGCGAGGAGGATCTGGCCCAATTGCTAAGCTCGGGCTCCTTCAAGCTAGCAGTATCCTCGCCGGAAACCGTCACCCCAAAACCTCACTCCCACCGCGACGCAGCATGGATAGGTAGTATCCCAGTGCCGTATGGTCGCAGTGTAGAGCTTTCGACCTCAGCTATGGGCGAAGATATCGGCCTCGTCCCATCCGAGCAGGTCAAGCCGGGCGCGTGACGGCAGGAAGCGGAAGCACGCTTCCGCCAGATCGGTGCGCCCCTCGCGCGCGAGCATCGAATCGAGCTTCGCCCGGGCCGCATGGAGATGCAGCACGTCGGAGGCGGCGTAATCGAGTTGCGCCTGGGTGAGCGTGTCCGCGCCCCAATCCGAACTCTGCTGCTGCTTCGAGAGATCGATCCCCACCGTCTCGCGCACCACGTCCTTCAGGCCGTGCCGGTCGGTGTAGGTGCGGACGAGCTTGGAGGCGATCTTGGTGCAGTAGACCGGTGTCGGCATCACCCCGAGGCGGTGGAACAGCACCGCGAGGTCGAACCGGGCGAAATGAAAGATCTTCAGCACCGATTCGTCCGCGAGCACCCGGATCAGATTCTGTGGAACCGGACCACCCGGCAGGATCTGAACGACATCCGCCGTCCCATCGCCCGTCGAGAGCTGCACCACGCAGAGACGGTCCCGATGTGGGTTGAGGCCGAGGGTCTCGGTATCCACGGCGACCGACGAGCCGGCATCGTAGGATGCGGGCAAATCCCCGCGGTGGAGGCGAACGGTGGGGCTCTGCGACACGGCTTCGGGCTTTCACGGGACGATTCGGGGCGGGTATCACCCGTCTGGAAGACCGGCAAGGCGTCGTCGCATGCTCGCCTCCCCGGGCAAGCCGGGCGATAGTGGCGGAGCGCCCGCCACACCGCGGACGATGAGGATACTCCCTTCATGAAAGACATCGCCGCCATGAGCGCTGCCGAGGTGATCGCGGCCCTCGGCCTCCAGCCTCATCCCGAAGGCGGCCATTACCGGGAAACCTTTCGCGATTCGCCCGGCGGCGACGGCCGGTCCGTGGGCACGGCGATCTACTTTCTCCTCGATGTCGGCGAGGTGTCCACATGGCACCGGGTGGACGCCGCCGAAATCTGGCACTGGTATGCCGGCGCGCCCCTCGTCATCAGCGTGAGCCCGAACGGGCACGACGCCTCGGCCCATCACCTCGGACCGGAGATTGGGCGTGGGCAGCGGCCGCAATTCGTCGTGCCCGCCGGCCACTGGCAGACAGCGACGAGCCTCGGCGCCTGGACCCTCGTCGGATGTACGGTGGCGCCGGGCTTCGATTTCGCCGGGTTCGAACTCGCACCCCCCGACTGGCGACCCACACCCCGGTCGTGACCACAGTCACTTCGTTCGGGACGCGCGCACTGCGCAGAGTGCCCCGGCCACGATCAGCAGACAGGACAAGGCCAGCGCCGGCCGGGCCGGGGCGTAGCCCGCCGCCACGAGGACGAGCGTCGAGAGCAACGGGGCGGCATAGGCGGCGACGCCGAGCAGCCTCACGTCACCCCGCTTGCAGCCTATGTCCCATAGGTAGAAGGCGGCCCCCACGGGACCGAGGCCGAGCAGAACGATCGCGGCCCAGGATGTCGGATCCTGGGGCCAGACGGTCCGCTCGAGGGCGAGATGGCAGAGGAGACTCAGCCCACCCGTGGCGAGACAGAACCCCGCCACGGCCTCCGTCGGCACCGCACCGGCCCTGGCCGAGAGAACGGAATAGCCCGCCCAAACGAACGCGGCCGCCAGGGCCGCTGCGTAGCCGGGCAGGGCCGCCGCCGCGAAGGCGATATCACGCCCCACGAAGAGCACGCCCACCCCCGCGAGGCCTAAAGCCGCCCCCAGGAGATGGCCGGGGCGTAGCCCCCGCGATCCCGGCAGCCACGCGGAGAACAGCACGATCAGCAACGGCCAGAGGTAGTTGACCAGTCCGGCTTCGGCCGGCGGCGCAAGGCGAAGGGCTGTGAAGTACAGGGCATGGTAGCCGAATAGGCCCCCAACCCCGAGGAGCCAGACGGAGAGCGGCTGCCGCAGGGCGCCTGCACGCCCTGGCCTCAGCAGGACACCGATACTTCCCGCCGCCCCGCCGATCAGGAAGGTGATCGCCGCGAGCTGAAACGGCGGGATGCCGCCGGAGGCCGACGTGAACAGGGCGAGGAGCGACCACAGCAGGATCGCCCCGAACCCGATCATCGTCGCGCGGGCGGTTCCGCCGGTCAGGGCTGACGTCGTCATCACAGACTCTACTCGGGGGGTCGGCTCGGCCTCGCACCGGGGCGGGACACATTCATGTCCCGGACGTCGCGGGTGCGAGTCGATCATCAGTCATCTGTCAGAAACTTTATCAAAGCCCACAGCGCGGATCATGCCCGAAGAGCATCGGCCACCGCATGAGGCCCGGGACAATTCGGCAAACCCTGCGAAGCTCATGCACAGGACGCAAACCTTTGCCGGCAATAGCCTTCGGCAGATGTTGCTGGTCGGCAACATCACACCGGAACGAGGTGGCGAAAGACAAATGCAAGTTGCGGTCAGAAACCTATTCGCACATTGTGACCGTGCACGGGGGCATCGCCAAAGCGACGGCCCGCTGGAGCCCGCCAATTAAGACGTGGGCCAGACAAAAATAGAACGCGGCAAGATCTGGAACACCAGGCAGTCCGCATCTTGGGTCTCGAAGCTTTGGAGATTATGATGAAGCTCTTGAAGAGCTCTCTTCTCGGGTCGGCTGCGGCTCTTGCCGCCGTCGGCGCTGCCCATGCCGCCGACCTGCCGGTGAAGAAGGCGGTCCCGATCGAGTTCGTCCGTGTCTGCTCCGCCTACGGCGCGGGCTTCTTCTACATCCCCGGCACCGATACCTGCCTCCGTCTCTCGGGCCGCGCCCGCTTCGAGTACGGCTACCAAGCGCCCCTCGGCCGCGGCCAGGGCAACGGTGACTACAGCGGCACCCGCGGTCTCGCCCGCATCAACCTCGATGCCCGCACCCAGACCGGCTACGGCACCCTGCGCGCCTTCATCCGCATCGAGGCCGCCAGCCGCACCGGCATCCCGACCGTGCACTCCGGCACGCAGATCCGGATCGGCAACGCCTTCCCGGGCACCGGCATCGACCAGTTCGGCCGCGTCGAGCAGTACTTCAACACCGACAAGGCCTTCGTGCAGTTCGCCGGCCTGACCGCCGGTCGCGCGTCCTCGTTCTTCGACTTCTATGCCCACGACTTTGAATTCGTGGCCGGCACGTCGGGCTCGGACGTCTACTCCACGAACCTCCTCGCCTACACCGCGACGGTCGGCAACGGCCTCTCCGCCACGATCTCGATGGAAGATCCGAGCTTCCGCCGCAGCCCGATCTACTCGCCGACCTCGGCGCTTGCCGCGACGGTGGGCAGCACCTCGACCGCCATTTTCGGCCAGTCGAACTCGCTGATCCCCGTGGTGCTCGGCGTCAACGCCGCTGGCGTGCCGACCGGCTTCGGCTTCACCGACGGCATCCAGCGCAACCGCATGCCCGACTTCGTCGGCGCCCTGCGCTACGATCAGCCCTGGGGCTCGGCCCAGATCTCCGCCGCCGTCCACGAGCTGAACACCGGCAACGTCATCTCCCAGGGCGGCTTCCTCGGCGTGAACAGCGCCGGCGCGGCCCTCACCGCGGTGAATGCCGTCGCCCCGCGCACGCAGAGCGAGTACGGCTGGGCCGTGCAGGGTGGTCTGAAGGTCAACGCCCCGTTCATCGCGCCGGGCGACGCTTTCTACCTCCAGGGCGCCTATGCCGAGGGCGCGCAGATGTACACCGGCAACGGCTCGTACAACGGCTCCTACGCCATCAACCCGACCTCGATCCAGGGCGCGTCGTTCAACCAGAACTTCTCCGACGCGACGATCAACCCGTTCACCAACCAGCTCCAGCTCTCCACGAGCTTCTCGGTGGTCGGCTCGTTCCTGCACTACTGGGCCCCCGAGTGGCGGTCGGCGGTGTTCGCCTCCTACGGTGAGAACACCTTCGGTGCCGGCGCCCGCGCCGCGCAGGGCGCTTACTTCGGCTTCGTGCCGGGCGCGACCGGTGCCAACCCGGGCAGCACGGCGATCTCGACGCTCGGCGTCGGCACCCCCGGCACGCGCTTCTACGCCCTCAACGGCAACCTGCGCGACACGTACATGCTCTATGCCGGCGCGAACCTGATCTGGTCGCCGGTGAAGGACCTCGATATCGGCGTCGAGGGCATCTACGCGCAGTACGGCGTGCAGAACGGCCGGGTGCTCGACACCCAGAAGTTCAACTACTCCGCTGCCTACGTGAATGCCGGCAACCCGGTGAAGACGATCTCCAGCACCGACGTCTTCCAGGCCCGCTTCCGCGTCCAGCGCGACTTCTAAGACCCGACCGACGCCGGGGGCGAAAGCCTCCGGCGCCGGAGACGGCCCCCGTGAAACGTGGCCTTCGAGGCCCGGCGGATCCGCCGGGCCCTTTTTGTTGTTCAACGTCCGGAAATGCGCGCGAAGACTGGTTCAACGTTCCACAAGCGTCTCTATTGAACGCTGGAAGCCAGCTGGCAGTCGCCTACACTGTGCCGCCGTTGTCGCGTGGGCCGCGTTGCGACCACCCTGGCGCACTGATACGCCTCGGAAGACCTCGCAGCGAAGGCCCCCCGGAACGGACGGGTGTCGGCCACCGCCTGCGAATATCGACCAGCCCGCCAGAGGCCGGACTTCGGAGGACGAGATGAGCACCGCAGCCTCCACGCCGAGCCCGGCGACCGCCGCACCGATCACGGCGCCGGCCTCCCGCCGCTTCTGGCCCGAGGGGTGGTGGCGCGTCATCGACATGAAGATCGGCATCATACCCCTGCCAGTCTACGTGATCCTGGCCGGGCTCATCGCGATCCTCGTGCAGGAAGGCGAGATCAAGCCGGACGGGCCGACGATGATCGCCGTGCTGGCGATGGGCGGCTTCACCTGCGCCGAAATCGGCAAACGGATCCCGATCCTTCGGAACATCGGCGCGGGCGCGATCTTCGCGACCTTCATCCCCTCGGCGCTCGTTTACTACAAGTTCGTGCCGCCGCAGATGGAGAAGGCGATCATCGACTTCACCAAGTTCACGAACTTCCTCTACATCTACATCGCGACGATCATCGTCGGATCCATCCTCGGCATGGACCGGGAGGTGCTGATCAAGGGCTTCCTCAAGATCTTCGCGCCGCTGGCCATTGGCTCGGTCGCTGCCGGCCTCGTCGGCACACTGGTCGGGACCCTATTGGGCATCGGCGCCTACAAGACCTTCTTCTTTATCGTGGTGCCGATCATGGCGGGCGGCGTCGGCGAGGGCGCGATTCCCCTGTCCATCGGCTACGCGGCCATCCTTGGCACGCAGCAGGGCGTGATGTTCGCGCAGGTGCTGCCGCCCGTCATGCTCGGCTCGCTCACCGCCATCGTCCTGTCGGGCACGCTGAATTACGTCGGCAAGAAGCGCCCGCACCTCACCGGCAACGGCAAGCTCCAGCCGGACGCCGACGAGATGAAGTCCAGCGATGCCCAGGCCAAGTCCGAGGCCGCGCGGGCGGGCATCGACCCGGCGACGATCGGGGCGGCGGGGCTCACCGCCATCACGCTCTACCTCCTCGGCGTGATGTGCCATCACCTCGTCGGCCTTCCGGCGCCGGTGGCGATGCTGTTCCTCGCCGTCTTCGCGAAGCTCGCCAGCGCCGTATCCCCCCGGCTCCAGGCGGGCGGTTTCGTCGTCTATAAGTTCGTCCAGGTCAGCATGACCTACCCGCTCCTCTTCGCCATCGGCGTGGCCCTGACGCCTTGGAAGGAACTGATGGCGGCGTTCACCCTGGTGAATCTCATCACCATCATCGCTACGGTCGGGACGCTGATGACGGTCGGGTTCTTCGTGGGGCGGGCTCTCAACATGTACCCGATCGAAACCGCCATCGTGAACGCCTGCCATAGCGGCCAGGGCGGAACCGGCGACGTGGCGATCCTCACCGCGGCCGACCGGATGGCGCTGATGCCGTTCGCGCAGATCGCCACCCGCATCGGCGGCGCCCTCACGGTCACGGGGACGCTCATCGTGATGAAGTGGATCAGCGGGTAGGCATGGTCCGCAGGTCCCACCCGTCTCCGTCATCATGTGGCGCGGTGTTTGGTGCCTCGTAGTGGTCTTAGGTGGGCCCTGGAGGGTGGGCCCTGGAGGGTGGGCCCTGGAGCCCTCCTTCGAGGCCCGCCGGGTGGGGGGCCACGGTGGTGGATGACAGAGATGACCGCAGCCGGCCCTTGAGGCCGGTCAGTAAAAGTGGCATCCGTACTTAATATTCAACTTGAATGCGGATCCACTGTTCTTGCGGTGTGATGCGTCTTCCGGTTTCCCCAAGGTCCGTGCCGCACGCCATCCTCTGCGACCGCGACGGACACTCAGCGCGAATCAGGGAGTGACTCCATGGCCGGTGATCCGGGCGCCATCGATGCGACGGCGCAGTCGCGTCTGGGCGCCATCTTCCGCGCCACGAGCGGCAACTTCCTGGAGATGTTCGACTTCTTCCTGTTCGGGTTCTACGCGAGCGCGATTTCGAAGGCGTTCTTCCCGGCGGGCAACGAGAACACCGAACTGCTGCTCACCTTTACGACGTTCTGGCTCGGCGCTTTGATGCGGCCGCTGGGCGCCATCGTCCTCGGCGCATATATCGACCGGATTGGCCGCCGGAAGGGCCTCATCGTCACCCTGGCGATCATGGCCAGCGGCACGGTGCTGATCGCGTTCTGCCCCACCTATGCAACGCTGGGCCTCGCCGCGCCGATCATCGTCCTCATCGGCCGCCTGCTGCAGGGTTTCTCCGCGGGCGTCGAGATCGGCGGCGTGTCGATCTACCTGTTCGAGATCGCCACGCCGGGCCGGCGGGGATTCTACACCTCGTTCCAGTCCGCGAGCCAGCAGGTGGCGATCATGTTCGCGGCCCTGATCGGCTACGTCCTTAATGCGATGCTGACGAAGGCGCAGATCGCCGATTTCGGATGGCGGATCCCGTTCTTCATCGGCTGCCTGATCGTGCCGTTCATCTTCCTGATCCGCCGGTCGCTGCAGGAGACCCAGGCCTTCGCGCAGCGGCGCCACCATCCGACCACGCGGGAGATCCTGACCACCGTGGCGGCGAACTGGAAGATCGTGCTGCTCGGCATGATGCTGACCACCATGACCACGGTGACTTTCTACATGATCACCGTCTACACCCCGACCTTCGGCAAGACCGTCCTGAAGCTGAGCGAGACCGACAGCCTGATCGTCACCCTGTGCGTGGCCCTCACCAACTTCATCTGGCTCCCGGTTGGTGGGGCGCTGTCCGATGCCATTGGCCGGAAGCCGGTGCTTCTGACGATCTCGATCCTGTCGCTGGTGACCACCTACCCGGCTCTGAACTGGCTGACCGCGGACGCCACCTTCGCCAAGATGCTGATCGTCGAACTGTGGCTGTCGTTCTTCTTCGGCGTCTACAATGGCGCGATGGTCGTCAGCCTGTCCGAGGTCGTGCCGGCCCATGTGCGGGCGAGCGGATTCTCCCTGGCCTACAGCCTCGCCACAGCCCTGTTCGGAACGGCGACGCCCCTCGTCTCGACCTACCTCATTGACGTCACCAAGGATCGGGCGGCACCGAGCTACTGGCTGATGTTCGCGGCCGCCTGCGGCATCCTCGCGACCCTCGGCCTGTTCCGGGGCGGCGGCCAACCGGCCGCAGTCACGGACGCGGCGCGGGCCTAAGCCCGCCTCTCATACCTCCTGCAGCATCATGATCCGCGCCTTGAAGGCCGCGCGGATATGGCCGCGAGCCGCCGCCTCAGCAGCGTCCCCGTCATGGGCGCGGATGCCGGCGACGATCCGCTGGTGCTCGTCGAGGGCCTCCCGGGCACGCTCGGGCGCCGCAAGAGTCGTCGTTCCCGGGAGAAGGACGAGGGACAGGCGCATCGTCTCCAGCATGCCCTGCAGGAACCGGTTTCGGGCGCAGGCGTGGATCTGCCGGTGGAACTGGCGATTGGTGCGGGCCAGCAGGATCGCGTCGCCGACATGGGGGCGATCCCGGGCGACCATCTCTTCCAACACCTCGACCTCGACTTCGCTGGCATAGATCGCCGCGAGCCGGGCCGCCGTCCCCTCCAGCACCTCCCGCAGGTCGTAAAGTTCGCTGACCTGCCCGTAGTCGAGTTGCGCGACGCTCGCACCCCGGTGCGGTTCGTGCACCACGAGACCCTGGGTCTCGAGCCGCCCGAGGGCCTCCCGAACCGGCGTGCGGCTCATCGCGAAGCGCTCAGCCAGTTCCGCCTCGCGGAGGCGGCTGCCGGGCGGGATCTCGCCCTCCTCGATGGCCCGCAGGAGCCGCTCGTAGGCGCCCGTCGCGCTCGATCGCTCGGCCTCCAGGTTCCGCATGGCTCGCCCCCTCCGTCGCGCATGGCCCGAGCCATTCCCAAGCGGAAAACCGAAGACGGTGCAACAAGGGCGAACCCTTGAACATCATTGCATGCGCTAGTATACAAACTTGAAGATCAGATGGGAGGATGGCGGTGGCGAAGCAGCATGATGTGATCGTGGTCGGCTCCGGCAACGCCGCGATGAGCGCCGCCCTCGCCGCCCTTGAGCGCGGGGCCTCGGTGCTCGTCATCGAGAAGGCGGGGGAAGATCTCGCTGGAGGGAACACCGCCTACACGGCGGGTGCCATGCGCTTCGTCTATGAAGGCAACGACGACCTCGTGCCGCTTCTCGCCGACCCGGGCGATCCGCGCCTGCCGCGTACGGATTTCGGCGCCTACACCGCGGCGCAGTTCGAGTCCGATCTGCTCGGCTTCAACGATGGCCGGCCGCTTTCGCGGGAGCAGCGCATCCTCATCGACGAATCTGCGCCGGCCCTCCGGTGGCTCTCGGCGCAGGGCGTGAAGTTCGAGCCCATCTACTCCCGGCAATCCTTCGAGAAGGATGGCCGCTTCGTCTTCTGGGGCGGCCTCACCCTCGCGACCCATGACGAAGGTTTTGGGCTGGCGCGGGCCGAACTGGAGGCCCTGACGCGGGCCGGCGGCGAGATCCGTTACAATTGCCCGGCCACCGGCCTGATCGTGGAGGACGGCGCGGTCGTGGGCGTCGAGACGCCGGATGGGCCCCTGCGGGCCAAAGCGGTGGTGCTGGCCTGCGGCGGCTTCGAGGCCAATGCCGACATGCGCACCCGCTACATCGGCGAGGGATGGGACAAGGCCCGGGTGCGCGGGACGCCGCACAACCAGGGCGACGGTCTGAGCATGGCCCTGGCGCTGGGCGCCAAGGCGCACGGCTTCTTCGGCGGCTGCCACGCCACGCCCATGGACCGGCAGATGCCGGAATACGGCAACCTCGACCTGCCCCACGGGGAGCGGAAGCATTACCGGAAGATCTGCTACTTCCTCGGCGTCATGCTGAATGCGGAAGGGCGCCGCTTCGTCGACGAGGGCAAGGATTTCCGCAACTACACCTACGCCCAGTTCGGCCGGGCGATCATGGAACAGCCCGGCCACGTGGCGTGGCAGATCTTCGACGCGAAGGTCGATCACCTGCTCTACAGCGAGTATCGCTTCCACGACGCGCATTTCGTGCAGGCCGACACCCTGGACGGATTGCTCGATGAACTCGACGGGATCGACCGCGCGGCGGCGCGGGCGACCCTCGCGACGTTCAATGCGGCGGTGGACGCTGACGTGCCCTTCGACCCCACCGTCCGCGACGGGCGCGGCACGAGGGGGCTGCCCCTGCCGAAATCGAACTGGGCGCAGGCGATCGATACCGGCCCGTTCAAGGCCTATCCGGTGACGGGCGGCATCACCTTCACCTATGGCGGCGTGGAAGTTGGTGAGGCCGGCGGCGTCCGGCGCGAGGATGGCGGTGAGATCCCCGGCCTCTTCGCCTGCGGCGAGATGGTCGGCGGGGTGTTCTTCAACGGCTATCCGGGCGGGTCGGGCCTCACCTCCGGCGTGGTCTTCGGCCGCCGGGCGGGCTACGGCGCCGCGGCGGCCGCCGGGAGGGGCTGACCCCCCTCCCCGCCCCTCACGCGACGCTGCGCTCGATCTCCTCCTCGTCGCAGATCACGCCGGCATTGCCTTCGAATTCGGCCGCGAGATCGACGGGGGCCTGGGCCGGCGGAGCAGAGGCGCGATGCTTGGCGAAGGTGGACAGGAACAGCCGCATCACGTGGCGCACGCCGGCATCGTTGATGGTGCGCTGGTCGTCATTGTAGTAGCGCCCCGCATTCACGTTACTGGTGACGATGTCGTAGGCCGGGAAATACACCGCCCGGGGATCGTTGCGCGCCACGACCTCCCCTGCCGCCACCCGCAAGACCGACTTGGAGTAGCTGTTCGACTCCATGACGTGCCGGTCCATGTAGGTCGCGATCATCGGCACCGGGGAAACGGTGAAGATCACCCGCGCCTTCGGGTTCACGCTCCAGAGCCGGTCTAGGAAGCCGTTCAGGTCGGCGAGCACCTCGGCCGCCCCCGCGTTGACGCATTCGTACAGGTCCGGGTCGAAGGTTCCCCCCGCGACGCCCGGCGCCAGGGGCAGGGCCGCCCCGTCCGCCCGCCAGCGCCAGCCCTCCGTGAGCCCGAGGGTCAGCACGAACACGTCGAGGGTCTCGAAGAGGTGCCGGACGGCGGCCAGATGCGCGTCGCGGGCGGCGATCACCTCCGCCTCGCTGGCGAAGCCCTCCGGCTCGACCGTGGGACGGAACGGATCGACGTAGCGCCCGTCATCCCGCAACCACGCCTTCAACTCCGGCTCGAACCGGCAATAGGCCCTGTCGAAGAGCTGCACGAACTGGCGCGTGTAGTAGAGGTTGCCGTATCGGGCGGAAAAGGTCCCGAACTGCCGGGCCGCCGCCTGCGCCTCGGTCATGCCGGGGAGCGGCGGCTCGGTCAGATAGTAGTTGAAGCCCGCACCGCGCACCGCCTCGGCCACCCGCTGCGCGAAACACGAGCCCCCCGTCGCGACCCGATCGCCGGGGGCGATGGTGAAGGCGCCCTTGGGATGAGGATCGACCGCAAAGGGCGGTACGTTCGTCACGACCTTGCGCCAGAATCGCTCGGCCGGTAGACCGGTATACGGATTTGTCGCCATCGCCGACCCTTCTCAACGCGGTGGCGGACTACGCCTCCACTGCCTTCCGCTCAAGACCAGCGCGCATCGTGGCCCTGACCGATCTGCCGAGGCGCGCCCGCCAAGCCTTCTCCCTGTCGGCCCCTTCCTGGGCGACAGCGTGGCGGGACAGGTCCCGTCGAGCCCCCCCGCGCACCGGACCCTCCATCGCCGTCATCGGGAACTGCCAGGCGAGGGTCCTCGCCCAGGCCATGCGGCTGCTCGCGCCTGAGAGCCCCGTCCGGTACCTGTCGATGGGGACGCTGAAGCGTGACCACGGTCATCTTGACGGTCTCGCCCGCCTGCTGCGCGGCCATGATCACGTCTTCAGCCAAGCATTCCCGGCCGGGCTCATCCCGGGCGGCGACAGCGCGCAGCTTCGGGAAGCAGTGCCGCGCCTGACGCTGGTGCCCTCGATCGTCTTTTCCGCCTTCCATCCCGACATGGTCTACGCGGGCGCTGCCTCCGACCTCGCGGCTCTCAAGCTCGCGCCCTCCCCCCTCGGGCAGTATCACTCGGCCATCGCCCTCTTCGCCCACAGGCTCGGTCTCGATGCCGGGAAGACGGTGGCACTCTTCCGAGAGGAGGTGTTCGGCCGCCTCGGCTATCTCGACCACTGGGATCCCGCGGTCCGGGAACTGGCGGCGGCGGCGGCGCAGGTCGGCTTCCCCCTCGACCGGGAATTGACGCGCTGGGCCCGGCGAGGCGCGTTCATGCACCTCATGAACCACCCGAAGGCCTTCGTGCTTGGCGATATCGCCAAGCGGCTCCTGCGGGAGGGCGGCCTGAGCCCGGAGCCCGTCGAGGTCGAGGATTACCTCGGCGACGAACTCACGCAGGATGTGGTCTGGCCGATCTATCCGCCCATCGCCGAGCAGTTCGGCCTCACCGGATCGTACCTGTTCAAGGCGAGGGCGACGGCGGGTCACTTCCCGGTCCTCTACGACCTCCCGGGTTTCATCGCGGCGAGCTTCGCGATGTACGACGGCCTGTCGGCGGGGGATCTGCATTGCCCGCGGGTCGAAGCGTGGCTTTCGGCGCCCGACATCGTCGCGATGTTCCGGGCTGGCTAGGGCCGAACCGAAGCCGGGCAGACGGTCAGCCCACGGCGTGCAGCGGCATCGCGCCGAGGCCGGCAACGACCGATTGCACCATCGCATCGACCTCGCGGACCTGGAACGGCTTGCGCAGGAACAGGCCGCCGGGAACCCCGCTGCGTCGCATGGACATCTCGGTCGAGGTGTAGACCACCGGCCGATCAGCATGGATGGCCCGGAACGCCTCGGCCACCGTCCATCCGTCGATCAGGCCCGGCAGGTGGATGTCGGTGAACAGCCAGTCGATCTCGGCGCCCCGAGCCCGCAGAAGCGTGAGGGCGGCCTCGCCGCTCGAAGCCTCCAGGACCCGGACGCCCCGGGTCTCGCACAGGCTCGCGATGATCTCGAGCAGAAGATAGCTGTCCTCGACGATCAGGACGCTTTTGGCGCGGGGCATGGCGGGCGACCTGGTGAACGCGAAGGCTCAGACTTGGCCGGGGGTATTAACAACCTGTTAAGCACGATTACGATGCTTGGAGACTTCCTGCCGGCGTGTTGCCGAACTGCCACCGCTGCCGCGAAATCATTAGCACCGTGCTCGTCCGCCGTGCCCGAGCCTCATTCGGGGCGCCTGAGCGGGAATGGGTGCGGCGGCGCACCCGGCGACGGGACCGGACGGTCGAAGGCCCCGTCCGGCGTGCCGCGCTGAACCCCCGCTTAACCATCGCAAGCTTAATGGGACGCAGGCAAACGGCCGCGATCCAGCCTCGAAGACCCAAGCCGGCCTTCGGCACCGCGCGAGGAGTTTTTGTACACGATGTCCGCGATCCTTACCCGGCGCCTGCGCGCCGCCGCCCTCGGTCTCTCGGTCTGCGCCGCCCTCGGCCTCGGCGCCTGCAGCAAGGACAGCGACCTTGCCGACGCCTCGGCCTTCGGGGCCGGTGCCGCGACGCCGGGCAGCGCCCAGGACTTCGTGGTCAACGTCGGCGACCGGGTGTTCTTCGAATCGGATTCCACCGATCTGACGCCCACCGCCACGGCCACCCTCGACAAGCAGGCGGCATGGCTCCAGCGCTATCCGCGCTACACGTTCATCGTGGAAGGCCATGCCGACGAGCGCGGCACCCGCGAGTACAACTTCTCCCTCGGCGCCCGCCGCGCCCAGTCGGTGTTCGACTACCTCACGACCCGCGGCGTCGCCGCCGGGCGGATGCGGACCGTCTCCTATGGCAAGGAGCGCCCCGTGGCGGTGTGCAACGACATCTCCTGCTGGTCGCAGAATCGCCGGGCGGTGATCGTCCTCGACAAGGGCGCGGGGGCCTGATCGACCGGTCCGGCCGTCTTTTTGCCGCGGACGGGGGGTTCTGATACGGCGCTCCCCGCCCGCAGACCGCAAGTCGAGCACCATGCAGCCCCGCCTTCTCAGACGACTTCTCGCCGCATCCATGATCCTGCCGGCCCTGTTCGGGCCCGCGGCGGCACAGGAGGATGCCTCCGACATGGTCGTCAGGCTGGGCCGGCTTGAAAGCCAGTCCCGGACGATGTCGGGGCAAATCGAAACGCTCCAGTACGAGAATCGCCAGCTCAAGGAGCAGCTGCGCAAGTTCCAGGAGGACGTCGAGTTCCGCCTGAACGAGGCAAAGGGGGGCGGCAAGCCGGCCCGCGGCGCGTCGCCTGCACCCGCCGTATCCCCCGCCCCGGCAGCGCCGGGCTCGATCAATGGCGGCAATCCCGGCTTCAACCCGGCGCCGTTTCGTCCGCAAAAGCGCGGGGACGCCTTCGACCCCTCAGACAACCCCGATGCGCCCGGCGCACCCATGCGCCTCGGCGCCGCCGAACCCTCGGCCCCCCTGCCGCAGAGGGAGACCGCCGAGGCGGCTCCCCTCCCCCGGGCGGCGATCGATGACAATGCCGACGGCGGTTACGACGACCCCGTGGATCTGAACCCTCCCCGGCGCACCGAGGCGATCCCCACGGCACCGCGTCCGAGCGAGAGCGTGGCATCCACCGGCACGCCGAATGCGGCGGCCGATTACGACGCCGCCGTCGAGCTGATCCAGTCCCGCCAGTACGAGCAGGCGGAGATGAGCCTGCGCCAGTTCCTTCAATCGCACCCCCGGGACGGGCGCGTGCCCGGCGCGACCTATTGGCTCGGCGAAAGCTACCTTGCCCGGGGTCGCACCCGCGAGGCGGCCGAGCAGTTCCTGAAGGTGTCCACGGATTACGCCCGCTCGCCCCAGGCGCCGGAAGCGATGCTCAAGCTCAGCGTGTCCCTGAACGCCCTGGGCGCCAAGGAGCAGGCCTGCGCCACCCTGGCGGAGCTCGAGCGCAAATTCCCGAACGCCGGGACTGGCGTGCGCCAGAGCGTGACCCGGGAACAGAAGCGGGCCCGCTGCGCGGCGTGACCGGGCCGGATGATCCGGTCCTCGATGCCCTGCGCCCCTGGCTGCGTCCGGGTCGAGGGAACGTGATTCTGCTGGCCGTCTCCGGGGGCCCGGATTCCACTGCCCTGATGCACGCGGCGGCCGTGCTCCGGTCGGAGACGCCCCTCGCCGTCGCCACCATCGATCATCGTCTGCGCCTGGAGGCGGCCGCCGAAGCCGACGCCGTCGGGCGGGCCGCCGCGTCCCTCGGCTTACCCCATGCGATCCTGCCCTGGGTGGGGGAGAAGCCCCACACGGGCCTTCAGGACGCCGCCCGTGCCGCCCGTTACCGGTTGCTCGCGGCCCATGCCGCTTCCCTCGGGGCCGAACTGATCCTCACCGCCCATACCCGCGACGATCAGGCCGAGACCGTCCTGATGCGGCTCGCTGCGGGAAGCGCCCTCGCCGGTCTCGCCGGCATGCGCCCCGAGCGTCGCCTGGGGCCGGGCCTGAGCCTCGGACGTCCCTTCCTTGGCCTCGACAAAGCGATACTCGTGCATTGGTGCGAGGCGCGGGGGATCCCTTTTGTGCGCGATCCTTCAAACACGGACCCACGCTACTCCCGGGCGCGGCTTAGGGCTGCGGCGGAGATCCTGGCCGCGGAGGGTCTCACCAACGCAAGGCTGGCGCGTCTGGCCGAGCGCGCGGCACGGGACGAGGCTGCCCTCATACAAGCGGCGGAAGACGCCCTCACTGCCATGGCCGTATTGGGCGACGACGGGGCGGTCCGCCTCGATGGGCTGGCGCTATGCGCCCTCCCGGATGCGGTCGCCCTGCGTTGCGTCGATCTGACCATCCGTCGGGCCGGGGGAGCGGGGCATCGCCTCGAACGGCTCGAGCGCCTCGTCCTCACCGGGCTGCTTCCGGCGTTGCGCGCGGGCCTGCCGGTGCGACGAACCCTCGCGGGTCTGATCGTCTCGACGGATGCCCGGGGGCGGATCACCTTGCGGACGGCCCCTCCGCGGAAGAATGCCGGGCCTGCGGCACCCGCGACCGACTTACTTGGCAACGCAGACCCCCCCGCCTACATTGGCGATGCGTGATCGGACGGGCCGGCGCTGCTGCGCGAGGGCTATCTGGGGGACCGCGCGCGCCAAGGATTGATCGATGAACCCGAATTTCCGCAATTTCGCCTTGTGGGTCGTCATCTTCCTGCTTGTGCTGGCCCTCGTCACGCTGTTCCAGAATCCGGGGCATCGCGGCGGCGGCAGCGAGATCGCCTACAGCCAGCTGCTGAACGACGCCGATGCCGGCAAGATCCAGTCGGTGGTGATCTCCGGGCAGGATGTGTCGGGCACCTATGTCGGTGGCGGCAACTTCACCAGTTACGCGCCGAACGACCCGAACCTCGTCACCAAGCTGCAGGGCAAGGGCGTGCAGATCACCGCGCGCCCGCCGTCCGACAACACGCCCTGGTTCATCCAGCTCCTCGTGAGCTGGCTGCCGATCCTCGTGTTCATCGGCGCCTGGATCTTCCTGTCGCGCCAGATGCAGTCCGGTGCCGGACGGGCCATGGGCTTCGGCAAGTCGAAGGCCAAGCTCCTGAACGAGGCGCATGGGCGCGTCTCCTTCGATGACGTCGCCGGCGTCGAGGAGGCCAAGGAGGATCTGCAAGAAATCGTGGAGTTCCTCCGCGACCCGCAGAAGTTCCAACGCCTCGGTGGCCGCATCCCGCGCGGTGTGCTCCTCGTGGGTCCGCCCGGCACGGGTAAGACGCTCATTGCCCGCGCGGTCGCGGGTGAGGCGAACGTGCCGTTCTTCACCATCTCGGGCTCCGACTTCGTGGAGATGTTCGTGGGCGTCGGCGCCAGCCGCGTGCGCGACATGTTCGAGCAGGCCAAGAAGAACGCCCCCTGCATCATCTTCATCGATGAGATCGACGCGGTCGGCCGGCATCGCGGCGCCGGCCTAGGTGGCGGCAACGACGAGCGCGAGCAGACCCTGAACCAGCTCCTCGTGGAAATGGACGGGTTCGAGGCGAACGAGGGCGTGATCATCATCGCGGCCACCAACCGCCCCGATGTCCTCGATCCCGCACTGCTGCGTCCCGGCCGGTTCGACCGTCAGATCATGGTGCCGAACCCGGACGTTACCGGTCGCGAGCGCATCCTGCGCGTGCACGTCCGCAAGGTGCCGCTGGCGCCGGACGTCGACCTCAAGACCATCGCCCGCGGCACGCCCGGCTTCTCGGGCGCTGACCTGATGAACCTCGTCAACGAATCGGCCCTGCTCGCCGCCCGCCGCGGCAAGCGGATCGTGACGATGCACGAGTTCGAGGACGCCAAGGACAAGGTGATGATGGGTGCCGAGCGGCGCACCCTGGTCATGACCGAGGACGAGAAGCGGCTGACCGCCTACCACGAGGGCGGCCACGCCATCGTCGCCCTCAACGTGCCGGCGACCGACCCTGTGCACAAGGCCACGATCATTCCCCGTGGACGGGCACTGGGCATGGTCATGCAGCTGCCCGAGCGCGACAAGCTGTCGATGTCGTTCGAGCAGATGACTTCCCGTCTGGCGATCATGATGGGTGGTCGTATCGCCGAGGAGATGACCTTTGGCCCTGAGAAGGTGACGTCCGGCGCCCAGTCGGACATCGAGCAGGCGACGCGCCTCGCCAAGATGATGGTGACTCGCTGGGGCTTCTCGCCCGAGCTCGGCACCGTCGCCTACGGCGACAACAACGACGAGGTCTTCCTCGGCATGTCGATGGGCCGCCAGCAATCGGTCTCGGAGGCCACTGCCCGGAAGATCGACGCAGAGGTCCGCCGCCTCGTGGAGGCAGGCCTCGAGGAAGCCCGGCGCATCCTCTCCGAGCGCAAGGACGACCTCGAAGCCCTGGCCCAGGGTCTGCTCGAGTACGAAACCCTGTCGGGTGAGGAGATCCGCAACCTCATCAAGGGCCATCCGCCAGTCCGCGACGGCGGCGATACGCCCTCGACGCCAGCCCGCCCCTCCTCGGTTCCCTCCGCCGGCCGCGGCCGTCCGAAGGAGAGCGACGGCGGCCTGGAACCTCAGCCGCAGGCCTGAGTGAGGCAACAGGGTTCAAACGAGATGGGGGGCGCCGAGAGGCGCCCCCTCTTCGTTTGCTCGACGCGCCATACCCCGTCATTGCGAGCGCAGCGAAGCAATCCAGGGATCCGCCTCGTGCTGAAGCGTCCCGCGTCCCCGGGTTGATTCGCTGCGCTCGCAAAGACGGTGGCGGAGCCCGCCCGACCGCGACCGGGCTCTCGGCCGGTGGGCAAAATCTGTTATTGTCGTGGGAATGCGCCCGGTACGGCGCGGGAGATGCGACGTTGCGCAAGTATTTCGGGACCGATGGCATTCGCGGCCGGGCGAACGGAATCATCACGCCGGAACTCGCCCTGAAGGTCGGGCAGGCGGCGGGGCTTGTGTTCCAGCGTGGCGATCATCGTCACCGGGTGGTGATCGGCAAGGATACACGCCTCTCGGGCTACATGATCGAGACCGCCCTCGTGGCGGGCTTCACATCGGTCGGCATGGACGTGCTGCTCCTCGGCCCCGTCCCGACCCCGGCGGTCGCCATGCTCACCCGCTCGATGCGCGCCGATATCGGCGTGATGATCTCCGCTTCTCACAATCCGTTCGAGGACAACGGCATCAAGTTGTTCGGGCCCGACGGCTTCAAGCTGAACGACGAGGTCGAGCGCGAGATCGAGGCGCTGATCGACGCCGAACTGCATAAACGGCTCGCGGCATCCTCCGACCTCGGCCGGGCGAAGCGCATCGAATCGGTCCATGCCCGGTATATCGAGTTCGCCAAGCGGACCCTGCCGCGCTCCGTCACCCTGGAAGGTCTGCGCGTGGTGGTCGATTGCGCCAACGGCGCGGCCTACCGGGTCGCGCCGGAAACGCTCTGGGAACTCGGCGCGGACGTCATCAGCATCGGCGTCGAGCCGGACGGGTTCAACATCAACAAGGCCGTCGGCTCCACCGCGCCGACTGCGCTGGTCGAAATGGTCCGTGAGCGTCGGGCCGACATCGGCATCGCGCTCGATGGCGATGCCGACCGGGTGCTGATCGTGGACGAGAAGGGCCATGTGGTCGATGGCGACCAGCTGATGGCCGTCGTCGCCCGCTCTTGGAAGGAGGACGAGCGCCTCACCCAGCCGGGCATCGTCGCCACGATCATGTCGAATCTCGGCCTCGAGCGCTTCCTCGGCGGTCTCGGCCTCGGACTGGCCCGCACGGCGGTGGGTGACCGGTACGTGCTCGAGCATATGCGCGAGCACGGCTACAATCTCGGCGGTGAGCAATCCGGCCACATCATCATGTCGGACTACACGACCACCGGCGACGGGCTCGTGGCGGCCCTGCAGATCCTGAGCGTCGTCCAGCGCAGCGGGAAGCCGGTGAGCGAGGTCTGCCACTGCTTCGATCCGCTGCCGCAGATCCTCAAGAATGTCCGCTACCGCTCCGGCGAGCCCCTCCGGCATGATGCGGTGGTGACGGTGATCGAGCAGGCCCGAGGCCGTCTCGGGCAGTCCGGTCGCCTCGTCATCCGGCCCTCCGGGACAGAGCCGGTGATCCGCGTCATGGCGGAGGGCGATGACCGCAACCTCGTGGCCGAGGTCGTCGACGAGGTGGTCGAGGCCGTGTCCAAGGCCGCTGCCTAAGAACGGGCGCGGCTCTCACCCCTCGTACTGCGCCACGAGGTCGGTCGGCGCGGTGATGCGCCACGCGGCGAGCAGGGCCTCGCGGAGAGTGTCCTCCTCACACTCGATGAGGTCGAGGTTCGTCCAGCCCCTTCGCCCCCAGGCGCCGTCGAGGGGTTGAAAGAGATCCGGCTCGTCCTCGCAGAAAGCCGCTTGCGCCTCGGGCGTCAGGCGGAGGACCACGCGGTCTTCGTCGATCCAGAACGTGGCAAGCACCCGGCCGCCAACGCGGAAGTCCGGATTACCGCGATGGACCCCTTCGCTGACGCCGGGCAGGAGGCGCGCGAGGCCGCGGAGATCTTCGCCGGTCATCGCCCTCCCCTTTTTCGCGGGTGCAGCCGCCGTCCCGGCGCCATCTTCTGCCGGTCGCGGAAAGCCGCGCGACTTCCTTTACGAGGTGGCAACATTTCGCTGGGGTCTCCAGGCTTTCCACCAATGCTCGCCATAGTCGAAATCTCTGGCAAGGATAAAACTTAACGTTAAGCTCGATTTAAGACGTTCCGGGCATCCTCACGATCGTCTCTCAGCCGGCACTAAGCTTCCGGCACGCGATATGAGTGAAGGAATCCTTATGGCCCGCTCCAAGCTACATGCTGTGGTGCGCGTGGCGACGCTGGTGGCGAGCGTCGGCGCACCCTGTCTCGCCGTCGCCGCGGATCTTCTGCCGCCGCCCCCGCCGCCCATGCCGGAGCCGGTCGATTTCGCCGGCGGCTGGTATCTGCGCGGCGATGTCGGCGCCAGCATCTACACCTCGCCGAAGTACCGGGCTGCCGACCTGCCAAACACGGTGTTCTTCAACGAGAGCCAGTCGGGCGGCTTCTTTGCCGGCGTCGGCGTCGGCTACCAGTTCAACAACTTCCTGCGTGGTGACGTGACGGGCGAGTTCCGGTCCACCGACCTGCGCCTCACGAGCTACAACGATTTCGGCTGTGGCTGTAACAACGAAGTCACCGGCCGCAACTTCAACCTGACGAACGGCCATTACAACGCAGGCGTCGTCCTGGCCAACGGCTACTTCGACCTCGGCACGTGGTACGGCATCACGCCCTTCGTCGGCGGCGGCGTCGGCGTGGCCTTCAACTACCTCGAAGGCTTCACCGACAGCGGCATCACCAACTTCCGCACGCCGTACACCTACAACCAGCCGACCTCGCCGGGTTACTTCAAGGCGAAGATGACGGACAGCTTCGCCTGGGCCCTCCATGCCGGTCTCGCCTACGATGTGACCCCGAACTTCAAGGTCGAATTGGCCTACCGCTACCTCAACATGGGCCACGCCTCGACCGGGTCGCTGACCTGCCTCGATGTCGCGTCCTACGCCTGCACGACGGTGGTCAAGGCCAAGGAGCTCGAGGCGCACGACATCAAGATCGGCCTGCGCTACCTCCTGGGCGCCGCCATCGTCCCCGCGCTGCCGCCGCTCATGCCCGAGCCGCTGGTGCGCAAGTACTGATCGGAACACAGCTTCTTCTGATGACGGACGGCGCGGGTCTCCCGCGCCGTCCGCGTTTGTGAATGGGGCAAAGTCCCCTGCCCCGCCGCGAAAGACGGTCCGACATCGCACTCGATGAGATGCCGCAGATTAGTTCGGCATCGATGACAAGACGCGATTCTGACGGCCGTTTGAGGGCTGTGTTCAAGGCAGGACAGCCGAGGAATGCGTACGGCAACGCTCAATTAAGGTTACTGCGCTATCCCGATGACGTGGCGTGAAGACTCAACTGCTTCGCAGCCCCGGGGATTGTTGGGATGCGTAAGATCATCGTATCGCTGTTCGCCTTGAGCGCAGCCGGGACGGCGCAGGCCGCCGATCTCGATTACGATTACCTCCGCGGCGCGGATTACGACCCGCCGCCGGCCCCGACGATCGACTGGAGCGGCGTCTATGTCGGCGCGCATGGCGGCTATACGTCGGGGGCCTTCTCCCAGCACAACGCGGTCCAGTCGACGCTCGCCAGCTACTTCGCCAACCGGGATATCGAGAGCCAGTACAACGTCTCGAACTGGGTGTCCCTGCCGGGCAGCCGCGGCCGCGGGGCGAGCTACGGCGCCTTCGCCGGCTACAACTTCCAGATCGACGACGTCGTCATCGGCGTTGAGGCGGACTACACCCATACCGGGCTGACCACGGCGTCATTCTACCAGATTGCCCGGAACATGACGACGACGGGCGGCATGCTCGAGAACGTGGCTTTCAACGCCGCCTCGAAGACCGAGATCGAGGATTACGGCACGATCCGCGGCCGGGCGGGCTACGCCATGGGCAACTTCCTGCCCTACGTGACCGGCGGCCTCGCCGTCGGGCAAGTGCGGTTCACCGACAGCGTGGCCGTCCAGAATTACGGCTACAACGCCACGACCTATAGCGCGAACCAAGCGCTCACCACTGGTTTGCCCCAGGCGGTCGTCAACCACGGCTACACGAGCTTCAACCAGAACTACCCGCAGCCTTACACGACCCCGGCGGGCGGTGGCGTGCAGACCGTCCCGGCGGCGGCCACCAACCTCGTCGCCAACAACAGAACGAAGACGGTGGGTGGCTTCGCGGTCGGCTTCGGCCTCGAATACGCCATCACCCCACAGATCCTGCTGCGCGGCGAGTACCAGTTCGTGAAGTTCCAGAGCTTCAATGGCCACGAAGCCGAGCTGAACACCGTTCGCGGCGGCGCCGCAGTCAAGTTCTGACCGTTCGCCGCGATCCGGGAGTGCTCGCCATGTCCGTCCGCAAGCGGGTCCAATGCCTGCCGTTGCTCGCCCTCGCCTTCTGCGCCGGGATCGGCCCGGCCTCGGCGCTGGACGACGCCTTCTCCGACGCACGGCCCCGACGGGTGAATGTGGTGCGGCGCCCGCTGCGGGCGGGCGCTTACGTCCCGCCGCCCGCCCTCATCAGCGGCTACCTGCCCCGCAACAACGCGGTGCCGCTGTACAATGAGCCGCCGGGCCTGCGGGACCGGGGCTATGTCGGCCGCTGATCAGCTCTCCAGCTCGCTGTCCCAGTAGAGATAGTCGAGCCACGTGTGGTGATACTGGCGGTGGTCGAATTCCGGCTGGCGGTGGTGAAGCTCGTACCGGGTCGGACGCCGCGGGGCGTTGATCAGGGGCATCTCCGCCTCGTCCGGAGTGCGGTTCGCCTTGCGCAGGTTGCAGGGCGAACAGGCCGCCACGACGTTTTCCCAACTCGATAGGCCGCCCCGGGAGCGTGGGACCACGTGA
Organism: Methylobacterium persicinum; assembly: GCF_022179525.1. Lineage (GTDB taxonomy): Bacteria > Pseudomonadota > Alphaproteobacteria > Rhizobiales > Beijerinckiaceae > Methylobacterium > Methylobacterium persicinum. Next base: position 73,782 of record NZ_BPQX01000015.1, read on the forward strand.
TCGAAGGTCAGGCCGCCCGAAGGCAGGCGCAGACCGCAATACTGGCATGCAAAGCCATCCCGCAGGTAGATGTTGTAGCGGGTGAATGCCGGGCTGCGGGCCAGGGCGACGTAGTTCTTCAGGGCGACGACACTCGGCACCTTCAGCGATCGTGAAGGCGAGCGGGCCTCGACGTCGTAGCTTGCGACGAGGGTGACCCTGTCGAGGAACAAGGCCGTGAAGGCATCCTTCCAGGACCACAAGGACAACGGATTATAGGAGAGCGGCCGATAATCCGCGTTCAGGACGAGGGTTTGGAGATCCATCATCGGCGCGACTCGCTCACGGCTATCTCTGACGCGTCCAACGCGCGGGAAGTGTCCCGCGCCCCGCCCATCCGCCGCGTTCGCGGCCAGAGACAGGCGAAAGGCCCCACCGGGAGGCCACCCACGGGCGGCTCCCCGCGCAGGCCTGGCGCGGTGTCGGATTGAGGATGAAGGCTGGCGACAGGGCTGGGGACCGGCGGGAAACCACGCCGGGTCTGGCACTCGGATACGGTACGCGGCCGGGCCGTGGCGTCATCACCGCCGGCCGCGCCCCTTCGCTTGATGACGAAAAGGCCCTGTCCATAAGGCGTTCATCTAATCCCACCGTGACACCCTTGTGAAGCTTTCGCTTTCGGGCGCAGGGACGCACCCACAAGGGATCCTTCGCGGCGAGTTCCGGCGGCGGCGTCCGGCCGGGGGTTGGGTCATGCGTGCTTTCGCCTTATTCCTCTGGCGAGACGGGGGCCCACGCCGCCCACCCCACGCGCTCCGCCGCGAATCGCCGGACCCAAGGTCCTGGCCGGCTGCCGAGAGGATTGCTCATGCTGTTTTCGCCAGTGCGCGTAGTCACGCCGCACGGCCCGCGCCGGTTTCATGCCACGCCGCTCGCGTTCCTGGCCGCCGCCGCGGCGGCCCTGTGCCTCGCCTCCCCCCTCCCCGCCCGCGCCCAGACCGCCCCGGCGACGCAGGCCCCCCCGGCAACGGGGGCACCGGCCCCTGCGAAGGCCGCCCCGCCCGCGCCGGGCACCGCCAAGCCGGCTGAAGGGAAGGCCCCGGCCCTGCAGGCCGACGTGCCGGAGCAGTTCAAGATCGTCCGCGGCAAGCTCGAGGAGGCGAAGACCGAACTCGACAAGCACGAGAAGGAGCTCGGCCACGCGGACCTCTCCGCAGCCGATCTCACCGGCATCCGCGATTCCGTGACGGTCGTCACCGACAACGTGCGCGACATCGTCAGCCGCCTCGACGCGCCGCTCGCCGCCGCGCGTGAGCGGCTCTCGCAGCTGGGCCCCAAGCCGAAGGAGGGCGAGGAAAGCCCCGACGTCGCGCAGCAACGCGCCGAGCGCGAAGCCGCGGTCAACCGCATCGACGAGACCCAGCGCCTCGCCCGTTCCCTCGTGGTGCAGGGCGACCAGCTCATCGACCGGGTCTCGAACCGTCGGCGTGCCTCGTTCGCCCGCGATCTGTTTCACCGGACACAGCCGCTCATCAGCCCCGGCCTCTGGGCGAAGGTGATGGCGGATTTCCCCCGGGACATGCGCTCGCTTCAGAGCGCCGTCACCGATATCGGCGTCCTGTTCTCGCGCAACGGCAGCCTCGGCAACCTCCTCCTCCTCGGCCTTGCCTTCGGCGTGTCGGTCGCCCTGTATTTCGGGCGTCGCAACATCGCGCCGCGGGCGGCGCGCCGCGACGAGGGGAAGACCGATCCGTCCCGCCGGGCGACCCTGCTCGGAGCATGGCGGGTGATTCTGGTGGGGACGGTGCCGGCGGTGGCCGGCTCCTACGCAGTGTTCTACGCCCTCGACGAGACCAACCTTCTGCCCTCGCGCCTGCTGCCCGTGGCGGGGGCGATCCTCCTCGGCCTCGCCGTGATCGCCGCCGTCGAGGCCCTGTGCGACGGACTTCTCAGCCCGGACAAACCCGCCTGGCGGCCGGCGCCCGTGAGCGATTCGGCGGCGACGCGCGTCAAGCTCCTGGCCGTGGGCATCGCCACCATCGTCACCGTGGTGAAGTCCGTCGAGGCGCTGAACTCCGGTATCTCCGCGGCCCTCCCGATCTCCATCGCGACACGGGGCATCGGGGCCGTCGCCACGGTCCTGATCCTCGCCATCGGCCTGCATCGCTTTGCGGACACCGAGCAGGAGGAGGAGGCCTGCTTCGGCCCCTACGTACCCACCAAGACCACCACCGGCATCGGCGGACCGGCCCGCCTCGTCGGCTGGGTAGCGGTAGTCATCATCGGCTTCGCGGCGCTCGGCGGCTATGTGGCCCTGGCGACGTTCCTCATCGACCAGCTGATCTGGGTCGTGGCCGTCCTCGTCCTGTTGTACCTGCTGGTCCAGAGCGTCGACACGTTCCTCGGGCGGGCCCTCACCGACGAGAGCCGTCTCGCCACGGCGCTTCAGGCCAATACCGGCCTGCGCAAGCGCTCCCTGAACCAGATCTCCGTGCTGGCGACGGGCGCGGCGCGGGTGGTGCTGATCCTGATCGCCGCCCTGTTGATCCTGGCACCCTGGGGCCTCGATTCCACGGACATCTTCGCGTCGATGCGGTCGGCCTTCTTCGGCTTCCAGGTCGGAGGGGTGACGATCTCGCTCTCCTCAATCGTCCTTGGGATCGGGGTGCTGGTCATCGGCGTCATCGTCACCCGCGCCATCCAGCGCTGGCTCGACCAGACCTACCTCCCCGCCACCGATCTCGATGCGGGTCTGCGCAACTCGATCTCGACGGTCGCGGGCTACGTGGGCTTCCTGCTCTCCCTCGCCCTGGCCTTCTCCTATCTCGGCTTGAGCCTGGAGAAGATCACCATCGTGGCCGGTGCCCTGTCGGTCGGTATCGGTTTCGGTCTGCAGTCCATCGTCAACAACTTCGTCTCCGGTCTGCTGTTGCTCTGGGAGCGGCCGATCCGCGTGGGCGATCAGGTGGTGATCGGCGATTCCGAGGGAATCGTGAAGCGGATCTCCGTCCGCTCGACGGAAATCCAGACCTTCGACCGGTCAGCGGTCATCGTCCCGAACTCGAATTTGATTTCCGGCATCGTGAAGAACCGGGTGCGCGGCGACAGGACGGGCCGGCTCTCGCTCACCGTCAGCGTGCTGCGGAACCAGGACCCGGTGAGGGCCGCGGAAATGATCACCGCCTGCGCCGAGGCGCATCCCGACGTGGTGCGCGAACCGGCGCCGCGGGTGGTCTTCCGCAAGATCGGCGACCCCTTCCTGGAATTCGAGCTGCTGGCCTGGATCAGCGACGTGAGTCTCGGCCTGAAGGTCCAGACCGACCTCAACTTCGCGGTCTTCAAGACCCTTTCCGGCGAGGGCTTCATCCCGCCGCTCGGACCCGGATCCAGCATCGTCACGGTCCAGGGCCTCGACGGAATGCAGAGCGCCATCGGCGAGATCGCCAAGACTTTCGTCAGGCCGACGCAGGAGGTCCCGGAGGAGGTCTCCCGACGCGACCGGGTGCGCAGCGCGGGCGTTTGAGGGCGCGCCCTCCCTGCGGAAAGGGAGGGCGGCAGACGTGAAGCCCGCAGGCAGGCGGATGCGCGGCGGCGGGGCGCTGACTATATGCCGCCCGACAGGGACAACAGGTCGCGAAGGGCGGACGGGATCATGCAGAGCGGACAGGGGGATGTGCGCAGGCAGCGGCAGGTCGGGCTCGGGCTGGTGGCGGCCTTGGCCGGGACGGCCTTGCTCGGGGGCTGCAGCACCGACACCCCGACCACGGGTGCCATCCCGGCACTCTACCTGCCCCTCGCGTCCAACACCGCGCAGATCGATGTCGAGGCGGCCCGGGACATGATCTCGGCCTATCGCAAGAACAACGGCGCGGCGCCTTTGACGGTGGATCCCGAGCTCCAGAAGCTCGCGGAGACCGAAGCGGCCGCGATGGCCGCCGCCGACCGGCCGAGCAAGGCCCAGACGGTCAAGGCGGCCGTGACCCGGCTCGGCTATGCGGACGTGAACGCCAACCTCTCCGCGGGCTATCATACCCTCGCGGAGGCGTTCTCGGGCTGGCGGGAGAGCCCGCCGCACAACGCCACTATGCTGGATCCGAAGGCCGCGCGGATGGGCATCGCCACGGCCTATGCGCCGGGCTCCAAGTACAAGGTGTATTGGGCGCTGCTCACCGCGAAGTAGCGCCGTCGTCACCTGTTAGAGCGTTTTCTGTCATCCTTGGATCACCTCCTCCACGGCCATTGCGAGCGAAGCGGCAACGGAGAGGAGGCGAACCAATGTTTCCCGAAAATGCGCTAGGGCAGGCCTTTCATCACCGGGACCGCAGGCGCTTCCTTCAGCAGCGTGATCGTCACACGACGGTTGGCGGGCATGTAGGGGTCGTCGGGGAAGAGCGGCTCGGTATCGGCCTTGCCGGTGACGGAACTGAACCGATCGTCTGGCACGCCCGCCCCCGCGAGGATTTCCCGCACGCTCAGCGCCCTGTTGGCCGTAAGCTCCCACGGCGGCGCGGCCGACCGGCGACCGGGACGGTCGGACGAGGTGTACCCGGTCACGACGATGCGGTTCGGCATCTTGCGCAGGGCCGGCGCGAGCTTCTCCAGGAGCCTGCGGGTCCTGTCGTTCGGGCGGCTCGACTCGTCTGGAAACATCGACCGCCCATCCTGATCGACGATCGAGACGTCGAGTCCCTTCTCGCTGCGGGCGATGATGACGTTCTTCGAGATCTCGGCGAAATCCGGCATGTCCTGCAGCGCCTGCCTCAAGGATGCGGCGGCAAGGCCGAAGGCCTCCGGATTGCCGATGTCGAGCAACCCGTCCTCGGCGCTCTTCTCCAGGGCGGGGGGCGTGGTCCGGTTGCTGGCCCTTTCAGGCGGGATGTTGCGGAGGTTCTTCAGGTGATCGGCGGCGGGGATGCCATCCGCCTCGGTGATCCCCGCGAAATGGGAATCCTTCGTCTGGCCGAAGGCGTCGCGCATGGAACCGGCGACGAGCTGAAGCTTCTTCTGATCCTGCGTGGAGTAGGCGGCGACCATGACGAAGAAGCTCATCAGGAGCGCCATCAGGTCGGCGAAGGTCACGAACCAGCCGTGACCGCCGTGGGCTCCGCCGCGCTTTTTTCTGGCCATATCAGGCGGCCGCATCCATCACCGCTTCCCGGTGGTGATGCGGCAGGTAGGCCACCAGCATCTCGCGCACGAGTGTCGAGCTCTTCTGATCGCGAATCAGCAGGATGCCGTCGATGATCAGCGAGCGCGACACGTCCTCCTCCTCCAGCTTCACGTGGAGCTTGTCGGCCAGCGGAAGCGTGATCAGGTTGGCGATGACGGCGCCGTAGAGGGTCGCGAGCAGGGCCGTGGCCATGGCCGGACCGAGCTTGGAGGGGTCGGACATGTTGGCGAACATCGCGACCATGCCGAGGATGGTGCCGACCATGCCCCAGGCCGGGGCGCAATCGCCATAGGCGCGATAGACCTTCGACCCCTCATCGAGATGCAAAAGGAAATTGTCGCGGTCCCGCTCCATCGTGTCGCGGATGAATTCGCGGTCGTAGCCGTCCGCGATGTAGCGGGCGCCCTGGGCGAGGAAGGGATCGGAGATCTCGATGTTCTCGAGGGCGATCGGCCCCGACTTGCGCACCACGTCGGCAATTCTGGTGAGTTCCTCGATCAGATCCTGTGGCTTCACCGAGCGCGTCGTGAAGGCGAAGCGCAGCCCCATGGGCACGCCGTGCATAATGGTCGAGAAGGGGAAGCGGATCATCGTCGCCGCGGTGGCGCCGCCGAACACGACGACCGCCGCATGCTCGGAGACGTAGGCCCCGAAATGGCCGCCATCGAGCATGATGAGCCCGACAACGACGCCAGCGCCGGCCAGGAGCCCCAGTGCGGTAGCAAGATCCATGAAATGCGGCCCGACGCGGTTCCGGCGATCCGCGCAACGGAATCGCGGCTCACCCGCCGGTAGCCTGGGGCAGCCATGCTGAACGAACGGTAAAGCTTCCGGCGATCCCGCGCCTTTCCGTCATCGCCCGTTCAGCCGGGAAAGGGAATAAGTCTCTCGTTGCACGGGTTATTGACCCCCAAGGCGGGCGAAGCACGCGCGACGAGATTGAGGGCGGTTCCGGTAACGGCCGGGACCGGCGTGGAGCGTCACGATGGTTCGCCTGTACGGACGGGTTCTGGGTTTCCTGAAGGCTGAGCGGCGCCTTGCGATCTCGCTCGGCATGGCCAACCTGCTCCTGGCGGTGGCGGCGTTCGCCGAGCCGCTGCTCATGGGCCGGATCATCGACGGTCTGACGCACCTGCAACGGGGCGGCAACGCCATGACGCAGATGCTGCCGCTGATCATGGCCTGGGTTGGGTTCGGCTTCTTCACCATCGGTGCGGGCGTGTTCATCGCCCTGCATTCCGACCGCCTGTCCCACCGCAACCGCCTGTCGAGCATGGCGGCCTTCTTCGAGCACGTCCTCGACCTGCCCCTGGCCTTCCACTCGGCCAACCATTCCGGCCGCATCCTCAAGGCGATGCTGGAGGGCACGAACGGCATGGCGTGGCTGTGGCTCGGGTTCTTCCGGGACCATCTGGTGGCGCTGGTGTCGCTTGGCGTGCTCCTGCCGATGACCCTGCTGATCAACTGGCAGCTCGGCTCGATCCTGGTGGTGCTCGTCCTGGCCTTCACCGCCCTGACGACCTTCGTCATGCGCCGGACCGAGACCCTTCAGGGGCAGGTCGAGCACTTCAATTCCGGCCTCGCCGCCCACGCCTCGGACGCCCTCGGCAACGTTGCGGTCATCCAGTCCTTCACCCGCGCCAAGGCCGAGAAGGACGCCATGCGCGACATCATCGCCAAGCTCTTGGACGCGCAGATCCCGGTCCTGTCCTGGTGGGCTCTTGCCAACGTCGCCACCCGCGCCTCGGCGACGATCACCATGACCGCCATCTTCGTGACCGGCATCTCCCTCTATCAGTCCGGCAACACGACGGTGGGTGAGGTCGTGGCCTTCATGAGCCTCGCCACCGCCTTCGTCTCGCGCCTCGACCATGTGGTCGGCTTCGTGAACGGTCTGTTCCAGCAGGCGCCGAAGATCGCCGAGTTCTTCGCGATCTACGACACCGTGCCCAGCGTGGCGGACCGGCCCCATGCGGTGCAGGTGGCGCGTTTTGAGGGCGAGGTCGTCTTCGACGAGGTGGCCTTCTCCTACGACAACCGGCGCCGGGCGCTGGACGGCGTGTCCTTCTCGGCCAAGCCGGGGGAGACCGTGGCCCTGGTCGGCACCACGGGCTCGGGCAAGTCGACGACCCTCGGGCTCCTGCACCGGAGCTTCGACCCCGCTGCCGGCGCGATCCGGATCGACGGGCTCGATGTCCGGGACGTCGCCCTGTCGTCCCTGCGGCACAACATCGGGGTGGTGTTCCAGGAACCGATGCTCTTCGCCCGCTCGATCCGGGAGAACCTGCAGGTTGGACGCCCGGACGCCACGGATGCGGAGATGCTGGAGGCCCTCGAGCGGGCCCAGGCCGGGGAGTTCATGGCCCGTCAGGCCGACGGTCTCGACACGGTGATCGGCGAGCGGGGCCGCTCTCTGTCGGGCGGCGAGCGTCAGCGCCTGTCCATCGCCCGGGCGCTGCTCAAGAACCCGCCGATCCTCATCCTCGACGAGGCGACCTCGGCGCTCGATGCCGCCACGGAGCGCAAGCTCCAGGGCGCCCTCGAAGCGGTGATGGAGGGGCGGACGACCTTCGTGATCGCCCACCGCCTGTCTACGATCCGCAATGCGGACCGGATCCTCGTCTTCCATGAGGGCCGGATCGTGGAGAGCGGTACCTTCGACCAACTGGTCGACCTCGACGGCCGCTTCGCTGAACTCGCCCGGGCGCAGTTCATGGCGGCCCAGGCCGAGGAAGACGAGAGCGCCTACGCCCTGGCGGCCTGACCGGCATGCGCCTTCCGTCCCCGCCCCTCAGGGGCGTGGGACGGTGGCGGCACCGGCATCACCACCCGTTGATGCGCGGCCAGACCGCGGCGGCCCGGCCGTCGCGGTCAAGCACATGGTAGCAATGGTATTGCGCGGCGGTGGCGCAGGCGTGGTTCGGCAGTATCCGCACGAGGGTGCCCACCGGAAGATCGGGGCGCTGAGCCCCAGAGCCCTGCCGCAGGGCGAGAACGCCGTGCTCCTGATTCGCCTGCGCGACGATCAGGTCGTCGTAGGGCTTCCCGGCCCGGTCGCAGACCAGACCGTAGCCCTGGTCCACGGCCTGCGCGGCGGTGCCCCTGTCGCGGGACATGGCCATCCATCCGGCGTCGGTGATGATCCAGCCCTTGTCCGGCCGGTGGCCGATCACGGAAGCGAGCACCGAAACGGCGATATCGCCCACGGCGCAGGAGCCGATGCCGGCCTGCACCAGATCCCCGAACATATAGACGCCGGCCCGGACCTCCGTGATCCCGTCGAGGTGGCGGGCGTGCGAGGCGGTCGGCGTGGAGCCGACGCTGACGACCGGACACGGCAGGCCCGCCGCCATCAGAGTCTCCGCGGCCTGCAACGCGGCGGCACGCTCCCCCTCGGCGGCCTCGGCCAAGGCCTCCGGATCCGACAGGCCGTAGCTCTCCCCCGCATGGAGAAGCACGCCCCGCAGTTCCGCCCCGGCGGCGACACGCTGGCCGATGCCGCGCAGGAGGTCCGCATCGCCGGGCTTCACGCCGGAACGGTGACCGTCGGGATCGACCTCGATGAAGACCGGCAGCCGGTCACCCGTCCGGCGGCTCCATTCCGACACGGCCTCGGCCTGGGCAAGGGAGTCGAGAATCACCGCAAGGTCGGCGCCGAAGCGGCGACGGATGGTACCGACCCGGTCGAGCTTATGCGGGGCGATGCCCACGGCGTAGGTCAGGTCGCGCACGCCGCGCTCGGCGAAATACTCCGCCTCCTTCAAGGTCGAGACGGTGGCCGGGCCGCCGGGGCCGGTCATGGCCATCAGGGCCACGTCGATGGACTTGGCGGTCTTCAGGTGCGGGCGGAAGGCGACGCCGTGGCGCTCGACCTGCGCCCGCATCCCGGAAAGGTTGGCCGCAAGCTTCGCCTCATCGAGGAGAAGGCAGGGGGTCTGCAGGGCGCCGAGCCCGTCCGCCCCGGCATCGAGCCCGTCCTTCGCTGCCGCCATCGTCTTGCCCTTCCCTGTTCGACCGGTGCGTCCGTGTAATCCGTCCAATCGGTCCGCAAAACCGCGGCGGCCATATCAGCGGCCGTGGATTGTTTGGCGCCCCTCGCGGAATCCGGTGGACGGCCCGACTCTGCTTCGTCCATAGAACCGGAAACAACGCGGGGAGGGCCGCTCTTGGGACGGGACGTGATCCTGGCAACTCAAGGGTTGACCATGGAATTCAAGGGATTTCGTGCGGTCAACAATGTTGCGCTCGAAGTCGAGCGTGGGACGATCCACGCGTTGATCGGCCCCAACGGGGCCGGCAAGACGACCTGTTTCAATCTCCTGACCAAGTTCCTGCAGCCCACCGCGGGTTCGATCCGCTACAAGGACCGCGATATTACCGGCCTGAAACCGGCCGACGTCGCGCGGCTCGGCCTCGTCCGGTCTTTCCAGATCTCGGCCGTCTTCCCGCACTTCACGGTGATGGAGAACGTCCGCATCGCCCTGCAGCGGCGCCGCCACGGCGATTCCTTCGATTTCTGGCGGGCGGAGAAGTGCCTGCGCGTCCTCAACGCCGAGGCTCTGGAACTCGTCGAGGCGGTGGGCCTGTCGGACTTCGCTTCGACCCTCGCTGTGGAACTCTCCTACGGCCGCAAGCGCGCCCTGGAAATCGCCACGACCCTGGCGCTGGACCCGGAGATGCTCCTTCTCGACGAACCGATGGCCGGCATGGGCCATGAGGACGTGGACCGCACCGCTGAGCTCATCCGCCGGGTCTCGAAGGCCCGCACGATCCTGATGGTCGAGCATAACCTCTCGGTGGTCGCCTCCCTGTCGGACCGGATCACCGTCCTCGCCCGGGGGCAGGTGCTGGCCGAGGGCGATTACGCCACCGTTTCGAAGGATCCCCGCGTGGTCGAGGCTTATATCGGGGCCGGACATGCCTGAGGCCGCCTTCAAGGCATCGCCGGCGGCGTCCTCCGCCCCCCTCCTGACCGTCCGGGGCCTCGAGGGCTGGTACGGCGAGAGCCACGTCCTCCATGGCATCGACATCGACGTGAAAGCCGGCGAGGTCGTGACGCTCCTCGGCCGCAACGGTGCCGGGAAGACCACGACCCTGCGCGCCATCATCGGCATCCTCGGGCGGCGCTCGGGCTCCATTGTCTACGACGGGGTCGAGACGATCGGCATGGCCTCCCGCAAGATCGCCAAGCTCGGCCTCGGCTACGTGCCCGAGGAGCGCGGGATCTTTTCCAGCCTCACGGTTCAGGAAAACCTGATGCTGCCGCCCCGGGTGAAGCCCGGCGGCATGTCGGTCGCCGAGATCCACACCCTGTTCCCGAACCTCAAGGAGCGGGCGGGAAGCCAGGGCACCAAGCTCTCCGGCGGCGAGCAGCAGATGCTCGCCATCGGGCGGATCCTCCGCACCGGCGCCAAGCTAATCCTGCTCGACGAGCCGACAGAAGGTCTCGCCCCGGTGATCGTGCAGCAGATCGGCCGCACCATTCAGAAGCTGAAAGCGGACGGATATACGATCGTCCTCGTCGAACAGAACTTCCGCTTTGCGCAGACGCTGGCCGACCGGCATTTCGTCATCGAGCAAGGCCGGGTCATCGACCAGATCCACAATGCCGATCTTGACGCGAATATCGACAAGCTCCACGCCTATCTCGGCGTGTGAGCGGGTTTAACCGAACTTCTACTGAACAAATGGGGCCGATTGGCCGCCGAGGAGTGACACCGATGAACGGACGCCTTCCGCTCGCCGCACTCGCTGCCGCCTTCCTGGCAGGCGCAGCGCTGATCTCGCCCGCCTCGGCGCAGACGGCGGTCAAGATCGGCATCCTCGGCGACCGCTCGGGCGCCTATTCGGACATCAGCGGCGAGGGATCGGTGGTTGCCGCCCGCCTCGCCGTGGAGGACTTCAAGCCCGAACAGCACGGGCTGAAGGTCGAGATCGTCTCCGCCGACCACCAGAACAAGCCGGATGTCGGGGCCGCCATCGCCCGGCAATGGTACGACCGCGACAACGTCGACATGATCACGGACGGCGTCACCTCCTCTGTCGCCCTGGCGATCAGCCAGGTGACCAAGGAGAAGAACAAGGTCTTCATCGATACCGGCGCCGGCACCGCGGACCTCACCGGGCCGCAATGCAGCCCGAACACGATCCACTGGGTGTACGACACCGTGGCGCTCGCCAATGGCACCGGTGGCGCGATGGTCAAGCGCGGCGGCAACACCTGGTTCTTCCTCACCGCGGACTACGTGTTCGGCCAGACCCTCCAGCGGGACACCACCGCCGTCATCACCAAGAACGGCGGCAAGGTCGTCGGCTCGGTGAAGACCCCCTTCCCCACCGCTGACTTCTCCTCGTTCCTGCTCCAGGCCCAGAGCTCGGGCGCCAAGGTGATCGGGCTGGCCAACGCGGGCGCCGACACGATCAACTCGATCAAGCAGGCGGGCGAATTCGGCATCACCGAGGGCGGCCAGTCCCTCGCCGGCCTGCTGGTCTTTTCCTCGGACGTGCATTCCCTCGGCACCAAGGTCGCGCAGGGCCTCGTGCTGACCGAGCCCTTCTACTGGGATCTGAACGACCAGACCCGGGCCTTCTCCGACCGCTTCTCCAAGCAGATGAAGGGCTCCAAGCCGACCTCCAACCATGCCGGCGTGTATTCGGACGTGCTCCACTATCTGAAGGCCGTGGCCGAAACGAAGTCGGTTGCGGACGGCGCCGCCACGGTCGCCAAGATGAAGGCGATGCCGACCGACGATCCGCTGTTCGGCAAGGGCGTCATCCGGGCGGACGGCCGCAAGATCCACGACATGTACCTGTTCGAGGTCAAGAAGCCGGCCGAATCGAAGGGTGAGTGGGACCTCTACAAGAAGCTCGAGACCATCCCCGGCGATCAAGTGTTCCGCCCGTTGGGCGAGGGCAACTGCCCGCTGGTGAAGGGCTGATCGGTCGCGGCGTCGGGGAGGCGTGCCATGATGACGATTTTCGGCGTGCCGACCCAGGCGCTGTTCGGCCAATTGCTGCTCGGGCTGATCAACGGATCGTTCTACGCGATCCTGTCGCTCGGGCTGGCGATCATCTTCGGCCTGTTGAACATCATCAACTTTGCCCACGGTGCGCTCTACATGATGGGCGCGTTCGTGGCCTGGATGCTGCTGACCTATCTGGGGCTGGGCTACTGGTTGGCGCTGGGGCTGGCGCCTCTGGCGGTGGGGGTGTTCGGCGTGATCCTGGAGCGGGTGCTGATCGCCCGGCTCTACAAGCTCGACCACCTCTACGGCCTACTCCTGACCTTCGGCCTTGCGCTGATCATCCAGGGCCTGTTCCGCAACGAATACGGCGTGTCCGGCTTGCCCTACGCGATCCCCGCGGAACTGTCGGGCGGCCAGCGCCTGCCGTTCATGTTCCTGCCCAATTACCGAGCCTGGGTGGTGGTAGCCTCCCTCACCGTCTGCCTCGCGACATGGCTGGTCATCGAGAAGACGAAGCTCGGCGCCTACCTCCGGGCCGCCACGGAGAACCCGACCCTGGTCCAGGCCTTCGGCGTGAACGTGCCCCTGTTCCTCACCCTGACCTACGGGTTCGGCGTGGCGCTGGCCGGCTTCGCGGGCGTGCTGGCGGCGCCGATCTACTCGGTGAACCCCAACATGGGCGCCGACATCATCATCGTCGTCTTCGCGGTGGTGGTGATCGGCGGCATGGGCTCGATCATCGGCTCGGTGATCACGGGCTTCGCCCTCGGGCTCGTGGAGGGACTGACCAAGGTGTTCTACCCCGAGGCATCCTCCACCGTGATCTTCGTGATCATGGTCGTGGTACTGCTCGTCAAACCCGCCGGCCTGTTCGGGCGCACGGCCTGACCGCGAACTGAGGCTCGACAATCATGGCCGACACCGCCGCCCTCGACGCTGCCCCGATCGCCGCCTCCCTCCCGGAGAACCGGGACGACAAAGCCCTCCAGCGCAAGATCTTCGTCGGGCTGGCGGTGCTGCTGATAGTAGCGCCTACGGTGCTCTACCCCGTCTACCTGATGAAGGTCCTGTGCTTCGCCCTCTTCGCGCTGGCCTTCAACCTGCTGCTTGGCTACGGCGGCCTCCTCTCCTTCGGCCATGCCGCGTATTTCGGCATGGCGAGCTATCTCTCGGCCTATAGCGCCAAGGTTCTCGGCCTCACGCCGGAGCTCGCCATCCTCACCGGCACGGCGACTGCTGCCCTGCTCGGCCTCGTCTTCGGCGCCCTGGCGATCCGGCGGCAGGGCATCTACTTCTCGATGATCACCCTCGCCCTGGCCCAGATGGCGTTCTTCTTCGCCCTGCAGGCCAAGTTCACCGGGGGCGAGGACGGTATCCAGGCGGTACCCCGGGGCGCCCTGTTCGGCGCGTTCCGCCTCGATGACGACCGGGCGATGTATGCCCTGGTGGCAGTGGTGTTCTTCCTCGGAATGCTCGCGATCTACCGCATCATCCACTCACCCTTCGGGCAGGTGCTGAAGGCGATTCGCGACAACGAGAGCCGGGCCATCTCGCTGGGCTACCGGGTCAACCAGTACAAGCTCGCGGTCTTCGTCCTCTCGGCGACCTTGGCCGGCTTGGCCGGCTCTACCAAGGCGATCGTCTTCCAGCTCGCCTCGTTGACCGACGTCCACTGGTCGATGTCGGGCGAAGTGGTGCTGATGACCCTGGTCGGCGGCATGGGTACGGTGTTCGGCCCCATCGTCGGTGCGCTGGTGATCGTCTCCATGGAGACCTACCTCGCGCAGTTCGGGGCGTGGGTCACGGTGATTCAGGGGTGCGTCTTCGTGCTCTGCGTGCTGCTGTTTCGCGAGGGCGTCGTCGGCCTCATCGCCCGGACGCTGCACAAGCCGCTTTAGCCGGCTGCTGCAAAAGTCCGGCGCGGGAGATCATTCGCTCAGGGTGCAGTGCGTGCATACCGCCGCCGCCGTCTTTGCGAGCGCAGCGAAGCAATTCAGGGACGCGGAACATCGACAATCGTGGCGCTTGCCCTGGATTGCTTCGCCTTGCTCGCAAAGACGGTGAGGATGTCTTCGATGGTTTAGAAACCTCGTCTCCTCCGAGGGACATGCTCTCAAGCCTGCTAGGACCGCCATGCTCATCGCCGATCGCGTCATCCTCGTCACCGGCGCCGCCTCCGGCCTAGGGCGCGGCGTCGCGGAGTTGCTGTCGGAGAAAGGCGCGAAGCTCGTCCTGGCCGATCTCGCCCCCCGGGGCGCCGACGTTGCCGACCTTTTGGGCGCGACCTTCGTGCGCACTGACGTAGCCGACGACGCGGAGGGTCGCCGGGCGGTCGAGGCCGCAGTGTCCACGCATGGGGGGCTGCACGGTCTCGTCAATTGTGCCGGCATCGTCTCCGGCGGCCGGGTGGTGGGCCGGGATGGGCCGCACGATCTCGATGCCTTCGCCCGGACGGTGCGCGTCAACCTGATCGGCACCTTCAACATGATCCGCCTCGCAGCGCAGGCCATGGCGGCGGGCGAGCCCGACGGCGAAGGGGAGCGAGGGGTGATCGTCTCCACCGCCTCCATCGCAGCGTTCGACGGACAGATCGGGCAAGCCGCCTATGCCGCCTCGAAGGGCGGCGTGGCGAGCCTGACGCTGCCCCTGGCCCGGGAGCTGGCGCAGCACGGCATCCGCGTGGTCGCCATCGCGCCGGGCGTGTTCGAGACGCCGATGATGGCCGGCTTGCCCGACACGGTGCGCGAGGCCCTCGGCCGGTCTGTGCCCTTCCCCGCGCGCCTCGGCCGTCCGGCGGAATTCGCCGCCCTCGTCGCCCACGTCATCGGAAACCCGATGCTCAACGGCGAGGTCATCCGGCTCGATGGAGCCCTGCGCATGGCGCCGCGGTGAGCGCGGTGCCTGTAATCTAAACAGCGCTTGTGAATAGGGCAGCCAAGTGCCTTGGCAAGGCGGCCCCGGGATCGGCCCGACTTGTGTGGCATTCACGCATCGAAGACACCGGCAATGTGGCGCCAAAGCTGGATTCGCTCACGCGATGACAAGTGAAGACCGCCCGCTTAACGGCCACGCTACGTTTCGTTAACCACTCCATCGACATCCTACATTGCATCACCCGATGAGTGCAGCGATGTCCCAGACCCGCTCTCGCAGTTTCGACGACCCCACCCTCGATTGTCCCGTCTCGCCGGAAACGGTGGGGCGCCTCGCCAAGGCCGATCCCGGCGCCCTCCCAGACCTCGTGGACAGCATCCCCGAGTCGACCCGGGCGCGGCTCGCGGTCTGGCTCTACGGGCGCAGCCATACCCACGAGATCGGCGTGCGCATCGCTGCGACCTGCGATGGCTCCAGCCTGCGCCGGGCTGGCGGCCTCATCGGGAACGCCCTGTACGACCTGTCGCGCCGGCCCTACGCGGCGCCGACCCACGGGACGCGCACGAGCGGATCGGCCCGGATCAGCCTCGGCGGATCGAGCCGCTACGCCTGAGGGGGCGGCGCCAGCCCATCTGGAGCGCAAGCTCCGGAGGGGCTATCGTCGGCTGGCATGTCCGCCACCGCCCCCATCCGCCGCCTCGACCCGATCCTCGTCGACCGCATCGCCGCGGGCGAGGTGGTCGAGCGCCCGGCCTCGGCGGTGAAGGAACTCGTTGAGAACGCCATCGATGCCGGTGCCCGCTCGGTGGAGATCACCATCGAGGGCGGCGGCCGGCGCCTCATCCGCGTGGTCGATGACGGGCGCGGGATGGCACCCGCCGACCTCGCCCTGGCGGTGGAACGCCACGCGACATCAAAATTACCGGACGGCGACCTCGGCGCCATCGCCACCCTCGGCTTCCGCGGCGAGGCCCTGCCGTCGATCGGTGCGGTGTCGCGCCTGTCGATCACGAGCCGGCCCGAGGGGGCCGAGGCCGGGGCGAGCCTCGTGGTCGATGCCGGCCGCAAGGGTGAGGTGACCCCCGCCGCGGCCTCCCGGGGCACCCGGATCGAGGTGACGGACCTCTTCGCCGCCACCCCTGCCCGCCTCAAGTTCCTGAAATCCGACCGGGCCGAGAACGCGGCCATCGGCGAGATCGTACGCCGCCTCGCCGCGGCGCAGCCCGGCATCCGCCTCACCCTTCGGACCGAGGCGGGAAGCCCCCTCGTCCTTCCCGCCGAGACCGGCGACGGGGCGATGCTTCGGCGGCTCGGGGCGGTCCTGGGCCCGGACTTTCCGGCGAATGCCCTGCCGGTCAATTTGGAGCGGGAAGGCTTCGCCGTTGCCGGCCATGTGGGGCTGCCGACCTACCACCGGGGTTCCGCCGGCCATATCCACCTCGTGGTGAATGGGCGGCCCGTGCGCGACCGGCTGCTTCTCGGGGCCGTACGCGGTGCCTACGCCGACACCCTGTTCTCGGACCGGCACCCGGTCCTCGGGCTGATCGTCACGTGCTCGCCGGACCTCGTGGACGTGAATGTCCACCCCGCGAAGACTGAGGTGCGCTTCCGCGAACCGGGCCTCGTCCGGGCTCTGGTCGTCAGCGCGATCCACGACGCCCTCGGGCGGGGCGGCGCGCGCTCCTCCACGACCGGCGGCCTGCGGACCCTGGAGGCCCTTCGCCCGGCCGCTCCGCGCCTGATCGCGCATACGGGCTATGCGGCACCGAGCCTATTCCGACCGACGGCGCCCGCGCCGATCCCCCGGGACCTGCCCTCATTCGGCGCTCCGGCCGGCTATACGACGCCCTTCTACTCACCGACGCCGGGCCTCGCCGAGGCGACACAGGCCCTCCTCGAACCCCTCCCCGACCTGCCGCCCCAGGCCGAGACCGCCGCCGAGGTCGATCCCTTCGGTGAGGATCATCCCCTCGGCGCGGCACGGGCGCAGATCCACGGAACCTACATCCTGGCGCAGACCCGGGATGGCCTCGTCATCGTGGACCAGCACGCGGCGCATGAGCGGCTCGTCTACGAACGGCTGAAGGCGCAGCGGGCGTCCGGCGGCATCGCCCGGCAGGGCCTGCTCATCCCGGACGTGATCGAGATGGAGCCGGAAGCCGCCGAGCGGCTGGCCGCCTGTGCCGAAGAACTCGAACGCCTGGGGCTCAGCCTGGAACCCTTCGGACCGGGCGCTGTGCTGGTGCGGGAGATCCCGGCGCTCCTCGTGGGCGCGAGCATCCGCGATCTCGTGACCGATATCCTCGACGCCCTCGATGCCAGCGGGCTCGAGGACGGGGCCGCTCCGGCCACGGAGACCGGCCCCCTCGGCCGGAGCCTCGACGCCGTGCTATC
The DNA here is from genome assembly GCF_022179525.1 of Methylobacterium persicinum. Lineage (GTDB taxonomy): Bacteria > Pseudomonadota > Alphaproteobacteria > Rhizobiales > Beijerinckiaceae > Methylobacterium > Methylobacterium persicinum. Next base: position 91,164 of record NZ_BPQX01000015.1, read on the forward strand.
GCGGATGAGCTGCCACGGCTCCGTCCGGGCCGGGCGCCGCCTGCGGCCCGAGGAAATGAACGCCCTCCTCCGGGAGATGGAGGCGACGCCGAATTCCGGCCAGTGCAACCACGGCCGTCCGACCTCGGTGGAACTCAAGCTCGCGGATATCGAGAGGCTGTTCGGGCGGCGGTGACGTCATCCTCCCCCGTCATGATGAACTCAGCGCGCTAGCAGGCTGCTGCAAAAGTTCGGCGAGGGAGATCATTCGCTCAGGGTGCCGGACGTCCGCCGCCGTCATTGCGAGCAAAGCGAAGCAATCCAGGGCCGCCGGACTTCTCAGAACTGAGCGGATCCCTGGGTTGCTTTGCGTTGCTCGCAATGACCGTGGTGATGACGTGATCCAAGTGTCCGGGAAGATGCCTTAACGAGCGAGGGCGCTCCTATTTCTCGTACTTGATGTACGCGAAGCGCGGATCCGTCGGCGTGCCTTCGAGCCCCTGGCCCTCGAGACCCGGCTGCCAGGAGACGACCTCCTCGATCTTCTTCGCCAGGGCGAAATCCTTGTCGGTGATGCCCTTGGCCGCGTGGTTCATCAGCCGGACCTCGACCCAGGCATATGAGGCGGTGATGTCGGGGTGGTGCCACGCGGCCTCGGCGAGGTGCCCCACCGTGTTGATCACCATGAGGGTGCTCTTCCAGCCGGACGTCTTGTAGGTGCGCCGGATCCACCCATCCTCGAGGCGCCAGGTCGGCAACTCGGCCTTCAGCCGGGCCTCCACCGCCGCGTCGTCCATCTTGGCCTCGCGCCGTTCCGTCATCGTGCCGCTCCCCGGTTGATCTCCCACAAGGGTGCCCGGCCTGCGTGCGCGGTGCAAGGTCACCCCACCGCAGGTGGACGAGCCCGGCCGGGCGCCCTATGACCATTTGGCAATGGCGTTCGCCAGAGGCGGCGCCCAAGGCTGCGTGACAAGCCTGCATGATCGAGGTCTCGATCGTTCGCAGGCTTGCCGTCGAGGGCCGGTCCCTGCATCGGAACCGCCGGAACACCGGAGGAGGAACGGCTCATGCTGTCTCGGCGTGCGATGATCGCCGCCGGCCTGCTCGGCGGCCTCGCGGCCCGCCCGGCGCAGGCGGGCGACCTCCCCGTGATCCGGCTCGGCAGCCTGCCTTTCGGCACCTCGACCTGGGAGGCGGCGGTCATCAAGGCCCGCAACCTCGATACCGCCAACGGCTTCACCCTCGAGGCGACGAAGCTCGCCGGCAACGACGCGGCGCGGATCAGCTTCGTCGGCGGACAGGTCGACACGATCATCGGCGACCTTCTCTGGGCGGCCCGCCTCGGCAACGAGGGCCAGGGCCTGCGCTTCATCCCCTACTCGACCTCCGAGGGTGCCGTGATGGTGCCCGACGATAGCCCGATCAAGAGCCTGAAGGATCTCGCCGGGAAGCGGTTCGGCGTGGCGGGCGGCCCCCTGGACAAGAACTGGCTTCTCCTGAAGGCGCAGGCCAGGGACGCGGCGGGCATCGACATCGAGAAGCAGGCCGAGATCGCCTACGGTGCACCTCCGCTCATCACCCTGAAGCTCGAACAGGGCGCCCTGGACGCCGCCCTGACCTACTGGACCTATTGCGCGCGCCTTCAGCCGAAGGGGTTCCGCCGGCTGGTCCGGGCGGAGGACATCATGCGGGCCCTTGGGGTCAGCGGCGACGTCTCCCTCATCGGCTACCTGTTCCATGCCGCCACCGTGGCCGAGAAGCCTGCGGCGGTGGGGGGGTTCTACCGGGCATCCCGGGCGGCCAAGGACATGCTAGCCTCCGACCCTTCGACCTGGGACATCGTCCGCCCCCTGATGGATGCCCACGACGACGCGACGTTCGAAGCGCTGAAACGCGAGTTTCTGGCCGGCATTCCCCGCCGGACCGTGGCAGCGGAACGGGCCGACGCCGACAAGCTCTACGCCATCCTGTCCAAGCTCGGCGGCGAGCGCCTCGTGGGGACGGGCAGCGGTTTGCCGCCGGACTTCTACTACGACGGATCACGTGATGGCTGACAACGCCACCGTCGAGCGAGCGTCCGTGCCGGCGTGCTGACCCGTCTCGTTTCCGTCGCTGTCCTTCTCGCCGCGTGGCAGGCCACCGCGTGGGAGGCCCATTCGCGCCTCCTTCCGGCCCCCCTCGCCGTGCTCGACTTCATCATCGCGGAAGCCCGGCGGGGCGATCTCCAGCACAATGTGGGGATCACGCTGCTGCGGGTGACGATCGCCTTCGTCATCGCGATGGTCCTGGGCATCGCCCTCGGCGTCGCCCTTGGCCGCTCGCGCAAGGCGGACCTCGCCCTCGATACGCCGCTCCTCGTGCTGCTCAACACCCCGGCGCTGGTCATCACCGTGCTGGCCTACGTCTGGGTCGGACTGACGGAATCGGCGGCGATCCTCGCCGTCGTCCTGAATAAGCTCCCGAACGTCGCGGTCATCGTCCGCGAGGGGGCGCGCAACCTCGACCCAGGGCTCGAGGAGATGGCCCGCGCCTATCGTCTGGACCGCTGGACCTGGGCCAGGGACGTGCTCGTGCCCCAGCTTCAGCCCTACGTGGTGACGGCGGCCCGCTCCGGCCTGTCGCTGGCCTGGAAGATCGTCCTCGTCGTCGAACTTCTGGGCCGGCCGGACGGCGTCGGCTTCGCGATCAACTTCTACTTCATCCAGAGCACCGATGTGGCGGCGATCATCGGTTACAGCCTCGTCTTCATGGCGGTGATGATCGGGATCGACGTGCTTCTACTCCAGCGGCTCGAAGCCCATGTCCGACGCTGGCGCTGACCCGGCCACGGTCCTGCGGGTCGCCGTTGCGGGCAAGACCTATCGGCCGAAGGGCGCGGAGCCCGTGGAGGCGGTACGCGACCTGCGGTTCTCGATCCGCGAAGGCGAGATCGCGTGCCTGATCGGCCCGTCCGGGGCCGGCAAGACCACGACCCTGCGCATCCTGCTGGGGCTCGACATGGAGTTCACCGGTGAGGTGTGGGGGGCCGAGCAGGCCAGCATCGTGTTCCAGGAGCCGCGCCTGCTGCCGTGGCGCAGCGTGGAGCACAACGTCCGCCTCGGGCTCACCAGGGGCGAGCGCCGCCGGGACCTCGACGCCCTGTTCGAACGTCTGGGCCTGACGCCGTGGCGGGGACGCTTTCCCGGCGCCCTGTCGCTCGGGATGCAGCGGCGCGTGGCCCTCGCCCGGGCCCTGGCCGGGGGGCCGCGCGTCCTGGTCCTCGACGAGCCCTTCGTCTCCCTCGACGACAACGCCGCTGCGGAGCTGCGCGCCCTGGTGGTCGACACCGTCGACGCGGCGGGGATGAGCGTGCTGATGGTGACGCACAACGTCGCCGAGGCGATCCAGATTGCCGACCGGTTGTTGCTCGTATCCAAGCGGCCGGCGACGCTGGTGGCCGACATCACCCTGGACCGTCCGCGACGCGACCGCGACCGCGCCTGGGCCGACGCCACCCGCACCGCCCTGGCTGGCAAGCACCCCGAGGTGATCGCGGATTAGTCGGTGTCGCACTCGCTCGTCATTGCGAGCGCAGCGAAGCAACCCAGGGATGCGCCTCGTTCTGAAGCGACCCGCTGCCCTGGGTCGCTTCGCTGCGCTCGCGAAGACGGTGTGAGGCGGGGCGCCCGCACCCGCTACCGACAGAGCAATCGGCTCAGTTCGCCTTCGCCTCGACGTCGAGCTGGTCGAGGACTGCGCCGGGGGAACGCGCGGTGCCGAGTTCCACGAAGCCGATGCCTGCGGGCTCCTTCGCCTTGGCGCGGAGCGTCAGCTTGCCGGGGTTCATCACGAACTGGCCCATCGCCGCGCCGATATTCTTCGCTGCCGGGCCGTTGCCGAGGATCACCGGCACGCCGAGCACGCTCGCCGTGACGTATTCCTTACGCAGCTCATCGGGCTTGAGGCTCAGCTCCTTCGCCTGCGCCGCCAGAAAGCGTTCGAACAAGCCACTGTTTTCGATAGTCAGGTCGAGGCTGCGGGCATTCCCGGCGAACATCAGCATCGTCTGCGCCGGCACGCTGCCGGAGAAGAGCTCGGGCCCGATCCCGCCGAACAAAGCCGCGAGCTTCACGGTGCCGATATCCTTGCCGGAGACAGTCACGTCGCGCAGGGCGACGGTCCGGGCGGCGTCGTCCCAAACGGCATCGGCCGTCAGGTCGAAGGTCAGGTCGCCATAGCCATAGGCCGGAAGGACCCCCACCAGCGGCAGGCCGGAAGCGAGGGATGCCGGCACCTCAAGGCCGGTGAGGGCGAGCCGGGTCGAGGCCGGAGCCCCGTCGGCGGCTGGGCCCATGCCGAATACGCCCTGTCGCAGCGCGATTCGGTTGGACTTCACGGGGATCGCCACGAGGGGATCGCCCGCCTTCGCGTCCGGCGGGCGGGCTTCCGCCACGCGGGCGCGGGCGGGTGTCCCGGAATTCTGCGCCTGCTTCTGCCGCGGGGTGTCGACGGCACCGCGCTTCTGAACCGGCGGCTCGGGGGGAAGATCGACCGTTAGGTCGGAGAGGGTGAGGGTCCCAAGGGCGACCGCAAGGCGGCGGCTCTCCTCCGGCCCGGGGGGCACGTCGGGCGTCTCGGCGATCCGGCGCAATTCGGTGACGAACGGGCCGAGGGAGGCCCCCGCGAGGTTGAGCTTGCCGAGGCGAGTGCGCGTCGCGCCGCTCGCAACCCCCAATCCCTCGACGACGACCCCGGCATCCGGCCCCGTCGCCGCGAAGCTCAACCGGTCGATCTCCATCAGCATGGGCGTGTCGAGGGAGGTGTCGCTGACGCTCACCCCCCCGATCTCCATGCGGCCGATCGATTGCGCCTCGATCAAGTCGGCGGTCGTCAGGAGGGCCCGGCGCTTATCTGCGGCGGCATCGTAGCCGGCGGCCATGGTATCGACGGCTTTGCTCCAGCCGTTCGCCACCTGCCGGCCCCCGAGGTCCGTCACTTCGAACCGGGCAAACTTGAACGTGATGCCCTGCTCGCTGGAAAACGCCATGTCGGCGACCCGGAGGGCTCCGTAGACCGTCTGAAGCGGCCCCTTGCCGTCGCCGGGTTCGATGGCGAGCCGGGCGAGCGCCGTCAGGTCCAGGCCGCTGGCGCGGATGGCCCCGTAGGTGCCGGCCCCGTTCTGGGCCGGTTTATCGCCCTTGGAGCTGATCGTGGCGCCGGCGATGGTGAGTTCCCCGATCTTCCCCGCCCGGACGTCACGGGCGACGATGTCCCGGTAGGTCGTGCTCTGGCGCAGATTGCCCGGGCCTGCCTGCTCGGCGAGAAACACCGGGGCCGTCAGGCTCGCCGCGTCCAGCCGGGCGAGACGTGTTTGCCAGGGCTCCGGCGAATCAGCCCTGAAGATCGCGGCGAGATCGTCCTTGGACAGCCGCGTGCCGCTCGCCGTCAGCTTCGGCACCTTCACCAGGGTGGCGCCGAGGGGAAGCTGCACGTCGGTCAGGGTCACATCCTGGACGGCGGCGGCGCCTTCCTGAGCGGAGGCTGGGTGCGGAACGGTGATCGCGAGGGCCAGCGCCGCGGCGCAGGCGACGATGGCCGACCGGAAACGGCGAGCCGCCGGGAGCTTCATGGACAGGTCCAAATCACGAGGCGCGGGCGCACATCGAGGGGTGCCGCGTTTCCGAACGCGACACAATCCCGCGATGGTGGCGCGAGCGTGGCGGACCGACCCTGTCACTCCGGCGCAACGGCGCCGGATAGGGGCGTCAGAGGGAGAAAGACGTCCCGCAGCCGCAGGACGCGGTGGCCAGGGGATTCTCGATCTTGAAAGACTGGCCGATCAGGTCGTTCACGAAGTCGATGGTCGAGCCGGCCATGTATTGCACCGAGACGGGATCGACGACGACGGTGGCGCCGTCCCGCTCGATGACGAGGTCTTGGTCCTCCCGGTCCCGCGCAATGTCGAACGAGTAGGAGAAGCCCGAGCAGCCGCCGCCGTTGACGCTGATGCGCAGCAGCGATCCGGGGGGCTCGTCGCCCATGATCTCGGTGATGCGCTTGGCGGCGCGGGGCGTCAGGATAATCTCGGACATGGGTTCAGCCACAGGCAAATCCGCGGCGGGGCGGGACGGTGATTGCCCCGCGCCCTCGGACCACCAAGATATGGGGCTCGGGTCCGCGCTGCAATGCGGGCGGCGGGGGAACAGTCGTGCAGGATACGAAACGCGGCCACGGTGAGCGCTGGCGGGCGCCCTACGCGACGGATCCCGCCCTGACGCGGGGCCGCCTCATCGCGGAACCGGTCTCGCCGACCCGCAGCGACTTTCAGCGGGACCGGGACCGGATCATCCATTCCACCGCCTTCCGGCGGCTGAAGCACAAGACGCAGGTCTTCGTGCACCACGAGGGTGACCATTACCGCACCCGGCTGACCCACTCCCTGGAAGTGTCGCAGATCGCCCGTGCCCTAGCGCGGGCTTTGGGCCTCGACGAGGATCTGGCGGAAGCCCTCGCCCTGTCGCACGACCTCGGCCACACCTGTTTCGGGCATACCGGCGAGGATGCCTTGGATGCCTGCATGGCGCCCTATGGCGGGTTCGACCACAACGCGCAGACGCTCCGGATCGTGACCCGGCTGGAGCGCCGCTATGCCGGCTTCGACGGTCTGAACCTGACCTGGGAAACCTTGGAAGGGCTCGTGAAGCACAACGGGCCCCTCCTCGACGTGTCGGGAAAGCCGACCCCGCGCTACGCCGAGCACGGTATTCCGGCGGCGATCCTGGAATACGACGCGGTGAACCCCCTCGACCTCGCGCTCCATGCCGGGCCTGAAGCGCAGGCCGCGGCCCTGGCCGACGACATCGCCTACGCCGCCCACGATCTGGACGACGGTCTGCGCGCGGGGCTCTTCGAGCTGTCGGATCTTGCCGCCGTCCCCTTCCTCGCCGGCCTCCTCGATGAGATCGAGGACCTGCATCCCGGCCTCGAACCGGCGAGGGTGGTCCACGAACTGGCCCGGAGGCTGATCACGCGATTCGTCGAGGATGTGATCCGCGAGAGCGGAAGGCGGATCGCGGCCTTGAACCCCGACAGCGTCGCCGACATCCATGCCGCCGGAGCGCCGGTCGTGGCCTTCTCCCCCGCGATCGAGGCGGCGGACGCGGAGGTGATGCGGTTCCTGTGGAAGCGGATGTACCGTGACGCGGGCGTGGTCGCCGTACGCGAAAAGGCCGCCGCCATCGTCTCTGACCTCTTCACCGCCTTCCAGGCTGACCCGACGCGGATGCCGGAGGAGTGGAGCGCCGGCCTGTCCGGCGCGCCGGAGGCCCGGATCGCCCGGCGCATCGCCGACTACATCGCCGGGATGACCGACACCTACGCGGTGCTGGCCCACCGTAAGCTCTACGATGTCACGCCGGAACTCCAGCCCTCGCCTCCGAGCCGGGGGTTGCCGCTGGCGGAGACCTGAGGGACGGGGACGTCTCTTCGGTCAGGTGTCGTGCCGTCCCGGATGGCTGCGCGGCGCGGTGTATTACGGGCAGGGAAGCGATGTGTCCCGCTCCCCCTGCCCGCATGAGTGCTCGCCTTACTCGCCGTCCTCCGGCGACCGGCGGTTGGCGCTGTGGTCCTGGTACTGGTCCGTCTGGACCCCCTTACCGTCGAGGCCGCGGGTCTGATCGTGCTGGGACTTGTCGCGGTTCGACAGCACGTCGTTCTCTCCGAGCACGCCTTCGGGCAGGTCCGTCATGCCGCCGCTGCCGGAGCCCTTACCCTGGCTGCCCGGGCCCATGTGGTGCTTGTCGGCCTTGGCCATGATTCACTCCTGGGATCGCTCGAAGCGCGGAAGATGGAGTCGCCGTCCCCGCCGACAACCGGACAGAGGGACGCCCCTGCTTCACGTCAGGGCGGCGATGGTGTAGCGCGATCCGTTTCCGGACAGCCGAACGCCTCACCCCATGCCGTTACCCTCGCCGAGCCGCATCGACACCACCTTCGCCAAGGCCCGCGCCGAAAACCGTGCGGTGCTGGTGACCTACGTCATGGCGGGGGATCCGGATCCGGAGACCTCCCTGGAGGTGCTGCGGGCGCTCCCCGCCGCCGGGGCGGACATCCTCGAATTCGGCATGCCCTTCACCGATCCCATGGCGGACGGCCCGGCGATCCAGGCCGCGGGGCTGCGTGCCCTGAAGGCTGGGCAGGATGTGGCAGGCACGCTTGCCCTGGTGCGCCGCTTCCGCGCCGAGGACACCACGACGCCGATCGTGCTGATGGGGTACTACAACCCGGTCCACACCTATGGCGTCGATCGCTTCCTGGCGGATGCCGTCGAGGCCGGGATCGACGGGCTGATCGTGGTCGATTGCCCGCCGGAGGAGGATTCGGAACTCTGCCTGCCGGCACTTGAGCAGGGCATTGCCTTCATCCGGCTGGCGACACCGACCACCGACGAACGGCGCCTGCCGGCGGTGCTCGCGAACACGGCGGGCTTCGTCTACTATGTGTCGATCACCGGCATCACCGGCACCGCGACCCCCGATTTCGGGCGCGTCGCCGAGGCGGTCGGACGGATCCGCAAGCATACCGATCTGCCCGTGGTGGTCGGGTTCGGCGTGAAGACCGGCGCCCATGCCGCCGCCATCGCCAAGGGCGCGGACGGCGTCGTCGTGGGTTCGGCGCTGGTCGACGCCCTTCACCGCTCCCTCGACGGCGAGGGCCGCGCGGGGGACAACACCGTCGCGGCCGTCACGAACCTCGTGAAGGAACTGGCCGAGGGCGTGCGGTCCGCCGGCCGGACCGCGTAAGCCGCTTCAATCCTCCATCGGCGCTCCGGCGCCGCATCGAACGACACGGGCGTTTCAGCATGGTCGAACCGATGAACTGGATCTCGGAGGTCGTGCGGCCCCGGATCAAGACGCTGTTCAAGCGCGAAACCCCGGAGAACCTCTGGGTCAAATGCCCCGATACCGGCCAGATGGTCTTCCACAAGGAAGTCGAGGCGAACCATTGGGTCATCCCGGGCTCCGAGCATCACCTCAAGATGAGCGCCGCGGCGCGCCTGAAGATGATGTTCGACGGCGGGACGTGGATCGACGTGGCGCTCCCCGAGGTCGCCACCGACCCGCTCAAGTTCCGGGACGAGAAGCGCTACATCGACCGTCTGAAGGATGCCCGGGGTAAGACCGGCCTGCAGGACGCCTTCAAGATCGGCTTCGGCCGGTTGGGCGGCATCCCGATGACCGTCGCCGTGCAGGAATTCGGCTTCATGGCCGGTTCCCTCGGCATGGCGGCGGGCGAGGCCTTCGTCCGGGGCGCGGAAAAGGCCCTGGAGAAGCGGACCCCCTACATCCTGTTCTCGGCATCCGGCGGCGCGCGGATGCAAGAGGGCATCCTCTCCCTCATGCAGATGCCGCGCACCACCGTGGCGGTGCGGCGGCTCCGGGATGCCCGGCTGCCCTACATCGTGGTGCTCACCAACCCGACCACGGGGGGCGTCACCGCCTCCTACGCCATGCTCGGCGACGTCCACCTCGCCGAGCCGGGGGCCCTGATCTGCTTCGCCGGCCCGCGGGTGATCGAGCAGACCATCCGCGAGAAACTGCCCGATGGCTTCCAGCGGGCCGAGTACCTGCGGGATCACGGAATGGTCGATCAGGTAGTTCACCGTCACCAGCTCAAGGAGACGATCGCGCGCCTTTGCGGCCTCCTCTTGAAACTGCCCGCCAGCGCGTTGGCCGAACCGGCCGCCGAACCCATCCCTGAAATGGCCTGAGGGCCGATGGACTCCTCCGACGCCCTCCTGGCGCGCTTCCTGGCGCTGCATCCCCGCACGATCGATCTGTCCCTCGGGCGGATCAAGCGTCTGCTCGCGCGGCTGAACCATCCCGAGCGGCGGTTGCCCCCGGTCATCCACGTGGCCGGTACCAACGGCAAGGGATCGACCATCGCCTTCATGCGCGCGATTTTGGAAGCCGGGGGTCTGGCGGCCCACGTCTACACCTCGCCCCATCTGGTCCGGTTCCATGAGAGGATCCGGCTCGGCGCCATCGGTGGCGGACGTTTTGTCGACGAGGAGACGTTGGCCGACGCGTTCCGCCGCTGTGAGGCGGCCAATGCCGGCGAGCCGATCACCGTGTTCGAGATCACCACGGCGGCGGCTCTGCTGCTGTTCTCGGAGTATCCGGCCGACGTGCTGCTGCTCGAGGTGGGCCTCGGCGGCCGGGTGGACGCCACGAACGTCATCGACCAGCCGGCCTGCGCGGTGGTCACGCCGATCGGCCGGGATCACGCGGAATATCTCGGCGACACCGTCGAGTCGGTGGCGACGGAGAAGGCTGGCATCTTCAAGCGCGGCTGTCCTGCGGTGATCGCGGCACAGGACTACGCCGAGGCCGACACGGTGCTCTGCCGGCAGGCCGAGCGTGTCGGCGCCGATCCGATTATTATCGGCAACCAGGACTTCTCGGTGCACGAGGAACGCGGCCGGCTCGTCTACCAGGACGAGACCGACCTGTTCGACCTGCCGAAGCCGCGCCTCGCCGGGCGGCATCAGCTTGTGAACGCCAGCACGGCCATCGCCGCCCTGCGCGCCGCGGGCTTCGGCGACATCGGCACGGCCGCCCTCGAGCGCGGCCTGACGGGGGTCGAATGGCCGGGCCGCCTCCAGCGCCTTGGCAAGGGGCGGCTCGCGGCCCTCGTCGCCAACGGTGCGGAGCTGTGGCTCGACGGCGGCCACAACATGGATGGCGGCCGCATCCTCGCCGCGGCGATGGGCGACCTCGGCGAGCGCAGCGACGCACCCCTGGTTCTGATCGTCGGCCTGCTCGGCACCAAGGATGCGGATGGCTTCCTCCGCCACTTCGTCGGCCTCGCCCGGGCGCTGATCGCCGTGCCAATCTCCGGCCAAGTCGCCGCCCGCCCACCGGAGGAGGTCGCCGAGATCGCAGAGCGCGCCGGGCTGTCGGCCCGAGTCTCCCCGAGCGTCGAAGCGGCCCTGGCGGCGGTGGCTGACATCGCGTTCGAGCGCCCGCCCCGGGTCCTCATCTGCGGATCGCTCTACCTCGCCGGGCAGGTGCTCGCGGCCAACGGCACCCCGCCGACCTGAGGCAGGTGACGATGAGGTCAGGCCTGCCCAACACTCCGCCTCATCCTGAGGTGCCCGCCTCGGCGGGCCTCGAAGGAGGGATCCAGAGATCTGTGTGATGCCTGGAACCCTCCTTCGAGGCCGTCGCGATGCGACGGCACCTCAGGATGAGGGCGAGGGTGGGAATAAGATGCGGCGTCACTCGGCCGCGCGCATCTCCGGCAAGGCCTCGGTGCTCCAGGCGCGGACATGGGCGTCGATGGCGAGCGCCTCTTCCACGTCGGCCGGGGCCGAAGGGTAGATCGGCGCGAAGTGATCGCAGGCCCGTTCGACCAGTTCAGCGATGCCGTAGAAGCCGATGCGCCCGGCGATGAAGGCCGCGACGGCCACCTCGTTGGCGGCGTTCATCACCGTCGGCGCCCCCCCGCCCTCGGCCATGGCGGCCCGGGCGATGCGCAGGCAGGGGAAACGATCCTCGTCGGCGGCTTCGAAGGTGATCGACCCGAGCTTCACGAGGTCGAGGGGTCGCCCCCGCTCGATCGTGAGGCGTTCGCCGAGGCCGAGGCAATGGCTAATCGGCACGCGCATGTCGGGGAGTGCGAGTTCCGCCGTCACCGCGCCGTCGATCCAGTAGACCAGCCCGTGGATCACCGATTGCGGATGCACCACCACGTCAAGCCGCGCCGGCTCGATGCCGAACAGATGGTGCGCTTCGATCAGTTCCAGCCCCTTGTTCATCAGGGAGGCGGAATCGATGTTGATCTTCATGCCCATCGACCAGGTCGGGTGGGCGGCGGCCTCGGTGGGAGAGGCGGCGGCGATTCGCTCCTTGGTCCAGGTGCGGAACGGACCGCCCGAGGCGGTGATCATCAGGGTGCGCACGTCGTCCAACGGGCGGCCGTGAAGGGCCTGGGCCAGGGCGTCGTGCTCGGAATCCATCGGCCAGATGGTCGCGCCGTAGCGCTTGGCGTCGCGCATGAAGGCGTCGCCCGCGCAGACCAAGCTCTCCTTGTTGGCGAGCGCCACCGTCCGCCCAAGGCGGAGGGCGGCATGGGTCGGCTTGAGGCCGGCGGCCCCGCTGACGGCCGCGACGACAATGTCGGCCTCGCGGGCGACGGCCTCCATCACGGCCCCCTCCCCCGCTCCGTTCGGAATGCCCGATCCGGCGAGCGCCTCGGCCAGCGCCGGGCCGCCGGCCGGATCGGCCAGCGCCGCGAAGCTGGCGTTCAGCTCCCGGGCGACCTTGGCCAGGGCGACCGCGTCCCGCCCACCGACCACCGCGCCTGTGCGGAAGCGGTCGCGGTGCTGGAGGAGGAGGTCGGCTGTGGAACGGCCGATGGAGCCGGTGGCCCCGAGGACGGTGACGGTCTGCGTCACGGGCGGAACTCCTGCATTGTCAGCCGATCAGACCCTGCCCGCGCAGGATGAGATAGAGCCCGGCCAACACGGCCACGGCGAAAAACCCATCGAGCCGGTCCATCACCCCACCGTGGCCGGGGATGATGTGGCTCGAATCCTTCACGCCGTGACGGCGCTTCAGCCACGATTCGAACAGATCCCCCCCCTGGCTGAGGACGGAGGCCAGGGCGCTCGCACCCGCCACGGCCGGCAGGGAGGCACCCCGGGGCAGGCTCAGCCCCATCAGGTCGGCGCCCACCGCCACAAGGGTTCCGGCGGCCACGGCCCCGATCAGGCCGCCGAGGGCACCGGACCACGTCTTGTTGGGTGACACACGCCGCATCAGCTTCGGCCCGCCGATCCGGCGGCCGGCGAAATAGGCAGTGATGTCCGTCGCCCACACCACGGCGAACATCCAGACCGGCCCGAGGAAGGCCAGGGTCGCGTCCTCCCGCAGGGTGGTGGGGACCCAGGCGATGATGCCTGCGCAGAGCAAGCCGACGAGGGCCCGCCAGCGGCCGGCGCCGGTCCGTGCGACGGTGGCGCAGGCGGCCGCGCCGAGGGCCAGCACCGCGAAGCAGGCCAGGGCCGGAGCGCCCTGCCGGAGGGCCAGCACCAGGGCGGCCAGAGTCGCCGCGCCAAGCGCGATCAACACCTCCCGGGGCTCGACCCGGCTCATGACGATCCACTCGCCGAAGCCGACGATGCCGGCGGCCAGCCACAGGGCCGCGAAGGCCCAGCCGCCATAGACCAGGGCCGCCACCACGCCGGCTGCCATGACGACACCGGAGGCGACGCGGAGCCACAATTCCCGCCGCGACCGCCGCGGGGGAGTGGCAGCCGCGGCCGAGGCCGCCTCGGCCGGAGCGGCGGACACGCCGGCCTCAGACCTGCATGATTTCCTTTTCCTTCGACGCCAGCACGCCGTCGATCTCGGCGATATGGGAGTCCGTCACCTTCTGCACGTCGCCGGCCTGACGCTTCTCGTCGTCCTCGGAGATGAGGCTGTCCTTCAGGAGCTTCTTCAGGTGATCGAGCCCGTCGCGGCGGACATGGCGCACGGCGACGCGGGCTTCCTCCGCGTATTTGTGGGCGACCTTCACCATCTCCTTGCGGCGCTGCTCATTCATCTCGGGGATGCGCAGGCGGATCGTCTGACCCTCGGTCTGCGGGTTTAGTCCGAGATCGGATTCACGGATCGCCTTCTCGACGGCGCTGACCATGCTGCGGTCCCAGACCGAGATGGAAAGCAGGCGCGGCTCGGGCACGCTGACGGTGGCCACCTGGGACATCGGCATCATGGAGCCGTAGGCATCGATATGGATCGGCTCGACCAAGCCCGGCGTGGCACGGCCGGTCCGCAGGGATCCCAGATCCTTCGAGAGGGAGGAGACGGCGCCCTGCATGCGGCGCTTGATGTCGTTGAGGTCGAAATCCGGAGTGGCCATGGCGTCAGGTCCCGACGGGCGTTGATGAAAAGGGGCGCAGCGCGGGGCGCGCGGGTCGCGGCCTCAATGGACGAATTCTGTCCCGCTCGCAAACGCCTGATTGCGGCGTCGCGCGCTTAGGCCGTCAGGGCACCACATGGGTGCAGGGAACCGTCCCGGCGAGGATCGCCGCGATCGAACTCGGGGCATGCATCGAACCCACCACGATGGACAACCTGCTCTCCCGGGCCAGGGCGAAGGCGGCGGTGTCCATCACCTTGAGGTCGCGGGCGATGGCCTCATCGTGGGTGATGCGGTCGTAGCGGGTGGCGGTGGGGTCCTTCTTTGGATCGGCCGAATACACACCGTCCACCTGCGTGGCCTTCAGCACGGCATCGCAGCGCAGCTCGGCGGCCCGCAGGACGGCGGCGGTGTCTGTGGTGAAGTACGGGTTGCCGGTGCCGCCGGCGAGGACGACCACCTGCCCCTTGTCGAGGTGGTGCAGGGCCGGCTGGCGGGCATAGGTCTCGCAGATCGTCGGCATCGACACGGCGGACATGGTCCGCGCCTGGACGCCTGCGGCATTGAGCGCCGTCTCGATGGCCAGCGAGTTCATCACCGTGGCCATCATACCGAGCGAATCGCCCGTGGCCCGGTCGATCCAGCCGGCGGCCGAGATGCGGGCACCGCGGATCATGTTGCCCCCACCGACGACGATGGCGATCTCCATGCCCTGCTCGATCGTCGCCGCGATATCCTCGGCGAGGCCGGCCAGCGTCGGCGGATGGAGCCAGTAGCCATCCGGCGCGGCGAGAGCCTCCCCCGAGAGTTTCACGAGCACACGTCGGAAGGGCGTCGATCCGGGCATCTCGAGTCCTCGTGCCAGCCCGGAACGCCGGGCGGCAGCTTCTACGTCAGACGCCGCCTTGGCGTCGAGGGTCGTTCGCGCCATGCACAGGCGCTTCGGCGCAGAAGGGCGACACGCGACCGACGTGCAAGCGTGCGAGGGAGGGGACCATGCGCGTCGCCCTCGTCGTCAACACCGCCTCAGGTTCCGCTTCGGCCGAGCTGACCCCCGGGGCGATCCGCGCCCGGATCGAGGCGACCGGGATCTCGGTCGTCCCTGAGCCCACGCCGGATGCAGCGCTGCCGGCCCGCCTCGCCGCCGCGGCGGACCTTCCGGGAATCGATGCCGTGGTGGTGGCGGGGGGCGACGGCACCATCGGCTGCGCGGCCGCCACGCTGGTCGGTCGGGATATCGCCCTCGCCCTGCTGCCGCTGGGCACCATGAATCTGCTGGCGAAGGATCTCGGCATCCCCCTCGACCTCGACGGCGCGGTGGCCTGCCTCGTGGCGAACCGCCAGACGCGGATCGATGTCGGCGAGGTCAACGGATCGGTGTTCCTGATCAACTCTGTCCTCGGCATGGCCGCGCGAGTCGCCCGGCACCGGGAGGCGCAGCGGCACGGTTTCAGCCCCCGCGCCCTGCTCCGCTGGGCCTTCGGGATGGTCCGGCATCTCGGCCGCTACCCGCGCCTGACCGTCACCGGCACCGTGGATGGGCAACGGCGCCAGCTCCGGTTCCGCCTGCTGGCGGTGGTGGTGGGGGATTACGTCACCCGCCCCGGCGAGGGCCTGCTGCGGGCACCGCTGGATGGCGGCCGGCTGACGCTCTACGTGATCCGGAAGCTGTCGCTCCGGCGCGGCCTGCGCCTCGCCCTTGGCTTCGCGATCGGCGACTGGCGGCAGTTGCCGGAGGTGGAGCGGGCAGAGATCGGGGATTTGACCATCGCCTCCCAACGCCGGGCCCTGCGGGTCATGAACGACGGCGAGGTCCGCCTGCTGGCCTCGCCGCTGCACTACCGTATCCGCCCGCGTGCCCTCGCCGTCATCGTGCCCGAGGAGCGGCCGTGAGGCGCGTCAGTCATATCTCCGACCTCCATTTCGGCCGGACCGACCCCGCCGTGGTCGAAGGGCTGATCGCCGAACTGAACTACGACGCCCCCGACCTGATCGTCGCCTCGGGGGATTTCACGATGGCGGCCCGGCGGCCTGAATACGAGGCTGCGAGGGACTTCCTGGCGCGCCTGCGCTCCCCATGGATCGCCGTCCCCGGTAACCACGACATCTCGCCCTACCACCTCGTGGAGCGGTTCGCGGTGCCCTTCGCCCGCTACCGGCGCTTCATCGCCCTGGACACGGAGCCGGTCTTTCAGGACGCGGAGATCGGCGTCCTCTGCCTTAACACCGTTCGGACCTGGGCGCCTGAACGGAACTGGTCCCACGGGCGGATCTCACAGGGGCAGATCGCCCGGGCCGAGGCACGGCTTGCGGCGATGCCGACGGGGCTGTTCAGGATCGTCGTGGGACACCACCCGTTCCTTCCACCCCCCTGGGACGAGGAGGCCCGCCTTGTGGGCCGGGCCGACCTCGCATTGGCAGCGTTCCGGCGGCAGGGCGTGGGGCTGACGCTCGCGGGGCACCTGCACCGGCACTACGCGCGCTTTGCCGAGGATGGCGGCGGCCCGGCGACGGTGGATGAGGGAGCAATCCGGGGGTGCGCTGGGCGGCTGCTCGCGGTCCAGGCCGGCTCGGCGACCTCGACCCGTCTGAGGGGGAGCGAACCCAACGCCTACAACCGGATCACCATCGCAAATGGGTGTGCTACGGTGGAGGTGCGTTTGTGGAACGGACAGAACTGGATCGGAGTGACGGAGTCACCACCGGGCCAAGCTGGCCCGGTGGTTCTGGCTGGTTAAGTCAGTGAGTGGCGAAGAGATCGACGACGCCCGCGGCCGTCATGAGGAGACCCGAGGCGAACACGCCGATCATGAGGTAGCTGAAGGTTTTCGTCATTCTCGGAAGGTAGCGCATCGGCCCCGGCCACGCCGTGCGTCGCGGCACAAGCCAGCCGGGATTATTGCACTGCACACATCGTGGGGCCGGGCCTTGCGGCCTCTTTCGTCCCCGCAATCGTCTTTGCGAGGGGAGCGAAGCAACCCAGGGCGGCGCTCCGGTGGGATACGGCCCGCCACCCCTGGATTGCTTTGCTCGCAATGAAGAGGTGGCGAAGTCATGATCATAAAAAAACCCGCCGGGTTGCCCCGGCGGGTTGATCAGGCAATCCGCTGAGGCGGAAGGATCAGGCGCGACCGGCCTGCTGGGCGACCTCGGTCGCGAAGTCCGGGCCCTCTTCCTTCTCGATACCCTCGCCGAGGGCGTAGCGGACGAAGCCCTTCAGGGTCACCGGGCCGCCGACCTTGCCGGCAGCTTCCTTCAGCACCTGGGAGACGGTCTTCGATCCATCGTGGACGAAGGGCTGCTCGAGGAGGGTGACCTCCTTGTAGTAAGACTTCAGGCCGCTCTCGATGATCTTCTGCATGACATGATCCGGCTTGCCGGCATTCTTCTCACGCAGGATGTTCGACTCGCGCTCCACCGTGGCGGTATCGACGCCCGAGGCATCGAGGGCGACGGGGTTCGTCGCCGCCACGTGCATGGCGATCTGGCGGCCGAGCGTCGAGAGCGCGTCCACGTCACCCTCGGACTCGAGGGCCACGAGCACACCGATCTTGCCGAGGCCCTCGGAGATCTGGTTGTGCACGTAGGAGGCGATCACGCCCTTGGTCACGTCGAGCTTGGAGACCCGGCGCAGGTTCATGTTCTCGCCGATCGTGGCGATCAGGTTCTGCAAGTGGGTCTGGACGGTCTCGGACGAGCCCGGGAACGACGCGTTCTGCAGCCCTTCGAGGGTGCCGTCGGTGTTCAGGGCGATCTTGGCGGCCTCGCGGGCGAAGGCCTGGAAGGCATCGTTGCGGGCGACGAAGTCGGTCTCCGAGTTGACCTCCACCACCGCGGCGTGATGGCCGGCGGACTCGACGGCCACGAGGCCCTCGGCGGCGACGCGGCCGGCCTTCTTCGCGGCCTTGGCGAGACCCTTCTTGCGCAGCCAATCGACGGCCGCCTCGATGTCGCCCTGCGTCTCGGCGAGGGCGCCCTTGCAATCCATCATGCCGGCGCCGGTCTTCTCGCGCAGCTCCTTCACCATCGCGGCGGTGATGTTGGCCATGGCCGGATCCTTTCGTGCAGTTGAGGGCGGTTCGATGAGAGAGGCCCGGCGCTCAGGGCGAGCGGCCGGGCCCGGTATGCTGGGGAGTGCGACCGCCCGATGACGGCCGGTCCACGATCCGTCCGGATCAGGCCGCGGCGGCGGCCTCGACGAAGCCACGGGCCTGCGAAACCCAGGAGTCGCGGTCGATGCGGCCGTTGAGCTTCAGGTCAGCATCGACCTTGGCCACCTCGTCCGGCGTCATCGCGGCGATCTGCCAGTAGTGGTAGATGCCGGCATCGTTCAGCTTCTGGACGATCTGCGGACCGGCGCCGTTGAGCTTGGTCAGGTCGTCGGGAGCGCCGCGGGGGGCGGCGAGAAGCTCGAAATGCTCCGTCGACTCGGCGAGCATCGCCACATCCGCCGGATCGAGGGCATCGGTGTCGACGGAAGCCGGCGCGGCATCGTCGTTGGCCGGCAGCTCTTCGGCCATCGGCTCCTCGGAGGCACCGAGATCGACGCCCGACGAACCCTGGGCGCGGGAGATGCCGTCGATAGCGGCACGGGCGATCAGGTCGCAGTAGAGGGCGATGGCGCGGCCCGCGTCATCGTTGGCCGGCACGACGTAGGTGATGCCGTCGGGGTTGCAGTTGGTGTCCACCACGGCCGCAACCGGGATGCCAAGGCGGTTCGCCTCCTTGATCGCCAGCTGCTCCTTGTTGGTGTCGATCACGAACAGCAGGTCCGGGACGCCGCCCATATCCTTGATGCCGCCGAGCGCCTTCTCCAGCTTGTCCTTCTCACGGGACAGCATCAGGCGCTCCTTCTTGGTGAGGCCCGGACCGCCGGTCTCCAGGGTCTCGGACACCTTGCGGAGGCGCGAGATCGAGCCCGAAATCGTCTTCCAGTTGGTCAGCGTGCCGCCGAGCCAGCGGGAGTTCACGTAGTACTGGGCCGAGCGGCGGGCAGCCTCGGCGATCGTGTCGGCGGCCTGGCGCTTGGTGCCGACGAACAGCACGCGGCCACCCCGGGCCACGGTGTCGCTCACGGCCTGGAGCGCCTGATGCATCGCCGGAACGGTCTGGGCGAGGTCGATGATGTGGATGTTGTTGCGGGTGCCGAAGATGTAGGGCTGCATCTTCGGGTTCCAGCGGTGCGACTGGTGTCCGAAGTGAGCGCCTGCTTCGAGCAGCTGACGCATGGAAAAGTCGACGGCCATCGTATGTACTTTCTCCGGTTGGATCCGCCGCGGAGGGTTGCGACCGGCATCAAGCCGGCCACCGGAAGACGCCCCATTGAATCATGGGGCCGGCTCCGCGTGTGGGATGGGTCGGGCGGTTAGCAGAACCCCGGGGCGGTGGCAAGTCTGCGGAGGATTCACACGGCTTCGCGTGGAGCAATCCCGGGCGCTCGCAAGCAGTCTTGCAGCCCGTGGGTTCGGCAGCCCATAGCAAGGCATCATGACCGCCGTCGCCTTCGACACCCTCCGCTTTGTTCGCGCCCTTCGTGATAAGGCGAAGCTTCCGCCTGAGCAGGCCGAGGGCTTGGCCGACGCCATGTCGGAAGCCTTGCAAGGCGATCTCGTTACCAAGTCCGATCTACTCGCCGAACTGGCCGAAACCCGCTCGGAGATCATCCGCTGGGTCGCGGGCCTCATCGGCTTCCAGACGCTGGCGATTCTCGGTGCTGTGCTCGCCTTCGTCAAAGTCCTGCACTGAACAGCGCGGAAATATCTGGCTCCGCGAGGATGCGGAAATCCCCCGCCGGCAGGTCGGCCGGGAGGTCGAGGCCGCCGACCCGGTCCCGGTGCAACGCCTCCACATGGTTGCCGAGCGCCGCGAACATCCGGCGGACCTGATGATAGCGCCCCTCGGTGAGGGTGACGGCGCAGTGGGTCGCATCCTGCGCCTCCATCGCCACCGGCAGGAGGGGCCTGTCCTCCCCGTCGAGCATCAGCGTGCCGGAGGCGAGCGCGGCTTCCTCGCTGCCGTCGAGGGCCCGCGCCAGGGTTACCTGATAGCGCTTCGCGACGTTGGCCTTGGGCGAGATGATCCGGTGCAGCAGGCTGCCGTCGTCGGTGAGAAGGAGCAGGCCGGACGTGTCCTTGTCGAGGCGTCCGACCGTCGAGAGCGGCGGCTCCCGGCGACGCCAGCGTTCCGGCAGGAGGCCGTAGACCAGCGGCCCGGCTTCCTTGTGTGAGCAGGTGACGCCCACCGGCTTGTGCAGCATGAGGCAGAGGCCCGGGAGGGGATCGATGGGCTCGCCCTCCACGGTCAGGCGGCCCGGCAGGTCCGGCGCGAGTGTGATGCGGGCACCGGCATCGGAGAGGCCCTCGCCGTCGAGGCGGATCTCGCCCATGCGGGCCAGCGCCTGGATCTCCCGCCGGGAGCCGTAACCCAGATTGGCGAGGAGCTTGTCGAGGCGGACGGCCTTGGCGCTCACTTGCGCGCCTCGAACACCTTGTAGCCGCCCTCCTGCGCCACCGTCGTCACCGAGCGGAACAGTTCGCGCAGGGTCGCCTCGTAGGGCAGGTGCGCGTTGGCTACGAGCCACAGGGCGCCACCCGGCCGAAGGGCCTCGGCGGCCCGCTGGATGAAGCTCTTGCCGAGCGCCTGATCCTCTGCGCCCCCGTCGTGGAAAGGCGGGTTGCTCACCGCGAAGTCGAGCCCCGACGGTATCGCCTTCCCGCGGAGGTCGCCCCAGACGATCCGTGCGCGCGGATCAGACACGTTTCGCCGGGCCATCTCGATCGCCCGGCGGTCGAGGTCGATCAGGGTGATCTCCGTGACCGCGGCCGAGGCGAGCACCGCCCGCCCAAGCAGCCCGAGGCCGGAGCCGAGATCCGCCCCCTTCCCCTTGAGAGCCGGTAGGCGGCTCATCAGCAGGGCGGTACCGGGATCGAGCCGGTCCCAGGAGAAGACACCCGGCTGCGTGCACAGGGCGAGGTTGTCGATATGGCGCGGGCCGCCCTCATCGATGGCCGCTTCCAGGCCGGTCACCCCGGCGGGGCGCGTGGCGGTGCAGATCCGGTGGTGGCGACGGGGCTGGTCGGAGGCCGGGCAGCCGAAACCGGCCAGTTCCTTGCCGAGCCGGGTCCCGCCCCGGTCCTTCGGCGCGAGGGCGATCAACCGGGCGCCCGGCGCCAGCGCCCGCAGCACATGGGCCAAAATGTAGCGCCGCTCGATGGTGCCGGCGGGGGCAAAGACGGTCGCACCGTCCAGGGTGGCGTCGGCGATGTCCTCGATCCGCGCCGAATCGACGACGAGGGGCGAAAATTGCACCGCGTCATGGGGGGCTTCGGCGAGGTCAACGGGCGGGTGGCCGTAGACGGCGTGGGGCATCATTTGGTGGCAGTCGAGCGAGCGTTGAAGAAAGCCGATTCCCTCACGCAGCCCGGCAGCGCGTGCGCCAAACTCAGAATCGGGGAATGGCTTCTGATACACCGGCGGCGTCCCCCCGCCCAGCCTTGCCGGGTCATGGCGGCTATCGCCCCAGGGCAGTTTGTTTGCCGCCTTCGTCAGCGCATCGGCCCTCGCGACGGCTCTTGTCGTCATTGCGAGCGGAGCGAAGCAATCTAGGGCGGCGCGACCCTTCCGGATGGGTCGCGCCCCGGATTGCTTCGGCATCGCCTCGCAATGACGGAGGTGGGTGGGGCGATGACGGTGATAAGTTCTCGAAGCCTCACCCCCGCGGGAATTCCAGGCCCATCTCCCGGTAGCGGGCTGGGTCGTCGGCCCAGTTCTCGCGCACCTTCACATGCAGGAACAGGTGGACCGTCGCCTCCGCGGCTTCGGCGATCTCGAGGCGGGCGGCCTGTCCGATGGACCGGATGGTCTGGCCGTTGCGGCCGAGGACGATGGCCCGCTGGCTCTCCCGCTCCACGAAGATCGTCTGCTCGATCCGAACGGAGCCGTCGGCCTTCACCAACCACTGATCCGTCTCGACCGTCGAGCGATAGGGCAGTTCCTCGTGCAGGCGGTCGTAGATCTTCTCGCGGGTAATCTCGGCGGCGAGCATCCTCAGGGGGGCGTCGGAGACCTGATCCTCCGGGTAGAGCCAGTGGCCGGCGGGCATCCGGGCGGCCAGCGCCCGGCGCAGGTCGCCGATTCCATCGCCCTTCAGCGCAGAGATCATGAACGTTTCCGCGAAGGGCGCGGCTTCATTCAGTTGCGCGGCCAAGGCGAGCAGCTTCTCCCGGGGAATCAGATCAATCTTGTTGAGAATCAGAAGCTTCTCGCGCCGCACCTCGCCAAGCCGGGAGAGGATCGCCTGAACCTCCTCGTCCACGCCCTTGCGGGCATCGACCAGCAGACAGACGGCGTCGGC
The DNA here is from genome assembly GCF_022179525.1 of Methylobacterium persicinum. Lineage (GTDB taxonomy): Bacteria > Pseudomonadota > Alphaproteobacteria > Rhizobiales > Beijerinckiaceae > Methylobacterium > Methylobacterium persicinum. The sequence continues at coordinate 113,401 of NZ_BPQX01000015.1, forward strand.
ATCGGCGGCCCCGCTCCAGGCGGAATGGACCATGGCCCGGTCCAGGCGGCGCTTGGGCGCAAAGATGCCGGGGGTGTCGACGAGGACGATCTGGGCCGCCCCTTCGATCACGATGCCCCGGACCAGGGCGCGCGTGGTCTGCACCTTCCGCGAGACGATCGAGACCTTCGTCCCGACCAAGCTGTTGAGGAGGGTCGACTTGCCCGCATTCGGCACGCCGATCAGGGCGACGAAGCCCGCGCGGGCATCGGTCGGGGTCCCCGGAAGCGGGGATGGTGCCGGGGCGGGGGAGGCCAGCGCGGGGGCGTCGTCCTCGGGGAGGTCCTGTTCGGTCATGGGGTCTCCGCGGCGGCCTGCCCCGCCGCCGTAATGCCTTCCCGGGCGATGAGCGCGCCGGCGGCGGCCTGCTCGGCCACCCGCTTCGAGGTGCCCTCACCATAGCCCGGTTCGAGACCCTCCACCTGCACCGCCATGCGGAAATGGGGGGCGTGATCGGGGCCGGTGCGTTCCACGACGGCGTAGATCGGGATCGGCAGGCTGCGGCTCATGGCCCATTCCTGCAGCGTCGATTTCGCGTCGCGTCCGCGGGGTGCCGTCCCAGGTTCGGCCGGGCGGAAATGCGCCTCGACGATGGCCTGGGCGGCGGCGAATCCGGCGTCGAGGTAGACCGCCCCGAGAATCGCCTCGCACACGTCGGCGAGGATGGTCTGGTTGCGTCGTCCTCCGCCGATCACCTCGCCCTGTCCGAGGATGAGGTGCGAGCCGACACCCCAGGTGCCGGCCACGGCCGCGCAGGTCTCCCGCCGGACCAGACCGGCCAATTGGCGGGACAGGTCGCCTTCGTCCGCATCGGGAAGGGCGGCGTAGAGGCCATCCGCCACCGCCAACCCCAGCACCCGGTCCCCGAGGAACTCGAGGCGCTGATAGCTGCCGTTACGGCCGGTGGCTTTGCTGGTGTGGGTCAAAGCCCGGGTCAGGAGGTCCTTGTTCGCAAAGACATGCCCGATGCTGTCCTCAAGCTCCGCAAGGGGCGGGCGCGGCTTGTGCGCCCGCCTCGCCCGGGCGGAAATGCGCGCTGGCGATGTGGCGTCCGTGCTCAATGGATCGTCGAGAACAGGCGGGTCCAGCGCACATGGGCGGGCCAGTTCCAGACCTGCCACGCGGGCGTACCCTCGTCGATGGAGAAGAAGATCATTTCGGCGCGCCCGACGAAGTTCGCGAACGGCACGTAGCCGACATTGGCGAGATCCCGCGAATCGGTGGAGTTGTCGCGGTTATCGCCCATCATGAAGAAGTGGCCTGCCGGCACGGTATAAAGCTCCGTCCGGTCCCAGAAGCCGTTATCCCCGTCCCGCTCGATGACGTTGTGCACGACGCCGTTGGGCAGCGTCTCCAGATATTGCGGCACCTTCGTCGGCTGCCCGTAGGCATCGGTGGTCTCGTAGTCGGCGATGCGCTCGCGCTTCACCGGCTGACCGTTGATATTCAGCACGCCGTCGATCATCTGGATCTTGTCGCCGGGCAGGCCGATCACGCGCTTGATGTAATCGGTTGAGTTGTCCTTCGGCAGCTTAAAGACCGCGATATCGCCACGCTTCGGTTGGGCCGCCCAAACCCGGCCATTGGCCTCGATCGGGATGTACTCCGAGAGGGGCAGCGAGAACTTGGAGTAGCCGTAGGAGTATTTCGAGACGAACAGGTAATCGCCGATCAAAAGGGTCGGCACCAACGAGCCCGAGGGGATGTTGAACGGCTGGAACAGCAGCGTCCGCACCACCAGGGCGATGAGGAGCGCCTGGATGCCGACCTTCAGGGTCTCGCGGATGCTCGCCCAGGCGCCGGTTTCCGCCGGCTTGGCGAGCGATTTGCCCTCGTGATTCACGCGCACGTTCCTAATGATCGACCGTTTCGGCCGCACGCCGCCATGCGGCGCATGACCCGTACGGCCCCGTGCGCAACCCTTTCGCGTGGATTGCGCCGCCTTCGTGTCCGCCGGGTGCGGCGATCTAAACCATGCCGCAGCCCCCCGCAACGCGCGAAGACCCTTCCTAATCCCTAATGGCCTCGATGACTACGAAGGCTTGTGCCAGGGGTGGGTCGTCCGTCAGCGAGACGTGGACCCGGGCCGTATGCCCCGCGGGGAGAAGCGCCGCGAGCCGCCGCGCCGCGCCCCCCGTGAGCCGGAGCGTCGGCTGCCCGGAAGGAAGGTTTACCACTTCCATGTCCCGCCAGAACACCCCGTCGCTCAGGCCGGTACCCAACGCCTTGGCACAGGCCTCCTTGGCGGCGAAGCGGCGAGCATAGCCTTCAGCCCGCGCCGCCCGTCGCTCGCAGCGGGCGCGCTCGCCGTCGGTGTAGACCCGATGGGTGAACCGCTCCCCGTGGCGGGACAGCGTCTTCTCGATCCGGCGGATATCGCAGAGGTCGGAGCCGATCCCCAGGATCATCGCGCCCGCCCCCGCTCCATGGCCGCGCGCATGTCACGGACAGCCTGGGGGAGGCCGACGAAGATCGCATCGGCGATGAGGGCATGGCCGATATTGAGCTCCCGGATCTGCGGGATTGCAGCCACCGGCCCCACGCTCTCCGTGGTGAGCCCGTGGCCGGCATGGATCTCGAGGCCGAGCCCCGCGCCGTGGTCGGCGGCCCGGCGGATGCGGGCGAGCTCACGCTCGATCTCGGCTGGGTCGCCGGCGACGGCGGCCTCGCAGTAGCTGCCGGTATGGAGTTCGACGACCGGCGCTCCGAGGGCCTTGGCCGCCTCCATCACCGCCGGCTCCGGCTCCACGAAAAGGGAGACACGGATTCCGGCTTCCGCCAGGGCACGGATCCGCGGGGCGAGGTGCGCGCGGCCCCCGATGATGTCGAGGCCGCCCTCGGTGGTGCGCTCCTCGCGCTTCTCAGGCACGAGGCAGGCCGCATGCGGCCGGGTCGCGATGGCGATCGCCACCATCTCGTCGGTCGCCGCCATCTCAAAATTGAGAGGCACCGTGAGGGCCGCCTCGAGCGCCGCCATGTCGGCGTCGCGGATGTGCCGGCGGTCCTCCCGGAGGTGGGCGGTGATTCCGTCGGCCCCGGCCTCGACGGCGAGGAGGGCCGCACGGACCGGATCGGGATAGGTGCCGCCGCGGGCGTTGCGGACGGTGGCCACGTGATCGACGTTGACGCCGAGGCGTAGCTGCGGAGCGGTCATGGCATGCGCTTCTCTGGCAGGCGCCCGGTCGGTGGACCGGAACGCCCTCGCCCCTACCTGTCGGCTCGGAGCCAGGACGGCAAGTCCCGGTGGCCGAGTTGCGCCGACTTCATCGCGAAGGGTTGCGGCGCGGGCCGAAACGGATTATGCGCGCCCTTCGCGTTCGCTCCGGCCGGGGGCTGAACGGACGGTGCCGCTCGCGGCATAGGGGCAAGTCATCGCTGACTTCTGCCTCGTCGTCCCGTGTCTCCGCCTTCGATCAACCGCTCGGGCCTGACATACGGCTCGAAGGGCTTGGCGCCGAGCCGACCGCGAGATGAACCGGCCCGACATATCCGCGCGAGCGGACGGGCCTCCTTTGACGACGAAAGGCCCGGAATGCCTCTCTATGAGCACGTGCTCCTGGCACGCCAGGACGTGACGTCCCAGCAGGTCGAGACGATGATCGACACCTACAAGGGCGTCATCGAGCAGAACGGTGGGCGTCTCGAGAAGATCGAGATGTGGGGCGTGAAGTCCCTCGCCTACCGCATCAAGAAGAACCGGAAGGCGCATTTCGCGCTCCTCAACATCGACGCGCCGCCCGCGGCGATCGCCGAGATGGAGCGTCAGATGCAGATCTCGGAAGACATCCTGCGTTTCATGACGGTGCGGGTCGAGGAACTCGACTCCGAGCCGTCCGCGATGATGCAGAAGCGTGACCGCGACGACCGCAAGGATCGTGAGCGCGGCCGGCGTCGGGATGACGACGGCTTCGGCGGCGGCTTCGGCGGGGAGAACTGATTATGGCTTTCGGTGCTGGTGGCGGCGGTGGCCGCCGTCCCTTCTTCCGCCGTCGGAAGACCTGCCCCTTCTCCGGCGCCAATGCGCCGAAGATCGACTACAAGGACGTGAAGCTGCTCTCCCGCTACGTGTCGGAGCGCGGCAAGATCGTCCCGTCCCGCATCACCGCGGTGTCGGCCAAGAAGCAGCGCGAGCTCGCCCAGGCGATCAAGCGTTCCCGCTTCCTCGGCCTGCTCCCCTACGTGATCAAGTAGTCAGACGAACACCGCCGGCCCAGCAGCGATGCCGGGCCGGTTCCCTGAGAGCGGCGACCCCGCTCGATCGTTGGGGCAGACGAACGCGCCCCTAACCCCTCCCTCGCGGGCGGGGGGACAGCGGAACCCATGACCCACAACCTCCTCATCGGCGTTGGCGCCGGCCTTGTATCGGCCCTGCTCTTCGGCGTGCTGCTGAAGGGTTCCGCCCTCGCCATCACCCTGTATTTGCTCGCCCCGCTGCCGATCCTGATCGTCGGCCTGGGCTGGAGCCACCGGGCGGCCCTGGCTGCCGCCGCGACCGGCTGCCTCGTGCTGATGGCGGTGATCCAACCCTTCATGGGCCTCGCCTTCGCCGCCTACATCGCCCTGCCCGCATGGTGGCTCGCCTACCTAACGGTGCTTGGCCGGGAGACCGCTTCGGGCCTGGAATGGTACCCGACCGGCAGGCTCCTCGGCTGGATCGCGGCGACCGCCGCCCTAGCCTTCATCGCCATCGCCGTCCTGGCCAACCCCAACTACACGGCCTACGAGGTGCAGCTGCAGAAGCTGTCGCACGGCCTCGTTGATTCCCGCAGCCCGGCACCTGGGCCCTCGCCGGACGCCGGCCCCGCAGGGGCTGACAAGTCCACACCGGACAAGGACCAGTCCGACGGCGACGTCTCCCGCGACGAACTCGCCACCGCCTTCGCGGCGATCGTCCCGGCGCTCGCCGCCCACGGCCTGGCCATGCTCCTGACCTTCTACCTCTGGGCCGCCGCCCGGATCGTGGGGATCTCCGGCCGCCTCTTGCGGCCCTGGCCGGATCTACCCTCCACCAAAATGCCCAAGGCCTGCCTCGGCGTCCTCGCAGCCGCCGCGATCCTCAGCTTTGCCCCGGGCTTTGCCGGCGTCCTCGGCGTCGCCCTCGTCGGTGCGTTCACCGCCGTCTTCGCGCTCCAGGGCCTCGCCGCGTTCCACGACCGCTCGCGGGGCCGCCCCGGCCGGGGGCTGATGCTGTTCGCGATGTACGTCGTCCTGTTCGTGACCCAGGGCGTCGCCCTGATCGCCCTCACCATTTTCGGCCTCGCCGACACCGCCCTCGACCGCCGCCGGCCCAAAGGCCCCGCGGCGCCGTGACCCCAAGGGGCCGTATGGCCCCGCCCTTTGACTAAAGGAGATTGACCATGGAAGTGATCCTGCTCGAACGCGTCGCCAAGCTCGGCCAGATGGGCGAGACTGTGAACGTGCGCCCCGGCTTCGCTCGCAACTTCCTCCTCGCCCGCGGCAAGGCCCTGCGCGCGACCGAGTCCAACAAGAAGCACTTCGAGGCCCAGCGCGCCCAGCTCGAGACCCGCAACCTCGAGCGCAAGAAGGACGCCGAGGCCGTCGCCGAGAAGCTGAACGGCCAGAGCTTCATGCTCATCCGCCAGTCCGGCGAGACCGGCGTGCTCTACGGTTCCGTCTCGACCCGCGACCTTGCCGAGATCGTGACGAAGGAAGGCTTCTCCGTCGACCGCGGCCAGATCGTTCTGAACCAGCCGATTAAGACCCTTGGCCTGTTCACCGTGCCGGTGACACTGCACCCCGAGGTTGAGGTTCAGATCACCGTCAACGTCGCCCGCAGCCCGGAAGAGGCCGAGCGTCAGGCCCGTGGCGAGGCCGTCATTGAGCGCGACGCGTTCAATCTCGACGACCTGGGCCTGGAGGTCGGCGCGGCCCTGGCCGATGCCGGCGAGGGTGCCGACGACCGCGGCTGATCGCCTCTCCCTTCGCCGGAGCGGTCAGTTGGTGAAAGCGGTGATAACGGGGATACCCGGCCAGACCGCTTGACTTGTTCCGCGTTTGTTCCAGCATGGATGCCCGCCTGCTTTCGAGTCGGCGGGCATTCGCGCATTTCGAGGAATGCCCGGTTGCGCAGCCTCCGGCTAAGCTTCGGTCAACCAAACGGGGCGATGGTTGGGATGTGAGATGCGCCGCTCGGGCGCTGGACGGGAGTCGCTCCGCCGATGGCATTGCCCAACGCGATCACGGCCAAGCTCGAAGCGGTGAAGGCGGAGTACCGCGTCGCACCGCACAACATCGATGCGGAGCAGGCGTTGCTGGGCGCCATCCTGGTCAACAACGACGCCTATTACCGCGTGTCGGACTTCCTCCTTTCCGAGCACTTCATGGAGGATGCCCACCAGCAGATCTTCACCGTCGCCTCTTCGCTGATCAAATCGGGCAAGCTGGCGACGCCGATCACCATGAAGACCTACCTGGGCGATGCCGATTTCGGCGGCCAGACGGTGATCCAGTACCTCGCCCGATTGGCGGCGGACGCGACTACGGTCATCAACGCGGCCGAGTACGGTCGGACTATCTATGACCTCGCCATCCGCCGCCGGTTGATCGCCATCGGCGAGGAACTGGTGAACGGCGCCTACGAGGCGCCCGTCGAGCAGGCCCCCCGGGACCAGATCGAGGAGACGGAGCGGCGCCTCTACGAATTGGCCGAGGCCGGCAAGTACGACGGCGGCTTCCAGAAGTTCTCCGACGCGCTCACCGCCGCGGTCGACATGGCCGCCAAGGCCTACCAGCGGGACGGTAAGCTCTCCGGCATCGCCACAGGGCTCAGCGACCTCGACGCGAAGATGGGCGGCCTGCAATCGTCCGATCTGATCATCCTCGCCGGCCGCCCGGCCATGGGCAAGACGTCGCTCGTCACCAACATCGCCTTCAACATCGCCAAGGCGTACCGGGGCGAGAAGCATCAGGACGGCACGATCCGCACGGTGAACGGCGGCATCGTCGGGTTCTTCTCCCTGGAAATGTCGGCCGAGCAGCTCGCCACCCGCATTATCGCCGAGCAATCGGGCGTGGCGTCCTACAAGATCCGCCGCGGCGATATCCGCCCCGAGGATTTCTACAAGATCACCGATGCGGCCCGGGAGATGCAGACCATTCCATTCTACATCGACCAGACCGGCGGCATTTCCATCGCCCAGCTCTCGGCCCGCGCCCGGCGGCTGAAGCGGCAGAAGGGCCTCGACGTCCTGATCATCGACTATTTGCAGCTGCTCTCGGGCTCGGGAAAGCGCAGCGACAACCGCGTGCAGGAGATGACCGAGATCACCACCGGCCTGAAGGCGCTCGCCAAGGAGCTGGCCGTGCCGGTGATCGCCCTGTCACAGCTCTCCCGTCAGGTGGAGAACCGCGACGACAAGCGGCCTCAGCTCTCGGATCTGCGTGAATCGGGCTCGATCGAGCAGGACGCCGACGTGGTGATGTTCGTGTTCCGCGAGGAATATTACGTCGGCAACAAGAAGCCCCGGGAGGGTACGGAAGAGTTCTTTGCGTGGGAAGCCGAGATGCAGCGGGTCCACGGCAAGGCGGAGGTCATCATCGGCAAGCAGCGCCACGGTCCGACCGGCACCGTGGAACTGCAGTTCGACGCCAACATCACCCGGTTCTCGAACCTCGCCCAGGACGACCGCCTGCCCGACAGGATGTGAACATTCGTCCCGTCCGTCATTGCGAGCGGAGCGAAGCAATCGAGAGCATCGCCACGTCCGGAACTATCCCGCTTCCGTGGATTGCTTCGCTGCGCTCGCAATGACGGTGTCCCCCATGACTGAGCGCATGAGCCGCCGCCAAGCCCTCGCTCTTGCGGCAGGGCTTGCGTCAGGGGGTGTGGCCCTTCCCCTCACGCATTCCTCGGCAGCGACGGCAGGCGGCAACCCGCAGCCGCGAACCACGTTGCCCGGGGGTCCCCACGAGGCGCCCCAAGGAACGACGATGAGCAAGCCGACCCCTCCGACGATGTCCTACTGGCACGTCTACACCGACAAGGAAGGGGTGAGCCGGCAAGTGAAGTGCGCGTTGTCCGCGTTCAAGTTCGAGGGCGTCGACCCTCACACCGCGCCGCAGTGGAACGACAAGCAGGAGAAGTCGCAGGCCGGCGTCACCTTCACGGTCCTGCCCGTCGGGTGGGTTGGGGAGTGGCACGAGAATCCCCGTCCGCAATGGATCGCCATCCTGTCCGGCCGCTGGTTCGTCGAGACGATGGACGGCACCCGCGTCGAGATGGGCCCCGGTGAACTGATGATGGGCGAGGACCAGAGCACCAAGGAGCGCGACGGCAAGAAGGGCCATCTCTCCGGCACCGTCGGCGACGAGCCCTGTACGATGATCGTCACCGGGCTCGATGTGACGCCTACGATCGACCAGCCCGGCCGCTTCAAGTGAGTGCGTCGTCATGGAGCGGTATGAACTGACGCAGGATCGCTTCAAGCGGTACGTCCTGCCGAACGCCGAGTTGGAGAAGCTCGCCGAGGGTTTCCGCTGGACCGAGGGTCCGGTTTGGTTCGGGGACCGCGACGAGCTCCTGTTCTCCGACCTGCCCAACAACCGGGTGATGCGCTGGAGCGAAAGCGGCGGCCTCAGCGTGTTCCGCCGCGACAGCGATTTCGAGAACGGCCACACGCGGGATCGCGAAGGTCGGCTCTTGTCGTGCTCGCACAGGGGCCGGCGCATCCATCGCACGGAACTCGACGGAAGCATCACGTCGCTGGTCGAGCGCTATCAGGGCCGGCGCCTGAATTCCCCCAACGACATCGTCGTGAAGTCCGACGGCACGATCTGGTTCAGCGATCCACATTACGGCATCCAGACCGACTACGAAGGTGGCAAGCAGGAGCCAGAACTCCCCGCTAGCGTGTACCGGTTCGATCCCCGCAGTGGCGTGCTGACCGTCGTCGCCGATGACTTCCAGGGCCCCAACGGCCTTTGCTTCTCCCCGGACGAGCGTCTCCTCTACATCGTGGAAACCGGCCTTCAGTTCGCGAAAGACCCGGTGCAGCACATCCGGGTCTTCGACGTGCAGGATGACGGGCGGCTGACCGGCGGGCGGGTGTTCTGCACCATCTCCCCCGGCAATGCCGACGGCATACGCTGCGACGAGGATGGTAATCTCTGGTCGAGCGCAGGCGATGGCGTGCACTGCATCGATCCTGGCGGGGAGCTGATGGGAAAGATCCTGGTGCCCTCGACGGTGGCGAACTTCACCTTCGGCGGGCGGAACCGCAGCCGGCTCTTCCTGTGTGCCTCGCACTCGGTCTACGCCATCTTCACGAACACCCGCGGAGCGAGCCGGCCGTGACCGGCGTCCTGGCGATCCTCCGCTTCGACCGCACGGTCGCCGACCTCGTACGGACCGAGGCCTTCTACCGGGATGCCCTTGGCTTCGTGCGACAGGCGCCGCCGGAGCCCCTGCCCCCGGCGGAGGCGCAGGCGCTCGGCCTGTCCGGGTTTGACGGCCGGCGCCTTCGGATGGCGCTCGGTCATCAGCAGGTGTCATTCCTGGCGCTAGACCCTCCGGGCGCCCCCTACCCCACCGATTCGGATGCCACCGATCCCGTGTTCCAGCACCTCGCCATTCCCGTGCGCGACATGGCGAAGGCCTTTGCCCAGCTTTCGGCGCATCATCACGCGCCGATCAGCCAGGGCGGCCCGCAGGTTCTGCCGCTGTCGTCGGGGGGTGTGGCGGCCTACAAGTTCCGCGACCCGGACGGGCATCCCCTCGAGCTGATCCATTTCCCCGGCGGCGAGCCCGCTGAGCGCTGGGCCGGGGCGCCGGGCCTGTTCCTCGGCATCGACCATTCGGCCATCACCGTGACGGATCTCGACGCGGCCATCGGCTTCCTCGGCGGCGCGCTCGGTCTCACCGTCTCGGAGCGGGGCCTGAACCGGGGCCCGGAGCAGGCGCGGCTCGATGGGCTGGCGGATCCCGTGGTCGACGTCATTGCCATGACGCCGCCCGATCCGGCTCCGCACGTGGAGTTGCTCCATTACCGGGAGCCGCAGCGGACGCAGAGCACGCGAGCGTTCGGCCCGGCCGATTGCGCGAGTACGCGCTTCGTCTTTGCGGTGGAGGATCCGGCGGCCCTCGCGGAAACGATTGCGCTGAGCGGATTCTCGGTGCGGATCACAGCCGATGAGACGGCCTGCTACGCCAGCGGCCCGGACGGTCACGGCTTCGTTTTCCTGCGGCAGGGCTGACTGCTCCCCCCTCCCCTTCGTCGCCGCGTTAGCGACGACGTGTGGAAGGCTCGGGCTTGACGCCGGGGGCCGGTGGCGCCACTCCCCCCGCGGAGACCCTGCCGATGCCGATCCTCGCCCTGCCCTTCCCGGCGATCGATCCCGTCGCCATCGCGATCGGGCCGATCACCATCAAGTGGTACGCCTTGGCGTACATCGCCGGCTTGATCGGCGGGTGGTATTACGCCCGCCGGCTCGTCATGGCCGACCGCCTCTGGGGCGTCGTGAAGCGCCCGGTGCCGACCGATATCGATGACCTCGTGGTCTGGGTGGCGCTCGGCGTCGTCCTCGGCGGACGCATCGGCTACGTGCTGTTTTACAATCTGCCGATGTACATCGCCGATCCGATCGAGATCCTGGCGATCCGCAACGGCGGCATGTCGTTCCACGGCGGGTTCCTCGGGGCCATCCTCGCCTTCCTGCTCTTCGCCCGTTCGAGGGGGCTGAACGGCTATACGCTCCTCGATATCGGGGCGGTGGTGGTGCCCATCGGCCTGTTCTTCGGCCGGATCGCGAATTTCGTGAATGGCGAGCTGTGGGGCCGGGTCGCACCAGACTTCCCCTACGCGATCGTCTTCCCGACCGGCGGCCCCGTTCCGCGACACCCGAGCCAACTCTACGAGGCGGCGACGGAGGGGCTGCTGCTCTTCATCGTCATGGCGATCGCGGCCCGGCGCTTCGGGTTCCGCAAGCCCGGTCTTCTCGGCGGCATCTTCGTCCTGGGCTATGCCATCGCCCGGACGACCTGCGAGTTCTTCCGGGAGCCGGATGCGCAGCTCGGCTTCCTCTTCGGTGATGGGCTCGGCCCGATGGGTGGTGGCGTGACCATGGGCATGCTGCTCTGCGTCCCCATGGCGCTGGTGGGTCTGACCTACATCGTTCTCGCCGCTACCGGCCGGACCCGACCGAAGCGAACCGCCGCCGCGGCCGACCCGACGCAGGAGGCGCAGGCGGCGCGCGCCAAGGCGTGACGCCCCTGGGGCGGGAGATCGCGGCGATCATCCGCGAGACAGGTCCCATCGGGATCGACCGTTACATGGCCCTCTGCCTGGGCCACCCGGCCCACGGCTACTACCGCACACGTGACCCCCTCGGCGCCCGGGGCGATTTTACCACCGCCCCCGAGATCACACAGATGTTCGGGGAGTTGATCGGCGCCTGGGCGGCCTGGGTCCATCGGGCGATGGGAGCGCCGGAGCCCTTGCTCCTCGTCGAGCTCGGCCCGGGCCGTGGCACCCTGATGGGGGATGCGCTGCGCGCGCTGGCCGCCGCCGCGCCCGGTCTGCGCGTCGCTCCCCACCTCGTGGAGACCAGTGGGGTGCTGCGTCAAGTGCAGGAGCGGAGACTCGCCGGGACCGCCGCGACATGGCACCCCGGCCTCGAAAGTGTCCCGGACGGGCCAGCAATCATCATCGCCAACGAGTTTTTCGACTGCCTGCCGGTACGCCAGTTCGTCCGGGCGGGCGATGGCTGGCACGAGCGTCTGGTCGGCATCGGCGCCGACGGCGCCCTGGCCTTCGGCCTCGCCCCTGAGCCGACCCCGGGAATCGCGGCCGAAGCCGCCGACGGTGCGGTGGTCTCGGTGCCGGGTGTCGCGCTCGATACTGTGAGGGCGATCGCCCGGCGTGTCCGCGACCAGGGCGGCGTCCTTTTGGCGATCGATTATGGGCATGTCGAGCCCGGTTTCGGCGATACGCTCCAGGCCCTAGCAGGGCACGCCTTCGCCGATCCCCTGGCCGCCCCCGGGGAGGCCGACTTGACCTGCCACGTGGATTTCGCGGCGCTGGCGCTTGCGGGCCGCGAAGCGGGTGCCGCCATCCACGGACCGGTGAGCCAGGGCGACTTCCTAACCGCCCTGGGGCTGCGGGAGCGCGCGGCGCGCCTGAGGCTCCGCGCGGACGATGCCCAAGCCGCCTCCATCGACGCCGCCGTGACCCGGCTGACGGATGACCGCCCCGAAGGGATGGGGCGCCTTTTCAAGGTGATGGTGCTGTCCGCGCCGGCCCTCGACGGACTTCCCGGCCTGCCGCCGGCCATAGTGTGACACGCGGTCGAGGCCCCCGCGATCCGGAGACCGCGGGGGCGCAAAAGGTCAGCCTTCGAAGGAGCCGAAACCGCTCGTGATCGGCGTTGCCGGCTTCGTCTGTCCTTCGGAATCCTTGTCCCGGATCCCGGCGTCGGGAGCGGGGTGGCCGTCCCACGGCACGGGGGGCGTCAAGGCGCCCGGGATCTTCGGCGGTGCGGGATCCCTCGGCCGCTCGTCTTCGTCCGTCTTCCGCATGGCGGTCCTCCTCGGAAGTGGCTCCGGCCGCAGCCGGCGGCGCCGCACGAATGCGGCACCGCAACATGAGTATCACATCGCCAGGGCCTGCGCCTTAGGATATCGGGGCGACCGGACCCGAAGGAGATCGAGGACATGACCGTAGGCCAGTTCATCGAGGCGCCGGAATTGTCCTCCCACGGCGGGATTCGCCACGCCTTCTTCACCCGAAAGGGGGGCGTCTCCGAGGGCCTCTACGCATCGTTGAACGGCGGCCTCGGCTCCAGCGACCGACAGGACCACGTCGCCGAGAACCGCCGTCGGATGTGCGAGGCCCTCGGCTTGGAGGGGGATCGCCTCGTCAGCCTGTATCAGGTGCATTCCGCCGATGTCGTCACCGTCGAGGCGCCGTTCCCCCAGGGCGAGCGCCCGAAGGCCGACGCGATGGTGACCGCGGTGCCCGGGGTCGCGCTCGGGATCGCGACCGCCGATTGCGGGCCCATTCTTTTCGCCGATCCCGACAACGGCGTGATTGGCGCGGCTCATGCCGGATGGAAGGGGGCCCTCACCGGCGTCATCGGCGCGACGGTGGCGGCGATGGAACGCCTCGGGGCGAAGCGCCGATCCGTCGTCGCGGTGCTGGGCCCGACGATCAGCCAACCGAACTATGAGGTCGGCCCCGATTTCGTGGCTCGGTTCAGTGCCGAGGCGCCCGGGATGGAGCGTTTCCTCGGTCCGGGGCAACGGCCAGGACACCGGCAGTTCGATCTGCCGGGCTACATCTTGGCCAGACTGGCGGAGGCGGAGGTTGGAGAGGCCGCGGCGCTCAACGCGTGCACATATGCCGACGAGGAGCGCTTCTACAGCTTCCGGCGCACGACCCACCGGAATGAGCCCGATTACGGCCGGCTGATCTCGGCGATTACCCTCCTGCGTTGACCGGCCCGCATCACCCACAGGGGTAGGTGCGACAACTTGTCCGGGACAATGCCGCAAAAAAAGCGTGGCAGCAATCGAACCTTGACCATTCGGGCGCGTTTAGAGCGTCAAGGAACCGGGGAAAAGGTGAGCCGCCGTAAGGGGCCGCGGAAGCGGTTGGTGGCATCGCAGAGCGCAAAGCAACCTCGGAACCGCTGGATCAACCAGTTCGGAACGGCCAAGCCGATCCGTCAGTGAGGACCGTAAGATGACTGCTTTCCTTCGCGCCACGACCGCCCTCGTCGGGCTGGCCGGCATGACCGTGGCCGCCTCGGCCGCCGACCTTCCGCGCCGCGCTGCGCCGCCGCCGGTGTTCACGCCGGTGCCGGTCTTCACCTGGACGGGCTTCTACGCCGGTTTCAACGCCGGTTACGGCTTCGACGCCTCGTCGACCCGCGCCCCGACCGTCGTCGGCGTCTCCCCCGCCACCGGCATCTTCGCCGCCGGCAACGTGCCGACCACCGGCGTGCTCGCCTTCTCCAACCGCAACAACAACGAAGGCTTCGTTGGCGGCGGTCAGATCGGCTACAACTACCAGTTCACCCCGGGTTCGGGCGTGGTCGTCGGTATCGAAGCTGACGCCCAGTACGTCGACTTCGGCGCCCAGCGGAACCGCTTTGCCTTCGCCGCTCCGGCCGGCTCGTCGATCGTCCCCGGCACCCTCGTCTACAACCCGAACGGCCTGTCAGGCCTCGACTACTTCGGCACCGTGCGCGGCCGCCTCGGCTACGCCTTCGACCGCACCCTCGTCTACGCCACGGGCGGCTTCGCCTACGGCTCGGGCGGCGGCCGTCAGTTCGGCACCGGCGTGTCCTCGAACGACTTCCAGACCGGCTACGCTGTCGGCGGCGGCGTCGAGTACGCTCTCCCGACCGAGTCCTTCCTGAACTTCTTCCACTCCTCGGCCGTCACGCTGAAGGTCGAAGGCCTGTACGTGAACCTCGACCGCAGCCGCAACGCGGCCGGCGCCTTCGCCACCAACGCTGGCGGCGCCACCTACGCCACCACCTCCCCGGGCGTGGTCCTGGTCTCCGGCCCGGCCAACACCCGCGCCTCGACCGAGTTCGCCGTCGTCCGCGCCGGCGTGAACTACAAGTTCGGCTCGTATTAAGCCGGACATCGCCGCGGCTCACGCCGCGGCACCTTCTCTACGGAAAGCCCGGCCCCACGGCCGGGCTTTTTGCGTTCCGGGTCGGGGCTGCGCATGAAGATTTTGCAATGCGCCCCTGACAAAGCGTCACCGCGATCCCATGTCCTGGCCTAGCCGCGCGGTCCCCGCCCGGCCGTGCGTTCGATCTCAGGAGGTCCCGATGAACAGCGAGGAACGCGATATCATCTCCGGTATCTTCCAGCGTCTGGAACAGGCACAGAGCCAGTCCCGCGACGCCGATGCCGAGCGGTTCATCGCCGATAAGATCCGCGCGCAGCCTTACGCCCCCTACGCGATGGCGCAGCTGATCTACGTGCAGGAAGAGGCGATCAAGAGCCTTAACCAGCAGCTCGAAGAGGCCAAGCGGCATGCCGCGCAGTCCTCCCAGGGCTCGGGCGGCGGCGGCTTCCTGTCGAGCATCTTCGGTGGCGGCGGCTCCCGTCCGCAGGAGCCCCAGCAGGGCTATCCCCAGCAGCAGCCGCAGCAGCGTCCGGCCGGGTCTCCTTGGGGCAACCAGCAGCCGGGCTATGCTCCGCAGCAGCCGGGATACCCGCCTCAGCAGGGCGGCTATCCGCAGCAGGGTTACCCGCAGCAGGGTGGGCCCTGGGCGGGACAGCAGCAGGCCCCGAGCCGAGGTGGCGGCTTCCTCGCCAACGCGCTTCCCATGGCGGCAGGCGCGGCGGGCGGAATGCTGCTCGGCAGTGCCCTGTCGAATGCCTTCGCCGGCGGCCATTCCTCCCTCGGCAGCGCGGCAGCGGCGGGGCTCGGCGGTGGTGGCGAGACAGTGGTGAACAACTACTACGGAGACGGTGACGCGGGCGGTAACCAGGATCTCGGCTCGGCCCTCGGCGGCGGGGATGGCGGCTTCCAGGATGCCGGCTGGAGCGACCAGGGCGGCGATTTCGGCGGCGACCTGGGCGGCGGCGACGACAGCGACTGGACCTGAACCGGCGCACGCGAAACCCTGGAACGGAAGAAGGCCCGGCTGCCCATGCAGCCGGGCCTTTTTTGTGTGAGCCCGATCAGATTGATGCCGCGTCAGAGGACCTCGACCCGCGTGCCCACGGGGACGCGCTCGTAGAGGTCGATCACGTCCTCGTTCATCATGCGGATGCATCCGGACGACACGTTCCGGCCGATCGTCCCCGGCTCGTTGGTACCGTGAATCCGATAGAGCGACGACCCAAGGTAGAGGGCCCGGGCGCCGAGGGGATTGGCCGGTCCGCCGGCCATGTGCCGGGGCAGATCGGGCCGCCGCGCGAGCATCTCCGCCGGGGGAATCCAATCGGGCCATTCGGCCTTGCGGCTCACCGTCTTCAGGCCGCTCCAGGCGAAGCCCGGCCGCCCGACGCCGATCCCGTAGCGGATTGCCCTGTGGCCGGGCTGGACAAGGTAGAGGTGCTTGGCATTGGTGTCGACGAGGATGGTGCCTGGGCGCTGCGGCCCCGCGAAATCCACTTCCTGCCGGAGGAACTGCGGATCCATCGCTTGGCTGACCCGGTAATCCGGCTCCTGCGGATAGGACCGTGAGGCGGGCTCGATGGGCTCCACCGGCGCGGCGTAGGGGAGCGTTGAGGCTTCGCCGTAGGGTGGCACCCGGTCTCCCGCGGTGATGGCCGCCTGCCGCTGCACCGCCCGGTTCGCCTGGGGCCAGGACCGGTTCGCGCCGTCGGATCGTCCCGTCACCAGATATTCGATCAGGCCTCCGCCATAACCGCCGGTCGGCGTGGCCTCGGCATACCGGACCTGCTGTGCCGAAGCCGGCCCGCACCACAATGCTGCGAGCACGATGCCCGCAGCCGTCACGACCCTTCCACTCCTCATCGCAGCCACTCCGCGGCGGACGTCATGTCCCGTAGAGGGGACCATCCGCCCCGAACCGTCGAATCGGGTGAAAGCTTATGGTGAATCGAAATCGATCAGTGACCAATTCACGGCAGGCCGTTCGCAGCATGAATCAACCGTGAATGGAGGTGTGGTCGGCCAATACGCGCTTTGACCGGGGCAAAAGCCAGAAGTTCGAGGCGGGGGAGACCTTTCGCGCGGTACGGTCACGGTCCGCTAATGGTTTTCGGTCCAAGCTGTGCCAATCGAGCAAGCGCAGGCCGTCAGCCCACCGATGAAGACCAAACGCTACCGTATCGAGCAGAGCCTGGGCCTTGACACGCCGGCTGCCATCGAAGTTCCCGCTGTCGGACGCAGCGACGAAATCCTATCAGCCATTGGCGAACTGCGCCGGATCATGCAGTCGAGCGCCAGCGAAACCGTGGAGGCCTGCCGTCGAGAACTCGGCGAGGCTTTCGCGATGCGCAGCGACCTCGACTCGATGAAGGAGGCGATCGTCCGGACGAAATCCGATCTGGCCGCCCTTCACCGGTCGGACGCCACAGGCAAGGGCATGCGGCGGGCCGCCGACGAACTGGACGCCGTGGTCGAATCGACGGAGCGGGCCACCTCGACGCTCCTCAGCGTGGTGGAGGACGTGGAGAGCCGGGCATCGATGCTGCGCTCGATGCACCTGACCGCCGATGCCCATCCGCATATCGACGCCATCCTCGAGCAGGTCATTCGCGCCTACGAGGCCTGCAACTTCCAGGATCTGACCGGCCAGCGGATCAACAAAATCGTCCAGGTGATGAAGTTCATCGAGGAGCATCTGGACCGGGTGATCTCCGCGTGGTCCGCCCTCGACAGCTTCCGCGACCTGTTGGCCGAGGGTCCGGCGCCGGTCGTCGATGACGAGAACGGCCTGCTGAACGGGCCGAAGCTCCCCGACGATCCGGGCCACGTCGATCAGTCGGACATCGACGCCCTGTTCGATTGAGGGCGACGCCGCGGTGCGCCCGGGCGCGAAAGCGCCTACATCTGGGGTATGAGCCGCAGAGCCCTCAACGACCTGCCCCCCGATACGTTCGACGACGGCCGTGCCGCCGAGGTCGAGGACGCGGATGAGCCGGACGTCTCGCTCACCGCCGAGCTGGGCGCCGAGATCGACTTTGATTTCGAGCCCGGCGCGGTGCAGGCGGGCACCGAGATCATCCGACGGTTCTGGTCGACCCTGCCTCAGACCCCCGGCGTCTACCGGATGTTCGATGCCAAGGGCGACGTGCTCTACGTCGGCAAGGCCAAGAACCTGAAGGCCCGGGTCGCGTCCTATGCCCGTGGTCAGGCCCATTCGAACCGCATCGCGCGGATGATCTCGCAGACGGCGGCGATGGAGTTCGTCACCACCGCCACCGAGACGGAGGCGCTGCTCCTCGAGGCCAACCTGATCAAGCAGTTGAAGCCGCGCTTCAACGTGCTGATGCGGGACGACAAGTCGTTCCCTTACATCCTGGTCACCGAAGACGGCCCGGCCCCGCAGATCGTGAAGCATCGTGGCGCCCGGCGGCGGAAGGGGAGCTATTACGGCCCCTTCGCCAGCGTGTGGGCGGTGAACCGTACGGTAAACGCCCTTCAGCGCGCCTTCCTGCTGCGCACCTGCAGCGACAGTTATTATGAGAACCGCAGCCGGCCCTGCCTGCTCTACCAGATCAAGCGCTGTTCCGGTCCCTGCACGGGCGAGATCGCGGCGGAGGATTACGCCGGGCTCGCCGACGCAGCGCGGGCCTTCCTGGCCGGCAAGTCGAACGCCGTGAAGGACCGGATGCGCACCGAGATGCAGGAAGCGTCCGAGGCAATGGAGTTTGAGCGGGCGGCTCGCTACCGCGACCGGATCGCCGCCCTCTCGGCGATCCAGGGGGTGCAGGGCGTCAACACGCAGGGCGTGGAAGAGGCCGACGTGTTCGCCCTCGACGAGCAGGCCGGGCAGTTCTGCATCGAGGTCTTTTTCTTCCGCAACTTCCAGAACTGGGGCAACCGGGCCTACTTCCCGAAGGCCGACCGGTCGATGAGCGCGGACGAGGTGCTCGGTTCGTTCATCGGGCAGTTCTACGACGACAAGCCGGCCCCCCGGGTCGTCCTGACCAGCCATCCGATCGAGGACGCCGAACTCGTCGCCGCCGCCCTGTCGAGCCGGGTCGACTACCGCGTGGAAATCCATCGCCCGGCACGGGGCGAGCGCCGGAACCTCGTGGATTATGCCCAGCGGAACGCGAAGGAGGCCCTGGCCCGCCGCCTTGCCGACACGGCGTCGCAGGGCAAGCTCCTGACCGCCCTCGGGCAGGCGCTCGGGCTCGACCGGACGCCCCGTCGGGTCGAAGTCTACGACAATTCGCACATCATGGGGACGAACGCCGTCGGCGGGATGATCGTCGCCGGGCCCACGGGCTTCATGAAGACATACTACCGCACCTTCAACATCAAGTCGGAGGAGCTGAGCCCCGGCGACGATTTCGGAATGATGCGCGAGGTGCTTCAGCGCCGCTTCAAGCGCCTGCTCAAGGAGGCCCCCCGCAACGCGGCCGAGGCCGCGGCGGCGGAGGATTCGGCGCCCGAACCCCTGCCCGAAGGCGAGGCCGACGGGGACGCCTTTCCCGCATGGCCGGACCTCGTTCTGATCGACGGCGGCAAGGGGCAGCTCGAAGCAGCCCGCACGGCCCTGGCGTCCATTGGCGTGGAGGACGTGTGCCTCGTGGGAATCGCCAAGGGCCGCGACCGGGATGCGGGGCGCGAGACGTTCTTCATCCCCGGCAAGCCGCCCTTCAAGCTGCCGCCCCGGGACCCGACGCTTTATTTCGTCCAGCGCCTGCGCGATGAGGCGCACCGTTTCGCCATCGGCACCCACCGGGCCAAGCGCAAGCGCGAGATGACCAAGAACCCGCTTGACGAGATCGCCGGCGTCGGCCCTTCTCGCAAACGGGCGTTGCTCCACCATTTCGGGACGGTGAAGGCGATCGAACGCGCGGCCTACGAGGATCTGGCCCGGGCTCCGGGCGTCAACGCGGCGACGGCCCGGGCCGTCTACGACTTCTTTCATGCCGGCGCCTGAACCCGGGCGCGAGAGTGGAGCCGAGCCGTTGACGGGATTGCCGCGCTCTGATTTCACGCCACCGATGAACGCCGTCCTCCCCCGGCGCCGTTCACCGGCATGGAACCTCGCGAACTGCCTCACCTACGGGCGGCTCGTCGCCGTGCCGGTGATGGTCGCCCTCCTGTTCTGGCCCGATTCGATCACCGCCCGCTCGGTGGCGTTCGTGATCTTCGTCGCCGCGGCGGTGACAGACTACCTCGACGGCTACGTGGCACGGACCTACCAGCAGAGTTCCGCCCTCGGGCGCATGCTGGACCCGATCGCCGACAAGCTCCTCGTCTCCGCCTGCCTGCTGATGCTCGCGGCGGACCACACCATCGCCGGCACCTCGATCTGGGCCGCCATCGTGATCCTCTGCCGGGAAGTGCTCGTCTCGGGCCTGCGGGAATACCTCGCCGAATTGAAAGTCGGGCTGCCGGTGAGCCGCATCGCCAAATGGAAGACGACGGTGCAGCTCATCGCCCTGGGCTTCCTCGTCGCCGGCCCGGCGGGAGAAATCGTTCTGCCGGGGACAGAGGTCATCGGCATCGCCCTGCTGTGGCTCGCAGCCGCCCTCACGCTGTGGACCGGGTACGACTATATGCGGGCGGGTATCCACCACGTCATCAACGATCCCCGCTGAGACAGTCGACGCTGCGAAGGCCGGTCCGACGCGATGGACGGCCAAGGCGGCCACGGGAACAGCATGAAGCTCGTCTATTTCGCCTGGGTGCGTGAACGGATCGGCCGGGCCGAAGAAGTGCTCGATCCCCCGCCGGAAGTGGTGACTGTGGCCGACCTTGCGGGCTGGCTCGCCGGCCGGGGCGAGGAATACGCCTATGCCTTCGAGAACCCGTCCATCGTCCGCGCCGCCATCGACCGCGTCCATGCCAAACCCGAGGCGCCCATCGCCGGTGCCGGTGAAATCGCTTTCTTTCCGCCGATGACCGGCGGTTAACGGATTTCTCGCCCGCCGCGGGCCGTCGTTCCACGATACCGGGGACATTGTGCATTGCCCTCGCCGCGATCGGCAGCGCTCAGACAATCCCAAACCGCCGACGTCCATCTCATCATCGTGTGGAGTACGGGCGGCGGACAGAATGACCGGATTGATCACGCTCGCCATCCCGACCGACCGGACCGGTCTTGCTGCTGCGGCATATTACTTTAGGAAAACTCCTCTCCATCGCCCAACGTCCTCCAGGAAGGGGTCGCGGATGTCGATTGACACGCGGATCGTCGAGACACTCTCCGGCGTCACCACCGCCACGATCACGACGATCCTGCTGAAGAAGGGCCTCCGCAACGTCTGGATGCGCGGAACCAAGCCCCTCCGGCCCGACCAGCCGCGGCTGGTCGGCCGTGCGTTCACCCTGCGGTTCGTGCCGGCCCGGGAGGATCTCGCCACGCCCGAATCGTGGTCGTCGCCGACCTCGACCCGCGCCGCCATCGAGGCGATGCCCGAAGGCTGTATCGCCGTGGTCGATGCGATGGGCGTGACCGATGCGGGGATCTTCGGCGACATCCTCTGCGCGCGCATGGCGAAGAAGGGCATCGGCGGCCTCGTGACGGATGGCGTGGTGCGTGACCTCGCGGGCGTGCTCGGCACCGGTCTGCCGGTCTGGTGCCAGGGCGCGGCGGCCCCCCCCTCTGTGGCGGGGCTCACCTTCGTGGCGTGGCAACAGCCCATCGCCTGCGGCGGTGTCGCCGTGTTCCCCGACGACGTGATCGTCGCCGATGGGGACGGCGCGGTCCTCATCCCCGCGGCCCTGATCGACGCGGTGCTCGAACTGGCGCCCGAGCAGGAGCGATTCGAGGGGTGGATCTGGGACGAGGTTGGCAAGGGCGCCGCCCTGCCCGGGCTTTATCCGCCGAGTGCCGAGAACAAGGCGCGGTACGAGGCCAGCAAGGGCAAAAGCCACGCCTGACCGCTCCGGTGGAGCAAACCGACTGGATGCTCGCCCTCCACTCGCTTCCTGGCCGTGTTCGACCGAATGGCGGCGCGAGCAGCCTCAGACGAGTTCTGCGACCAGTTCCCCGAGCTTGGCCTTTTCCCGCTCAGGCTGGAACAGCGGCGCCCGCGCGGCGCAGGCTGCGGCAAGGTCCGCGAGGAAGGTCGGATCGTCTTCCGCCCTCGCCAGCAGGGTTTCCAGGGCAGCCGTATCACTGACGGGGAAGTAGCCTGGATAGCCCTCGCCGAGGAGCCCGACAGAGCCGTCGATGCGGGAGGCGAGGACTGGAAGTCCGGACACCACCGCCTCCGAGATGACGTTCGCGCCCCCCTCCATATGCGACGACAACACCATCAGCCGGGCACGGGCCATGAAGCGCCGCACCCGCGCGGGGGGCATATCGCCGAGCCAGACATAACGGGGATTATCCCGCATCTCGGCAAGGGCGGCGTCTGCCCAGGCCGGATCGTGGGCCGCGCCGAGATGGATTACGCGGATCGCGGACGAGGCCGGCAACCGGCGGGCGGCCAGGGCAGCACGAAAGGGATCCTTTTCGGTGCGCAGGTGCCCGACCACGAGCACCTCGAAGGCGTCGGCGACGGGCGCCTCCCGCCTGGCACGGCCCCAGGCGGATTGGTGGATGATCCGAAGCTTGGACCGGAACCGTTCCGGGAGGGACTGGGCGACACGGTCGTGGAGCCCGATGAGGCGATCCGCCAGGGCCAGGGACTGTAAGGTCGCGGAAGGTTCGGTCTCAAGGAAATGGTAGAGGTCCGTCCCGGTGAGCGCGACGACGATGGGCCGTTCCGGATGATCCGATCGGAACCGGGCCACCGTCTCGGCGCTGCGCCACGCATGCAGGGCGATCAGCGCATCCGCTTCGGTCTCAGCCGGCGGATTGATCGCGACGTCGTGGCCCAGTTCCGTCAGGAAACGGGCCCAGCGGGTCGCGGTGGCACGGTTTCCGGTACGACGGGTCGCGGCCGTCGGTGTCGCGATGGTGATGCGCATATCAGGCCGAGTGGATTGCCGGGAATGCGCGAAGGCGCAACCTGTGTTGGCAATTGGTGCCGTCACGAAAGTGGAAATAGGAATGGCAAACCCGGCTTCACCTCAGACCGTGACCTCCGCCGACCTCGTGGCGGGGCTGCGGGCTGTCCGGGCCCGAACGCTCGAACTCGTCGAAGGCCTCGACCACGCGGACCTGATGGGGCCGCGTTTGGCCATTGTGAACCCGCTCCTGTGGGAGATCGGGCACCTCGCATGGTTCCACGAGCACTTCGTCCTGCGCGGCCTCGACGGCCGGGAGCCGCTGATGGCGGCGGCCGATTCGCTCTATGATTCGGCCGCCGTGGCCCATGCCACCCGTTGGGACCTGCCCCTGCCGTCGCTGGCCGACACATTGGCCTACATGGACCGCGTGCAAGCAGCCCTCGCCGCGCGGCTGGACCGGCGGGACCCCGAACCGCATGAAGCTTACCTCTATCGGCTGATCGCCTTCCATGAGGACATGCACGGGGAGGCCTTCACCTATACCCGACAGACCCTCGGGCAGCCCCGCCCCACCTTCGCCGCCGCCTTCGGGGGCGATGCCGAGGCCGGGCCCTGGCCGGGGGACGTGGAGGTGGGCGGCGGCATCCTCATGCTCGGCTCCGAGCCGGAGGCCGACCGGTTCGTCTTCGATAACGAGAAATGGGCGCATCCGGTCGAGATCGCGCCTTTCCGCATCGCCCGCTCCCCGGTCACAAACGCGGACTACGAGGCGTTCGTAGATGACAATGGCTACGGCAACCCACACCACTGGGACGCGGAAGGCCTCGCTTGGCGCGATGGCGCGGGAGCCACCCGCCCGGTCCATTGGCGAAGGGGCGCGGACGGCTGGGAGAGCCGAACCTTCGACCGGTACGAGCCCCTGCGACCGCACCGGCCGGTGATCCATGTCAATTGGCATGAGGCGCGGGCATGGTGCCGCTGGGCCGGACGCCGCCTGCCGACGGAAGCGGAATGGGAGGCCGCGGCCGTCGCTGAACGCGCGCCGGACGAGAGCCTCGGCAGCATAAAGCGCACCTATCCCTGGGGCGACGCCATGCCGGACGCAGCCGTCGCGAATCTCGGCGGCGGCGGTCACGGCACCGTGGATGTCGCCGCCTATGCCGGAGGGGATAGCCCCTGGGGCTGCCGCCAGATGATCGGCAATGTGTGGGAATGGACGGAGAGCACGTTTCTCCCCTTCCCCGGTTTCGCACCCGATGCGTACCGGGAGTATTCCGAGCCATCCTTCGGCTCGCGGAAAGTCCTGAGGGGCGGCGCCTGGGCCACGAGCGGCAGGTTTGTCACGGGCATGTACCGAAACTTCTTCGGGCCGGAGCGGCGCGATGTCTTCGCCGGTTTCCGGACCGTCGCCCTTTAAGGGGGGCCCGGTAAGGCCCCCCTCGTCACTGTCTTAGCGCAGGAGCTGGAGGATGCCCTGCTGGGCCGTGTTGGCCAGGGACAGGGCGGAAATGCCCAGCGACTGGCGGGTCGAGAGGGCCTGCGAGTTCGCGGCTTCCTCGTTGAGGTCGGCGTTGGTCAGGTTGGCCGAGCCCGTGTCGAGGACGTTGATCAGGTTCTTGGTGAAGTCCTGACGGTTCTGCACGACCGAGAGGTTCGAGCCGAAGGTCGAGGAATCCGATCGCAGCTGGTTCGCCGCCGTCGTGAGGCTGTTCAGCGTGGCGTTGATGTCCTTGTTGAGCAGGAAGTTGCCCTGACCCAGGGCACCGCCGCTGGAGGCAGAGGTGTTGGTGATCGACTTCAGGCCCAGGCCGTTCGACGTCTCGTCGAGGGCAGTGACCGTGAGGTTCGAGTTGCCCTTGGCATTGAAGTTGATGGTCAGGTTGTTGTTGGTGCCCTTGCCGCCGATCAGGTTGACGCCGTTGTAGCTCGAGTCACTGGCGAGCTGGTCGATCTGGGTCAGCAGGCTGTTGTACTGGGACGCCAGAGAGGCACGGGCCGACACGCCGGAGACGGTGAGGTCGGCGCTCTGCGGAGCCGAGGTCGTGCCGCCGTACGTCGTACCCAAGCCGGAGCCGGGGATAAAGCCGAGGTTCATCTGGTCGGAGCTCGCGGCGAATTCGACATCCGAGCTGGCGTTGATGACGAGCTTGGTGCCGGTCGTGTCCTTCGAGAAGCTGCCCGGGCCGACGGCAGTGTTAAGGGCCGAGATCGCCTGATCGATAGTGGCGTTGGCCGGGATCGTCGCCGTGGTCGAGCTGCCGTTCACGAAGAGGTTGATCGTCGTGGCGGCGGAGGTGCTCGGCGCGGAGAAGGCAACCGTGGCGGTGCCGGTGGTGGTGATCTGGGTCGAAAGCGCTTGGTTGGCGACCGACTTAGCCGAATCGACCAGCTTCTGGATGGAGGTGATGCCCTTGTTGGCGGCCTGGATCGTCTGGATGCCGTTGGAGATCCCGTCGAGCAGGCTCGACAGATCGCCCGAGCGCTGATCCAGCGACTGGGACGTGAAGAACGTCACCGGGTTATCGAGAGCCGAGGAGACCTTCTTACCGGTCGCAAGGCGGTTCTGGGTGGTGGCCATTAGCGAGGCCGTATCCTGCAGGGAGAGCAGGTTCTGGCGGGTGGCTGAGGTGAGGGTGACACCGGACGACATGGTTTTCTCTCCGTTCTGAGGAACCGTGAGCTTTCTGCTCAATGTTCGGATAGGACCACTGTCGCCTTCGGGTCAATCTCAAATCAAAGAATGCACAAATTTCTTATTACAGACTACATCCTCCGATTGTATTCCCAATCATATCAGTCATTTCAAATAGAAATGGCCGGATCACTGAGCCGGCCATTTAAATTCAGGGGATTTATTGTTGCTGAACGGGATCAGCGAAGGAGCTGAAGGATACCCTGCTGGGCCGTGTTGGCCAGGGACAAGGCCGAGATGCCGAGCGACTGGCGGGTCGAGAGGGCCTGCGAGTTCGCGGCTTCCTCGTTGAGGTCGGCGTTAGTCAGGTTGGCCGAGCCCGTGTCGAGGACGTTGACGAGGTTCTTGGTGAAGTCCTGACGGTTCTGCACGACCGAGAGGTTCGAGCCGAAGGTCGAGGAATCCGACCGCAGCTGGTTCGAGGCCGTCGTCAGGCTGTTCAGTGTCGAGTTGATGTCCTTGTTGAGCAGGAAGTTGCCCTGGCCGACGATACCGCCGCTGGAGGCGGAGGTGCTGGTGATCGCCTTCAGGCCAAGGCCGTTCGACGTCTCATCCAGGGATTGGACGATCAGGCTCGAATTGCCCTTGGGATTGAAGTTGATCGTCAGGTTGTTGTTGGTGCCCTTGCCGGCGATCAGGTTGACGCCGTTGTAGCTCGCATCGGTCGCCAGCTGGTCGATCTGGGTCAGCAGGCTGTTGAACTGCGACGCCAGGGACGAGCGGGCCGACACACCGGAGACAGTAAGGTCGGCGCTCTGCGCCGCCGAGGTCGTTGCGCCGTAGGTCGTGCCGGCGCCCGAACCGTTGGCGAAGCCGAGGTTGGTCTGGTCGGCGGCGGTGGCGAATTCAACGTCGGAGCTGGCGTTGATGATGATCTTGGTGCCGGTCGTGTCCTTCGAGAAGCTGCCGGCGCCGACCGCCGTGTTCAGGGCCGTGATCGCTTGATCGATCGTGGCGCTGGTCGGGATCGTCGCTGCGGTCGAAGCCCCATTCACGAACAGGTTGATCGTCGTGGCGGCGGTTGTGCTCGCGGCGAAGGCCGTCGAAGCGGTGCCGGTGGTGGTGATCTGAGTCGAGAGTGCTTGGTTAGCGACGGACTTGGCCTGATCCACCAGCTTCTGAATGGAGGTGATGCCCTGGTTGGCGGCCTGGATCGTCTGGATGCCGTTGGAAATGCCGTCGAGCAAGCTCGACAGGTCCCCCGAGCGCTGGTCCAGCGACTGGGACGTGAAGAACGTCACCGGGTTGTCGAGGGCCGAGGAGACCTTCTTACCGGTCGAGAGGCGGCCCTGCGTGGTCGCCTGGAGGGCGGCGGTGTCCTGCAACGAGAGCAGGTTCTGCCGCGTAGCTGAGGTGAGGGTGATGTCGGACGACATGAACAGGACTCCGATCGGCGAAAACGCGAGCTATCCACTCGTTATCCCAATCAGATCACATTCATGCTTTATAGTTAGTTAATAGACGTTTGGCACATCGGTACTAACTGAACGTTGCTTCTGCAGCGCTTTGAACTCGATAATAATTCCGCCCAAACGAAAGCGGCCGGCGCGAGGCGCCGGCCGCTTGCTTTGGCGTGTCCGGTTCCGGCGCTAGGATCAGCGCAGGAGCTGGAGGATGCCCTGCTGGGCCGTGTTGGCCAGAGACAGGGCCGAGATGCCGAGGGACTGGCGGGTCGAGAGGGCCTGCGAGTTCGCGGCTTCCTCGTTGAGGTCGGCGTTGGTCAGGTTGGCCGAGCCCGTGTCGAGGACGTTGATCAGGTTCTTGGTGAAGTCCTGACGGTTCTGCACGACCGAGAGGTTCGAGCCGAAGGTCGAGGAGTCCGAGCGGAGCGTGTTGGACGCCGTCGTCAGGGTGCCCAACGTGGCGTTGATATCCTTGTTGAGCAGGAAGTTACCCTGACCCACGACACCGCCGCTGGAGGCGGAGGTGCTGGTGATCGCCTTCAGGCCCAGGCCATTCGAGGTCTCGTCGGTCGCCTTGACCGTGAGGTTCGAGTTGCCCTTGGCGTTGAAGTTGATGGTCAGGTTGTTGTTGGTGCCCTTGCCGCCGATGAGGTTGACACCGTTGTAGCTGGCGTCACCGGCGAGCTGATCGATCTGGACCAGCAGGCTGTTGAACTGCGTCGCCAGGGACGAGCGGGCCGACACACCGGAGACCGAGAGGTCCGCACTCTGCGCCGCCGAGGTGGTGGCGCCGTAGGTCGTGCCCGTACCGGACCCGGCGGCGAAGCCGAGGTTGGTCTGGTCGGCCGTGGCAACGAATTCGACATCCGAGCTGGCGTTGAGGACAAGCTTGGTGCCGGTCGTGTCCTTCGAGAAGCTGCCGGCGCCGACGGCAGTGTTGAGGGCCGAGATCGCCTGATCGATCGTGGCGTTGGACGGGATCGTCGCCGTGGTCGAGCTGCCGTTCACGAAGAGGTTGATCGTCGTGGCGGCGGTGCTGCTGGCAGCGAAGGCCGTCGAGGCGGTGCCGGTGGTGGTGATCTGGGTCGAGAGCGCCTGGTTAGCGACGGACTTGGCCTGATCCACCAGCTTCTGGATGGAGGTGATGCCCTGGTTGGCCGCCTGGATCGTCTGGATACCGTTGGAGATACCGTCGAGCAGGCTCGACAGGTCGCCCGAACGCTGATTCAGCGACTGAGACGTGAAGAACGTCACCGGGTTATCGAGGGCCGAAGAGACCTTCTTACCGGTCGCGAGGCGGTTCTGGGTGGTGGCCGTCAGCGAGGCCGTATCCTGCAGGGAGAGCAGGTTCTGGCGGGTGGCTGAGGTGAGGGTAACGCCGGAGGACATCGTCGTATTTCCATTCTGGTCAGTGCACCTCCGTTTTGGAGGCGAATGGAAATTCGGCCACGCCGCCTTTCGACAGTCTTAAAACGACACCTCAGTTTTCCTGCGATCGTCTATTGAGAATAAACGCGGTTAATCAATCGCCTACACTGCTTACCATGGTCGAAGGGGATGCGCTTTGCACGGCGTTTTCCTGGTGCCTTGTACGGAGGGTTAGCGTCCCGTTAACGTCGGCGGGCGTAGCTGGCGAATCCTGCAAGGAGGCTCCATCATGCCGTTGAAAATCGAGCTGAAGCCTGACGAGCGGCTCATTATCGGCAACGCCGCCATCCGCAACGGCCCGCGCCGGGCAAGCTTCGTGATCGAGACCAATACGAAGTTCCTGCGGGAGACCGATATCATTACGGCCTCCGAGGCGGATACGCCGTGCAAGCAGCTCTACTTCGCCCTGACGGTGATGTACTTAGCGGACGATCCGACCCTGGCCGAGAACAGCTTCGTCGAGCAGGCCAACGCGCTGATGGAGGCGGCGCCGAGCATGCGGCCCTACATTGCCGCGATCTACGACCAGATCCAGGCTGGCGACCTCTACCGCGCCCTCAAGCGCGGGAAGGACCTTCTCGCCTACGAAGAGAAGCTGCGTAGCCTCCTCGACACGGCGGGAGAGCCGGCAACCGCACCGTAACACCGGCCGCTGCGGCGCCGGGACGGAGGGGAATGCACGCGACCGGCACGATCATCGTCGCCGGGTTCGCCTGCTCGTTCGGACACACAACAGATCTTTGCCGAGACGCGAAGCACCGAAGTCGCTTGCAGTCCCGGCAATGGCCCTCAAGCGCACTTTCGGGAAGCGCCGGGTCGCCTCCTGCCCTCCGGCACCGCCTCTCCGTCTTTGCGAGCGAAGCGAAGCAATCCAGGGCTGTGGGACCTCTCAGGATGTGGCGGATCCCTGGGTTGCTTCGCTACGCTCGCAATGACCGAGGAGGAGGTGATCCAAGGATTACGGAAAATGCTTTAGAGCTGCACCCGAACGAGTTGGTTTAGCAAGGCTTCTCCAGATCCTCCCCTCATCCTGAGGTGCGGCGACAGCCGCCTCGAAGGAGGGCTCCAGGGATCGCGCGGCGGGCTGGAGCCCTCCTTCGAGGCCCGCTGACGCGGGCACCTCAGGATGAGGTGTTAGGCTGGGGGCCGCCTCAACGTGTTCGGTCGCTGCTCCGGCGTTGCGGGCGAAGTCCGATACGCTCGCTCAGCGGCCGGAAAGGCCTGCGGCGAGGTTGAGGTTGATATTGATGATCGCCGTCAGCTTCTCGGGCGCCGGCTCGGCCATCGTCTCGATGCTGCGACGGAACACGAAGGTTGCGAGGTTGACCATGCTCTGCTTCATCTCGGGCGGGAGCGGACTATCCTGTTCAGTCGATGCGGTCGCCAGGATTGTCCAAAGCTTCTGATTGAAGTTCAGCGCCGGGACCAGTTCCGCGGTCTGGTTCGCCCAGTCGTCGCGCACGATCTGAAGCCGCTGGGCTGCCTTCGTCAGGACTGCCGCCTCGGCCTCCCTGGGCGTCATGACGCTCCGAGAGGTCCTCGCGTAGGCATTCAAAGCATAGCTCATCGCAGTCCCCGGCTAACGTGATCTGGCGTTCATGCGGACGGACGGCTTTCTCGCAGCAGATCGGTTAAGACTGCGTTCTTTGGTCAGAGAATGTACAGTCAGAGTTATTGCGCCGTGCTGTCAAACGCCGGATCGCCGGGGGAAAACCAGCCGGCCTGCGCGACGGCGCAGCAAATCACAATCTTGGGCCAATCTGCTGCGACAGGAATCCAACCTTCGGTCCACTTCACCCAACGGCAAGGTTCGTGCTCGAATCTGCTTCGAGGACCGATTCGGTGCTGTCGATCCGATCCTGCCATCTTGCAGCCGCCATAACGGCCGAGAAGGCGAAGAGCCCGCAGAACGGGACCCGACGGGTCGCAAGGCGAATGTGGAACTTCTTACTGGGCGTCGCTTCGGGCGCCCTGATCGCGGGAATCCTGACGATCACGGCGGCCCGCCAGCCTGAATTCCAGACGAGGATGGGTCTCGTCCCAGCGGCGTTGCCGCTAACGCCGGCCTCAGCCCGCGCGGTGGAACCACAGTGCCGGCAGGACCCCGCCACGACGAGCTCCGCGGCGAAGGTCCAGGACATGCTATTCAACAAGCAACGGTTCTGGTCCGTCGCCCCCTGACGCCGGATCGTCGATCCGGCGCGTCCAACCACGTCAGAGGGTGACGAGGAGCAGGACCAGGGCCGAAGCGGCCACCATGGAACTTACGAAGCCGCAGAGGGCGGCCACGAAGGACGGGCCGTTCGCGGTGGCGGCATCGGCACGGCTCGAAACGTCGGACATGGTCGAACAAGCTCCCTGGCGGTTCTAAGCCGCCTGCCTCGTCTGGATGTGGGATAAAGTGTCGGGCCGCGGTGCGCAGGCACACGGCCTTGCGCGCCGCACCGCATCATCAATCGCAGCGGTTAATCTTCTTTGCGATCCGCAGCCGTCTCAGTTCACCGCGGAGGTCGATGGCGACGACACCTTCGCCGCAATCGTCGAAGGCATCGCGGGCGTCGTTGTAGCGGTCCCCGATCTCGTCGAGGGTGTCACAGACCCGATCGTGATCGCCGAGCCGCATGTCCTGACGGACCTGAAAGCGGAGGGCCTCGGCCTCGTCCACCTTCTTGCGCGCCTCGAGGCAGGCCGGGATCGCCGAAGCGGACGTGGCGGCGACCGAACCGGCGATCATGCCAAGCACGCAGGCGGCAAAACGTGGTCTGAAGTTGCGCATGGTATCGACTGTTAATGATTGTAAACGTTTCAACTCGAAAACGAATGCTTAACGAGATCTAGCCAGCGTTCGCCTTCTGCCGGGCTCAACTGCGAAGCTGCGGGAACGGTTCCTCGCTCTTCGTGTCAGGAACGCCGAGACCGGCGGCGGGATGAGAGGATCGCCGGCAGGGTGACCGGGGCGAACCCCATCGGATCAACGCCCACATCGTACTGCCTCGGCATGGGCGCGAGCTTCCCGTGGGAGTGTCCGTGGAGGTTGAGCGCCCCCCGGCCGATCCCGTTCCACGTCCTGAACGCGTAGTGGCAGAGGACCACGGGCCGATCCTCCACCGTGATCTCCGCATAGGCGCTCACGGACGTCCAGCCCGGCGCAGCAAGGGTCGCGGGCCCGTCGTTGTTGCCGGTGATGAGATGCTTCTCGCCGTTGAGCCGGGACAGGATCTCCACGATTTTGGCCGGCGACGGCCCCAGGGCGAAGTCGCCCAGGTGCCATACCACGTCCTGCGGGGCGACCGCCGCATTCCAGGCCGCGATGAGACCTTCATCATGGGCGTCGAGATCGGGAAAAGGCCGATGGTCGAACCGCAGCGCCCGGGGGTCGCCGAAATGGGTGTCGGCGGTGAAATGCACGGTCAACCCTACCTCCGGCGATGCGGCGCCCAGTTCCGGCACCGCGATTTGCGCCGGAACGGTATTCCTCACAACGTGGGCGCACTACCTTCGCACCACGCATCCCCGACCGAGGACGAACCATGAGCGACAGCCCCCGCCTGACAAGCCTGGCCCATGGCGGCGGCTGCGGCTGCAAGCTGGATCCGGAGATCCTGCGAAAGCTGCTCGCCGACCAGCCCGCCGCCGGCCGGTTCGAACGGCTGCTCGTGGGCAACGAGACCGCCGACGACGCCGCCGTCTGGGAGCAGGAGGATGGGACCTGCATCATCGCGACGACGGATTTCTTCACGCCCATGGTCGACGACCCGGAGGATTTCGGCCGGATCGCCGCCACGAACGCCATCTCGGATGTTTACGCCATGGGCGGACGGCCCATCTTCGCCCTGGCCATCCTCGGCATGCCGGTGGGCAAGATCGCCCCGGAGGTGGTCGCCCGCATCCTACGCGGGGGCGCCGAGAAATGCGGCGAGGCGGGCATCCCCGTCGCCGGAGGCCACTCCATCGACACACCCGAGCCGATCTATGGACTGGCGGTGATCGGCACCTGCCGCCGCGAAGCTGTCCGGCGCAATGCCGACGCCGTGGCTGGAGATGCGCTAATCCTCACGAAGCCGGTGGGTGTCGGCGTCTACTCGGCCGCGATCAAGCGCGAGGCGCTGGACGAGGCCGGTTACCGGGATTTCGTCGCCACCACGACGCTCCTGAACCGGGTTGGCACCGACCTCGCCACGGATCCGGCCGTCCACGCCATCACCGACGTGACCGGGTTCGGGATCCTGGGCCACGGGCTCGAACTCGCCCGCGGCGCCGGCTTGACGCTAGTGCTGGATGTGGGCGCCCTGCC
This sequence comes from Methylobacterium persicinum, assembly GCF_022179525.1. Classification (GTDB taxonomy): domain Bacteria; phylum Pseudomonadota; class Alphaproteobacteria; order Rhizobiales; family Beijerinckiaceae; genus Methylobacterium; species Methylobacterium persicinum. The sequence goes on from NZ_BPQX01000015.1 coordinate 145,792, forward strand.
GCTCCTTCCCCTCGCCGAAGGCCTCGCCCGGGAGGGGTACGTGACCGGCGCCTCCCACCGGAACTGGACCGCCTTCGGTTCCCATGTGGACCTTCCGGCAGAAATGCCGGACTGGCGCAGGCATCTGCTGACGGACCCGCAGACATCCGGTGGCCTGCTGGTATCCTGTGCCGGCGAAGCCGCCCACGGCATCCTCGACCGCATCCGGGCCGCTGGGTATCCGGCCGCCAGAATCATCGGCCGTATGGAGGAAGGCGCCCCGCGCATCCGGGTCGAGGGTTGAGCCGCCCCGTGACGCCCTGCGGAAGGGCGGCGACGCGGACAGGATATCTTCACGAGTCGCGACTATGAATTATTGAAGCGTGCGCTTTACTGAGATCGTCCGGCATGCCGCTGTCACGATCGGGCGCAGTGCGGATCGGCGTCGGAGTTGCATTGGTCAGCGAATGCAAAGACGGCGCAAGCGAGTGGCATTCCGGCTTGTTGGGACCCATCACCCCTTCGCGCCCGGCCTGCGGCATCTTGGGCTGGCCCTTCGGCAGCGATCCTGTCGGCCCCCGCCGGCCGGACCGGCTGCCGGACGGGCGGGCGTGGCCGCGGATCTGCGTACTGACACCAGCGGGCGAACCCTCCCCGGAGGTGGCGTCATCGATCGCGCGGCAGGGCTATCCCGAGCTTCGGAGTGCGGCCGCGGCCGTCCCTCTCCTCACAGATCTCTTCGACGCGGGTGACGACGAGGCTTTCATCATCCTCGGCAACGGGGAGATGCTCGCGCCCGGAGCGCTCGCGGCGCTGGTCCTCGAAGCGTCGCTGACCGGTGCCGATGCGGTGGCGGGGCTTCGCGTCTCGTACACCGATCGCGTTCACGGGCTCGACGTGCCTTCCCTCGCCGGTGCGGTGGATGGGATCGGCGGTGAGGTGCTCTGGTCGCGGGCTTCCCTAGCCGATGGCCTTCAACGCGGGCTGGATTTTGCGGCCATCTGGTCCAGGCTTCCGATGGGCAAGAAGGGGAGGATCGGACGTCCGGTCTTGCTCCGGCACTCAGACGCCTCCCCGCCCCCCTCGGCCCTGACGATCGCGTCCGTGACCGGGACAGGTACCGTGGGCGGGGCCGGCGTCGCCCATCGGCGTCTCTCGGAGGCGCTCGCTTTGGCGCACCACAGGGTACACGAGGTGGTGCTCTCGGACCGCCCGGCGGAAGCCGAATGGACCGATGCGTTTCCCGCCGCAGAGTCGCACATCGCGGCCCTCGCCCCGGATTTCGTGCTGGTCGGCAACGTCCATGGGGCGACCCGCAGCCTCGACGCCGTGGGGCGCCTCGCGGCGATGGCGCCGACCGCCCTTGTCCTGCACGACCTCTTTGCCCTCACCGGGCGCTGCTGCCATCCCCGCGACTGTACCCGCGCCGAGACCGGCTGCGACGCGGCCTGCCCGACCCCCGACGAGTACCCGACCCTCGCGCCCCGAAGGATCGCCGGGATGCATGCGCGCAAGCGCGCCGTCCTCGCCGCCCCTTCCGGCCCGATGCTCCTCGCCAATTCCGAATGGACCCGGCAGCGCAGCGAAGCCCTGGCGCCGCCCACCGCGGCGACGCATCCGGTGAGCCTCGCTTTCCCGACGGGCATTTTCCGGCCCGGAGACCGCGCCAGTCTGCGTCGGCAGCTCGGCCTGCCGGAGACGGACGTGCTCATCCTGGTCTCGTCGGTGATCGTGGACGGGCCGGACAAGGGCTTCAGCGACCTTCGGGAAGCCCTGCATGCCGTCGCGGGGCCGGGGGTCGCGGTCGTCGCCATCGGCCGGCTCGACGATCCGGCCAAGTTCGGGCTCGACCGACTCTATGCCCCAGGTCTGATCGGCAGCGAGGAAGACCTCGCCGCTTGGTATGGCGCCTGCGATCTGCATGTGACGGCCAGCCGGCACGAGACCCTCGGTCAGACCCCCATCGAAGCGGGCCTTTGCGGCGTCCCCACCCTCGCCTACCGGACGTCCGGCCTGATGACGTCGGTGATCGATGGGGTCTCGGGCCGCCTCGTGGCGGTCGCGCCCGGCGCCCTGGCGCAGGCGCTCGCGGAGCTCGTCGCTGATTCCACCGCTCGGGCGGCGCTGGGCGCGTTCGCGCGCATCGCCCTGGAGAACCGTTTCAGCCCTGCCGCCGCCGCCATCTCCCTGGACGCTGTGCTGTGCGCCCGCGGCGTCATCGCCCGGGACCGGGAGAGGCTGAGTTTCGCGCCGGAGATGCTCGGCCATTTCCCCTTCGCCGCGGAGCGGAACCAGGGGGCAAAGGGCACCGTGCAGGCCCCTTCCTCCCCCCTCGTCAGGCGGCTCCGGAGGACGAAACAGGCCGTCCTCGGCCGGCGGATGCCGCTCTTTGTCCGGCGCTGCCTCTATCTGGCCAGCGCGTTGCGCCGGAAGGCGATGTGATGCACCGCCCCCTCACCCGCCGGCAGACGATCTACGTCGACCGGACGCACCTGCGCGGCCGCGTCACCGGCATCGAGCGCGTCACCCTCGACCTGTTCTCGGAGGACAACCTCGCCCCGCACGACGTCCGCCCCGTGGAGAGCCGGTCGCTGCCGGGGATGATCGCCCGCCAGCAGCTTGGGCTGCCGCTGACGGCCCTGCGGGACAGCAATGCGCTCTTCGTCTTCCCAGGTTTTCCGCCCGGCCCGTTCTGCGCGCCGGCTGCCGCCCGCTGCCTCCTCTATATCCACGACACGTTCCTCCTGAGCCGTCCGGAGGATCTGAGCCTGCGCAGCCGGGCCTATCTAAGCCCCGCCTTCGCTTTGGCCATGCGCTGGGGCCGCAACCTGTTCGTGAACAGCCGCACCACCGGCGAAGACCTCCGGCGCTACTGTTCGCCGAAGGCGGGCGTGTTCCTGCTGCGGCCGCCCGTGCACGATGTGTTCGCCCTGTCGGGCCGCACCGGGCCGGGCGCCCTTTCCCCGGGCGCGCCGCTGAGGCTCCTTGCGATCGGCACCGTGGAGCCGCGGAAGAACTACGCGGCCTCCCTCGCCATCGTCGAGGCGTTGAACAGCCTCGGCGTCCCGGCGGAATTGCATCTGGTCGGCCGCGTCGGCTGGGGGCGGCACGCCTTCCTCGACGCCCCGCCCCCGTACCTGCACCTGCACGGGTACCTCGCAGACCGCGACCTCCAGGCCCTCGCCGACAGGTGTCACGCCCTGCTGTCGACCTCCAAGGCGGAAGGCCTCGGGCTTCCCCTGCTCGAGGTCCAGCATGGCGGTCTGCCGGTGATCGCGCCCGACGCACCGGTCTTCCGCGAGGTGCTCGGCTCGTCCGGCCTGTTCATCCATCCCGCCGACCCGGACCGGAGCGCGCGGATGATTGCGGAGCGGGTGGGCTCGGCGGACTTCGCCGGTGCGGCGGAAGACGCGCGGCGGAACGTGCGGCGGTGGAACGCCCTGTCCGCCCGGGACACGCAGCGCCTCCTCGCCCTGCTCGACGGCGATCCCCGCGCCTACGCGGAACGGGATTCCATGATCCCTTGACGCGGCGGGACCGACCTACGCAGTCTTCCCTGCCGGCGGATCGGTCTCCCATCGCCCCGAAAGGGGCCGGTTGAAGGCGCGGCGGGCACGGTACGCAGATTGCGTGATGGGTCTCGAGTAAGTTGTTTTAGTCGCTCGATTGTCCAAGACCGGAACGCTCTGTTCCAGATCAAGACAGAACGAACGACTGGACGAGCAGTCAAGGAGCGAGGCGTATGTTCGACTTCTCGACCCGGATCAGTGGCGACCCGGTGCGTATGGTCCTGCCGGAAATGGGGCCGCGCACGGATGCGCAGACCATCGCCCGGCGTCTTTGGCGCGGATCGGGCTTCATCGCCCTCGGCGGCCTGCTGATGGTCGCCCTCGCCGTTCTCGTGCTCGGGCTGATCCCGCCGACCTATACCTCGAACATCCAGGTCCTCGTCGATCCGACGGATCTGCGCGTCGTCGAGAACGACGTGAACGCCCGTGCTCCGCAGGCCGACAGCGGCGTCTCCATCGCGGAGAGCCAAGTGCGCGTTATCCAGTCGGACAACGTGCTGCGCCGGGTGGTGGAGAAGCTGCATCTCGACCGGGATGAGGAATTCGTGCGGCCGGAGACCAGCAATCCGGTCCTGTACTGGCTGCGCGGTGTCGTCATGGGGATGCTCCCGCCGCATGTCAGCCGCGACCCTGTGAACATCGCCCTCGATACCCTCCAGCGGAACATCATCGTCCGTCGGCCGGAGCGCACCTTCGTGATCGATGTGGCGGTCCAGTCGCGGGACCCGGCCAAGGCGGCCCTGATCGCGAATTCCATCGGCGACGCCTACTTCGCCGAGGAGACCGCGGCCCGCATGGAATCGGCCAAGCGCGCCTCCGATGCCCTTGCCGGGCGCCTCGCCAGCCTGAAGCGCGACGTCGAGGATGCCGAGCAGCAGGTCGTGCGCTACCGGGAAGACCACCGCCTCGTCGCCTCCAGCGGCCGGCTCCTTACGGATCAGCAGCTCGGCGACCTCAACCAGCAACTGGTCGGCTCTTCGATCAAGACGGCAGAATCGAAGTCGCGCCTGGATCAGGCCCGCAAGATGCGCTCGTCCGATCCCAGCACCGCGCTCCCCGAGATGCTGCAATCCCTTGAGATGCAGGCGCTCCGCCAGCAATACGCCACCCTGTCGCGCAACACCGCCGAGCTCGCGACGCGCCTCGGCGAGCGTCATCCGGCGATGGCCGAGCAATACGCCCAGCAGCGGGACCTTCAGCGCCTGATCCAGCGCGAGAAGGAGCGGATCATCGACACGCTTCAAAAGGACTACGACCGTGCCGCCGCCAGCGAGGCTGCGATCCGCTCGAGCCTGGACCGCGTGAAGACTGAAACCACGGCGAGCGACCGGGCCTATGTCGGCCTCCGGGAGCTGGAGCGGACCCTGGAAGCCCGTAAGGGCGTCTACGAAGCCTATCTCCGCCGTGCCCGCGAGGCGAGCGAGCAGGAGCGGGTGAACACGATCAACGTGCGGATCATCTCCGCGGCCACGCCCGCCCTGCAGCGGACCTTCCCGCCCTCGCCCAAGGTGGTGCTGCCGGTGGCGCTCCTCCTCGGCCTCGGCCTCGGTGCGGCGGTCGCCCTCATGCTCGGCGCCGATGCCGACCGCCGCCGCTCCCTGCGGCAGGCTAGCCAGCCGATCGGCCGGAGCTTCCGGGCGGCGGACGCCTGAGTCTTTCGGAAGCTTTTGAACGGCTCCAGCCGTCGTCGCCACCGGGAACGGGCGACGGCGGCTGGGGCATTTTTCGTCGAACGGGTCGGGGGGATCAGCCAATGATCCGTCCCCGCCTGCCAATCCCGTCATTGCGAGCGAAGCGAAGCAACCCAGGGCAGCGAGACCTTTCAGATTGAAGGGTCCCTGGATCGCTTCGCTTTGCTCGCAATGACGTCCGGGGTGTCGGATCTCGGTGAGATTCTAGACGAGAGGGAGCAGGCGCCGCCTCCCAGCTCAGCCTAGCGTGCGAATAGGTCCGGCCGCCGCACCTGGAGTGCGAAGAGCAGCACCAGCGTCTTCATGTCCGCCAGGGCTCCGCGGGTGACCATGGCCGCCAACTCGGCGAGGGGGATCTCGTGGACAGTCACCGCCTCGCTCTCCGCGGCGATGCCGCCGCCGGCCCCGACCCGGTTCGCCTCGGAATAGGATGCGAGGAACAGGTCCATCCGCTCCGTGGACAGTCCCGGCATGGACCATGCGCTCGCCACGGGATCGAGGTGCTCGAGGACCAAGCCGGTCTCCTCACCGACCTCGCGTTTAGCCCCATCCTCGGCCGCCTCGTCCTCCAGAAGGCCGGCGGGCGCCTCGATGATGCTGTCGGGACCGCCGGCATAGAGCAGGGGCGCCCGCAACTGAGACACCAGCGTCGCGACCTTCCGGACGGGATCATAGGGCAGGACGGCAACGGCCCTTCCATGATCCTCCACCTCGCGGCTGATCCGCGTCCCGTCGGATTGAATGACTTCGACAACGAGGAACCGCGCCCACCCATCATGGACGACGCGGACTCCCCCGATCTGTGCTGGCATATCGTAAGACCGTCCCGCAGCTTCGGAGACCATGCCGATCGATTAAAAATGCGGCGGCTTCGCGAAGACGGTGATTGTGAAGCGAAGATCGTCTCCGACCCGCTCGGCCGATTCCATCCGGCCGCCTTCTTCGCGGACGAGGTTGGGGATATCGATTGCCGCCATCGGATCGGTGCAGATCACGACAAGGGTCGTCCCTGCCGGAAGAGCCCGCATCGCCTTTCGGGCGCGCAGAACCGGCAGCGGACATTTCAGCCCGGCGAGGTCGAGAACGGTCGCGGCGGTGCCGTCCAAAACAAAAGCTCCCCGCCCCCGGAGTTTGTCCGGGAACAGGGAGCGTCTTATCCACCCTGGCCCCTGGGGGCCAGACGCGGCTTACCAGCCGTAGCCGCCGTAGGCCGGGTAGCCATATCCGTAAGCCGGATAGCCGTAGCCATACGTGGCGGCCGGAGCGTAGCCGTACCCATAGGCCGGGTAGCCATACCCGTAACCGTAGCCATACCGGGGCGCGGCGCTGGCCGCGATGGCGCCGCCGATCAGACCCAGCGCCGCGCCGGCCGCGAGGGCACCAGCGGCCCGGCCACCGTAGCCGCGGCGGTAGCCGTAGCCACGGCCATATCCGTAGCCATAGCCGCGGTAGCGGACATGATCGATGGCGGTGTTCTCGCCAGCGACCTTGGCGCCGGTCTGCGCCGGCAGCGGCGCCGCCTCGGCCGCCGTGAGCGAACCGGCGACGAGCGCCAGCGACGTGACGGTGCCGACGGCGAAGGTAGCAATGCGGGACATGCCTGACATCCTTCAGTTGAACGTAGTCCGGTCCCAGAACTACGACGGACGGTCAGTCGTTCCACCTCGAAGGGGCCGCTCCCGCGCACCCACGATGCTGAATGTCAGAAAACGCACTCCGCGAAAGCCGGATCGACTGACGATTCCCAGCGCGTTTCGTAAGCGTCGAGGAGATTCTGGGCCTTCGTCCGTCCGGCGGCGACGATCAGTTCGAGGGGCTGGAGGTACCCGGTCTCGTCATGCCCGGATGCGTCCCGCCGGTTGCGCGCCTTCAGCCCGGACCGGGCGATGGCGAGGGCCTCCGCAGCCACCTCGCCGAGGGTCCTGGAGCCCACGGGCGTGGCGAGGCCGAGGCGCGGCGCGGTCGCCCGGGCCGCTTCCCGCTGCGAGGTGGTCCACCCCTTCACGAGATCCAGGGCCGCATCGAGGGCCGTTTCATCGTAGAGGAGCCCGGTCCAGAAAGCGGCTTGAGCCGCGATCATGCCCGCATCCCCCACATCGGCGCCGCGCATTTCCAGGAAGCGCTTCAGGCGTACCTCAGGGAAGGCGGTGGAGGCGTGATTCGCCCAGTCCGACACCGTGGCCCGCTCGCCGGGGAGCTGCGGCAGGCGTCCCTCCATCAGGTCCCGGAAGGAGGCGCCGGAAACGTCGTGATAGATGTCGCCGCGCTTCACGAAATACATCGGCATGTCGAGCAGCCAGTCGGCATAGGCCTCGTAGCCGAAGCCGGTCTCGAACGCGAAAGGCAGCATGCCCGTGCGGTCTGCGTCGGTGTCGCGCCAGATCTCCGAGCGCCGGGAGAGGAACCCGTTGGGGCGTCCGTCGGTGAAGGGTGAGTTGGCGAAGAGGGCCGTCGCCACCGGCTGGAGCGCGAGGGAGGCGCGCATCTTGCGCGCCATGTCGTCCTCGGAGCGGAAATCGAGGTTCACCTGCACGGTGGCGGTGCGCAACATCATGTCGAGGCCGAGGCTGCCGACCTTCGGCATGTACCCGGCCATGATCCGGTATCGGCTCTTGGGCATGACCGGCGTCTCGTCGCGCCGCCATTTCGGACTCATGCCCAGGGTCAGGAAACCGATGCCGAGGGGATCGGCCACCTGCTTGACCGCGTCGAGATGGGCCGACAGCTCGGCGGCGGTGGCGTGGACATCCGGCAGGGCCGCGCCCGACAGTTCGAACTGTCCCCCAGGCTCGATCGAGATGGCGCCGCCTTCGCTGGCCGCGAGGCCGATGACGAAGCCCCGGTCGGTGATCGGCTCCCACCCGGTCTCCCGGCCAAGCCCCTGGAGGAGCGCGCCGATCCCCGCCTCGCCGTCGTAGGGCACGGGGCGGTTGCCGGCCCTGTAGAAGGGGATCTTCTCGTGCTCCGTGCCGATGGCGAAGCGCTCGCGCGGTTTTTCGCCGGCGGCGAACCAGTCGATCAGTTCGGCGCGCGTCGTCAGCGGCGTGGTGTCGTCGGAGTCGCGCGCCATGCGCTGCCTACCCAGGAATTGTGATCCGTTCGGATGGCGGCGCGCCGGTGACCCGGTCGTCCCGCCCGGTGAAATCCCGTCCCGAGAACCGGACTGCGGACGGGCTGCCCACCGACCGCGAACTCATTGCGGGCGGGGAGGCATCCTGTGAGCCACATAGTCGAGAGGCTCCGGCCGGACAACGCGGACGACCCTGCGGCCCAAGCGCAGCTGTGCGGCGTGAAGCCGTGTTCCACCGCCGGAAGACGAGCGATGTGCGCCGGCACACCCCGTTCGGCGCCCTAGCGGCTGTCTCCGAGAACAGCCTGGACGAGAGCCAGGACCGCCACCGCGGCGGTATCCGCCCGGAGGATGCGCGGTCCGAGCGAGAGGGCCACGGTGTTTGGTCTGTCGCGGATGAGGCCACGCTCCTCGTCGGAAAAGCCGCCTTCGGGCCCCACCAGCACCGCGATGGCCGGCGGCCGGCCCGGGTCCGCCGCCGCGGACAGGGCCCGCACGGGATCGGCGATGGGCGCGTCTTCGTCGCAGAACACCAGGAGCCGCTCCGGCTCCAGGGCGGCCAGGGCTTCCGGCAGGCGCAGGGGCGGCGCGAAATCGGGGATCGCCAGGATCCCACATTGCTCGGCCGCCTCGACGGCGTTCGCCTGCAACCGGTCCATGTTGATCCGGTCGCCTTGCGTGTAGCGCGTGATGACCGGGCGGATCACGCCGGCCCCCATCTCCACCGCCTTCTGCGCGACATAGTCGAGGCGGGCGCTCTTCAGGGGTGCGAAGAGGTAATGGAGGTTGGACGGTGGCGTCTGCGGCCGGGTCTGCGCGACGAGATGCAGTTCGCCGTCCTTCCGTCCCGTCGCGCGGACGCGGGCGTGCCACTCGCCATCCCGGCCGTTGAAGACGAGGACGGGATCGTCCTCCCCGCGTCTGAGGACGTTGAGCAGGTAGTTCGCCTGCGCCCGCTCGAGGGGCAGGACAGCGCCGGCGGCGAGGCTCGTCTCCACGAACAGGCGGGGGGCTTTGAAGTCGTAGGCCGGCATGGGCAGGTTGGTTGCGCGCCCCTGCGCGGGAGTCAACGCGGACGACGGCCGGCAGTGTTGCCGTCGGGCGACAGTGACTGGATTTCGCGATCCTCCCCATCGCCTCGCGCCGGGAGCACCCTCTCGCTCGATTGACGCCACATTCCTATGGCGAAGGCGGTGTGAACGATCTCGAAACGCTTCGGCGTGACGAGGCACTGTCTCGAGGGGAGTCCCGGAATGACCTACAGGAGCTTCGTGCTGGGAGCGGCGTCGCTGGCGGCCGGCCTCCTGGTGTCCGGCCAGGCGATGGCGCAGTCGATGACCCAGCCGATGACGGCCGCGCCCTCGGCGACGCAGTCGATGCCGGCGGCGCCGACCGTGGCGAACGATTGCAGCGCCATCCAGAAGACCCTCGCCGAACGGAAGGCGCTGGTGAGCCGGGCCAACGCCGCCTCCACGTCGAAGAACAAGATGACGCCCGCCGAGGCGTGCACCCTGTTCGGCAGGCTCGTGTCCAACGGCAACGAGGGCCTGAAGTGGATCGCCGCCAACAAGGAATGGTGCTTGATCCCCGATTCGTTCTCCGAGGGCTTCAAGGCTGACCACACCAAGGTCACCGGCATCCGGTCGCAGATCTGCGGCGTCGCCGCCAAGGCCTCGAAGATGGAGGCCCAGGCCCGCGCCCAGGCGCAGAACGGCGGCGGTGGCGGCCTCCTCGGCGGCCCGGGCCTGAGCGGCTCGTTCAAGCTGCCGCAGGGCGCGCTCTGAGCCCGCCCCTTCGGGCGGACGGAACCGCCTTGGGAGAACGCCGTCCGGCGGACGCGGTCGCCGGCCATTGGGTCGATCGACATGCTCCCAGGGCGTGGCGTCCCTATCTGCGCTTGGCGCGGATCGACCGTCCGATCGGCTGGTGGCTTCTCCTGCTGCCGTGCTGGTGGTCCGCAGCGCTCGCGGCCATCGCCGCGGATCGGACCTACCCCGACCCCCTCGATTGCATCCTGTTCCTGATCGGCGCCGTGGTCATGCGCGGCGCCGGCTCGACCTACAACGACATCGCCGACCGTGACCTCGACGCGCAGGTCGAACGCACGCGCCATCGCCCCCTCCCCTCCGGGCAGGTGCGGGTGCGACACGCGGTGCTGTTCCTCGTGGCGCAGGCTCTCGTCGGCCTGGCGGTGCTGCTGCAATTCAACGAGACGGCCATCCTCGTGGGGCTGTGCTCGCTGACGCCCGTGGCGGTGTACCCGTTCATGAAGCGGGTGATGTCTCTGCCGCAACTGGTCCTGGGCCTTGCCTTCGCCTGGGGCGCGCTCATGGGATGGGTCGCCGTCTTCGCCCGGCTCGATGCGGCGGCGCTGCTGCTGTACGCGGGGGCGGTCGCCTGGATCGTCGGTTACGACACGATCTACGCCGTTCAGGACATTGAGGACGACGAGATCGCCGGCATCCGTTCCTCGGCCCGGCTGTTCGGGCGGCGGCTGAAGGGGGCGGTGGGCCTGTGCTACGGGCTGGCGGCCGGGTGCGTGGCACTCGCGGCGTGGAAGGCGGGAGCGGGTCCGGTGGGATTCTCTGGCGTCGCGGCCTTCGCCGGGCATCTCACGTGGCAGGTCCTGCGCCTTCAGGAGCGGGACGGGGCGGGAGCCTTGAGACTGTTCCGGTCTAATCGGGATGCGGGGCTGATTCTCTTCGTGGGCCTCACGGCCGATGCGCTGATCAAAGGGCTGTCCTGAACGGCAGACCGCCGTATCAGGACCGGGCGATGATCTCCGCTTCGCCGCGGAAGATCTGCGGCCGGGCCGGAAGACGGCCGGTCTTGCGACGGGCCAGAAAACGCGGGCGACGGGCTCCGAGGCCGGCATGCCGGCGGCGGATCCGGATGCGCCCCAGCATCAAGCGGCCGACCTGCTGCGACACCGGCACCTGGACACCGTCTTCCCGGATGATCATCCGCACAAGCCCGGCCTGCCCGGCGAGGGCGCGCCATGTCGCGACGACATCCTCCTCGGTGAAGGGGCCGAGCCGCTGGAGGACATCCCCTTCGGCATCGACGAGGAGCAGCAGGAAGCGGTCCTCATCGCAGAGATCGGCCTCGTCCTCGGCGTAGCAAAGGGCAACGCCCACGGCGCGGCGGCCTGCGGCAAGGCGGCCGATCACCGGAAGGGGCGACGCCTCGAAGGCGGGCATCGCCAGGGCCGGTGCGTGGCTGTCGGTACGCGTGTCCATCGTATGAGCCTCAACGCCCTCAGGCGATTCCCGCAAGTGGCAGCCCCTTCGGGACCGTCCGTTATGCGCAGCAAAATCGCATCGGTCTCCCTCGATACGCCTTAAGAGCTGTCGTTAAGCGATTCTGGACGGGGATTTCACTGATGGAATGCTCAATGCTTCCTTGAATGCTCAATGTTTTCTTGCCAGCACACTTCAAGATCGATTCATCTTACTGAGTCGTTGGCAAAACGCCGACGGCCGCGACGTTCCGCACGGTGGCGGTTCGGCATGGTTCGGCTTGTGGCGCTGGGCCATGCGGCATAGAACGGAGGTAGGATCGTCCCTCGATCTTCCCCAGATCGCAGTCTTCGGCGTCCGTCGTCCTTGCGGTGACAGGCTCCACTCTGTTGCCCGACGAGTCCGCCACAGGACCACGATGCCCGAACCCCTCACCGAAGCGAGCGTGGCAGAGCTGATGCCCGAACTGCGCGCGGTGATGCGCGAGGCGGCGTCGATCGCGCGGCCGTACTTCAGGCAGGGCCAGCAGACCACGGCACGCGTCTGGTCGAAGGCGGGCGGTTCGCCCGTCACGGAGGCCGACGTCGCCGTCGACACCTTCCTCAAGATCCGGCTCAGCGAGATCGTGCCGCGGGCCGCGTGGTTGTCGGAGGAAACCGCGGACGATCCGGCGCGCCTGGGCCGTGATCTGGTCTGGATCGTGGATCCGATCGACGGCACCCGCGCCTTCCTGTCGGGCCATCCGGATTGGTCCATCGCGGTGGCCCTCCTCGCGAAGGGCGAGCCGGTGATCGGCTTCGTCCACGCCCCGGCGCTCGGCGTCGCCTATGAGGCGATCCGGGGCCAGGGTGCTTTCCGGGACGGGGAACGGATCGCGGTGGATCCGCGGGATGCCCTACGGACATCCCGCATCACGGGGCCGAAACCGATGCTGGACCGGCTGACCCGGGGGGCCGGGCCGGATTCGGACTTCGTCCGCATCGACCGCATCCCGTCCCTGGCCCTGCGCCTCGTTCGGGTGGCCGAAGGTTCGGTGGATGTCGGGATGATCTCGTCGGACGCCCGGGATTGGGATCTCGCGGCCGCCGACTTGGTTTTGCGGGAGGCCGGAGGCGCCGTGTGTTCGCTGACGGGCGAGGCGGCGGTCTATAACCGGGCCGATCCGGTCCACGGCGAGTTGGTCGCCCTCCCCCGCGCCCTGCGCGATCCGGTGATCGCTGCCTGGCAGGCCTGAAGCCTTCTCTCGGGGTCTGGCGTGTCGAGGGGCTTTTGGCACCTCAGTATGGTGACGGGGCAGCGCCCCGTCGGGCAACGGAAGGAGCTGACCCTTCCGGCGGACCCGTCCGTCAGGCCGCGGCCACGGTTTCCCGGAGGGAGACGGCGCCGGGGGCGAGGCCCAGGCGATCGGCGAGATGCCAGTGCAGCTCCCGCGGGGAATGGTAGTTGTAGGAACGGTCGATCAGGTGGCTGACATCGGTCTCAGCCTGTCCGGAGGCAGCGAGGCGGCCGACCCGGAAGGTGGGCGCATCGGTGACCGGGGAGCGGACGCTACGGCGCCGCGTGTATTCGAACTGCATTGAAACTTTCTGCTTTTGTTATCTGGACCGGCGCGTCTCGCGCGCTCGGCGTCGTTTCTCATTATGTGGGATGCGCTGCCCCGGACGCCTTTTGCGTCCGGGGCGGCTGTCGGTCGGAGCCGCCGGGGCGGCTCGTCAGTGTCGCCTGTGATCAGGCAGCCTGAAGATTCGAGGCAGCGTCCTTGCCGCTGCGCTTGTCTTGCAGGACCTCGTAAGCGATCCGCTGACCTTCGACCAGGTTGCGCATTCCGGCGCGCTCGACGGCAGAGATGTGGACGAAAATGTCCTTGCCGCCATCATCAGGCTGGATGAACCCGTAGCCCTTGGTCTCGTTGAACCACTTTACAGTGCCGGTATTCACGTAGTGTACCTCGTTCGTCCATAGGCCGTGCGCGCGGCATCATGGCCGCGGATGGCACGACAGTCTTTCTGGGTGGGCCAGAGCGGCGGGGCGCGAGACACTGAACCTTTCGCGTGAGCGTCGGTCTCGACAGAAGTGCCCCCCGTTGTCTTAGATAGGCCGCCCCTGCGGCAGCAACAAGGCGTTCGCGCTGTCGCAACCGTCTGGTGCATCCGCAGCACCCGTCCGGCCCCTGTGATTTCCCCGGCCGGCAGTGCATATAGGACAAAGGGGACAGCCTCTTACGGCTGGCTCGGGTCTCGCGCCATGAAAGGGCGTGTCTGGTCCGCGCCGGCACATTCATCGGCTTCCGGGCGATATATGGCAGGCATTTCGGTTTCGCTGGACGGTGCAAACATCCAGCTTTCCTTTCAGAAAGACGACCAGGCGACGGCCGTGGTCATGGACGCCCGGGCTGCCCGGGCGCTCATGCGCGCCGTAGGCCAGTTGCTCACCGCGATCGACGAGACCGACGAGGCGCTGGATGCGGAGGGCCTCGGCGAGGACATCGCCATGCTCGACGTCACCTCCGCCGCCATCGAGGTCGGGACCGACGACGAGGGGCAGGCGGTGGTCGCCTTCCAGGCCGGCGCGCTTCCGCCGTTCCAGCTCCGATTGACGGACGAAGAGGCCCGCCACGTCGCGACGAGCCTCTCCGAAATCCTCAATGCCCCGCGGGACGTGCGCGCCTCGCATGGCGGCCACTGACCCGGGGGCGGGTTCTCACATCCGCGTGCCGGGATCCGTCGGAGAGCCGGGGAACACGTCGGGTTCGGAACCCGGGCCGCCGGGCTCACCCACGCCCGGGTCGTTCACGGGATAGGGCGTGCGCGGGCCGGTCGGCCCGATATCCGGCTCCTCGTCCGGGGTGGGCGGGGGCGGCGGAAGGTCGCCGGGTGTCGGGTCGGGCATTCCGGGATTGGCCATCGCTTTACTCCTCACGTGGTCTCCGGGTGGGTGCCAAACGGGTCCGGCTCCCCCTTGTTCCTCCATGCGGCCAACGGGCTCGGCGCGGCGTCCTGTCGTCGGGGGAACGGCGAACGCATTAACCCGTTGGCGGGGCAACTCGACGAACGGGAGACCCCGCCATGACCGACATCAAGCAAGCCAAGATCCTGATCATCGCCACGGACGGTTTCGAGGAGGTCGAACTGACCGTGCCGCAGGCCAAGCTCGCGGAAGCCGGCGCCACCGTCACCGTGGCCGCCCCGAAGTCCCGCAAGAGCGAGCAGACCATCCGCAGCTGGGATAAGACCAACTGGGGCAAGGACGTGAAGGTCGATGCCGATCTGGAGACGATCGACGCGAACGCCTTCGATGCCCTCGTGCTGCCGGGCGGTCAGATCAACCCGGACAAGCTTCGCCTCGAGCCCAAGGCGATCGAGATCATCAAGTCCTTCCTCACCTCCGGCAAGGTGGTCGCCGCCATCTGCCACGGCCCGTGGCTGCTGATCGAAGCCGGCGGCGTGCGCGGTCGCGACGTGACCTCGTTCCCGTCGATCAAGACCGACGTGATCAACGCAGGCGGCAATTGGCACGACAAGGAAGTCGTGACCGATCAGGGCATCATCACGAGCCGCAAGCCCGACGACCTCGACGCCTTCTGCAAGAAGATCATCGAGGAGATCGGCGAGGGGAGCCACGGCCAGCGTCAGGTCGCCGCCTGACGGCGACGGTCACGCAGTCCGGGTCACTTCCAGGACCGTGGCCGACCGGAAGGGACGACCGTACTCGTCTTTCCCTTCCACCGTGATCCGGTGCGCCCCCGGCGGCAGGTCCGCCGGGAGGCGCGCCGTCCAGATATGGGTCGAGGGGATCGCCCCGACCCAGGCCTTCTTCGTATCAGGGTAGCGGGCGAAGAGTTCGGTCACGAAGGGATCGGGCCGGCGGGTGCGGACCATCGCTTCCGGCGCGTTGCCCCCGACGCGGTAGCTCACCGTCGTCCGCGGGCCGCCGTCGAACACGTTCACCACCAGAACCGTATCGACCAGGGCATCCTGCGAGACCGGGGGCCGCAGGGCCTCCATGGGCCGCAACGTCCGGACGACCTCGGGGGCGCCCGCACGGATCTGGCTCTCGAAGGCGATGCGCATGGTCCCGTCCGGCTCGCCCTGGGCGGGCACGAAGCGGGTCGTGTAGTCCGTGCCCCGCACCGAGAGGACGTGGAACCCGTTGGGCGTCCCGTCGCGGCTGTCCGCCGAGGGGATCCCCGTTCGGGTGTCCGGGCCGCTCCACCATGAGCCGGAGACGGCTGTCATCACGTGGTGGTGCAGGTTGTCCGCGAGATAGTGGTGCTCGGTGGTGTGGGTATGCCCGCAGATGGCCAGCACTTTCCGGCCGCGCAACACCTCGATCAGGGCGTCGCGATCGACGGTGTTGTTGTGCGGCCCGCTTGGCGGCGCGTCCGTGTGCAGCGGGATGTGCGTCCCGAGGACAACGAGGGTATCGGCGGGCATTTCGCCCAGCAGGTTGCGCAGGAAGGCGAGGTTCGCCTCGCCGATCCGCCCCTCGTAGGTGCCCGCACCCACCTGCACGGGCGGCCCCAGCCAGACGACGTTGTCCAGCATCACGAACAGGACGCGGCCGTGCTGGAAGGCGAAGGACGGGGCCCCGAAAACGCGCTTCCACGTCTCCCGGCTGTAGCGGGCGTCCGGTGCCTGCATGTTCAGGTCGTGGTTGCCCGGCAGACTGTACCAGGGGATACCGATCCGCCCGACGATGGCGTTGGAGCGTCCGAAAAGGGAGAGGTCGTCGAACAGCACGTCTCCGGTGGTGATGCCGAATGCGGCCGGGATCGTCATGGCCCGGGCCACGGCGGTGTCGCGGACATGGTCGAGTTCGAGCCGGCTCTCCGGCTGCGGATCGGTGAAGAGCAGGACGTCGAACTCGTCTGGTTCGTCCACCCGGGTCAGGGTGAAATCGATGGACGCGGGCAGCGGCCCGGTCGGGTCCACACCCGGATAGCGCAGGCCGAGTTCCTTGGGTGTGCCGCCCGGCTGGTGGATGTAGCTGTGGCGGGGGACGTTGTCCTTGTCCCGCGGCAGGGCGTAGCCCGGCGGCTTGATCACGAAGACCGCGCCGTCGCCCGGCATCGGCAACCGGTAGCGGCCCTGGGCGTCCGTGCGGACGACTTCGCGTCCGTTCGAGACGAGGATGCCGGCGAGCGGCGCGCGGGCGGTGCCGTCCAGCCCGTAGACCGTTCCGGCGGCCTCGCTCGCCTGGGCGGAGGCGTTGCCGGCGGCCAGGGTCAGCGCGGCGGCGCCGGCAAGGGTCTCGCGACGGGTCAGAGGCGGCATCGGCAGCTCCATGTTCAAAGGGCGCAACCAACAGATTTCGGCGACCGCCGCATGACACCGCCCCAAAGCGAAAGGGCCCGCGTTCCGGGTGGAACGCGGGCCCTTTCGGCAGTCATGCAGCGAAGATCAGTTGTTGTCTTCGTCGCCGGGCTCGAAGGTCTGCGGCATGGTCGACTCGGCGCTCGCCACCGGGGTGGGAGCGCTGATCGTCGAGGGGACGTTCACGCCGTCGCGCTTGTAGATGTCGTCGCGGAACTGGACGAGGCCGTCCGGGGTGGCCCAGGCGGTGATGTAGGTCCAGTAGACCGGCACCGGCTGCGACAGGGTGGCATCGACGCGCTTGCCGCTCTCGATCGCCTGCTCGACCTGCTCGCGGCCCCAGCCGGGTGTGTCCTTCAGCAGCCACGTGATGTATTCGCGCACGTTCTGGACACGGACGCAGCCCGAGGAGATGAAGCGGAAGTCATCGCCGAACACGCCCTTGGTATTCGTGTCGTGCATGAACACGCCGTAGGGGTTCGGGATGTTGATGCGGACGATGCCCATCGAGTTGAAGTCGGCGCCCGAATCTTGCCGGTAGGTGTAGCGGGTGCCTTCTTCCGAATTCCAGTTGACCGACTTCGGCGAGATCTCCTGCCCGTTGGACAGGATGCGGATCCGGTTATCGGTGAGGTAGTTCGGATCCTTCTGCATCTTCGGGATCAGGTCCTTCTTCACGATGGAAGCCGGGACCGTCCAGGTCGGGTTGAAATTGATCTGCGTCGCCTTGGTGTTCATGATCGGCGACTGCCGGTCGATCTTGCCGACGCCCGCGGCGTGCAGGGTCACGATGCGGCCGTCTTCCACGGTCTCGACGAGGGCCGCCGGGATGTTGGTGATGACGAAGCGGCGGCCGAGATCGCCCGAATAGGAGCGCAGGCGCAGCACGTTGGTCTCGAGCTGGCGCAGGCGGATCTCGGCGGGCACATTCATGGCCTGCTCGGTGGCCGCGCTCATGGAGCCGGTCTGGCTGAGGCCGTGGCGGGCCTGGAACCGCTTCACGGCAGCCGCGACGTAGGAATCGTACACGCCGGTATTCGCGGCGGCCGGGTCGAGGTCGCCCGTCACAACGAGGCGCTGACGCACGGCGGCGACCGCGGGGCCCTTGGAGCCGATCCGCAGGCGCTCGGCGCCGCTGACCTGACGCCAGCCGCCGCGGGAGACGATCTCCTTGTACTTCTCGGCCATCTGCTCGGTGGCGGCGATGGTCTGGGGCGAGAGGATCGGCACGGTCTCGCGCTGAACCTGCATGGCGGCGGGGGCCGCGTAGTCCTGCGCCCATTCGGCTTGGGCGTAACCGGCCTGATCGCGGGCCGACGCGGCCATGGCGGAGCCGGCCGCGGCGGTGCTCAGGGCAAGGCCGAGCAAGGCCGTGAAACGGGGGGTGTACCGGGAAGGTGCCTGTCTGCGCATCGGTCGCTGGCTCTGGTCCGGAAATCGTGTGGCCCGGGCGGCCTCGGGAAGTGGTCGGCCGCACCGTGGGGTGTCGGCGTTTAACACTCCCTATCGAAGGGGCCGGATTGTGGCGTCGCCGTGCGCCGGCGCACCTCGGGCGACACCTTCCCCGCATTGATGTTTGCACGCCACAGTCGAATCATCCCGACCGCGCGGGGCGTCGCCGTGATCCTCGATCCACAAGAGTCACGGGGCGTGCAGATCGCTCAAACAGCGATCGCTCAAAATTTGCGGAGGATTTCGACGATCGGCGATGCTGGCCGTTTAAGGTTAATAAGAAGTCAACTTCGCAACGCCGCGTCCGGGGCGCTAGGATTGCGCCGCCACCGTGAGATGCACCGGCCATTGGCCCGGCCTGGGACATGACGGAGCCGCCCGGCGGCACAGGAGGCAGGATGAACGGGTACGACGTCACGTTTCGGGACAACCGGGACTGGGTAGAGTTCGGCGCCAGCTACGTGCACTCGGACGCCTTCAAGGCCCTGTTCCGCGATGGCATGGCCCTGGTCGAGGAGACGGCGAGCTATCTCGATGGCGACGGCCGGGACGAGTCTCGGCTCACCTCCCGGGACGCAACCCTGAGCTATGCCGCCGAGAGCATGCGGCTGACGACGCTCCTCATGCAGATCGCGTCATGGCTGCTGGTGCAGCGGGCCGTGGCCGAGGGTGAGATGACGCCGGCGCAGGCGAGCGAGGAGAAGCACCGGGTCAAGCTCGGGGTCACCGAGCCGCCGAAGGCGGAGGCGTTCGCCCTCCTGCCCATGCGTCTCCAACAGTTGATCGTGCGCACCCGGAGGCTGCATTCTCGGATTCTGCACCTCGACTCGTTGATCGCCGAGGACCGGCCGACACCGCGGCCCATCGCCAGTCCGGTGGCGGCCCAGCAGGGCCTCCTTCAATCGGTATTCGGCCAGCGGCGGGAGGGGTAGGGCCCGCGCCCTACGCCATGCCATCGATGGCCACGAGCAGGTGCTCCGGCCCGCGGAGGGCCGCGCCCGGACGGTAGGGCGGTGGGTCCTCGACGAGGCGTGGGTTCTTCAGGCGACGCGCCAGGGCCGTGAGCGCCGCCTCCGCCTCAAACCGGGCCAGGGGCGCGCCGACGCAGTAATGCAGCGAACCGCCGAAGCCGAGATGGCGGGTGCCCTTCCGGTCGGGGTCAAACCGCTCCGGATCGTCGAAGGCGTTGGCGTCGCGGTTTCCGGCGGCCAGGAGCAGCACGAGGTCGGCGCCCTCGGGGATGGTCACGCCTGCGATATCGATGGGGCTGAGGGTGGTGCGCGTCCGGAACTGCACTGGGGGTTCGTAACGCAGCAGCTCTTCGATGACCCGCGGCGCACGGGCCGGGTCGGCGCGGAGCTTCTCGAGTTCATCAGGGTGCCGCAGGAGCGTCAGCAGACCGTTGGTGATCAGGTTCACCGTGGTTTCGTGTCCGGCCACCAGCATCAGGATCGACGTGGCGATCAGGTCGTAGTCGCCCATCTTTACGCCCGTCGGCGTCGCCTCGTTGGCGAGCCCCGAGAGCATGTCGTCCTTCGGGTGCCGGCGCTTATCCTTGATCAGGCTACCCATGTACTCCGCGATGGTGTCGAAGGTCCGGCTGTTCTTGGCACGGGTGTCGTCGTCCGTAAGGCTGTCGGGTTCCAGGGCCGTGGCGAGCTGGGTCGCCCAATCATGGAATTGCGGCTCGTCCTCCCGGGGCACACCGAACAATTCGCAGATGACCGTCACCGGAAGCGGGTAGGCGAGGTCATCGACTGCGTCGAAGCGGCGTGCGTCGCGTTTGGCATCGAGAAGTTCGGCGACGAGGCGGTCGGAGCGTTCGCGCATGCCCTGCACGCGCTCGCGGGTGAACTGGTTCATCACCGCGGCCCGCAGGGCATCGTGGTCCGGGGGATCGCGGAAGATGAAGGGCCGGTGGTGATCGGTGATCCGGTCCTTGATCGGCTTGATGAGGAAGTCGGTGATCGGGTTGCCGGTCCTGGGCCGGTCGGCCGGCGGCAGCGTCTGCGAGCTGACGCGGGGATCGCCGAGGAGGCTCGAAATGGCCCCGTGACTCGCGGCGACCCATGTCCCGTCGGGGGAGCCATCATCCTGCAGCGAGACAGGGTTCTGCCGGAGGCGGGCATAGATCGGATAGGGATTCGCCCGGTTGGCGAAATCCTTGACCTGTTTGAGGAGAGTCGCGTCGGCCATGCCGGTTCGATTCCGTTGTCAGTCGCTCAGGCGAAGCCCGGATCGCGGATCTCGGGCTCGCGAAGGGGGCGGTCGGTCGCCGTGTCGATCGGGGGGAAGGGCGCGCCACTGGCGACCTTGTCGGCATAGGCCGGAAGCCAGCGGGCGCTGTCGACCGCCACGGCGGCGATGCAGCGGCCGGCGCGGCCATAGAGGGCAACGAAGCGCCTGTCTGCCGGGTCGCCCTGGACGATCGCCACCGCGTCGGCTCCGTCCGTGAGTCCGGCCGATTTCACCACCATGTCACCCTGGATGGACCAGAAGTTCGGCAGGGCGGCGTAGGGGACGGGCAAGTCTTCCCCCACGAGCAAGCGGCCCGCATGCTCCGCCTGGGCGACGGCATGGCCCCAATGTTCGAGGGCGACCCGACGGCCGCCGTAGAGGGGGTGCGGAAACCGCGCCACGTCGCCCGCCGCCGCAATGGACCTGTCCGGCTGTCCACTCTCATCGAGGACATGGCCGTGGTCGTCACAATCGACGCCCCCGGAATCGGCCGAAAGTCCGGACCCGGTCATCCATTCCGTATTGCGGACCGCGCCGAGGGCAACCACCACCACATCCGCGGAGAGGACCTCGCCGTCCTTGAGCCGGGCCCCGGTGGCGCGCCCATCCGCATGTTCCAGGTGGGCGACCTCGCTGCCCATGCGCAGATCGACGCCGCGGCCCCGGTGAATCTCGCCGATATAGGCGCCGATCGTATGGCCCAGCGCCCGGGCCAGGGGCGATGGGCTGGAATCGATCAGGCAGACGGGCAGGTCGAGTTCCCGGCACACCGCCGCGACCTCGCAGCCGATAAAGCCCGCGCCGATCACGAGGACGCGCTTCGGCTTCGCGGCCAGGGTGGCGCGAAGGCTCGCCGCATCGTCCCTCGAGCGGATCGAGAAAACGTTGCGGAGCTTTGCCTCGTCGGCATGAATCCAGGGCCGAGCCCGGGTCCCGGTGGCGATGAGCAAGCGGTCATAGGGGAGCGTCTCTCCATTGGAGAGGCGCAGACGCCGCGCTTCGCGGTCCAGGGTCTCGGCACCGATACTTAGGCGCCATGTCACGTCGTCACCGAGGGAGGAGGGAAGCTGGCTGGCATCCGCCGCCACCTGCCCCGTCAGGACGTGCTTCGAGAGGGGCGGACGGTCGTAGGGCCTGTGGGGCTCGTTTCCGACAATGGTCAGGGAGCCACGGAAGCCAGCCGCGCGGATAGCCTCGGCGCCCCGGAGACCCGCAAGCCCGGCCCCGACGACGACAATACGCTCAGGTCGGGCATCGGCCGGCATGTCAGGCTTCCGGATCCTGAACGCGGATCGCCTGGACCGGACAGGCCAAGCGGGCGCGCTCGATCTCGACCCGATCGGCCGCCGCGGGGGACGGGTCGTAGAAGAGGGCCTCCCGTCCGTCGATCCGGAAATACCGCGGCGCCGCGTAGCAACACTGCGCGTAGGCCTGGCACAGGTTCAGATCGACGCTGACCCGCATGGGGCCCGCTTGGGATGAAGTGTCGGAAGGCATCGGCTGGCCAACCACGGAAGGGGGGTGCGGTTCCGCCCGGGGCCTTCGCAGCGCACCGAAAAGTCAGCGCGCCGCAGGGTCATCTGCAACGGGCAAATTCAGCTCATTCCATCGAAGCGAGACAGATTAACTCACTTTCGCGTTCGATGCGGTTTCAGCTGTAGAACAATGCCGAGCTTTGCGGGTCGCCATATCTCGAATCGTGCCGTTGCTTTATAGTCCTTAGCAATCTTGCACCGCAGTCGCGGCGCTCCTTCCCGGGAGGTCCCCCATGCCGAACGGCGTGCGCAGCAGCCTCATTGCCTTCGCCATCCTGACCGGCCTCGCCCTGCCGGCCGCGGCCGAGCCGACCACGACGTGGACCGATCCGCCCGCCCGCCAGCCGGAGGCCGCGAAGACGAGCCCGCAGCCGGCGGTCGCGACGCCGGCCGCCGTCTCTCCCCACCGGCAGGACCATGCAAGCGCGGCCCGCGCGCCGCGTCCGTCCCCGCACCGGGAGGCGGCACGGCACCGCGTTCGCGTCGTTCACGAGGCGCCCCGCCGGATCGTCGCCGCGGCGCCCCGCCGGACGCGGATCGTCAGCGTGGAACGGCCCCGCCCGGTGGTGGTCAGGCGCTATGCCTATCCGGTCTACAGCTATGCCGGATACCCGCCGTCCTACGAGGACGAGCGCCTCGACCGGCTGAGCTCGGCGGTCGGTTCCGGCTACCTCGTCATGCACGGGCGCTCGGTCGAATATCCCGATGGCCGGGTGATCCGCTTCTACCGGCCGGCCGACGACGAGGCCGAGTGAGTTTGCGCCGGGCGTCCCTTACTCGGACGAGCGGAGGAGCACGGCGGCCGGCCCTGTGAAGCGGGCGCCAAGCCGCGACTCGTCCGGCACGTCACGGGCGAAGCGGGTCGTGACCCTGGCGGGGGATGCGGCGATGGCTCCGGTCGGCCCCGTCGGCATCGCCCGGGCACTCGCCACATGCACCGGGACATTGCGACCGGCCGGCGCGGCCACCGGGCCCATCGCCACGGCCTCGAAGAGCGAGCGGAGCTGCGCCTTCGCATCGGCATCCGGCCCGACGAGGGTCGCCCGTGCCGCCGGCGCCGGGGCGGCCGGGATCGGCGCGGCCGGATGGGTCGGCGGAACGGCGGATCCGAGATTGATCATCCCGCCATCGAGGGCCGCCAGCTGCACGGGGCGCGGCGGGGGAAGCGGCATCGCGATCGCTGCGGCCGCGACGATGGCGGCCTCGGTCGGACGACGTGGGGGAAGCGGCGCGACCACGGACGGAAGGGCCCCCTCCCCGGCCGGGACGGCAACGGCAACGGCAACGGCGGGCTCCGCGGTAAGCATGGCACGGGCGTCGGCCGGGGCCGGGGGGGCAGCGGGCGCGGCATAGGCCATGGCCGCCCGGGGGCCGGTCGTGTCCTCAGGATCGGCGGAAGCGATGGCGACAGCCGGCGTCCGCGTTCCCTTCCGTGCGGCGACGACGGGGGCCGGCGCGGCCACAGGCTCGGGTTTGGACCCGCCGAACAGGCCCGCCAGGAAGCCCATCAGGCTCGGGCCATCCTCATCCTCGCCGCTGGCGAGCTGGGTGGTGATGCCGGCCACCGTGCCGCCCCGCGCGAGGATTTCGGCCTTGGCCTCCTCGTAGCGGGCCATGGGGTGACCATCCGCGGGGAGATGGACGGTCTTCCCGTCCGGGAACAGATGGGCGAGCTGGTCGTGCGTCATTCGCGGCCAGGAGCGCACCGAGCCGACATCGAGATGAATGAAGGGCGTGTTCGCCCGGGGATACCAGCCCACGCCGCCCCGGGACATCAGGAAGCCGACCTCACGGATCCGGTCGATCGGCACGTCCGGCAGGTAGAAATCCATGGCCTTGCCGAGCATGTGCTGGCTGTACTCGGCGACCATCTTCGAACGCCGCCGGAGCATGGCGTTGGTGCCGGGGGACCGATAGGCCGAGACGATGTTGATCGGCTGGGTTGAGCCGACCTGCCGGTACGCCTCCCACACCGTGTCGAACAGGCGCGGGTCCATCTTGATCGGTTCGTTGATCCGCCAGTCCCGCAGGAGCCAGTTCAGCTGGTCCAGGGCCGCGCGGTCGTAGCGCCCGTCCCGCTTGAAGGTGATCGTGGCGCTTTCCTGGGTGTGCGTATGGTAGATCGTCAGGGTGCGGGTATCGCCGTTGGCGACCGCATTCTCGGTTTCCACCCTACCGCCGATCAGCGCCGCGGCGATGCCCGATGCCGCCACCAGCCAGCGGCGAAAAAAGCGGGCGGACTCGCGACTGCTCGGCACGGTTCAGTCCTCCCGGTTTCCGCCCGCGGGCGAAAAGAGCCGTGGCTGCACCGCCCCTGTCCGGCGCCCGGAGGCAAACGGACCCGCCGTGCGGCCATCAATAGGCGAACGGCTAAGCCTGGACCGTGGCGAAATCGTGCCCGGCCGTGCGGGCGCACACTCACAAGTCGTACTGCATTGGAAAAAATGCCGTGGACGACGCGCGCCGCCTCACCAGAACGAGCGCGAGACCGGGGCGGGCGCGGGCGTCCACAGGCCCGGCTCGCCGTAGTCCGGCCGCCCGTCCGCCCGCGATGACCGGGGCGTATCGAAGGCGTCCATATCCGGCTCCGCGTAGCGTCGCACGGGAGGCCGCGCATAGCCTGCGTGGCGCGACGGAGGCCGACCGGCGGCATGGGTCGGCCGGCTCGCCCCGCGGGAGGCGCCTTCGGCCACCTTCCGCGCCGGCTCCTTCGCCAGCTTGGCCATGGCGGGCCCGCTTCCGCCGGGCAGGCCGAGGGCCGAGCGCATCGGAGCGTCGTAGCCGTAAAGGTCGGGGACCCGGCGCAGGCTGCCTCCATCATCCACGAAGGTGGTGAAATAGGCGATGTGCACAGGCAGCTTCTGCGGGAGGCGAAGGGTTCGCTCGCCTTTACCGATGAGCTTCTTCAGGCGCTCCTCGCTCCAGTCGGGCAGGACCGCGTCGGCGAAGCGGAAGGGGTCGTCGACGCGCACGCAGCCGTGGCTGAACGCCCGCATGGATGCCGAGAACAACGACCGGCTCGGCGTGTCGTGCAAGTAGACCGCGTGCTGGTTCGGGAACATGAATTTGATGAAGCCCAGGGCGTTCTTCTCCCCCGGCGGCTGACGCAGGGAGATGTGGCCGCCGTGGCGGACGATCTCGTACCCGCCCCAGGTCTTGCCGCCGTAGCTCGCCAGCTTCGGAACCATGGTCTTCAGGATCGACGGCGGCACGTACCAGGACGGGTTGACGACGGCGTATTCCATCATCCCAGAGAAAATCGGGGTGGGCGATTCCGGCTTGCCGACGATGACCCGGGTCTCGTCCCTAAGCTTTCCGTCCCGGAAGATGCGGAGACGGAATTCGGGGACGTTCACCAGCACGAAGTCGGGCCCCAACTCGTGCGGCAGCCAGCGCCACCGCTCCATGTTGACGACGAGTTCCGATTCCTCGCCGGGGTTCGCCTGACGGCCCACATTGGCCAGCGCCAGAACGGTGCGCTTGTTCAGGACCCCGTCACCCGGCAGGCCGCGCTCGCGCTGGAACCGCGCGACCGCGTCCGAGACCGTGCTGTCGTAGAGGTCGGGCTCGCCCGGCCCCCGGTCGAGAGTCGCCGCCGGACGGGCCTCAAGGTCGAAATGCGACCGCAGGGCCGGAACCCGCGGATCCCGCATGCCGGTCCGCAGGGTCGGGCCCGGGGGAAGGGCCAGGGGCTTCGCCTCGGCCACCTTCGGACCACGCAGGCGCGCCAGCTGGACCTTCAGGGCTTGGTAGCCCTCGGTCGCGGGGTTGTAGTCTTCCAGCTTGTCGCCGGCCTGAGCCCCCGCCTCGGCGAGCTTGGTCAGGACGGCATCCGCCGCCGGCAGGTCCAGGGTCGGCGTGATGAGGCGCGAGATCAAGGACGGGTTGAGCCGGCCACCCTTGGCATCGCGGGCGTAGAGAACCGCGGCCGCCGAGAGGCGGAGGTCGGCATCCGCCACCGCCTTGTCGTCGGGCTTGTCGGCGAGGTTCGGCACCGGATACGCATGGGGATCGAGGCCATCGGCATCGGCCGACCCGAGCCGGGCCACCACCGCCTTCGCGGCGGGTGTCCATGCCCCCTCAGCGACCCAGACGGGCTTGTCGCCGCGGGCATCGTAGAAGGCCTTGATAGCCGCGCGCTCCTTGGTCGCCAGTCGGGCGAGGAGCGGCGCATTATCGGCAAGCCGCGCGAACACCGCCGCCGCAATGGGATCGGTCGGTACGGCAGGCGTCGCCACCGTCGGTGCCGGGGCCGGGGCACTGTCCTGGGTGGGCTCCGGCGGCTTGAAATCGGAAATCGGGCCTCCGGACGCATCGGTGGACGGGTCCGGGGTGGTCGCGGTCGCGGCCGGTTTCGTCCCGGTCGGCTTCGCCGGGGCATCGGGGGCCGCCTGCGACACGGGTGCGGCCGAGGCCGGAGCTTGGACGACCGGAGATTGGGGCGCGATTTGAACCGGGGCTTGGACGGGCACGTCCGCGGTGGAGCCGGCGGAGTCGGGCGTGGCCGCGAGGCCCGGCCCCGCTGCCATCAATCCGGCGAGCAGGGCGGCCAGCGCGACCTGGTTGGAGCGCGGGACGCGCATCGGATTCTCCCACCGGCGGCCGATCTGCCGCAACCCCCACGCCTAACTGTATCCTCTTAAGCCAAGCTTTAAGCAACGCCGAACCGCCGAACGCCGGCCGGCGGAATGATCAGCCCAACCGCTCAGGTTCCGAGCGATCACGCCTATTGCTGCGGGCAGATAAGAAACATCGATCCGGCGTCATCGCGAACAGCCACGAATGCCCTTCGGCGTCCGAAGATACTGTCGACCCGCAGCGTGCGATTGCGCACCCATGACGACAGTCACACCGGCTGCGCCAGTCCGGCCTGCTTGAGGGCGAGGGCCTGCCGCTTCGCCAGCGCCTCGGTGGAGAAGTGTTCGATCTCTGCCTCGAACAGGCGATGATAGTTCAGCTCCGAGCGCAGGTGGAGGAAGACCGCGCCGAGACCCACCGCCGCCCGGTCCATGAAGACGAACTCCTGCGGCACAGTCACCGGGCCGCGTTCCTTAAGGGCCTGATGAACCTGGAAGGCCTGACGCCGCCCGTACTCGCCGGGCTTCACCCCGTCGGCCACGGTCCGCACCCTGTCCTCAAGGAGCGGCCCGTAGATGAACCGCGCCCAGATGTTGAGGATCTCGATCTTCTCCCGGTCGAGATCGCGAAAACCCCAGACCTCGTAGGCATGGACGATGCGGGCCTCGTCGCCTTCGAGCAGGCCGCGGTAGAGATCGACCACGCCGCCGACGAAGCGGGGATGGAAGATGCGCACGCAACCGTAATCGAGGAGGTTGATGCCCGCCGGCTCACCTCCATCCCGGAACACGGTGTAGTTGCCGAGATGCGGGTCGCCGTGGATCACCGCCGCCCGGCTGAACGGATGCCACCACGCCTTGAACATGGCCTGGGCGATGCGGTTGCGGAGTTCCACCGACTTTTCCGTGAAGCCGAGGATCTTCTCGCCCTCGAGCCAGCCGAGGCTCAGCAGACGGCCGGTGGAGAGATCCGGGTGGACCTTCGGCACCCGGACGGCATCGATGTCCTTCAGGACGGCACCGTAGAGCCCCGCGTGCTTGGCCTCCCGCTCGTAGTCGAGTTCCTCCCGCACCCGGGCGCCGATCTCCTTGGCGATTTCGCGGGTGTCGAGCCACGAATTCATCCGGCGGTGAAGCGCGAAGGCGATTTCGAGTTGCTTGAGATCAGCCTCCACGGCCGATTGCATGTCCGGGTATTGCAGCTTGCAGGCCAGGGCCTCGCCATCCTTCGTGGTGGCACGGTGAACCTGACCGAGGGAGGCGGCGGCTGCGGGCTTCAGGTCGAAGCTGCCGAACCGCGAGGACCAGTCCGGCCCCAACTCCGCCTGCATCCGGCGCTTGACGAAGGCCGCCCCCATGGGTGGGGCATCGGCCTGAAGCTTCTGCAACTCGGCGGCATATTCCGGCGGCAGCAGGTCCGGGACGGTGGCGAGCAACTGCGCCACCTTCATGATCGGCCCCTTCAGGCCGCCGAGGGCCTCCGCCAGCGCGGCGGCGCTGGTCGTGCCCTCCTTCCCGAACAGGCGGGACATCGCCATGCGCGCGGCCACGCCGCCGACATTGGCGCCGACGCTGGCATAGCGCCCGGCCCGGGCGGAGAAGCGGTTCGCTTCGCGGTCTCGTTCAAAGCTGGACATCGTGTCGGGATCTCGGACCTAGTCCTTCCGAGATAAGCCGCGCATCCGCCTTCAGAAAGGCACCGGGTCGCTGGGCCGCGGGCGTACGAGCCCATCCGGGGCAATCGCGAGACGAGCGGGCGGGTCCGGCGCAGCCGGTTTCGCGCTCCGCAATTCCGGGCACGAATCGCTTGGGGGATGGGCGAGAGGCCCCCGACAGACGAAAACGGGCGGCCCTGGTGGACCGCCCGCACGAACCGCAGCGCCGGAGCGCCGCGCTATGACGCCACGCTCAGCGACGACCGCCGAGGTTGCCGAAGCGGGAGGTGAAGCGCGAGACGCGGCCGCCGCGATCCAGCATCTTCTGCTCGCCGCCGGTCCAGGCCGGGTGCGTCAGCGGGTCGATGTCGAGGTTGAGGGTGTCACCCGCGTTGCCCCAGGTGGAGCGGGTCTGGTACTCGGTGCCGTCGGTCATCACCACCTTGATGAAGTGGTAATCGGGGTGCTCGGTCCCCTTCGACGTTCCCTTCGCCTTGTCCGCGCTCTTCGCCGCGGGGGCGTTCGCGGCAGCATTCGCCGGTGCCTTGGCCATGACTCGTTGTCCCTATTGTTCTCGCACACGGCGGGAGGCGCGAAGGGCGCCGCCCGACCCGGGTGCCACTTTGAAACGGGTCTACGCTGTTGCATCGAACCGGGGGTTCGTGGCAACCGCGCGTCGGAAGCCGACCGGGTGACGGCCCGCGGCCATTGAACACACACAATCGGATAAGGGGCGGCCTATACCCCAGCCGTTCCGCCGGAACAAGCAGTGGGGAGGCAACGATGAGGCGAGATGGCCCGCAAAGGTAGAGTGGCCGCGCGTTCCGCCGGTCCGGCACGGCCGAAGGCTCCCCTTAAGGCGCTGCGCCCGCTCATTCCGTTCGCCCTCCGCTACCGGGTCCGGATCGTTGCGGGCCTCGTCGCCCTGGTCTGCGCCTCGGCCTCGACGCTGATCGTGCCCATCGCCATGCGGCGGGTGATCGACCACGGGTTCACCGAAGACGGCAGCGGCGTCATCGACGCCTATTTCCTGGCCCTCCTCGGGGTCGTGCTCTGCTTCGCCCTGTCGAGCGCCGGGCGGGTCTACACGGTGGTGACCCTCGGCGAGCGCGTCGTCGCCGATCTCCGCTCGGCAGTCTTCGCCCGGCTGACGACCCTCGATCCGGCCTTCTTCGACAAGGCTCAGTCGGGCGAGATCGTCTCCCGGCTGACGGCCGACGCCACGCAGATCAAGTCGGCATTCGGGGTCTCGGTCTCGATCCTGCTGCGGAACCTGTTCCTGTTCATCGGCGCCGTCGCCATGATGGTGGTGACCAGCCCGAGCCTGTCGGTGCTGGTCCTGGCGGCGATCCCGGTGATCGTGTTCCCGCTGATCTTTTCCGGCCGGGGCGTCAGGCGGCGCTCCCGGGCGGCGCAGGATCGACTGGCCGAAGCCTCCGCCTATGCCGCCGAAGCGGTGGGCGCGGTGCGCACGATGCAGGCCTTCGGCCGTTCATCGGATGCGGCGGCGCGCTTCCGGGCCGCCTCGGAGGAGGCCTACAGCGCCGCCCGGGCGTCCATCCAGGCGCGGGCGATCCTGACGGGCGTGGCGATCTTTCTCATCTCCGCCTCCGTGGTGGGGGTGATGTGGTACGGCGCCCAGGGTGTCCTCAGCCACGCGATGACCGGGGGGCAGCTCTCGCAATTCGTGCTTTACGCGGTGTTCGGCGCCGGGGCGCTCGGCCAGCTATCGGAGGTCTACGGCGACCTCGCCATGTCGGCGGGGGCGGCCGAGCGGCTGACGGAGATCCTGGCGGCGGAGCCGGCGGTGCAGGCCCCGGTGCCCGCCCTGCCCCTGCCGGAGCCGGCCCGCGGCGCCGTCGCGTTCGACGGTGTGCGCTTCGCCTATCCGACACGGCCGGAATACGCCGCCCTCGACGGGCTGAGCTTCACGGCGGCGCCGGGAGAACGGATCGCCCTGGTCGGTCCTTCCGGCGCGGGCAAGTCGACCGTGCTGCAATTGCTCCTGCGCTTCTACGATCCGCAGGGTGGCCAAATCCGGGTGGACGGCGTGGACATCACCGCCGTGGATCCCGAGGCCCTGCGCGCGCGCATCGCCCTCGTCCCCCAGGACCCGGTGGTCTTCTCCGGCACGGTGGCGGAGAATATTCGCTACGGCCGTACCGGGGCCTCCGAGGCGGACGTGCGACGGGCGGCGGAACTCGCCAACGCCCACGGCTTCATCGAGGCCCTGCCCCAGGGTTACGGGACCCAGGTGGGCGAGCGCGGCGTGACGTTGTCCGGCGGCCAGCGCCAGCGTGTCGCCATCGCCCGGGCGATCCTCAAGGACGCGCCGATCCTGCTTCTGGACGAGGCCACCTCGGCCCTGGACGCGGAGTCGGAACGGGCGGTCCAGGCCGCCCTCGGCACGCTGATGCTGGGCCGTACCACGATCGTGATCGCCCATCGCCTCGCCACGATCCGGGCCGCCGACCGCATCCTGGTCATCGACGACGGCCGTATCGTCGAAGCCGGCACCCATGAAAGCCTCCTCGCGGACGGGGCCCTCTACGCTCAGCTCGCGAGTCTTCAGTTCACCGACGCCCTGGACGAGACCGCCCGGGGCCGGGACGCAACGAAGGGAAGGATCGCTCCGATCGAAGCGGCGCAGTAGGCAATTAGCGCAAAAAGCCGGCCCGTTGGTGCGGGAAGGACGTTCGTGGCCGGTCGCTGTGAGGGCCGCAGGCGAAACGGTCTGAATTATCGGCTAATTGTCGCCGTCTTCACGAATTCCTGGCGAGGAACCCCGAGAAAAAATCGCGTCCGTCCCTGATTTCGCGAAATACAATCCGTAATACAGTCCGAAATAGGCGTTTCAACTACCGATTTATAGCGCCGACTGGGGCGCTTATGCCAGGATACCGCCACCGCTTTCTTCGTTTTGCGTGCGGAACGGCAGGCACTCGTGACCTTACTCGGCATCATCGGCAACCAGTCCTGCGACGGCACAGGGCAGCGTAGCGATCGCTCTCGCTCTCGCTCTGGCGGCAATGCCGGTCCCTTTGCGGAGACATTGTCCCCGAAGAGCGCTTTGCCCGCGCCTGATCCGCGCCCCGCTTGCCTGCGTGCAGCCCGCCCGCGTCTGGCCGCACTCCTGGGTTCGACGGCTCTCGTGGCGCCCCTCCTGGCGCTGCTGATGCCGGCCTTGGGGACACCCGCCCTCGCCCAGACGCTGCCCACCGGCGGGCACGTGGTCTCGGGGGCGGTCACCCTCGGTCAGGCCGCGGGCGGGGCGATGACCCTCACGCAGTCCTCGCCCACCGCCATCGTCAACTGGCAGAGCTTCTCCGTCGGCCAGGGCGGCCGCGTGGAGATCCACCAGCCCGATGCCGCCGCCGCCATCCTGAACCGGGTCACCGGCGCCACGCCCTCCAGCATCGCCGGGCGGATCGACGCGACCGGACAAGTCTACCTCGTCAACCCCAACGGCATCGCCATCACCCGCTCCGGGCGGGTGGAGGCCGGGGGCGGCTTCGTGGCGTCGAGCCTGGATATCGCGGACCGGGATTTCACCGCCGGGCGGCGGGTCTTCGCGGGCGCGGGCATGTCGGCAGCAGTGTCCAACGCGGGTACGGTCGCGGTCGGCCGGGCCGGCTATGTGGCGCTGCTGGGTGGGCAGGTGAACAATGCGGGTACGATCGAAGTGCCGCTGGGCCGGGTTGGCCTGGGCGCGGGCGAGCGCGCAACCCTGGACCTGTCGGGGGATGGGTTCCTGCAGGTGGCCGTGCCGACGAAGGCTGGGGGCCGGGGCGCGTTAATCTCCCATGACGGGGTGATCCGGGCCGAGGGGGGCCGCGTCAGCCTGAGCGCGGCGGCGGCACGGGAGATGGCGCGGCAGGCGGTGAACCTGTCGGGGACGGTGGAGGCCCGGGGCGTAGCCGGCCGCAGCGGCGACATCGTTTTGTCGGGCGCAGAGGGAGCGGTGAGCGTGACGGGCCGGCTCGACGCGTCGGGCCGGAACGGGGCGGCGGGGG
>NZ_BPQX01000016.1 GCF_022179525.1 Methylobacterium persicinum
GCCGCACCTCAGGATGAGGTGGGGGCTTGGAATGGCCACCATGCGGCCCGCGAGGGGCCCCCCTCAGAACTCGTAGAGACCCTTTGGATTGTCCACGAACAGCTTCCGCCGCCGGTCCTCGTCGGGTACCCAGTCGGCCAGCAGGTCGAGGAGCACGGGAAGCTTCGGCGGCCCGTTCCAGGCGGCGACGTGGGGCCAGTCGGAACCCCAGAGGCAGCGGTCCGGCCCGGCGTCGTTGAGGGCGCGGGCGAAGGAGATCGTGTCCGCGTAGGGCGGCCCCGCGACGGAGACTCGGAAGGCGCCGGAGAGCTTCACATAGGCCCCGTCCCGCACCATTCCGAGGAGGGCCTGGAAGCCCGGATGCTCCACCCCTGCCGATGTCGGCATGTGGCCCATATGGTCGAAGACCAGGGGCACCGGCAGGCGGGACAGGGTGCCGACGATCCCCGGCAAGTCCCGGGCATCGAGGAGGAACTGGAGGTGCCAGCCCATCTCCCGGGCGAGCGCACCGTAGCGCTCCAGCTTGTCGAGCCCGACGCCGCCCCCGAACAGCACGTTGAGGCGCAGGCCCGTCACCCCCGCCTCCTTGAGGGTGGCGAGTTCCCCCTCCCGCAGGTCGAGGGGGATGACGGCGATGCCCCGCAGGCGCTGCCGGTTCGCCCGCAGAGTCTCCAGCATCAGCCGGTTGTCGGTCCCGTGGACGCTGACCTGCACGAGGACGCCGTGCGCCATCCCCGTGGCGTCGAGCATCGCCAGATACGCCTCGGCCGGTGCCGCCGGCGGGGTGTAGCTCCGCTCCGCGACGAGGGGATAGGCCGGCGGCAGGCCGATGACGTGGGCGTGGGTGTCTACCGCCCCCGGCGGCACGGCGTAGCGGGTCGGGCCCGCGGGGTGCGGATCGGGGGCGGGGCAGTCCCGGATCTCAGGCATGCTCAGGTATCCGCGTGCAGGACCCGGCCCCGCGTCTCGGGCAAGGCGAAGGCGGCCAGGAAGAACATCCCGTAGGCCACGGCGGCAAAGAGCGCGATGGCGGAGGCGAGCCCGACCCGCTCGGACAGGTAGCCCACCAGGGCCGGGAACAGAGCGCCGACGCCCCGGCCGAAATTGTAGCAGAAGCCCTGCCCCGAGCCCCGCAGGCGGGTGGGGTAGAGTTCGGTGAGGAAGGCGCCCATCCCGGAGAAGTAGCCGGAGGCGAAGAAGCCCAGGGGGAAGCCCAGCACCCAGAGGATGCCGTTCGACAGGGGCAACTGGGTGTAGGCCACGATCACGGCGATGGCGCCGACAGAGAAGATCAGGAAGAGCGGCCGCCGCCCGAGCCGGTCTGCGAGCCACGCGCCGACGAGGTACCCCGTGAAGGATCCGACGATCAGCGCGGCGAGGTAGCCGGTGGAGGAGACGATCGAGAGGTGGCGCTCGGTCGTCAGGAAGCGCGGCACCCAGGTGGTGATGGCGTAGTAGCCCCCCTGGCAGCCCGCCGCGGCGAGGGAGGCCAGAAGGGTCGTGCCGAGGATCGGGCCGGAGAAGATCTCCCAGATCTTCGGCCGGTCACCCGCCGCGACGGCGGCGGCCCGGGTCCGGGCGGCGACCTCGGGCTCCTTCACGTGGCGGCGCAGGTAGAAGACCAGCAGGGCCGGAAGGGCGCCGACGGCGAACATCCAGCGCCACGCGCTCTCGGGCGGGAGGAGCGAGAACAGGATCGCCTGCGACAGCACCGCGAGCCCCCAGCCGACGGCCCAGCCGGACTGCACCGAGCCCACGGCCCGGCCCCGGTACTCGGCGCGGATGGTCTCGCCGATCAGCACGGCCCCCGCCGCCCATTCGCCGCCGAAGCCGAGGCCCAGGATCGCCCGGGCCACGAGGAGTTGCTCGAAGTTCTGGACGAAGGCGCAGAGGAGGGAGAAGAACGAGAACCAGAGGATCGTGATCTGGAGGGTGAGGACCCGGCCGATCCGGTCGGCCACGAAGCCGGCGATCCAGCCGCCCAAGGCCGAGGCGAGGAGAGTGACCGTCGCGGCGAGGCCGGCGGTGCCGGGATCGACCTTCCACAGGCTGATGATCGTGCCGATCACCAGCGGGTAGATCATGAAGTCCATGCCGTCGAGGCACCAGCCCGCGGTACAAGCCCAGAAGGTGTGCCGCTCCGGTCCCGTCATGGACTTGTAGAAGGCCGTCAGGCTCGCGTCCCGGATCTCGACCGCTCCGGACTCCGCGGCCGCCCCCTGCCCCCCGACCGTATCCATGATTCACTCCCGCTTTTGCGGGAGTATCGGCCCGGGATTCCGGACTGTCCAACGGTGAGCGGGGTTTCTTCCGGGGTTTCTTCCAAGAAAAAGGGCCGCCCTCTCGGGCAGCCCCTTCCAACCTGAGCAGATCAGGCGCGAACGCGTCAGTAGCAGCGCTCGATCAGGACGCGGCGATAGCCGTAGGGCGTCCAGCGTACCCGCGGGACGGTGTAGCAGCCGCCGCCGTAGCCGTAGTCGCCGCCGTAGTACCCGACCGGGGCGTAGCCATAGCCGCCATAGCCGCCGTAGCCGTAACCCGGGTAGCCGTAACCCGGGTAGCCGTAGCCGTAACCGCCGTAGAGGCCGCCCGCCGCGAGGCCGAGACCGAACCCGGCGAGGCCGAAGCCCAGGCCGCGCCCGTAACCGCCGCGGTAGCCGTAGCCGCGATATCCGCCGTAGCCACCGCGGAATCCGCCGTAACCGCCACGGAAACCACCGTAGCCGCCGCGGAAGCCCGCGCCGCGGAAGCCGCCGCCGAAACCACCACCGTGGAAGCCGCCACCGAACCCGCCGCCATGAAAACCACCGCCGCCGAAGCCGCGGGCGTCGGCGCTCACCGGCGCGAGCGCCAGGGCGCCTGCCGCCAGCAGCGCAGATCCAAGCACTGCACCCTTCATGTCACGTCTCCAAAACCTTGAGTGCCCCTTCGACCCGGAAACGTGCGAGCCGGCGAAACGGTTCTTGGGCCATGCGCGGCAGGCGGTCACGGTCCCGTGCGCCCGCCGGAGGGGGCTCGGCGGTCATGGGACGCGCCTTGCGCGAAATCCGCCGTTTTCGTGCGCCAGACGCCCCCCGTGACAAACGAAGGGGCCCCTGCAGCCTTCCCATGATGCGTTCCAGCGTTTTCCGCCCGGCCTGCCTCGCCCTGCTCGCGGGTTTCGTCGTCTTTCCTTCGGCAGCGTGGTCCGCGCCCGCGGAACCCGAGCCCTGCCGCCCGATGGAGGCGCAGGGGGAGAGCTTCACGGTCTGCACCATCGACCTCCGGAGGCGCCGGGTCAGGGTGTTCTGGCGCCGGCCGGACGGGCAGGCCTACGCCTCCCTGTCGGCCCTCGCCGAGGCCGAGGGCCCCGGTCTCGCCTTCGCCATGAACGGCGGGATGTATGACAAGGATCAGGCGCCGGTGGGCCTCTACGTGGAGGACGGACGCGAGCTTCATCCGGTCTCGACGGCGGACGGGCCAGGCAACTTCCACCTCAAGCCGAATGGGGTGTTCTACGTGAAGGGCGAGCGGGCCGGCGTCCTCGACACGCCCCACTATCTCAAGGCGCATCCCCGGCCGGACTTCGCCACCCAGTCCGGGCCCATGTTGGTGATCGACGGGCAGATCCACCCGAAGATCTCAGCCGATGGCCCGTCGCAGAAGATCCGCAACGGCGTCGGCGTCCGGGACGGGGGGCACGTGGCGGTCTTCGCCATCTCGGAGAGGCCGGTCAGCTTCGGCGCCTTCGCCCGCCTGTTCCGGGACGACCTCGGCTGCCGCAACGCGCTGTTCCTCGACGGCTCGGTATCGAGCCTCTACGCGCCAAACCTCGGCCGGTCGGACGTCGGGCGGCCGCTCGGGCCGCTGATCGGGGCGGTGGCGAAGTAGCGGGGCGGAGCGTTCCGCTGCTGGCTGTGGGGACGGTGGCGGAGGGCGGCGTTCAGAAACGCCGCATGTCCCACCGATCCCCCACGATGGCGGCGCGACCCCGCCCGTCACCGCTGCCCGAAGGCGGTGTCCTTGAACAGGTCCTTCAGGTGGTGGGGCTGCGAGCGCCAGTACTGCTTGGGCGCCCGGGCCTTCGCGCCGAGCTCCGCCGCCGCGTGCCAGGGCCAGCGGGGATTGTAGAGCATAGCCCGCGCCAGGGAGATCGCGTCCGCCTTGCCCTCGGCCAGGATGTCCTCCGCCTGCCGCGGCTCGGTGATGAGCCCCACGGCGATGGTGGCGAGCCCGGTCTCGGCCTTGATCCGCTCGGCATAGGGCACCTGATAGCCCGGCCCGATCTTGATCGCCTGCTTGGGCGAGACGCCCCCGGTGGAGACGTGGATCGCGGGCGACCCCGCCTTCTTCAGGGCCTGGGCGAGCTCCACCGTCTCGTCGATGTCCCAGCCGTCCTCGACCCAGTCCGTCGCCGAGACCCGCAGCCAGACGGGCGAGCCGGCCGGCACCACGTCGCGGACGGCGTCGTAGATCTCGAGGGGGAAGCGCATGCGGTTGGCGAGGCTGCCGCCATAGGCATCGGTGCGCTTGTTGGCGATGGGCGAGAGGAACTGGTGCAGCAGGTAGCCGTGGGCCCCGTGCAGTTCCACGGCCTCGATCCCGAGGCGGACCGCGCGCTTGGCGGTGGCGACGAAGTCGTCCCGCACCCGCTTCAGGTCGGCGGCGTCGAGGGCGTGGGGGGGCACCTCACCCTCTCCGTGCGCCACCGCCGACGGCGCCTCCGTGCGCCAGCCATAGGGATGCTCCGGCGGGATCTGCTTGCCCCCGGCCCAGGGCGCGTCGCTCGACGCCTTCCGGCCGGCATGGGCGATCTGGATGCAGACCGGGATCGGCGCGTATTCGCGCACCGCATCGAGCACGCGGGCCAGCGCCCGCTCGCAGCCGTCGTTGTACAGGCCGAGGTCCCAGGCGGTGATCCGGGCCTCGGGCGAGACGGCGGTGGCCTCCAGCGTCAGCAGTCCGGCCCCCGACATCGCGAGTTGGCCGAGATGCATCATATGCCAGTCGGTCGCCTCGCCGTCCCGGGCCGAGTACTGGCACATCGGCGCGATGAGGATGCGGTTCTCCAGGGTGAGAGAGTCGAGGGTCAGCGGCTCGAACAGGCGTGCGGTCATCGATTCAGTCTCCGGGTCCCGGGCCAATCTGGTGCGGTGCGGCCGCCGGGGCCAGCGGCAGCTGCGGCAGAGCGGCCATGCCCGCCCGGTCCGGGAACTCCCCGCGCAGTGCCCCTGTTCTGCCGGTGTCGCCGCGTTGCGGCGGCCGACGCGAGCCGCCTGAGGGGGCGAGATCGCCTAGGGTCCGACATGATGATCACGAGACTTTTCGCCCCGTTCATTATCGCCGCCGCTGGCTGCGCCGCCTTCGCGGGCGCCTCCCAGGCCCAGCCCGCCGCCTTCGGCGGCCCGAAGATGTTGATCCACGGCAACTACTGTGGTCCGGGCAACAACGCCCCGCTGCCGCCGGTGGATGCCCTCGATGCCGCCTGTGCCCGTCACGACGCCTGCACGCCCGAGGGCGGGCTCCCGTCCAGGGCCTGCAACCTCCGCCTCCAGCACGAGGCCGAGATGATCGCCCGCGATCCGCGCAGCTCGGAGAAGGAGCGGGCGATGGCCGGCATGGTCGCCATGGGCGCCACGATGATGCCCACCAGCCCGCAATCGGAGCCGACGATGACCGGCTCGATCAGGACCGCGCCGGCGGCCACCAACGTCCAGCAGGACGACGAGGGCGACGACGAGTAGCCGACGCCCCCGCGGGGACGTTCCCGCCTCATCCCTGCCCGATGCCGCGGTCCTTGAGGCTTTCGCCGATCTCCTCGAGGACCACGGCATCGTCGATCGTGGCGGGCATCGTCCAGGGTTCGTGATCGGCGATGCGCTTCATGGTGGCGCGCAGGATCTTGCCTGAGCGGGTCTTGGGCAAGCGCGGCACGGTGAGGGCCAGCTTGAAGGCCGCGACCGGGCCGATCTCCTCGCGGACCTTGGCGACCAGTTCGCGCTCGATCTCCGCCGGATCGCGTTCCACCCGGGCCTTGAGCACCACGAAGCCGCAGGGAACCTCGCCTTTCAGTTCGTCGCGGATGCCGATCACCGCGCATTCCGCCACATCGGGATGGGCGGAGAGAACCGCCTCCATCCCGCCGGTGGAGAGCCGGTGGCCGGCGACGTTGATGATGTCGTCCGTGCGCCCGAGCACGGTGATGTAGCCGTCGTGATCGATGATCCCGGCATCGGACGTGTCGTAGTAGCCGGGAAAGGTCGAAAGGTAGCTCTCCCGCATCCGCTCATCGGAGCCCCAGAGGGTCGGCAGGCAGCCGGGCGGCAGGGGCAGACGGATCGCGATCGTCCCCATCGTACCCGCGGGGACTTCCCTGCCTCCCTCGTCGAGGACGCGCACGTCGTAGCCCGGCATCGGGACGCAGGTGCTCCCCCGTTTCACCGGCAGGAGGCCGAGCCCCACCGGGTTGCCGGCGATGGGCCACCCGGTCTCCGTCTGCCACCAGTGGTCGATGACCGGCCGGTCGAGCACCCGCTCCGCCCAGGCGACGGAATCCGGGTCCGCCCGCTCCCCGGCCAGGAAAAGCGAGCGGAACTTCGACAGGTCGTAGCCGGCGACGAGGTCGCCGTTCGGATCCTCTTTCTTGATCGCCCGCAGGGCCGTGGGGGCCGTGAACAGGCAGGCGACCCCATGCTCCGCGACGACCCGCCAGAAGGCGCCGGCATCGGGCGTGCCCACGGGCTTGCCCTCGTAGAGGACGCTGGTGCAGCCGTGCAGCAGGGGCGCGTAGACGATGTAGCAATGGCCCACGACCCAGCCGATGTCGGAGGCACAGAAATAGGTCTCGCCGGGGGCGACGCCGTAGAGGTTCGGCATCGACCACGCCAGCGCCACGAGATAGCCGCCGGTATCGCGCACCACGCCCTTCGGCTTGCCCGTCGTGCCGGATGTATAGAGGACGTAGAGTGGGTCGGTGGCGGCCATGACCGCGCATTCCGCTTTGGCCCCCCGGGCCTTCGCCGCGGCCACCGTCTCCGCCCAGTCCCGGTCGCGATCCGGATCCAGCACCGCCGCGCATTGCGGCCGCTGGAGGATGAGGCAGGCCCCCGGCTTGTGCGAGGAGGATGCGATGGCCGCATCCAGGAGCGGCTTGTAGGCGACGACGCGGGCCGGCTCGATGCCGCAGGACGCGGCAAGCACGACCTTGGGGGCCGCATCCTCGATGCGCTTGGCCAGTTCGTTCGCGGCGAAGCCCCCGAACACCACCGAATGCACCGCCCCGAGGCGGGCGCAGGCCAGCATCCCGAACACCGCTTCGGGCACCATCGGCATGTAGAGCACCACCCTGTCGCCCTTGCCGACACCCATCTCCGCCAGGACCGCCGCCAGGGTGGCGACCTCGTGGTGCAACTCGCCGTAGGTGATGCTGCGTTTGGTGCCGGTGACGGGCGAATCGTAGACAATGGCCGCTTGGTCCCGGCGCGATCCCTCCGCGTGCCGGTCGACGGCATTGTAGCAGGCATTCAGGCGGCCATCGGGGAACCAGCGGCCGTAGGGACCCTGGCCGGGGTCGAAGGCGCGCTCCGGGATCTTGTCCCAGGTGAGGGCGTCCGCTGCCGCGAGCCAGAAGGCCTCCGGGTCCCGTGCGGCGGCCGCGTGAGTCTCGGCGTAGCGGCTGGGGTTCGTCATCGAATCGGCGTGTCCTCGCGGGCCGCTCTCCGGCGGTTGCGGACAGATTAGCCGATTTCGGGGCGAGGGCGAGGGCGGCTGTGCCCCTCGCCGCCCCACCGCCGTCGCGGCTTCCATCGCCGCCGTTGCGGCTTCTCTCTCCGCCGTTGCGGCTTCCCTCCCCGTCATTGCGAGCGACGCGAAGCAACCCAGGGGCGGGCGGGCCGCTTCAGGACGTGGTGCGTCCCTGGGTTGTTTCGCTGCGCTCGCAATGACGGCGTGGATTGAGGGGCGCGGCGCTGGCAAGCGCAGCCCCTCGTCCCCAAAAAACCGCGCCGTCCCGATAGGGCGGCGCGATCTGTCACGTCAGTCTAGGAATGCTGTGTCAGTGCAGGGTCCCGTTGGCCTGCAGCCGGTTCATCTCGTCCTTGAGTTGAAGTTTCCGGCGCTTGAGTTCCGCTATCTGCTGATCGCTCGACGAGGGCCTGTGGATTGCGTCCTGAATCTCGCGCTCGAGGGCTTCGTGCTTCCGTGCGAGTTGGCTCAGATGCGTCTGCAGCGACATGAGGCGAATCTCCTGTCATCGTTCTGACATGGCCAGACTGACACAGGTTGCCGTACCTGTCGAAGCGTTTTCGCTGGGCATCCTTTCGCAAGGGTTCGTCCCGGCGCTTGCTCCTCGCTGAGGCGTGACGCATGCTCCTGACCTTCGAAGGGTGTTCGGTTTTCCAGGGTGCGATGGCGGCTGAGTCGGGTGAAAACGGGCAGGCCGATCTCGAATCCGAGCTGGCCCGGCTCCGCGAGGAGCATCGCGACCTCGACAGCGCCATCGACGCGCTGGAACGGAGCGTCGCCGGCGACCAGTTGCAGATCCAGCGGCTGAAGAAGCGCAAGCTGACCCTGCGCGACAGGATCTCCTACATCGAAGACGTCCTGACGCCGGACATCATCGCCTGAGGGGTCTGCTCAGGCACGATCCCGCCTTGCGGCCTGCGTCCCGTGCGGATAAGCGCCCTCTTTTGCCGGAATCCAGCATGTCGGCGCCAACCGTCGCGATCATCATGGGAAGCCAGTCCGACTGGGCGACCATGCGCCATGCCGCCGAGACGCTGGATGCGCTCGGCGTCCCCTACGACGCGCGCATCGTCTCCGCCCACCGCACGCCTGACCGGCTCGTCGCCTTCGCCAAGGGCGCGCGGGCGGAGGGCTTCAAGGTGGTGATCGCCGGTGCCGGCGGCGCGGCCCACCTCCCGGGGATGGCGGCGGCCATGACGAGCCTGCCGGTCTTCGGCGTTCCGGTGGAGTCGAAGGCCCTGTCGGGCCAGGACAGCCTCCTCTCCATCGTGCAGATGCCGGCGGGCGTGCCGGTCGGCACCCTGGCGATCGGCCGGGCGGGGGCCGTCAACGCCGCCCTCCTCGCCGCCGCGGTGCTGGCGCTCTCGGATGGGGCGCTGGCGGACCGCCTCGATGCATGGCGCGCCGCCCAGAGCGCCGCAGTGGCCGAACGGCCGGAGAACCAGGACCCGTGACGCAGAGTGTGATCGCCCCCGGCTCGGTGCTTGGGATCGTCGGCGGGGGCCAGCTCGGCCGCATGATCGCCCTGGCGGCGGCCAACCACGGGCTCAAGGTCCACGTCTACGCCCCCGATGCGGACAGCCCGGCCTTCGACGTTGCCGCGCGCACCACCTGCGCCGCCTACGATGACGAGGCGGCGCTCGCGGCCTTCGCTGCCGCCGTGGATGTCGTGACCTACGAGTTCGAGAACATCCCGCGGGCCACCGCGGAGGTGCTGGCCCGGCATGCCCCCGTCCACCCGAACGCCGACGCCCTGGCGACCACCCAGGACCGGCTCTCGGAGAAGGCGTTCATCAATGGCCTGGGCATCCCCACCGCCCCATTCCTGGCGGTCGACACGCCGGACGACCTCTCCCGCGCCCTGGAGACGATCGGCCTGCCGGCAGTGCTGAAGACCCGGCGGTTCGGCTATGACGGCAAGGGCCAGCGCATCATCCGCGAGCCCGGCGAGGGCGACCGCAACGCCATCTTCGCCGAGTTCGGCGGCGCACCCCTGATCCTCGAAGGCTTCGTGCCCTTCGAGCGGGAAGTCTCCGTGGTGGCGGCCCGGGGGGCGGACGGGAGCTTCGCCGCCTTCGACCTCTGCGAGAACGAGCACCGCAACCACATCCTGGCCTTCACCCGCGTCCCCGCCCGGGGCGTGGCGCCGGAGACGGCGCAGGAGGCGTTCCGGATCGCCCGCACCATCGCCGACGCCCTGGACTATGTCGGGGTGCTGGCGGTGGAGATGTTCCTGGTCCGGGAGGGCGGCGAGCGCCTCGTCGTCAACGAGATCGCCCCGCGGGTGCACAATTCCGGGCACTGGACCATAGAGGGCGCCCTCACCTCGCAGTTCGAGCAGCATGTCCGCGCCGTCTGCGGCTGGCCCCTCGGCGACGCATCCCGTGTCGGCGGCTTGCCCAGCGAGATGGAGAACCTAATCGGCGATCAGGTCGAGGCGTGGCGGGAGATCCTGGCCGAGCCCGGCGCCCACCTGCACCTCTACGGCAAGGGCGAGGCCCGCCCCGGCCGCAAGATGGGCCACGTCACGCGCCTGAAGGCCCGCTGACGCCCGCAACGACGGGGGGGCGCGTGACGGTGGCGGACGGGGAAGCCGATTGCGTCCCCCGCGCCACACCGGTACGCCGCCACGTGCCGCGAATCGCGTGATTTCGCCCCCCGGCGGTGGGGGCCATACCTTCGCCACATCGCGCCGGTTCCAACGCCGCGTGATCCCCGGATGACGGGGAGCCGGCTTTAAGCCGGTCTTCACCGTGTTGCGCGAAACGTGTCCCGATCCCGTGGACGCCGCGCGACCGGCCGGGACTGATCGGACGATGGGGCGGGGCACCGCAGGACACGGTGGCTCCCGGGAGAATGGGGCGATGACGCAACGCTACGGGCTCGTTGGGAAGGCCGCGCTGGTCGGCGCGGCGGTGGTCGCGGCCGCGGGTCTGGCCGGCTGCGAGACCGTCGGCAGCGCCGCGGGTGCGCGCCAATACGCGGTGCTTGAGACGGACACGACGGGGGCGACGACGAGCAACATCGCGTCGCTGAGCGAGGTGATCCAGCGCAATCCCTCGGATGCCGCCGCCTACACCACCCGCGGCGCGGCCTATGCCCGGGCGGGGCAGTTCAGCGAGGCGATCGGCGACTTCACGAAGGCGATCCAGCTCGATCCGAACTCGGCCTCGGCCTACAACAACCGGGCGTTGGCCCTGCGCCAGACCGGCCGCAACGACGCTGCCCTGCAGGATTTCTCGAAGGCGATCAGCGCCGACCCGAACTACGGCCCGGCCTATATCGGCCGCGCCAACGTGGAGCGGGCACAGGGCAACCTCGACGCGGCGCTCAACGACCTCAACATCGCGATCCGGCTGAGCCCGGAATCGGCCGAGGCGTACCATGCCCGCGGCCTCGTCAAGCAGAAGCAGGGGCTCGACACCCAGGCGATCGCCGACTTCGACTCCGCCATCGACCGCAACCCCTTCGTGGCGGCGCCCTACGCCGCCCGGGGCCAGAGCCTCATCGCCACGAACCAGTATCCGAAGGCGATCGAGGACTACAACGCGGCGCTCAACGTGAACAACAAGGACGCGACGTCCTGGGCGTATCGCGGGTTGGCCTACGAGAAGTCGGGCCAGCGCAAGGAGGCCCTGGACAACTACCAGCGCGCCGCCACCATCGACCCGAACAACGCGGTGGCGAAATCCGGCCTGTCGC
The DNA here is from genome assembly GCF_022179525.1 of Methylobacterium persicinum. Lineage (GTDB taxonomy): Bacteria > Pseudomonadota > Alphaproteobacteria > Rhizobiales > Beijerinckiaceae > Methylobacterium > Methylobacterium persicinum. The sequence goes on from NZ_BPQX01000016.1 coordinate 11,425, forward strand.
GGGTGCAGGGCGGTTTGGGCTCGGTGTTCAACTGATCAGGCCACGGCGGCCGTCATTGCGAGCGTGAGCGACGCAATCCAGCCGGCGCCGCCCCGTCCGGAGCCGTCGCGCACTGGATTGCGTCGGCTTCGCCTCGCCATGACGGGTGTGGCGGGCGGGGACACGTGCGTCTCCCCTCCTGCGATGCTGGGTCGGGAGTGACGACGCAGGGGCACTCCAAGCCATCCGCCTCAGGATGAGGTGGTTTGGTGGGACGACCGCGGCTTACGCCGCCAGCAGGCCGTCCTCCGCGTCGGTGATGGTGCGCATGTGGTGGGGGGTGTCGCCGAGTTGGGTGGCGATCATCGCCAGCCGCTTGAAGTGGTGCGCGCCGAGATATTCCATCGTCATGCCGATGCCGCCGTGGAGCTGCACCGCCTCCTGGCCGAGATTGCGGCAGGCGGTGTTGATCCGCACCTTCACCGCCGCCATCGCCGCCGCGCGGGCGTTTGCGTCCTCGGCATCGACCATCATCGCCGCGTAAAGGGCCATCGAGCGGGCCTGTTCCAGCTCAATCAGCATGTCCACCGCCCGGTGCTGGAGGGCCTGGAAGGCGCCGATCGTCGTGCCAAACTGCGTGCGGGTCTTGAGGTACTCGACGGTCAGCCGATGGAGGGTCTCCATCGAGCCCACTGCCTCGGCGGCGAGCGCCGCGATGCCGTGCTCGATCACCCGTTCGAGGAGGGGCAACCCGCCCTCCGGGTCGCCCAGCACCGCGTCCGCCGGCAGCGGCACGTTCGAGAACGACACCTCCGCCGCCCGGCCGCCATCCTGCGTCGGGTAAGGCGCGATGCTGACGCCCGGCGCGTCGGCGGGGACGAGGAACAGGCCGATCCCCGCCCGGTCCCGGCGCTCGCCGGAGACCCGCGCCGAGACCACGATCAGCCCGGCTGAATCGGCGTTCGGGACGATGGATTTCGCCCCGTTGAGCACGAAGCCGCCACCGTCGCGCCGGGCGGTGGTTGCCACGTCGAACAGGTCGTAGCGCGATTGGCGTTCGGTATGGGCGAGGGTCAAGCGCAGCGCGCCCTCGATCAGACCGGGGGCGAGGCGGGCCAGCTGCTCGGAGCTTCCCCCGAGGCGCAGGGCGGTGGCGCCGAGCACCAGGGTCGGGAACAGGGGCTCCACCACGAGGTGGCGGCCGACCGATTCCATCACCAGCATGGTCTCGACGGGACCGCCGCCGAAGCCGCCGGCCTCCTCCGGAAAGGGGAGGCCAAAGATGCCGAGTTCGGCGAACTTTTGCCAGTTCGCGTCGGGGAAGCCGAGCGGCGCCTTGGCATGGCCCTGCCGGGCTTCGAGCGAGGGATACAGCCCGGCGCAAAGCCGTTCGACGCTGTCGCGCAGGAGCGACTGGTCCTCGTTCAGGTCGAAATCCATTCTGCTCTCCTGTGTCGTTCCCTCCCCCGCAGACGGGACGTTTGCGGGATCCGAGCGCCGACCGCCTATCCCACCCCTCCCCCTCATCCTGAGGTGCGGCGAAGCCGCCTCGAAGGAGCCTTCCAGACGTCTCTGCGATCCCTGGAGCCCTCCTTCGAGGCCCGCTGACGCGGGCACCTCAGGATGAGGAAGAGGGTGGGAATGGTTGTTCAATAAACTCCGTCGAGGGGGATGGGCCGGTGGTCACAACCCCAAAATACCCTTGGCGATCACATTGTGCTGGATTTCGTTCGAGCCGCCGTAGATCGAGACCTTGCGGTTGTTGAAGTAGCTCGGCGCCGCGGCATCGACCCAGTCGAAACCGCCGGGCAGGTCGTTGGCGCCCTCCCCCCTCAACGGGGCGGCCAGCGCGAAGGGGCCGGCGAGTTCCAGCAACAACTCGGTCGCCGCCTGCTGCAACTGCGAGCCGCGGATCTTGAGGAGCGAGGAGGCCGGATCGGGCTCGACCGAATCCGCCCTTCCCTGCTTGGCGGCGACCCGCATCTGGGTGATCTCGAGCGCCTTCAGCTCGACCTCGACCCCGGCGACCCGGGCGCGGAAATCGCGGTCGTCCCACATCGTCCCCTGCCCCGCCGGCATCTCCCGGGCGAGGCGCTTGATGCGGCTGATCCGCTCCTTGGTGAGGCCGATCCGGGCGATGCCGGTGCGCTCGTTGGCGAGCAGGAATTTCGCGTAGTCCCAGCCCTTGTTCTCCTCGCCGACGAGGTTCTCCACCGGCACCCGTACGGAGTCGAAGAACACCTCGTTGACCTCGTGTCGCCCCTCCAGGGTGATGATCGGGCGCACGGTGATGCCGGGCGTCTTCATGTCGATGAGCAGGAAGGAGATGCCCCGCTGCTTCTTGGCCTCGAAGTCGGTGCGGACGAGACAGAAGATCCAGTCCGCGTGCTGGCCCAGCGTCGTCCAGGTCTTCTGGCCGTCGACGATGTAGTGGTCGCCGTCGCGCACCGCCTTGGTCTTGAGGGAGGCGAGGTCCGAGCCGGCGCCGGGCTCGGAGAAGCCCTGGCACCACCAGTCGTCGAGGTTGGCGGCCCGGGGGAGGAAGCGCTCCTTCTGGTCCTGCCGCCCGAAGGTGGCGAGCACAGGCCCGAACATGTAGCAGTTGAACTGCTGCGGCAGGGGCACCGCCGCCTGGAACAGTTCCTCCGTGTAGATGTAGCGCTGGACCGTGGTCCAATCCCGGCCGCCCCATTCCTTGGGCCAGTGCGGCACCGCCCAGCCCTTGGCGTTGAGGATCCGCTGGCTGGTGACGATGTCCTCCTTGGAGAGGCCGCGCCCCTCCGAGACCTTGCGCCGGATCTCGGCCGGGATCTGTTCCCGGCAGAAGCTGCGGACTTCGTCGCGGAACGCGATCTCGTCGGCGGTGAAGCGGAGATCCATTGATCAGCCCCCGATTGCGAACAGGCCGGCGCAGCCCTGGCCGCCGGCGACGCACATGGTGACGACGGCGTAGCGCGCCCCCCGGCGGCGGCCTTCCAGCAGGGCGTGGCCGACGAGGCGGGCGCCCGACATGCCGAAGGGGTGGCCGATGGCGATGGCGCCGCCGTTGATGTTGACCTTTTCCGGGTCGATCCCGAGCCGGTCGCGGCAATAGACGGATTGCGAGGCGAACGCCTCGTTCAATTCCCAAAGGTCGATGTCGGAGACCTTGAGCCCGTGCCGTTCGAGCAGGCGCGGCACGGCGAAGACCGGGCCGATGCCCATCTCCTCCGGCGAGCAGCCCGCCGAGGCGAAGCCCCGGAAGGTGCCGAGCGGGGTCAGACCCCGTCGGGCGGCCTCGTCGGCGGACATCAGCACGCTGGCCGAGGCGCCGTCGGACAGCTGGCTGGCATTGCCCGCGGTGATGAACGCCCCCTCCCCGCGAACCGGCTTCAGCTTGGCGAGGGCTTCGAAGGTGGTGTCGGGCCGGTTGCCCTCGTCCTTGGCGAGCCGCGTCTCGACCTGCTGCGTCTCGCCGGTCGCCTTATCGGTGACGGCCATCACCGCATCCATCGGCACGATCTCGTCGTCAAACAGGCCGGCGGCCTGGGCGGCGGCGGTGCGGCGCTGGCTTTCCAGGGCGAAGGCGTCCTGCACCTCCCGGGAGATGCCGTAGCGCTCGGCGACGATGTCAGCGGTCTCGATCATCGGCATGGCGATGGCCGGCAGGTGTTCGTCCAGCCACGGGTGGCGGGTGAGGTCCCGCTGGACATGGGGAAGCACGACGCTGATTGATTCGACACCGCCCGCCACGGCGACGGGCACGCCGTCGAGGATGATCCGCCGGGCGGCGGAGGCGATGGCCTCCAGCCCCGAGGCGCAGAAGCGCGAGACCGTGACGCCCGCCGACTGGACCGGAATGCCCGCCACCAGGGCGGACCGGCGGGCGACGTTGCCCCCCGTGGAGCCCTCGGGATAGCCGCAGCCGATGACGACCTCCTCCACCGCCTCCGGTTCGAGCCGGGCGCGGCCGAGGGCGGCGCGAATCGCATGGGCGGCGAGGTTGGGCCCGTTGGTCTGGTTGAACGCGCCCCGCTGCGCCTTGCCGATCGGCGTGCGGGCGGTCGAGACGATCACCGCGTCGGTCATGCGATCCTCCGTTTGGCGCTGATGCTCCCAGTAGCTTCCCCGTGCCCCACCCGCGGCCTCATCCTGAGGTGCTGGCGCGCAGCGGCAGCCTCTAAGGAGGTTTCCAGGGATCGCGAGACCACTGGAGCCCTCCTTCGAGGCCGCTGACGCGGCACCTCAGGATGAGGTGGGGGATAGCAGCGCGTCGATACCATCACGCCTTCGCCCGCGGGTCCCCGAACCGGCCGCCCTCGGCGGCGAGGCGTTGGAGAAGTGGAGCGGGGGTCAGGCTTTCGTCGCCGGTCTCGGCGGCGAAGCGGGTGAGGTCGGCGGCGATCCGGTCGAGGCCGACCGTGTCGGCCCAGTGCATCGGGCCGCCCCGCCAGGCGGGCCAGTTGTAGCCGTTGATCCAGATCGTATCGATGTCCCCGGGACGGGCAGCGATGCCCTCCTCCAGGATCCGCGCGCCCTCGTTGACCATCGGGTACATCAGCCGCGCGACGATCTCGTCCGCGGTGAAGCTGCGGCGGGCGATGCCGTGTGCCTCGGCGGTCCGGGCGATCAGCGCCTCCACCTCCGGGTCGCGGGTGCCGGTGCGCGCGCCGTCGGCGTAGACGTAGAAGCCGCGTCCGGTCTTCTGGCCGTAGCGGCCCATCTCGGCGAGCGCGTCGGCGACGGGCGCCCGGCCGCCGAAATCCTTGCGCGAGCGCCAGCCGATATCGAGCCCCGCGAGGTCGCCCATGGCGAAGGGCCCCATGCGGAAGCCGAACTCCGTCACCGCCGCGTCGATCTCGTGCGGCAGGGCGCCTTCCAGCAACAGACGCTCGCCCGCCTTGCTGCGCTTCTCGAGCATGCGGTTGCCGACGAAGCCGAAGCACACGCCCACCGCCACCGGAAGCTTGTTCAGCCGCCGGCCGAGGTCGAGGGCCGTGGCCAGTACCTCCGGCGCGGTCCTGTCGGCGCGGACCACCTCCACGAGGCGCATGACGTTGGCCGGACTGAAGAAATGCATCCCCAGCACGTCCTGCGGCCGGCTCGTCACGGCGGCGATGGCGTTCACGTCGAGGTAGGAGGTGTTGGTGGCCAGGATCGCACCCGGCTTGGCGACGCGGTCGAGCTCGGAAAAGATCGCGCGCTTGACGCCCATCTCCTCAAAGGCCGCCTCCACCACGATATCGGCCTCCGCCGCGTGGGCGAGGCCGACCGCGCCGGTGATACGGTTGATGCGGGCGTCCCGCTCCTCCTCCGTGATCGATCCGCGCTTGGCCGAGCCGGCATAGAGCCCCCGCACCCGGTCGAGGCCCTGGCCCAGCGCCCCCTGCTCGGTCTCGATCACCGTGACGGGGATGCCCGCGTTGGCGAAGCACATGGCGATGCCCCCGCCCATCGTGCCCGCGCCGATCACCGCCGCCCGGGCGATCTCCCGGCGGGGCGTGTCCTTCGGCAGGCCCGGCACCTTGGCGGCCTCGCGCTCGGCGAAGAAGGCGTGGCGGAGCGCCCGGGAGCGGGGATCGTCCACCAGGGCGCGGAACTCGTCCCGCTCCGCCGCCACGGCCTCGTCGAAGGGCTTGTCGAAGGCCCCGCGCACCGCCCGGACCAGGGCGGCGACGTTGGTCGCCTGCGGGTCGCGCTTCAGGGCCTCGGCGGCCTTGGCCTCGAAGGTCTCGCGCTCCTCCGGCGTCAGGCGCTCGTCCCGGTCCCGGGCCCGGGGCAGGCGGCCGGCATCGGCCAGCTCGCGGGCATGGGTGCGGGCGGCCTCGCGGAGGTCGCCGAGTTCCACCTCGTCCACGACGCCGAGTTCCGCCGCCTTGCCGGCACCCACCGGCTCGCCGGTCAGCATCATCGCGAAGGCCGCCGTTGGGCCGATCAGCCGGGGAAGGCGCTGCGTGCCCCCGGCGCCGGGGATCAGCCCCAGATTGATCTCCGGCAGGCCGAGCTTCGCCCCAGGGGCGGCCAGCCGCGCGTGGCAGGCGAGCGCCAGTTCGAGGCCTCCACCCAGCGCCGCGCCGTTGATCGCGGCGACGATGGGCTTGGAGGCACCGTCGATCCGCGCCAGGATCTCTGGCAGGATCGGGGACTGGGGCGGCTTGCCGAACTCGCTGATGTCGGCCCCGCCGACGAAGAGCTTGCCCTCGGCCGCGATCACCACGGCGCGGACGGTCGCATCGGCCAGGGCCTCCGCGAGGCCGGCATCCAGGGCGGCGCGAAGTCCGGCGCCGAGGGCGTTGACGGGCGGGTTCGAGAGGGTGAGCACAGCGATGCCGCCGTGGTCGTCACGCTGAATCACTCTGTCCCTCCCTGTTCCGCACTGCGGAATACTATTCTGAATTTTTGCGAGGATGGCCCGGATGATCTAAGGGTGTCAAGGCGAGGCGGGATGACATGGATGGTCGCCGCGCCTGCCATGATCGGTTTGATCGCCCCTCCCAGCCATCCTCCTCATCCTGAGGTGCGGCGTCAGCCGGCTCGAAGGAGGGCTCCAGTGATCTCAGCGAGTCCTGGAGCCCTCCTTCGAGGTCCGCTCTTGCGGGCGCCTTAGGATGAGGGAGAGGGAGGGAATAGTATTGCGATGATCCCCTCCGCGGTGGATTGTTTTGAAGCTCCCGCGTGGTCTGACGCCCTCGCCGTCATTGCGAGCGCAGCGAAGCAACCCAGGGTAGCGGGCCGATTCAGGACGTGGCGCATCCCTGGATTGCTTCGCTGCGCTCGCAATGACGGGCTTGAAAACGGGGATATCACGCCGCTCATAAAACGCCTCATCTGCAGAACCCTATTCTGCAGTGCGGAATGCATCCGAAGACCCCGTTTGACAGCCCAACCGGACGCGTGCGATTTCTCTCCGCCTCGGCGGCGCGGCGAGGCTCCGGAGACCGCCAGGGAGGATCACGCGTGACCAGCCCAACCCCCGTGTCCGGTCATCCGATGCAGGGCGCCCGCCCGTGAGCGACGCCATTCCCGCCCAGGCCGAGAGCCGGCTGCCCCCCGTCTTGCGCGGGCGGCTGGCGTTGCCGGTCATCGCCTCGCCGATGTTCATCGTCTCGGGGCCGGACCTCGTGATCGCCCAGTGCCTCGCGGGCGTGGTCGGCTCGTTCCCGGCCCTCAACGCCCGGCCGCAGCCGGTGCTCGACGAGTGGCTGACCCGGATCAAGACCACCCTCGCCGAGGCCCGGGCCGCCGACCCGTCGCGGAAGGTGGCGCCCTTCGCCGTCAACCAGATCGTCCACGCCTCGAACGACCGGCTCGCCCAGGACGTCGAAGCCTGCGTGCGCCACGAGGTGCCGATCATCATCACCAGCCTGAGGGCGCCGGATGCGGTGATCAAACCGGTCCATGCCTATGGCGGGGTGGTGTTCCACGATGTGATCTCGGTGCGGCACGCGGAGAAGGCCCTGGAGGCCGGGGTCGACGGGCTGATCCTCGTCTGCGCCGGAGCCGGCGGCCATGCGGGGACGCTCTCGCCCTTCGCCCTCGTCTCCGAGGTACGCCGGTTCTACGACGGGCCGATCATCCTGTCGGGGGCCATCACCACGGGCCCGGCGATCCTCGCCGCCCAGGCCATGGGCGCCGACCTCGCCTATATGGGCACCCGCTTCATCGCCACGCAGGAGGCCAACGCCGCCCCCGGCTACCGGGAGATGATCGCGGGCTCGTCCGCGGCGGACATCCTCTACACGCCCTGCTTCACGGGGGTGCCCGGGAACTACCTGACCCCGAGCATCCGCGCCGCCGGCCTCGATCCCGACGCCCTGCCCGAGCGGGACAAGACCGCGATGAATTTCGGCGGCGGCGACAAGGTGAAGGCGTGGCGGGACGTCTGGGGTGCCGGCCAGGGTGTCGGCAGCATCGACGACATCCCCACCACCGCCGACCTCGTCGCCCGCCTCGCCCGGGACTACGCCCAGGCGAAGGCGAAGCTCGCGGGATGAGCGACTTCGTCACGGAGGTGGCCGGGGAGGACCGGCACTTCGTCACGGCCCTCGCCCGGGGCCTGTCCGTGCTGGCCTGCTTCGGGCCGGGGCGGACGAGCCTCGCCAACCAAGACATCGCCGAGAGCTGCGGCCTGCCGCGCTCGACGGTCTCCCGGCTGACCCATACCCTGACCCGCCTCGGCTACCTCCAGCACCTGCCGGAATCCGGCCGTTACCGCCTCGGCACCGCGACCATCGCCCTGTCCTCGGCGGCCCTCGGCGGCCTCGACGTCCGGGCCATCGCCCGGCCGGCCCTGCGGGCCGTGGCGGAGGCGGCCAACGCCTCGGTCGGGCTCGGCGTCCGCGACGGGTTGAGCATGCGCTACGTCGATTGCCACCGGGGCCCGGCGGCCATCGCCCTCAACCTCGATACCGGCTCGCGGATTTCCCTGGCCCGCAGCGCCATGGGCCGGGCCTACGTCGCCGTCTGCCCCGAACGGGAGCGGGAGCGGATCTACGAGGATCTGAAGGCCCTCGACCCGGTGGCGTGGCCGAGCCTCCGGGCCGGCCTCGACCGGGCGGTGGCGGAACACCGGGAGATCGGCTGCTGCACCTCCTTCGGGGACTGGCAGGAGACCGTCTGCGCCATCGGCGTCGGCTTCGACCCCGGCGGCGGGCTGCCGATGATGTCGGTGAATTGCGGGGCGCCCTCGGTGATCACCGATGCCCGCTTCCTGATGGAGGTGGCCCGGCCGCGCCTGATCGCGGCGGTGCGCAGCCTCGACGGCGTCATGGGAGCATGAGAGGTCCGCGATGATGTTCGACCCCGACGACCTGCCGCTCGTGGGCATCCGCGTCCTCGACCTGTCGCGGGTCCTCGCCGGCCCCTGGTGCGCGCAGGTGCTGGGGGACCTCGGCGCCGACGTCGTCAAGGTCGAGCACCCGGAGCGGGGCGACGACACCCGCGACTGGGGCGTGCGGACCACGCCGGGCAACACGTCGTATTTCGACAGCGTGAACCGCAACAAGCGCTCCATCGGCGTCGATCTCGCCGACCCGGAGGGGCTCGCCCTGGTGAAGGCCCTCGCCCGCGAGAGCGACGTGCTCGTCCAGAACTTCAAGACCGGGGGGGCGGACCGGCTCGGCCTCGGCTACGCCGCCCTGTCCGCCGAGAACCCGCGGCTGATCTACTGCTCGGTCTCCGGCTACGCCTCGGACGGGTCGGAGGCGACCCGGCCGGGCTACGACCTCGTGGTCCAGGGCGAGTCGGGGGTGATGGCGCTGAACGGCGACTATGGCGGGCCGCCCCTCAAGTTCGGCGTGGCGGCGGTGGACCTGTTCACCGGCCAGTATGCCGCCCAGGCGGTGCTGGCGGCCCTCTACCAGCGGGAGCGCACCGGGAAGGGCCGCCGAGTCGACCTTGCCCTGTTCGACAGCGGCGTATCCCTGACCTCGTATTACGGCCTCGAATCCCTGGCCCAGGGCTTCGATTCCCCCCGCTACGGCAACGCCCACCCGTCCATCGTGCCCTACGGGGTGTTCGAGGCGGCGGACGGGCCGGTGGTCATCACGGTCGGCAACAACGGCCAGTACCGGCGCTTCTGCGAACAGGTGCTCGACCGGCTGGATCTCTGCGACGACCCGCGCTTCGCCACCAACCTCGACCGCTCGCGGAACCGCTCGGACTTCTTGCCGGTGCTGGAGGCGGAACTCGCCCAATGGACCCGCCACGACCTGCTCGCCCGTCTGCGGCAGGCAGGCATCCCCTGCGGCGAGGTGGCGGGCCTGCGGGAGGCGCTGCTCGGCGAGCGGGCGCGGGAGGCGGGGCTGATCGTCGGCGACGGCGAGGCGGGCCGGGTCATTGCGCCGATCTACCGCCTGGACGGCCGGCGGATGCCGGTGAGACGCATGCCGCCGCCGCTCGGTGGGTCGACGGCGGAGATTCTGGAGGAACGCCTGGGGCTTGGGTCGGAGGAGACGCAGGTGCTCAAGGCGAAGGGCGTGGTGCGCTGAGACTGCCCAGGGCCTCAGCTCGCCCGGACCCCGAGAAGGGAGCAACCCCCTCTCCCCGCAGGCGGGGAGAGGGATTCCGGTGCCTTTCCGGCCGAACCCTGGGAGGAGGCCCCTACTTCCGCGTGCCCCAGCGGTTGCCCATGCGGCTCGGGTTGCCGCCCGCGTCGGCGCCGATGGCCGGGCCCGAGGCGCGGTCGGGCCGATGAGTCGAGGGCGCGGCCATCGGGGTCGAGGCGATCATGTCCGGCACGCCGGCCTGGGCTTCGGTCCCGCGGCCGTCGGCGAACTGGCCAGCCTTCCGGAAGGTCCAGAGATAGCCCGGCACCACCGCCTCGGCGGCGGTCGGCACGATGCCCAACGCCTCGAAGCTGCGGCCCTCGGCCTTGGCCGCCTCGGACACGACGTTGTCGGTCTGGAGCAGGATCACCTGATCGCGGGTGAGCTTCAGCGCGTCCGGGAGCATGCCGAGGGTCAGCGTGTCGACGAGCTCCAGCGCCCGGGCCTGGATCTTCGCCAGGGGCAGCGGCAGGTCGAGGACGAGGCGGCTGCGCTGGATCGTCTTCAGCATGTAGCGGACGAGGTGGTCGAGGGTCGCAACCTCCGGGCCCCCGAGTTCGTAGACCCGTCCCCCGGCGACCTTGCCGTCCACCGCCCGGGCGATGGCCTCGGCCACGTCGCCGACGAAGACCGGCTGGAAGCGGGTCTGGGCGCCGGCCAGCGGCAACACCGGCAGGGCGCGGGCGAGCCCGGCGAAGCGGTTGAAGAAGCTGTCCCCCGGCCCGAAGATCAGGGAGGGGCGCATGATGATCGCGTCCGGGCAGGCGGCGAGCACGTTGCGCTCACCCTCCGCCTTGGTGCGGGCATAGGCCGAGGGCGAGTTCGCGTCGGCACCGATGGCCGAAACCTGGATCATCCGCGCGCCGGCCGCCGCGGCGGCCCGGGCGATGGCGCCCGCCCCCTCCGCCTGGAGCCGGGCGAAGCGCTGGGGGCCGCTCTCCTGCAGGATGCCGACGAGGTTGATGACCACGTCCGACCGCTCGACGGCCCGGGTGATCGAATCGGGGTAGCGCAGGTTCGCCTGGACGGCGACGATCTGCCCGACCTTGCCCAGCGGCTGGAGGAACAGCGCGAGGTCCGGCCGGCGCACGGCGACGCGGATCCGGTAGCCGCGCTTGGCGAGCGCCCGGACCACGTGGCGGCCGAGGAAGCCGGAGCCGCCGAAGATCGTCACGAGCTGCGTATCGGGGCGCCGCGCCGGCCCGGCGGGCGTCTCGTGCTGCGGATCGAGGTGCGTATCCTGGCCGGTCATCACCGTGGTCTCGGGCTCCCTGCGGGGGCGGAAAGGCACCGCCGCGGGCCTCCTTAGCCCAACCCGGCGCCGCATGGGAGGGGCGTCGGCGGTCCGCGTCTGCGTGACCGGGGATCGCCCGGGGCCGGGGAACGCCGTTGGGGCCTACGCATTCTCCAGGCTCCCGCCCCGGGGCGCCGGGGATCGAGCGATGGATGCGATGATTCTGGGAATGCTCGCTTCGGCGGTGATTGCCGTCTTCGGCCTGCTGGTGGCCCTCGGCCGGATCGGTCATCCGATCGACGATCAGGCGGTATCGCCCTACGGCTGGAGCATTCTCACCGTCGGCGCGGCACTGTTCGTCCTGTTCGCGTTCAGGCTCTACCTGCGCTCCCGGCGCAAGGGCACCGCCTGAGGCCCGGCCGGCGCAGTCAGGCGGCCCTAACCCGGCGGCGGCGGACCTCGCCCGCCGGGCGGCAGGAGGCCCCCGAGGGAGCGCCCGGCCTGTCCGACAGGGCTGGCTGCTGTCCGCCCACCACGATGCTCTGCCGTTCCCGGGCGATGAACGCGCTCGGCATCGCCGCCTGGAGGTCGGCCTCCATCTCCAAGAGCATCGTGTCCGAATGGGCCGGGTGCAGGTGGATGATCGCAAGGGCCTTCACCCCCGCCGCCTTGGCGAGCTCGACGCCCTTCTGCCACGTGGAGTGGCCCCAGCCGCGGCACGTCGGATACTCACCGTCGGTGAACATGCCGTCGTAGACCATGAGGTCGGCGCCGGAGACGAACTCCGCCAGCGCCGGATCCGGCCACGGGTCCCGGTGCTCGATGTCGCTGATGATGCAAAGGCGCCGGCCCTGGTGGTCGAACCGGTAGCCCACCGAGCCCTGCGGATGGTTCAGGAGCATGGTGTCGACGCGCGACCCGTCCTCGAAGACCAAGGACTCGCCCGCCTCGAACCCGTGATGGTTGAAGGTGCAGCAGAGGTCGCCGAGCGACACCGGAAAGAGCGGCGGGGAGAACAGCCGTTCGAGGGTCGGCCCCGCCGATTCGCCGTGGAGGTTCCCGCACCATGTGTTGATGGTCCGGCTGCAATCCAGCACCGCCGGCTTGAAGAAGGGCAGGCCCGCCGTGTGGTCGAGGTGAAGGTGGCTGAAGAGGAGATCCACCTGCTGGGGAAGGTCTGTCCGGTGGTTCTGGCCCAAATTGTAGAGGCCCGAGCCCGCATCGATGACGAACAGGCGCTCGCCGCACCGGACTTCCAGACACGGCGTGCTGCCGCCGAACTCGGCGTATTGCGGCCCGCACACGGGGGTCGATCCCCGCACGCCCCAGAACCTGAGGACGAGGTCGTCTTTCGCTGTGCCCGGAAGGGGCACGGGATCGTGGGACATGGTGATCACGGGGCTTCGGACGGACCTTCCCGACCGCTTACGGTCAGGCCCCCGTCGTCGTTCCAGAGAAATCGGGCGAAGTTCGAGAGTCGAGTGGGACAGGAGTACCGTTTCGTCCCTCGCGGACAATGAATTGGGGAATGCAACCTTGCTGCGATGTGCGGGCGCACACATCGGGCTCGGCGCCCAGGGCCGGCGTTCACAGGGCAGCCATGCCCCACGTGATGGGAGCCCCGTCCACGACCTCGACTCAGCGTAAAGCTTTGCCGTCTCTTAATTTTCAGGACAAACCGCGCGTCAGAAAGGGGCCGACGCGGCCAAGGTCGTGGGCCTGACGGTCACCTCCCCCCGCTTGCCCATTTCCTCCCGCATAAGTTGCGGCAAGCTGTCGGCGTAGCGCGACTGGAAGGGGTCGGCCAGCACTGCCGCCGAATCGCGGGTGGCGGAATAGGGAGGGACAAAGGCGGTCCGGACGGGGGCGGGCACGGCGCGCGTGGCGAGCCAGGCGGTCCAGACATGCTCCGGGACAGGCACCGGGCGGCGGCGGGCCGGCACCATGACGACCTCCTGCGCGGCGAAGGCCAGGGCCTCGGGCCGGCTGATGTCGCCCACCGTCCCACCCTTGGAGACGTAAGCGGCCCAGAACGCGTTCTGCCCGCCGTCGGAATAGGTGGTGCGCACAGCGGGCGCCTCGGCCTCCAGGGCGGCGATCCGCGCCTCCTCCACCGCATGGCGGGTGACGTAGGCCGCCTCGCGCCGGGGGTCCTTCGACGGAGCGAAGGCGTAGCGCCCGCCCGCCACCGAGACCTGCGGTTCCTCGCCCGTCGCCTCGAACCGGTCCGACCCCTCTTTGAGGTTCTGCCAGAAGGCGAAGTTCGGGTCGGCCCGGTGCCGGGCGAGGTTCTCCACGGTCATGTGGAACGGGTAGGACTGGAACTGGAACGCCGCCTGGCCGCCGGCCAGGGCCTCGCGGGCGATGGCGTAGATCTCCTCCACCGTCCCGTTCGTCATGGCGAAGCAGCCCATGGACGAGCAGATGCCGTGCACCATGATCGCCGAACCCGAGCTGCCATGCGCCCGGTCGTATTCGTTCGGATAGCCGACGTCGAAGGACAGGTGATAATGGGAGTTGGGGTTCATCTGCCGGCGGGAGACCGTGTAGAACCCCTCGGGGACCTGCCTGTCCCCGTTCTGATGCTTGGGGCCGAGCTGCCCGGACCAGCGGCAGATCGGGAAGGTCTTGATGTAGACGTAGCCCTTGGGGCCGCGCTTCCACACCTCCAGTTCGGACTCCCGCTTATAGGCGCGGAAGACGACGGGCGCCGAGGCGCTCGTGCCCTTGGCCGCCATCAGGGCCAGGGTCGCCGCCGGGATCGGTGCCTGCGCCTTGTCCTGCGCCGCCGCGGCGGTGCCGAGGGCGAGACACACGAGGCCGGCGGTGAGGCTTCTCCGGAGGAACATGGACCGGGGGCGAATTCCTGGGGCACGACGCGGCGTCACGGGAACCGCATCATGCTTAACCGACTGTTAAACCACGCGTCTCCCCGCCGACCCGCCCCTTTGAGCGCGATGGACTCGCTCCCACGGTGCCGGTGGGCGCGTGAACCTGCGGCGACGATGGACCTTCGCCTCCTTTTACGGCGTGCTTAAGGCCGGTTCCGAGATGGTCCGGGCGTCCGCCGGGACGACGGCGCTGTTGTCCACTGCGATTACCGCATCGAACGGGTCGAGGCTGTCGGGCACCGTGCTGCCGTGCAGGCAGACGATGAGTCCCCGTTCGGCCCGGGAGTGGCGCAATCCGGTGAGGCGGGAATCGAAATCCTCCGGCTGGCGGGCCTCCAGCACCGCCATGACGAGGATGTCCGGGTCCCGGGCGAGGCACCGGACGAGTTCGATGCCGATCCGGTCGCGGGCGCCGACCGCGCCGTCGGAGAGGGCGCCCCCGCCCGCGGGATCGACGGCGCTGTCGAGGCCGAGGCGATAGACCGCCGCCTCCAGCCCCTCGTCGGCCAGGAAGCGCCGGAGCAGGGCCCGGACCCGCTTCTCGGCGTTGGCCTCCCCGAGGCTCACCCGGCCGAACAGCAGGTTCTCCTCCAGGCTGGCGGCGGGGTTGATCCGGGCGGGGTCGTGGAACTCGACCGCGCCGGACAGGTGCGGCGGCAGCATCCGGGCGAAGGAGCGCCGGGCCTGAAGCAGGCGCTCCTCGAAGGGCGGATCGATCAGGCCGAAGCGGTGGCGGGTCTCGCTGTAGCGCAGGGCGAGGCCGATGAGCCGCATGCGGTCGCGCTGTCCGGCGGGACCCCGACGCAGGGCTCCGGCGGCAGGCAGGCGCACCACCAAGTCCTCGAAATACCCCCGCTCGGCCGCCGGGAAGAGGGAATAGGCATCGAAGAGCGGGTGGTCGTTGGGCAGCTCCGAGAAGATCTCGACGGTCATGCGCGCCACCGTCAGGCCGATCTCGGTCAGGGGCCTGACGAGGTCCTCCGCCTCCAGCACCGCGCGCATGTAGGGGTGGCGGGCGAGCCGCGCTGGGGCGAAGGCGCTCCCGACCGGTGTGCCGAACAGGATGTTCTCGCCGATGCTCGCTTGGTGATTGTAGGTCTCCGGGTCGAACGGCTCCACGAGGCGGCCGGCCCCCTCCAGGGCGAGGGCGGCCTGCATCCCCCGCCTTGCTCCCACCACGGCGGCGGCGAGGGTGGGATCCCCCTCCGGATCGAGCCGCCCTTCGAGGCCCCGGCGGTAGACGAAGCCGTCGAGCCCTGTCAGCCGGCAGAGGCCGACGAGGGCGATGTCGTCGGGCGCCTGAGCCGGAAGGGTGCCGTAGAGCAGGTTCTGGCGCAGGCTTCCCTCGATCAGGACCGCCTCGCCGCCCGCGAAGGCGATCCGTCTCGCCCGCAGGGCCGGATCGAGGGACGCGAGGGCCTGACCGGCATAGGTGACCCGTCCGGCGGTGGGCTCGATCTGTCCCGCTAGGATGGCCGCGAGAACCCGCGCCCCGCTGCCCCGGCCCCCGGTGATCGCCACATGGCCCGGCATGGTGACGGTCACGTCGACCCGCGACAGCCGCTCGCCGGTGACGGGGTCGAAGGCGCCGACGCCCTCGGCGGCGAGCACCCCGCGCCCCGGCAGCCGCGTGGCCGGGGCGGATACGGGATTCGGGGCGGTGCGCCCTTCAAGGGCGGTGATGGCCCGGGCCAGTTCCCGGAGGCGGGGCTGGACGGCCTGCCGGGTGAACCACAGGCGGACGCAGGCGCCCACGAGCCAGGCGGCCACGCCGAAGGCGCCCACCGCCGCCGCCAAGGCCTCGGGCGCCACGGGGAGCGCCGCCGGCCCCGCCGTCCCGGAGGAGCGCCAGAGGGCCGAGCCGATGGCGAGGGCCGGCAGGATCGCGGCCAGGGCCACGGCCGGGGCCCGGGCATAGGCGAGGCGCGCTTCGGCCCGGGCCATCTTCTCCCGGTTGACGGCGACCCGGGCGGTGATCCGCGCTTCTTCCAGAGCACCCGCGCCGTGGTTGCGCACCGCCGGCAGGCGCCGGACGAGGTCGCTCAGGCCGGCCTCGATCCGCGCCCCCGTGCGCATCCGCAGGTCCTGCCGCTCCCGGCCCCGCCGGAGGATCAGCGTATCGGCCAGACCTGCCGCCGCGAGGGCGATGGCCGCCGCCGGCACCAGACGGGGCGCCGCCAGGGCCGCGAAGGTCAGGGCGAGGACCACGGCGACCAGGGTCATGGCCGGCACGACGATGCCGGCCGAGAGCAGGCGCTCGCTGCGGCTGAGGACTTCTCCGACCAGACGGGCGAGGCCACGGATGTCGTCCCGGGCGCCGGCCGGCGCGGCGATGATCGCCCGGATCACCCGCTCGCGCACCGCATCCGTTGCGCGGTTCTGGGCGCGGAAGCACAGGGCGGCGACCAGCCAGCCGAGGCCGGCGAGGACCAGGGCGCAGACCGCGATGCCGAGGAAGCCCGCCAGCTCCAGATCCGCCGGCCGCAGGGCGACGCCCGGCGCCAGGATCCTCTCCCCCTGCGGCATGGCCACCGCGAGCCGCAGGAACGGCAGGCTCGCCGCCTCGTCCTGGGGCATCACCCCGATCAGGTCCCTCAGGCAGAGCAACGCCAGGGTGCAGAGCGGCGCGCCGAGGCCCACGGCGAGGGCGACCGCGACCGCATGCAGCCGCCGGGCTGTCCGCCATGTGAGGAGCAGGGGATCTGTGTCCATCGGACCTTCGGAAACGGGGTGAACCGGGCTCTTACACTGTTTCAGGCCGGACCGGGCGTCCGGTGTCGCCCGCGCCGCGGGGGGGACGGATGCGCGCAGGGCCCCGACCCCAACGCGATTGGCCGCAGGCTTAGGGCTGGCCCCACCCCGGAATGGCGCTACCTTCGCCGCTGGGTTGAACGCGCCGGGTCCGGCTCGTCGGAGGGGTTGTGGTGACGGGGAACGCCGACGAACGGCCAGCGGGCCCCGCGACGGCGCAGCTGTTCTCGCCCGGCGCCGATGCGATCTACCGTCTCGTCCTGATGACGCTCGCCGCCTGTCTCGTGGCCGTGCCGGTGCTGGCCGCGGGCATCGTCCGGTCGAACTACGTCACGGGGGTGGGGATCGCCCCGAGCCAGCCCCTCCCATTCAGCCATAAGCACCATGCCGGCGAACTCGGGGTCGACTGCCGCTATTGCCATACCGGTGTGGAGAAGGATGCCAGCGCCGGCATCCCGCCGACCCACACCTGCATGACCTGCCATTCTCAGATCTGGACCGGCTCCGACATGCTCAAGCCCGTCCGCGACAGTTATGCCAGCGACGAGCCCCTGGTCTGGAAGCGGCTGAACAAGCTGCCCGGCTACGTCTACTTCAACCACTCGGTCCACGTGACCAAGGGGGTCGGCTGCTCGAGCTGCCACGGCGACGTCACGTCGATGCAGATGACCTACCGAGCCAACGCCTTCGAGATGAAGTTCTGCCTCGATTGCCACCGGGCGCCGGAGAAGAACCTCCGCACCCCTGCGGAGGTTTGGAATATGGAGTGGAAGCCCCCCGCCGATCAGGCGAGCCTGGGGCCCAAGCTCGCCGAGCGCTACCACGTCAAGGGCGGCGAGCGCCTCACCGAATGCGGGATCTGCCACCGATGACCGGCATTCCCGACCTCCCCGCCCTTCGCGCCCGGCTCGCCGGTGGGGACGGACCGCGCTTCTGGCGCAGCCTCGATGCAGTGGCCGATTCGGACGAGTTCCGGACCTACCTCGCCGTCGAGTTTCCCGCCGCCTCGTGCCTCGCCGCCCAGCCGGGCCGGCGGGGTTTCCTGAAGCTGATGGCCGCCTCCTTCGCGCTGGGGGGCCTCACCGCCTGCGGGGTGGACGGTCGGGACTACGAGGTCCCCTACGTCAAGGAGCCCGAGCGGATCGTGCCCGGCGCGCCGCTCTCCTACGCGTCGAGCGCCCTGTTCGACGGGTTCGGGAACGGCATCCTCGTCACCACCCGGAACGGGCGGCCCCTGAAGGTCGAGGGCAATCCCGACCATCCCTGGAGCCGTGGCGGCACCGACATCCTCGGGCAGGCCTCCGTGCTCGGCCTGTACGATCCGTTCCGCAGCCAGGCGGTGCAGCATCTCGGCCGGCCGGCCTCCTGGGGGGCCTTCAACGGCGCGATGCTCGCCGAGACCGCCACGTGGCGGGTGACGGGGGGCAAGGGCCTCGCCCTGCTCACCGGCCCGATCACCTCGCCGACGGTCGCAGCGGAGCTGGCGCGGCTGCGCAAGCTCTATCCGGAGGCGCGCTGGTTCGCCGGCTCGTCCCGCGACGGGATCCTGGAAGGCGCCCGCCTCGCCTATGGCCGCCCCGTCGAGACCTTGCCCGATTTCGGCAAGGCCAGGGCCATCGTGTCGCTCGACGGCGATTTCCTCGACCTCGGGCCGGGGCAGGTCGGGCTGTCGCGGCGGTGGAGCGATGCCCGCCGGGCGGCCCTGGCCGAGGGGCGTCTGCTCCCGCTCTTCTCCGCCGCGCCGACACCGGGCCTGACGAGCGCCAAGGCGGACGATGCGGTGCCGGCCTCCGCCGGGCGCCTGGAGGCCATCGCCCGGGCCATGCTCGCCGCTGCCGGGGGCGGGGCCGAGCCGGCGGGCGACGATCCCACCGGACGCTGGGCTCGCCGGGCCTGGACGGCCCTGGCGCAGGGTCGGGGCGCCGGCATCGTCACGGCGGGCCTGTCCGCCGATCCGGCGTTGCACGCCCTCGTCCACCGCCTCAACGGCGCGCTGGGCAATACGGGGACCACCCTGCACCATCTGGCGCCCGTCGCGGAGGGGGGCGCCGGATCCCTCTCCGACCTCGCCGGGGCGATGGACGGGGGCGAGGTGCAGGCGCTGATCGTGCTGGGGGCCAACCCGGTCTACGAGGCGCCCGGCGCCCTCGACTTCGCCAAGCGGATGGAGCGCGTGCCGCTCAAGATCCATGCGGGGCTCTACTACGACGAGACCGGCGCCCACGCCGACTGGCACCTGCCCCTGGCCCACCCCCTCGAATCCTGGGGCGACGTGCGCTCCCCGGACGGGACGGTGGGGCTGATCCAGCCGACGGTAGCGCCGTTCTACAACGGCCGCACGCCGCAGGAGGTGCTCGCCTTTCTCACCCGGGCGGACGAGGGCACCGATGCCCTCGGCCTGCTCAAGGCGCAATGGCGCCGCGACGGCGAGGACGACACGGCTTTCGAGGCACGGTTCTCGGAGGCCCTGCGGCTGGGGTTCTTCGCCGACAGCGCGCCAGCGGCGGAGGATGTGCGCGTGACGGGGACGGCGCCCGAGGCCAAGGCCGCCGCGCCGGCTTCGGGCATCGAGGTGGTGTTCCGCCCGGACGGCACCCTCTACGACGGCACCCATGCCGACCTCGCGTGGCTTCAGGAACTGCCCAAGCCCCTGACCAAGGTGGTGTGGGAGAACGTGGTCGCCCTGAGCCCGGCGCTCGCGGCCCGGGAGGGAATCGCCGACGGCGACCTCGTGCGGATCGAGGCGGGCGGGCGCAGCGTCACCGGCCCGGCCTGGATAATGCCGGGCCAGGCCGAGTCCACCGTGACCCTGAGCCTCGGCTACGGCAGGGACGTGCCCGACCACCTCTCCCGCGGCCTCGGCTACGATGCCGGCACCCTGCGCCCCCTGGACACGCCCTGGCGCCTGACCGGCGCCCGCCTCGTCCGCACGGGCGAGACGCGGATGCCGGCCACGACGCAGCATCTCGGCGCCCTGCCGGACGACGAGGAGGGCCGCGCCATCATCCGCACGCAGGCCGTCGGCGGCCCCCCCGTGGGCGACGCGAAGGATGCGGCCCCGGCCCCCTCCTTCTACCCGCCGCCCGAATCCCAGGACCGCTGGACCGCCGCCCAATGGGGCATGGCGATCGATCTCGATGCCTGCACCGGCTGCAACGCCTGCGTCACCGCCTGCCAGGCCGAGAACAACATCCCCGTGGTGGGCCGCGAGGAGGTGGCGCGGGGGCGCTGGCTCGGCTGGATCCGGATCGACCGCTACTACGAGGGCGATCCCGAGGCGCCGGCGACCCATTTCCAGCCGGTGCCCTGCATGCATTGCGAGGCGGCGCCCTGCGAACTCGGCTGCCCCGTCGAGGCGACGATCCACGACAGCGAAGGCTTGAACCTGCAGGTTTACAACCGCTGCGTGGGGACCCGGACCTGCCAGAGCTACTGCCCCTATAAGGTCAGGCGGTTCAACTACCTCGACTATTCCGGCGGGATGCCGCCCGTGACGCAGCAGCAGCGCAACCCGGATGTGACAGTCCGCGCCCGGGGGGTGATGGAGAAATGCACCTACTGCATCCAGCGCATCGCCAGCGCCCGCATCGATTCGGCCAAGGACGCCCACGCGCCGATCCCCGACGGCACCGTGGAGACGGCCTGCCAGGGGGCCTGCCCGACCCGGGCGATCACCTTCGGCAACGTCGCCGACCCGAAAAGCGCGGTCTCGGTGGCCAAGGCCGACCCGCGCAACTATGCGCTGCTGGGCCACCTCAACACCAAGCCGCGCACCACCTACCTCGCCGGACTCAAGGCGTCCGCGAAGGAGGGCCAGCGCACATGAGGGCGTTCGTCCATCTTCGGCTGCGAGAGTGTTGAGCATGGCCGCACCCGCGATCCATCCCGGCGAGGACATGAACTCCGTCGGCGACGCCGTCAGCGCCATCCCCCTCACCCATCCCGCGGGCCGCCGCTGGTGGATCGCCTTCGCCGGAGCCGTGGCGCTACTCGGGCTCTTCGCCCTCACCCTCGGATACCTGCTCTACGAGGGCGTCGGGATCTGGGACAACAACAACGCCGTCGTCTGGGCGCTGGACATCGCCAGCTACGATTGGTGGATCGGCGTGGCCTGCGGCAGCATCCTGGTCTCGGGCATCCTGCTGTTGCTCGAGGCCGAATGGCGGGGGCCGGTGAACCGGATCGCCGAGACCGTCGCCCTGCTGGGCACGGCGGCGGCCGGGCTGTACCCGATCATCCATCTGGGACGGCCGTGGTTCTTCTACTGGAACCTGCCCTATCCCAACACCTTCAACCTCTGGCCGCAGTTCCGCTCCCCGCTGCTGTGGGACGCCATCGACATCGTCTCATTCCTAGTCGTCACCCTGAGCCTCTGGTACATCGGCCTCCTGCCCGACATCGCCTGCCTGCGCGACCACGCCCACGGCGAGGCCGCCCGGCAGCTCGCGGCGGTGTCACCGACGAGGAAAGTCGCCCTGTTCCGCGCCCAGGCCTACGGCATCCTCGCGTCGGGCTGGCGCGGGTCGGCCGCGCATTGGCAGATCTGGGGGCAGGCCTATCGGGTCGTGGCCCTCCTCGGCATCCTCCTCGTCGTCTCGGTGCAGACCGGCGCCTCGGTGATGCTCGCGGGCTCGGTCATGCCCGGCTGGCACGGCACGCTGATGCCGATCAGCTTCCTGATCCATGCCGTGCTGTCGGGCGTGGGGGTGACGGCGGCGGTGATCGTGCTGATCCGGCAGGTCTATGGCCTCGACCATCTCGTCACGGACCGCCACCTCGACGCCCTCGCCCGCCTGATGCTCTGCCTCGGCTGCGCCAGCGCCTACTGCTACGGCGCCGAGTTCTTCGACACCTTCCTCAACGGCGACGCTGCCGGCCGGGCCGTCCTGGTGCGCCGGATGGAGGGAGGCCATGCCCTCGCCTTCTGGGCGGCGGTGCTGGGCCTCGTGCTGCCGCCACAGATCTTCTGGTCGGCCAGGGCGCGGCGCTCGGCCCCGGCTCTCGCGGCGGCGGGCGTTCTCGTCGCGGCGGGCGCCTATGCCGACCACGTCATGATCCTCGTCGTGACCCTGACGCAGGACTTCCTGCCCTCCTCCCGCCTGCCCTACGCCGTGGACGTGTGGGGCATCGCGACCTTCGTGGGGTCGCTCGGACTGTTCCTGACCCTCGTCCTCCTGTTCGTGCGGTACTTCCCGGCGATTTCCATCACCGCAATCCGTCGCCTCGTCCCCCCGGGGAGCCCCGAAGAACCGGCGGGGGCCCAACGGCAGGAGGCGGCCTTGCGGGGGAGCGGGCAGGAGGCGCCCCTCTGGGGGGTCGCCGCCGCCTTCCCGACGGAGGCCGAGCTCGCCACGGCCCTCCAGGCCCTCTCCACCCTCAGGGGCCCGGTCCGCCTGGATGCCTACGGGCCGGTGCCGATGCCCCGTACCCTGCGGGCCCTCGGCCTGGAGGGGCGCTCGATCCTGCCCTACGCCCTGATGGGCGCGCTGGGCGGCGGTGCGGCCTTCTACGCCATGTGCGTCTACGCCACCGCCTACGACTACGTCTTCCTGATCGGCGGGAGGCCCCGTTTCTCCTGGCCGTCCTTCGTCGTGCCGAGCGTCTCCTTCGCGATGCTGTGCGGGTGTCTCGCCGTCCATGCGGCGCTCCTGGTGCTGAACCGGCTACCGCGCCTGAACCATCCGGCCTTCAACATCCCGGACTTCCACCGGGCGACCGGGGACCGCTTCTTCCTGGCGGCCGAAATGGCCGAGGACGGCACCGATGCCGCGAGGCTGGAACGGCGCCTCGCCGGCCTGCCCGCCGGGGGCGGACGGCCCCTGGCCACGGCGCGGGTCCCCCGATGAGCCGGCCTTTCCTCCGCCGCCCCATCCTCCTGTCCGTTCTCCTCGCCCTGCCGCTGGCCGCCTGCGGGGAGGCGAACATGGACGAGCAGGCCAAGGCCCGCACCTGGGACAAGAACCCGTTCTTCCCGAAAGCCATGACCATGCGGCACCCGGTCGCCGGGACCGTGCCCCGGGCCGATCCCACCCGGGAGGCGCCGCAGCCCGCCACCATCACGGCGGCCCTCGTCGAGCGGGGGCAGGACCGCTACGCCGTGTTCTGCACCCCCTGCCACGGGCAGGACGGGCGGGGCGCGGGCATGATCGTCGCCCGCGGCTTCCCCCATGCCGCAGACCTCACCTCGGACCGCCTGCAGAAGGCAAGCGCGGGGGAGATCTACGGGGCGATCTCCAACGGCTACAAGAGCATGTTCGGCATGGGCCAGATGATCCCCTCGGAGGATCGCTGGGCCATCGTCGCCTATGTCCGCGCCCTGCAGATCAGTCACGACGCGCCCGTCGCCTCCCTGCCCGCGGCCGACCAGGCCGCTTTGGAGGCGACCCGATGAGGATGCCCATCCTCGCCCTCCTCGGCGCGGGCGCCCTGGCCCTGGCGATCCTCTTCGGCGGGACCCGGGGCGCGTCCGCCTCCTGCCTCGCCGCGTGGCTCGTCCTCCTGGCCCTGCCCGTCGGCGCCCTGCCGGTGACGGTGGTGGCCGAGCGCTTTGGCCGGAAGGTCCGCGAGCGCGGTGGGATCGAGATGCTCGCCTCCCTCCGCCGCCTGATGTCGCTCATGCCGGCCGCCGCGCTGCTCGGCCTGCCGATCCTGGCGGCGAGCACCTCCCTTTATCCGTGGACCCATGAGCCGCCGCGCACGGCCCTGGCCGCGATCTGGTTCACGGTGCCGTTCTTCCTCGCCCGGGGAATCGTCTACCTTGCCGCCTGGACTTGGCTGTGCCTGCGCTTCGCCCGGCCCTTCGACGCGCCGGGCGAGGGCCGCACGGTGCCGGCGGTGGCCCTGCATGCGGTCGTCGGGACCCTGTTCGCCATCGATGTCGTGGCGGCCCTCGATCCCCGGCTCGATTCGGCGATCCTCGGCCTCCTGTTGATGACCGCCTGGAGCGGACTCGCCTTCGCCGCCGCCACCCTGCTGGCCTGGGAAGAGCCGGAGCCCATCGGTCGGAACCGGGTCGTGCCCGGGCGGGGGCGGCTCATCCCCCTCGTCGTGTTGCTCGGGCTGTGGGCCTACATGCATTTCGTGCAGGCGCTGATCGTCTGGTCGGCCAACCTGCCCGCCGAGGTGGCGTGGTATGCCGCCCGGGGTGGGTGGACAGGCCGGTCCCTGGCGATCCTGTCGGGGATCGTGGCGAGCCTCGCCGGTCTCGCCACCCTGCGTCCCGGCCGGGTGATCGTGCGGGCTCTGGCCGCCGCGGCCCTCCTCGTCCACGCCCTGGAGATGTTCTGGCTCGTCACGCCGTCCGTGCGGGACCGGTTCGCCATCCGGCCGGCCGACATCCTGGCCGCCCTCGCCGTGGCGTGCCTCGCGGGCGTGCTGCACCCCCTCCTCGCCGGCCGCCTCGGCCAGCCGTCTCCCACCCGCGCGAGGAATGCCCGATGAGCGGAGGAAGCCGGTCGCCCGCGGGCCTCGTCTCCGCCATCCTCGCGGCCCTCGCCCTACGCGGTGCCAACGTCGTCCCCCGTCGCCCGGACGGCGCACCGGGCTCCGGCCCGCCACGGGCGCACAGCGAGGGGCAAGGCCAGACGGGGCCGGGTCACGAGACGCGCGACGTGAACGTGCGCACGACCGCCTACGTTATGGGTGGCCTCGCCGTCTCCGCCGTGACGGTGATCGGCGGCATGGTGTTCCTCATGCACCTCTTCGTCACGCACCAGGAGGCCGCCCTCCCCACCCTCACGCCGCAGCAGACGACGCAACTCGTCCCGCCCGCGCCCAATCTGCAGCCGAACCCCTATGCCGACCTCGACCGGCAGCGGGAGGGCGCCGAGAAGGCCCTCGCCGGTTACGGCTACGCCGACGCCGCCCGCAGCCGGGCCCACATCCCGATCGACCGGGCGATGCAGCTCGCGGTCGGGCGGTCCCTCGACGGAGGCGCTCCGCGATGACCCCCGACCACGCCGCCATCCAGTTCTGGCCCGTCGCCGCCTCGGTCAAGGCCGTCGAGACTGACGAGCTGATCCTGGCCTTCACGGTCCTGACTCTGGCGCTGACCGTACCGGTCTTCATCGCCATCACGTGGTTCGCCCTGCGCTACCGGGAGGGATCGGAGGCCGACCGCAGCCCATCCGGCATCCGCTCGAACCTCATCGAGATCAGCTGGATGCTGATCCCGTTCCTCCTCACCCTGATCTTCTTCGCCTGGGGGGCGCAGCTCTTCGTGCAGTCCAGGAACGCGCCGCCCGACGCGATGGTGGTCGAGGCGGTGGGCCGGCAATGGATGTGGAAGTTCCAGCACGCCACCGGGCAGTCCGAGATCAACGATCTGCACCTGCCCATCGGCCAGCCGATCAAGATGCGCATCATCAGCCAGGACGTGATCCACGCCCTCTACCTGCCCGCGGTGCGGATGCAGGTGGCTGCCCTCCCCGATCGCTACACCGAGATGTGGTTCAAGGCCGACAAGGTCGGCACCTTCCACCTCTATTGCTCGGAATATTGCGGCACCGACCACTCGGTGATGGGCGGCAAGGTGACCTTCATGAACCCCGGCGACTATCAGGACTGGCTGGTCCATGCGGGCGCCCAGCAGGGCAAGGTCGCCGCCGGCCGCGTCCTCTACCAAGCCTACGGGTGCGCGGGCTGCCACGAGCCCGGCTCGCCGGTCGGGGCGCCGGGCTTCGCCGGTCTCTACGGCAGCAAGGTCCAGCTCGCCGACGGCCGCACGGTCACCGCCGACGACGGGTGGCTGCGGGACAAGATCCTGAACCCCAACGGCGACAAGCTCGCCGGCGGCGGCAAGCAGGTGATGCCGAGTTTCGCCGGGCGGATCCCGGAGGACGACCTCGGCCGGATCATCGACTTCATCAAGGCCTATCCGGGCACCGGCCAATCCGCGGAGGCGACGCGATGAGCGCATCGGGCACGGTCGAGGGCGCCGCCCACCGGGAACCGCATTCCCCTGAGGCGACCATCGGGCGCAAGCCCGACTACCTCCACGCGGAATCGACCCTGCGCTCGTGGTTCCTCGCCACGGACCACAAGCGCATCGCCATCCTCTACCTCGTCTCGATCACCGGCTTCTTCGTGATCGGGGCGCTGGCGGCCGGTGTGGTGCGGCTGGCGCTGGTCGTGCCCAACGGCGCGATCATGAGCAACGACACCTACAACAAGGCCTTCACCATCCACGGGGTGGTGATGGTGTGGTTCTTCCTGATCCCCTCCATCCCCGCCACCTTCGGCAACTTCCTCATCCCGCTGATGATCGGGGCCAAGGACCTCGCCTTCCCCAAGCTCAACCTGACGAGCTGGTACGTGTTCATGGCCGGGGCGCTCTTTACCCTGGTTTCGGTGGTGCTCGGCGGCGTCGACACCGGCTGGACGTTCTATGCGCCGCTCTCCACCGCCTTCTCGAACACCTGGGTGCTGCCGGCGCTGATCGGGGTGACCATCGTCGGGTTCTCCTCGATCCTGACTGGGCTGAACTTCGTGGTGACGATCCACACCATGCGTGCGCCCGGCATGACGTGGTTCAAGCTGCCGATCTTCGTCTGGACGCACTACGCCACGAGCCTGATCTTCCTGCTCGCCACCCCGGTCATCACCACGGCGCTGATCCTGCTCATCGCAGAGCGGGCCTTCCATGTCGGAGTGTTCGATCCGGCCTTCGGCGGCGATCCGGTGCTGTTCCAGCACCTGTTCTGGTTCTACTCGCACCCGGCCGTGTACATCATGGTGCTGCCGGGGATGGGGGTGATCTCCGAGATCGTCCCGGCCTTCGCCCGCAAGAAGCTGTTCGGCTACCGCTTCGTCGCCTACGCCTCGATCGGGCTGGCCTCGGTGACGTTCTTCGTGTGGGGCCACCACATGTTCATCAACGGCCAGAGCGATCTCGCGAGCCTCGTCTTTTCGTCGCTCTCCTTCGCCGTGGCGGTGCCGTCGGCGGTGAAGGTCTACAACTGGACCGCGACGATCCATAAGGGCAGCCTGCGCCTCGACACGCCGATGCTCTATGCGATGGGCTATATCGGCCTGTTCGTGCTGGGCGGCCTGACGGGGCTCTACCTCGCCACCCTCGCGATCAACCAGCACGTGCACGCCACCTACTTCGTGGTGGCGCATTTCCACTACATCATGGTCGGCGGCACGGTGCTCGCCTTCCTGGGCGGCCTGCACTTCTGGTGGCCGAAGTTCACGGGCCGGATGTACAGCGAGCCGTGGGGAAGGGTCTCGGCCCTGCTGATCTTCCTCGGCTTCAACGTCACCTTCTTCCCGCAGTTCATCCTGGGGTATCTCGGGATGCCCCGGCGCTACGCGACCTATCCGCCGGAATTCCAGCTCCTGAACGTGCTCTCCTCGGCCGGGGCGACGATCCTGGCCGCGGGGTACATCTTCCCGATGCTCTACCTCGTCTACTCCCTGTGGTTCGGCCGGAAGGCGCCGGCCAACCCCTGGGACGCGAAGGGCCTGGAATGGGAGACCTCCTCCCCGCCGCCGACCCTGAACTTCGTGAGCCCGCCGGAGGTGCCGCGCATCCCCTACGACTACCCGATCCAGGCCACCGAATCCAAAGACCAGCACCGATGAGCGAGTCTTTCGTCAACGAGCCCCTCGCTGACGGGGTGGGCGTCGCCCGCGCCCACCATTTCGAGAGCGTGGCGCAGCAGCGCGAGGCGGCGACGCTCGGTATCTGGGCGTGGCTGATCACAGAGCTTCTGCTGTTCTCGGCCCTGTTCCTCGTGGCCCTGATCACCCGTATCCAGCATCCGGAGGCGACGGTGGCGGCCGCCCGCCACCTGAAGTTCTGGATCGGCGCGACGAACACCGTCGTGCTGATCTGTTCCAGCCTGACTATGTCCATGGCCATCGAGTTCTCGCGCATGGGCTGGCAGCGGGCGATGGTGCGGGCCATGCTCGCCACGGCGGCGCTGGGAGCCCTGTTCCTCGTCCTGAAAGGCTACGAGTACTACGCGGACTGGTCGGAGCACATGATGCCCTTCCTGGCCGACCGCCCGTTCGAGCTGGCCGAGACGCCGGCGGCGCGGCTCTTCGTGAACCTCTACTACGTGGCGACTGTCCTCCACGCGGTCCACCTGTTCACCGGCATCGCCCTCCTGCTCGGCATGACGTGGATGGCGGCCAAGGCTGGGTTCCTGTCCCGGCACCAGAACTGGATCGAGGTCTACGGCCTGTACTGGCACTTCATAGACCTCGTCTGGATCCTCGCCTTCCCGATCCTCTACGTCGTCAACCGGGCGACTTGACCATGCGCGGCCCCCTCGCCTCCCTGACCGCCGACGACCGCGCTCGGCTCCGGCGGCGGATGCGCACACCCGTCCTGACCTTCCTGGCGCTGCTGAGCCTGCTCGCCGTCAACGTCACGCTCGGGGCGACCCTGCCCTTCGCCCATGTCTGGGCCCTGGAAATCGCGGTGGTCGGGGTGATGGTCGCGCTGATCCTCCTCGTCTCGATGGAGGTGCGGAAGGAGCCGCCCCTGATCCGCCTGTTCTCCGGCCTTGGCTTCTTCTGGGTCTGCATCATGGTCGGCATGACGCTCACGGATTACCTCGCCCGCTGATTTTGTGTTGTTCGGCCGGGGCGGGGCGCTTAAAGGCGAACGTCCCTCCCCTCATCCCCGCCCGATCCGATGTGCGAATTGCTCGGCATGAGCGCCAACGTGCCGACCGACATCCGCTTCTCCTTCGCCGGCCTCGCCCGGCGTGGCGGCGAGACCGGGCCCCATGCCGACGGGTGGGGGATCAGCTTCTACGAGGGGCGTACCACCCGCAGCTTCCACGAGCCGGAGCCGAGCTCCCGCTCCCAGCTCGCCCGGCTGCTCCGGGACATGCCGATCAAGAGTTGCATCGTCCTCGGCCATGTCCGCCGGGCGAACCGGGGGCGCGTCAGCCTGGAGAACACCCATCCGTTCTCCCGGGAACTGTGGGGCCGGCGATGGACGTTCGCCCATAACGGCCAGCTCAAGGGCGTGAAGCGGCTGGAGCTCGGCGCCTTCACCCCCATCGGCACCACCGACAGCGAATACGCCTTCTGCTGGATGCTCGGCCGGCTTCAGACGCGGTTCCGCACCCTGCCCCGCCCCGCCACCCTGGACCGGGCGGTGGCCGATCTCTGCGCCGAGTTGCACGGGCTCGGCGTGTTCAACATGCTGATGTCGGACAGCAGGACTCTCTACGCCCATTGCGGCAAGCGGCTCTGCTACCTCACCCGCCGCGCCCCCTTCGGCAAGGCGACCCTGATCGACGAGGACTGGACCATCGATTTCGCCCGGGAAACCGGGCCGAACGATGTGGTCACCGTCGTCGCCACGCAGGCCCTCACGCGGGACGAGCATTGGACCGTCGTCGAACGCGGGGACATGCTGACCCTGCGCGAGGGCGAGGTCGAGGTGTTGAGAGGGAGCAACGCTTCTGCGGATGCGACCTGAGCGAGGGTGCATGCGGCGGCCCGATGCGCTACAACTAAGATAATCAGGTGCGCAAAGGTCGGACGTTCACACTGTAACCGGCCCTCAACCGCGCCGCTCGACCGCTTCGGACCGGCGGTCGGGTCACGGCAAGCTGACGAGTGCGACGAGCATGACCCGCGACGACTCCGCCGTCCTGCACGCGCAGGAGGGTTCTTCGAACGACCGCCCGAACCTCTCTTCCTCCATCCGGACGCATCTCGGCGAGCACCTTCGCACCGCCTACGACCGCCTGGGCGAAGACCAGATGCCCGTTCGCTTCGCCGAGCTGATCGATAAGCTGGAAGCGGCGCTCCGGGCCCGGGGCGAGGCGATCGAGCCGGAATTCCGTGATGGGTTGCTGGCGGCGGTGCCGTCCCTGCGTGCCTTCGCCCTGTCCCTGACCTCGAACCCGGCCCGCTCGGACGACCTTGTGCAGGACACCCTGCTGAAGGGCTGGCAGCACCGCGCCCGGTTCCAGCCGGGCACGAACCTCAATGCGTGGCTGTTCACGATCCTGCGCAACATCTTCTACTCGGATCACCGCAAGCGGGTCCGGGAAGTCGAGGATCAGGACGGCTCCTACGCCGCGCGTCTCGCCACCGCCCCCCACCAGGGCGACCGGCTGGACGTCGAGGATCTCCAGAGCGCCCTGGCGAAGCTTCCGCCGGACCAGCGCGAGGCGCTGGTGCTGGTGGGCGCCGAGGGCGTCTCTTACGAGGAGGCCGCCACGATCATGGGGTGCAAGGTCGGCACGGTGAAGAGCCGCGTCAGCCGCGCCCGGGGCCGCCTCGCGGAACTCCTCGGCTATGACGAGGAGGATCTCGGGTCCGACCGGTTCATCCAGTCCGCGATGCCCGACGCTTAGGCTTGGGAAACCGGGTTTCGCAGGGCTCTACCCTGCACCGGCCAAAGGACTCGTCCTTTGGAAACCATGATCGGGCGCCCAGGCCGCGCCTGAAATTTCGATGCATCCGATTCCGGTGATCGGGCGTTACTTGCCCGAGCTTCGCTGCGTCCATGCGGCGGAACGACACGGAAACGGAGCATCCGTATGAACGTCAAGATCCTTCTCGCCACCTCGGCCCTCGCCCTCTCGCTGCCCCTCGCCGCCCAGGCGCAGGGCACCATACCGGGTGCCGAGCGCGGCGCTGCGGCTGGTGCCGATGCGGCCGGCCCGATCGGCGGCATCGTCGGCGGCGCAGTCGGCGCGGCCACCGGCACGGTGGGTGGCATCCTCGGCGTCGACATGGCGCCGCGCTTCCGCAGCTATGTCCGCGAGCGCAACGTCCGCTCGTACGACTACGATGGTCGCGTCGCCGTCGGCTCGACCCTCCCGTCCTCGGGCGTCACCTACTACGACGTGCCCTCCGAGTACCGCGTGCAGCCCGGCTACCGGTACACCGTCGTCAACGACCGCCCGGTGCTGGTCGATCGCGGCCACCGCATCGTCGAGGTGATCGACTAAGCGTTCGGGGCCTCGCCCAGGGCGTGTTCCGCCGGAACGGTCACCCGGCCGGCGGAACGTGGACGGCCAGGGCCCCGGAGCGCAAGGCTTCGGGGCCTTTTCTGGTAATGAGACCAGAGGGAACACGACGATGAACGACGACCGGACCGCCGGCGGGCCGGTCCTGCCCGAGCCGGTGCGGGACCATCTCGGCCAGCAACTGCGAGGGGCCCTTCCGGCGGTTGAGAAGCCTCAGTTCCTCGGTGATGAGCCGCCCGTCCCGGGCGAGTTCGAGCCGCAACTGCGACGCCTGGAAACGCGCCTCAAGACCCACGAGGAAGGCACCGAGGCAGTCGAGGAAGCCCTCGACCGCATCCTCGACGCGTTCGGGGTCAAGGCCGACGGGACGAAGGAAGCCTGAGACGAGGCTCCCGATCGTGAGAACGACCGGAGATCAGACCGTCGGCTTGGCCACGAGGATATCGCGGATCTCGCCCAGCAGCTTCACGTCGGCCGGTACTTCGGCGACGGGCTCGGGCTTCTTATCCTCGGCGTGCTGGAGCTTGTTCATCGCCCGGATGACGAGGAACAGCACGAAGGCGACGATGATGAAGTTCAGGGAGACGGTGAGGAACTGGCCGTAACCCAATACTGCGCCTTGCTTCTTTGCCTCGGCGTAGGAAAGGCCGGTCTGTACCTTCGAGGACAGGGGCAGGTAGTAGTTCGAGAAATCGAGCCCGCCTGTGACGGCACCGATCGCTGGCATGAACAGGTCCTGCACCGCCGAGGTGACGATCGCCCCGAAGGCCGCACCGATGATCACGCCCACCGCGAGGTCGACGACGTTGCCCCGCAGGGCAAACTTCTTGAATTCCTCGAGCATCCCGTTCCCCGCCTCGTTCCAGGAAGAACGTGCCTCATGCGGCGGGCCGGTGGGAGCCCGACGGCGAAGCTATCCACCGTCGGTTGCGACGGCGTCCCTGTCCTCACCCCTGTCCTCCCCGGAGGCCTGTTCGGCCTTGAGGCGGCGGCGGTACTGGGCCGCCCCCACGGGGATGGTGACGAGATAGGCTCCGCTCACCGCCACCAGCGCCTCGAACGGGTAGCTGATGAGGATTCCGAAGGCAGCCACGCCCAGCAGGAAGATCGGCAGCACGAGGCCCCTGGGCACGCGCTTGCCCATGGTTTTGCCGGAGAAGGTCGGCACCGTCGACACCACCATCAGGGCGATGCAGAGGACGTAGGCCAGCACGGCGGGCGCCGCCCAGGCATCGAAGGTGAGGCCGAGGAAGTGCAGGTAGAGGGGCAGCATCGCCGTCAACGCCCCGGCCGGGGCCGGCATGCCGACGAAGAAATCCTTCTTCCATTCGGGCCGGGATGGGTCGTCGAGCATCGCGTTGAAGCGGGCGAGCCGCAGGCCCATGGCGATGGCGAAGATCAGGGAAATGATCCAGCCCAGCGACTTCAGGTGGAACAGCACGAAGCCATAGAGGATCAGGGCCGGGGCGCAGCCGAAATTCACGAAGTCGGCCAGCGAGTCGAGTTCCGCCCCGAAACGGGAGGTGCCCTTTAAAAGGCGCGCCACCCGCCCGTCGATGCCGTCGAGGACGCCCGCCGCCACGACCGCGATGACGGCGGGCTCGAACTTGCCTTCGAAGGCGAGCCGGATCGCCGTCAGCCCCAGGCACAGGGCCATCAGGGTGATCATGTTCGGCGCGATCATGCGGAACGGCACCGGCTTGAACCGGCGCGGGCGCGGCTCGTTCGGGTCCGGCGCGAAGGGCGGGAAGAGATCGTCCACGGCTGATCCCCTCAGATCCGGCGGAAGCTGCGCTCGGGACCGCCGCTAAGATCGGCCAGCACCGTCTCACCGGCCACCGCCTTCTGGCCAAGGCCGACGAGGACGCGGGTGCCGGCCGGCAGGTAGACGTCCAGCCGCGACCCGAACCGGATCAGGCCGAACCGGTCCCCGGCGGCCAACGAGTCCCCCGCCGAGACGAAGCCGACGATCCGCCGGGCGACGAGCCCCGCGATCTGCACCACGCCGATGCGGGTCGGGTTTCCGCGATGGTTCGCCTCGATGACGAGGCCGTTGCGCTCGTTGTCCTCGCTGGCCTTGTCGAGTTCGGCATTGAGGAACAGGCCGGGCGTGTAGTGGATCTGACCGATTTTCCCGGCGACCGGCATGCGGTTCACGTGGCAATCGAACACGTTCATGAAAACCGAGACGCGGAGCGTCGGCACCTGGGGCAGGTCCAGCTCCGGCGGGGGCAGGACGGTGGCGATCAGGTTCACCCGCCCGTCGGCCGGCGAGACCACCAGACCGTCGCCCACCGGCACGACCCGCTCGGGATCACGGAAGAAGTAGCAGACCCACAACGTCAGGATCAGGAAGATCCAGCCGAAGAACTGGGAAAAGTAGCCGGCGAGCACCGTGAGGACGATGCCGATCAGGATGAAGGGGTACCCCTCCTTGTGGATCGGCACCAGCGTCCGCCGGATCGTCTCGATGAGGTCGGTCATGCTGTGGGGGCTCGGGGGATCAGATCTCTGCCCGGCGGATGGCAGTCCGTTAGGTCTACGTCAACTTTCGGGATCGGGATCGCGTTGGTCGCCCGGCATCGAAAACGGATCCCGGGCAGCATGCCGCACGGCGATCACGACGACCGCGTCGTCCCTCGGTTCGTAGAAGATTAGATAAGGGAAAAGCCTCACCAGGATACGGCGCAACGGCGGGGAGCTGGTGCGGGTGCCACAGAGGGGGTGATCGACCAGCCGGTCCAAGGTGGCCTCGATCCGCCGGCGGACATTCGAGGCCCCTATCGGTGATTTGTCGGCGATGCCGCCGAGGACGGCATCGATCTCGGCCAGAGCGTCGGGTGTGAAGCGGAGCTTCACGCGCCATACTTCTCCCAAAGCGCGCGAACCTGCTCGTCCGAGGCGTACTCGCCGCGCGCGGCTTGAGCGCGTGACTTCGCCAGCGACGCCTCTTCCTCGGCAGTCAGGTGATACACCGGTTCGTCCTCGCCACTGGCAAAGACCAGTAGCATCCGCGCCGCATCGTCCTGCATGGCCTCCGGGAGCGCGCGGACGCGCGCGATGGCTCGTTCCAGTAGCTCGGTCATCGCGCCATGATACACCGCCTCGCTTCGGAAAAAAGCGATTCCCCACGGAGTTCAGGGCCCTATGCGCAGCCACATCGCCTTCCTCGGCCTCGGCGCCATGGGCGCGCCCATCGCCCGGCATCTGGCGACCAAGGGGTCCGAGACCGTCACGGCGTGCGATGCCGACCCCGCCCGCCTCGCCGGGCTCGACGGGCCGAGGTTGGTGGCCACCACCGACCGGGGACGGATCGCGGGGGCCGACCTTCTGTTCCTCTGCCTGCCGGACGGGGGCGTGGTGGAGAAGGCCCTGTTCGGGCCGGACGGGGCGGCGGCGCGCCTCGCGCCAGGCGCCATCGTGGTCGATCTCAGCACGACTACCCACGCGGACGCCCTACGCATCGGCCGGGCGCTGGAGGCGGGGGGCCGGCGCTTCCTCGACGCGCCGGTCTCAGGAGCCCCGGCCGGCGCCGAGGCGGGGACGCTCACCGTCATGTGCGGCGGCGACGCGGACGCCTTCGAGGCCGTGCGCCCGCTCCTCGACCGGTTCGGCGCCACGGTGCTGCACATGGGGCCGGCGGGGGCGGGGCAGCTCACCAAGACGGTCAACAACGTGCTCTACGACATCAACATTGCGGCCCTGGCCGAGGTGCTGCCGATGGCCGTGGCGATGGGGCTCGATCCGGCCCAGTTGGGCCAGGTCGTCACCACCGGCACGAGCCGGAGCTATGCCTCGCAATACTTCGTACCGCGCATCCTCCGGGGAGAGTTCGACCAGGGCTACCCGCTCGCCAAGGCGTACAAAGACCTCGTGAGCGCCGCCACGGTGGCGGCCGAGCACGGCTTCCCCCTCCCCGTCACGGCGGCGGCGACCGCCACCTACCAGACCGCCCTCCGCCAGGGCCATGGTGACCGGGACAAGGGCGCGATGGTCCTGCCCTTCGAGGCGCTGCTGGGGGTCAAGATGCGGGGGTAAGCGCCACGGCCACCCCGTGATTGCGAGCGCAGCGAAGCAATCCAGGGATCCGCCACGGCTTCAGACCGTCCCGCTGCCCTCGATTGCTTCGCTTTGCTCGCAATGACGGGGGGCGTACTTTCCTCAATCCACCGCCGGCGCGTGCAACTCGGCGTCTGTGAAGCGGGCCTGTTCCTCCATGACGAGTTGCCCCAACTCCCGCTTGATCACGTTGAACTCAGCACTCGCGGGATCGCGTGGGCGGGGCATGGGGACCATGACGTCGCGCTTGATGCGGCCTGGGCGGTAGGTCATCACCAGGATGCGGTCGGCGAGGTAGATCGCCTCCTCGATGGAGTGCGTGACGAAGACGATGGTCTTCCGGTACTCCGCCCAGATCCGCAGCAATTCGTCCTGAAGGGTTCGCCGGGTCAGTGCGTCGAGGGCGACGAAGGGTTCGTCCATGAGCATCACGGGCGGATCGAGGGCGAGGATGCGGGCGATGGCCACCCGTTGCCGCATGCCCCCGGAGAGGTCCTTCGGGTAGCGCTTGAGGAAGTCGGACAGGCCGAGTTTTTCCGTAATCCGCGCCACCGTCGCGTCGGCCTGGGCGCGGGGCACGCCCTTCACGTCGAGGCCGAAGCGGACATTGTCCTCGACGCTCATCCACGGGAACAGGGCGTATTCCTGGAACACCATGCCCCGGTCGGGCCCCGGGTCCCGCACCGGCTTGCCGCCGATGGTGATCGTCCCGGAGGTGAGCGGGGTGAAGCCCGCCATGGCGTTCAGCAGGGTGGACTTGCCACAGCCGGACGGGCCGAGGAGGCACAGGAACTGCCCTTCCGGCACAGTGGCGGTGATGTCCTGCAGGGCGGGGACGCCAGCGGCTCCGCTGCCGAACACCTTGACGGCGTTCGCGACGACGATCTCTGCCGACATCAGTGTGCTCGCCGCATGATGTGGCCGGACAACCGGCCTCCACTGTTCCGCATCATGCTCGCTTCAGCGCTCCAGGCCGCGGTGCCAGCGCAGCAGGTGGTCGTTCAGCCGGCTCATGGCGCCGTCGATGATCAGGCCGAGGATGCCGATCGTCAGCATCCCGCCGATGATCTTGTCCGACCACATGTATTCCCGCGCCTCGAGGATCCGGTAGCCGAGCCCGTCCGACACCGCGATCATCTCGGCGACGATCACCACGATGAACGCCGTGCCGATGCCGATCCGCATCCCCGCCAGCACGAACGGGCTTGCGGCGGGCAGGATCACCCGGCGGAACATCGTCCAGCGCCCGGCTCCGAGGTTGCGGGCGGCGCGGATGTAGATCGAATCGACCTGCCGCACCCCGGCGATGGTGTTCACCAGCACCGGGAAGAAGGTCCCCAGGGCGATCAGGAACAGGGCCGGCGGGTTACCCAGCCCGAACCAGACGATGGCCAGAGGAATATAGGCGATGGGCGGGATCGGCCGCAGGACCTGCAGCAACGGGTTGAACAGGCCGTAGAGGCCGTCGCTGGTGCCGAGCATCAGCCCGACCGGCACGGCGAGCCCGGCGCCCAGCGCAAACCCCGCGAGCACCCGGCCGAGGCTGGAGACCGCATCGTGCGGCATCTCCCCCGAGAACAGCCAGGAGAGGTAGCTCTCCTGGGCCGGGTCGTAGGGCAGTGCCGGCTGGAGCCCGGCCCACCACTTCACCGCCACCGCAGAGGGCGGGGGCAGCACCACGGGGGAGACGGCCCCCGTGCGGCTCAGGATCTCCCAGAGGAGGAGCAGCGCCACCGGGACCAGGGCACCGCGAAGGGACGCGAGCGACATCGGCTCAGTTCACCTTCAGGTCGGCCTTGGCCTTCTCAAGCAGATCGAGCTTCACCCACTCCGCATCGGATTTCGGCGGGTTCTGCATCTTCCCCAGGCCGTACTTCACCATGTAATCGGCCGTGGTCTGCATGTGGCCGGCGGGCATCGCGTAGGTGTAGCTGGCATTGGCCATGCCATCGCGAAAATCCTGGCTCGACAGCTGTCCCTTGAAAACCTGCTCGCGCACGTATTTCTCGGCCAGCGCCGGATCGTCGATGAAGGCCTTGGTCGCAGCCACGAACAGGTTCAGCACCTTCTGCGCCACTTCCGGGCGCTCGTTGTACATCTTCTCGGTCATGACGAGAGGGCGCACCGGCTTGCCGATGGGCGTGTCGTAGGGCTTCACCAGCTCGACCCCCCAGCCGGCGCTGATCGCCTGCGTCGATTGCGGCTCGGACTGGCAGATCACGTCGACGTATTTCTGGGCCAGAGCCTGGTTCAGGTCGGCGTAGTTGTTGAAGTAGGTGAGCTGCACGTCCTTGCCGGGCCGCTCGGACCAGGTCAGCCCGTGCTTGTCGAGTTCGGCGAGCAGCATCAGGTCCTGGGTGCCGCCCCGGACGGTGGCGACCTTCAGACCCTTGAGATCGGCGGCGCTCTTGGCCGCCAGGTCCGGCCGCTTGAGGATGCGCACCCCGCCATCGGCGAAACCCGCCACCACGAGGAGCTTCACGCCGTTGCCGCGTGCCGCCACGGCGCCGTCGCCTCCGGAGGCCGCGATATCGATCTGGTCCACCGCCATGGCGGGGTAGATGTCCGCGCCCTTGGCGAACTGGCGCTCGTCGATCTTGAGGCCGAATTTCGGGGCGATCTCCTTCATGTAGGAGATGGCACCGTAATGGGCGAATTTCAGGTTGCCGAGGCGCACGACGTCCTCGGCGCGGGCCGGTGCGGCAAGCACGACGGCGGCGGCGCAGGCGGCCAGCAGATGTCTGATCACGAAGTCTCTCCCCAGAGGCACGTTTTCGCCGAGCCGGCCTTCTTCGCGGGCCGTGCCTGTCAGGGGTATATCGCTTCCGGGGCCGTGTTAATCCCGGCCGGGACGGGCGGGGCGGATTTTGTATGCATCGATCCCGGGGCGGATGCGATGCGCCCTCTTGGGGTTTGGAGACGGTGATGTTCAGAGACGCCGTATTCCGCGCTCCCCTCTCCCCGCCTGCGGGGAGAGGGGAACCCGTTGCCCCTTACTCCGCCGGCACAGCCTCGGCGCGCGCGGGCGGAAGCAAGGCGCCGTCGGCGTCCCGGGCCAGGACCTGCCGGGCCGCGTCGACCTCCCGCTGGCGGTTCCACAGGGCGGCGTAGATCCCGCCCCGTTCCAGCAGCTCCCCGTGGGTGCCGCGCTCGGCGATCACCCCCCGGTCGAGGACCAGGATCGCGTCGGCGTTGACCACGGTGGAGAGCCGGTGGGCGATGACCAGGGTCGTGCGCCCCTGCGCCACCCGGTCGAGGGCGCCCTGGATCTCCGATTCGGTGAAGGAATCGAGCGCCGAGGTGGCCTCGTCGAGGACGAGGATCGGCGGGCCCTTGAGGATCGTGCGGGCGATGGCCACACGCTGCTTCTCGCCGCCCGAGAGCTTCAGGCCGCGCTCGCCGACCGGTGTCTCGTAACCCTCAGGCAGGCCGGAGATGAAGCGGTCGATCTGGGCGAGCTGCGCCGCCTCCTGGACCTCGGCGTCGGTCGCATCGGGGCGGCCGTAGCGAATGTTGTAGCCGATCGTATCGTTGAACAGCACCGTGTCCTGCGGGACCATGCCGATGGCGGCCCGCAAGGAGTCCTGCGTCACGGCGGCGATGTCCTGCCCGTCGATGCTGATCCGGCCGGATTGCGGCTCGTAGAAGCGGAACAGCAGCCGCGACAGGGTCGACTTGCCGGCCCCCGAGGGGCCGACGATAGCCACCGTCTGGCCGGGCTTCACCTCGAAGGAGACGCCCCGCAGGATCGGCCGCTCCGGGGTGTAGGCGAAGCGCACGTCCTCGAACCGCACCGTGCCGCCGGCGACGGCCAGGGGCTTGGCACCGGGCCGGTCGGCGATCTCGGGGTTCTGCCCGAGGATGCGGAACATGTCGTCGATGTCGATCAGCGCCTGTTTGATCTCCCGGTAGATCATGCCCATGAAGTTGAGGGGCATCGAGAGCTGCACCAGCATGGTGTTGGCCAGCACGAAGCCGCCGATCGTCGTCCGCCCGGCCAGGATGTCCCGGGCGGCGAGCCACATCACCACGGTCATGCCCGCGGTGAAGATCGCCGCCTGCCCGGCGTTGAGCACGGCCAGCGAGACGTAGGTCTGCGTCGAGGCCTTTTCGTACTTCGCCATGGAGAGGTCGTAGCGGGCTGTCTCGCGGGC
The DNA here is from genome assembly GCF_022179525.1 of Methylobacterium persicinum. Classification (GTDB taxonomy): domain Bacteria; phylum Pseudomonadota; class Alphaproteobacteria; order Rhizobiales; family Beijerinckiaceae; genus Methylobacterium; species Methylobacterium persicinum. Next base: position 50,464 of record NZ_BPQX01000016.1, read on the forward strand.
CTCCGCGCCGAAATACTTCACCGTCTCGTAATTCAGCAGCGAATCGACCGCCTTGGTGTTGGCGTCGGTGTCGGATGAATTCATCCGGCGGCGGATGGCGATCCGCCACTCCGTCGCCTTGTAGGTGTAGCCGAGATAGGCGACGACCGTGAGCAGGGCGGTGAGCGCGTAGAGCCAGTTGAACTCGTAGGCGAGGATGCCGAGCACCAGGGCGAACTCGACGATGGTCGGCACCAGCGTCAGCACCATGAGGCGCGACAGGTCTTCGATGCCGGAGCGGCCCCGCTCCAGCACCCGGGTGAGGCCGCCGGTCTTGCGCTCCAGATGGAAGCGCAGGGACAGGGTGTGCATGTGCGCGAAGGTCATCAGGGCGAGGCGGCGCACCGCGTGCATCGCGACCTTGGCGAACAGCCCGTCGCGCACCTGCGTGAGCAGGGCCATCGCCACGCGCGAGAGACCGTAGAGGCCGATCAAGAGCATCGGCGCGGCGACCAGCCCCGCCGGCACCCCGTTCTCACGGCCGCCCACCGCCGCCACGAGGGCATCCGTCGCCCATTTGAAGGTGAAGGGGGTCACCATCGTCGCCGCCTTGGCGACAAGGAGGAGCCCGAAGGCGATGAAGACCCGCCGCTGAAGGTCGGGCCGCCCGTGCGGCCAGAGGTGTGGCCACAGGCGGCGGTAGGTGTCGATCAGGCCGGGACGAGCGGGCGAGCTCGTCCCCGGCGGGGACGCGGTGGGGTCTGACATGGGCAGAGGGACGGGCCGGGTTCCAGGTCGGGATTACGCCTGCATATAGGCCCGTGCAGCCCCGGCTGCACCCTCGCGCTGCCAGGGGGCTCAGCCTGGCCGGATCGTCCGGCAAGGGGGCAGGGCTCGACCCAACGCGGCCGTTCCCGGTGCTGACCGCGATGCCCGGACGTGGATGTCACGCTCAGTACAGCCCTTCGGCTGTGATCAGCCGAAGGGGTGGCGCCTTATCGGAGGCGAAGGAGGTTCGAGGGCGCCGGCGGGCTCGCATTGTGCAGGGTGATCGTCACCCGCCGGTTCGACGCGATGTAGGGATCGTCGGGAAACACCGGCTCGGTGTCCGCGCGCCCGACCACGGACGCGAAGTTGTCGTTGGGGACCCCGGCGCTTGACAGGATCTCGCGCACGGCCAGCGCTCGCCCGGCGGTGAGGTTCCAGGGTTCGGCGCCAGGTCCCGAGCCAGGACGCGCGGTGGAGGTGTGGCCGGTGATGGTCAGGCGGTTGGTCAGCTGGCGCAGGGTGGGCGCGAGCGTCTCCAGCACGCGACGGGTGCGCTCGTAGGGGGCGACGGAGCCGTCGCGGAACATGGACCGGCCGTTCTCGTCCGTCAGCGACACGTTCACGCCGTCCTTGGTCGCCTCGATGACGACGTTGTGCGACAGCTCGGCGATGTCCGGCATCGTCTGCAGCGCCTGCCGGAGGCTGGCCATGGCGGTGACATTGGCCTGCACGCTAGCGTCCGGGCGGCTGGGATCGAGTTCGCTGGAACGGCCCGGACGGGTCGTCGGACGGTCCTTGTCGTCCCGGTCGGCAGTGCCGGTCTCGGCTTCGTTGGGCGTGGACGGCTTGTTGCCCGTGGTGTCGAGGGCGGTGCCGTACATGATGCCGCCCGCACCGCTGCTGGCCGGGCTCAGCGCCGCCGGCGCGAAGTATTCCGCCAGACCGACTTTCTGCTCCTGCGTCGTCATGCTGATCAGCCACATCAGCAGAAAGAACGCCATCATGGCGGTCACGAAATCCGCATAGGCGATCTTCCAGGCCCCGCCGTGATGGCCGTGGGCGGCCTTCTTGACCTTCTTGACGACGATGGTGGCCATTGCGTCCCTGCTGGCGAATGAGTCGGATCTAGGCGGGAAGGGCGGCGGTCGCCTTTTCCACTTCGTCGAAGGTCGGGCGGACGTCGCTCAGCAGAGACTTGCGGGCAAACTCGATCGACATCACCGGCGGCTGTCCGCTGATATGGGCCAGCAGACCCGCCTTCAGCGAAAGGTAGTATTTGGATTCGGCCGCGAAGAGGCTCTTGAGCGACTGCGCCATGGGGCCGAAGAAGCCGTAGGCGACGAAGACGCCGAAGAAGGTGCCGACGAGCGCGCCGCCGATCAGATGTCCCAGCACCTCCGGCGGCTCCTTGATCGCCCCCATCGTCTTGATCACGCCGAGCACGGCGGCGACGATGCCGAGCGCCGGCGTTCCGTCGGCGAGCGACTGCATGGCCGAGACGAGGCGCTCCTGCTCCTCGTGGTGCGTCTCCAGTTCCTCGTCCATGAGGACTTCGATCTCGTAGACGTTGTTGACGCCCAGCGTCACCATCCGCATGTAGTCGCAGACGAATTCGACCGCGTGATGGTTCGCTGCGAAGGTCGGGAAGGCGTTGAACAGTGTCGACTCGCTCGGATTCTCGATGTGCGGCTCGAGCGCCATCGAACCCTTCTGCTTGGCGAGTTTGAACAACGAGAACTGCATTCCCAGCAGTTCGAGATAGCATTGCTGCGAGTACTTCGGGCCCTTCACCAGCGTGGCCAGCATGCTGGGTACGGATTTGAGCACCGGCCCGATGTTGCCGATGATGAAGGCGCCGATCGCGGAGCCGAGGATGATGACGAACTCGAACGGCTGCCAGAGGACGAGCAGGTGGCCACCCATCTGCGCGTAACTGCCGAAAACGCAAGCGAAGACGACCAGTGCACCAACGATCAGCCGCATAAATTGCTATCCTTGCGTGGCGGCAGATACGGCCCACGCCAGCTACTGATGAGGGCATCGTCTCATCGACCTCCTAACTCACTGTTTAAATGAGTGCGGAGGCTGGCCGGCACCGTGCCACGTTGAAGTTCATTCTGCGGACATTCCGCGCGATAACAAACGCTTCGCGCGGAAAATGACGCAACCTAATTCATAAAGAGCAATGATTAAAATTTACTATCGAGTTCTAAAATATGAACTGATCAGTTTTTCATGAAACGTCGCGTGCGGTTGTTAACTAGTTCTAAGGCGCGTCTGCTTCCTCCGGTTCCGGCTCCGGAGAGACGGCCACGGCGCCACCCTGAGCGGTCCTGCCGTTCGGCCCCCCGTCACCCGCGCCTGTCGTCGGGGAGCACGAAGATCTGGCCCGGATAGATCAGGTCGGGATCGCGGATCTGGGCTTGGTTGGCGTCGTAGATCACCGTGTAGCGCTCGCCCCGGCCGTAGGTCCGCTTGCTGATCTGCCACAGGTTGTCGCCGCGGATGATGCGGGCGGTGGCGATGCCCGGGACGAACACCGCGCCCGTGCGCATGCCGTCGGTCGCGCCCCCGGCCCCCGGCTGGGGGGCCGCCATGGACACGGCCGCCTGCCCGGACGGGGCGCCACCCGTCGCAGGCGGAGCGCCGGCCTGGCCTGTCCCCGGCGTCCCGGTCACGGTCCCTGCCCTGCCGGACGACGGCCTGCCCGGGGTCGTCTGACCCGCAGCGGTTCCGGCGGCGTCCTTTCGGGCCACCTCCGCGCTGTGACCGCCTGCTCCGGCGGTACCGGTCTCAGCCTTGAGCGCCGACGCTGCCGAGGCGACGGTCTGCGGCATGGCAAACGGCACTTCGGCGCGATGGGTGACGTGCCCGGTAGCCGGATCGATCTCGTCGAGGCGGACCTGATAGCGGCCCTGCGCCACCCCGCGGCCGATGGTGAAGGTCACGCGGCCGTCCGGTCCGACCTTGCCCGGGGCAATCAGCGTGTCGTTGAGGTAGAGGCGGACCTCGGTGCCGGGCTTGCCGGCACCGGTCACGTAGAGGCGGCCGCCGGGCTCGGCATCGACGCTCACGATGCGCGCGGCCTGCCCGCCGGCCGCGCCGGCCGGGCCCTTGCCCGCTTCCGCCGCCTTGTCTCCCCCGCCCTGTCTGGCCTCTGCCGTGGCCGGGGGCGTCTCGGACGCTCCGGGCTGCGACAGCACGACCGTCGGCGCATCGGGGGCCGTCAGGGCCACGAGGGGACGTGTCTTGCCCTCCGGCGAGATCGACACGGCAACGCTCTGCGCCGAGCGGGTTTCCTGCCCGTCGGCGGTCTTGGAGCGCAGCACGATCTCGCTGGAGCCCTTCGGAAGGGGTGGCGGGACGATGGCGAACTGGCCGTTCGGGTCTGCCAGGGCCCGGGCGACGGGCTTGCCGTCCACCAGCATCTCCACGACCGTGTTCGGCTTGCCCCGTCCCGCGACCACGGCGTCTCCGTTGGGCTCGATGCGGACGATGTCGAAGCGCGGCGCTTCTGGGTTTGCGCCATCCTTCGGAGCTGCGCCATCCTTCGGAGCTGCGCCATCCGCCCGGCCGGGCGCGCCGGGTTGCACGGCGTCGGCCGCTCCCGGTTTCGCACCCCCGCCGGTAGCACCGGCGCCGTTCCGGGCGGCCTGGCGATTGCCGGAGTCCAGGTCCGGATCCTTGCGGGCGCCCTCCTGCGCCGTCGCCGGGGCGCCGTCGGGGCCCGATCCCGCCGGGCGGTCAGGCGACAGGGCCGCCGCGGGGTTCTGCGCCGCCGGCTCGTCCGTCCGCTTCGGGCCGCCGCCCCCGTACAGGGCGGCCACGATCCCGAGCCCCGCCAGGAGGCCGACGAGCGTCAGGACGATACCGTGCCGCACCCGCCGCGTCGTCACCACCGTTGCCTCCTCAATCGCCCCGCACTCAAGGGACGAAAACTCGAAACTTGGCGGACCTCCTCATGGAAACCCGTCGACTGCACTGCCTATAATACCGTACATGGGCCGGGTACCAAGCCGCCGCCTCCCCCACACGGGCGAATCCTGCGGGAATTCAGCACTTTGGCGCGGGGACCTCCGGTCGCGGGTCTCCCTGAGGCGGCCCCCAAGATGCGCGAAGGAGGGCGCCGGATGGCCCTGGTGAGGACGGTTTGTGTCTATTGCGGTTCCGGGTTCGGCCGAAATCCCGCCTTTCGGGAGGCCGCCGAGACCCTCGGGGCCGCCCTGGCACGGGCCGGGATGGCCCTCGTCTACGGCGGCGGCGATGTCGGGCTCATGGGCACCGTCGCCCGAGCGGTGCTCGAAGGCGGGGGCCACGTCACCGGCATCATCCCCGACTTCCTCCAGGCCCGGGAGAACATGCTGGAGGCCGTGAACGAGACGATCGTCGTCCCGGACATGCACACCCGCAAGCGCCTGATGTTCGAGCGCTCCGACGCCTTCGTGACCCTGCCGGGCGGGATCGGCACCCTGGAGGAACTCGTCGAGCAACTGACCTGGGCCCAGCTCGGGCGGCACAGGAAGCCCGTCGTGCTGGTCTCGGTGGACGGGTTCTGGACACCGCTGCTCGGCCTGTTCGACCACATGCGCAGCCACGGCTTCATCCGCGAAGGGCTCGATCTCAGCTACCTCGTCGCCCCCGAGGCTGCCGACGTCGTCCCCCTGCTCCAGGCCGCCGGTCGCGAGCCCGACCAGCGTGCCGAGGAGCTGATCACCAAGCGGATGTAAGGCGGCACGCCGCGTTGCGGCCGCAATAATTGCGTGATGGTTATCGCGTCATCGCAAATATTGAGAGGCCAGTTTTATTAGCCGGCTTCAACAACTGGTTGTTGCTTCAAGATCACGTTGCGGCTCGAATCAGTTCATGACGAGATTATGACAGACTTGTCAATGTAAGGCTAAGTTAAAGGACACCCATCCGGGGGACCAGCCGGTTGGGGGCAACAATGGAATTCAAGCAGGGAGTCTCGCTCGCCGCGCTCGCCTTGGCGGCGTTCGGCGTATCCGCCGCGCAGGCGCAGACCGTCAACACCACACCGTCCAACGTCAACGTGCTGAACCTGCTGAGCCCGTTCCTGAGCCTGAACGGGACTCAGGTCGGCCAGCAGACCCTCCAGCTCAACCTGACGCAGGCCATCGCCCAGAATCAGGGCGCCTCGGTCGCGGACCAGCAGAAGGCGATCAGCGATAAGGCGCTGCCGGGCAGCGCGGCCTTCGCGACGACGATCACCCTTGCCAACGGCACGAGGATCAATCTCGGCCCGGCCGACAACCTCGCCGGCGGCCTGCCCGCCCAGACGCCCCAGAGCGCGGGCGGCCTGCAGCCGCTGCAGCCGGTGGGCGGCCTCGGTCCCCAGCTCGGCGCCATCTACCAGACCGGCATCCGCGCCAGCACCGGCAATACCGGCCCGCTGACGGCGACCTTCAACCTGCTGAACCAAGCCTACACCGTCTTCAGCGCCGATCTCGGCGTGGCGAAGAACTACTTCGCCAACGGTGCGGCCACCAACCCGAGCACCACGCCCGCCGGCTATGTGCCGGTCCCGGCCGTGGCCCCCGCCGGCTACACCCTGCCCACCGGGCCCTACACCATCCCGGCCGGGTCGCCCGCGGGCGCGGCCGGCACCACCGGCACCCTGCCGAACCGCTACGACAGCGTCCTCGACCTCGCCTACGGCGTGCGCAACACCCAGGCCAACCAGGATGTCTACGGCTCGTCGCGGCCGATCCAGGTGGCGCAGAGCCAGTACAACGTCTTCGACCCGACGGCGCTGAGCGGGATCGCCACCAACCCGTCCTTCCCGAGCGGGCACACGCAGTACGCCTTCACGGACGGCTACCTGCTGGCGATGCTGGTACCGCAGCAATACCAGAACATGCTCCTGCGGGCGTCGGACTACGCCAACAGCCGCATCGTGCTGGGCGTGCACTACCCCCTCGACATCATCGCCTCGCGGGCCTTCTCGGCCTACGACCTCGCCCAGGCCTTCACGAACCCGGCCTACATCAACAACGCGGCGACCACCGGCACGGCGATCAACATGCCGAGCCTGTTCACCGCGGCCCAGGCCGAACTGCAGACCTACCTCTCGGCCCAGTGCGGCAACACCGTCGCGGCCTGCGCGGCGAGCACCGCCAACACCACCAACAATCCCTACCTGCCCTCGGCGGCCAACCAGGCGCTCTATCAGGCGCGCATGACCTACGGCCTGCCGACTCTGTCCTACGCCCAGGCTCCCCGGGAGCAGGCGCCGGCCGGCGGCCCGGATGCCTCCATCCTGCTCGCCACCCTCTACGGCGGCTCGACCACCGCCGCGAAGACCCTCGCCCCCAACGGCGGCCTCTACGGGCAGCTCACCACGGGCACGATCAACCAGATCATCGTGAACACCGAGAGCAACGCGCTCACCGCCTTCTACGGGTCGGCGCTGAGCTACTGGGCCCGCCTCGACCTCTACTCCGCCGCCGGCTACTTCGGGAACGTCACCGGGACCCTGGCGATGGATCCCACCGACCGGCTGAACACCGGCGCGAGCATCGGCAGCGGCGGCGCGCTCTACGCCAACGGCACGATCGGCGGTACGGTCATCGTCAACGGCGGCGGCCTCCTCGGCGGCACGGGCACGGTGGGTGGCCTTGCGGCGCTTTCCGGCGGCACGGTGGCGCCGGGCAACTCCATCGGCACCCTGAACGTGGCTGGCAACGCCACCTTCCTGCCGGGCTCGGTCTATCAGGTCGAGGCCAACGCCGCCGGCCAGTCCGACCGGCTGGCGGTCTCGGGGACCGCGACCCTCGCCGGCGGAACGGTGCAGGTGCTGGCCCAGTCCGGCACCTACAATCCGCGCACCCAGTACGCGATCCTCAACGCCACTGGGGGCGTGTCCGGGCAGTTCTCGGGCGTAACCTCGAACTTCGCCTTCCTGACTCCGACGCTGCGCTACCAGCCGACCGAGGTCGACCTGACGCTGACCCGCAACGACGTGGCGTTCTCCTCCATCGCCACCACCCGCAACGCCGCGGCGACCGCCAACGCGATCCAGGCGGGCGGTCCGGGCACGGGCGTCTACGCCGCCACGGTCGGGCTCACGACGCCGGAGGCCCAGGGCGCCTTCCGGGTCCTGGCCGGCGACATCCACGGCTCGACCGTGTCCTCGTCCTACGAGACCGCCTTCTTCGTCCGTGAGGCGATCCTCGACCGGCTGCGCTGGGGCACCACCCCCGGCTCCGCGGACGGCCTGAGCTTCGGCAACCTGCCGGCGAGCTACACCGCCGACCTGCCCTCCCGCCGGCCGGTGATCTCCTCCGTGCCGGTGAAGACCCTCGACCCGACCGTGGTCGGCGTCTGGGGCCAGGGCTTCGGCGCCTTCGGCAGCGCCTCGTCGGGCGGGAACGCCTTCGGCCTCGACCGGACCCTGGCGGGCTTCGCCGCGGGCCTCGACGTGCGGCTGCCGAGCGGCTTCAAGCTCGGCGTGGTCGGCGGCTACACCGAGAACACCCTGGACACGACCGGCCGGTTCGAATCGGCGACCGTGACGAGCGGGTTCGGCGGCGTCTACGGCGGCTACGAGCTCGGACCGGTCTCGGTGCGGCTCGGCGCGGTCTACGCGGATGAGTCCCTGCGCACCCGGCGCACGGTGATCTTCCCCGGCGTGGCGGATACGCCCTCGGGCCGCTACGGCGGCTACACGGTGCAGGGCTTCGGCGAGATCGGTTACCGCTTCTTCATGGGCGAGCCGGCCCCGGCGGTGCTGGTGTCGAAGGGGGCGGTGGTCCAGCCGGTGCAGCCGGCCCTGTCCTACATCGAGCCCTTCGTCGGCGGCGCCTATGTCGGCATCCACCGGGACGGCTTCGCCGAGACCGGCGGCGTGGCGGCCCTGACCGGCCTCGCCCGGGACTACGACCTCGGCGCCATGACGGTGGGTGTCCGCGGGCAGACGGCCTTCGACTTCGGCCTCGGCCTGCCGCTCTCCGCCCATGCCCTGCTCGGCTACCGCCGGGCCTTCGGGGATGTGGTGCCGAAGGCGCTCCTGTCCTTCGGGACCGGCCCGACCTTCCTGTCCGCGGGCGTTCCGATCGACCGTGATGCGGTGGTGGCGGAGGTCGGCCTCGACCTGCGCGTCGGCCCCAACACGACGCTGGGCGTGGCCTATACCGGCCAAACCGGCTCCCGCGCCCAGGACCAGGCCGTGAAGGGCAATTTCACCTACCGGTTCTGATCACCACCTCCCCTCCCCTCGCGGGGAGGGGAAGCCGGCCATCGGGCTGTTGCACGCCCGATGGCCGATGATGTTTTCTCCTGTCCTCGTCCACATCCTGAGGCGCCCGCAGAGGCGGCTATCGCCGCACCCCAGGATGAGGTGAGAGGGAGAGATCCGCGTCGTCCTGAGACGTCCGCCGCCCTGGATCGCTTCGCTGACGCTTGCAAAGACGGAGAGGGTGATAGACCCCGCTCGATCCCCGAAGACCGGGAACGGCAGCCCCTACTTCGCGATCATCGGGCAGCCGCCCTCGCTCATCGGGCGGAAGGCTTGGTCGGCGGGGATGGTCTCGAGCACCTTGTAGAGGTCCCACTCGCCCTTCGATTCGGAGGGCGCCTTGGCCTCGAACAGGTACATCGGGTGGATCTTGCGGCCGTCCGGCCGAATCGTCCCCTTGCCGAAGAGGGGGTCGTCGGTGGGGATCTCCTTCATCTTGGCGACCACCGCCGCGCCGTCCTTGGCCGAGTGCAGGGCCTCCACCGCCTTCAGGTAATGGAGCGTGCTGGCATACACGCCGGCTTGGTAGGAGGTCGGCTTCTTGCCTGGCATCTTCGTCTCGAACCGCGCCGCGAACGCCCGGGTGGCCTCGTTCAGATCCCAGTAGAACGACGCCGTGAACTGAAGGCCCTGGGCTACGTCGAGGCCCAGGGAGTGCACGTCCGTGATGGCGATGAGCAGCGCCGCGAGCTGCTGCCCACCCTGGCGGATGCCGAATTCATGAGCTTGCTTGATGGCGTTGGCCGCATCGAGGCCCGCATCGGCGAGCCCGATCACCTGCGCCCCCGAGGCCTGGGCCTGGAGCAGGAACGAGGAGAAATCAGGGTTCGGGAAGGGAGTGCGCACCCCGCCCACCACCTTGCCGCCGTTCTTCTCCACCACCGCCTTGGTGTCGCGCTCGAGGGCCAGCCCGAAGGCATAGTCGGCGGTGATGAAGTACCAGCTCTTGCCGCCCCGTTTCAGCAGCGCCTTGCCGGTTCCGTTGGCGAGCGCCGCCGTGTCATAGGTCCAGTGGACGGTATTCGGCGTGCAGGCCGGGCCCGTCAGGTCTGCGGTGCCGCCCCCGGAATTCACGAAGGCCTTGTTCTTCTCCTTGGTGATCTGCGCGATGGCGAGCGCCACGGAGGAGGTCGGCACGTCGAAAATCGCATCGACGCCGTCGCGGTCGTACCATTGCCGGGCGATGGACGCGCCGACATCGGGCTTGTTCTGGTGGTCGGCGGCGATGACCTCGACCTTGAGACCGTGCGCCTCCGGCTGAAAATCCTCCACGGCCATCCGCGCCGCCACGGCGGAACCCTCGCCGGTGGAGTCGAAGTAGACGCCGGATCGGTCGTTCATCACGCCGATCTTCACCGGCACGAGGTCGGCGGCGCGTGAAGGCGCAGCATGGAGCGCGCCGAGGAGGGCAAGGGCCCCCGCGGCGAGGTGTCGGACCGGCATCTGTCTCTCTCCCTGTCAGGTCTGCGGTCCCGTCCCGTTCGTCGGGGCGGGTTGGCAGGCCGGGAGCAAGGTAGCCGCACCGCTTTCGGCTGCCTACGGGCGGTCCGTGAGGATCGCAGCGATGCGTCAGGGGTCTTTGCGGGCGGCCGCCCGTCTGCCCAAACTCGCCCTACGCGAACGAGCGGCACAAGCTCCCGGCACAGGGGGGCGGGCGATCCTCATCGACCCGCAGTCGCCCTGCCCGGGAGATCGGAGGCGACGCCCGCGGCCCTGCCGATTCCGTTGCCGGGCTATCCTCCCAGCCCCAGGATCCCCCGGGCCTCGTCCGGCGTGGCGGGTTCCCGGTCGATATGGGCGAGGAGGCTCACCGCCTTCTCCACCAGGGCCGCGTTGCTCGGCGCGAGCTGCCCGCGGGACAGGTAGAGGTTGTCCTCCAGGCCGACCCTGACATGCCCGCCCATCCCGGCCGCGACGGCGAGCATCGGGAACTCGGCCCGGCCGATGCCGAAGGCGGACCAGACTGCATCCTCCGGCAGCCGCGAGCGCATCGCCACCAGGGTCTCCGGCGTCGCCGGGGCGCCCCAGGGGATGCCGAGGCAGAGCTGGAACAGGGGCGGCCGGGCGAGATGCCCCTCGGCGATGAGATGACGGGCGAGTTCGATATGGCCGAGGTCGAACACCTCGATCTCCGGCTTCGTCCCCGCCGCGCGGATCGCCTGCGCCATCGCCCGCAGGTGCGAGGGGATGTTCAGGAACAGGTGCTCGCCGAAATTCATCGTCGCGATGTCGAGGGTGCAGATCTCCGGTCGCAACGCCGAGACATGCCGGGTGCGCGCCTCCGGCGACACGAAGGTGGTGCCGGGGCCCGCCACGGCCGGGTCCGCCTCACCCGGTACGAAGCGTCCGCCCGCCCCCGTCGTGAGGTTGAGGATGACCGACCCGTTCCTCTCTCGGATGCGCTCCACCACCTCCCGGTAGTGGTCGAATTCCATGCTGGGCGCCCCCGTCTCGGGGTCGCGAACATGGATGTGGACGATGGCGGCCCCCGCTGCGGCGGCGTCCAGGGCCGATTCGGCGATGGCTTTCGGGCTCACCGGCACCGCCGGGTTCTTCTTCGGCGTGTCGAAGGAACCGGTGAGTGCGCAGGTCACGATGGTCTTGTCGGCCAAGTTGCGTCCTCCCTTGTCTTGTTGTGGCGTCGCCCCGACGCTTACGCCCGGCCGCCGGGCGAGACCATTGCTGGGCGGGACATTCTCCCGCCATCGAAGCCCATCCATCTGCCCGCCTCGCCCGACATTCGTCCCCGCCACATGCCGGGTTTCAGCCTAGAGTTGAGTATTCAAGCCTGTATTCATAACTATTAAAACCTAATATAGGCGATTGTTCTTGACAACGTTGGGAATCGGCGGTTTGCCTGCACCGCGCTGAATCGAGAGCCGCCACGTATTGGCGGCCTATTCAGCGGCTGGGGCTTTCCATGAGACGCAAGTTCGTCGCGGCGGCGGCCGCTTTCGTGTGCCTGTGCGCGCCGTCATTTGCCGGAGAACCTTTGTTCAGCCGCGTCTATACGACGGATACCGAACCAGCGGGGCATATTGAGATCGAGCAGGTCGTGCGAAACCGCAACAGCCGGAGCATGGGCACCTACAATGCCTTCGATTTCCGGACCGAATTCGAGATCGGCGTCACCGACGACTTCCAGGCCTCGCTCTACGTCAATAACCTGATGATGCATGCCAAGGGCGCGCCGGACGACGACGATCCCCTCGGCGCCACCGGCTTCCGCCGCACCGGCACCTATTTCCAGGGGCTGTCGATGGAGTTCATCTATCGCCTCTACAGCCCTTACAAGGACGGCTTCGGCCTCGCCTTCTATCTGGAGCCGGAATTCGGCGCCCATGACCTGCATGACGGTCTGGCCTATAGTGGGACGGTGGGCGGCGAGTACCGCATCATCTTTCAGAAGAACTTCTTGGACGATCAGCTGATCTTCACATACAACCTCGTGCTCGAGACCGAGGGGATCCGCTTCAAGGGCGAGAAACGGTATACCGGCGAGCTGGATTTTAACAACGAGGTCGGCTTGGCCTATCGCTTCGCGCCGAACTGGTTCGCGGGGATCGAGGGGCGCAACCACAACGAATACGGGCAATTCCACAAGTTCGAGCATTCGGTCTACTGGGCCGGCCCGGCGATCCACTACGGTGGGGAGCGGTTCTGGGCGACGCTCGGATACCTGCGGCAGGTCTATGGTTCGCCCCACGGGATCGACGAGAACGGTACGCCCGTCGGCAGGAACCTGTTCCTGCGCTCCCACGAGCGCAACGAGATCACGCTGAAGGTCGGCTACGCCTTCTGAGGCCGTCCTCCGAGGTGTCCGCACGGGCCCCCCCGCGCTCCCGCTGCAAGGGTTCACCCATGAAGCACAGCTTTGTCCTCCTCCCCGCGGCGGCCCTGTCCGTCGTGTGCACGGCGCCGGCCAGGGCCGCGGTGTATCTGACCCTCGCCGAAGCCCAGCGGATCCTGTTCCCCGGGGCGAGCCTCACGCCCGTCACCGTGGCTTTGTCCTCCGATCAGGTCGCCGCCATCGAGGCCGAATTGGGGGTGACCGTCCGCAATAGGCAGGTGCGGGCTTGGAAGGCGTCCACGGGGGGCTGGCTGATCGTCGACGAGGTGCTCGGCAAGCACGAGTTCATCCCCATCGCCCTGGCCATCGACCGGTCGGGGGCGGTGCGGGGCGTGGAGATCCTCGAATACCGGGAGAGCTACGGCGACGGGGTCCGCGAGGCCGGGTGGCGCGCCCAGTTCACCGGCAAGCGCCGGGGCGCGGCCCTGCGGCTCGGGGAGGACATCCGCAACATCTCCGGGGCGACGCTCTCGTCGCGCCATATCACCGACGGCGTGAAGCGCCTGCTCACCACCTATGCCGTCGCGCTCGCCTCCGGTTGAGCGGGCGCGGACCCTCCTTGGGACGATCGTGACAATCCGCGTATGGGGCCAGCCGGCGGCCCAAGCCCACGGGGCGATCGACGCGGCCTTCGCCCGCATCACCCATGTGCACGACCGGATGAGCTTCCAGTGTCCCGGCAGCGACGTGTCCCGTCTCAACCGGGCAGGCATCGGCGAGCGCCTGCGGATCGACCCCGAGACGGTTGCGGTCCTGAGGCAGGCGCAGGCCGTCGCCCGGGCCGCGCGGGGCGTGTTCGACCCCACGGTGGCAGGGGATCTCGTACGGGAGGGGCTTCTGCCGGCCCCGGCAGGTGCCCGGCCGCCCGATCCCCGGGCCACCTTCGACGATGTCGTGCTGGCGGAGGACGGGGTGGTCTCCCTGAGCCGCGCCCTGTGGCTCGACCTCAGCGGCATCGCCAAGGGCCATGCCGTGGACCGCGCCATCGCGGCCCTGGCCGAGGCCGGGGTGACGGAGGCTTGCGTCAATGCCGGCGGCGACCTGCGCGCCATCGGCCGGGCCTGCCCGGTCGCCCTGCGCACGGGGTTTCCCGACGAGGCCCTCGCGGTGGTGACGCTCGAAGACGGCAGCCTCGCCAGCAGCGGTGGCCGGGCGGAGAGCAGGCATGCTGCCGCCGGTCAGCATCGCAACGGGGTTCTGCGGATGCCGACGGTGCCGGGGCGTTTTGCCTGCGTCCTGGCGCAGACCTGTGCTGTGGCCGATGCCCTCACGAAAGTCGTGCTGGCTCTGGGGCTAGGTGCCGGAGACGTCCTCGCCGGGTTCGGCGCGACCGCCCATCTGCGCGAGCCGGACGGATCGTGGCACGCCCTCGGATGCGCCGCCGGATGACCGGGTTTCGCGGCCCCATCGTCACCGGCCGGATCGCCCGGCCCCGCCGCCGCCTCGTCTCCGGGGTGGCCCTCGGGCTCTGGCTCACCGGGGTGGTCTGGCTGCTCTCGCACGAGGTGTTCGTGCCGCAGGGGGAGTTCGGCCCGTCGCCCCGAAGCGCGGATGCGTGGATCCTCATGCTGCACGCCGCCTTCGGCTTCGCCGCCCTGTGGCTCCTTGGGCTGCTCTGGGGCACGCATGTCACGGCAGGATGGGCGCAGGGGCGGCGGCGGGGAACCGGGGGTGCCGTGTTCGGCCTCGCGAGCCTCCTCGTCCTGACGGCCTATGGCCTCTATTATTGCGGTGACGAGACAATCCGCCCTTGGATCGCGACGGTCCATTGGGGCTTCGGGCTCGCCGCGCCCGGGGCGTTCCTGCTGCACCGGTCCGTCGGGCGCCTTCGTGCAGCCCGGAGGAGGATTTTCTAACAGGCTGCTGAGAAAATCCTTCGGAGGAGACGAGGTTTCTCCACCATCGACGACATCCTCACCGTCTTTGCGAGCGCAGCGAAGCAATCCAGGGCAGCGGAACCTGACCAGATGGGGCGGATCCCTGGATTGCTTCGCTGCGCTCGCAAAGACGGCGGCGGAGGCACGTACGCCCGGCACCCAGAGCGGATGATCTCCCTTGCCGGACTTTTGCAGCGGCCTGCTAACCGCCGACACCCGTGGCGAGGCCGGCGATCATCGCGAGGCCCAGGACCAGGACGAAGGCGGCGGCCAGCAATTCGAGGCCGCCCACTGCCAGGGCGCCGGACTGCCCCCGTCCCCCGGCCAGCGCCAGGGCCGCGCGCTTGGCGAAGACCGCCAGGGCCGCGAGGGCGGTGGTCGTGATCGCCGTGCCGACGGCCATGGCGAGCACGGCGAGGACGCCCGCCCAGAGCACGCCCTGCGACAGGGCGAAGACCAGGACCAGCACCGCCCCGGCGCAGGGCCGGGAACCCGCCGCTACGACGATGCCCGCCCGCTCCCGCCAGGATTCGGCCGCCGCGACCCGGCTCGCATCCGGCATGTGGGCGCAGTCCGGCCCGCAGGCGCCGGCCGCGGGGTGGTTCCCCGCGAGCTGCCCGGCCTTGCGCCAGGTCAGAGCGAGGCCGGCCGCCGCCACGAGGGCGAAGCTCGCCGTCTCGATGACGGTGCCGGCCCGGGTCATGCTGGCGGCGGTCGCATCGAGGATCAGGCTGCCGACGCCGACCAGGGCCATCGCCACCGCCGCCTGCAGCAGGGCGGCGCAGGCGCTCAGGGCGCAGCCCCGCCGGAAGGCCCGCTCGCCGGCCAGGATGTAGCCGGCGATCACCGCCTTGCCGTGGCCGGGCCCGGCCGCGTGGAACACTCCGTAGGCGAAGGCGAGCCCGACCAGCGGCGTCCAGTCGCCGCCGCCCTTCAGGGCGGAGACGGCGCTGTTCATGGCCCGGGAGAAGCTCGCCTGCAGGGCGAGGATCACCCCGCCGAGGCCGGTCGCCGCGGGCGCCGCCTCCCGGAAACCGATGCCGAAGGGCGAGCGGGGCGGCGGGGCGGCGATCCCCGGCGCGATCAGCCACGCCAGAAGGGCGACCAGCAGCCCGGCGAGGGCGATGGCACCGGCCATCAGCGCGAGGCGCCGGGGCAGCCGCGAGGCCGGTGCGGCGTCGGCGAAGCCCAGACCTACGGACATGCCACGATCACCCGGTTGGCGAATTGCTCGCCGTAATTGGAGGCGGCGGTGAGGGCCTCGAAGAACGCCTCGCTCATACCGGTCTTGGCGTCGGCGACCTTCACGGCGTCGCCCTTGGGCCGGGTCACGGTGGCGGTGCAGCCCTGCGGCGCGCCGGCGAGGGTGACGGCGTCCGCTCCCTCGGCGAAGGCGAAGGAGACGAAATACGTCGGGTCGTAGATCTCCATGGCGGCGACACCCCGTCCGGGGGTGGCCGGCACCTTCAGGGGCAGGAGGAAGGACAGGGTAAGGGCGTTGCCCTCCATCCGCATCCCCGGCTCCTTCGGCTCGGCGAAGGCTTGTTCCTTGCCGGCGACCTTCAGCTTGGTGAAGTAGCCGAACTCGGCGAGGTTCTCCGTGTTCGTCGCCGCGAGGGCGGCGAGTTCGTCGGGGGTGAGCTTGCCGTCCTTGTTGGCGTCGAGCCCCTGGGTGACGAAGGCCGAGTATTCCGGGTCGAACGACCAGGCATGGCGCACGCCCGTGACCTTCCCGTCTGCGTAGACGATCTGCGCCTTGGCGGTGACCCAGACGTGGGGATGCGCCTGCACGGTGCCCGCGGCGCAGCAGGCGGCGGTGGCGAGGATGATGCGGAGGACGGCGGTCGGCATGGGCGGCACGCTCGCGGCGTCTGGTCAACGAAGGATGAACGCGCGCGTTGTCGACGGGAGGTGGGGCGAAAGCGAGGCGCCCTATTCGCCCGCGTCCAGCCCCATGAGCTGGAAGCTCACCCGCAGGTCGTCCGACATGCGGACGTCGAGCCGCTCGCCGTTGGGCAGGCGCTTCAGGAACCAGCGCTCGTAAATCCAGCGCAGCTCGCGGGTTTCGGCGAGGCGGGTGAAGGTATTCGCGACGAGGGCGGTCATCTCCGGATCGTCCCTGCGGAACACGATGCCGTAGGGCTCGTAGGAGAGCTTGTCCGGCAGCACCGTGTAGGACGATCCATCCGCCGCATCGCTGGCGATGAGGCCGTAGAGCAGGATGTCGTCGGTGGCGAAGGCATCGGCCTTGCCCGCCTTCACCATCGCGAAGGAGCCCGCGTGGTCGGGGGCCGTGACCACCTGCGCGTCGATTTTCAGCCGGGCGAGCAGGTCGCGCAGGATCCGGTCGTTGGTGGTGCCGGCGGTGACGACGATCGTCCGTCCGCCAAGGTCGCGGTAGGAGGAGATGGGCGATCCCTTCCGGACAAGGAGCTTCGTCGCGCTGATGAAGTCCACGGGCGAGAAGGCGACCTGTTTGCGCCGCTCCGCGTTGGCGGTGGTCGAGCCGCATTCGAGATCGACCTTGCCCGAGGCGACGGCCTGGATCCGGCTCTCGGCGGTCACCGGCTCGTAGCGGACCTTGAGGGGGCGCCCGACGGCCTTCTGCAGGTCGTCGGCGATCTCGCTGCACAGGTCGATGGCATAGCCCACCACCCGGGGCGACCCGTCCGCGCCCTTGCCCTCGACGAAGGAGAACGGGATCGCGCTGTCCCGGTAGCCGATCACGATCTCGCCGCGCTCCGCCGCGGTCTTGAGGGTACCGGTCAGCACCTCCACCGCCGCGGCGGGGCCGGTGGCGGCGAGGGTGAGCGCGACGAGGCAAACGATCCGCAGCGACATCGGTGGCGCTTTCCTATTCCGCCGGCGCGGCGGCGGTGCCCACGTGGTCGAGGCGCTGATCGGCCACGGTGAGCTGCCCCTCCCACTTCGCCACCGCGACCGTGGCGATGCTGTTGCCGAGCACGTTGGTCGCCGAGCGGCCCATGTCGAGGAACTGATCGATGCCGATGATCAGCAGCAGGCCCGCCTCGGGGATGTTGAACTGCGACAGCGTCGCCGAGATCACCACCAGGGAGGCCCGGGGCACGCCGGCCATGCCCTTCGACGTGACCATGAGGAGCAGCAGCATTGTCAATTGCTGCGTCCAGGTCAGCGGGATGTTGTAGGCCTGTGCGATGAACATCACCGCGAAGGTGCAGTACATCATCGACCCGTCGAGATTGAACGAGTAACCCATCGGCAGCACGAACGAGGTGATCTTGTTCGGCACCCCGAAGGTCTCGAGGTTCGAGAGCAGCTTCGGATAGGCCGCCTCGCTGGACGCCGTCGAGAACGCCAGGACGAAGGGTTCCTTGATCAGGTTGACGAGCCGGCTGATCCCGCCGCCGCCGACGAGCAGGGCGCCCACCGCCATGAGCAGGCACCACAGGCACAAGAGCCCGAAATAGAACATCAGCATGAACTTGCCGTAGGTGACGAGCACGCCAATGCCCTGCGTGGTGATGGTCGCGGCGATCGCCGCGAAGACCGCCACGGGGGCGAACATCATCACGTAGCCGGTGATCTTCAGCATCACGTCGGCCAGTCCCTCGATCCCCGCGGCGAGGGCGTGGCCCTTCTCGCCCAGGGCCGCGAGGGCCACGCCGAAGAAGATCGAGAAGACCACGATCTGCAGGATCTCGTTGTTGGCCATCGCCTCCACCGCGCTCTTGGGCACGAGGTGCGTGACGAACTCCTTGAGCGAGAGCGAGGCCGCCTTCAGCCCGGTGCCCGCCCCGGCATCCGGCAGCGGCAGGTTCAGATTGTGTCCCGGCTGAAGCAGGTTCACCAGCACAAGGCCGAGCATCAGCGAACAGAACGAGGCGCCCACGAACCACAGGAGCGCCTTGCCGCCCACCCGCCCGACCGCGGCGGTGTCGCCCATATGGGCGATGCCCACGACCAGCGTCGAGAACACCAGCGGAGCGATGATCATCTTGATGAGTCGCAGGAAGATATCGGAGATCAGCGCGATGTACCCGGCGATCTCCTTGGCGGTCTGTGGATCCGGCCAGGTGATGCTGCACGCGTAACCGACCGCGATGCCGAGCACCATGCCGACGAAGATGAGAGTCGTAAGCCGCGAACCGGACATTGATGTCCTCCCCGCATCCCCACGGGATGATTGTTCGAATTCTGTCGTGCAGGTGAGGCAGGAATTGCGCCACGCGCAAGCCCGCGCCGGCCGATCCGGTCGCGAGGGCGGCCGTTTTGTGTCAATGACGGCGGGGACGAAGCTGTAGCGTCACCGCTGCGCCTGCGGTACGGGACTTGCGGATCAGCCCCGTGGGCCGCCCGCCGGGGCCCCCAACCGGACGGATGCATGGACGTCTTCGTACAGCAGCTCATCAACGGCCTGACGCTCGGATCGATCTACGGCCTGATCGCGATCGGCTACACGATGGTCTTCGGCATCATCGGCATGGTGAACTTCGCCCATGGCGACGTTTTCATGGTCTCCTGCTTCATCGCGCTGATTGCGTTCCTGCTGCTCACGACGTGGCTCGGGATCTCGTCCATCATCCTGGCCTTCCTCGTGGTGCTGGTGGTGGCCATGGCGCTCACCGCCCTGTGGGGCTGGGCGATCGAGCGGGTGGCCTACAGGCCCCTGCGCGGCTCGTTCCGGCTGGCGCCGCTGATCTCGGCCATCGGCGTGTCAATCTTCCTGTCGAACTTCGTGCAGGTGGTGCAGGGCGCCCGCAACAAGTCGATGCCGCCGGTGCTCTCGGGGGGCGTCACCCTGTTCGAGCGCGACGGCTACGCCGTGTTCCTCTCGTACAAGCAGTGCCTGATCATGGGGGTGACGGCAGTGCTGCTCACCGGTTTCTGGTACCTCGTGCAGCGCACGCCGTTCGGCCGCGCCCAGCGGGCCTGCGAGCAGGACCGGAAGATGGCCGCCCTGCTCGGCATCGACGTGGACCGGACGATCTCCCTCACCTTCGTCCTCGGCGCCGCCCTCGCGGCGGTCGCGGGCGTCCTCTACGTCATGTATTATGGGGTGGTCTCCTTCTCGGACGGGTTCGTGCCCGGGGTGAAGGCATTCACGGCGGCGGTCCTGGGCGGTATCGGCTCCCTGCCCGGTGCGGTGCTCGGCGGGCTGATCATCGGCCTGATCGAGACGTTCTGGTCGGCCTATTTCTCCATCGAGTACAAGGACGTGGCCGCCTTCTCGATCCTGGCGATCGTGCTGATCTTCATGCCCTCGGGGATCCTCGGGCGGCCGGAGGTCGAGAAGGTCTGATGGCCCGCCCCGACACCGACGCTCTGCCGGCGAGCCTGATGGGCGGCATCCTGCGCGACGCCGCCCTCTACGCCCTCGTCGCCTTCGGACTCTGCGTGCCCCTCGTCGCCTACCGGATGGATCCGGGCCCGGGCAGCGACCTCGTCCTCGTCCCCCGCTGGGGGCTGGTGGCGATCCTGTGTGCGGTGACCTTCGGCCTCCGGCTGCTCCAGCGGCTGCTCCTGCTGCGCCGGGACGCGAGACGGGCGCTGGCCCCCTCCCCCGCCCAGGCGACCGAGGCGGTGGGGGCCGAGCCCGATGCCGGGCAGAAGGTGTCGAAGGTCGGCCTTTGGGTGTTCGTGGCGGTCGCAGCCTCTCTGCCCATCCTGGCGACCCTGGCCACGGGGGATCTCGGCTCCGCCCGCTACTGGATCGACCTCGGGATCCTGATCCTCACCTACGTGATGCTCGGCTGGGGGCTGAACATCGTGGTCGGCCTCGCGGGCCTCCTCGACCTCGGCTACGTCGCCTTCTACGCCGTCGGCGCCTATTCCTACGCCCTGCTCTCGACGACCTTCGGCCTGTCGTTCTGGGTGTGCTTGCCCCTGGCGGGCCTGTTCGCGGGGCTGTGGGGAATGCTCCTCGGCTTCCCCGTCCTGCGCCTGCGGGGGGACTACCTCGCCATCGTGACGCTGGCCTTCGGTGAGATCATCCGGCTGGTGCTCATCAACTGGACGGACGTGACCGGTGGGTCGGCGGGCATCTCCTCGATTCCCCGGGCGACGTTCTTCGGCATCCCCTTCTCGGCCGACGAGGACGGATTCGCCGCCCGGTTCGGCCTCGACTACGATTCGATGCACCGGGTGGTGTTCCTCTACTACCTGATCCTCGTGCTCGCGCTGATCACCAACTTCGTCACCCTGCGCCTGCGGCGCTTGCCCATCGGCCGGGCCTGGGAGGCCCTGCGCGAGGATGAGATCGCCTGCCGGTCGCTGGGGATCGACACCACGGCCACGAAGCTCACCGCCTTCGCCCTCGGGGCGGCCTTCGGCGGCATCGCCGGGTCGTTCTTCGCCGTGCGCCAGGGCTTCATCTCGCCGGAGAGCTTCACCTTCCTCGAGAGCGCGATCATCCTGGCGATCGTGGTCCTCGGCGGCATGGGCAGCCAGTTCGGCGTGGCGATCGCGGCGGTGGCGATGGTGGCGGGCCCCGAGATGCTGCGCAACCTCGGGGGGCTGAAGGCGGTGTTCGGCGAGGGGTTCGACCCCAGCGAGTACCGGCTCCTGCTCTTCGGCCTCGCCATGGTGGCGATGATGGTCTGGCGGCCCCGGGGCCTGATCTCGGTGCGGATGCCCTCGGTGACGCTGGGCGAGCGCCGGGCGATATCCGGCGCCCATGTGAGCGAAGGGCACGGCTGATGGCGGCCCCCGTCCTGACGGTCGATCACCTGACCATGCGCTTTGGCGGTCTCACCGCCGTGTCGGACCTCTCCTTCTCGGCGAAGGCCGGCGACATCACCGCTCTGATCGGCCCGAACGGCGCCGGCAAGACCACCGTGTTCAACTGCATCACCGGCTTCTACAAGCCGACCGAGGGGATGCTGACCCTCACCCATGCCGACGGCAGCGCCCATTTGCTGGAGCGCCTCCCGAACCACGCGGTGAACCGCACCGCCCGGGTGGCGCGCACCTTCCAGAACATCCGCCTGTTCCCCGGCATGACGGTGCTGGAGAACCTCCTCGTCGCCCAGCACAAGACCCTGATGCGGGCCTCCGGCTACACCGTGCTCGGGCTTCTCGGCTTCAAGGGGTTCCGGAACGCCGAGAAGGCGGCCATCGAGAAGGCCAGGGGCTGGCTCTCGCGGATCGACCTCCTGTCGCGGGCGGACGAGCCGGCGGGCGCCCTGCCCTATGGGGCGCAGCGCCGGCTGGAGATCGCCCGGGCCATGTGCACCGATCCGGTGCTGCTCTGCCTCGACGAGCCGGCGGCGGGCCTCAACCCGCGGGAATCGGCGGAACTGAACACCCTCCTGCGCCACATCCGCGACCACGAGGGCACCTCCGTCCTGCTCATCGAGCACGACATGTCGGTGGTGATGGAGATCTCCGACCACATCGTCGTGCTCGACTACGGCAAGAAGATCGCCGACGGCACGCCGGAGGAGATTCGCACCAACCCGAGCGTGATCGCCGCCTATCTCGGCGTCGAGGACGAGGAGGTCGAGGCGGTGGAGGCCGAGGTCGGCTTGTCCCTTCCGCACGAAGGGGCGCCCGCATGAGGACGAACCCGTGAGCGTCGCCGGCATCAACGTCCTCGTGGAGGAGACCCGGGCGATCCAGGCCGGGGGCAAGCCGCCGCTCCTGTCGGTGCGGGGCGTCTCGACCTATTACGGCAGCGTCGCCGCCCTGAAGGGCGTCGATCTCGATGTCGGCGAGGGTGAGATCGTGACGCTGATCGGCGCCAACGGTGCCGGCAAGTCGACCCTGATGATGACCGTGTTCGGCGCGCCCCAGGCCCGCTCGGGCACCATCACCTACGAGGGCCGGGACATCACCCGGGTGCCGACCCATGCCATCGCCCGGCTCGGGATCGCCCAGTCGCCGGAGGGACGGCGGGTCTTCCCGCGGATGTCGGTGCACGAGAACCTGCAGATGGGCGCGGCCCTGCACGGGGGGCGCTACTTCGCTGAGGACCTCGACAAGGTCGTCGCCCTGTTCCCCCGGGTGGGCGAGCGCCTGCACCAGCGGGCCGGCACCATGTCCGGGGGCGAGCAGCAGATGCTCGCCATCGCCCGGGCCCTGATGAGCCGGCCGAAGCTTTTGCTCCTCGACGAGCCTTCGCTCGGCCTCGCGCCCCTGGTGGTGAAGGGCATCTTCGACGCGATCCGCCGCCTCAACCGGGAGGATGGGATGACGATCTTCCTCGTGGAGCAGAACGCCTATCACGCCCTGAAGCTCGCCCACCGGGGCTACGTGCTGGTCAACGGGCGGATCACCATGAGCGGCACGGGCCGCCAGTTGCTCGACGACCCCTCCGTGAAGGCGGCCTATCTCGAAGGCGGCCATGCCGCCCCGGCGGCGGGAGACGCGCATGCTTGACGGCCTGCTCTACGAAGAAGGGTCGGTCTGGCTGTTCCTCCTCGTCACGGTGGTGATGGGCGGCTGGGCCGGGTGGATGGCCGCGAGGGGCATCGCCAAGGGCTGGCGGCCGTACTGGCACTGTCTTCCGGCGCTCCTGCTGGTCGCGGCGGCGGTGCGCTTCATCCATTACGCCCTGTTCGGCGGGACGCTGCTCTCGGCGCACTACTACGCCGTCGATGCGCTGGTGGTGGTGGTGATCGGGTCCGCGGGCTTCCGGGCCACCCGGACCCGCCAGATGACGAGTCAGTACCGCTGGCTCTATGAGAAGACCACGCCGCTGACATGGCGCGCGCGCCGGTCTTGAGCTTTCGGCAACTCGGTTCGCCCGGCCGTTCCGGGCGCTGACAGGGGAGTGTGGCGATGCGATCGGTACTTCTGGCGGGCCTCGCGCTCGGCGTCCTGACCTCGGGACCGGCCTTGGCGCAGGTCAAGATCGGCGTCGGCGCGCCGATCACCGGCAACAGCGCGGCCTTCGGCGCCCAGCTCAAGAACGGCACCGCCCAGGCGGTGGAGGACTTCAACAAGGCGGGCGGCATCAACGGCCAGAAGGTCGAGATGACCGTCGGCGACGATGCCTCCGACCCGAAGCAGGGCGTGTCGGTGGCCAACAAGTTCGCATCGGACAAGGTGAAGTTCGTCGTCGGCCACTTCAACTCGGGCGTCTCGATCCCGGCCTCCGACGTCTATGCCGACGCGGGCATCGTCGAGATCACCCCCGCCTCGACCAACGTGAAGTTCACCGAGCGCGGCCTGTGGAACACCTTCCGCACCTGCGGCCGGGACGACCAGCAGGGCGCCGTGGCGGGCGATTACCTCGCCACCAAGTTCAAGGGCAAGAAGGTCGCCTTCGTCCACGACAAGACCCCCTACGGCAAGGGTCTGGCCGACGAGACCCTGAAGGCGTTCAAGGCCAAGGGCGGCAAGGAAACCCTCTACGAGGGCGTGAACCCCGGCGAGAAGGACTATTCGGCCCTCGTCTCGAAGCTGAAGCAGAACGGCGTCGATATCGTGTATTTCGGCGGCTACTACACCGAGGCCGGCCTGATCATCCGCCAGATGCGCGACCAGGGCCTGAAGGCGCCGATGATGGGCGGCGACGGCATGGTCGACCGGGAACTCGTCGCCATCGCCGGCCCCGCCGCGGAGGGGACGCTGACCACCTTCCCGCCGGATGCGCGCAAGAACCCCGCCGCCAAGGACGCGGTCGCCGCCTTCAAGGCCAAGGGCATCGACCCCGAAGCCTACACCCTCTACGCCTACGCCGCCGCGCAGATCTTCAAGCAGGCGGCCGAGGGCGCCAAGTCCCTCGATGGCAAGAAGATCGCCGCCTACATGCATGAGGGCAAGCCGTTCCAGACGGTGCTCGGACCGATCTCCCTCGACAAGAAGGGCGACATCACCAAGCCCGACTACGTCATCTACGAGTGGAAGAAGGGCGCCGACGGCCAGATCGGCTATGCCGGCAACGAACTGACCCAGTAACCCTCCCCGACGCCGACGCGATGCCGTCCCCCAGGGGGGCGGCATCGTGCGTTGCGAAAGAGCGGGAATCGTCAACGGGGGCCTGTGGGCTCAGCGGATCGCCCCGGTGCGCCCGCCCGAAAAACATGCAACATGCCGCTCGCACGGGCGCACGGCCCGGCTCCGAGTGTCGGAGAGGCGGGATCGTGGTTCCGGACGGATCGATACGGTTCACGAAGGCCGGAAACCGGCCCGTGGGCCGGCCGGCCGCCGGAATTCCTTATTCAACCCTGCCTTTCCGGCATCAACGTTGCAAAGGCGTCGCCCGTGCGGGCGGCCCTGCACCCGACACCGCTTGCCGACATCGCTCGGCCAGACCCAGGAGTTCCGTACCGATGCAGTTCGTTCTCGCTCGCCGTGGCTTTGCCGCGGCGCTCGGCCTCAGCCTCGCCCTGGCGCCCCTCGCCGCGAGTGCCGAGGACCTGACGGGCACCCTCAAGAAGGTGAAGGATTCCGGCGCCATCACCATCGGCTACCGCGATTCCTCCGTGCCGTTCTCCTATCTCGGTGGCGACGAGAAGCCGGTCGGCTACGCCTTGGACATCTGCTACAAGATCGCCGACGCGGTGAAGGCCAAGCTCGGCCTCCCGAAGCTCGACGTGAAGCTCAACCCGGTCACCTCGGCGACTCGCATCCCGCTGATGGCCAACGGCACGATCGACCTCGAATGCGGGTCGACCACGAACAATGCCGACCGCCAGAAGCAGGTGGGCTTCACCAATAGCCACTTCCTGACCGCCACGCGCTTCGTGTCGAAGAAGTCGGCCAACCTGCACACGATCGAGGACCTGAAGGGCAAGACTGTCGTCTCGACCTCCGGCACCACCAACATCCGTCAGATCAACGAGGCCAACACCGAGAAGAAGCTCGGTCTGACGATCCTGCCCGCCAAGGATCATGCCGAGGCGTTCCTGATGGTCGAGACCGGCCGCGCGGTCGCCTTCGTGATGGACGACGTGCTGCTGGCCTCCCTTGTCGCCTCGTCGAAGGATCCGGGCGCCTACGAGATCTCCAAGGACTCCCTCTCGAAGCCCGAGCCCTATGGCATCATGCTGCGCAAGGACGACGCGCCCTTCAAGCAGGTTGCCGACGAGGCCACCGCCAAGCTCTACACCAGCCCCGAGGGCAAGGCGCTCTACGACAAGTGGTTCACGCAGCCGATCCCGCCGCGCAACATCAACCTGAACCTGCCGATGAGCGACGAGATGAAGAAGCAGTTCACGAAGCCGATCGACAGCCCCGATCCGGCCGCTTACTGAGTTTTCGCGTCACAACAAGCGCCCCGCGGCATGATCCGCGGGGTGCCTCTACGGTGCCGAGACTGGTTCGGGTTTCCAAGCCCCATCCTCATCCTGAGGCGCCCGCATCTGCGGGCCTCGAAGGAGGGCTTCAGGGATCGCAGCACCCACTGGAACCCTCCTTCGAGGCTGCTGCGCAGCACCTCAGGATGAGGGTGAGGGTGGGATATCTTCAGTAAGACGGACCCTTTTGGCAGAAGTGTCGCGATGAACTACAATTGGAACTGGAGCATCTTCTTCGATCCCTCGCCCGAGGGGACGGGGACCTATGCGGACATGCTCCTGTCCGGCCTGTACTGGACCATCGTCACCGCCCTCTGCTCCTGGGTGATCGCGTTCGTCCTCGGCTCCCTGGTGGGCGTTCTGCGGACCCTGCCGAGCAAGGCCGCGAACGCCGTCGGCACGACCTATGTCGAGATCTTCCGCAACGTGCCCCTGCTCGTGCAGATGTTCCTCTGGTACTTCGTGATGCCGGAAGTCCTGCCGAAGGGCCTCGGTGATGCCGTCAAGCAACTGCCCGACGCGCCATTCTACACGGCGGTGGTGTGCCTGGGCTTCTTCACGGCGTCCCGCGTGGCCGAGCAGGTCCGGGCCGGGATCCAGGCCCTGCCCCGCGGCCAGCGGATGGCGGGCACGGCGATGGGCTTCACGACCTGGCAGACCTACCGCTACGTCCTGCTGCCCAACGCCTATCGCATCATTCTCCCGCCGATGACCTCCGAGTTCCTCAACAACCTCAAGAACACGTCGGTGGCCCTGACCATCGGCCTGCTAGAGCTGACCGGCCGGGCGCGCTCGATGCAGGAATTCTCCTTCCAGGTCTTCGAGGCCTTCACCGCGGCGACGGTCCTCTACGTGGCCATCAACCTCGTGGTCGTCGTCTGTGCGAGCCTGCTGGAACGCTCCGTCGCGATCCCGGGACAACGCTGACACGCCGATCCCCGCTGCAACCAGCCGCCTCGACGCGGCGACCGTGCGCAGGCCGAGATGCTCTCGAACTTCGATTTCTCCGTCATCCTGACCGCCCTGCCATACCTGTTCGGGCAGGGCATGGTCTTCACCCTTTCGCTCACCGCCATGGCGGCGGCGGGAGGCGTGGTCATCGGGACCCTGCTCGCCATGGCGCGCCTCTCAGGGATTCCGGGCGTATGGCACCTCGCCAAGGGCTACGTGGAGCTGTGCCGCTCCCTGCCCCTGGTGCTGGTGATCTTCTGGTTCTACTTCCTCGTGCCGTATATTGGCGCCTACGTGACCGGCGCCTCGACGCCGATCCAGGTCGGCGCCTTCCCCTCGGCGCTCATCACCTTCATGGCGTTCGAGGCGGCCTACTTCGCCGAGATCATGCGGGCGGGCATCCAGTCGGTCCCCAAGGGCCAGACCGCCGCCGCCTCGGCTTTGGGGATGAACTACTGGCAGACCATGGGCAACGTGATCCTGCCCCAGGCCTTCCGCAACATGCTGCCGCTGCTGCTGACGCAGACCATCGTGCTCTTCCAGGACACGTCCCTGGTCTACGTGCTCTCCCTCACCGACTTCATGGGCGCGGCCTCGAAGGTCGCCCAGCGCGACGGCCGGCTCGTGGAGATGTATATCTTCGCGGCGGTCGTCTACTTCGTGATCTGTTTCGCCGCCTCTTTCCTGGTGCGCCGCCTGCAGCGCCGCGTCGCCATCATCCGCTGATCAGGGGACACCTCCCATGACCTCCTCCCCGATGCCGGCCCCCACCGCCCCGCAACCCGCCGTCGATTCCGACCACGCCCCGAAGGATGCCGGCCTCCAGGCGGGCACCCTGATCTCCGGAACGCCGAAGGTCGCCCCCGGCGAGACGATGATCGCCATCGACGCCATCAGCAAATGGTACGGCGAGTTCCAGGTTCTGACGAACTGCACCACCCAGGTCGCCAAGGGCGAGGTGGTGGTGGTCTGCGGGCCCTCGGGTTCGGGCAAGTCGACCCTGATCAAATGCGTCAACGCCCTGGAGCCCTTCCAGAAGGGCCAGATCACGGTGGCCGGCACCAAGGTGATGGACAAATCCACCAACCTGCCCAAGCTCCGCTCGCGGGTCGGCATGGTGTTCCAGCATTTCGAGCTGTTCCCGCACCTCACGATCACCGAGAACCTCACCATCGCCCAGCGCAAGGTGCTGAAACGCAGCGCCGAGGATGCCAAGAAGCGGGGCCTCGACCTGCTGGCGCGGGTCGGCCTCGGCGCCCACGCCCACAAGTATCCCGGCCAGCTCTCGGGCGGCCAGCAGCAGCGCGTGGCCATCGCCCGGGCCCTCGCCATGAACCCGGTGGTGATGCTGTTCGACGAGCCGACCTCCGCCCTCGACCCGGAGATGGTCGGCGAGGTGCTCGACGTGATGGTCGAGCTCGCCAAGGAGGGCATGACCATGATGGTCGTGACCCACGAGATGGGCTTTGCCCGCAAGGTCGCCGACCGGGTGATCTTCATGGACCGGGGCGAGATCGTCGAGGACGCCACGAAGGAGGAGTTCTTCGGCAGCCCCCGCTCCGAGCGGGCGCAGACCTTCCTGTCGAAGATCCTGCAGCACTGAGAGCGCGTCACGGGCGGGGTATGTCCGTCGCCGCGCGGCGACGCGGCGGGCCGCGCCGCATCACGACCCTCTCCGTCATTGCGAGCGCAGCGAAGCAATCCAGCGGCGCTCCGGTGAGAGACGTCCCGCTGCCCTGGGTTGCTTCGCTGCGCTCGCAATGAGGTGGTGCGCGCGCGACGGTGAAGGCGGGGTAGAGAAGCGCCCGACCCCGTTTGCCCCCTACCCTGCCATCTCGTCCTGGGCCCGGCGGTAATCCCGCCCGTGGCGGCAATAGCCCTCGACGATGCGCAGCATCGTCGCCCGCCTCCCGGCATCGAGGGGGGCGAGGATGCGGGCCGGACGGCCGCCCCAGAGATGGCCCGATTCGAGGATCTGGCCGGGATCGGTGGTGGAGCCCGCGGCGAGCATCACGTCGTCGGCGATCAGCGTGCCCGGCGCCACCGTGGCGCCGATCCCGATGAGGCTCCGGGCCCCGATGCGGCAATCGGCGATGCGCACGTTGTGGGCCACCGTCGTGTCCCGGCCGATCACCACGCCCTCGCCCCGGGTACGGATCACCGTGTTGTCCTGAATGTTGGTGTCGGCGCCGATGACGATCGGTCCGGCCTCCGCCTCCAGGGAGCAGCAGAACAGCACGCTCGCCCCGGCGCCGAGGCCGACGCGGCCGCGAAGCCGGGCGGTGCGGGCGACGAACACGTCGGGGTCGGTCTCGCCCGGCGGCTCCGTGTCGGGGGCGATCCCTTCGGCACTGCGCTCGCGGACCCGTTCGGCGCGCTCGGCCGCCTCGCCGGGCGAGACGGGGCGGATCGCCTTGGCGGGGCTACCGGCATAGGCGAAGCCGCCCGGCAGGTCCGAGCGCGGGAAGACTGTGGCGCCCGCCTCGATTACGGCTCCATCGCCGATGGTGGCTCCGTCGAGGATCACCACGTCGTCCTCAACCACCACATCCGAGCCGATGAGGCAGGCATGCAGGACGCTGTTGCGCCCGACGGTCACCCGGTCGCCGCAGGTGGTGCCCTGGTCGAAGGTCGCGATATGGACGGTCGAGCGGTGGCCGAGCCAGAATCGTTCGCCGAGGGTGACAGGCTGCCCGTCCGCGCGGATCACCGCGGCATCGCCGAGCCAGGCCTGGGCGCCGATCCGCGCCGCGCCGATCACGGTGCTGCCGCGACCGCACCAGACCGGCCGGCTCTCGAAGCGGGGCGCCTCGTCCCCGTACGGCAGGGTCATCTCCGGGTTCATCGATGCCTCATGCCTCCCACGGCTTGCGGGGTTCGCCGGTCCCGGTGCCGCCGCCTGCCTCTCGTGCCATATAGGGCACGGCCGAAACAGTCGGGCGCAAGGCCCGGCACCCCGAGAGAGCGATATGGAAAGCCCGATGCCTGCACCGAGGGTCTCGATCCAATCCGAGCCCTTCGACGCTGCGGCGGAGATCGGCCGGTTCGAAGCGGAGCTGTCCGGGCGAGCCGGGGCGGTGGTCACCTTTTCCGGCCTGTGCCGGGACGAGGGCGGCCGCCTCACCGCCTTGGAGCTGGAACATTACCCCGGCATGGCCGAGGAGGAGATCGGCCGGGTGGTCGAAGAGGCCGCCGCCCGCTGGCCGCTCCTGGCGGTGCGGGTGATCCACCGCCATGGGAGGATCGCCCCCGGCGAGGGAATCGTCCTCGTCGTGACGGCGTCGGGCCACCGGATCGCGGCCTTCGAGGCAGCAAGCTTTCTGATGGATTACCTCAAGACGCGGGCTCCCTTCTGGAAACGGGAGCACCTCGCCGACGGGACGACCGGCGGCTGGGTCGAGGCCACCGCCGCCGACGACGCGGCGGCGGGCCGGTGGGCGGGGGCGCAGCGGTAGCCCGCTGTCCCGCCCCGCCCGGAGTTCGACCGCCGGCACGGTCCGTCAGAGCAAGGCGGTGAGCAGCAGCGCGACGGCGGCGCCGGCGATCGCGAGGCCCATGAGCACGACGCTGCTCAATTGATCGACCTGATCGATGTTGTGTCCGGGGGCGAGGTGGTTGAAACGGGTGCTGCCGTGATCGTCCATGCGGGTCTCCTCGTCGGCATGTCGTGAACGGCGTCAACGCGCAACGCCCGGTTTCGCTGCCTGGGCTTGACCGGGCGGCTCGGGCGTCGTTCGAGGTGGCCGGAGCCGGCAAGGAGCGCCATGACCCAATCCAAGCTCGAGGCCCTCGATGGGCCGGTCGGCCCCTGGCGAGGGGCCGCGCCGCTCGCGGGATCCGGCATTGCCGTGGTCTGCTTCACGGCCGCTTTGGCCCTGGCCTGGATGTCGGCGGGTACGCTGCTCCTGATCTTCGCCGGGGTCTTGCTCGGGGTCTTCCTCGACGGCCTGACCCGGGCGCTCGGCCACGTGCTGCCGCTGCCGCGCAGCCTCCGCCTCACCCTGGCCAGCGTGACCGTCGCCGTGCTGGCCATGAGCTTCGCCACCTACGGCGGGGCCACGGTCGCCCAGCAGGGTCGCGACCTCGGCAGCACGATCAAGACGCAGGCCGATTCGGTGAACGGCTGGCTGGCGGCGCACGGCATCGACGTGCCGCTTCTCGATGCGCCTAAGGAAGACGGCCGGTCGGGGCGGGAACCGGGCCAGCAGGAGAGCGGCCTCGGCGGCCTTGCCTCTGGCCTGCTGAAGAGCTCGGGTTCCGTCCTGTCGAGCGCGAGCAGTGTCCTCGGCCCGGCGACGGCCGTCGTCCTCGGCCTCGTGGATGCCGTCGGCAACCTGATGGTGATCGTGTTCCTCGGCCTTGCCTTCGCCGCCGATCCCCGCAGCTACCGGGACGGGGTTCTGCGCTTCGTGCCACCCGGCAAGCGCCGCCGGGCCGCCAAGGTGCTCGACGGGGCCGGCGAAACCCTGCGACACTGGCTGTTCGGCCAGCTTCTCACCATGACGGCGATCTTCCTGTTCACCTGGACGGGCCTCGCCTTCCTGGGGATCGGCGGAGCGCTGATCCTGGGTCTCCAGGCTGGCCTGCTGGCCTTCGTGCCGACAGTCGGTCCGCTGGTCGCCGGCCTCGTGATCGTGCTCGCCGCCCTCGCCTCGGGGACGAAAGCCTTGCTCGGGGCGATCGGCGTCTACCTCGCGGTGCAGTGCCTGGAGAGCTACGGTCTCACGCCCTTCATCCAGAAGCGGGCGCTGGACATTCCGCCGGCGACGATCTTCGCCGGACAGCTCGTCCTCGGGGTGATCTTCGGCCTCTGGGGGATCGCCCTCGCCCTGCCCCTGCTGGCGGTGATCAAGGTGCTGCTGGAGCAGCTCTACGTCGAGGACACCCTCGGAGAGCATCCGGGGCATTGAGGAGAAACGGCCTCCCTCCCCGCCGCGAGAGCGTTTTCCGGGGAGCTTTGATCAGGTCGTCGCCCTGGATTGCTTCGCTGACGCTCGCAATGACGGACAGCACGCGATCAAACGATTCGCGCAAACGGCTTAGGGGATGGAATGTCCGCCCTCACCCGCGAAGGGCGTTCTCGATTAGCCGCGCCACGGCCAGGGCCTGCCCGTCGCCGCCGAAGCGCCCGATCACCTGGACGCCGACCGGCAGCCTATCGCCGGGGACGGGGACGTTCACACAGGGCACGCCCATCAGCGTCCAGAGACGGTTGAAGCGCGCATCCCCCGTGGAGGCGAGGCTGACCGGGGCCGGGCCGGGGGCGGAGTAGGTCAGGATCGCATCGAACTCGCCGAACAGGTCCTTCAGCACCCGGCGGGCGCGATGGGCATGGCGGCGGGCGTCGTCGTAGGCGGCGGGGGTGATCTCCCCGCTGGCGTCGAGGTGGCCTCGCACCTGGGGCGGCAGCGCGTCCCGGTGGTGGCGGTATTCCCAGCCGAGCGCCTGCCCGGCCTCGAAATCCTGGATGAGCCGGTGCCGCTCCCAGGCGGCGGCCAGCTCCGGCGGCAAGGCCCGGTCGGAGACGTGTGCGCCCGCCCGCTCCGCCGCGGCGCAAGCCCGCGCGAGGGCGGCCTCTGCGGCGGGCTCGGCGGCGTCCGCGAAATCCTGGCGGACCACGGCGATCCGCGGGGCCGAGGCCGCCCCCTCATCGATGCCGTCACGGCCCGTGACCGCGGCCAGGGCGTAGGCGAGGTCGCCCACGCCCGCCGCGAACAGGCCGACCGTGTCGAGGGCCCAGGAATAGGTCTTCACCCCCACCGTCGGGATCAGCCGGAAGGAGGGCTTGATCGCCGCGCAGCCGCAGAAGCTTGCGGGCCGGATCACCGAGCCCGCCGTCTGCGTGCCGAGGGCCAGGGGCAGCAGCCCGGCGCCGACTGCGGCGGCGGAGCCCGCCGAGGAACCGCCCGGCGTATGGCCGGGATCGTGCGGGTTGCGCGTGGCGGTAGGGTCCGAACTGGCGAAGGCGGTGGTCGTCGTCTTGGCGAGGGGCACGGCGCCCCGTTCCTTCAGGCGTGAGACCACGGCGGCGTCGGCCCGGGGGCGCCAGCCCTCGTAGATCACGGAGCCCATCTGCGTCGGCAGAGCGGCGGTGTCGATGATGTCCTTCACGCCCACGGCGATGCCGGCGAGGGGACCCTCCTCCGGGATCGCGGGATCGGGATCGATCGCCACAAAGGCGCCGATGTCCCCGTCCCGGGCGTCGATGGCCTCCCGGCAGAGGTCGATGGCGCCGGCCGGCGTGAGGGTGCCGGCACTGATGCGGGCGCGGAGATCGAGGATCGAGAGCATCGCCCATTTGGTCGGCTGGGGGGCGGCTCTGTCAACCGGTGCGTGCGGGTCCACCCCCGCGCCACACCGGCCGGGAAAGGCGAAACGGGCTTGACGAAGCGTTTACGGGATCGTGCGCAACGTCCGGTTCATGCGGCGTAGCGTTCTCGCGTTTTCAGGCCTTGCCCTGTTCGGGGCGGCCCTCACGGCCTGCTCGGTCAACCGGTTCGAGCGGCGCGAGCCGTGGCGTGACCAAGCCGAACAGGTCTGCCTCGCCAAGAAGCTCGTCACGCAGACCGAGTTCATCACCCCCGCCGCGGCGATCGACGGTCCCGGGCCCTGCGGCATGCAGCAGCCCTTCCGGGTGACGCGGCTCGGCAACGGCTCGGTGATCCTGAAGCAGCGCATGACCCTGGGCTGCCCGGCCGTCGCCGAGGCCGAGGCGTGGCTCGCCGACACGATCCAGCCGGCGGCCGAACTGTATTTCGGCGTGCCGGTGGCCGAGATCAACGCGGGCTCCTATTCCTGCCGCGGGCGCAACAACCAGCCGGGCGCCAAGCTGTCCGAGCATGGCTTCGGCAACGCCATCGACGTCATGTCCCTCAAGCTCGCGGACGGGCACGTCATCACGGTGAAGGGCGGCTGGCGCGGCACCGAGGCCGAGCAGGGCTTCCTGCGCGAGATCTTCCTGGGCGCCTGCCAGCGCTTCAGCACGGTGCTCGCGCCCGGCTCCAACGTGTTCCACTACGACCACATCCACGTGGACCTCGCCCGGCACGACCCCCGCGGCCTCCGTCGGATCTGCCAGCCCCTGATCAAGTTCACGCCGCAGCTCGGCGCCGACGGGCCGCGCCCCGTGTCGAAGCCCCTCCCCCCGCCCCGCCAGCCCGCCCCGCCGCAGGCGCCTGTGGATATCGAGGAGGACGACCCCTACGGCGTCTCGCCCATGTCTCGGGCCAGCACGCCCACTCAGGTCGCCCGCGCCCCGGCCCGCGTGCCGCCGCAGGTCCCCTCGGCCTATACCTCCGTCCAGCCCCGCCCGGCCTTTGTGCCGCGCCCCGTTCCGAAGGTCGCCGCCGTTCCGGAGGATACGGGCGAGGAATACGGCGAGCCGCTGCAGCTCGGGGCGCCTCCGCCTTCCGTGGACGGGCCGATCTACTGATCCGCCGCCGCGCCCCCCTCGGCGGCGGGGCCCGGCGCCCTATACCGGAGCGATGCGACGCCTCCTTCTCAGCGGCTTCATCGCCGTCCTCTTCGTGGGTATCCTCCTGATTGGCTTCTGGTGGACGAAGGCCACTCCGGTGGTTCCGGCCACCCCGCCCGACCCGGCGTCCGCCCCAATCCAGCGCTGAGGCTCCTTTGTCCGGGCGTCGGCTCCCCCCGTCCGCCCACCGTGGCCGCGAGGCCGCACCGGGCCGCCAAACCGTCGCCGCGGGCCCGTCGCGGCTTGACTGGCGGCGCGGCCGGGCCATCGTCCCGGCATGCCCGTTCGGACCCTAGCCATGCGCCATCCCTTCCGTCGCCTGGGCCTCGGCCTCGCGCTCGGCCTGACGATCGCGGGGGCGGCCCAAGCCCGCTCCGCCCGCGAGGATGTCGAGCCCGCCGAGGAGCGCGTCTTCCCCTTCGACGCGCAGATCCCCGGCTGCCAGGACCCCGATGTGCTGGAGAAGGTCGCCACCAACTTCGCGGAGAAGGAGGCGAAGTTCTGGAATTCGTCCATGACGATCGTGTCCTTCGACACGATCGAGCGGACGGCGTGGCGGCCCTGGGGGCTGGACACCTACCCGCGCCGGTTCTGCACCGCCGTAGCCACCACCTCGGACGGCCTGCGTCGCAAGGTCGATTATTCGGTCCGGGAGAGCCTCGGCATCATCGGTGCCACATGGGGCGTGGAATTCTGCGTCCACGGACTCGACCGGAACCTCGCCTACGCCTACGCCACGGCCTGCCGGATGGCCCGGCCGTAAGAGGACGACCATGAGCGCACGCGCGGTTCGCGCCGGCCTCTCCCTGCTGGCGGCCCTGGCCGCGGCTTGTCCCGCCCTCGCCCAGGATTACGGCGGCTTCGGCCGCCGGGGTGCGCCGGGCGAGTTCGACTTCTTCGTCCTCGCCCTTTCCTGGTCGCCGACCTATTGCGAGGGGGAAGGCGCCCGCCGGGACGAGGCGCAATGCGCCCCCGGCCGGGGCCTCGGCTTCGTCCTCCACGGGCTTTGGCCGCAATACGCCCGGGGCTATCCGGAGAACTGCTCTGCGGTGCCCCGCCCCATCACCCCGCAGGCGTTGCAGGTGGCGGGGCAGGTCTATCCGAGCGAGGGGCTCGCCCGCTACGAGTGGCGCAAGCACGGGACCTGCTCGGGGCTCGATCCGACCTCCTACTTCTCTGCGGCGAGGCAGGCACGGCTGGCGGTGACGATCCCCGACGGGCTTAAGGCCGGCGGGCAGACCCTGGCGCCGATCGAGGTCGCCCGGCAGTTCGTGGCCGCCAACAGTGGGCTGCGGCCCGACATGATGGCCGTGTCCTGCGCCCGCGGAAGGCTCACCGAGGTGCGGATCTGCTTCTCGAAGGACCTGCGCGGCTTCACGTCCTGCCCCGACGTCGCCCGCGGCAACTGCCGGGCGCCGGAAATCGCCCTCGACCCCGCCCGATAGGCCCGCCTCCGTCGAAAAATCCGCGGCCGGGTGCTGGACCCGCGCCGCCGGATCCGCTTGACCAACGGGCATGAATTACCGGCACGCCTTCCACGCGGGAAACCATGCCGACGTGCTCAAGCACCTCGTCCTGGCCCGGGTCCTCGCCCACCTCTGCCTCAAGGATAAGCCGTTCCGGGCCCTCGACGCCTTCGCCGGCCTCGGCTTCTACGACCTGGAGGCGGACGAGGCCCGTCGCACCGGCGAGTGGCACGAGGGCTGGGGCAGGCTCGCCGAGCCTTTCCCCGAGCCCGTCGAAGCCCTGCTCGCCCCCTACCGTGCGGCGGTGGAGGCCACCCGGGAGCGCTACGGACCCTCGGTCTATCCGGGCTCGCCGGCGGTGATCCGCGAAT
The DNA here is from genome assembly GCF_022179525.1 of Methylobacterium persicinum. Taxonomy (GTDB): domain Bacteria; phylum Pseudomonadota; class Alphaproteobacteria; order Rhizobiales; family Beijerinckiaceae; genus Methylobacterium; species Methylobacterium persicinum. Next base: position 86,676 of record NZ_BPQX01000016.1, read on the forward strand.
TCCTCCGGCCGTCCGACAGGGGCGTGTTCGTGGAGTTGCATCCGGAGGACGCGGCGGTCCTGAAGGAGCGCTACAACAGTGATTCGCGCACCAAGGTGCTTCAGCTCGACGGCTGGACCGCCGTGAACGCGCAGATCCCGCCGCCGGAGCGCCGGGGCCTCGTGCTGATCGACCCGCCCTACGAGGTGCCCGGGGAGGTCGAGCGCCTGGGCGCCCACCTCCTCAAGGCGGTGGCGAAGTGGCCCACCGGCATCTTCCTCGCGTGGTACCCGATCAAGGATGCGGCCTCCATCGACCGGCTGGCCGCCGAACTCGACGCGAGGCTGCCGCGGCCCGCCCTGCGCCTCGACCTCCTCATCGCCCGGCCCGACGACCCGACCCGCCTGTCCGGCAGCGGCCTCGTCGTGGTCAACCCACCATGGCGCCTAGCGGAGGAAGCGCTGGTTTTCCTGCCCGCCCTGGCCGGCCGACTCGCCCAAGGCGGCTATGGTGGGTTTCGTTGCGATCCCCTCGCCGACCAAACTTCAAGTTGAACGATTTCAACTCACGCACATGTGGTTGCAAGCATTCGTTCATAAATGGACCATGTGGCGCATACGCAACACAGGTTAGATGAAGTTCGTCGCAACACCAAAGCTGCCCAAAAAATGGGCAAGTGCCAAATCTTTGCTTTTGTGCTGAACCGCACCCAATGGCAGCTTGACCGTAGATGTTTCGAACCGGGCTGCAATAAAAATGGCGACGCGTTCCACTCTGGCCGGTCTGGCTGTTGTCCTGCTCTCTTCGACGGCAGGCTTCGCCGCGGATATGCCGGCTCCCGCTCCGGTCCCGGCCCCGGCCGAGCCCTGCAAGGCGACGCTCATCGGCCCGGCTTACGGCGGTGTGATCAAGGCGAACCCGACGCCGACCTGCTTCGCGGCCGGTCCCCTGGGTGACCTGTACATCGGCGGCGCCCTCACCGGCTACGGCTACGTGCAGACCAACCCGTTCTCGAACTTCGCCACGCCGGCCGCTCCCAACGAGCGGGACCGCGCCGGCCGGTTCGACTTCTCGAACCTCCAGGGCTGGATCCAGAAGCCCGAGGGCACCTTCCAGTTCTACGTCCAGGGCGGCGGCTATGCCATTCCGGGCCTCGGAGTGCCGAACATCGGCTCCGTCGCGCAGACGGACCTGCTGTTCACGCCGCTGCCCGTCGCCTTCGGCAAGATCCAGATCAACGACGCGTGGTCGATCCAGGGCGGCCGGATGCCGACCATCATCGGCTCCGAGGCGCCGTTCACCTTCCAGAACCTGAACATCAACCGCGGCCTGCTCTTCGCGCAGGAGAACGTGATCAACCACGGCGTGCAGGTGAACTGGGCCGAGGGCCCGTGGTCGGTCTCCGTGGCCGGCACCGACGGGTTCTTCTCCGGCGAGATCACGTGGTTCACCGGCAACGTCGCCTACAAGATCGACGACTCGAATACGATCGGCGTCAACGGCGGCGTGAACCTCGGCCGGCAGAACGCCTTCGCGCAGAGTGCCCGCTACCAGTTCGCCACGCCGGGCTTCCAGCAGAACAGCGGCATCTTCAACATCAACTACACCTACTCGAACGGTCCGTGGATCGTCACGCCGTACTTCCAGTACACGAACGTCGAGGCGGATCCGCGGGTTGGCATCTTCAGCACCGCCTCCACCTATGGCGGCGCGCTGCTGGCGTCGTACTCCTTCACCGACAATTTCGCCCTCGCCGGCCGCGTCGAGTACGAGGAGCAGTCCGGCGGGCGGGGCCTGCTGCCGACGAACCTTCTCTATGGCGTGGGCAGCAACGCCTTCTCCATCACCGTGACGCCGACCTTCACCTTCGACCGCTACTTCCTGCGGGTGGAATACGCCCACGTCGAACTCGGTGGCATCACGCGCGGCAATCTCGCCGCCGGCACCCTGGGCAGCGGCTTCGGCCGGGACGGCAACAAGACCTCGCAGGACCGCTACATGGTGGAGACCGGCATCACCTTCTGATCGCCTCCACCCCCGCATCCCGAAAGCCCCGGACCCCACGGTCCGGGGCTTTTTCGTTGGCGGCCCCCTCAGGGCCTCGCAAGGTGGAGCAGGCGGCGGCCGGGGCGGTGACCCTCCTCGCCGGTATCCTGGAAGCCGAGCTTGCGCAGGAGGCCCCAGGAGGCGGTGTTGGCCGGGCGACACTCCGCCACGAGGGTGCGGGTGGGGAAGCGCCCCACGAGCAGCCCCACGAGGGCCGAGACGGCCTCATAGGCGAGGCCGCGCCCCCTGGCCGCGCCGGCCATCCAATACCCGATCTCGACGGCGCCAGGCCCGCGCAGGTGGGCGCCGATGACGCCGACCAGTCCTTGGCCGTCCACCGGCGTTCCGCCCTCCTCCCGGCTCCAGGCGCCGAGGAACCTGTCGCTGTCGCGGTTGCCCCCGTGGATCAGGTCCTGGGCGTCGGCGAGGGTGAAGGGCTGGGGCAGGAAATCGACGGCGCTCGTGATCGCCGGATCGTCGGTGAGACGGCGCAGGGCGTCGGCATCCTCCGGCCGCAGGCAGCCGATCGACAGCCGCGCGGTCTCCAGGCGGGGCAGGTCGGCGAGGCTGTCGCGCATCGGGGACAGGTTGAACATCCCGTGGATGTGGGGTCCGGGCCGGCGCTGAGAAGGCGCTCACCCGCCGCAGTCCGTGACGGGCCGGTCCGAACGTCGTCCCACGCGTCGACGGATCTCCGCCCACGCCCTGCGCTGCAGCGCCCATCGGGCCAATTCCGGCCGCTCACTATGGTGAACGGGAACGGTTGCTTAACCTGAATCCGGCTTCATTGCGGCATCGGGTGGCGTTGTGCTGGCGGGTGCGTCGATGCGGGTGCGTGGAGCGGTCAGAGGGTTTCGGACGCTGTCGCGCGTCGCCCTCGTGGGGATCATCGGTGGCGGTGCGGCGGCTTGTTCGTCGGACGCGTCACGGCTGAGCAGCCCCTTCACCAACCCTTTCTCGGAGCCTGCCGCGACGGGCAGCCTGCCGGACGACGACGTGAAGCCGGTGGCGCCCCTGCGCACGGGCCGCATCCAGTCCGAAGCCCTCGGGGCACCGGGCGCCGGGCGCGCCGCCCCCGTGGCGAGCACCCTGCCGCCCCCCGCGGCGTCGACGCCCACGCGGGTCGCCTCCGTCGGCTCGACCGGCTGGAGCGCCCAGGGCGGCACGCGCATCACGGTCGCGAAGAACGACAGCCTCAATCAGATGGCGACGCGCTACGGCGTGCCGGCCTCCGCGATCCTGCAGGCCAACGGCCTGACAAGCGCGAGCCAGGTGACGCCCGGCCGTGAACTGGTGATCCCGGCCTATAGCAACGTCTCCGGCCTCAACCCCGCCGCCACCTCCATGACGGCCCGCCCGGCGCGTGCCGTCGAGGAGAAGCGCGAGGATGCCAAGGCCCTCGAGGCCAAGGAGGCCCGCGAGCGGGATACCAGGGCGCAGGACGCCAAGCGCCTTGCGGCCAAGGAAAAGGATGCCAAGGACGCCCGCGAGAAGGACGCCCGCGAGGCCAGGGAAAAGGACGCCCGGGAGGCCGCCGCCCGCAAGGCCGCGGAGGCCAAAGCCGCGGAGGAGAAGTCGCGCAAGCTCGCCTCCGTGAAGGAGTCCGACAAGAAGCAGCATGTCCGGCCGGGACAGGCGCCGAAGGTGGCCGACGCCAAGGCTGACAAGGCGGACAAGGCCCGCGACGAGGCCAAGGCGGCGGCGAAGGCCGAGGCGGTGCAGAAGCTCGCCGAGGCCAAGGCGGCCCGCGAGGCCGCCCGGGAAGCGGCGAAGGAAAGCGCGAAGCAGGCCTCCGCGGAGAAAGCTGCCAAGGCCAGCGTCGCCAAGGCCGAGCCTGCGAAGGCCGCTCCCAAGGTCGAGGTTGCCAAGGCCGAGCCGGCCAAGGCTGACCCCGCCAAGGCCGAACCGGCCGCCACCGGGTCCGTCGCCGCGGCCCAGGCCAGCAGCGACAGCTTCCGCTGGCCGGCGAAGGGCCGCGTCATTGCCGGCTATGGCTCTTCGGGCAACGAGGGCATCAACATCGCCCTGCCTGAGGGCACGCCGGTCAAGGCCGCCGAGGACGGCACCGTCGCCTATGCCGGCTCCGACGTGAAGGGCTACGGCAAGCTGGTCCTGGTGCGCCATGCCAACGGCTACGTGTCGGCCTACGCCCATAACGGCGAGCTGGACGTGAAGCCCGGCGACAAGGTCAAGCGCGGCCAGACGATCGCCAAGTCCGGCGCCTCGGGCAACGTGACCTCGCCGCAGCTGCACTTCGAGATCCGCAAGAGCGGCGCGCCGGTGGATCCGATGTCCCAGCTCGCCAGCAACTGAGCGGTTCTTCATTGCGATGCAGCGGCGGTCCCCCTGGGGGCCGCCGTTCGCATGTCTGGGCGCAGGCCGCGCGCCATCGTCATTGGGAGCGGAGCGAAGAATTCCAGCGCGCCCCGTTCGGAGGCGTCCCGCTGCCCTGGATTGCTTGACTGCGTTCGCAACGTCGGGTGGGGTTGGGCGCAGAAACGCGCTTCACCCCTGCGGCGGGTGCAGCGTCCCGTTGGGGCTGTGGTCGTCGACAGCCTGCGGAAGGGTCTTCGCCAGGGTCGGAAACAGCTGCTCGACGGGGATGCCGAGTTTTGCGGCCATCTCACGGACCTGATCGTTGCCCAGGACCTTCTGGAGATCGTCGGCGGTGATCGGCTCGGCCGGGGCCCGAACGAGCC
>NZ_BPQX01000017.1 GCF_022179525.1 Methylobacterium persicinum
CCACGCCTAGGGACACGACCAGCGGCTAGGCGAATGGTCGTCGAACCGTGGTGCACCCACGCAGCGATGAATCGAAAGCCACGGCGTCGCTCAGGACGGATTTTGGAGCAATCCGACCGCTGACCGGCATGGTTCGCCGTTACGACTGGGCTTCGCGCTGCGAACACTGCCGGATCGCGGCGCCAGCCGGGCACTTGGAACCGCCACTGTCATCGGATGGCTGCGCACGAGTGGGCCAAGGGCGGTCTCGTCACCGGACGGGCCCGTGGCGGGCGAGCGCTTCCGCGCCTACGGGGCCGACACGCTGGTCCAAAGCCTGACGCGGCGACACACTCATCCTGGACAACCTCGGCGCTCACAAGGTCGCGGGCGTACGCGAGGCCATCGAGGCAGCCGAAGCCTGGCTCCTGTACTCCCGCCATACTCCCCTGAGTTCAAACCGATTGAATGTACCTGCGAGAAACCGGAAGCGCTCCTGCGCAGCGCGGCGACCGAGACCGACGGCGATCTTCGTGAGACGATCCACAAAGCCTTCTTCGCTTCCAGGCGGAGAAGTACCGCAACCACTTCACGGCTGCCGTCTCCGAGGATCATGCTTGTTGTTCCGGCTGATCGGGCCCTGCAGTTTCGGGCGCCTACGGCATTGCGGTGTCGCTCATGATGACGATCAAAAGCGTTTTGGCGGGGCTGATCGCCTTGCGCTGGAGCTTGAACCCATTGTTCGAGCCGGGATGCAATGGCTTCTGACTGATTGTAAACCTAACCTTCTTCAGCGCTTACACCCTGAAGCTATTCGAAGGCGGCCGGCTACCGCTGCTGGTGGCGGCAGGGGTGGGCTGCCTGATGCAGACCAGCCGGCACCCCACGTAGCCCCTGGAGGCGACCCGGGCCAACTACCGGCCTGGTCGAGTGGTCCGCGAGGTTGCGGAAGAGCGTAGCGGTTATCATGGGCCACGACGGTTCGGGCATCGCCCGGTGGGCTATGACTACGGTCCGGTTTTCTACCCCTACGTCTGACGTCGAGCAGTCGGTTTTGCGGGTGTCGACGACTCGTTACCTCCCGTGCCTTGAGGCCGGTTCAGGATCCACGCCGCCCTTCGGCGACTCCCTGTCGGTCGCCCGGTACCCGCGGAGCCAGCCCGAAATCCACCCTGTCACCCAGAACGCGGCGACCGGACATGATCCGCTGTAACGTTTGGCTGTCGGCCCCACCCAGGCGGGCCTCGTCCTCCATGCGGCGCAGCCGCTCCACCATCAGGCCTACGGCTGCCCCGGAGACGTCTGCCTCTTCGGCCAGGGTCAGCACCAGCCACGTGATCTCGTCGTCGGCATTCTCGGTCATTCGCATAACACGGGTTGAGGGAAAGGGCTGGCTGGCGGCCGGTGGCAGATAGGCATCGACATCGCGGACCGCAGCGGGGCCACCCGGCGAGCCTGTGCGGCCAGATGCCCGGCTCGGTGGGGGGAACTCTGACCGCGGGCGAGCCTGGCCTGATGGTGCGTCCAGGGCCTACGCGGCGGACGTCTCCGCCAAGCCGAGAGACTCGACGAGGAACGAGCGGGCACGGCTGACCCGGCTCTTCATGGTGCCGACCTGGCACCCCATCACCTCGGCCGCGGCCTCGTAGGTCATGCCCCGGGCCGCGACCAGCATCAGAGCCTCACGCTGCAACGGGGGCAACCCGCCGAGGTGCTTCCAGACCGTCCTGAGGTCGGAGCCGTGCTCCTGGGCGGCTGGCGCCGTCAGCTGCGCGGCCATGGCACCGTCGGCATCCTCGACCTCGCGCCTGCGCCTGCGACACTCCGTGTAGAAATGGTTGCGCAAGATAGTGCACAGCCAAGCCATCAGGTTCGTGCCGGACTGGAACCGGTGCTGGTTGGCCCACGCCTTCAGCAGCGTCTCCTGCACGAGGTCCTCCGCCTGCGTCGGGTCGACCCCGAGCGATAGCGCGAAGGCCCGCAAGCCCGGAACGGCGCTCATGAGCCCGTTCCGGAAGGCGGCTCCGGCCGCCGCCGCCTCGCGCGCGAGGGCGCCGTCGAGACGGGAAAGCAGGTCGAGCACGCGGCCCGGGAGGTCGCCCGCTTCGACGCCGGCGTAGGCTGCCCGCAACTCGGCGCCGATGTGGTCGCGCACCGACGCAGGCAAACTGCGAGCCGACATCGCAGACGCGTCTTCGCCCGCGACGGGTCGGCGACAGTGTTTCCCGGAACGCATCGAAGAGCCCCCTCCTGACGCCTGCCGGCCTTTCTCGGAGGCGGCAATCAAGCCGGGACCTTCTGGCGACGCGTCGATGAACGGAGACTGAGGCCGCCGTTCAGGTCGGCACCCTGCCGGGCGTCACGGCCCCGGCGCCGCGGGGATGGCTGCGCCCCCGGCTTCCGGCACGGCCGTCCCGCCGAGCGGGACGGTGATGACGCAGAACAGGCCGGCGGCTGCGAAGTTGAGCTTGATCTCGCCCCCGAGTTCCTGCGCGAGGCCACGCTGTACCAGGCGGGAGCCGCCCCCCGGTGTAGGCAGCGTGACGGGCGGGCCGCTGTTCTCGGCCAACTCGATCAGCAGGTGCGGCGCGCCCGCGATCCGCACCATCCTCCAGCGTACGAAGAGGCGCCCCTCCGGAACAGACGGCGCGCCATAAACCCCGCAGACGCCGAATTTGGCCGCGTGCACACGCCGGGTCTCGACCACGAGCGTTGCGTCCCGCTTGGCCCGAGCCGGCAGCCTTCCGGCATCGGCCCGCCGCGCGGCATGGGCGTGGTACGTCGACGGGGCGAACGGCAGCACCCTGCAGATCGGCTCGACCCCGTAGAGCGCGCGGTGACCGTCGATGAAGGCGATCATCGCTTGAACCGGAGGTTGAGCTTCGAATGGGCAAAACACGCCGATGCCCTCCTCAGGATCTCGTTGGCTTGCCGGAGTTCGCGCACCTCCCGCTCCAGCACCTTGATCCGCTCGCGCTCTTCGCTCGTGGGACCGGCCCGCCTTGGCCCCGCTCGGCTTGCCGGATCCAGTTGCGCAGCGTCTCACCCGAGCAGCTGATCTTGCCGGCAATCGACGGGACCGCAAACCATCGCGAGCCGTGCTCGCTCTCGTGCTCCCGCACCAGCCGGACGGTCCGCTCGCGAGCCTGAAGGGAGAAGGGTGGGGTACGCTTCGTCATGGCTATGGGCCCGACGACGGTCGGCGTGCTCGATCTCGGCGCGGACCGCTTCGGCCTCGGGATTTGCGACCCCCGCTGCGAGCATCTCGCGCCGGGCAAGGTTCGGGCCGCCCGCCAGCGCGCGAAATTGCGCGGGCCACGACGGGCCACCGGGGTCGAACAGCGCCGTCCGAACGACGCTTCCATGCCCCGTCGTCGTCTCGTAATTATCACGTCCTCACGATGCGGATCCGGCCGATCCCCCGCCGTGCCCTCCCTCGCCGAGGAAGCCGACCAGATCGGTCATCGCCGGATAGGCCGCCCGGCAAATCAGGGTCGTGGCTCGGCGCTCCTGAACGACCAGTCCGGTATGGATCAGACGGTGCAGATGATGGGAGAGCGTCGAGGCCGGGACGTCGACGCGCTGCTGGAGGGCACCGACCGGCAAACCGTCATGGCCCGCCCGGACGAGCGTACGGTACACCTTTAGGCGGGTCAGATTGCCGAGCGCCTCCAATTGTCGTGCCGCTAATTCGATCTCCATGGAATTAGCATGAAGAAGCGTAACGGGCCGCGCAACCCCTGACTCGATGCGTCGAGCACGACCGCACCGCTATCGGCATTCGGCGAGGCGCGTCGATGCCGGAGGGTGCGATCCTTCGCGACCGCGGCGGGGCTCCTTCGCGTTCGGAAGTCTCGCCCCATCAGCTCGGCGCGACGTCGTGAGGGTGTCGGATCCACCGACATCGGCGTCGAGATCGGCCGCGAGGCGACGCGTGACCACGCCGCCCGGCTCCATCCTCCGGCACGCCGGGCGGACTCGAACCGTCGCCGGTTCCACCGTTTACTTCGATTATTGGCGGCATAGCGGCAATCCCGACGCGGCGACCCCGAAGTGCCCTTATGGGGACGGCTCGGGCCGCACGACCGAGCGCTCTCCGCTCGCGGCAAATTTCCCAGTCTCCGGCTCTCGGATCATGCCCGGGGATCGCGACCCATAACGGATTACGCGTAGCGATACCCGTTACGGGTGCCATACGGATTCCGGAACCCGGAAGGCTGATCCTTCGCCGGGCCGCGGCTCCCGCGGCGAAGCGGAAGCCGGCCTGTCCCGGCCCGCCGCGTCCGGGCGCCGGTCGCACGGGCCGCTCGGAAGAACGGTCACGTGTCGTCCCGCTCGTCGCCACCGTTCGGCGCCAGGCCGACGAGGACGCACGGGTCCAAGTCCCAGTCGTCGAACCCGGGATCGAGCAGGCCCACCCCGTCCGCCGACAAGGCGTAGAACGCCTCGTAGGGGTTCGCGTCCCAGCGCGGGGCCGCCGTCGGCGGCTCGTCCCGGGGGACGTTCCCCCGGCCGATCCGGGCCCGCGGGGAACTCGCCACCGCGCGCGCTCGCCGGGCGCTTCCGGAGCGACCGGGACGACCGGTCCCGGGTGAGGCGACGCGCGGCCGGGGAGCCAGCGAGACGCGGTTCGGCTTCGTGCGGTTCAACATCGCTCTGGTCCTTTCCGTCAGGCGCGGAGGCGGGCGGGTTGCGTGGCGCGGAGGCGAGCGGTCGCCACCGGCGTCGGGCGGGCATTGCGGAGGCGTCCGCCGGCGGCCACGGTGGTCCCGACGGCCGCGCCCTGGAGGGCCGGGTCGCCCAGGGCGGCGGCACAGTCGAGGAGCCGCTCGTGCAGGTCACGGTCCCGAGCCGGGGAGAGCGGCGACATGAGCGCGGTCAGGTCACCCGCCTCGAAGCGCTCGGCGTCCGGATCCGCCGAGACGGCGAGGAGTGTGGCCGCGAGCGCGACCGCCGCGTACCGCATGCCCTCGCCGAGATCGCCCGCGAGCAGCCGCATCTGTTCCAGCGGCGAGAGCCTCGGCAGCCTGAGCGGCAGGACGCGCGGGGCGATCCGCCAGGCTGGCTGGCCGAGCTCGCTGTCGCACCGAAGGTGCCACGCCCCCGACGCGGTCGCGTGCAGGGCCTGGGCCGCGGTCAGCCGGCACGCCGTGGCCACGACGCGCAGGTGTCCGGGTTTGCCCGGACCGCCCTCGCGAAGCAGGTCCGTCGGCAGGACGGCGATCACGTCGCCTTCCGACCGTGCCGCCAGTCCCGAGAGGACGGCCGCCGCGTCGCGGGGATCGGGGCGGAGCAGGTCGAACGATCCCGAGAGGCGTGCCAGGCCACAGGCCTGGGCGCCGTTGGCGCCGACCGCGACGACGGTCGGACGGGTACCGGCGGCGGTCAGGCCGCCGGCCACCAGCGCTGCGGCCAGCAGGCCGGTGCGGTCGTTGGAATGGATGGTCGCGATCACGGCGTCCTCCTTTGGGCCGATGCATCGAGGGAATCCTGCCATCCTTATTTCTGTAAGTCTAGAAATACCGAAATTACTGGTTATCGGATCCCTGGCCGCGCTCGCTGACAGTCTATCGGGTCACTCGCGTTCCCACGGTCGTGCCGATCACCGTCATCGTCCCGCTCTCCCCCTGTGTCGCACCGCTGGCCCGTCCCGGCACCGGCTCGGTTCCGGGCGCCCGCCGCACCGGCATGCCGGACGGAGCCGCCTCTCGCCGGCGCTCCGGGTCATCCGTGCGACAATGCATGGCGCGTGAAGCTCCAAGGACCGGCGTACTTCGCGCGGGATAAGCCGATGCCGCCGCCTTGCACGTTCGGAGGGTGCGGACCTGCCTCGTGCCGGTCGTGGCGAGCGTATCCCCGGAGCGGCGGCACCGAGCCACCTCGCGCACATGCGTAAGTAATCCTGCGGACCCAAATCAGTAAGACTACGCTGCCGTTAACCATGACGGAAATCAGGCTCTTGATAACGAGCAGAATATGCTGTTCATTTCCGCTCTTTTGCCTTACGATTCACGGATCAATCACAACCCGTCCGACGTCGCGCGCCCGGTGGCCATTCCACCGGGCGTGCGACGTCCGGATTCCGTCATGGAGATTGCCCTTGATCTCTGCCTTCTTTGGCTCCGCCGGCCGGACCCATGCCGCCTACGCCGCGCTCCTCCTCGCCGACGCCTATGGCGTTCTCAGCCGGCCCGTCACGCTCCTCCGCGTCAGGTTCCCCGAGGAGGCGCCGTTGCCGGTCCGGACCGTCACGGAGGAGGGCCTCACCGTGATCGAGCGCGAGGCGCGCGACGCACGCGAGGCGGGCGAGATTGCGGCCGAGGCCGTGGGGCGGGACGATGATCTCGTCCTCGACCTGCCCGCGGCGTGCCTGGGGAACCTCGGGCTGAGGGCGCGCATCGACGCGCCGGTTCTGCCGGTTGGTCCGACCCCCTTCGAGGAGCATGCCGCGGCGTCGGCGCTCGCGGGCATGAACCCGTCGGAGGACTTCGGTCTGGACGTCGTCTCGACGCCCTGGCTTCTCGGCTGCGGCCGCAGCGGCGGCGCCTCGGCCGCCGACGCGTTCGGCCGCGTCATGCGCGGGCACGAGGCGCTCGTGCCGGGTCGAGGTCGTGTCCGGACTCTGCCGATGGTCGTGCCGGCGTTCGGCCGCGGGGAGGCACAGCGCATCGCCGAAGGGGATCGCACGAGCCGCAGCCTCGTGGCCTCCGTGGCCCTGCTCGCGGCCCTGCGCGCCGCCGCCGAGGAGCCGCGCGCCGACGCGGTCGACCCCGCCGCCTACGCCGCCGCCCTCGGCGTCGACGCCGAGCAGGCACGAAGCCCGGACGAACGGGAGGCCGGCGATCGGCTGCGCGACCTCGCCGACGAACTCCAGGGCATCCGCGATCAGGTCAAGCCGACGCCGGATGACTTGCAGGGCGCCCCACGCTTGGAGCGGTGGCGGTCTGCCACCCGGTCCGTGAGGGTGCTCACCGGCGACGTCTACGGCCATCCGAACTTCCCCGATGGGCGGCGCATCACGACCAGCGACCTGTATGCCTCCGATGGCCGGCGCTGGGCGCGCACCTTGTCGAGGTACTTCGTCCTGGGACACCCCGACGCCGGCGCCGAGCGCCTCGACCGGCACTAGCCCTCCGACATCCCGTCCGACGAACCCCGCCCGCGCGCCTCGGCACGCGGGAGCGGGGCCGTCTTGCCCATCGCGAGCCCGGAGGACGCATGCGCCCGAGCGACGACACCCAGCCCTCCGACCCGACTTCCCTGCGCTGCGAGCTGGCCCGGGGATGCCACCCGCTCGCGCTCTGGCGCACGGAACCGCTTCCGAACATCGCGGCCGCCGCGATCCAGGAGGTCCGCCGAGCCCTCGCCGGTGGCGTCTGCCTGCATCACAAGTCCTGGCCCGCGGCCCGGAGAGGCGAGGCCGCGGCCGCCATTGCCGTCACGCTCGACCTCACCCGGGGCACCGAACCGGATCCCGCCGTCGTGGACCTCGCGCTCTCAGCGGTGCTCGTCGCCGCCTGGCGGGGGGATGCGGCGGCGCGCACCGTCCTCGCCCACGTTCTCGCCAGGCTGTCGCCCGACCGGCGCGGCGGTGGTCCAGTCCGACGCGAAAGGTCGCGGCCCAGGCGCCGCCCCCCGCCGCGGCGGTGACCGCCGCCGCCTCCCGAACAGCGAGACGATCCTGAGAACCCAGGAGCCAAACACGTGCGAATCTGGACTTTCAGCGACTTGCACCGCGACCTGTCGCGGGCGCCCTGGACACCCGCGCACATCCCCGACGCCGACGTCGCCGTCGTCGCGGGCGACGTCGGGCAGGGCCTGGCGGACACCGTCCTCTGGCTGGGCCAAACCATCCGTCCGCTCATGCCGGTCCTGGTCGTCGCGGGAAACCATGAATTCTACGGCTCGGCCGTGGACGAGGAGCGCGCGCTCGGGCGCCGGGCCGCGGAACGGCACGGCGTGACCCTGCTCGACGACGATACCGTCGAGATCGGCGGCGTCGCCTTCTCCGGGGGCACGCTCTGGACCGACTACGGCCTCGACGGCGACCGCCGGCGGGCCATGGCGGCCGCGCAGGCCGGTCTCAACGACCACCGCTGCGTGGCGACGACCCGAAATCCGGGTTGGCGCACCTTCCGGCCGGGGGATGCGGCTGCCCTGCACGCCACCACCCGCGGCTTCCTGCACCGCGCGCTGCTGGAGGTCGACCCGCCGGACGCGCGGGCGCGACCGCACGTCGTGGTCACGCACCACGCCCCGGCCCGTGCCTCACTCGACCCGAGCTTTGCCGGAAGCGTGCTGAACCCGGCCTTCGCGAGCGACCTCGGCGACCTCATCGCCGCCGGCCGCCCGGACCTCTGGCTTCACGGCCACGTCCACGCCCGTCGCGACCACCGGATCGGCCCGACCCGGATCCTGTGCAACCCCCTCGGCTACGACGGCGAGAACCCCGCCTTCGACCCGGCCTGCGTCGTCGAGGTGCCGTCGTAGGCCGCCCCCGCGGATGCGTGCCGCGAAACGGGACCCGCCGCGACCCGGACCCGGACCCCGACCCCCCCTCGGAGCAAGGCGACCATGCCCCACCTGACCTTCCTGCGCGACGACCTGAACGAGGCGGAGACCGGGGATGTCGCCGCCGACGAGCGCCGTCCCGCGACCGAGACGCTCGCGGCCTTCGCGCTCGAAGCGGCGCTCTCGCCCGCCCAGCGCCGCCGCATCGCCGCCGATCCCGCCTTCGCCCTCGTCGTCCAGGTCCCGGCCGCCGACTGGGTCGAACCGATCCGCGAGGCGTGCGGGCGCTTGGCGGATTGGGGCTTCGTGGCGGCGCGCTCCGGCGGGTCGAGAACCGAAGATCGTCCGGACCGTGGCAACGACCGGGTGGCGGACCGGCTCGCCCGCGGCGACCGGGTGCTCGGCGTCTCGCAATCGCCCACGCGGTACCTGCCTTCGGCCCTCGTCGCCGCGGCGGACCTGCACGTGCGGCTTCCGGGCGCGACCGACGCGGTCGTCGCGCGCGTCGTGCGGGCGGCCACCGGGCGGCGTCCGACCCTGCCGCCCGGGATCGCGCGCGGTCTGGACTACTTCGAGATCGCCGCCGCGGTGCGCGGGACGACGGCGCGGGCCTGCGTGGCGCGTCTCGCCGCGGCGGCGCGCTCGAAGGCCACCGCGGATCCGACCGTCGGGTCGGCGCCCGACTTCGCCACCCTGGTCGGCTACGGCGAGGCGCATGCCTGGGGCACGCGCCTCATCGACGAACTCGCAACTTGGCGCGCCTCCGGCGGCACGACCGCATTCCAGAGGCTCGACCGACACGTCGCCCTCACTTCCGCTCCAGGACTAGGAAAGTCTTCTTTCGTCCGCTCGCTCGCGAAGGCCGCGGGCCTGCCGCTGGTCGCGACCTCGGTCGGCGCCTGGTTCACCGGATCCGACGGACACCTGGGTGGCGTGCTCCGCGCCTGGGATGCCGCGTACACGCACGCGTGCGCGCTGGCGCCTAGCATTTTGTTCCTAGACGAGGCTGATAGTATTCCTAACAGGGCGACGATGGACAACCACGCGCGCGAGTGGTGGACCCCCTTGTGCACGAGCATTTTGCTCGGTTTCGATGCGCTCAACGCGCCCGGCGCCCCCGAGGTGTGCATCATCGCGGCGACGAACCAGGGCGACAGGCTCGACCCCGCCCTCGTCCGGCCCGGACGGCTGAGCCGGGTGATCGAGATCAAGCCGCCCTCGGCCGCCGACCTAGCGGTCATCTTCCGGCACCACCTCGACGATGGCGAGGTGCCCGGCATGGACCTCGCGCCGCTCGGCGAGCTCGCGCTCGGCGCCAGCGGCGCGCAGGTCGCCGGGTGGGTGTCCGAGGCCCGTGCCGACGCGCGTGCCGCCGGACGACCGATGCGGCCGGAGGACCTGTTCGGCCGCGTCGCGCCGCCGGATCAGGGGAGCCCGGCCGACCGACGTCGAAGCGCGTTCCACGAGGCGGGGCACGCCGTGGCGTTCGAGCGGATCGGCGCTCGCGTCGCCCAGGTCGACCTCGTCCCGCGCAGGGATTCGCTGGGGGCCACATCCGTGGCGGCCCACATCGGCCAGTCGCCGACCCGCGCGGAGATCGAGGGCCTCGCGGTCGCGCTCCTGTGCGGACGGGCCGCCGAGATCCTGTTCCTCGGGGAGCCCAGCGCCGGGGCGGGCGGCGACAGCCGCTCGGACCTCGCGCGCGTGACGACCCTGATCGCCGGGGCCCATGCCTCCCTCGGCCTGGGCGACCGGCTGGCGTATCGCGGCGCCCCCCACGAAGTCGCGGTCGCGCTGTCGCTCGACACCAGGCTCCTCGAAGCGGTCGAGCGCGACCTCGCCCGGCTGAGCGGCCAGGCCTTGGCCGTCATGGAGGCAAACCGCACCGCCGTCCAGGCCGTCGCCGAGTTGCTGATCGAGCGGCGCCTGGTGTCGGGCGACGCGCTCCGAAAACTGCTCGCCGACACAACGCCCGCCGATGCGGCCCCGAACGGAGGCCACGCATGACGCTCCACGTTCCCGATCCAGAGGCCCGGGCCGAGGTGCATGCACCGGCACGACCGGAAGGCCCGGCCGCCGTGCCGGCCGCCCTCGCGGCGCGGTCCGCCCCGTCGGGGCCCGCCCCGTTCCGTCTATGGATCCTGTCCGACCTCAGGGTCGACCGGGCGGCGCACGTGCTGCCGGACCCACTGCCGGACTTCGACGCCTTGCTCGTCCCGGGCGGGATCGCACCCGGCCTGTGTCGGTCCGTGCGCTGGCTGGCGGACGCGCTCGGCGGCCGCCAGGGTCGGCGGCCGGTCGTCCTCGTCCCGGGACCGGCGGAGTACCTCGACGGCGAACCCGTGGGCGAGGCGCTCGCCGAGGCCCTGCCGCTCGGGGCGGCGCTGGGCATCACCGTGCTCCACGACGGCGCCGTTCGCCTCGGCGATCCGCTCAGTCCCGGATTGGTCATCCTGGGAGCGACGCTCTGGACGGACTTCGCCCTCGACGGCGTCGAGAACGCCCGGGCCGCCCGCGCGCACGCCCGGAGCCGCTGGACGGTGACGGACAAGGCGGCGAGCGCGCCCGGGGTGCCCTTCTACCCGCACGATGCGGCCGGCGCGCACGCCCGCTCGCGGGCCTTCATCGAGGACGGGCTCAACGCCGTCGCCGTCGGTGCCGGCCTGTACGGCCATATGCCGAATCCGGTCCTGCGCGATATCGGCCCGGGCGACCGGGCCGCGGTCGTCACCGGCTTCGCGCCATCGCGGTCCTGCCTGCCACCGACCCTGGCCCGGCCCGTGCTCGACCCGTGGCGGGTCTGCTGGCACGCCTCCGCCCTGGACGCCGTGATGGAGGGTTGGGGCGCCCCGGTCGTCTGGATCCACGGGAACGTGCCGCAGGCCTGCGACCTCCGGCTCGGACGCACGCGGGTGGTGAGCAATCCCTACGACCCGGGCGATCCGACGAACGGGTACGACGCCCGCCGCACGATCCTGGTCTGAAAGCCGCCCTGGAGAACCACCCCATGCACCAAACCCGCTCCCCGTCGCCCCGGCTTCGGCTCCCCTCCATGCCCGCCGCGAACGCACCGGCGGCCGGCGCGCGCGCCGCCGCCCGCCACGACCGCCGGCCGGCGGCGGAACCCGGCGCGGTTTCGGACGCGCTCCTCGTCGTCGACATCGAGACCGTGCCGGACGAATCCCTGATGCCGCCTCCCGCGGCGTGGCCCCGGGACAAGTTCCCGAAAAACGCATGGCACGCCGTGGTGGCGGTCAGCTTCGTGCAGGCGGACATCCTGCGCGACGCCGACACCGGGCTGGAGGAATACCGGGTCGTGGCCTGCAGGAGCGGCGGCGAGGAGGGCTGGGACGAGGCCCGCATCCTGCGCGGCTTCTGGCGGCACTTCGCGTCCGGCAATTTCCGGCTCGTCACCTGGAACGGCAGGGGCTTCGATATGCCGACGCTGCTCCACCGCACGATGCTCCACGGCATCTCGGCGGAAGCCTGGTTCCGGCGCGGCACGCGATGGTCGGGCTACGGCAACCGGTATGGCGGCGCCCACGTCGACCTCATGGACGAGATGTCGGGGTTCGGTTGCGCCAACCGGCTCACCCTGGAGGAGGCCGCCGCGCTGGTCGGCATGCCGGGCAAATTGGGCGAGCACGGGTCGCTGGTGGCCGACATGGTCGCTTCCGGCCAGATCGGGCGCGTCCGGGCGTATTGCGAGACCGACACGATGACCACCTTCGGCATCTACGTCCGTCATGCGTATCTCGCCGGCCGGACCGACGCCGCGGCCCACGACAGGGCGATCGCGGGCCTTCAGGATTACCTGGAGCGGGAGCGGACCCGCCGTCCGCATCTCGGCACGTACCTCGACGCCTGGCGACGGCTGTCCGACACGCGGCCGGCGTTCGTCGCCGACCGGGACCGCCGGCGCGGATGACCGTCGCCTTCGGGTCCAGGCCTGGTTTCCCGACCTGGGGGGCATCCGTATCAGGTTCGGGTCCCGGTCCGGATCATCGCGCCATGGGCCCGCCCTGCTAGCCGCCACACCGGACCGGCCACGTTGCGAGCGGCAGGGCGACGGGCGAACCGGGACCCGCGGCGCCCGCCGGGAGCGCCGTCGTGCGACGGATGCCGAAGCTGCGCGCCGGGGTTCGGCGCCCGGTGCGTTCGCGCCGTGCCGCCTGGGGCGGCCCTGTCGTCGGGAACTCGTGGAGGTTGAGGAAGGACATGGCGGAACGCGCGAGCGAAACTTCACCGGCCTCGCCGTCGGGAACGTCGCGGCCTGCGGCGGCGCGGCGGCACGTTCCGGGAGGGCCGGGGGCGGCGTTTGTGCCTTGCCCCGCGCCTCGCACAATGGGCTGTGCGTCCGATTCCCGGGCGCCGTCCAAAGGCAGGACCGACCCGGCCCGGCTTCCGCGCGCAGTCGCGGCGCGAGGCCGTGTCGCGCGCCTCGACCGGACGCCCGCGCGCCTGGGGCACCGTCCGGCCATGCATCCCACCCCCGATCTTCCGGCTTCCCCCGCCGACGTCCCTCCGGTGCGCGCGGACGTGCGCGAACTCGCCAGGGCGCGGCAGGCCCTCTCCGCACTGACCCACCCCGACACCCGGTCGATCGTCGACACGGCCATGGGCACCCTGCATGCGGCGCTGTCCGGAGGCGGTCTCCAGGTCTCCAAGATCCCCGGGCTGCAGAGCGCCATCCGCAAGCACGTCAGGCAGGCCTGGATGGATGGCATCATCGCCCCCCTTGCCCGGTCGCGCCATCCGGCCGACCGCGCCGTGCTCGACGCGATCCCGAAGGACTTCGCCCTCAAGGCCCACGCCGAGGTGCAGGCCGCCCTGGAACGGATCGCCCGATGGGTCCCCGAGGATGCCGACGGGACACGGGAGCACCTCGGGCGGGCCTTCGATTACCTGCGGATGCTGCCCCTCATCCTTCAGGCCCTCGCCGATCTCGAAGTGCTCGCGCCCGGCGCCGCCCGAGCGGGCCGCCCCGCATCCGAAACCGGCCCCGCGGACCTCGCCGCCGCCACCGCACTGGTCCGAAGCCGGCTCAAGGCGGCGCTGTCGCCTGGCCTTCCGTCCTTGGTCCGGGACTTCGCCGACCTGGTCTATCGCGGCCCCTTGGGCGGCGCCGACATCCCCGCGCTACGATGGACGGCCGCCGCGCTCCTCGCGCCGCCGGCGCGCGGCGGCCGGCGATCGGACCGCGGCGGTCCGCAATGGCGCCGGAGCCTCGCCAACGCGCTCTCACGCGATCTGGTCGACGAGGCGCTCGCGCCGGCCGCAGGTCGCGTGCTACGCCGGCATGCCGGCCTGGAGATCGGGGATGCGCGCTATGTGCGGGGCGAGGGACACGGAGGCCGATTGGACCTCACTCTGTCCCGCGCCGGCGTCAGGCTGCTCCTGTCGGTCCGCTTCGACATCGCCGCCGGGCGGTTCGAGCAATCGTCCGCCGTCGTCTCGCAGGACGGCGCTGTGACGGCGCTCGCGCCCGAGGACGCCGATGCGATCCTCGATGCCGCCATCCCTGGCACACTCGACACGGCCGCCCATCGCGCGATGCGCCGCCTCTCGCGGCGGGACGGCGCGCCCGTTCCCCACATGCACGTCAACGGGACCGGGGAGCTCCAGGTCGCTTCCGAGGCCGGTCGGGAGCAGGATGCCGGGCTGCTGGAGGAGCTCGTTCGCACCGCCGACGAGGAGGGAAGCGCCATCAGGTTCGATCCCGTCCGCGACCTGGTGCTGGCGTCCAGCCTGGTCGAGCTCGGCTTCGCGTGGCAAGACGGGCCCGCCGGTCGGCGGTACCTCCTACGCACCCCGGTCGAGCCCACTAGGCGGCCGGGCCCATGACAACCCGGTCCGGCATGTCCCGACCAGGTTGGCGTCCGTGTCGGCGACCAGGTCTCCGTCAGGGCCGCTCGGCCAGTGGGATTTCCCCGACCTCTGCAGACCCTTGAGACGCAGCCTGATATATCGGGGCCGGTGTCTCAGTCTCGGCGAGAACGCGGGCCGACGACGCAGGCCGAGCTTCGGACCGGGAGCCGTCATACGATCTAGGACCCCCTCGACAAGGCCGCTTTCGGGCGAGGGCTTCGTGCCGACGGGCGTCGGTGGTGACGTCACTGATCGCCAGCCGCCCGTCCTGCGCCGCACTCGACCGGGGGTCCGCACCGTGGACGGGCAGGGCCTGGTGCGGCCCGGAAGTCGACCCGGTCCTGGCCCGCCGAGGCGCCTCGATCGGCCGGGGCAACCGGGTCAGCTTCCGTTTACCACGTCCGGTGGACCTGGGCGAAAGAACTTGCGGCATGGAGCGGACCGGGTCTAAGGTCCGATCATCAGGCCGCGGGGTTCTCCCGGACCTGAGCGAGGACCTGGACCTGGTCGGGGGTGCCAAGTGGATGTGATCACCCAGATGCGCGAGGAGCGTGACCGGGCACGGCAAGCCGCCGCGGACAAGACGCGGCAGCTTCAGGAGCTCGTGTCGGAATACGTGGGCGCCATCGCGGCGGAGACCGCCAAGGCGGCCCGCCTCGACCAGGTGATCGCGACGCTGCAGCAAGGGGCTGCATACGCGCCGGAACCGACCCAGGGGGCGGCCCCGGCCGAGAAGGAAGCGCCGGTCCGGCTGGCGCCGGCCGACGATCAGGTCTCGGGCGGGGCCGAACAGATGCCGGTGCCGCAAGTCTCGGGCCTGGTCGCCCAGGTGATCGTCGACGCACTTGCGCGGGCGGGCGCCAAGGGACTGTCGGGAAGTGAAGTCAATGACGCGGTTCGGGACGCCGGCTTCACGCTCGATGCCTCGGAGAAAAACAAAACCCGCCTTAAGAATAAAAACCTCGTTTACCATGATCGCAAGGCACAACATTGGTATCTGAAAGATCCAACGAAGGCCCCGGCGTCATAAGACCAGTATAGATCCAACAACTCATCAATCATCGAGGAGAATGGCAATGCGCAACATATCTCGCGCAGCCCTCCGCGCGCGCTCGCGCGAGCCACCGGGTCGGGAAGTGATCGGAGCGGCAAAATAAAAGCGCACGGTCCGATCCGGACCGCACGCTTTGAGCTTGCCCGCAACCGAGCTGCGAAGCCGTAGCAGGTTAGGACTGGCCCGTCGGCCGAGAGCTTGAGCCCTCTCAACCGCGTCATTGCCAGACCTCGTGATCACGATTGCCGAAAACCAGACCGGCCAACCACCGGGATCAAGGCCGACATTCGAGACCGACGACGTATGCCAGCTCTCGCCTGCGAAAGCAAGCAGGCTGCGCTCCGCCTCCTCGGGATCCGCCGGCCCAAGCCGGCCGCGCCCGGACCGTCCCCGCGACGGATCCGGACCGGCCCCGCGCGACCCCATCCGAGGAGAGCATCATGAACGAGCCGTACCGCGTCGAGCCCCTCACGGCCGACTTCCAGCCGCCCCTCGCCCCCCTGATCGACCGGGCCTTCGATGCCTGGGACGGGGACGTCGCCGCGCTGCTCGGCGTCCCGCGGGAGACGTTCGAGCCGGAGACCGAGGCCAGCGAGCCCACCGAGATCTGAGCCGCCGACGAAGCCCCGGCCTCCGGGCCGGGGCCACCGCCCCATCCCATCCCATCCCATCCCATCAACAAGGCTGGCCCCGTCCGCCTTTCAAGGACCCATACGACCATGAAGCAGCTCGAACTTTTTCCGTCGACGACTGCCGACGCTGACCGGCTCCGGGCCGAGATCCAGGCCCTCGACGAGATGACCGAGCGCGAGCGCGCCGCCGCGCTGCGCCGCCACCGCTACGTGCGGGCGGTCCAGGACCTCCCGCAGGGACGGCGGGGTGACCGCCACCTGCGGGCCGCGATCCGCGCCGTCTGCGAGCTGAGCGGCGACGTCGATCCGCCCACGCCGCGCCAGGTCAGGACATGGGAAGCGCGGCTTAGGGAGGCCGGCGGCAACCCGGCCGGCCTCGCCGACCGGCGGATGGCGCGGTTGCCCCGGCAGCAGACCCACTGGGCCCCGTGGATCGGCGAGCTTGTCGACCAGGTCGTGGCCGAGGCCGACCCGCGCCTGGGCGTCACGCTGACGGCCATGGCCCGCCTCGCACAGGCGAGGTGCCTGGAAGCGGCGCCTGCGCGGGGCGGCGCGGCCGCCCACGTTCCCGGTTTCCGGACCCTCGTGCGGATGGTCGGCGACCGTCTGCGTTCCCTGCAGCAGGCGTATCGGTACCGGCAGCTCTCGTGCGGGCGTCCTCTCGCCGCGGTCGTCGTCGCCCGGGAAGTCCTGCGGCTCGCCATCCCGGAACTCGGCGCCGACCGCGTCCACCTGGTCACCGCGCGCGACAGCTACAGCGGCGTGATCGTGGCGGCGGCGCTCGGCATTGCGCCGCCGGACGGGGAGGACCTGCTCGGCCTGTTCGGGGCGCGGACCGCGACGGCTGCCGCGGAGCCGCTCGGCGCCGCCCGCCTGTGCATGGGGCTGCCGGAGGTGATCGTGCTGGACCATGATCCCGCCTTCCTCGGCGCCACGTTCCAGCATTCCGCGGCGGCGCTCGGCATCCGGCTGCACTTCGCCGGGGTCGACCATCCGGGCGCTCCCTGCCGGGCAGCGGGCCTGCAGCGCTGGCTGACGGCCCGGGGGGAGGCGGTCGAGGACGCAGGAGGCCTGATGGCGGGGGCGCACGCCTGGCTCGCCGATCTGGACTTCCGCCGCTCCGGAGCGGACCGGCGGACCCCGCTCGACCGCTGGCAGGAGGGGGTCGCGCGCTATCCCATTCGGCTGTCGCCGGGGGTCGCTCCCGCGATCCAGACCGGCGAGGAATCGGGTGGCGCCGACGGCGCCGAGGGGCCTGGCGGCCGCGATGCTCGGCGGAGGCCCTGATGCCGCCGACCCTTCGAAGTCGCCACGTCGGCAAGCCGACCCCGTCGCGCCGGATCGTCACCGGCCGGCGGGACTGCATCACGGGCGAGGTCCCCTCCGGCAAGGTCGGGATGGGCTACCGCATGGTGGCCTACGAGGGACTGCTCGCGCGGGACTTCATCCTGATCCTGGAGCAGGACGATGCCGTCCTGCGCTACCAGGAGGAGCCCGTTCCCTTCCGGTGGCACGACGGCGTCCGGTGGCGCCGCTACACGCCCGACTTCGCCGTCGAGATCGACGACGGGCGGCGCATCTCCGTCGAGGTCAAGCCGCGGAAACGGGTCATCAGGCTGGGCTGGGACGGGATCCGGCCCCGCATCGAGGCCGGCGCCAGGGCTGCCGGCTACGACGGCTTCGAGCTCTGGACCGAGGCCGAGATCGACGCGCTCCGCGTCGCGAACGCCGCGCTCCTCGCGAGCGAGCGCACCTTCGTGGTCGACGAGGCGGAGCAGCACACCATGCGCGTCGTCCTTGACCGCTGCGGCGGCCAGGGTCGCGTCCGGGAACTCCGAGCGGCGTCGGGGCTCCAGGACCGCGCCTTCCGGGCCGTCGTGGCCCTGGTCGCCCGCGGCGAGGCCGAGCTGGCCGACCCCGGCCGGCCCTTCGACGACCACGCCGTGATCCGCCGTCCCGCGAACCCCAGGAGGACACCTTGAACAGGATCGCCCAGCAGTTCCACCTTCCGACCGACGCAGTCGTCGTCATCGACGGCGTCCCCTACGCGCTCGTCACCCGCGAACGGGCGGGCCTTACCCTGCGCCGGCTCGCGGGCGGTTGCGAGACCGTCGTCCTGTGCGACGCCGTCCTGCTGGACCTCCACCGTGGCGGGAGGATGCGCATGGCGGAACCCGATGCCTGCGGGGGGCGGCGCTGAACATGGGCGCGTGCCAGATCCGCGTCCACGAGGGCGCGCTCGTCATCGTCGAGGGCGTCTACCACAAGGTGCTTTCGCGCGACGAGAGCGGCGTCACCCTGCGCACCCTCGGGGCGAGGCCGGTCACGGTCACGAAGACCCACGCCGAGCTGGCCGACCTCTACTTCGGCGAGCCCAGGCGCCTTCAACTGGTGGAGGACACCACCGCCGGGCTGCCCCAAGGCGTCGTGGACAACCTCCTGCGCAGCATCGACACCTTCGACGTCCGCCAGCAGGACGCGGCGCTGATGCGCCTCGACTACGTGCAGGCCTGCGACCGGTGCTTCGCAGAGCGGACCCATAGGAAGGTCCCGACGGGCTACGCCGACATCGCCAAGCTCGTCGCGACCGAGCGCCGGCAGCGGACCATCGAGGACGAGGGCTCCCATCCCGACGACGTGCCGCTCGAACGGGTGAGCGGGTCCACGCTGAAGGGCTGGTACGGGCGCTGGCGCAAGGGCGGCAAGTCCATCGTGGCGCTGATCCCGCTCGACGACCTCAAGGGGCGGGCGGGTTTCCGCCTCGACCCCGAGGTCGAGATGATCATCGCCGAGCGGGTGCGCGAGGACTGGCTCACCCGGAACGGTCCGCCGCTGAGCCACGTCATCCTCTTCGTCCAGGGCAGGATCGAGCGCGAGAACAAGACGCGCATCGTGCCGTTCGACGTGCCCGACGGCATGACCATCCGGCGCTGGGTGAAGGCGAACGTCAGCCAGTTCGACGTGATCTATCACCGTGAGGGCCCCGCGGCGGCGGAGCAGGCCTTCCGGCACGTCAAGAAGGCCCCCCAGGCGACGCGGCCGCTCGAAATCGTGGAGATCGACCACACGCCGCTCGACGTGCTCGTCCTGGAGGGCGACGGCACGCCGGCGCGTGACCGGCGTCGCAAGGACAAGCGCACCAAGCGGGTCTGGCTGACAATCGCCATCTGCGCCGCGACCCGCATGATCGTGGGATTCCACCTCAGCGACGAGCGCCCGTCCTGGACATCGGTCATGCACTGCCTGCGCATGGCGGTGCTGCCGAAGGACCTGACCGGCATCCGTGTCGACACGACCTGGCCCGTGTTCGGCGTGCCGGAGGTGGTCAAGCTCGACAACGGGAAGGAATTCCACTCCCGGTCGATGAAGGCGGCAGCCGGGCAGCTGCGGTTCGAGCTCCGCTACATGCCCCGGCGCAAGCCCCACCTGAAGGGCAAGGTCGAGCGCGCGCTCGGCACGATCGCGCGCGATTTCTGCGCCTACCTTCCCGGCCGGACCTTCCGGGACGTGCGCGAACGCGGCGACTACGACAGCGTCGCGCAGGCCGCCCTGACCCTAGCCCAACTCATCGAGTTCTTCACGATCTGGGTGGTCGACATCTACCACAACCGCAAGCACGGCGGCCTGCTCGGGCGCACGCCCCTGCTGCGCTGGCTTGACCTCGCGGGCTACGGCACGCGCCTCCCGCCATCGGCCGACGACCTCGACCCGCTCATCGCCCTGGTGGTCCCTCGGACCATCCAGCGGAACGGGATCACCTTCCTCGGCCTCACCTACCAGTCCGACGAACTGAAGGGCGTCCGTCGCAGGAAGGGCTTCCACTTCGGCGAGGAATTCCTCGTCAAGGCCGACGCGTCCGACCTCGGTCACCTCCTCGTCCTGGTGGACGAGCAGGCCGGTTGGATCAAGGTTCCCTGCGAAGACGGGTTGGCCGACGGGACGTCCCTGGCGGAATGGCGCGACGTGGTCCGTACGGCGCGTCAGATGACGCAGGAAGGCCAGCGCGTCGCTCGCGCGACACTCGTCCGTGCGATGGAGCTGCTGCGCGCCGAATGCCGCAAGGCCGGCGTCAAGCCACAGCGCTTGGCCAGCGCCGACGTCGACTGGTTCCGCGACCATGCCGACGACCCGATGTTCGAGGTGGCCTGGGACGTCGCAGACGAGGGCGCCCACGAGGAAGAGCGGCTGCGGACCCGACGCCCGCGGAGGGCCACGCCAACGGCTGCGGCCGAGGCCGAGCCGGCACGCGCGCCCCGGGTCGGGCAGGGTGGCCGCAAGACCGCCCCGCGCCCGGTCCGCGCCGCGGAGGACGCCGCGCCGGCGACCCGCCCGGCCGGTTCGACGCCCCTCGCCGCCGAGGCCGATCCGCCGAGCGTGACGGCGGACGGCGGCGCCGAGCTCGACCCCGACGATCCCGACAACTGGACTGCCGAGTGAGGGCCATTGCATGCCGCAAAGCCAGGACGGGGAAATCTTCCGCCCCGACGTCACCATCCTCCCGGTCGCCCAGGCCGTCCCGGTCCGGCGTGAGCGGTTCGCGATCCGCCTGAGCCCGCTGGACCTCGAACGGCGGGCCTGGAAGCGGAGGGTGGATACGATCCACGTCAACACCGACGTCGTGATCAAGACCGTCGCGCGCTTCGACGAGATGCTCAAGGACCTCGGCGACGATGTCGAGGGTCAGTGCCTCGTCATCCCGGCCGCTTCCGGGGCCGGCAAGTCGCACCTGCTCGCCCGGTTGCAGCTACGCCCGGCGCTCGTGCCGTTCCGCGACGAGTTCGGCCCCGTGCGCCCGCTGGTCTACATCAAGGCGCCGAGCCCCTGCACGCTGAAGACGCTGGGGCTCGCGCTGTACTTCGCCATGACGGAGAAGGAGCTCAGCGCCAACCTGAAGGAGCACGACATCTGGACCAGGGTGCGCCACCAGATGCACGCCCAGCTCGTGTCCATCATCATGATCGACGAGTTCCACCATGCCTTCCGCGGACGGACCAGCGACGAGCGGCGCACCCTGGTCGAGACCCTCAAGAACCTCGTCATCCCGGATCCGAACGATCCGCTTCGGCCGCCCGGCGCGGAGTTGCGCCCGATCTCGCTCGTGCTCTCGGGCATGCCCTGGCTCAAGAGGGTGCTGAAGGAGGATTTCCAGCTTCTCCGGCGCTGCGTCTTCAAGCCGATCACGCCGCTGGGTCACTCGAACGCCTGCGTGAAGAAGGCCACTAAATTCCTGGCGCTGGTCGAGCCGAGGCTCGGCTTCCCGGCCCCGTGCGGCCTCTCGGAGCACGATATGGTGCAGCGCATGCTCAAGGCTTCGAACGGCTACACCGGTCGCATGATGCACTTCGTCAAGAAGGCGGCCTTCCGCGCCATCCAGGCGGGCGCACCGAGCATCGGGCAGGTCGAGCATCTCGGCTTCGTCTTCGAGGAGATCTTCGAGCTCGGCCCGCGCAGGAACCCATTCTTGGTCACCGACATCTCGACCCTGCCGAAGATGAAGGAGATCGAGTTCGAGAAGCTCACGCGCTTGATGGGGACCGCCGAAGCCGGGGCGGAGACGCAAGACGATGACGCCCAGTAGCTCGAACCTGACGCTCGGTACCCGCCTCGACGGCGGGCGGGGGATGCCGGGATTTTTGGCAGCGGGTCGGCTATGCTGCCCCGATGAGCGCAGGGGAAACCAAGCTCGAAATGCTCAGACGGCATGTTCTGCCGTCGGACTTTGCCCACTCGGAGGACAACGGTGCGGCTGACCATCATTCCGCCCGTCATCGACGGGGAATCCGCCGCGGCGCACCTGCTGCGCGCCTTCGACGTCAACGGGGAGCCGTGGAGCCGCGAACGCCTCAGGACCGCGGGCCACTCCATGAGCGACATCCTGCACGGCCGCGCCGCCGGCCCCCTCGCGGACCGGCTCGGTCGGGGCGAGGACGCCTTCCGGAGTTGGACGCCCACCGAGATCACCAAGAGGAGAGTCGTGATCGCGGGCGAGGTGATCCACCGGGATGACTGGACGACGAACGTGCGGCGGTGGTGTCCCTGCTGTTGGCAGGACGATCTCCGCAGGGCGCCGTCTGGACGACACGCGCATTGGAACATCCACCGGCGCTTCTGGTGGGACGTGGCCGCTGTCGGCACCTGCCCCCTTCATCATGTCCGTCTGGCGACCTCGTGCCTGAGTTGCGGGACGGGCGTCACCTGGGAAGCCGGCTCGCTGACGCGTTGCAAGAACGGCCATTCCCTTCTCGCCTGCGACGGCGTCCCGGTCCCACCAGCGACGACGCTGGCGGATGCCTACGTGGTCGGCCGCCTCGGCGGCACGGCCCGGACGAGCGTGCCCCTCCTCGACGGCCTGACGCTCGCCGAGGCCTGCGATGCCATGGAGCGGCTGGGCGTCGCCCTCCTCGGGGGCGCCGACGGGGCCCTCTCGAAGTTTCCGGCGGAGCGCCATCCGGAGGTGTTTTCGGCTGGTCTCGCCACCGCCCGGGACTGGCCGCACGCCTTCGACGCTCTGCTCGACGGGATGGCCCGAGCCGACCATGTCGGGCTCGGCGCCTGGGGCGCCGAACAGGTCTATGGCTACCTGTATCTCTGGGCGAAGCGATTGCCGGCAGGAGCGAGCGGCGACGCGGTCAGGGCGGCGCTTTACGCGCATCACGCCGGCCGGGGTCCGGTTCACAAGACCTCCGTGGTGATCCGGCATGCCGACGTCCCCTCGGTCAGCCTCGCCGACATCGCTGTGCAATGCGGCCGCCGGCCGGAATTCATCGCCGGCTACGTCAAGGCCCTGGGGGCCTGGCCGGAACGAACCAAGAGGGGCACGCCCATCGGCATCGCCCGCGGGACCGCCGCCGAGATCCGGGCGATCCTCGACCGCGCGGTCCGCGCCGAGGATCTGCCTGCGGCGCTCGGGCTGGCGAAGCGCCAGACGAGGATGCTGGTGGCGGCGCGGATCGTCCCGACCGCCGAGATCCACACGCGCGCCGGCATCAAGGCCGACGTCTTCGACCGGGATGCCGTAGCCGCCGTGCTATCCCGGATCCGCGGCTCGGCGCCGACCGTCGAGGCCACCCCCGCAGGCCTCCTACCGCTCGCGCGCGCCAGCCAGCACGGCAAGGTCGACGGCGTGCGCGGCACCTGCGACATGATCCTGGCCGGTCAGGTTCGGGTCAGGGCGGTGCTGCGGGACGTGCCAGGCCTCGCGGGCTTCCTCGTCGACCCGGAGGACATCAGGGCCGCGCGGCGTTCACGCGAAGGCGGGGGCCTCACTCTCGAAGAGGTCGGCCGACGGCTCAGGGTCCCGACGGACAGCGTCGGCCTGATCGTCCGGGCAGGCCTCATGGCGGGGACGGCGATGCCGTGCGGGGAAATCCTCGTCAGGGACGACGCGCTCGCGGCTTACGAGGCCGAGTACGTCACCACGGGTGCGCTCGCCAGGGAGATGGCATCCGGCGCGCGGTGGGTGCGGGAGGCCCTGGACCGGGCCGCGGTCGAGCCGGCCTTCGCGATCACGGGCCGAAAGACTACGACGGTATGGCGCCGAGTGGATGTCCCAATGGACCTTCGGCGCCGCATCACCAGGACGCATGCGCCGCAGCCCTGGGAGTACATACGAGACCGCCGTGCCGCACAAGCGGCGTCGGCGCCAGGCTATGCCCGGAGTGATGAGGGTCTGCGCGCGGCGTCGACGGAGGAATGACGTGACGCTGTTGCGGGTGGCGGCCTATCGGATCGCCCTGCATTGACTGGATTGGATCGCCGCCCTGCACTTGGTCGGGGCGGCCTCTGCCTCGCTTATGGGTTCGTCACCGGCTTGCGAGAACGACACGGTTCCGACGTCCGGCCTCGCGGTACAGGCTGGCGCCTGCCGGTCAATGCCTGCGGGGCGGGGTCGCGGCTTGGGCATCGGCATCGGAGGGGCTGGAGATCCTCGTGGTCTGGATGGGCATGTCGCCGCGCGAGGGGTCGGCGACCGCGACCGCCGGAGTTGGGGCGGGGCATGCTGTCACCGCTTCGCTGGGCTTGCTGCTGAGGAATGCGGTCAACTTCCGGCGCGGGTCGCCTGACGTGCTGGACGGTATCGC
Source organism: Methylobacterium persicinum (assembly GCF_022179525.1). GTDB lineage: Bacteria > Pseudomonadota > Alphaproteobacteria > Rhizobiales > Beijerinckiaceae > Methylobacterium > Methylobacterium persicinum. Next base: position 24,126 of record NZ_BPQX01000017.1, read on the forward strand.
AGCGGTGATGGTCACGGGTTACGGCGTCTATTTCCTCTGGCTTGCCTATCCCGGCGCGGCCTGACGGGGCGTCCAAGCCGGCTCGACGGAAATCACGTCGCGATAGGCTTGCGGTGGCCCCGTTCCGCGGTGCGGACCCTGCGATCTACAAGCGGCTTCAAGACTTGCCAGGCTCGGCTTCGGTCTGCGCCATGGCGACCAGCCTTATCCGACGCGGCAATTCGCGAGCGAGGGCGGCCTTCCTGTACGGCGTCATCTTCCGCCACGCGCGTATTTCCGGGACCGTGCGGCCGCAACCGAGACACCAGCCGGTCCGCCCGTCCCACTGGCAAACCCCTATGCAGGGGTCGTCCTTCCTCATGTTAGGGCCTCCCCGCCACGCGACGCATCGGCCGCTGGACATAAATAGGGTACCCCCCTATGTATTGCGAGGACGAGGACGCCATTCATGGCTCACACGATCAAGGACAGGACCAAGCTGCTGGCGCGGGTGCGCCGGATCAAGGGACAGGCCGAAGCCGTCGAACGGGCCCTGGAGGCCGAGCACGGCTGCGCCGACGTGCTGATGCTGGTCGCCTCGATGCGCGGGGCCATCAACGGGCTGACCGCCGAGCTGATGGAAGACCACATCCGCCACCACGTCGTGAACCCGGACGCCGAGCCGGACGCCGAGCGCGCCCGGGGCGCCGCCGAGCTGATCGAGGTGGTGCGGACCTACCTCAAATGACGAGAGCCGCCCCATGACACCGTTCGCCGACCTGCTGCAGCAGGGGACCGCGCATGCCTGGCTGTTCGTGCCGAGCGCCATCCTGCTCGGCGCCCTGCACGGCCTGGAGCCCGGCCATTCGAAGACGATGATGGCCGCCTTCATCATCGCGGTCCGGGGCACGGTCACGCAGGCGGTCCTGCTCGGGCTGGCGGCGACGCTCTCGCACACCGCGGTCGTCTGGGTGATCGCGCTGGGCGGACAGTATCTCGGCCAGGAATGGGGTGGCGAGACGGCCGAGCCGTATTTCCAGCTGGCGTCGGCGGTTCTCATCGTCGGCATCGCGCTCTGGATGGCGTGGCGGACCTGGCGCGAGCAGCACCACGGTCACCATCATCACCATGGCGAGCACCGGCACGTCGTGACCGGCGACGGCCGGTTGACGCTGGAGGTGTACGAGGACGACGTGCCGCCGCGCTGGCGCCTCCGGGCCGGGACGGGTCCGCTGCCCGCGCCGGGTGCGGTCACCGTCGAGACGGTCCGTCCGGACGGCGGGCGGCAGACGTTCGCCTTCGCCGATGGGGGCGACTTCCTGGAGAGCCTGGAGGAGATCCCCGAGCCGCACGCCTTCACGGCGCGACTGCACCTTGACGGGTCCGCGGGTGCGGAAACCCACGAGGTCGCGTTCGAGGAGCACGATCACGACCACGGTCATATGAACCTGGGCGACGAGGACGACGCCCATGCCCGGGCGCATGCGGAGGACATTCGGCGACGCTTCGCCGGGCGTCAGGCGACGACCGGACAGATCGTGCTGTTCGGGCTGACCGGCGGCCTGATCCCGTGCCCGGCCGCCATCACCGTCCTGCTCCTGTGCATCCAGCTCAAGCAGTTCAGCCTCGGCTTCGCGCTGGTCGTCTGCTTCGGCATCGGCCTCGCGGTCACGATGGTCTCGGCCGGGGTGCTGGCCGCCCTCAGCGTCAAGCACGTCGCGTCGCGGTGGTCCGGGTTCGGTGCCTTCGCCCGTCGGGCGCCCTACGCCTCGGCAGCCCTGATCGTGCTCGTCGGCCTCTACACCGGCTGGCTTGGCTGGCAGGGCATCCATCCCGACCCCGCGGCGTACGCGGTCGGGATCGCCCCGTCGGTCAGCCCATCGTAAGCGCGGTCCCGGCGGGCTTGGTCGCCCCGCCGGTCCTCGCCGCGAAAGCCCACAGCCGTCGAGGCGCCGGTGCATCGGCGGATGTGGGCGAGATGGACGCGGCTGCCCGCTCGGAGCGAGCCGGTCGAGCCTCAGTACGCGTGGGTCAAGCCGACGGACTGACCGGGCTGCCACCGCGAAGACCCGCATGGCGGGGTTCCGGCGGCGCATCGCGCCGCACCTTCGCCATTCGGTCGAAGCCGCGGCGCGTGGCGTCCACGGCCTCGTGACCGAAGCGCCCGACGAACATCCGGCTCGGTTCAACCCGGCCGGGCCGCGGGCCAGCGTTGGTGCAGGTCGTCGATGACGAAGGCGTGGGCATGCCGGCGCGTCCCGACGCCTTCCAGGTGCGGATGGCCAGATTCGAGGTCGGGGTGCGCGTGCTCGACGACGTCCGGGTCCGAGGCCGGCCAGAGCGCCGCCGCCGCGGCGATGGCGACCAAGGTCAGTGCGCCCAGCACCGCCAGCGTGACCGGCATGCCCGCCTTCGCGCCGAGCCAGCCGGCCAGCGGGTAGGTCAAGAGCCAGGCGACGTGCGAGAGCGCGAACTGGGCGGCGAACACGGCCGGGCGGTCGCCGGGCGTCGCGGAGCGCCGGAGCAGCCGTCCGGTCGGGGTCTGCGCGGCGGAGTAGCCGATCCCGAGCGCCAGCCAGGCGGCCAGCAGCATGGGCCAGCCGATGACGCCGCCCCAGGTCGTGGCGGCGAAGCCGAGCAGCACGACGCCGAGGAACGCCGCCGCCGGGAGCATGACCGTTCGGTCGGGCAGCCGGTCGAGCACCCGCGGCAGCAGCAGAGCCGCCAGCATCGAGCCGCCCCCGAACAGACCGAGCGCCACCGCGACGTCGTTCTGGGGCCGTTGCAGGAGGGCCTGCACGATCACCACCGTGTTGACGATGACCATGGAGCCGGCCGCCGCCACCGCGAGGTTCAGGGCGAGAAGCCCGCGCAGCCGCGGCGTGGCGAGGTAGATCCGCAGACCGCGCGTGGTGCGCTCGTAGACCCCCGCCCGGCGCTCGGGCGGCGTCGGGGACGGGAGCGCCACCGAGACGACCAGGGCGGCCGAACACAGGAATCCGACGACCGTGCCGCCGAACAGCCAGTGGAAGTCGATGACCGTCAGCAGCAAGGCGGCCAGTGTCGGACTGAGCAGGTTCTCCAGGTCGTAGGCGAGGCGCGAGAGCGACAGCGCCCGGGTGTAGTCACGCTCGTCCGGGAGGATGTCCGGGATGGTCGCCTGGAAGGTCGGCGTGAAGGCCGCCGAGCAGGCTTGCAGAACGAACACCAGCAGGTAGACCTGCCAGACCTGGTCGACGAAGGGCAGGATCAGGGCGACGCCGGCCCGGACGAGGTCGGTCGCAACCAGGAAAGCGCGGCGGGGCAACTGCCCGGTGAAGGCGTTCGCGATGGGCGCCACCAGCACGTAGGCGACCATCTTGATGGCGAGCGCCGTGCCCAGCACCGCCCCGGCCTCGGCCCCGGCCAACCGGTAGGCCAGCAGGCCGAGGGCCACCGTCAGCAGGCCGGTGCCGATCAGGGCGATGACCTGCGCGGCGAACAGGTGCCGGTAGGTGCGGTTCGCGAGGACGCTCAGCATCGGGGCCTTCACAGGTACTTGGCCAGCGCCTTGAACTCGGCCAGCGCCGCCTTGGCGGACTTGCCGCCGTCCGCGACGCCGTCGCCGATGCAGTGCTCCATGTGGTCCTCGATCAGCGTGCGCTTCGCGTTGGCGATGGCGCTCTCGACCGCCTGCAACTGCTGAGCGAGGTCCACGCAGGGGCGGCCCTCCTCGATCATCGCGATGACGCCGGCGAGATGGCCGTGGGCGCGCTTCAGCCGCTTGATGATCTCCGGGTGGGAGGCGTGCACGTGATCCATGTTGACATGCTATCCCCCCGGAGGGGATAAGGGAAGGGTGTTCGACGCGCCGGGATGGACGGCGCTCGCCGGGAAGAGGGTGTCGGGTGTCATTCGGACGGCGTCTCATGACGGTGGCCGTCGCGTTGCTCCTGGCGGCCGTGACGGTGATGCCATTGCTCGCCGAGGCCCGGCACGCGGCCTCCGGTTCCATCGCGCTCGCCATACCGCCGGTGGCGGGACAGGACGACGCCAAGGCCCACCAGGATGCCGATGACCTGGTCCACCACGCGCAATCGCACGCGCAGGGCGTGATGCCCGTCGCCGCCAAGGCTCCCGCGAGCGTGGCCACGTCGGCGGCGCGGTCGTTCGCCCGCCTTGACGACGTCTTCCGAGTCGGGGGCGGGGCGCAGGGACCGTTCGAGCCTCCGAGGGCCTGAGGCTTTCCGCCTCTTCCCATCCTCGAACGACGGCGCCGTGCGCGTGCGGCCGCCCGTCCATGGCACCGACATGTCCAGACGTCTCATTCCCGTTCTGCTGGCCCTCGCCGGCGGCGTCCTGATCGCGACCTGGTGGCCCGGCGCTCCCGATGCGGTCCGCGCCATGCTGGCGGCCGCCAGGGGGGCCGCGCCCGCCAAGCCCGAACCGCACGCGGCGGCCGGTCCGGAGCCGGAGAGATCCGGCCTCGTCAAGCTGACGGACGACCAAGTCGGCAAGGCCGGCATCCGCACGGACTGGGTCGGTGGCGGGAACCTCTCGCGCCACCTGCACGTGCCGGGCACAATCGTCCCGAACGCCAACCTGACCGCCCGCATCGCGGTGAAGACCACCGGCACGGTGGTGGAGCTGCGCAAGGGGCTCGGCGACAAGGTCGCCAAGGGCGAGGTCGTGGCGCTCCTCGACAGCCGCGAGATCGCCGACGCCAAGGGGGAATACTTGGCGGCACGCGTGTCGGCCGCCCTGCAGAAGACGCTCTACGAGCGCGACAAGGAGCTCTGGGACAGGCGCATCTCGTCCGAGCAGCAGTACCTGCGCTCGCAGGCGAGCTACCAGGACCTGAAGGTCAAGGAGGACGCGGCCCGCCGCAAGCTGACCTTCCTCGGCCTCAGCCAAGCCGAGATCCAGGCGTTGCCGAACCAGCCGGAGGCGCAGTTCGAGCGCCAGGAGATCCGCTCGCCGCTCGGTGGCAAGGTCGTGGAGCGGCGCGTCGACCTCGGGGCGGCCGTCGGCCGGGACAACCTGGAGACCGAGCTCTACAGCGTCGTCGACCTGTCGACGGTCTGGGTCGATCTCGCGGTGAGCCCCGGCGACCTGCCGCTGGTCCGCGAGGGCCAGACGGTGGCCGTGCGGGCCGAGGCGACCGGCGAGGCCGCGCGCGGTCGCATCGTCATCATCGTGCCCGTCCTCGACCAGGCCACGCGCGCGGCGCGGGTCGTCGCGGAACTGGCCAACCCGGACGAGACTTGGCGGCCCGGGTCTTTCGTGGGTGCCGAGATCGTGATCTCCGACAAGCCGGTGCGGGTGCTCATCCCGGGCTCGGCCATCCAGACCTTGGAGGGCAGACCGAACGTCTTCGTGCGGGTGGCCGCGGGCTTCGAGGCGCGGCCGGTGAAGCTCGGGCGGTCGGACGACGCCGCCGTGGAGGTGACGGAGGGGCTGGAGCCCGGCGAGGCCGTGGCGGTGGCCAACACCTTCACGCTGAAGTCCGAGCTCGGCAAGGCCGCGGCGGAGGACTGAACCGTGATCCGCCCGATCCTCGCCTTCTCCGTCGCCAACCGCTACGCGGTCATCCTGGTGACGCTCATCGCCACCGCCTTCGGGGCCTGGTCGCTCGCGCGGCTGCCCATCGACGCGGTGCCGGATGTCACCAACAACCAGGTCCAGGTCAACGCCATAGCGCCGGCGCTGACGCCGGTCGAGATCGAGAAGCAGGTCACGGTCCTGGTCGAGCGGGCGCTCGCCGGCACGCCGGGCCTGGAGAGCTTGCGCTCCTTCTCGCGCAACGGCTTCGCCCAGCTCACGGCCGTGTTCAGCGACAAGGTCGACGTCTACTTCGCCAGGCAACAGGTGAACGAGCGCCTGGGCGAGGTGCGCAACACCCTGCCACCCGGGGTCGAGGTCAGGCTCGGGCCGATCTCGACCGGCCTCGGCGAGATCTACTGGTGGGCGGTCGAGTACCAGGCCGCCGGCGACGGCGCCCCGGTCCGCGATGGCCTGCCGGGCTGGCAGTCGGACGGCAGCTACCTGACGCCCGAGGGCGAGCGGCTGAGGTCCGACTTCGAGCGCACGGTCTACCTGCGCACGGTCCAGGATTGGATCATCCGGCCACAGATGAAGAGCGTGCCGGGCGTGGCCGGCGCCGACGCCATCGGCGGCTTCGTCAAGGAGTACCAGGTCAAGCCGGACCCGATGAAGCTCGTCGGCTACGGCCTGGGCTTCGCCGACCTGACCCGGGCCATCGGAGCCAACAACGTGACCCGGGGCGCCAACTACGTCGAGCGCAACGGCGAGGGCTATGTCGTCCGGGCCAGAGGGCTGATCGAGAACGTCGACCAGATCCGCGACGTCGTCGTGGCGACCCGGGCCGGGATACCGATCCTGGTGAGGGACGTCGCCGAGGTCGGGATCGGCCGCGAGCTCCGGACCGGCTCGGCCAGCGAGAACGGCCGCGAGGTCGTGCTGGGCACCGCCCTCATGCTCATCGGCGAGAACAGCCGAACCGTCTCGGCGGCCGCGGACGCCAAGATCAAGGAGATCAACAAGCTTCTCCCGCCAGGCATCCAGGCTCGGACGCTGCTGAGCCGGACCGACCTCGTCGACGCCACGGTCCGGACGGTGTCCAGGAACCTGGCCGAGGGCGCGCTGCTGGTCGTCGCGGTGCTGTTCCTGGCGCTCGGCAACATCCGCGCGGCGATCATCACGGCCCTGGTCATCCCGATCGCCATGATGCTGACGGCCACCGGCATGCTGGCGGGCCGCATCAGCGCCAACCTGATGAGCCTCGGCGCGCTCGACTTCGGGCTCATCGTCGACGGCGCGGTCATCATCGCCGAGAACAGCCTGCGGCACCTGGCGGAGCGGCAGCACGCGCTGGGACGGAAGCTGAGCCTGGACGAGCGGCTGGAGACCGTCCGCGTCTCGGCCGAGGAGATGATCAAGCCGAGCGTCTACGGGCAGGCCATCATCATCCTGGTCTACGTGCCGCTGCTGACCTTCACCGGCGTGGAGGGCAAGACCTTCGCACCCATGGCGCTGACGGTGCTGATCGCGCTCGTGGCGGCCTTCGTGCTGTCCCTGACCTTCGTCCCGGCGATGGTCGCGACCTTCATCACCGGGCGGGTCGGCGAGGGCGACAACCTGCTGATCCGAGGACTGAAGGCGGCCTATCGACCGGTGATGGGCGGGGCGATTCGGACGCCCTTGGCTTTCATAGGCGGCGCGGTGGTCGTCCTCGGGCTGGCCGGGGCCCTGGCGACGCGGCTCGGCCAGGAGTTCACCCCGACGCTCGACGAGAAGAACATCGTCATGGAGGCGCGGCGCATCCCCTCGACGGCCATCACGCAGTCGCAGGCCATGCAGCTCGGCGTCGAGGACGCCATGAGCAAGTTCCCGGAGGTGGCCTTCGTCTACTCGCGCTGCGGCACGCCCGACATCGCCGCCGACCCGATGCCGCCGAACGCCTGTGACACCTACCTGATCCTGAGGCCCCAAGCGGAGTGGCCGGACCCGTCCGAGGCGAAGGAATCGTTGATCGCCCGCATGGACGCCGAGGCGAAGCTGATCCCGGGCACGCTCCTCGGGTTCTCGCAGCCCATCCAGATGCGCTTCAACGAGCTGATCGCGGGCGTTCGCGACGACCTCGCGGTGAAGGTGTTCGGCGAGGAGTTCGGCCCGATGGTCGACGGCGCCCGCAAGATCGCCGGCATCCTGCGCGGCCTGGAGGGCGCCGCCGACGTGAAGGTCGAGGAGGCGGTCGGGCTGCCGTTCCTGGAGATCAAGGTCGACCGGCGCGAGATCGCCCGGCGCGGCTTGAGCATGGCGGACGTGCAGGACGTCATCGGCACGGCGGTCGGCGGAAAGGACGCCGGGCTCGTGTTCGAGGGCGACCGTCGCTTCGCCATCGTGGTCCGGTTGGCCGACGACGTCCGGGGCGATGTCGAGGCGCTGAGGAACCTGCCGGTGCCGCTACCGCCCTCGCAGGCCGCGCCCGCACGGGCGGGCACCGGGGGCCCGGCCGCTCCCGGGCCGGCCGGCGGGACGAGCGTGCCGCTGCGGCAGCTCGCCTCGTTCGCCTTCGGCGAGGGGCCGAACCAGGTGAGCCGCGAGAACGGACGCCGCCGCGTCGTAGTCACCGCGAATGTGCGCGGGCGCGACATCGGCTCGCTGGTGGCCGATGCGCAGGCGCGCATCGCCGCCGAGGTGCGGCTGCCGCCCGGTTACGAGGTGAAGTGGGGAGGGCAGTTCGAGAACCTGACGGCCGCTCGCCAGCGCCTGGCGGTGGTCGTGCCGGCCTGCTTCGCGCTGATCTTCATCCTGCTCCTCGGGGCGCTCGGGTCCGGGCGTGACGCGCTGATCGTGTTCAGCGCCGTGCCGATGGCCCTGACCGGCGGCGTGGCGGCCCTGTGGCTGCGCGACATGCCCTTCTCGGTCTCGGCGGCGGTCGGGTTCATCGCGCTCTCGGGCGTCGCGGTTCTGAACGGCTTGGTGCTGCTCAACCACATCCGCGCGCTCGTGGAGGAGGGAACGGCGATTCCGGATGCTGTCCGCGAGGGCGCCCTGACCCGGCTGCGACCGGTGGCGATGACGGCCTTGGTCGCCGCCCTGGGCTTCGTACCGATGGCCCTGGCGACGGGCACGGGTGCGGAGGTGCAGCGGCCGCTGGCGACCGTCGTCATCGGCGGCTTGGCCAGCGCGACCGTCCTGACGCTGCTTGTTCTTCCGGCGCTTTACGTCCGGTTCGGCAAGGCCAAGACGTCCTTCCGGTCCGCTCCACGAGGCCATGTCGTGTCGTGGACCGACCCACCAACACCTTAGCCGGACGACCTCGTGAGCGGTCGGATCTGGGCGACCGCATCACGGCGGGACAAGGTCCCGGGCAAATCGGGACAAGCTGTGTTGAGAGCGGCGCTGTCGCGGAGCCGAAAACGGGACAAGCTTTCATGAGAGCGTGTCCTGCGCAGCCGCGCGGATGGATCGGCATCACCGAGGCTGCCCGGACCGAATGAGACGGCGCCCAAGCGGCGGGACGGCGTAACCCGATGCGTGCCGCCGTCATTCTTCGCCTTTGGGAACGCCCTGTCTCTGATCGCGTGCCGCCACCGTGGCTCGACGGATCGAGGCCAGATCGGGGGCCACGAGCGGCTGTCCGCCCGGGCTTCCGACCGGCTTGGATGAAAGGTCGCCGTCCGTCGCCCCTACTCGAAAGCCCCTGGGCATCGCACGGGACAACTCGGCGGTAGAGGCTTCTGAGCCAGGCTCATTCCGGCAGGCGCCGCGCCTTCCCAGCCGCCCGTCGGGGGCAGCCGGCGCGCGGCGTCGATGTCGCAGAAGGACCGGGGTGAGGCCACCTCGCCGCGAGTCACGCCCATGGCCTCGTGGCCGGGTTCGCCGGCCGTCCTCGCCGGCGGTGGGGCCGCCGGGGCGCTCGGCTCTCAGGCTGGCCAGTTCGCCGGCCGACCCAGCAAGCCGCGGCCTGGCATGCCGCGGAGCCATGTCACGAAGGCGCTCACCCGCTCGGGCGTGAACTGGTTTCGATGGCCCTGCGTGCTGTGCACGAGATCGCGCAGTTCCTGGGGGACCAGCGGGCCCGACCCGCCCCAGTAGGCGTATTCGCGCCCGAGAAGCACCCTGTCCGTCCGACCGGTGTCGCGCACCAGGTTCGGCAGGCTGGTGACGCCCCCCGGCTCGCTATGGAAGGAATCGGCCTGGACGAAGGTGCCGTCGGCCGAGCGGCGATAGATGTTGTCGCCGTAGATCTGCATGCGGCTGCCGGACATCACGGGTCGCTTGGCGCCGAACCGAGCGTCGTCCCAGTACCGGTCGAAGGTGAGGATCTCGTCGACCCGCATCCAGTAGACGACACGGTCCTTGATCCCGTTCGGGATCGAGCCGGTCCCGACCACGAAGTCCCCGACGCTCGCGTGCTGCCGGATCAGCGGTTTGCACGCGCTCAGCGTGCACACCCGGTGGAACGGATTGGGCGCGAACCCGAGGTCGTGGTCGATCACGTAGGAGTGGACGCGCACGCCGGCCTCAGCACTTGTTCCGCTTGGTCTGGCGCTCCGCCCGCGGCTGGGCGTCGGGCTTCAACCACTCGGGCTTCGCGTTCCTCCGCGGTAGGGCGCCGCGCAGGCTGCCCGCATCCCAGGGAACGGTATCCCCGCCGTAATCCTCGAACGCGCGCGGCAGCGTTTCGTCCTGGGTTCCAGGAGGCCAGATCCCGATCACGCGACGACCCTGGGCGGCGGCCCGCTGCATCACGCGCCCCAGCTCCTCGTCCGCGAGGCAATCGGGAGACAGCACGATCACCCCCAAGTCCTCGTCCGGCGTCTCGGCGTGACCGGCCGGCGCCTCGTCATTTGCGGGTACGGGCTCGTCGTCTTCCGGTGCAACGGGATCCTCGACGTGCTCGCCGTCTTCCCCTTCGTCGTCCTCCTCTTCGTCGGGCTCGACAACGGCGACCTCCTCGTCCACGACCTCGCAGCCCGCCTCGGCCAAGAGCTTGAGCAGGGCCGTGCGTTCCTCGTCGTCGACAGGACCGAGCACGCAAACCTTCGGCATGTGCGGCTTCTCCCCGGTGCCCAGGTCCTTCCGTCGCGCATTCCGCCCGGGAGCCTGGCTCAGTAAAGCTTAGGTGGTCAGCCGCGGTCGGTATGGCAAGGGTGCGTCCGCCGCGTGTGTGGATACAGGCAACCCTGGACTGAGCGCCGGAAAGGTCCGACGATGGCAACCTGAGGATATGCCAACCCGGAGCGGGGAGGGGACATGGATACGGCGCCGCTTAGCCTGAACGGTTATCAAGCCGCGGCGATCCGGACGGACCGGACGCGAGGGAAGGGCACCGGCCTCGACCTGGCCGTGCTCGGCCTCTTCGGCGAGACGGGCAGCCTGCTGAGCGAGACCAAGAAGAAGCAGCGCGACGCGCGGTCCTATCTCGGCTACGAGGCGAGCGTCGTCGAGGAGATGGGCGACGCGCTCTGGTACCTGGCGGTGATCGCCGATCACGCCGGGCTGCGCTTGGGGGATCTCGCCGGCCGGGACCTCGCCGGGGGACCCGAGCCGACCTTCGCGGACGTGCAGCCACAGCGTGCCTTGCCTTTGCACGTCCCGACCGTCGCCTTCGAGCACACCCTGCTACAGCTGGCCGGGGCCGTCGGCCGGCTGGCCGCGCTGGGGGCGCGGGGCGACCTCGCGGGAAGCCCGGACCTCCTGGAGCGTCTCTCCGCAGTGTTCGGCCTTCTCGTCTCGGCCGCGAACGAGGCCGGCGTCACCCTGGAGCAGGCCGCCATGCGCAACCTCGCGAAGGCCGAGGACCGTTGGCCGGCGACGCGCGTCGCCCCGCCGCTGTTCGACGAGGCGTTCCCGGACGAGGAACGCCTGCCCCGCGCGTTGACCATCGACATCTTCGAGCGCACCGGCGGGAACGACAGGCGGTACGTCGTGCAGCGATGCAACGGCATCTTCATCGGCGACCGCCTGACCGACAACATCATGAAGCCGGACGATTACCGGTTCCACGACGCCTTCCACTATGCCTACGCCGCCGTCCTCGGCTGGTCGCCGGTGACGCGCGCGCTGTTCCGCCTGAAGAGGAAAAGCGAGGCCCGCGTCGACGAGGGGCAGGACGGAGCGCGCGCGATCCTGATCGAGGAGGGCGTGGCGACGTTCGTCTTCGGTGAGGCGAAGCAGCTCGGCTTCTTCGAAGGACAGCGCCCGGGCGACCTGGGCTTCGCCTTCCTGAAATCGGTGAGGCAATTCGTGCGCGGCTACGAGGTCGAGGCCTGCCCGCTCTGGCTTTGGGAAGAGGCCATCCTCGCCGGTAACGAAGCGTTTCGTTTCTTGCGGGAGAAACGCCGCGGGCGCCTTCGGCTCGATCTGGTCGGGCGGAAGATGCTGGTCGAGGACCTGCCGACATGACACCTGGCGCCTTCATCGAGGCCCTCGCGGCGCTTCGCTTCAGCGACACCTTCAACCCCTACGCCGAGGCCTGCCCGGACCACGACGGCGTCGGTGCGCCCCAGGTCCGGCGTGAGAACCTGCGCCTCGTGCTGGAGGCGGCCCTCGCCGGAGGCGTCGACTCGATCTGGATCGCGCGCGACCTCGGGTACCGTGGCGGGCGGCGCACGGGCCTGGCGCTCACGGACGAGGCCCACCTCTCCGCCCATGCCGGCCTCTACGGTCAATTGCCGCTGGCGCGGGCAACCCGCGGCCCCGCGATGACCGAGCGCACGGCGACGGTGATCTGGCAGGTTCTCCGGGACCTGCGACGTCCGATCTTCCTCTGGAACGTCTTCCCGCTCCATCCGCACGCGTCGGGCGACCCGCTGTCCAATCGCTGCCACACCCGTCGGGAACGGCAGGCGTCCCGCCACCTCCTCGAATGGCTGGTGTCGGAATTGCGGCCCCGGGTCCTGGTCGCCATCGGGAGGGATGCCGAGGCGGCGTTGGCGGACTTGGGTATGGCGGCCGAGCGGGTCCGGCACCCCAGCTACGGAGGTCAGACCGAGTTCGTCGCTCGGATGGGCGAGTTGTACGGCCTACCCGCCAAAGCTCCGCACGCGGTGCAACTCACGCTGCCGTAAGGAAACCGCAGCCGGGTCTTCCCGACGTTGGTCTGGCGGGCCTCCAGGTCAGGCATGATGCACCAGTACGTGATCGTATGCTGGCCCGGGATGAGACGCCTCGAACCTTCCCATCGCGCCGGCGGCCACGCGCACCTATGCCGGCGAGACTTCCAGGGTGCGACGCACCGGTGAACCCTAGGAGTGGGCAAGGGGAAGCCGGATCACCTTGCTTTACCTTAGGCGTGCCTCCGGTCTATCGCCTTGGCGAAGATCCGGCGGACGAAGGGGGGCGGTTTGGACGCGGCGGTTCGTGCGCGATTGCTCGCCTCCATGGAAGCCGGGCGCCTCGTCCTCCTCTGCGGCGCCGGCCTGTCGATGGCGCCGCCGAGTTCCCTGCCGTCGGCCTGGACCGTGGCCGCCAGGTGCTACGACCGCTATGTCATGAGCATCGATCCGGCGTGCCCGCAGGAACTGCGCGGCGACCTGGAGTCCCTGGCGGAGATCTTCGCCAAGGAGGACATGCTCGGGTCGGTCTTCATCGACGCTCTCGTGCCCTGGGAGGATTTCGTCCGGCCGCCCAACGTCGGGCACGCCGCGGTGGCGGACTTCCTGATCACGCGCTTGGCCGCCGGTGTCGTGTCGGCGAATTACGACACCCTGATCGAGCGCCGCGCGCAGGAATACGGGTTCGATCTCCTCGCCTCCCTCGACGGCGACGAGGCAAAGGTCCAGGCCCGCAAGCACGCGCCCCTGCTCAAGTTTCATGGCTGCTCCGTCCGCGAGCGGCGAGCCACGGTCTGGACGGCCTCGCAGCTCACCGAGGACCGGGTGATCGCCGCGCGCATCGAGAAGACGAAGACGTGGATGGCCCACCACCTCCGCGAGAGCGACCTGCTCGTGGTCGGCTTCTGGTCGGATTGGTCCTATCTCAACACCGTTCTCGCCGAGGCGCTGACGGGCGTCGCGCCGCTGTCGGTGACGCTGGTCGACCTGGCGCCCGAGGACGTCCTGCAGGCCAAGGCGCCCGAACTCTGGACCCTGGCCAATTCGGAGAACGTCCGGTTCACGCATGTCCAGCGTTCGGGGGCCGAAGTCCTGGACGAACTCCGGAGGGCGTTTTCCCAGGCGTACCTACGCAAGGTCCTGCACGCCGGGCGCGCCGCGTTGGAGAGCGAGCTCGGGGCGGAGTGCGAGGCGGGCTGGCTCGATCCGCCCGACCTGGGCAGCGAGGAACTCTACGACCTTCGACGGGACGCCGAGGGCGTGCCGGCCACCGCCGCGGCGACCTTGCGGAACCCGGGGCCGTCCGAGGTCCTGGGCTACGCGCACCTGTTGCTGAGGCGTGCCGGTGCCAGCCAGACCCCCGTCGGCTATGATCTCGCGGGCCGCCGGATCAGGGTCGTGAACGGTTCGGGCATGCTGCTCCAGACGGTGCAGGACCGGTTCAGGGAGACGCCGTTCGAGGTCGCCGATATCGTGGTCTGCGCCGGAGCCACCGACGTCGGCCTGCCGTTGAACGTCGTTCGGGAAGGGCGACCGGGCGACATAATCCGGCCGAGCGCCTCCGCGGCATGGCTCGACCTTTCTGCCGCCCGCAGGGAGCTCGACGTGTGATGGACATAGCGACCCAGTCCGAGGTGCTCCTTCGGTCGGCAGGTTATGAGACGTGGACCTGGCCGGGCGGCAGCGTGCCGGTCGTCTGCTTCGAGAACGCAACGGTCGTCGGTTTCCTGCACGTCTTCGCGAGCGGCGAGAGCCTGCTCGCCGATTGGCAGCAAATCCAGCAGACCACGCTCGGCCGGCATGCGGCCTCGTTGCGCTCTGCAGGCACGAAGGCCTGGAACGTTTACGCCTTGTTCCTGGCTTGCGGCTCCGAACCGGCCCTCGCGCGGCGGATCGAGCGGATCGAGGAGGATTTCTCCATGACCCGCAAGATCGCGCGGGGCGACTTGCGCACGGTGGCCGACTTGCGAAGGACGTTGTTGCCCCTCCTGCCGGTCCTCAGCGCACCCGTAATCGGCGGGGCCGATTACCGGGCCCGTCTGCGGGCGCGGTTGAGCGACCTTCCGGACGACGCGGTGGCCGCGTTCCTGGGCGCGGCGAGCGCTTCCGAGGTGGCGCGCATCCTGGTGGATGCGCCATGAGGCTCGACTACCTCGAACTGTGCGGCTTCCGGGGCTTCCTGGAGCGCCAACGGGTCGATTTCGGCACTGGCTTCACCGTGATCTGCGGACGCAACGGCGTCGGGAAGAGCACGCTGTGCGACGCGGTCGAATTCGCCCTCACCGGCCAAATCGACAAGTACCTCGTCGACAAGGCGGCGAAGGAAAGCCTCGACGACTACGTCTGGTGGCGCGGCGAAGGCCACCCGGAGGCGCACTTCGTCACCGTGGGATTCCGCGCCGATGACGGGAGCGGCTTCGCGGTGACGCGCTCGCGCGAGACCGGCGCCGACCGGGACGCGGCACGCATCGAGGCGATGCTCTGCGTTCCGGGCGCGAAGCCCGAGCGGGCGCTCCAGCAGGTCTGCAGGACATCCATCATTCGCGACGAATGGATCGCTGCGCTCAGCCTCGACCTGACGGAAACGCAACGGTTCGAGTTCGTGCGCGCGGCGCTGGGCGCCATCGAGGGTCCGGATTACGCCGCCAAGGCTCGCGAGGCCCTGTCCTCCGCCGAGGCCGTGCACAATGCCGCCGCGCAGTCCTATGAGGAGGCGCGCGCACGTCTGACTGCGGCGCTGACCGACCTGGAGCAGATCCGGGACGTCGCCCTGCAGGCCGGGGACGTCGCGGCCGTCCTTACCACCCTGGACGAGCTAACGCCCGGGGCCGGCCCCGACCTGGGAGCTCGGGTCGCGGCAGCCCGGAAGGCGCTGGCCAGGCGCCGGTCGAACCTCGGCGAGATGGGATGGGTCGCCGACGAGGCTCGCGCGGTGGCCGCATTGCGCGACACGGTCGCGCGACACGGCGACAGCGCAGGCCGTGACGCGGCGGCGGTGGCCGAAGCCGAGATCGCGGTCCAGGAAGCCCGCCGCCAGCTGCAGGCCGCCGAGGCGCGCCTGGACCGGGAACAGGAAAGCGACGGCCTCGCCGCGTCGCTCGCGATCCTGGTCGATCACGGCAGCCGGATCGGCCTGCATGACGACCGCTGCCCGCTATGCCGCGCGCCGCAGGGCGCCCCCGAGTTCGAGAAGGGGCTCGCATCCGCGCGCGAGCGCCTCGCCGCCCGGCGGTCGGCAGTGCCGGAGGCGCGCGGCGAGGTCGCGGCGGCCCGAACCCGGGTCGAGGATGCCGGCGAGATCCTGAAGCAGGCCGAGACGGTCGTCCATCGGCTCGCGTCCGCCCAAGCCGAACTGGAAGCCCGGGAAGAGGCGCTTTCGGCCGAGCTCGTGCGACGTTCCCTGGATGGAGGGCTGGCCTACGACCCAGAGGCCCTGGAGGAGGTGGTGCAGGCCGAACGGAGTCGGTTGATCGACCTGGAACGAAGCATCCTCACCTTGGAAGCTTCGCAGGCGGTGGAACGCGTAACGGAGCTCGAAGCGCGCCTCGAAGCGCTCCGGGCAGAGGCCGACGACGCGAGCGACCGGCTCGCGCGCGCCCACGCTGCGGTGAGGACCACCCGGACGCTGGACCGTACGGTCCGCAGGACGAATGCCGAGATCATCGACGAGCGCCTGGCGGTTATCAGCCCGCTGCTGAACGAGCTGTACCAGCGGCTTCGCCCGCATTCCGAGTGGCGGTCCATCGATTACGGCATACGCGGCGACGTCAGGCGTTTCCTGAGCCTGCGGGTCGGCAACGGCTTGAACCCGCAATTCGTGTTCAGCAGCGGGCAGAGGCGCGCGGCCGGGCTGGCCTTCCTCCTCTCCGTTCACCTGTCCCGGCCTTGGTGCAATTGGCGGACGCTCATGCTCGACGATCCGGTCCAGCACATCGATGATTTCCGGGCCTTGCACTTGGTCGAGGTCCTGTCGGCCCTGCAGCGGTCGGGGCGGCAGATCGTCTGTGCCGTCGAGGATCCGTCGTTGGCGGAATTGCTGTGCCGGCGCCTCATGAGCGAGCCCACGGCGCTCGGTCGCCGCCACGACCTGGATCTTGTTCCCGGCGGGGGTGCCTCGGTCACTCGCTCGACGGACATCGCACCAGCCATGGTCGGCGTGCTCAGGAGGGCAAGGGACCTGAGCGCGGCGAGCTGAAACGGCCTTGATTACCGACGGCGTCGGGACTGTGCCCGCCCCGGACCGGTGTTTCGACCCGCGGTCCCCGATTTCGTGACCTCGACGAGGGAAGAGGGCAGGGAGCTCGACGACCGCCTCGCAAACGCTCCCCGCTCTCCGCAGACCGCGTCCGACGTGGGTGGCGCCCTGCCCGCCGAAAGCGGAGAGCATTCCTGCGCGCGGCAATTCCGGGGAGTGGATGCCCGATCAGGCCGCGAAATCGAAAAGGTTTCGTCCCGGCCAGCGGTCCTGGCTCAAGCCCGACACGGGGATCATCATGTCCGCAGAGGGGCGCGCGGTCACGGGCGCCCCTCTGCGGAGGCCACCGGGTTCAAGCACATCCCGGGCGTGAGGACAGGCTTCCCTGACAATCGGGACAAGCTCTCTTGAGTTCGTACCATTGGCAGGGCCGCAAATCGGGACACGCTTTCCTGATAGTCTGCCTCGGCTGTCCTAGCCGTCCGGCTCGCCTCGTCCCGAGGCGGCTTCCTCGTGCGTGCCGGGCCGCCGTCCAGATCATCGTGGAGCGGCCGATCCGACCACGTGAGGACCGCAGCGACTGTATCGGCGAAGCCAGCCGAGCCGACCGCCAGGGCGCCTTCGCGGGCCTGACCGATCTGGGCGCTCGACCGGATGCCCACCCCGGCGTTGGGGGCCGGTGGTATCCTCGCGGCCATTCCGAAAAGAAAGTACGGAAACTCGAAGGGCATGGCCCGGTCCGCAGATCACGCTAAGGGTGCGGTCTGGACCCATCGGCCCTATGATCGAGCCGGCATCGGGTTTGATGCCGGCCTCTGTTTCCAAGGGTTGGACCAGGCATCCGCGCCTGGGCATGTCGGGTCTAGGGAGCAGGCGGACCACGTTCCCTACAAATCGAGATAAACTTAAATGAGACCGCCCCTCCGGGAGTAACAGAAATCGAGGCAAATTCTCATGTTAGCTTGCGCCAAGGCGGGTTGTCGGATCTGCTGCGGAATGTTCTGCGCAGACTGTTTTCCCGAACCAGGCTGTGGTGCAGCCGCCTCAATCCGGAAAACTGTGCCCGCCTGACGGTGAGAAGAGGGCAATCTGTTATCCTCCGAGCCATCGAGGAAGCCGCAGTCGGTCGAGAACGCGGAAACCCAAAGCTGAGCGGACGTGAGAGGCCGTTCGCGAACAGGGTCAAACTTCTCTGTAAGCACGGATCTGTAAGGACAGAGTTCCGTGTGCTTTAAGTCAAACTCATTTGAGGGCACTCCCTGTGGGGATCCCTCAAATCAGGACAAGCTTTGCCGAGAAATGACACCCTCGTTATTGCGAACGGCGTGAAGCAATCCTGGGGTATAGGCCATCCCAGACTATGGTGTGCCCCTGAATTGCTTCGCTCCGCTCGCAATGATGGAAAGCACGCGATCCAAGGATTGCCGAAACCGCTGGATTGCCGAAACGGCTCTAGTGGTCTGCCCGCCGCTTTTCCTGGGCCCGGCCGAGCCAGAGGCTGTTGACGAACCACAGCATCGAGAGCGGCACCGCGACGCCGGAAACCCCCGCCACCCCGAGGCCGACCGCGCCGAGACCGGTGAAAGACCATGCCCCGGCCTGGTCCCCAAGTCGGTAGACCACCGTATCGATGAAGCTCTTGGCCTTGTAGCGGTCCTCCCTTGGGACCACCGTGAACAGCACCTCCCGAATCGGCCGGGCGATGGCGAAGTTCCCCGCCCGGCGCAGGACCTGGAAGGCTACGATGACGCCGATGGTCGGCGCGACGGCCAGGGCCGCAAAGCCGAGGACGCTGAAGGCGGGCAACAGGGCGAGCGTTGCCGCCACCCCGAGCCGTGCCACGATCCGCCCCGTCAGGAACAGCTGCACCCCCAGGGTCAGCACGTTCACCGCAAGGTCGACGCTCGCAAAGAACGCCGTCTGCGACTGCCGGTCGGGGAAGCTGCGCTTCGCGATGCCCGCCTGCTCGAAATAGAGGAAGGTCGAGGTGATGGAGAACAGCAGCAGGAACAGGGCGATGTTCAAGAGGTAGGGTGAGGCGAGGGTTCGCGTGATGCCCGACCAGATGCTGCCGCCGATGGCGGTGTCCCGGGTCGTACCCTCGTTGCCGCCACCCGGCACCTCGTGGAGCTGCTGCGCCAACCGGGCGAGGCCGCGCATGGAGAAGACCGCCGCCTCCAGCAGCACCACGGCGCAGAGCATCAGCCCCCAGGTCGGGACGTTCTTGGCGAGCCCGGCCGTGGTGGCCGAGCCGGCGATGGCGCCCAGCGTCGCCCCCGCCGCGATGAAGCCGAACAGGCGCCGGCCCTGCTCGTTCGAGAAGACATCGACGATGGTCGCCCAGAAGATCGAAACCACGAACAGGTTGAAGATCGACAACCAGATGAAGAACACCCGGCCGATCCACACGTCCCAATCCGGCGGAGCGAGGTAGAGGGCGGCGGCGAAGCCGATGATGTTCAGGGCGAAGAAGCGGTAGGTCAGCGGTACGAACCGTGCCCGGGGCATCCGCTTCACAAGCCACGCGAAGGGCACGTTGAGCGTCAGCATCCCGACGAGGGTGGCGGTGAACAGCCAGGGCAGGTTCTCGATACCCCCTGCCACGCCCATCTGGTCGCGGATCGGACGCAGCACGTAGTAGGCGGCAAGAATCGAGAAGATATACGCCCACGACCACGCCAGCGCCGGCCCTTCCCCCGGCCGGATGTCGATGAGCCGGGCGAAGGGTCCGCGGGCGGGAGTTGCATCAAGCATCTTTGGTACTTCGATTCCGGAAGGATGCCTCGTCCCGCGACACCCACGCCGTCATCGCGAGCGCAGCGAAGCGACCCAGGGCAGCGGGACGGCTCAGGATGTCGCGTGTCCCTGGATTGCTTCGCTTCGCTCGCAAAGACGGTTCAGGTCGGCGCCGCCCGGCGGCGGGCCGTCACTGCGTCAGCCCGAGCTTTTCCTTCAGTTCCGGCGCCGTCACATCGTGCCCGAAGCCCGGAGTGCCCATGGCGAACTTGTCGGCATCCTTAAGTCCCCCGACCACGACGGGCTCGAAACCGGCGTCGCGCACCAGCCCCTCGGCCACCTTCAGCGCCTCCGGGTCGTCTCCGGCGATCGGGATCGCCATGCGTCCGCCGGTGCGGTCCTTTCCGCCGTTGGCCCCTTCCTTCGCGAAGACCTTGTAGTTCGCCGCGTTGAAGGCACGAACCAGCTTCGCGCCGGGGAAGTACTTCGCCGACGTCTCGCCGATGCCGTTCTTCTGCGCCTCGGCGTAGAGGTCACCGTCGCGCCGCTCGGTGGCGTTGCCGGCATCGAGAACGACCTTGCCCTTCAGCAGGGGTGCGACCTCCTTCGACAGCTCGGGATAGGACTTGTAGGGCACCGCCAGGAACACCGCGTCGCCGAACTTGATCGCCTCCTCCGGCGTGCCGGCCTTCGCCTTGGAGCCGAGTTCGTCCACCAGCGGCTTGAGTTTCTCAGGGTGGCGGGAGGCGAACATCACCTCGTGGCCGTCCTTCACCCACAAACCGCCGATCGTGCCGCCGATATTGCCGCCACCGATGATGCCGATCTTGATCTTGGCCGGCATATCCTGGGCAAGCACGGGGGAGGCGGCGAGGGCCAGGGCGGCCCCGAGGGCGAGCGCCGCGCGGCGCGAAAGGAAGTCAGAGCGCATCGATAAAGGCTTCCATCTGCTTGCGCTGGCCGGGATCGGGCAGCGGATCGTGGGCGGCGCCGAGGTTGTCCTCGACGTAGGCGGCCTTGGCCATTCCGGGGATCGGACAGGTCACGGCCCTGTTCCCGAGGACGTATTTCAGGAAGAACTGCGGCCAGCTCGCGCAGCCGATCTCCTTCGCCACCGGAGGAAGCTCCTTGCCGTGCACGGCCTTGAACAACCGATCGCGCCCGAACGGCACGTTGACCATGACGGCGATGCCCTTCTCCGCGGCCAGCGGCAGGATGCGCTCTGCGGCACCCCGGTTGTCGATGGTGTAGTTCACCTGCACGAAGTCCATGGACTCGCTACGCATCACCGGCTCGAGGCCCTCGAACTGGTTGTCCTTCCAGACCGTCACGCCGACGTAGCGGATTTTCTTTTCCCCCTTCAGGTCGCGCAGGACGGCGAGGTTGTCCTTCGCGTCGATGAGGTTGTGGACGGCCGCCAGATCGATCGTGTCCGTCCTCAGGCGCTTCAGGGAACGCGCGAACTCGGCCCGGGTCTCGTCACGGCCGCGTGTGTCGACCTTGGTCGCCAGGAAGACCTTCCGGCGCAGGTCCCCGTCGGAGAGGATCATTCCCAGGACGTCCTCGGCGGTGCCATAGCTCGGGGCGGTGTCGATCACCGAGCCGCCCAGGCGCAGGAAGGTCTCCACCGCCTCGCGCAGGGGCTTCACCTGTTCCGCGACCGGCTCGACCTCGTACCGGCGGGACGTTCCGATGCCGATGGCGGGCAGCATCTCGCCGGAGGAGGGGATCGGCCGCCGGATCAGGGCGGGCTCCGCCCCGGCCGCCCGGATCGCAACGGGCGCGAGGGCGGCGGCGATGAAGGCGCGGCGGGATACGGGCATCGGGCTTGTGTCTCCAGGCGGGGGAGCCAGACGGAAGGGTCGTCAGTCCTCTTCGGGTGGATCCTCGAACTCCGCACCTTCGGTGTCCGGGGCGATCCGGAAGCGGTACTCGTCGATGGCCAGAAAGGCCCGGTGGGCGGCCTGGACGTCGATCCCGTCCCGGACCACGAGAGTCTGGAAGTCGATGAACAGGCGCGCGATCCGCGCCTCCTCCGACAGGGTGGCGAGGGCGGAGGAACTCGCCCCCGCCCGCATGGCGAAACGTCTGGCCTCCCCGGCGGCGTCGAGGGGCAGCACCGTGACTTGCCCGGCCGTGTCCGGGCGGAGCTCCGCCCAGCGGGCCGGCGTCCAGGCGATAATGGCCTCAAGTTGCTTCATTGTGTCGGGTATCCCGTCCTGAGCGCCGCGGCCCGTGGGACGGCCTTAGCGCGCCGCCTCGACCTGCCCGCGCAGCTCGCCCTTCGGGTTCGCGGCGGTATGCAGGTTGAAATACACCGTCCCGGCACTGAGATCCGCGGCCTTGGCGTCGTCCAGGGTCGCTTCGCCGGAGAAGGGGCTCGTCTTGGCGTCCACCGGCACCAGCACCCCCGCATTCTCGCCGGCCTTGGCCGGGCCATGGAAATGGGCCGCGGTGACGGGCCCGGTCAGGCCGCTGTAGCTGCCATTCCAGCTCAGCCGCTTGGTCGAGGGATCGTAGGTCGCGGTGATGTCGCCTGTGCCCTTCGACTCGGTCTTGGGGACTTCACTCGTTCCAACGAGATGGGCCGTGTAGCGGGTCGACTCGCCCGCGGCCTGTGCGGCGGACAGGGTAAGGCAGGCGAAGCCCAGGCTGAGGAATGCGGCGCGCGTCTTCATGGTCGTCGTCTCCCGGTCGAGCCCTGCGTGGGGCCCGGCGTCGCAGATAGGGGCCTGAGGCGCCTGGGGCCATCCCGTTGTGGTGTCAGCGGGAACGTGGTGTCTTCCGGGCGGGGCAATGGGCGAGGGGTGATGGACGTCAGGAACGAGGTCGCGGCCGTCACGGGCGGTCAGATGGGCGAGATCCACGGTGCCGAGATCACCGTACGGGGCCTCATTCTCGGCGCAGTGATCACTGTCGCGTTCATGGCCGCCAACATCTACATGGGGCTGAAGACGGGGATGACGTTCTCGTCCTCTATCCCCGCCGCGCTCCTGTCCATGGGAGCCTTGCGTCTTGCCGGCGGCGGCATCCTCGAGAACAACATCGTCCAGACGCAGGCCTCGGCCGCGGGCACCCTCTGCAACGTCATCCTTGTCCTGCCGGGCCTCGTGCTGATCGGCACGTGGCACGGTTTCCCCTTCTGGGAGACGAGCCTAATCTGCCTCGTGGGAGGCTGGTTGGGCGTGGGGTTCTCGATCCCCCTCCGGCGCGCCCTCGTGTCGGGAAGCAACCTTCCCTATCCGGAAGGGATCGCCGCGGCCGAGGTCCTGCGTGCCGGGCATACGGAAGAGGGCAGGGGTGGGCTCGCGGTCCTCCTCACCGCTGCGGCGGGCTCAGGCCTCGTGGCCTTTCTCACCAGCGGCTTGCGTCTTCTCGCCGATGGCGTGCTGACGGCCTTTGCCGTCCGCGGCGCCGCGTTCAGCCTGGGCAGCGGCTTCTCCCTTGCCCTCATCGGGGTCGGCTACCTCGTCGGGATCGGTGCCTGCCTCGCCCTCCTGACCGGCGTCGTGATCGCCTGGGGGATTCTCGTGCCCCTGCTGACTGCCTTCGGCCCCTCCGTCGGCGGGACGCCGGGGGACGCGGCGCAGGCGGTCTGGGCCGGGCAGGTGCGCCTCGTTGGCGCCGGCATCATCGCGGTCGGCGGGTTCTGGACGGTGGGCGCCCTGGCGCGGCCGATCCTGATGAGCATCGTCACGGCGGCCTCCGCTGCCGGCCGCCCCATCCGTGACCTGCCGCGGCAGGAGAGGGACCTTCCCATCCGGTGGGTCGCGGTGGGAGCCCTGCTCCTCACCTTGCCCCTGGCCGCCCTCTTCGCGCGCTTCAGCCTGTCGGCCGGCCTGTCGGTCCCGGCCACGGCGGGCGTCACGGCGGCCTGCGTCCTCTTCTGTCTGCTCTTCGGCGCGGCGATGGCCGCCGTATGCGGTTACCTTGCGGGGCTTCTGGGCTCCTCCACCAGTCCGATCTCGGGGATCGGGATCCTGGCGGCGATGGTCGGCGCGTCGGTCGTGCCTTCCCTGATCGGTATCTCCGCCGATCCCGACCTTCAGCGCTTCGCCCTGGCGACCGTGCTGCTCGCGGCTTCGGTGGTGGTCACGGCGTCATCCATCGCCAACGACAACTTGCAGGATTTGAAGACCGGGCAAATCGTGGGAGCGACACCCTGGCGCCAGCAGGCGGTCCTGTTGCTCGGGGTGGCGGTGGGGTCCGTGGTGATCGTGCCGCTCCTGTCGCTGCTCTACAACGCCTATGGCTTCGTCGGCGCCATGCCGCGGCCGGGCATGGACCCGCGGGAGGCCCTGGCGGTTCCGCAGGCCTCCCTCGTCACGCAGATCGCCCTGGGCATCGTGCACGCCACCTTACCCTGGCCGATGCTGCTGCTGGGCGTTCTGCTGGGCGTCCTCGCCGTGGGGCTTGAGGTGGTTCTGAAGCGCCGGGGCTTCGGTTTCCCGGCGCTGACCGTCGGGATCGGGATGTATCTGCCCCTTTCCGTAGAGGTGACGATCGGGCTCGGTGGCCTCCTCGGTTTCGTCTGCGAGCGGTACCTGCGACGGCGCGATTCCGAAGCCCTTGATCCGTCCCGGCGTCGGGGGATCCTGATCGCGTCGGGGCTGCTGGTGGGCGAGAGTTTCGTCGGCGTTGGCCTTGCCGCCATCGACGCGTTCACCGGCCGGACGGGATCATTGTCCCTGGCATGGCTTGTCGGGGAGCCTGGGGCGGCCTGGCTCGGGCTGGCCGTTTTCGGCCTCGGCCTCGGTGCCTTCGCCGCCGCGCTGACCCGTCCACGCGCCCACGCGAATTGAGTCGGAATGGTCCGGGCGCCCGTTGACACCGGGCGTTCCATTTCCCTATACCCCGCCGGTCTCGTCGAGCCCCCTGAGGGCCGGCGGCGCATTGGGGCGGGGTAGCTCAGCTGGTTAGAGCAGAGGAATCATAATCCTTGTGTCGGGGGTTCAAATCCCTCCCTCGCTACCAAAGGTTTCAGTAACTTAAGTGCAGATTTGAAAGCGACGCTCGAAGTAATCCATCTCTGGGTCGCATTTGGGTCGCAGAAGGTCCGGCGGGTCCAAGGATCGCACCCACCTCCGCTGGCGGCCCTTACCTGGAAACTCCGTTCTTTCGGTCGAGCGCTTCTATGGCATTTGAAGCGAGCCTCCATCACGCCTCTCGCTTGCTGCGAAGCAATGGTTCCGCACCGTCCCCAGTGTCGCTTCGCGAAGATATTGGCACTCCTTAAACCGGGGCTACTCGCGACCTGAAACCGTGCTGATAAGGTTGTTAACCTGGGCCGCGCGCGAGCTTGCGACGTCAGGCGCTTGACGTCGACACCTTCTTATCGGTCCGCTTCCCAAGCTGAATTTCGTTGGTTCGATCCCGATCGCCCGCTCCATTAAATTTTTTGAGCGATTAAGGTCACTTAAGCGGTCGCAAATTCCCAGCTCTCGCCAGATCGGGAATGCGTGGCTTACACAAAGGATTACGTCGTGCCGCCAAATCGCGCCACGAACCGACAACCCGAGGGCGGATCGCGGCGGGTACGTTTGTTCCTTCGCGCGGACACCCGTGCTGGTCGTGTCGTTCCTTTAACCGCGTCGTGACGTGACCGGCTGGCTTTCGACCGGGCCGATTGAGATTGATCGCTCGCACAAGAAACCGTGTTTGGAATGCAGGGTGTCATCAAGCCGATCTGAGTCTTAGACCTCAGAGATAGCCTGACGCGATAACTGGGAGGCATCGCCCGACCCGCGGACTTGCGCGTTCGTCGAGGCGCACTTCGGTTCGCGATCGACGTTTCGCATTCCTACCCTCGGACGGATTTAAGATGCCGGCGACGACCTTCGGTTTCAATGTTGGAAGTATCGAGCGCGTGACTTCACCGGCTTTGAACAAAAAATTACAGCCATCGTCGGCATGACGGCACCACTTCTTGCGCCGATATCACCCTCACCGCCCTTAGGTGAAGGGCCCATCGCAGCGGGCCGCGTCCGCTAACGGGAGATCGTCGAACCCGTATGAACGACCGGGATGGGCGCAAAGCAGTCAGATAACGGCCAAGTTTGGCTGGCTGCTTTGCGCCCATCTCGGCCGCTCAGTCGCGTTTGGTGACTTCTCCGAAGCAGACATCGGCGCGATCTCAGCAATAGGCCTGCTTCTCTTCACTTCCGGCCCTCCGCTTTGAGCCGATCGAATGGCCGTGCCGATGACCGGCCCGTTGCTCGCTCGCCATCGAAGATGCCAAGACCACGCACCAGCGGCGCGAGCTCGAACGGTATTGCGTCTATTCGTTCATGGTCATCGGCACCCCTCAGTCGGCGAGGGGACGCATCGTGTCCGGCGAGACGCTCCCGTTCATCGGTTGGGGCTTCATGGCTACCGTGCGGACAGTGCGTCAGCGTCCTGAAGGCTACCCCAAGAAAAGGCTGAGGCCTGCCCGAAGCTGCTGGCGAACGGCGAGAATCCCATCCTGCCTACGGTGCGCAGATTAGTCGGTTACGACAACGCGCCGGTCATGCCGACGTTGCTGAGAAGCGGTGCTGGCGCAGATCGAGGCCATCGCTGACGCGATGTAGCCATTTTACGAGTCGTGTCCGACCACCTTCCGCAGGTGCAAGACGAGATCGGCGCCGTTCGTGAAATGCTGGCCTTCGCCTTCAAGTCGAGCCCGATGCTGGGCCGCCCCCAGCAGGCCGTCATCACGTACCGCTCGCGGCCCGGCCGACATCCATGCCTCTGAATGCGAGCGGAAGCGATGGCCCGCTGGAAGCTCGCGTTCGCGGAGCGAGGAGCCCCGCTGACGGACTCGGAGTGGGGGTCGCAGCTTCGGCGTCGGTGCAGGTATATCCGCCCGAGCCGAACGACGGGCGGACATCCATCCTCTGGTGCTGGCTGCCTGCCAGCTGAAATTCGCTGTCGCCCGCACGAGGCCGACGCGGACAATCAGGAACGCACTCAACCCTTCCCTTACGGTGTGTCGAGGGGCAGGCCGCACCGGTTCGCGAGGCCGCCGCGCTCTCCGGCGCCAACTTTCGCCGAAATGCCGACCCTGAGCCACATCTCGAATGTCGCCCGCCGCAGGCGGTCCAGCTCTGCAGCGGACCGGTCGATTCGGTCATAGGCGTCCCCCACAACTCCTGGCTGAGCCACTGCCGCCGGTGCTGCGGATCTGAGGCCACCCGCCCCGATCGGCGGCGCCATCGCGCGGCGTTCGAATCGCCCCCGTTCGCGTGATCGGCGCAGCCTCCCCGACGGCGCGTTGCAGCACTTGAGGTAGGCTGCATAAATAATCGTATTCCAATCAATTCGAACCGAGCCAAACAAAGTTAAATTTCTTACTCATCGAGTTAAATTCGATTTGAGCCACGGCAAACTTAGCTGTTAGGTTCCGATTGCGGCGACTACTGTTAATGATCAGATCTGATAATCGCATTTCGCTATCTGCAAATCTTCAAAACAGATACCCTCAGTATATCGAGATCATAAACTATCCGTTGCATCGAATTCCGCTGGACAGATCGATTCGCAATGGTTATCAGGCTGTGAATGCAGTCTAGGCTGCAGACGGATCGCGGCAAGTCCGCGTGTAGGGCTGGAATTAATCAATCCAGTTTGTTCGATCGCGACCTGTGCGCAGCTCAGCGCCCGGGAATGTGGGTGCTGCGCGTATTTTTCCTTGCATAGCAGTCAATCGACCGGCGATTACAAGTATTCGATGTTGCAAATTAGTCTCTGCGAAGCGCGAATACTGCGTAGGCCGCATCTCTGGGCTGGACACCTCGGAGAAAGCGGTTACTGGATGCTTAAGGTTCGATCGGAGTGGATGTTCCGGAACGACACCTGACGCACCCATTGAGACGGCGCGTCCAACAAATTTCAAGTCTTCAAGGGAGATTCATTCCATGAAAAAGCATCTTCTCGGGCTGTCCATGGGCGTCGCCGCTTGCGCTCTCGCGGGTGCCGCCTTCGCCGCTGGCAGCAACAAGTCTTATACTGACCAGTCGGGCACTGGTGGCAGCATCGTCATCAACCAGAATTCGGGCGACAATGGTCGTGTTGTGACTGCTGGCGATGGCGGCAACAACTATGTCGGCTACGACGGCCATTCGTTCCAGCAGTCCGGTTACGGCAATGCCCTGACCGTTAATCAGACCGGCACCAGCAACGCCCTCGGTTTCGATGTCGGCTCGCAGGCTGGCACGAACAACACCGCGAACGTGCTGCAGCAGGGCCGGGACGGCCGGGTCGAACTGCTGCAGAACGGCAGCAACAATGGTCAAGTCTCCGGCCGCGTCTTCCTGGACGCGAATGACAACTCCACTGCCAGCAACCTGATCAAGCAGGATTCCAACGCCCTCCGCAGCACCATTGATCTGCGCCAGGACGGCTCCAATGGCGGCGAGTTCAGCTTGATCCAGAGCGGCGCCGACAACCGGCAGACCGTGCGCCAGTCGGGCGACGGCAACCAGGTGGCAACCAACCAGGCCTCGACGACCAACAACAGCAGCATCTCGGTCACGCAGACGGGGACTTCGCTTCAGAATCAGAACTACGCCAGCGCTTATCAGAATGATCAAGCGTTCAGTTCGATCACCGTGACGCAGGCCGGCAATAACAACCGCGTCGATGCCGGGCAGCAGAATTACTTCAATTCCGGCACCAATGTCGGCAACGTCATCCAAGCAACTCAATACGGGAATAACAACAAGGCGTATACCTTCCAGTACGACGGAAACAGCAACCAGGCTTACTCCAGCCAGTACGGCAGCGCTGGGACGGCCGCCATTTTCCAGCGTCAGGGAGACGGCAACTACGCTTCAATCGCGCAGGACAGCGGCAGCTATAACGCCTACGCCAGCCTCCAGCAGGCCGGCACCGGCAACTACGCAATTTCCTCGCAGGGCGGCGAGAACAACGCTCTGCGCGGGCCGGGATCTGACTTCAGCTATCCCTACCAGCAGGCCGCTTATCAGAATGGAAATTACAATCAGCTGTTCAACACGCAGCGCGGTTCGGGCAACACGGCCGATGTCCTGCAGCAGGGTAACAGCAACTATCTGAGGAACGATCAGTACGGGTCGCGCGGCAGCATGACGTCCAGCCAGGTCGGCAACTCGAACCAGGTGTTCAGCAACCAGACGTCTGGCAGCGACTTGGCGATGCTGATGGTGACACAGAACGGCAACAGCAACTACGTTAACTCCACGCAGGACGGTATCCGGAACCAGGCCACCTTGCTTCAGAGTGGCGATAACAACGTGATCAATGGCCAGCAGATCGGACAGGACAATCACGCTACCGTGTCGCAGTACAACAACTCCAACACGGTGGGCTACGGTCAGAGCGGCAGCGGAAACCGTCTGACCGTCACGCAGCGTTGATCGTCTCAATAGAGACAAATTACGCGGCGTAGATCCGTGTGGGGGCCGCGCTGACTAGTGCGGCCCTCCTCATTGCTGTATCCGCGAGGTCACAGTATGCCGTTATCCACTCCCCCTGATCCTCCGGGACTGCGCTGTGAATTGACCCAGCAAGTTCAGGGTGCGACCGTATCAATCACGGGATTGGTATTCGCAAGCGAAGTTAAGGTGGGTACTTACCAGCTCCGGGTCGTGAAGAAGGGGCCGGCCGGCACCTCTGTTCTCAATCAGGGCGGAACGTTCACGGCGAAGCCTTCTGAGGCGAGTCCGATCGGACATCTGGCTCTCAGCGTCGAGGCGGGCGGCGGCTACACTGCTCACCTTCTGGTAGCGTCCGGCGACAGCCGCGCCGAATGCGAGGATGTCCATGAGAGACTTTAGAAAGGCAACCCTTCAAGGTCGCGCTGCACTGGCGCTCGTGAGTCTGTTCGGTGCCGGCCCTGCCGCGGCGCAGACGGTCCTGACCCCCGAGGCGCAAATGGCCGCGCCGGCTCAGGAATACGCAGTGATCGGCCGCGAGACCATCCCGATCCCGCTTCTCTCGATTGGCGGAAACCAGGCCTCCGTCACGCAGACGGGGCAATCCAATGCGCTCAACCTTGAGCAGCAGGGCCGCTCCGTCGCGATGACGCAACAGCTCGGTTCTTCCAACACGGCGAGCGCGACGCTGCGCGGCGATCAGAACGCTCTGTCCCTCATCCAGACAGGCACCGGCAATACGAGTTCGATCACCACGATCGGCTCTAACACTGTCGGCGTCCAGCAAATCGGGGACAACAATCGTTCCGACATCAAGCTCTTTGGCCAAGGCGCAACTGTGACGAGCCAACAAATCGGATCCGGCATGAGCAATGCGATCACGCAGGGCGGAGTCGGCAAAGCGGTATCCGTGGTCCAGAGCCGATAAGCCGGGTCTGTCAGAGGACTGAAGATGCGCACCAGCCTAACCGCCGTCACGGCGCTGCTCGCCCTCGCCGCCTCTGGAGCGCAGGCCGGCAATCTCATCTACCAGCCGGTCAACCCGGCCTTCGGCGGCAGCCCGCTCAACGGCACATGGTTGCAATCTGAGGCCACGGCGCAGAATTTCTACCAACGCGAGGAGCAGCGTCGGTCCACCATCCAAAGCACGCTTCAGCAGCAGCAGCAGAGGCAGACGCCTGGCCAAATTTTTGCCCAGCAGCTGCAGTCACAGCTCTACAGCTCCCTTGCCAACAAGATCACCTCCGCGATCTTCGGCGAGAACGCGCAGAACAGCGGCCAATTCAGCTTTCAGGGAACGTCCATTTCGTTCGTGCGCGATGGTGCGAACGTGAATGTCACGATCAACGACGGCCAGACAATCACGCAAGTCACCGTCCCGGCCGGGCCATAATGAAATCTAAAACTTGATGCTTTAAGTATAGCATTGAAAGCTATAAATGCATCAGGCGGGGGGATATTGTTTTGGTCTGCAAAATGTTGCGCTGTGCTGCCTTGGCCGCGGCCGTATTTACCACCAGTTCGTGCTCTACCGGGTCCTGGCTCGGCGACCCGTTGTCGGAGGCACCCACCATCACGCCGCAATCGACGACGGGGTTCAATCTGGCGAGCCTGCCGCCGCCGTCGCGCAGCGTCGATATCGCGGTCTACAACTTTCCGGATCTGACCGGTCAGAACAAGCCTAACGACAACATCGCCGAGTATTCGCGCGCGGTGACGCAGGGCGGCGCGGCCTTCGTGATCGATGCCCTGCGCCGGGCCGGCAACGGCGCGTGGTTCCGGGTCGTCGAACGCGCCAACCTCGCCGACGTGCTGCAGGAGCGCCAGCTGATCCGGGCCACGCGCACGGAATTCGCGCCCGAGAACGCCAAGCCGCTGCCCCCGGTCCGCTTCGCCGGCCTGATCGTCGAGGGCGGCATCCTAGCCTACGACGCCAACACGATCACCGGCGGCCTCGGTGCGCGCTACCTCGGCATCGGCGGCGACATGAAGTATCGCCGGGACATCGTCACGGTCGGGATGCGGATCGTATCAGTGCAGACCGCCGAGGTGCTCGAGAACGTCACCGTGACCAAGACGATCTACTCGGTCGCCCTGGATGCCAGCACCTACCGCTACACCGCCCTCAACAAGCTGCTGGCCGTTGATGCGGGCATCACCCGCAACGAGCCCACCCAGATGGCGGTGCGCGAGGCGATCGAGCTCGCCGTCTACTCGACCGTCATGGAGGGCGTGAAGAAAGGCCTCTGGCGCTTCCGGGATCCCGGCGTCGGACGGCTCCTGGTCGATGAGTACCTGCTCCGCGACAAGGGGGAAGTTCCCGTCGAGGCGGTCACCCAGGCGCCGAAACGGGAGGTCGTCGTCACGGCGAAGAACTGACCATGACCGTCCGCCTGACAGCCGCGCTCGCCGCGGCCGCCTTACTCTCCACGTTCGCACTGATCCCGCAGGTCCGCGGCAACAGCGTCGCCGCGCCGCGGATGGCGGCGGCGTCCGTCGACGTACCCGATCAGGCGACCGAGAGTAAGCCTGCACCGAAGGCGGCCCTCTCCAGTCCCATCGCGGCGATCGATCTTCGCGACATTGCCCTGCGCGACAGCGATCGGCCCGCATCCTCCGAGCCGATGCTATCGCTCACGGAGGGGGCGGGCCCCGACCAGCCCGCCACCGCGCTCTGGGGCGCATGGCCCGTTCGGCATCGCGACGTCAGCTTCAGTCCGCTGATCTCCGACGCCGCCGCCCGTACGGGGGTGCCCTATGATTTCCTTTACCGCCTGCTGCGTCAGGAAAGTGGATTGCGGGCCGACGCGATCAGTCCCAAGGGCGCCTTGGGAATCGCGCAGTTCATGCCGGCGACGGCTCTGGAACGCGGCCTGACCAACCCGTTCGACCCCAGCCAAGCGGTCATCAAGGCGGCCGAGCTGCTGCGGGACCATTGGGTCCGCTTCGGCAGTCTCGGGCTCGCGGCGGCAGCCTACAACGCCGGCCCCGGACGGGTCGAGAAGTGGCTGGCCGGCCAGTCCGGCATTCCGCAGGAGACGCGCGACTATGTGCAGATCGTGACCGGCCGGACGGTGGAGGGTTGGGCGCCAGCCGGACGGTGGGTTTCCCTGGAACGCGGACCGGACCAGATGGCCCCGGCCGGCCCGGGATGGGCGGTTCGGTTGCCGATGCCGGGCGCCCTGTCGCTACATCCCCCGGCCGAACGGCCGACCCCGCGCCTCAAGGCCGGAAAGGCCGGTCCCCGCAGCATCGAAGCACGGCGCTTCGACGCCACGGCCCGATCAGAAGATGAGCTGTGCGCTCTGGTCGGCGGCCATTCCAACGCCTGCATCGTGAGGAGGACCTATTGAGCCCGCGCGCCTCGCCGAAGCGGCGCGACCTGCTCGACGCGCACCGGATCGAACGCAACGGGCCGGACCGGCGAGCGCGCACGCTCCCGGCGATCGGCTCGGCGGTTGCCAGCCGGAATGGGGCCAGCCTGCCGCAGGAGCTTCGAACTGACGATCGGATCGGACGGACTGCGATCGATGGGAGGCCCGAGCCGCTGACCCTGTATTAGGTCGATGCAATCGCGAAGGATCGTCGGGTCGCGCACGAACGTGCAGTCGTTGATGTTCACCGGGACGTTGCGCCGCTCGATGAATTGCGCCCGGACCCCTGCGACCGATGCCAGGACGAGAAGGAACGACAGGATGAGCTTTCTGAACATAGGAGATGATCGGCCTGCACGGTGATCGATCGTGGGCGCCGTCTGTCAACAGCTGTCGACCTAACCTGTCGGCCCAACGTCGTCCTTGTCGCGAGGTTCCCGAAGCTGCATCGAGCCCGACACTGAAAAGTATTGGAAACCCATTCCGAAATAATCCCCGATTCAATTCTGAGCCAGTAAAGCCATCCGTGTAGCGCGATCGCTGCCCGATCTGTCGTGAGGATCACCCTAGTGAGAACGCCCGGCATCCCGTTCGACCTGAAACGCCCGGTCGGGTCCCCGCGCTCCGGTGGCTGGCGCCGGAGGCGCCATGACCTGCGGCGGTGGGTGCCCGCCTGCCTCGCCGTCTATCCGGTGGTGGCTTGGGCGATGGCCGCGTCTGCGCAAACGCCGAAGGCCGAGGCCCCCAAAGGTGAGGTTTCAAAGACCGAGGCGCCCGCGTCAGCCCAGAGCCCGGCGACCGCCGAGGCGCGACCGTCCAGCTGCGATGCGGCATGCGTTCGCGCGGGGGCCGAACGGGCCTCGCAATCCTGTTCGCCCCGGATCGAGAATGAAGCGCCCTTCGACTTCGAGTGGCTGACGCGTCCGTATGGCGGCATCTTCCAAGAGGCCGATCCCCCGGCGGCCGGCAGTGCCGTCGTGCGCTACAAGGGAGATTCAATCCGCTTCATGAGCCCGCAACGGGAATGGGTCCGCATCACGTACGAGTGCGCCTTCAATTCGGCCACCCAGCGCGTCGAGGGCGTGACGGTCCGCCTCGGCCGGTTGAACGGACGCGGCCTGCCGCCGACCCCCCAGGGCGGACGCGTGGCGACCGCCCCGCCGCAGCCCGGCGGACCTGCCGCCCCCGTCGCCCTGCCGCCCCCGAAGCGCAAGCCGAAACCCGGGGAACCGAACAGCATCGAAATTCTTCAGGTCAATCCCACCGGCCGGTAAGTGCGGACCTGCGACCCCCCATATCCGTTTGCGAGGGACACCATGAAATTCAGAGTCGCGCTCATCCTCTGCGTGACGGGCTTCGGCGCTTCCGCACAGACGCCGGGCAATGTGAACGATTGCACGCTGCTGCCCGATCCAGTTGCGCTGAAGCGCTGCGTCGACAGTTTCGGCCCGCAGAGTCTCCGATCATCGAATACGCTCCCGCTTCCCACCAACGCGCCGGATTCGGTGCAACCGGAAGTGCGGCCAAAGAATGTGCCTCAGGTACCGGCGGAAACGCGTTCCGACGCTTGGCTGCATGACCGCGCGGCGGTCCCGACCACAAGGCAAAAGCCGTCTGATACGATTCAGCTGAATCAATAATCTACCGGCGCGAAACCGCAATCGGTGCCGCGTTTCAGGGCACGATGCAGTCCGTCAGCCTCACATCCGGGCCGGCGACCGGCCAGCCTTCGGCCCATCGTTCGCCGCGTCGCGGATCACCGTTGGCGAACGGTCAAAGTCGAACCCGTTCCGCTCTGCGTGTAGGCCACAAAACTGCGGGTGCCGGATTGTGTGATGGTAACCTTCTCGCCGGATCCGGTCTGTATGCCGGTTACGCCGTTGTATGACCCGTCTTGATTGATGGTCGCGGTCTCGTTCTGCCCAACCTGAAGTAACCGGATCGTGTTCTGGGTCCCGGTCAGGCTGACGAGTAGCATGGCGAGGTCGCCCTGCGTGACATTCAAGCGATTCCCCGTCCCCGATTGATCGACATTGAAAATGGCGTGCCGGCCCGTCTGTCGGACGGTCGTTGCGTTGTCTGTTCCGGAAGGCGTAGGGACCGCGCTGCCGCCGAGATCCGCGTTGCCTAAGAAGAGCGCGTTGCCTAAGAAGAGCGCGTTGCCGGACGTCGGTGCGCTGGGTTTCGACGCGTTGCGGCCCCCGATCGCGAGCAGATTGGTCCCAATTGTGGTCCCGCCGTAAGCGTCGGCGAGGCCGATGCTGCCTCCGTCTGCATGGGCCGGCGCGGCGTACGTTGCTGCGCTGAGGAGCGCACCAAACGAGAAACCAATCAGTCGGCTGTCACGGCGGAGAGGCAGACGCATGATACTTCGCGGTATCCGGAACGGTCAGGTGGCCGCTCAAGGATACGGGGAGGGAATTAATGGGCGAACAAGCGCCGCTGTCACGCCGGCGCAATGACTGCCGCTGCGCTATACCGGTGACTAACAGGACGAGGGGGATGGCGGAGACCGCCCGGTTGAGGGGCGTTGATGCTGCCCCAGCGAGCCTCCCGGGCAGCTTTCATTCGCGCGGCCGCTCACGAAGATCACGCGCGGGCGGAACAGGCCGTTGCGCTCTGCCAAACGGCCGCGAACGAGGTAGACGAGATACGCTGAGACCGAACAACGGGCCAAGGCCGGCGACGAAGTGGATCGTCCAGACCTCGCCCTGAGGTAGCAGCGGCGCCAAGAATTTTACGGTCCGCGCCATGGGCGCATCGGCCGAGATCCGAAGGCTGGCGATCGCGACGATCCAATGCCGGTCAACGCGCGTCGCTAATTTTACTTGCCGTTCCGGAACAGGCGACGTCTCGGCTGGCGGATGCGACACCAGAGTGAGTGGGTCGCATATTCTCGTCACCAAATTGCTGGCGCCCACCGAACACAGTGATCTTGTTATTTCTCAACCTAAGGCTGACGCACGGTTACTGCCAAGGCTTTGAGTTTGGCAATGCAGTAAAAACCTCTGGACTGTGACGGGATTGCATGTGTGGCGCCCGTTTATCTCGGGCCGCAGGGGATCAGGAGCGATCAGGCATGAAGCGAAGCACGATGACTGAAAATCGAATGGCGTTCAGAATCTTGGAGGTGGGTCGATAAAAGGCCGTCGGCTTTTCCGGCAAACAGGCGGCGAAGCGGCTGTTCCGCTATCGGCCAGCTCCAGTTGCGTGAGCAGGCGGCTTCGAATGGCTGGGTCGGGTGGACAGCGGCTCGTCCGCTTTCGGGCGGGTATGGACGGAAGCGGACGTGGTGCCATTCCCGCTTCCGATCCGTGGCTGTTAAATGAGGCACATTAAAACGATCGGCGCTCTCTCGGTTTGAAGGTGCGACGCCGAGGTACTCACCCGTCCCGTACGACATCCGAGAAGTCGGGAGCGTCGGCGGCCCGTCCGATGAGCGGAGCGCCCAGTCGTTCCGCGCGGAAGCGCCCGGGCCGCATCCATCGCCGGCGCCGGATCGGGGAACCGGCTACGCGAAGCGCACCCGGAACTTCGGGATCGCCCCGAAGTCGTAACCGCCCTCGTTGAACGGCACGGTGGCGGGCTGGACCTGCCCGCGGTTGTCCATCGCGCGGGTCTCGATCACCGCCTCGCCCGGCTGCGGGTCGAGGGCGATCTCGAAGCGGCGCCAGGTGTAGGGGTTGGGCTGTGGGTCGATCAGGCGGGCCTCCTGCCACAGGCCGCCGTTGACCCGCACGTCGACCCGGCGCACGCCGGCCTGCGGCGCCCAGGCGTAGCCGCGCAGGGCCTGCTGCCCGGCCGGCAGCACCGGCGCCTCGCCGCGGGCAAAAGGGGATAGTTCGGCGGCAACTGCGGCTGCTTGGACAGGGCGAACGGCACCGTGAGCATCGAGCGCATTACGTGCCACGCCACCGGCACGCCGCGCACGTCCGAGGGCTTCACGAAGCGGAACTCGTCGTTCGGGCCAGGCACCGGCGGCGGGTACGCCGGCCCGATGTTGGCGTGGCCGATCGTGTTGAGGCGGACCCAGAAATCGTGGCTCGCGATCTTGATCTCGGTGAGCCACTTGGTCGAGGCGCCCCCCGCCCAGCCCGGCACGAGGGCGCGCACCGGCGCGCCATGGTCCGGCAGCAGCGGCTTGCCGTTCATCTTGAAGGCGAGGCCGATGTCGTCGGCGCGCGCGACGATCTCCTCGATCGGCATCGGCCGGCCCGTATCGGACTCGGTGTTGGGGGCCTTCCCGTCGACGCCCGACCAGAACAGGCACGCCTTGGCGTTGGGCTTCAGGCCCACGAGGCCGAGGATGTGGCTCATCGGCACGTATTGCCACTCGGCGAGGCCCACCCCGCCGAGGCCCCAGCCGTTGCCGGTGACCTTCTCAGGGGCCGCCAGCATGTCCTGCTGCTCCCAGAACAGCGAACGCCCGTTGCCCGCGCACTGCATCACGCTGATGAGGGAGCGCGAGGGCATGCGCAGCAGGTCGTCGTAGCCGATATCGATCGGCCGCTCGACCGCGTCGCCGTGGATCCTCAGGCGCCAGTGGCGCGGATCGACCCGGGCGTCGAGCTCGGCGCGGGGCGTCGGGTACTCGTTGCGGATGTAGAACTGCTCCAGGGGCGTGATGTAGGTGTCGAAGTTCCACCACGCCCCGCCCTGGTTGGTCGGGTTGAGGTCGGTGAGCAGGCCTACATCCTTCACGAAGGAGGGATGGAAGCGGGAGGTCGGCGGCGCGCTGGTGTTGCCGACGACAAGGCGCTCTGAGGCTCGGGCGGGCGCGTCCGCCCCGTGCGCGGTGCCAGCCGCACCTAGGGCCGCGAGCCCCAGGAAGAGCCGGCGACGGTCGAGGCTCGGCCCGAATGCACCGCACGGCGCGTGGATCGGATCCCCCATGGTGTGTCTCCCCCCAAAGCATCAGCCCGACCGACGCGGTGCGGTCACGGCCGAATTGGATCGCGCGCCAAGAGCGCCTCGCCGGCACTCCTCCGCGGCCCCCGCTCCTGCGCCACACGGCAGCGATCACCGTCGCGACCACGCCTGTTCGCCGGCTTGCCGGTGAGTGTTACGGGATCGATCCCGTCCCCGACAGCCCCGCGCCGGCAACCGGCGGTCACGGAAGCGGGAGCGGGCGACACCACCTCCGGCGGACCGGCGCCGGCTCCCACAGTCACGCATCGCCGGGAGCCGGCCCGCCCTTGGAAGCCGCACCACTGTCCCGGGGCCGCGAAGCGGAACCCGGGTCAAGAGCCGCGACGGTGCCTGTGTTCGTCAACGCGACGGCGATAAATTGCAAATTCGCCCGACGGCGCCGCGCCCGGTCTTCAGGCCTGCCTCACTTGCTGGCGGCCGCATCGGCTGCCTGAGGCTTTCGCACCGCGGGTGGTGGACATCCGGCGCTCGGTTCCTGCGCCGAGGGTCCGCAATGGGTGGATTTCCGCTGGTCCGGTTTCGAGTGGCGATACATGGAAGCGGACGTCACCATCGCACCCGCCCTCGACCACTAACAGGTTCTGAGTAGGTCTACTTCCGAGCTTGTCGGTGAGCTTGAACGGCTGGGCTCGTCGCTATGATCCCATGCAGCAGGCCGCTGGCTGGCCGCTTCCGCGGGCCTCCTAGATCGGCGGACAGGGCACATCACCAAAGGAACAGAACACGCAGCAGTCGCCTGCATTCGGGCGCAGGAGCGCGCCGCAGCCGGTGCACTCGTAGAAGAACTGGCAGGCATCGGTCGGCATCGTCTCTGTAGCCTGATGGCTGCAGAACGGGCATGTAAGACTGGACTGAAGCTGCATACGCTTTATCGGACGGCCTTTGGTAATCCGAAAGGGCATTGATCAAGGGTGGACGTAGGCGAAACCCATACCCTGAAGCCGGACGATCTCGGCGACCCCGCTGGGAACGATGTCGGCCTCCGTAACGCCGTGGAGTTCGTGCCAATCAATCTTTCGCTGGGTCAGGGTGTTGTTGCAGATCAGGAATTTGACGCCTTCGGCCTTCAGGGCGTCGATCTGATTGGCGAGCTTAGGGTCATTTGAAGCCATCTTAAAGAGGTCGACGCCATCGCCGAAGTCGACCACCCGCACCTGGATGTGGTCCATGCCCACAGCCTCGACGTGGTTCTTCAGGTTGCCCAGGAGACGCTTGAAGTAGGCCGCATTATCCGGGGTCCCGCCGTCGTTCTGGTAGACCACCTTCTGATCTGCGTAGTAGCCACGCGGTGCTATCTCCAGGGCGGAAGCGGGTCCGGCGCGCAGGCTTGCAGCGAGCGCGTAGAGCGCGACGAACCCAAACAAGATGCCACGCCGGTCGTGTTGCGATCGTCGAGCGTTCATGCTGCCCCCCCGTGATGGCACCAATCATCGGATGATAAGAGCACAGATCTACCGCGCGTCTGGCTCGCGATCATAGGCGGGTGGTCAGGTTCGTCAGCCATGCCGGCGAGATGTTGACCAGAGTAGTCTCGGCCACCTTATCGTACCCCGTTGCGATCATCAGTCCGGTGGCCACAAGGATCAGGCCGAGGGCGGCCTTTAGTCCCTTACCCAGACCCATCATCCGGTCGCGCCAGCGCATCAGCACCTCACGCGAGAGCGTGCCGAGCAGGAGCAGCGGCAGAGCCGCGCCGAGGCCGAACAACAGCATGGTCAGCGCAACAGCTCCGAGATCGTGCCCCTGCGAGGCCAGAAGCGAGGCCGCCCCGAGGGTCGGGCCGACGCAGGGGCTCCACACCGCCCCGAGCAACACGCCGACGCCGAACTGGCCGAGCAGCCCCGAGGTCGAGAAGCCGCCGAACCGGCTCTCGGTCCAGTTGCTGACTGGCCCTGCAGCCACAGCCAGTCGCGTCTGGGCGACCGGGACCATCAGGACTAGGCCAACCAGGATCAGCATGACGGCTGCGCCGGTTCGGAAGACGCCGGCATCGAGACCGATGGCGAAGCCGACGGTCGCCACGAACAGACCTATGGCCACGAAGGACAGGGCGAGGCCGGCAGCGAGTGCTGCCGGACCGAGCCTATGTTCCGAGGCTGCCGCACCCAGCACCAGCGGCAGCAGGGGCAGCACGCAGGGGGACAGCACCGAGAGGATGCCGGCCAGGAATGCGAGGCCGAAGCTCGTGACCATGGCGTGGCCTCAGATCGCCTTGTCGAGGAGCGAGGAGATCGCTTCAGGCTTGGTCTCGCCGGCCGAGCGTCCGGTTTCCTTCTCGCCCTTGTAGGTGATCAGCGTGCTCTGCATCGTCGCGCCGAACTGCTTCACGACGTCCTTGCGGCTGTCGAAGTCGACGTCGAACACCTGCAGGTCCTTGAACTTCGGGTCGGCCTCCAGCTTGGCGAGGATCGGCTTCTGCGCCGCACAGGTCGTGCACCACGGGGCGGTGATGTGGACGAGGATCGGCTTGCCGGCCTTCTGGGCGGCCTCGAAGGCGGCCGGCGTGTAAGTCATCTCGGCAGCGATGGCGCCAGTGCCGAACAGCATGGGGGCGGCGGCGAATGCGGCGAGCAGGATGCGGCGGGTGGTCATGAGCTTTTATCTCCGTGGGAGTGAGTGGGTGCGGGGGATGATGATCAGTTGGACGCCTGAGTGACGGCGCGGTCGGCATTCACACGCTCCGACCAGTCTTTGGCCTCGGCCTGACCCTTGAGGTCGATCAGTTTGGCGGCGTCGACGTCGACGTTCTTGAAGTCGGCACCGGTGACCGTAGCACCCGTCAGGTTCGCGCCGGACAGGTCCGAGCCCATCAGCACCACGTCGGTCAGGTCAGCGTCTTTGAGGTTGGCATACTCCAGTCGGGATCGACCGAGGTTGGCCCCCTTCAGGTTGGCGCCCGACAGGTTCACCGAGGTGAACACCGCCCGCATCAGGCCCATGGATTGGTTCTTGATGTCGGCGCCTCCCTTGAGATCGACCAACGTCGCGCCGCTCATGTTGGCGCCCTTGAAGTCGCCGATCGGCATGGACCGGCTGAGGTCCGCACCGCTGAGGTTGACGTCCCGGGCAGTGATGCCGAACATCTTCGCATCCGCGAGCTTGGCACCGGACAGGTCGGCCTTCAGGAACCACGCCTGTTCGAGGTTCGCCCCGTTGAGGTCGGCACCGCGCAGGTTGGTCTTGTTCAGGCGCGACAGCCGCAAATTGGCGCCGCGAAGATTGAGCCCGGAGAGGTCGAGGCCGGACAGAGCCTTGTCGTGCAGGTCGACGGGTTTGCCGTCGGCGGCCTTGATCAGCGCCTCGACGTCGGTGCGGCTCATCTCTGCCTTCGTCATTGCGGGGGAGGTCATGTCGGCCCCGAGCAGCAGATCCTGCTCGGCAGAAGCCGGGCTGGCGGCGAGGGCAGCAAGCATGAAGCTCAGGGCGAGGCGGCGCATCGGTTTACTCCCATCGGGTGCCGCACATCGCCGGCGCCCGTATCGTTTTCATTGTGCCGCGATGCTATGCCGGGTCGCTGCACCCGGTCGGTGACCCAGGTCACACAAGTCCGGCGCGGCGGGAGAAAAACGCAACGCAAGCCGGACGATCAGCCCGTCGTCACGGCCGGGGACGACGCCAGTCATGACGGACGCGCAGAAAGTCGAGCGCTGGATCGACCGGTTTCCGCTCCTTGAGGCGCTCAGCCCGGCTCACCTTCAGATCGCCAGGGGAACCGTACAGTTCCCGGTGCTGGACGCCGGGGCCATCGCGTACGAACTCGATGGCGAATGCGCCCACTACCTGATGTGCTTGGAGGGGCGGACGCGCATCTTCCGCATGTCGGAGGGCGGGCGTGAAGTGCTGATCTACAAGGTCGGCCCCGGCGGCACCTGCGCCCTCACCACGCAATGCCTCCTGTCCGGCGGCAACTTTCCGGCCCAGAGCGTAGCCGAGGAGTGGACAGAACTCGCCGCCCTGCCGGTGAGCACGTTCCAGCACCTGATGGACGATAGCTCCGCCTTCCGCAGCTTCGTCATGGACGACTACACGCGGCTGATGTCCGGCCTGTTCACGCTGATCGACGAGGTCGCGTTCGCCCCGCTGAAGCAGCGTCTTTCCCAACGGCTCCTGGCTGAAGCCGACCCGCGTGGCGTCATTGCCGTGACCCATCAGAAGTTGGCGGACGACGTCGGCAGCGTACGTGAAGTGGTCAGCCGCCTTCTAGGACAGTGGGCCGAGGCAGGTCTCATCGAACTCAGTCGGGGCGCAATCGAGATCGTTGACCGTATCAGCTTGGCGTCCGCAGGTCGGCACTGATTTGGAGCGTGGGGGCGTCTGCTTTCGAGGCCGAAGCGGATCGAGTTATTTGACTGGCTTGGGTCTAGGCTGTGTCAAAAG
>NZ_BPQX01000018.1 GCF_022179525.1 Methylobacterium persicinum
AAAGCCAGCCGGTCAGGTCAGGGATCAACGGCGGCTGGAACTCGACCTGCACCGGTGACAGCAGCGGCGTATGGATCGGAGGCATCGCAAACAACACGTCCGCCGGAAATGGGTCGAACGTGCTGGTCGCCGGCTCAAGCGAGACAACCACAACCGGGGCGTCATCGACACTGACCGTGAACGGCGACGGCAACTCAAGCAGTGCCGGCTACGGCTCTCAGAATGGGGTCAATGGCAATTACAACTAGACCAATTCGGGAGACGCGACAGGCGCCAACATTTATGGGACAGGAGATAATACAAACGTTGGGAATAGTTCGAGCGTCAATGTGTGGGGGTCTGGCGACAGCACTGGAGCCGGCGCGAATTCATACGTTGCCGTTGTCGGCAACAATGATCAGACCAGCTCCGGAATGGGATCGAACTTCATAGTTTGTGGCTCGAGCAATAGTTCGAATGTCGGTGGATGGTCGAATGTGGTGATCAACGGCAATGGCAATTCCACCGGGATCGGCGATGGCGCTGGGACCACGATCAACGGAAACGGGAACGTGACTTATACGGGCAACGCCACATGGACGAACATCAACGGCTGGAACAACGAAACTCACGCTGGTGATGGCTCTACGGAGATAATCAATGGCGCCTACGATTATTCCACCGCAGGATCAAACTCTGCTCTCGTAGTCAACGGTTACGGCAACGTTGGTTTGGCTGGCCCAGGATCGTGGGCCGCGGATCACGGCGGCAACGACTACGTTAGGACGGCTTGATCAGTGGCATGCGAACCTCACTCGACATCATGTTGAGTGAAGTTCGCGGGACATTACTGCTCTCGAACGCCAAGTCTCAGACTTGAAATGTACGCGAATGATTGTTCTCAAGTTGCTGGGCTGACCGTCGGGACGTAATCCGCCATACCGTGCCCGGGCGACAACCGGGCGCGGCCACTCGGCAACCTGCCGCCGAGGCGACCGAGTCTGCGCGAGGCCCACGCTGTGATGAAGCGGCTTCGCCGGCAGGTCACGGCCAGGGGCGAACCCTTGCTAGTCGATGACCTCGACCACGCGGCGCGTGCGCGGCTCGACCAGCACCGGGTGGTCGTTGACCACCGTGTAGTTGTAGCTCGGCAGGGCGAACTCGGGAGGTACGTCATAATAGACGACGCCGTCCTCGGGCAGGATGGTGCCGACCGTCACGCGGCCCGGATAGGCGAAGGACGGGCGGCGCTCGCCCGTGGCGTAGATGCGGAAGCGTTCGCGCCGGTCGATGCCGAGGATGCCGTTGGCCGTTCCCACCGCCGCCCCCACCGCACCGCCCACGACGGCTCCCAGGGGGCCGGCGATCATCTCACCCCGGGTTGCCCCATCCCGTGCCCCGCGTTCGAGCCCCTGGGCGTGCACGGTTCCCGTCCAGGCCGCCGTCGCCGCCACCGCGGCCAACCCGATCTTCCAAGCCATCTTCCATCCCCCCAAGAGTGCCGGCGATTCCGGCCTCGTCGTCATTGGTCGGCGCGATGGGTCAGCGACCCCCGGTCATGGCCCGCACCGGTGCGCCGGCCAAGTCGACCGTGGAGCCGACCGTGTCCCGAAGCCCCGAGCCGACATGGGACAGGTGCTCGCCATAGGTCTCGCGGGTCTGCGGATCGACGAGGGCCACCGGGGCCGCCACCGCCAAAGCCGCACCGGTCGCCACCGTGGAGGCGGCGCCGGCCGCCGTGCTCACCAATCTGTCGCCGATGCCGACCTGTCCATCCGAGATCGGCTGGCCGTCTGCGAGGCGTTTGCCCAACAGGGCAACCACGTCCCCGGAGGCGAACTTGCCGTGATTGAGCGGATCGTCTCCCTTCACCGCCGAAAGGTTCAGGACGCCGATCTTCTGACGCTCCAGCTCGGAGCGGTACGGCTCGACCGCAGGGTCGATGGCCCCGAGCCGCACGCTGTCGCCCCAGACGAGCCGGGAGACCGCGAGGGCCTGGTCGTCGCCGGACACCATCAGGGTCAGGCGAGGCCGGTTCGGGCCCATATCGTGAAATGCCTCGCGGGCGAGGTCCATGTCGACGTCCGGCGCGGCGAGGATGACGTTGCGGATCTTAGGGGCGACGCGCCGGTCGCGGATGGCCATCTGGCGCAGGCTCTCCAGGGTCAGCCAGTTGCCCATGGAATGGGCCAGGACGGTGACCTCGCCGACATTAGGGTCGCGGGCGAGGTCCCTCAGCAAGGTTTCGAGGCCGTTGCGGGAGAAGTTGGTGCTTTCCCGGTCGTAGCCGTAGGCCAGGACCGAGCCCTTGGACGGCCACGTGAACAGCACCGGAGCCACCTCTGCGCCGGAATCGTGCACGATCTGCGCGAACCGGAAGACGGCATCCTCGAACTTGTTGTTGAAGCCGTGAACGAACACCAGCACGTGACGCTTGGTCCCGCGCCGAACGGCCCGACCGGTCCAGGCGGGGACATGGGCACGCTCGACCGGCTCGACCCGGAGCGCGACGAAATCGGTCGCGGGATTTCCCGGGAGTGTCTTGGGCCATTGGACGGAACCAGCCTGGCGGGTGCCGTCGGGCGGGATGGACACTGTGAGGTCGGTGTAGGTGACGGCCTCGCCGCGCTCACCGGAGAAGAGCACGCCGCGGTCGGTCGC
This sequence comes from Methylobacterium persicinum, assembly GCF_022179525.1. Taxonomy (GTDB): domain Bacteria; phylum Pseudomonadota; class Alphaproteobacteria; order Rhizobiales; family Beijerinckiaceae; genus Methylobacterium; species Methylobacterium persicinum. The sequence goes on from NZ_BPQX01000018.1 coordinate 2,641, forward strand.
GGACTTGCGCGTGGTCGCGACCAGCATGTCGACCCGCGACGTGCCAGGGACGGTCTCGACGGCGGCGACGGGAAGCAGCACGCCAGTCGGGCGGCCGGCACAACCGGCGAGGAGCACGAGGGTCGCGGCGGCGAACCCTCGCGTGGCCACGCCTGTCCCCTTGAGCGTCCCGAACACCGGCATCCCCGCGACAATCCTTGATGAGGCTAGGCGGGATATTGGTTTATCAATTCCTACCCGGGTCCGGATGCCACACGATTGCGGCACCCGCGGGACCCGCCATACGGCAGATGGCCGACGGCTTCGAGGCGGCAGTGGGCGGGATCATCGGCTTGGTCTCGTCCTCGGCCACCGAGTTGCAGACCACGGCCGGTACCATGAGCGGCACAGCCGCCGAAACGGCCGCCCAGTCCACGGCCGTCGCGGCGGCCGCCGAGGAAGCCGGTAGCAACGTCGCCACGGTCGCGGCGGCGGCGGAGGAACTGGGCTCGTCGGTCCAGGAGATCGGGCGTCAGGTGGACGGGTCCGCGAGCATCGCACGGGAGGCAGTGGTCGCGGCCGACCAGACGGGTGCGCTGGTGCAGGATCTGAGTGGTGCGGTGGAGCGCATCGGCGATGTGGTCGGCCTCATCTCCTCCATCGCCGGCCAGACGAACCTGCTCGCGTTGAACGCCACGATCGAGGCGGCGCGGGCCGGTGAGGCCGGCAAGGGCTTCGCCGTGGTGGCTGCCGAGGTGAAGGAACTCGCGAGCCAGCCGGCGCGGGCGACGCATGAGATTGCCGGCCAGATCAGCCGGATCCAGAACTCGACCGGGCAGGCCGTGGCCGCAATCGGCGGTATCACCCAGCGGATCCGCGACATCAGCGCCACCGCGAGGTCGATTGCCGCAGCGGTGGAGCAAAAAGGCGCAGCGACGTAGGAAATCGTTCGGAACGTGTCTCAGGCGGCTGCAGGCACGGTGGAGGTCACCGGCAACATCTCCGGTGTCGCCCAGGCGGCAAAAGAGACCGGGGCCGCTGCCACGCATGTGCTCGGCGCAGCCACGGAACTCTCGCGGCAGTCCGAGCACCTGACGGCCGAAATGGCACGCTTCCTGTCCACCATTCGCGCCGCATAATTGTCGGCGACGCTGAGCTCTGCATCTCTCATTTCGCAATAAAGCTTCCGCCTCTCGGTACGATCGACCGAGAAGCGGACAAGTCGAGAACCGCCCATCCGAGACACTTTGCCCGCCCGGCGCCGCTCGTGTTGTTCCGTCGCAAGGTGGCGCTCCGCGTGAGAGCGATACCATCGGAATAGCAGATAAGCCTTAAGGAATATTAACTGAACGGGCGAAGGCTTGCGAGCGCTTTGAGCGAGCCGTATTTCGCATTTTGTTACTGATTGGAAATTGACGACAGCGAAACTGTCAAGCTGATAATGTGGTCTGATTAAAGCGGTCACGAGAAGCTCGAGTGATGAAAATGGGATGCCAGGGTTGCCAGGCCGCCGAGCCGCTGCCCTTCGAGTTCACGATGGCGTTCCACCCCATCCTCGACCTCCAGCGCAATCGCGTATGGGGCTATGAGGCGCTGGTCAGAGGCCTTTCAGGTCAAGGCGCCGGTCAGATCCTCGGGATGGTCGATGCGGCAAACCGGTACAAGTTCGACCAAGCCTGTCGCGTGAAGGCGATCGAACTCGCCAGCTCGTTGTTCGTCGAACCCGATACCCATCTGTCCATCAATTTCATGCCCAACGCCGTCTACGAACCAGCCGCTTGCATCCGGGCGACGCTGGAGGCCGCGCGCCGCGTCGGCTTCGCCCATCAGTTGATCATGTTCGAGTTCACCGAGAACGAGCGCATGATCGATGTCATCCATGTCCAGCGCATCATCACCGAGTATCGGAAACAGGGCTTCGCCACCGCCCTCGACGACTTCGGCGCAGGCTACGCCGGCCTTAACCTGCTCGCGAGCTTCCAGCCCGATTTCATCAAAATCGACATGGAGCTGATCCGCGGCATCGCAGCGTCGCATGCCCGCCAGGCCATCATTGCGGGTGTGGTCGCGATCGCATGTCAGTTGGGCATCGCGGTGATCGCCGAGGGCGTAGAAACGGAAGCCGAGCTGGACACTCTGCGTGCCGCCGGCATTCACCTGTTCCAGGGCTACCTCTTTGCGAAACCTTCCGTCGCGAGCCTGCCGGCGGCGTGGTTCCCACCGCTCGGCTCGGTCGGAGTCGGCAGTGAGACTGGCGTCGATGCCGGGCGTGGCATGCGCGCAGCCTGAGTATTCTTGCTGAGTATTCTTGGACCGACATGCGAGGCCTGCCGTGCTCTCTTTCGAAACCATCTCCCTCGACACACTGCTCACCCTGGAGGCGGATCACCTCGACGCCCTACCGTTCGGAGTGGTGGGCTTCTCACCCCAGGGCCTTGTCGAGATCTACAACGCCACAGAGTCGCAGCTGGCTGGTCTCCAGCGCGAGACCGTGCTCGGCACGCATTACTTCTCTGTGACCGCGCAATGCATGAATAACTTCATGGTGGCGCAGCGCTTCGAGGACGAAGCGGAGATCGACGCCATCATCGACTATGTCCTCACCTTGCGCATGCGTCCTACGCCGGTGCGGCTGAGACTACTCAAGGCGCCGGAGATCGATCGCCGTTACATCCTGATCCAGCGCTGAGGGAGGCCGCCGTGATGACCGATCTCGAAGCCGAGCATGCGGCCCTGCTACAGTTCCTCTACGCCTGCCCCGCCGGCCTCGTCGAGTTCTCGGCCGCTGGGGCCATCGGCATGGTCAACCCGGCCGCGATGGGCGTTTTGCTGCCGATCGCGGGCCGTCCGTTCATCATCAACCTGTTCGACGTCATGGACGGCTGCGCGCCCGAGTTGCGCAACATGATCCAGCAATTTCATCTACCCCAAGGTACAGTTTGTGACGGCCACCGCATCGTGACCGGACGCGGTGAACGGTCGCCCGTCCTGGCCTGCAACATCGTGAAGCTCACCGAGAATCGCTACATCGCGACCCTTTCCGATGTGACCGCGCAGGTCGCCCGCGAGCGGCGGCTGAAGCAGGCCGAAATTTGGTTCGCCTCCCTGCTCGACGGCGTCGATGATGTCGCGGTGCTCTCCCTCGACGCGAACGGATGCATCGACGCCGTCACCCCGTCGGCGATGCGTCAAACGGGCTTCTCGGAGGCTGAGCTGCTCGGCAGACCCTTCGAATGGTTCGACCGTCCGGACCGCGCTTCAGCGATGCCGCTCCCTGGGGAGGCCATCGCGGTGGCGCGGCGGGACGGCTGGTACCTCCACGAGGGTTGGCACGCTCTCGCCGATGGCGGGCGCTACTGGTGCCAACGCCTGATCGCCGTGCGCGATGAGGCCGCCGGGATTGCTGCGGGATATACCCTCGTCATCCGTGCGGTGGCCCGCCAAGGGCGTGACACGGCCGATTTGCGGAGGATGCTGACACTCGACCACCTGACGGGGGCTAGCAACCGTGCGCATTTCTTCGAGACAGCGGAACGCCAACTCGTCCGAACGCTCCGGGATGGTGGATCGTTGGCCCTTGTGGTCCTCGATGTCGATCACTTCAAGCGCGTGAACGACGAGCACGGGCACGCTGCCGGTGATATGGTGCTGCGCGAAGTCGCCCGACGCTGCGAGGCGGAACTGCGTCCTGAAGACATCTTCGCGCGCTTGGGAGGGGAGGAGTTCGTCGTGCTCCTCCCGGGCACCGCGCTGATGGAGGCCTCCGCTGTCGCCGAACGCCTGCGCCTTTCGCTCGCGCGCGAACCAATCGATGCGGGTGGGGTCGAGCTATGCATCACCGCGAGCTTTGGCTGCTCTTCGCTGGTTAGGGAACCCGCCGCATCCTTGGCTGGCCTGCTCGCAGCCGCGGACAGCGCACTCTACCGGGCCAAGGGCGCGGGCCGTGACCGAGTCGAACTGGCCCACGCAAATCAGGCCGCGGCTTGAACGCCGATCATCCGGTGATGTTGTCGCGACGTTCGCTCGCGACGGTTCTGCAAAGCCTGCTTACCGCCGAACTCCGTGCGGCGCGGGGCCAAGGCAATCCTGACGCGCGTCTGCCGGCGCACCTGCCGACGACATGGCCGGACATGACGCAAATCGTGTCCGGGTCGGGAGAGGGGTTGGGGTGCGACTCTCTGGAGCGACTGTGGCTGGCCTCCGCGGTCAACGAGATGTTCCACCTCCACGAGGCGGGCGGTGAGGACGGGTTGCTCGCGGACGCCACGTTCGGAGACTGGATCGAGCGCGTCGAGGCAGCCTGGCGCGCGGGTGTCGCTTCGGTGACCTTCACGAGCTCGGGGACCAGCGGACAGCCCAAGCGCTATGCGCACACAGCCAATGCCCTGCACACGGAAGCCACGTTCCTAGCAGAGCACTTCCGGGACAGGCGGCGGATCGTGTCCCTCCTTCCGGCTCACCACGCCTACGGCTTTTTATTTGCGGCCCTCCTGCCCGACGCACTCGGCGTCGCGCATGTCGACGCGACGAAGCTCGGCCCTTCTGAGATCGTTCGCAGCCTCGCGCCGGGGGATCTCGTCGTCACGTTTCCCGACCGCTGGCGCTGGCTCGCGCGCTCGCTGCCGGGCTGGCCGGATGACGTCGCGGGCGTGGTCTCCACCGCCCCATGTCCACGCGACCTCATCGCGGCCCTCTGCGAGCGCGGTCTCTCAGGGATGACGGAGGTCTACGGCTCGTCGGAGACGGCCGGCGTGGCCACGCGCTGCTGGCCGGAGATTTCGTACATCCTCATGCCGCACTGGCGTTTCGTCGAGCCTGTTAGTGAGGATGCTCCGGAGATCGTCCATGTGTCCGGACGGCGCCTCGTTTTGCCGGATCGCATCCGGCTGCAAAGCGCGAACAGGTTTCAGCTGGCAGGCCGCCGGGACGGTGCCGTACAGGTCGGTGGCACGAACGTTTACCCGGACCGAGTTGCGGCGCGCCTTCGTGATCGGCCGGGTGTTGATGACGCGGCAGTGCGTCTGATGCGCCCAGAGGAGGGCTCCCGTCTCAAGGCCTTCATCGTACCCGTGATCGGGACTGATGTGACCGCGTTGCAAACTGATCTCTACGGTTGGATCGATAGCGCGTTGTCGGTCGCGGAGCGGCCGACGGCGCTCACATTTGGATCCAAACTGCCGACAGGTATCATGGGTAAAAGCGCCGACTGGTAAGGCGCAGACAGCTGTCATAACCGGCGTTGTGCGAAATCCTTAAGTGGAACGCCGCCGGGAATGCCCTCTTTTGTTTCGGCGCCTTGGGTTGAGATATGTCCATTTAAAGCGTTGACCTGCCAAGCATGCCTTTGATCAGACAGATGGGTGCCTCGTTGTGGATCCTATCGAGTCCCGTTCGTTAGAGGGCATGAGATCCGACACTTAAGACGAGGGAGGGGGGTGATCCTTCCGCCGGTGAAGCGTTTGACGGTCGCGACGACAGGCTTATCCGGAGGGGGATGGATGGAACACGGTTTGGCGACGGCCGTCCTCTGCATCGCGGGCGGCGGAATCACTGCCCAGGTGATCGCTGCGCGCCTACGCATCCCCGCCATCGTGCTGCTGCTCGCGCTCGGGTTCCTAGTCGGCCCCGTGCTCGGCTTGATGCACCCGACACGTGACTTCGGGGAAAGCCTGCGTCCGTTGATTGGGTTGGCGGTGGCCATCGTAGTGTTCGAGGGTGGTCTCGCCCTCGACTTCCGCGAACTCAGGGCCACTGGCGAGGGCGTTCTCCGGCTCACTGCCTTCGCATTGCCGGTCAACTTCCTCTTGGGTACCCTGGCCGCTCATTTTATAGGCGGAATGCTGTGGGGACCCGCGTGGGTGTTCGGCGCCATCCTGGTCGTGACCGGCCCGACCGTGATCCTCCCGCTCCTGCGCCACGCCCGCCTGGAGCGGCGGTCTGCTGCCTTTCTCAAGTGGGAGGCCATCGTCAACGATCCAGTCGGGGCCATCCTCACGGCGGTCGTCATCGAGATCCTGGTGGGCGTGCCGCACGGTGCCGGCGAGACCCAAGCGGTCGCGCTGGCGCTCCACCTCGTCGAAGGCGTGCTGGTGGCGGGCGGACTCGGTGTTGGCTTTGCCCTCTTAGTGGCCTGGGCGTTCCGGCGCGATTTCGTTCCCGAAACGCTCAAGACGCCAGTGCTGCTTGCGCTCGCCCTCGTCGCCTACGTCGTCCCGAACCTGCTGATGCATGAGGCCGGGCTGATTGGCGCGACCGTGTTTGGCATCGCACTCGCCAACCGACATGTGCCCGGCTTGGGGGAGTTGCGGCGGTTCAAGGAGGCGCTCGTCGTCCTGCTGGTGTCGTGCCTGTTCATCGTGCTCACCGCCGACCTCGACCTCGGCGTGCTCAACATGCTGTCCATGCCTATCCTCGGTCTCACGGCCGCCATCCTGTTCGCGGTTCGACCGGCCGCCATCTGGCTAGCGACATTGGGCAGCGACTTATCGCGGCCGGAGCGGCTGTTCGTGGGCTGGATCGGTCCGCGCGGGATCGTCGCGGCCGCGGTCGCCGGTCTGGCCGGACCCCGTCTCACCGAGGCAGGCTACGCTGGCGGCGAACTGATCCAGCCTACCGTGTTTGCGGTCATCGTGGCGACTGTCATCCTCCACGGCTTTTCACTGCGCCCGCTGGCCCGGAAACTGGGCCTCTCCGCCGCGGCCGAGACCCAACGGCTTGCCGTGGTGGGAGCTTCCGCATGGGCGAGCGATATGGTCGTCTCATTACACCGCGCGGGCGTGCCGGTGGTGCTGATCGACACCTACCCCGGCGCGCTCCATGGGGCTCGGGCGGCGGGGGTACCGACCCTACAGGCTGAGCTCCTCTCCCGGCATGCCGAGGAAGGTTTGGCCGACCATCCCCCCGACCACCTGCTGGCCGCGACCCGAGACGGGCTCTACAACGCACTTGTTTGTACTCGGTTGGGACCTGAGCTCGGCCGCGAGCGCGTCTATCAACTCGCACCGTCGGCGGATCATCTTTTGCATGAAGATACTGGCGTCAGCCGGGATACTCGCGGCAAGGTGGTGGGTACCGGTAAGATCGATTTCGATGCGCTGGCCGGTCGACACGAAGCTGGTTGGCGATTCGAAGTCGTTCCTGCGAATACAGCGGTGCAGACCGATGCGATTGGCCTACTGATCATCAAGACCGATGGCGCTGTCGAATTCCTCTCGGTCGACAACGAGCGTTCCGCCCCCGAAGAGGGGGATCGCCTCCTCGCCCTGGCTGCGCCGAAGGTTTTCCGCTGCGATAAGATGGATGAACCGTCGCCGGCGCACGCCTGACGAACCGGGACGGAAACCGCCGGCAAGCTGAACGGTTAGGCTCCTCGGTTGAAAAGCTATTCTGCCGGCGCGCTTAGCTTCCTTCCAAGCCGCCTAATTCCGGACCCATAACGATAGCGCGTTCCGGCGAGAAACGATTCTCAGCTCCTGTTGGACGAGCCCATGGATTTTTCCGGCACACAGACGCGTTCTCGGCGAATATTGCCTCGTACCCACACCCGCCCACGGATAAGCGACGGCAAGGCGCGGATAAACGACCAGCGTGCTATCGAAGTGAACGTCGCTTAACGCTCGACGTTGAGCACTGACACAGCCCGGACAAATGGCGGCGGATCGACAAGTCGCCAACATCGAGAATCCGTCAAGCATCTCGAAGCAGAAATTTCGCAAGGGACTCAACTCAGCCGCGCGAACAGGCGTGGCATCCTCCCCGAAGCAGTCCTCCGTTCGCCGCCCGAAAACGTCGGCTCGCGGTATAAGTTCGCTATTGGCGAACGAATGAGATCAGCGCTTAGCGCCGGATCATGACGACGCCACCGATCAGCATGGCAACGCCGACCAGGCGGGTGAGGTCGACCGGCCTCTGCGCAAGACCCAGCCATCCGAACTGGTCGAAGGCGACCGACCCGAGCATCTGGCCGGCGACGAGCAGGGCGATGAAGGTCGCAGCCCCGAGTTGCGGGACGAGGAAGATCGCGAGCCCGATGAAGATCGCGCCGAACATGCCGCCGCCCCAAACCCACCACGGGATGCGGCTGGCGACCGCGACGGACGGGACCGGGTCGCGCACGATGACGGCCAGTACGACCATGCACGCCACACCGACGGCGTAGCTCATGAAGCCTGACCACGCGGCCGAGTTGAGGGCCGCACGCAAGTTCGCGTTCATCACCTGCTGCACGACGATGCTGACACCGGCCACGACCGCGAGGGCTGATGAGAGAAGCACGTTAATCATCGCCCGTTGGTCCTGTCCGGCGGCATTGCGTCCGAGGTTCGGCGCCCCCGCATTGACAACCATTGTTGTCATATGCCGTCAAATGCCCAATACCCTTCTATCCATGCGCCGAAGGCATCATGAACCCCGGTCATCTCGACCTTTTCCGCGCGGTTCTAAGGCATGGCGGAATGACCAAGGCCGCGGCCGCGCTCGGCATTGGTCAGCCGTACGTGAGCAGGGCGATTGCGCAGCTTGAGTCCGAACTTGGCTTTGCGCTGTTCATTCGCGGACACGGCAGCGCGACGCCGACCGTCGAGGGCGAGGCGTTCGCCCGCGAGGTCGAGCGGACCTATGCCGGGCTCGACCACCTGCGCGCCGCCGCACGTCAGATCAGGGAACTGGGGACGGGGCCGCTGAAGGTCGCGTGTCAGCCGTCGCTCGCCTCGCGCCTGCTGCCGCGTGCAATCCGGCGTCTCGGCGTAGAATACCCGGGGGCACGCGTGGCGCTCCATGTACCCTCGCCGGACGCGATCTGGTCATGGACGGCGTCCGGCCAGTGCGACCTTGGGATCGGGCGACCGCGCTCCGGCTATGTGGGCGTCAACAGCGAGCCGTTTATGACGGTTCGAGCGGTCTGCGCACTGCCAATCGGACACCCGTTGGCGGAGGCCGCCGTCGTGACCGTGCAGGATCTCATGAGCGAGACCCTGATCGCGGGGGCTCCCGGCGTTTTCCAGCAATCGGTCGAGGCGGCATTCGCCGCGGCGGCAGCGGAGCCGAGGTTCCTTCACATGGCTCAGTACACGGCCGCGCGATGCGGCTTGGTGGCGGAAGGGGCCGGCTTAGCCCTCGTAGACCCCATCCCGGCGCGCGAACTCGCCCACCTTCCCATCGTGCTGCGCCCGTTTCGTCCCAGCCTGCCCATCGAGACGGTGATGATCCATCCGGTTGGTCGACCCTTGGGGCGACTGGCGGGACGGCTCATCAGCATCCTGAAGGACGAGCGGAAGGACATTCTGGCTGAGCAGGGATGATGATCCGGCGTGACGCTCGTCCGGCGCGATCCGCATTCCTGGGTTCGGCTTAGTTATGAGGTTTCGCTACCTAGGATATAGGTGGTGAAAGCCCAAGTGGATTGATTAGACCTCGTCTGCTGCGCTCGCGATTCAACCAAGAGCGGAACGGCCGAAATTCACCCCATGCAGTCGCAGTCCTTTGGCGCCATGCGCCGGTAACGGACCTTCGGGTGAACCACCTGAATGGGGGCGGATCTGCGCATCTCGAACAGGCTGTGCCAAAGTGATCGCCCGCTCACGCACTGCGTGTCCTAAGCGATCTCCTCGTGACCGCTATGCCGAAGAATATGGTGCCGTATCAGGGGCTTCGGCGCCGGGCAAAGCCGTCCATGTCCCCACGTGTCAGGGGAGTGGCGGAGACGGAGGGATTCGAACCCTCGATACCCGATTAAGGGTATGCTCATTTAGCAAACGAGTGCCTTCAGCCTCTCGGCCACGTCTCCGGCAGACCGGCTCTAGGACGTCCGGCCGGAGCGGTCAAGACGATCCCGGTGGGTCGCGAGGCGGCGGCGCTCGTAATGCTTGGCGATCCGCAGGTGGCGCGAGATCGCATAGTTCATCGCCGTCAGGAAACCGTAGGTCCCCCGGGCGAAGTGGCGGCGGCCGAAATAGGCCTTCAGGAAGTTCCCCGGCAACTCCACGAACACCCGCCAGGTTGGGATCACCACGCCCCGCGCCGCCAGATCGTCCGCCTGCTGGTCGGAGTAGCGGTTGAGCTTGTCGAGCTGGTCCCCTAGGGAGCGGACCGAGAAATGGTGGATCTTGCTCCGCAACTTGCCTGCCGTCGCGCCAGCCTCCAGGTCCACCCGGTCGAAGACCGGCGAGGTCGAGTAGCGGCCCCGGTCCTTCCGGTACAGGCGGACGGGGTAGAGCGTGTAGGCGAAGGGGTGCGGCCGTGTCTCGCCGGGGAAGATCTCCGCGATCCCGATCCGCCAGGCCGGATGGGCCGGTTCGCCCGCGGCGAACAGGGCGCGGATCTCGGCCGCGAGGCGGTCCGGCACCACTTCGTCCGCGTCGAGGTTCAGAAGCCACGTGTGCCGACACTGCTCTTCGGCGAACCGCTTCTGCGGGCCGTAGCCCGGCCACGCGTTGTGAATCACCCGCGCGCCGAGGGAGGCCGCCAGGGCCTGCGTGCCGTCCTTGGAACCCGAATCCACGACGATTAGGTCGTCGGTCAGGTCTCGCACGGCCCCGATCGTCGCGCCGATGCGGTCCGCCTCGTTCCGGGCGATGATGAAGACAGAAAGCGCAAGCACGCCGATTACGATTTCCCGTTGCAGGCCGAGCCCTTAACGGCCGTGCCTGGGGTCGGCAAGTCGCCCCGGCCGCCGCCCGTCAGGACAGCCAGCCCGGCATCCGGTCGAGGCCGATCAGTGCCTCGACACCCTGGCGCGGGCGGACCACCGCCGCCTCGGCGCCGCGGACCAGCACCTCCGGAACCAGGGGCCGCGTGTTGTAGGTGCCCGCCTGCACGGCTCCGTAGGCGCCGGCGCTCATCACGGCGATGAGGTCTCCGGGGGCGGGCTCGGGCATCTCCCGCCCCTTGGCGAGGTAATCCCCGCTCTCGCAGACCGGGCCGACCACGTCGGCTACGAGCCGCGGGGCATCCGCATCCGGCTCCGCCACCGGGCGCAGGGCGTGGAAGGCGTCGTAGAGGGTCGGCCGAATCAGGTCGTTCATGGCCGCATCCACGATCACGAAGGTCCGGCCCTCGCCGCGCTTCACGTAGAGCACCTTCGTCACGAGGATCCCGGCATTGCCGGCGATCATCCGCCCGATCTCGAAGACCGGCCGCAGGCCGAGCGGGGCGAAATGCGGGCGCAGGGTGGCGGCCAGGGCGGCCGGGTCGGGGGGAGGGGCGTTGTCGTCCCGGTAGGGAATGCCGAGGCCGCCGCCGAAATCGATGTGCTTCAGGGCGTGCCCCTGCGCCATCAGGTCCCGGGCGAGGCCGCAGAGGCGGGCGGCGGCATCGGAGAAGGGCGTCAGGTCCGTGATCTGGCTGCCGATATGCATGTCGATCCCGTGGACCGCGAGACCCGGCAGGGCGGCGGCGCGGGCATAGACCTCCCGGGCGCGGGTGATCGGGATGCCGAACTTGTTCTCGTAGGTACCCGTCGAGATCTTGGCATGGGTCAGGGCATCGACGTCGGGGTTTACCCGGACCGAAACCGGCGCCCGCAGGCCCATCCCGGAGGCGACGGCGGAGAGCTGGTCCAGCTCCGGCTCGCTCTCGACGTTGAAGCACAGGATGCCGGCCCGGAGCGCCGCCTCCATCTCCTCCCGGGTCTTGCCGACGCCGGAGAAGACGATTCTCTGCGGGTCGATCCCCGCCGCGAGCGCCCGGGCCAGTTCCCCGCCGGAGACGATGTCCATCCCCGCGCCGAGACGGCCGAGGGTCGCCAGCACCGCCTGGTTGGAATTCGCCTTCATAGCGTAGCAGACGAGGGCCCCGTCGGCGGCGAAGGCGTCGGCGAAGACGCGGTAATGCCGCTCCAGGGTCGCGGTGCTGTAGCAATAGAACGGCGTGCCGACCTCGGCCGCCAGCCGCGCGAGATCGACCTCCTCCGCATGGAGGCGGCCGCCCTGGTAGTGGAAGTGGTGCATCGCGCCTGTCGCCGTCGCTGCGTGGTCCGGACCGGGTCCGTCTACAGCAGCGGGTCGAGAATGAAAGGTTCCTTGGGGATCCGGTAGCCGCGCTTGGCGCCCTTGGTCGTCTGGACGGGGGCCTCGGAGCCCGAGGGCGGGATGGCGCTCGGTGCAAGTTCATCGCCGGCACGAACGGCCTCGGCATCCGGTTCGGCCTGTCCGCCGCCGAGTCCGATGCTGTCGGGGAGGATGCGGCCGGTCTTCACGGCCGATCCCGCGCCGTTCGTCGCCGCCGCGGGGGCGGTGGCGGAGGCCTGCGGCGGCTCGAGGGCGCCCCGGCGGCCGCAGCCGGCCAGGGCGAGGGCAGCGAGGCCGGCCACGGCCAGGAGTCGAAGGGCGGGTCGGGGCAACATCACGCGTGGGTCCGGCGGTCCCCGGCGGGCACCGCGCCCGGCCGGAGCATCACCTTAGCCGTTGCCGTGGCCCGGGGCGAGCGCATGTCCGCAACACGCGCCGCCCCGCTTGGGGCACGGCGCGCCCGCGACTCAGCCGCGCTTGTCCCGGCTGCCGGAGGCGCCTTCACGCTTGGAGCCGCTCTGGCCCTGCTGGGCCTCGTAGGCGTCGATCGCCCGGCGGCAATTCTCCGACAGCTGCTTCCAGTTCCGCTGCATGCAGGCGTCGGTCGCCGGATCGTCGGGGGCGAGGTTGCCGCAATAGGAGAGATAATCCCCGGTGCAGTACTTCTTGAGCGTCTCGTTGCCTCGCTTCGACTGCTGGGCGGCGGCCGGGAGCGTCAGGGCGAGCGCCGCGGCGGCGGCGGTGACGATGTGCTTGAGGCGCATGAGTACGCTTTCCGTATGGCTCTACTTCGAATTCGTGCGGCGCTGCGATGATGCCTCCGCGTGGTCGAAACATGGCGACCGCGCGAAATCAGCAAACGAGCCCCGATGCATCCGCCCCCTGGCCCGCGGGGCGGCTGTCAGACACGCTCAGGTTCCTGCTCGGGCACCGCGAAGGCGCCGGCCCGGGGCAGCCGGGCCTGTCCGACCAGGGCGTCGGCAACTTCGGCGATGCGCTTGCGCAGATCGGCATTCTCCCGCTCGACGGTCTCGTCGCGGCCCGGCGCCGCAGCCAGGGCCTGCTCCGCGGCCAGCAGGCTCGCGCGGAGGGCATCGCGCTCGGCGGCAAGGTCGGCGGCAAGGGCGGGCTCTGTTCCGGCCGCGGCGGTTGAGGTACCCCGCCGGAGGGCGATCAGGCTGTCGAGCAGGTCGGCATGGGCGTCCTCCAGGGCGTGGAGGGTGGCGAGGCTTACAGTCCCCTCGTCGCGGGACCGGGCGAGGGCCGTTTCCAGGTCGCCGTTCTCGCGGCGCACCTGCGCGAGTTGCGCGTCGCGCGCTTCGATGTCGCGGCTCAAGCTTGCGGCCTTCATCGTCCCGGCGCCGATGGCCACCAAGTCGGCGTGGCGCTGGGCCTTCACCACCTCCACCGTCCGTTCAAGCCGCCGCTCCCGGATCGCGAGTTGGGCGCGCAGGAAATCGCGCTCCGCCGCAATCTCGCCGGGGGAGAGGGGCAGCCGGGCTTCGGCCCGGCGGCGGGCGAGGCGCGCGGCGCGGGCATTCACGGCTGGCAGCACCAGGAGGCCGAGAAGGCTCGCAGCCAGGAAGCCCAGCGCGAAGATCATCGCCGTTTCGATCAAGACGAACCGCTCGCGTCCCGGGCCGGCCCATCCGGCCCTGCTTCACATTGGGCTTCTAGCGCAACTCTCAAGCGAGGCTAAGCCCATCGAGGACAGAGCGGGACGGATCTGCGGCCCGGTGTGTCAGAACGGGTTCCACGTCGCCTGGTGGGTGAATTTGAGGTACCCCACGTTGACGCCGAGCCGTGCGCCAACGCCGCTGCGGATCGGCACCACAACGATGCCGCCGTCGGTCATCGCCGTCATCCCGAAGCCGCCGACGAAATAGGCCGAACCGTCGATCCCGCCGAAGCGGCGGAACAGCGCTCGCGTCGCCGGCAGGTTGTAGACAAGCATCATGGTCCGTGCGCCGTCGCCGCCCACGTCGAAGCCCAGGGAGGGGCCCTGCCAGTAGACCTTCTGCTGGCCGGAATTGCGGGTGTAGAGCACGCCCTCGCCGTAGCGCAGGCCTGCGACGAAGGCGCCGGAGCCCTCCTGGCCGAGGATGTAGCCGTTGGGCTCGCCCCACCGGCGGCCCGCCTCCTCGACGGTGAGGGCGAGCCCGCGGGAAACGGTGCCGAAGAAGCGATGGCCGGATTCGACCAGTTCCTCGGGGCGGAAGGTCTCCGGATTGGCGTTCGGGGGCAGCCGGTCCGCCAGCGCCGGCCCGACGGCCGTCAGGACAGGACCCGCGACCGCGAGACCGAGGCCGGCCCGCAGGATCTGCCGCCTCGGGAGGCCGGGAGTGAAGGGTGCCGTCATATGCTTCCTCCGCCGACGGGCGACGCCGCGCCCTCGCTGGTTGCAACCCCCTGCCATCCGGCCGCGGCGACCCCTTGCGCCGCCGGACCGGATATGCGGCAACCGGCCCGGACGGAGCGCGAGGCCGGCTCCGCACGAAGCCGGAGTGGGAGCAACATTGGACCAAAACCGCAAGATGAGGTTAACGGGCCGTGACCGCGACGAGGCATCCGCGCGCAGGCGCACGGTCGGACGGTGGATCGGGGCGGCCCTCCCGGTCCTCCTCGCCCTGGTGGCGTTCGACACTCCGGCGGCAAGGGGCGATCCGAGCCCGACCCGGATCGTGCCGATCGCCCTCAGCGGCAACGATCCCGTGAGCTACTTCCTGCCGGAGGGCCCGCGACCGGGCTCGCCGCGGTTCGAGGCGGACTGGGACGGACGGGTCTTTCGCTTCGCCACCGAGGCCAACCTGGCGGTGTTCCGGCGGGATCCCGGCGTCTATGCGCCCCGGCTCGGGGGCTTCGACGCCGAGGCGGTCCTCGACGGGCGCCTCGCCGACGCCGACCCCAAGGTCTTCGCACTCGTCGAAGGGAGGCTCTACCTGTTCCGGGACGCGGCGCGCCGCGCACGCTTCCTCGCCGATCCGGCGCTGGCCCGGAAGGCCGAGGAGATCTGGCCGACCCTGGGCCGCCTGCTGGACGATCCGGACGAGTTCGCCGGGGCGAAGCCTGCCGCGCCTGCGCCTAGGAGCGGGGAGCCCTGACCGGCGCGTGGCAGGAGTCGCCCGGCTTCAGGACGATCCCCGGCGCCAGGGCCGGATCGCCGATGGCCGCGAAGGGCCCGTTGCGAAACCCGTCGCCGACCCGCCCATAGCGGATCGGGCCGCCGCCGGGCACGACGACGCATCCGCCCGCCGCGGTCAGGATCGCATCGCCCGCCGCCGTGTCCCATTCCATGGTCGCTCCGCAACGGATGTAGATGTCCGCTTCGCCGGAGGCGAGGAGGCCGAACTTGATCGCCGAACCGGAGGTGCGAACTTCCAGCACGGGAAGGGCGGCGAGGCAGGCTGTCGTCTCGGTGTCGCCGTGGCGGCGGCTGCCGAGGGCGACGAGGCCCGCCTCCGGCGCCTTGCGCGCGTGCACCGGCCGCGCCGGCCCCGGCCGCCCCCCGATCACCGGCGCCTCGAAGGCGTCGCCCGCGGACAGCCACACCCGGTCGAGGCCCGGCGCGGCCAGGGCCGCCGCGATGGGACGTCCCTCCGCGACCAGGGCGATGTTGACGGAATAATGCGGCGTCCCCGCCAGGAAGTCCCGTGTCCCGTCCAGGGGATCGACGAGGAAGAACAGGTCGCCCGCCGGGAGGTCGCGGCTGCTCTCTTCCGCGACGATCGGGATACCCGGGAAGCGCAGCGTCAGGGCTTTGAGGATCAGCGCCTCGGCATCGAGGTCGGCCGCGCTGGAGGGGGAGCCGTCGGCCTTCACCACATGGGGGCAGGACGCGCCATGCCAGCGCCGCAGCACCTCGCCGGCCGCGCAGGCGATGTCCGCGAGCGTCGCTGCGATCCGCCCGGCTTCGGCTTCCGTCATCGTCGCCGCATCCGTCATGACGCCGCGATCCTCCCCCGCCCTGCATGCCCGACCCGGGCGCGGTTGTCGATTCCGTAGCTTTGCGCGCCCCGTCATGGCCCCCGTCCGGGCCCGCAGGGGTGCAAAGACGGGCCAGACGTCATCCTGCCCGCGGCCTCCGCGATCCGGGTTAACGCTTTGCAAAGGTCCGTGCGCCGTCTATCCACGCGCACCGCTTTGCGCCCGCCGACGCGGTCAGGAAGCGGGCGCGACACATCCTGCGCCGCCGACGCGAACCGCCCCGGAGCTTCCGATGCCCATCCTCACCCTCGATGGCCTGGACCTGGCCGCCCTGCTGTGCTCCCGCGTCTGCCACGACGTGATCAGCCCGGTCGGCGCGATCGTGAACGGCCTGGAGGTGCTGGAGGACGATCAGGACGAATCGATGCGCGAATTCGCCCTCGAGCTGATCGGCAAGAGCGCGCGGCAGGCTTCGGCCCGCCTGAAGTTCGCCCGTCTCGCCTTCGGGGCCGCGGGTTCGGCCGGCGCGTCGATCGACCTCGCCGACGCCGAGGGCGTGGCCAAGGGCATGTTCGCCGACGAGAAGACCAAGCTCGAATGGCGCGCGCCGCAGGCCCTGTTCCCGAAGAACAAGGTGAAGCTGCTCCTCAACCTCGTGATGGTCGCGACCTCCGCGATCCCCCGCGGCGGCCTGATCGACGTGACCGTCACCGGCGAAGGCGAGGCGCCGACCTTCGTCCTGAAGGCCAAGGGCTCCCATGCCCGCATTCCCCCCCACGTGGTGGAACTCATCGCGGGCGAGCCGGAAAGCGGCACCGTCGATGCCCACGGCATCCTGCCCTACTACGCTGGCCTCGTCGCCCGGGCGACGCAGATGGATGTCCGGTTCGCAATCGAGGGCGACGAGGTGACGGTGACCGCGGAACCTTCGGCCGTGACACTGGATAAGACGCCCGATGCTGGGAATTCCGGCAGCGAAGCCGTCTGATTGGCTCAAAATACTTCCGCGAAACCCGCAAGCGGCAACTCTTCGATAACGCCCGATCGCCATGATCGCCGGTGCGAGACGTTTCGCACGTGACGAGTACCGGCGATGGACGACCTGCTTCGTGAGTTTCTGACCGAGAGCGCAGAGCATCTCGACACGGTCGACACGGAACTCGTGCGGTTCGAGCAGGACCCGAACAACGAAACGATTCTACGAAACATCTTCCGGCTGGTGCACACCATCAAGGGCACCTGCGGGTTCCTGGGCCTGCCCCGGCTGGAGGCCCTGGCCCACGCCGCCGAAACCTTGATGGGCCGGTTCCGCGACGGCATGCCGGTCTCCTCGGCGAGCGTCACGCTGATCCTCGCCACCCTCGACCGCCTCAAGGCGATCCTCGCCGATCTTGACGCCACGGGCTCCGAGCCGACCGGCTCCGATTCCGACCTGATCGAGGCCCTGGAGCACATGGCCGAAGTCGGCGGCGAGCCTGTCGCCGCGGCGGCCCCCGAGCCCGTGGCGCCGCCCGCCCCGCCGGAGATCGTCCTGCCGGAGCCGGTATCGCGCGAACTGAAGCCCGGCGAAGTGACCCTGGACGATCTGGAGGCGGCGTTCCTGGCCGCCCCCGGCCCCGACGAGATGGCCTTCGCCCCCCTCGAGGCGCCCGCGCCTGCCCCGAAGCCCGAGCCCGCCAAGGCGGCTCCGGTCGCGGCCGAGCCTGTCCGGGCCGAAACCCCGAAGGCCGAAGCGCCCAAGGCGGAGACGCCTCATCCGGCGACGGAAGGCGAAGCGAGCCCGTCGAACAAGGTGCAGACGATCCGTGTGAACGTCGACACCCTTGAACACCTGATGACCATGGTCTCGGAACTGGTGCTGACCCGCAACCAGCTCCTCGAGATCGCCCGGCGGCACGAGGATTCCGCCTACAAGGTTCCGCTGCAGCGCCTGTCGCACGTCACTGCCGAGTTGCAGGAAGGCGTGATGAAGACGCGCATGCAGCCCATCGGCAACGCATGGCAGAAGCTGCCGCGGGTGGTGCGCGACCTGTCCGCCGAACTCGGCAAGCAGATCGAACTCGTGATGCTGGGGGCGGAGACCGAGCTGGACCGGCAGGTGCTGGAGGTCATCAAGGACCCGCTGACCCACATGGTCCGCAACTCGGCCGACCACGGCCTGGAATCGACCGCCCAGCGCGTCGCCGCCGGCAAGCCCGCCCGCGGGACCATCCGCCTCTCGGCGTTCCACGAGGGCGGCACGATCACCATCGAGATCGCCGACGACGGCAAGGGGCTCGACCTCGCCGCCATCCGCCGCAAGGCGGTGGAGCGCGGTCTCGCCAGCCAGGCCGACGTCGATCGCATGACCGACGCGCAGGCGGCCAAGTTCATCTTCCATGCCGGCTTCTCCACGGCGGCGGCGGTGACCTCGGTCTCGGGCCGCGGCGTCGGCATGGACGTGGTCAAGACCAACATCGAGACGATCGGCGGCGTCATCGACATCGCGACCCAGGCCGGGCGCGGCACCGTCTTCACCATCAAGATCCCGCTCACCCTGGCCATCGTCGCGGCCCTGATCGTCAGGGCCGGCGAGAACCGGTTCGCCCTGCCGCAGGTGGCGGTGCTGGAACTCGTCCGGGTCGGCGCCAACGCCCAGCCGGTGGAGCACATCAACGGCTCGCCGGTGCTGCGCCTCCGCGAACGGCTGCTGCCGATCGTGTCCCTCTCCGGCCTGCTCGGGGCGGACACCGTGGCCGAGGCCACGGGCTTCGTGGTGGTCGCGCAGGTCGGCCGCCAGCGCTTCGGCATCCTCGTGGACGAGGTCTTCCACACCGAGGAAATCGTCGTGAAGCCGATGTCGGCGAAGCTGCGCCACATCCCGCTCTTCGCCGGCAACACCATCCTCGGCGACGGCGCCGTGGTACTGATCGTCGATCCCAACGGCGTCGCCAACCAGGTGGCGCAGGGCACCCAGGCGAGCGCCGGGCAGGCCGAGACCGACGCCGCCGAGGCGGAAATGACCGAGGCGACCACCACGCTGCTGGTGTTCAAGGGCGGCGGCGGCGGCTTCAAGGCGGTGCCGCTGTCCCTCGTCACCCGGCTCGAAGAGATCGAGTGCGAGAAGGTGGAGTGGCCTGGCGGGCGACCGCTTATCCAGTACCGGGGCCGCCTCATGCCCCTGGTCCCGGCCGACGACGGCATCGCCATCCGCACCGAGGGCCGTCAGGCGCTCGTGGTCTTCTCCGACGGCGAGCGGGCCATGGGCCTCGTGGTGGACGAGATCGTGGACATCGTCGAGGAGCGCCTCGACATCGAGATCGCCGCCGAACGCTCGGACCTCATCGGCTCGGCGGTGCTGCGGGGCCGGGCGACCGACATCATCAATATCGCCCACTTCCTGCCGATGGCCTACGACGACTGGGCGCGGGGCCCGCGCAAGTCCCAGAAGGACGTCTCGACCCTGCTGCTGGTGGACGACTCCGCCTTCTTCCGCGACATGCTCAGCCCGGTCCTCAAGGCGGCCGGCTTCCAGGTCGTCACCGCGGCCGGGGCCGACGAGGCCCTGGCGACCCTCCACGCCGACCAGCGCATCTCCGTGGTCGTCACCGACATCGAGATGCCCGGCCGCACCGGGTTCGACCTTGTGGCGGCGATGCGCGGCGAGGGTGGCCGCTTCGCCGGGATGCCGGTGATCGGCCTCACCGGCTCGGTGGGAGCCGAGGCGGTGGAGCGGGCCCGTGCGCTCGCCATCACCGACCTCGTCGCCAAGTTCGACCGGAGCGGCCTCGTGGCGGCCCTGGGCGAGATCGATGCGTCCGCCGAGGACGCCCTGTCCCGGGCGGCCTGAGCCCGTCAGTCCTTCACTGTTTGAGCGTTTCCCGGAGTACGTGAGATGAAGGCTGCCAACGCCAACGGCGCCGAGACCGGTCCCACCGAGGACTTCGTCACGGTCCACGTCGACGGAGTCCTGTTCGGGCTCGCGATCGAACGGGTCCACGACGTGTTCGTGCCATCGGGCGTCACGCCGGTTCCCCTGGCCCCCCGGGAGATCGTGGGCCTCCTCAACCTGCGCGGGCGTGTCGTGACGGCCCTGTGCCTGCGCCGCCGGCTCGGCATGGCGCCCTCCGAGGCCCGGGACGACGCCGGTGTGAACGACCGGGGCATGGCCATCGGCCTGGAGCAGGGCGGCGAGACCTTCGCCCTGATCGTGGACGGCGTCGGCGAGGTCCTCAAGCTCGGCGGCGACACCCGGGAAAGCGTGCCGATCAACCTCGATTCCCGCTGGCGGGACCTGACCATCTGCGTGCACCGCCTCGAGGGGCGGCTCCTCGTCGTCCTCGACGTGGATGCGCTCCTCAACTTCGGCTCGAAGGATGCCCGCGGCGCCCGCGGCGCCGAGGCGGCGTAAGGGACCGACGATGAGCCAGCGCGAGATGACCTGCCTCGTTGTCGACGATTCGGCGGTGATCCGAAAGGTCGCCCGCCGGATCATCGAGGATTTCGGCTACGCGGTCGTCGAGGCGGAGGATGGAGACAGTGCCCTCGCGATCTGCGCCGAATCGATGCCGGATCTGATCCTGCTCGATTGGAACATGCCAAACAGGGATGGTTACGCGTTCCTGCAGGAATTGCGACAGACCGAGGCCGGCAAGCGGCCCAAGGTGGTGTTCTGCACTACGGAAAACGACGTCGGTGCCATCGCCCGGGCCTTGCGGGGTGGTGCGGACGAATACATCATGAAACCCTTCGATCGCGATATCTTGACGGCGAAGCTCGAACAGGTCGGGCTTTCTATCAGGACGAATACAGACTTTTATTAAACAATCGCAGGTAGTGTTGGCCATTCGCGCCGGGCCAAACCCGGGACGGGCGGGGTGGCCGATTCCCTGTTGCGTCGTGTGAGGGGCAACGGCCTAGCGCCGGGCGGCGTCGGAACGGGGGAGACGAGAAGGTCATGGTTTCCAGTCCTGCGGCCACGGCGCCGCGCATGCCCGCCTCGCCCCCCAGCGCTCCCGTCAGGGTCCTGATCGCCGACGATTCGGCGGTGGTGCGCGGCCTCGTCGCCCGCTGGATCACGGAAGCCGGCTTCCAGCTCGTCGGAACGGCCTCGAATGGCCGGATCGCCCTGGAGATGATGTCCCGGCACGACCCGGACGTGGTTCTCCTCGACATCGACATGCCGGAACTCGACGGCACGGAGGCGCTGCCGCGCATGCTCGCGGCGAGCCCGACCCTGCAGGTCGTGATGATGTCGACGCTCACGACCCGCAACGCCGACATCTCCCTGCGCTGCCTCGCCCTCGGCGCGGTGGACTACATCGCCAAGCCCGAGAGCAACCGCGGCGTCACCACCTCTGATTCCTTCCGGACCGACCTCATCGAGCGGGTGCGTGTCTTCGGGGCAGCCCGCGCCCGGGGCCGCCGGGGGACTGCGCCGGTCCAGGCACCGTCGGTGGGGGTCGCCCCCGTCGCGGCGCCGAAGCCGGCGGCGCGGATCACCCTGCGGCCGAAGGCACGGGTCACGAGCCTGCCCCGCGTCCTGCTGGTCGGCTCTTCGACCGGCGGCCCGCGGGCGGTGGGCGAAGCCCTGGCGGGCATCGGTGCGGCGGCGCTACGCCGGGTGCCGACCCTGATCGTCCAGCACATGCCGCCGGTCTTCACCGCCGTGTTCGCCGAGCACCTTTCCGCCCGGGTCGGCCTCCTGGCCGCCGAGGGCAAGGCCGACGAGCGCCTGGAGCCGGGCCGGATCTACGTCGCCCCCGGCGGGCGCCACATGGGCCTCGCCGCCGCAGCCGGCGGTCCGGTCATCAAGCTCACCGACGGTCCCCCCGTGAACTTCTGCCGCCCGGCGGTGGACGTGCTGTTCCGGGACGCGGCGGTCATCTTCGGCGCGGCCACCGCCACGGTGATCCTGACCGGCATGGGTTCCGACGGCACCAACGGCGCCCGCGCCCTGGTGGAGGCGGGCGGCCCGGTTATCGCCCAGGACGAGGCCACGAGCACGGTGTGGGGCATGCCCGGCAGCGTCGCCCGCGCCGGCCTCGCCGAAGCCGTCCTGCCCCTGCCGGAGATCGGCCCGGCGCTCCGCGCCATGCTCACAGGCCAACCGGCATGACGGAGTTCGATTTCGAGTACCTCCGGGCGTACCTCAAGCAGCGGTCCGGCCTCGCGCTCAGCTCCGAGAAGCGGTACCTCGTGGAGAGCCGCCTCGCACCGGTCTGCCGGCGCTTCAACTTCGCGACCCTTCGCGATCTGATCGGCAGCCTCAAGATCACCCATGACGGCGCGATCGAGCGGGCCGTCGTCGAGGCGATGACCACCAACGAAACCTTCTTCTTCCGCGACCGCCTCCCCTTCGACCTGTTCCGGGACGTGGTGCTGCCGGAGGCCCTGGCCCGCAACGCCGCCCGGCGCCGGCTCAGGATCTGGTGCGCGGCCGCCTCGACCGGCCAGGAGCCCTATTCCATCGCCATGCTGCTTCAGGAGGCGGCGCCCCGCCTCTCCGGCTGGCAGGTCGACCTCGTGGCGACGGATATCTCAAGCGAGGTGATCGAGCGGGCCAAGCTTGGCCTTTACAGCCAGTTCGAGGTTCAGCGCGGGCTCCCGGTGCAGTGGCTGCTGAAGTACTTCACCCAGATCGGCGAACAGTGGCAGATCTCGGCGTCCCTGCGTTCGATGGTCGAGTTCCGGCAGTTCAACCTGCTGCACGGGTTCGAAGGCCTCGGCTCGTTCGACGTGATCTTCTGCCGGAATGTACTGATCTACTTCGACGCGCCGACGAAGTCGGAGATCCTCGGCCGTTTCGCAAACAGCCTTATCCCGGGCGGTGCCCTGATGCTCGGGGCCGCCGAAACGGTGATCGGCCTCACGGACCGGCTCGTCCCCGATACCAAGCACCGGGGCCTGTACGGCCACGCCTCGCCCCAGGCTCCTGCCCTCCGGGCCGTGGCGGTCTAGCGAGGCGCCCTTGCTCCGCCGGGCGAGGGCCCGGCGGTGTGGCAGGGGCTGGCTAGATGCTTCGCGCGGCCCGGCGTCGGCGCCGGGCCATCATGTTGAGGCCCTCGACGGCGGCCGAGAAGGCCATCGCCGTGTAGATGTAGCCCTTCGGGACATGGGCCCCGAAACCCTCGGCGATCAGCGTCATGCCGATCATGATGAGGAAGCCCAGGGCCAGCATCACCACGGTGGGATTCCGGGCGATGAAAGCCGAGAGCGGATCGGCGGCGATCAGCATGACCGTGACGGCGGCGATGACGGCGATCATCATGATCGGGACATGCTCCGTCATGCCGATCGCGGTGATGATCGAATCGATCGAGAAGACGAGGTCGAGGAGCAGGATCTGCCCGATCGCCGCCCCGAAGCCGATCGATCCACCCTTCGCCCCCGTCTCCCCCGGATCGGGATCGACCGCGTGATGGATCTCCTTGGTGGCCTTCCACAGCAGGAAGAGGCCGCCTGCCACGAGGATGATGTCGCGCCACGAGAAGGCCTGTCCGGCCACGGAGAAGACCGGCTCCGTCAGGTGGACGATGAAGGCGACCGCCCCGAGGAGGGCCAGCCGCAGCACCAGGGCGAGGCCGATGCCGATCCGCCGGGCACTTGCCTGTCTCTCTGCGGGCAGCTTGTTGGTCAGGATCGAGATGAAGATCAGGTTGTCGACGCCGAGGACGACTTCCATCACCACGAGGGTGGCGAGGGCCGCCCAGGCCGCAGGGTCGGCAGCGAGCTGCATCAGGTCGTTCACGGCTTTCAGCTCCGTGGGGTCGAGCCAAGAAGGCGGCTTCCGATCTCGCCGAGATCGGAGCTTCCGGACCGCTCGGAGGCGGGCGGGGCGTAGATCCGCAGGATCTTCGGCATCACCTTGAAGTGGGCCGGGGTCTCGGTGGTCAGCTCGCCGTCCGTGTTGATCGGGCGGGGCTTGCGGGTGTACAGGCGGATCTCCTGCGTCTTGAACGCCCGGACGTCGGCGGCCTTGCCCTGGGTGCCCCTGCGGAGGGCCGGCAGCAGGGCGAGCAGCCGCCACCAATGGTCGATCTCCAGGCTGTAGAAGTCGAGGTTGCCGTCATCGACCGAGGCGGCCTGCTCCACCGTCATGCCCCCGCCGTAGTGGCGGCCGTTGCCCACG
This sequence comes from Methylobacterium persicinum, assembly GCF_022179525.1. Classification (GTDB taxonomy): domain Bacteria; phylum Pseudomonadota; class Alphaproteobacteria; order Rhizobiales; family Beijerinckiaceae; genus Methylobacterium; species Methylobacterium persicinum. The sequence goes on from NZ_BPQX01000018.1 coordinate 26,659, forward strand.
GAGACCTGAATCGTCACCACCCGCTCGACCTTGCCGTCGTACTCGAGGGTGACGCCGAAGGGGCGCACCTTGCGCAGCACCCGCACGGCGGCCACCGCGTAGCCGAGGACGCCCCAGCGCTTCTTGGCCTCGGAGGTCAGCTCGCCGGCCAGTTCCGCCGAGAAGCCGATGCTCGCGACATTGAAGTAGTAGTGGCCGTTGACCCAGCCGAGATCGACCGGCTGCAGCTGTGCCGTCGGGATGAACCGGGCCGCGGCCAGGGGATCGAGGGGCAGGCCGAGGGAGCGGGCGAGGTCGTTGGCCGTGCCGAGCGGCAGGATGGCCAGGGGCAGGCCTGTCTCCACGAGGCTCTCGGCCGCCGCGTTCATCGTGCCGTCGCCGCCGCCGAGGATCACGAAATCCACCTCGCCCGCGAGGGCGCGGATGGCCTCGTCGGGTTTCGCCTCCCCCGGGGGATCGACGGGCTCGATCCCGCCGGCACGGAGGATCGTACGCACCTCGTCGAGGGAAAAGCCGCCGTTACGGGCCTTGGGGTTGCAGCTGAGCAGCGCCCGCCGGGCGGGACCGCTCATCGGGCGGCCATCGCCGACCGGCCAGGAGGGAAGATGCGGGGGAGCGGTCGAGTCTGATGAGCCGTCATCGGCTTCCGTATCCTTTTCCGCGGGCCACTATCGCCGGTGTGGTTTTTCTGCACTTGGGCGACAGACGTGCGAACTCAACCCCATCATCCCCGGAATTCGCCGCTGGTGCGAAAGGCCGGCACCTGCGATGCCTGTCCTCGGCCCGGAACCCTCGCGGCACCCGGGCGCGTTCTCCTTCTTTCAGTCCTCCGCCGCGGTCCGACTGGTCCCATGCGCGCCTCACCCCTCCACCCCCGCCATCTCGCCACGGCCCTCGGGCTCGTGCTGCCGCTCCTGGCCCTGCCCGCCGTCGCCGACCCGCGGGCCTGGGTCGATCCACCCAAGGCCACCGGGAAGCCGGCGGAGGGCACGCCCGCCGCCGCCCCCGAGGCCGCCGCGCCGAAGGTCGCCCCGCCCAGGCTCGCGTCGCCCGCTCCGGCCGCCGCGGCCCCGGCGTACGAAGCGGCTGTCACGCATAGGCGCCACGCCGCCTCTGCGAAGCAGGAGCGCGCCCGCGAGCGCATCGCGGCCTCCCCGCGGCACCGCCACAGCCCGCCGCGGTCGCGCCTCGCCGACACGCCCGCCGTCACCCCCTCCATGGGGCCGGTCCCTGTGGCCGCCGCACCGGCAGGCCGGGCGGAGGCGGCCCAGGCTTTGGCGACGGAGTATCTCTCCGCCGTTTCCTCGCCGGGCGAAGCCATGGTCGGCGCCACGCCGCGGTTCTACAGCACCCGCGTCCGGTTCTACGGCCGGTCGACGACGCTGGCGGCCCTCCTCGACGAGAAGCGCGGCTTCGTCCGTCGCTGGCCCGAGCGGCGCTATGCGGCGCGGGCCTTCAGCACGCAGTGCACCCGGGACGGATCGACCTGCATCGTGCGGGCGATCGTCGATTTCCGGGCGGCCAATCCCCAACGGGGCGCCGTGTCCCGGGGTGCCTCCGAACTGGTGCTGGAAGTGAGCTTCGCCGGCCAGCGTCCCGTCATCGTCGCCGAGAGCGGCCGGGTGATTCACCGCGACGGGCCCAGCCAGGACCGGGCCGAGACCCTGGCCGGGGCTCCGGGGAGAGGGTAAGAGCGCTCGCGACACGACCCCGCCGCGCCGTCCCGGCCGGCGGGAGAGGCCAGGCAGGAGCGTATGACGGCTTCCACAGCGGCGGCGGAACTGGAGAGCGGGGCGTCGCATCCCGAACTCGACGCGCCGGATCGCGCGGCGCTCCTCGACACGCTGCGCAGCGAGGTCCGAAGGGCCCGGCCGCATCCCGTGGCCGAGCGGATCCTGCTGCTCATCCTCCAGGCGGCCGTGGAGCCGCAGGCCGCCGAGCCCGGATACCGGATCCTCGACCGGCAGGGCCTTCCGCGCCTGCACGGGGCGGGGGAGGGAGCCGAACCGCGCCCCTTCACCCTCGCTGACCTCATCGACGAGCAGCGGATCAAACATCCCGGCCTGTTCATGCCCCCAGAGCCCGCAAGGGCCGAAGCGGGGGAGGGGGCGGAGCAGGATGCCGCCTCGGCCGCGGGCACCCTCGCAACGGGGGCCTCGGAGATGCGGGCCGCCACGGCGCGCTTCATCGGTTCGCAATCGGTGCGTGCCCGCTCCCTGGCCGAGCAATCCTCGGTCCAGGGCCGGGCGCTCGCCCGCTCGGCAGCCGGTGCCCTCACGGCCCTTCGTGGACGCCTCCGCCGGGACGCGCCCTTGGCCGACGACGCGGATTTCGCCGGGGAACCACGATCCGACCGCGTCAGGGACGCCCTCACCGAACGGCTCGGAGGCCTGCGGGACCGCCTGGGAGTCGCCGGCGATGCGGACGGGCATCGCGGACGGTTCTGGCTCGGTGCCGCCGCCCTGGCGACGGGCGCCGTGGTGCTGCTCGCGGTGATCGTGAACGCGCCCCGGGGGCCGGACACCGCCACCGCCCCGGCGAGCCGTCCGGCCGCGCCGGCCAACCCGGCTCCTGCCAACCCCACTGCTGCCAACCCGGCCCCGGCCACCCCCACGCAGGCCAATTCCGCTCCGGCCGCGCCCGAGGTGGCCCGCAGCCCGGGGTCCGAACCGCAGCAGAGCGCCCGCGCCCCGGCGGCGCAGGACAACGTCACTCCTCCGCCCGAAGGCGATGGCCGCGGCGATGCCGACACGGACGCGCCGCCCCCCGCCAATGCGCTCACCGGGCCCGTGCAGGTTATCGACACGGCGACCCTCAAGGTCGGCGGCAAGCTCGTGCACCTCTTCGGGGTGGAATGGGTGCGCGGCGGCCAAGCGGACGAACTGGCCCGTTACATCGCCGGGCGGACGGTGAGCTGCCTGCCGGCCCCCGGCAGCGAGAGCATGAACTGCTCCGTAGACGGGAGGGACCTGTCCGAGGTGGTGCTCTACAACGGCGGCGGCCGTGCCTCTCCGGAGGCGAGCCCCGAACTCGTGGCGGCGGAGGATCACGCCCGCAGCGAGCGGCTCGGCGTGTGGAAGCGCTGAGGCTCACGATCCGTTGACGGGGGGGCTCGACCGCGCCTAGACAAGAGCCATGCGCAGGCCCTCCGACCGATCGGCTCGATGCCGCGCGGTCCTCGCCGTGGCCGCGCTCTACGGCCTGTTGCTCCAGGTCTTCCTCGTCTCGCTGCATCCCGGCGCGCCTCTCCCCGGCGGCGGGGTGATCTGTGCGGCCCATGACGGGGTGCCCGCCGACGACGGCACGCCCTGCCCGCAGCAGCTCTGCTGCCTCTCGGCGCACCTCGCCCAGCCCCTCGCCGCGCCGGTCCCCGACACGGTCGCCGTGGCCGTGCCCTGGCGAAGGGCCGTCGCGGAGGTCTGGCGCCCCGCCGAGACGCCGCCCGCCCGGGGGCCCCCCGACCGCGCCGTCAGTTCCCGGGGTCCGCCCGCCGCCTGACCGATCCGCCCGTCGATCGCTCAGACCCCGGACCCCTTCATGTCGCTCTCGCTCTCCGGCAGCGCCCGCCCATTCGGCGTCGCGCAGACCGCACGCGCCTCGCGCGAGGCCCTCTATCGCGCCGTCTGGCGCTGGCACTTCTACGCGGGCCTACTGTGCCTGCCCTTCCTCGTGAGCCTCTCCGCCACGGGGGCGCTGTACCTGTTCAAGGACGAGATCAACGCCACCGTCTTCGCCGCCCGCACCACGGTGACGCCGTCGGAGAGCCGCCTGGGGCCGGACCGGCTGATCTTCGAGGCCATGCAGGCGGTGCCCGGCGGCACCCCGCTCTCCTACACCGATCCGGCAAGGCCCGACGCCTCGGCGGTGGTGACCCTGGCCGAAGGCAAGGCGAAGATCCTCGTCTATCTGGACCCGGCCGACGGCACCGTGCTCGACACCGTGGACCGGGACGGCGAGTTCTTCGCAGTCGTCAAGCGCCTGCACAGCCTCGCGTATTTCGGGCCCCTGGCGAATGCGGTGATCGAGATCGTCGCTGGCTTCGCGATCATCCTCGTGATCACCGGGGCCTACCTCTGGTGGCCGCGGGGGCAGCAGGGCGGCGTCGTCACCGTCCGGGGCACGCCGCGGCGCCGGGTCTGGTGGCGCGACCTCCACGCCGTGACGGGCTTCGTGGCCGGCGGCGGCCTGCTCTTCCTGGCGATGACCGGCTTGCCCTGGTCGATCTGGTGGGGCGATCAGCTCCGCCACTGGTCGAACGCCGCCGAGCTCGCCCAGCCCTCGATCCTGTGGGCGGGCCGCCCGGTCTCGAAGGTCCCGATGGTCGATGTCCTCCCCTCCACGGGATGGACGATGCAGGACGCCCCGGTGCCGCAATCCCCGGCGGGCACGAAGCCGATCGGCATCGACGAGGCGGCGGCGATCCTCACGCGCCTCGGAATGCCGAGGGGCTTCGAGCTGTCTCTGCCCGTGGGGCCGACGGGGGTCTACGCAGCGGCGGTCTATCCCAAGGACGTCGCCCGCCAGCGGGTCGTCTCCCTCGACCAGTACACCGGCAAGCCCCTCGTGGACGTGCCGTTTCAGCAGATCGGGCCAGTGGGCAGGCTGATCCAGTACGGGATCGGCATCCATCTCGGCCAGTACTGGGGCCGGGCCAATCAACTCGCGATGCTGGCCTTCTGCCTCGCCACCATCCTGCTCTCGGTCACCGCCGGGGCGATGTGGTGGAAGCGCCGCCCCGCCGGCGGGCTCGGGGTGCCGCCCTGGCCCAGGGACCGCCGCGCCGTGGCGGGCGTCACCGGCATCGTCGTCGGCCTGGGTGCCCTGTTTCCCCTCACCGGCCTCGCGATCCTGGCCATGCTCGGCCTCGATCTCATCCTCGGCCTCGCGCTGAGGCGCAGGACCGCCTGATCCATCCGGCCGCGGGGAGGCTCCCGTGCTCGCTTTCCTCCGCGGAGCCGGATCCGGCCGCCGCCTCGGCGTCGGCCTGATCCTGCTCGCCCTTTGGCTGCAGGCCCTCGCCCCCGTGGCGCGGCTGCGGCAGGAAGCCGTGCGGGGTTTGCAGAGCATCGAGGAGGCCATCGCCGGGGCGATCCTCTGCGGCCACGACCCCGCCGGCCCGGACAGCGCCACCGCCCCGTCCGCCCCGGCCCACGCTGCCCACCACGATTGCCCCTTCTGCCGCAGCCACGTGGCGGCACCGGTTCCAGTGACCCCCGCGCCGGTCGTCCGACGCCTCGCCTGGCATGCGGCGGCATGGCCGATTCCCCCACCGCCGCGACCGCTGCGGCCGCCGCCCTCCCCACGTCTCGCCCGGGCTCCGCCCGCCGTCTGACCGCGCCCGATCCTTCCCGCGTTCAGACGAGACCCTTTCCCATGACCAGACCTTCCCTGACCCGGCTCTTCGCCGTGCTCCTTGTCGCGCCCGCCGTGGTGCCGGCGGCGCAGGCGCAGCAATCCGTCACCCTCGACGAACTCTCCGTGACCGGTGAGGGCGCGCCCGTGCCCGGCGCCGGCATCCGCCCGGCTTTCGGTGTCGCCGCCCCGCCCAACAGCGCCTCGTCCGTCATCGACCAGCCCGTCGGGCAGGTGGTCACGGAGATCGGCCGCCAGAACACCATCTCGGATCGTCCGGCCACGAGCATCGGCTCGGTGCTGATCAACAGCCCGGGTGTCACCGTGCGCCAGGGCAACGGCGCCCGGGACGTCGTCGTCTCGATCCGCGGCAACAATGCCCGCTCGACGGGCGTCATCAAAAACATGGTCGTGTTGGAGGACGGGTTCGTCCTGACCCAGCCGGACGGTGCCTCCCGGTTCGACCTCACCGACCCGCGGGCCTATTCGCGCATCGACGTGTTCCGAGGGCCGCAATCAGCCCTGTTCGGCAACTACGCGACCGGGGGCGCCATCGCCTTCTACACGCGCACCGGCCGGGAGATCGACGGCTACGAGTATGGCGTCGATGCCGGCTCGTTCGGCTATCTCTCGAACTATTTCACCGTGGGCAAGGCGAGCGGGCCGTTCGAGATCAGTCTGTTCGCCAGCGACGTCCGCGGCAACGGCTATCAGGATCACTCGTCCTACGACACGCAGACCGTCAACCTGCTGGCGAGCTACACGCCGACGCCCGACAACCGCTTCACCCTGAAGGTCATCAACAACGAGCTTCACGCCAATCTGGCCGCCCGCTCCTCGCTGGCCCAGTACGGCATGAACCCGTATCAGATCGGCTGCGCGGCGGCGGCCACGGCGGCTCCGGGTTGCACAACCTACAATTACTTCGTCAACGGCGCATTCGGGCGAACCGTGCCGGTCACGGCGACCGAGGCTTCGCTCCAGCGCAACGACAGGCGGACGATCGCAGCCCTGCGGTACGAGCACGATGTCGACGCCTTCACCACATGGCGGACGCAGATCGGCTTCGATGAGCGAAACTTCAACCAGCCGTTCTATACGACGTCCTCGCGCGGGTCGTACCCGTCGTGGAACTTCCTCACCGACCTGACCCGCCGGGGCGATCTCTTCGGCCTGCCGGCGGTGGGCTACGTCGCGTTGGCCTACAACACGATCGACAACCACATCTCGACCTACAACCGGGCGCCCTATGTCGGCCCGCGCCTTGGGGCGTTGATCGGCGACCAGAGCGCCGTGCAGGATAATCTCGGTGGGCGAGCCCGGATCGAGGTAGCCCTCAGCGACCGCTGGACGGCGGTGGCCGGCATCAGCGCGGAATCGACCCGGATCACGGGCGGCAACGTCGCCTATACGACGACGGCTGCCGGAACGACGCAGACCTTCGCGGGGACCGATCGGGATTTCTTGAATACGGCCCCCGAACTCGCCCTCGTCTTCAGGGCGAACGAGGCATGGCAGATCCGGGCCCGGGCGGCGACGGGCTACACCACCCCGGCCGCCTCGAACCTGTTCGTCACCCCGGCCGGGCTGCCGGGCAACAACACCCAGTTGAAGACCCAGGAAAACCTCGGCTTCGACCTGGGGGCCGACTGGACGCCGCTCCCCAACGTCTCGGTGAGCCTCACCGGGTTCTACGAGTTCTTCCGCAACGAGTTGGTCTCACAATCGCCGGGAGCCGGATTGCTGGCCTACACGTTCAACGCCCCGGCCTCCGAGCATCGGGGCATCGAGTTCGGCGCCAGCTACGCGTTCGCCGACGGCTGGCGGGCCACCGCGGCCTATGGCTACAACGACCAGATCTACACGAAGTATTTAGAGCAGATCAGCGCCGGCAGCCTCACCCGGCGCTTCGACCGGGCCGGCAACCGCATCCCCGGGGTGCCGGCAAACCAGCTCCTCGCCCGGATCGGCTACGACGTGCCCACGGGGCCGCTGGCCGGCCTCGGCGCTTTCGTGGAGACGGTGTTCCAGGACGATTTCACTATCGATAACGCCAATCTCCTGAAGGCCCCGGGCTACGCCATCGTCAACGCCAACATCCACTACGACACCGCGTTGACCGGCGGCTACGCCAAGCGGCTGAACCTCTATGTCGAGGTGCGAAACCTGTTCGACACGGTGTACATCGCCTCCGCGCAGAACCTCGCCAACACGATCAGCGGCACGACCGGCTTCCAGAACGGCGCGGCGGTGCTCGCAACCACGACGGGCTCGATCTATGCCGGCGCGCCGCGGACCTTCACGGGCGGGATGCGGCTGGCATTCTGACGGGCGGCGGCCTTACGAGGCCTTGCAGGTCGCGTCCGCCGCGCCGTCCCACAGGCTCACCCCGCCGCCGGGGTGGCACTGGCCGGGGTAGGCCAGGGTGATCAGCTTGGCGAGGGCGATCCTGCCGTCCTCGTTGTAGCCGATCTCGCCCACCGGCTTCCCGTCGCGGTCGAAAAGCTCCACGGAGGCCGTGTGATCGAGGGTGTAGTCGCCGTCCTTCGTGGCGATGCGGCGGTAGTGGATATGGTAGAGGTCGGCCATCCGGGCGACCTCTTCTGGCGTGCCGACGAGGGCGCGGATGCGCGGATCGAAGGCGGTGAGGTAGTCCCGGAGCGTCTCCGGCGTGTCCCGGGCCGGGTCGAGGGTGACGAACACGACGTTCAGGCGGTCGGCGTCCTTCCCCATCGTGTCCATGGCCGCCGAGAGGGTGGACAGTGTCGTCGGGCAGACTTCCGGGCAGCGGGTGAAGCCGAAGAACAGGACGGTCGGCTTTCCCTTGAGGTCGGCCTCGGTCACTGGCTTGCCGTCGAGGTCGGCGAGGGTGAACGGGCCGCCGACCCGCCGGGGGTGGCTGAAGGACGAGCCCTGCTGCAACACGATCGCGCCCGTGCCCGCGGCCACGAGGGCGAGCATCACACCGGAGGCGAGGACGGCGACGGGGGTCGGGATCACGGGCGGCATCCAGGGCGGCGCGGGAGCCTCCCTCAGATAATTTCGAAGGCGTGGGATTACCACCGCCTCCCGTCATCCCATTCCGTGCTTCTCATCCTGAGGTCGATCGCCGGAGACGACGGCGTGTCCTCTTTTTAGCGCGGTTTCGGAAATCATTGGAACGCGTGCTTACCGTCTTTGCGAGCGAAGCGAAGCAATCCAGGGCAGCGGGACATCTCGGAAGTGAGCGGATCCCTGGGTTGCTTCGCTCCGCTCGCAATGACCGTGGAGATGACGTGATCCAGGTGTCCCGGAAAACGCTTTAGCTCGCCGACACCTGCCGCTGCGGCACGAGGTCGTTGGCGATGATCTCGCCGAACGGACCATCGTTGCGGGCGCCGCCGGCAGCGCGGCCGGTGGTCGCCCGGAGGGGGAGCTTCGGGAAGACCAGCTCGGCGAAACGGTAGGCCTCCTCCAGGTGCGGGTAGCCGGAGAGGATGAACCGGTCGATCCCGATGTCGATGTACTCCTTCATCCGGTCGGCGACCTGATCGGCTGAGCCGACGAGGGCCGTACCCGCCCCGCCCCGGACCAGCCCGACCCCGGCCCAGAGGTTCGGGGAGACGACGAGCTTGTCCCGGCTTCCGCCGTGCAGGGCCATCATCCGGCTCTGGCCGACGGAATCCTGGCGCTTCAAAGTCTCCTGCGCCTTGGCGATGGTCGCGTCGTCGAGGCGCGAGATCAGGCGCTCGGCCGCATCCCACGCCTCGGCCTCGGTCTCGCGGACGATGACGTGCAGGCGGATGCCATAGGAGAAGGTCTTGCCCTTCGCCGCGGCGGCTTCCCGGGCGGCGGCGATCTTCTCGGCGACCTGGGCCGGGGGCTCGCCCCAGGTCAGGTAGACGTCGCAATGCTCGGCCGCCACCTTCATGCCCGCGGGCGAGGAGCCACCGAAATAAAGAGGCGGATAGGGCTTCTGGACCGGCGGAAAGATGACCCGCCCGTTCTCCACCCGCAGATGCTTGCCCTCGAAGCTCACAGTCTGCCCGGAGACGAGGCCGCGCCAGATGTGCAGGAACTCGTCCGTCACTTCGTAGCGTGCGTCGTGAGAGAGGAACACGCCGTCGCCGGCCAATTCCACGGGATCCCCGCCGGTCACGACGTTGATCAGCAGGCGACCGCCCGAGATCCGGTCGAGGGTCGCGGCCATGCGGGCCGCCGCGGAGGGCTCCTGCAGGCCCGGCCGCACGGCCACGAGGAAGCGCAGGTCCCGCGTCGCGGGTGCGAGCGCCGAGGCGATCACCCAGGAATCCTCGCAGGACCGGCCCGTCGGCAACAGGACACCGAAATAGCCGAGTTCGTCCGCCGCCTGGGCGATCTGCCGGAGATAGGGGAGCGACACCTCCCGGGCGCCTTCCGCCGCGCCGAGATAGCGGCCGTCGCCGTGGGTCGGGAGGAACCAGAGGACGTCGGCGCGTCCGTCTTGCGGTGCGGTCATGGTGCTGTCCTTCGTGGCGTCAGGCCGCCGGTTGCGTGCCGAGCAGATGGTCGAGGATGCGCCCTTCGAGGCGGGCGAGTTCGGGCTCACCCCGGCGGCGGGGCCGGGGCACGTCCACCCGCAGGTCGAGGGCGACGCCCCCGCCCTCCATGACGAGGATGCGGTCGGCCAGCGCCACCGCCTCGCTCACGTCGTGGGTGACGAGCAGCGCGGTGAAGCCCTGGCTGCGCCAGATCCGCTCGATCAGGTCCTGCATGCCGATCCGCGTCAGGGCGTCGAGGGCGCCGAGGGGCTCGTCGAGGGCGAGGAGGCCCGGCCCGCTCACCAGGGCCCGGGCGAGGGCGACCCGCTGGCGCTGGCCCCCGGAGAGGGTCGCGGGCCACTGCCCGGCCTTGTCGGCGAGGCCGACCTCGGCCAGGGCCGCCGCGGCCCGGTCCCTGCGCTCGCTGCGGGTCCCGATGCCGGTGAGGCCCACCGCGACGTTGTCGAGAACGCTCGCCCAGGGCAGGAGGCGCGGCTCCTGGAACATGATCCGCCGGGGCGCGACGGCCCGGGGGGAGGCCGCCGTCGGCGCCTCGACGTTCACCCGGCCGGCGGTGGGTCGCTCCAGGCCGAGGATCGTGCGCAGCAGGGTGCTCTTGCCGCAACCGGATCGGCCGACGATGGCCGTGAAGCCGCCCGGCGGCAGGTAGAGGTCGAGCCCGGCGATGACCGTATGGCCGTCGAAACTCTTGTGCAGGTCCTGCACCGTCACGGACAGGCCCCGGCCGGCCGGCGGGCGGGCGTGTTGTCCGGCGCGGGAGGTGGCCTCGCCGACGAGCGGGTGGGGGGCGGGGAGGGCGTCCCGGCTCAAGGCGTCGAGCAGCATCAGGCGCTCCTGTAGGCGGGGTTCCAGGACAGGCAGCTGCGCTCCAGCGCCCGGGTGAGGGTGTCGGCGAGCTTGCCCAGCGCCGCGTAGATCAAGATCGCCAGGACGACGACGTCCACGAGCATGAACTCCCGCGCCTGCATCGCCATGTAGCCGAGGCCCGATGAGGCCGAGATCGTCTCGGCGACGATCAGCGTCAGCCACATGATGCCCAGCGCATAGCGCAGGCCCACGAAGATCGAGGGCAGGGCGCCGGGCAGGACGACCCGGCGGAACAGGTCGGCCCGGGACATGCCGTAGACGCGGCCCATCTCCACCAGGGCGGGATCGACCGAGCGGATGCCGTGGAGGGTGTTGGCGTAGATCGGGAAGAACACCCCCAGCGCCACGAGGAACAGCTTCGCCTCCTCGCCGATGCCGAACCAGAGGATCACGAGGGGGATCAGCGACAGGTGGGGCACGTTGCGCACCATCTGCACGGAGGTGTCGGTGAGGGCCTCCGACAGCCGCGACAGGCCGTTGGCGAGGCCAAGGGCGAAGCCGATGCTTCCGCCGACGGCGAAGCCCGCGAGGGCCCGGAGGGTGCTGACCCCGAGATTGGTCCAGAGTTCGCCGGTGCGACCGGCCTCCCAGCCGGCGCGGACGACGTCGAGGGGTGCAGGCATGACCCGGTTCGAGACGAACACGGCCGAGACCGCGGCCTGCCACCCGACGAGGATCGCGGCCGGCAGCAGCCAGGGGGTGGCGGTGTCCCGGAGGCGTGAGAGAGTCAGGGCCCGGCTCATCGGCTGGCGGCCTCCGTCGGCGCGGTCCACACCGCGTCCGCCACGTGGATCGGACGGGGGATCAGCTTGAGGCCGTAGAAGCGGTCCGCGATGGCCTGCTGCGCCGCCACGGCCCGGGGATTCATAGGGCCGATGACGAAATCGGTCCGGTCCACGGCCCGCCGGGTAGCCGGCAGGGGCACGCCGGTCCCCTGGGAGAGGAGGGCGGCGACCTCGCCCCGGTTCTGCGTGCACCATTGCGCGACCCGGCCGAGGGCGCCGATGGCTGCCGAGAGCACGGCGGGCCGCTGTTCCGCGACAGCCTGGCTCGCCAGGAAGAAGTTGTTCTGCGGGGCGATCTGAGTGGCGTCGGCCAGCACGCGCACGCCGTCGCCGGCCTGCGCGATGGCATAATAAGGGTCCCAAATCGTCCAGGCGTCGATGCTGCCCCGGGCGAAGGCGGCGGCGGCATCGGCCGGGGCCAGGGTCACGGGCTCGATGTCGGCATAGGTCAGGCCCGCCTTCTCCAGGGCCGCCACCGTCAGGTTGTGGGCGCTCGACGCCTTCGCGAAGGCGACCCGCTTGCCCTTGAGGTCCGCCAGGGTCGCGATGCTCGATCCCTTGGGCAGGAGAATGCCCGAGCCGGAGCCCCCCGCTTCCTGCGCGGCGGCGTAGACCAGGGTGGATTTCGCCGCCTGGGCGAAGATTGGCGGTGCGTCGCCGGTCTGCCCGAAATCGATCCCGTCGAGGGACAGGGCTTCGAGGAGGGGCGGGCCGAAGGAGAACTCCACCCAGCTGACTTTCTGGCCGAGGGGCTCCAGGGCGGCCTCGATCGCCCTCTGCTGCTTGGCGACGACGAGGATGCCGTTCTTCTGATAGCCGATGCGGAACACGCCGGGCTCGGCGGCGCGGGCGGGGCGGGCGAGGTGGAGGGCCGGGATCGCCGCGAGCCCGGCGAGGAGGGTGCGCCTGTGCAGCATCGCAGACCTCACCGGGCGGCGGCGGCGGGCGCCGGCGCCGCGGCCGCCGCCGTATGCGCCAGCAGGTCGGACAGAAGGCTGCCGGCCAGGGCGGCCCGCTCCCGCACGCCCTGATCGGCAAGGGCGCCTTCGCGGAAATCCCCGTCCGAGGCGTAGACCGTCACGGGGACCTGGAGCGCTCCGAAGAAGCCGAACAGGGGCCGGAACGCGTGCTCCACCACGAGGGCGTGACGGGGGCCGCCGCCCGTGGCGACGATGGCGACCGGCTTGCCCGCCAGGGCGCCGGGATCGACCAGATCGAACAGGTGCTTGAACAGGCCGGTATAGCTGCCCTTGTAGACCGGCGAGCCGACGACGAGCCCGTCCGCCTCCTCGATGGCGTCGACGAGCCTGCGGGCGGGAAGGGAGAGCTGGTCCCGGGTCCAGGCGGCGCCGAGGCCGGGGCCGGCATCGACGAAGTCGAACACCCGCGCCTCGACCGCGCTGCGCGAGCGGACCTCCTGGAGGACGGTCTCCACCAGGGTGCGGGTCTTCGACGGTCGTTGCACGTTCGCGCTCAGGCCGACGAGTCTCGGACGGGTCATCGCGGGGTCTTTCTGATGGGCTGGACCGCAGGATGCGAGACGGATCGACCTTTCCGGTCCTCATCCGCCGTCGCGGGTCCAAGTTGTCGCGATGAAAGGTGCCCCCGCGGCCGCCTTCCGTCAATGAAACGCATTTTCAAAGATCGCCGCCGCGGCAGTGGATCATTCCGGTCCCGTGCCGAACGGCAGAAACGACTTCGCGTCGGAGCTCGTATCGCAGCGTTAAGTTTCGCAGCACGCGAATTTGCGTGGTGAATAAAGAGAAATGATTTCGCCGGGCGGGCCGTGTCGGAAAAGATCGTCGCCCCACGGCGGCCTTCGGGAGACGAAAGCCGCCGCGGTTCCGGCCGGGTCGTCCGCTCAGGGCGAGACGCGCACCACGAGCTTGCCGAAGTTGCGGCCCTTAAGCATGCCGATGAACGCCTCGGGGGCCTTCTCCAGGCCCTCGACGACGTCCTCCCGGTAGCGCAAGCGGCCTTCCTTCAACCAGTCGCTCACGTCCCGGTGGAAGTCGCCGGCCTGGGCGCGGAAATCCCACACGATGAAGCCCTGGATGTGCAGACGCTTGGTCAGCACCATGCGCAGGAGCGCCGGCCGCTGGTCAGGGCCGGGGGGGACTTCCGTGGCGTTGTAGGACGACACGAGTCCGCAGACCGGCAGGCGGGCGAAGTCGTTCAGCAGCGGCAGCACCGCGTCGAACACCGCTCCGCCGACATTCTCGAAATAGACGTCGATGCCCTTGGGGCAGGCCTGGGCCAGGGCCTCGGGGAAGTCCGGCGCCCGGTGGTCCACGGCGGCGTCGAAGCCAAGTTCTTCGGTCAGGTAGCGGCATTTGTCGGGGCCCCCGGCGATCCCGACCGCCCGCGCACCCTTCAGCCGGGCGATCTGCCCGACCATGGAGCCGACGGGCCCCGTGGCGGCGGCCACCGCGACCGTCTCGCCGGGCTTGGGCTGCCCGATGTTGAGGAGGCCGGTATAGGCCGTCATACCGGGCATGCCGAGGATCCCGAGGGCCGTCGAGGGCGGAGCCTCGGAGGGATCGACCCGGCGTCCGCCCTTGCCGTCCGTCACGAAGTACTCCTGCCAGCCCGCGAAGGCCGTGAGCAGGTCCCCGACCCGGTAGTCCGGGTTGTTGGAGGCCACGACCTCGCCCACCGTCTCGGCGGTGATCGGATCGCCGATCTCCACGGGCGCGGCATAGGATTTCGCCGCGCTCATTCGCCCGCGCATGTAGGGATCGAGGGACAGCCACTTCGTCCGCAGGAGAACCTCCCCCGGCCCCGGCGTCGGGATGGGGACTTCCTCCAGGCGGAAATCCTGCGGCGTCGGCTCGCCGTGCGGCCGGGCGGCCAGGACGATTCGGCGGTTCATGGCGGCCATGGGAGGCTCCTCGGTCGGGAAAGGGTGTCGCACCCCGGATGTGGGGCACCGGTCCGGGAGGGCAAATCCCGCCCGCGTCCCTGCATGCCATGATCCCCTGATCCCGGGCCGGAATGCTGCGGGAATGGGCGCCGGACACCAACGGTTAAGCCTACCCGCCTATCACCGGACTGTGTCCGGCCGCCCGTCCGGCCGTCCTCCCGAAACCCGCGAAGACGCTTGATCCATGACCCGTGAACAGGTTGCCACCGCGCTGCGCCGCCTCGTCGCCCTGCAGGTCGAAGACATCGAGCGGGCGGTCCGCGACGGCCACAAGACCATCGCCCTCAACGAACTCGCCGACCTGAACCGGCAACTCAAGGCCTTCGCCGTCGCGCTGAAGAAGGCCCCGGCGCGGATCTGATCTTCCGCCGCCGATTCGGCCGGGACATTGTCAGAAGAAGCGCGATTCAGGGTCAAATATTCGAATATTTTGGATTGTATGACGTTCTACTGCCTGACAAATTGGTGGTATGGAGGGATTTGACTCCCAATATGATTTAAAAGTAGACATATGAGCCGCATATAACGTTATGTCGGCTCATCAAGGCTGGGTTGTACTTGCACATTGCTTGTACGGCCGGTCTTATCGATTGGGAGTCTCCCATGAGCTTCGATCCCGATTTCGACTTCAGCTACGATACGATCGTCAAGCATATCCAGGATGAGCTGTCGCATCTTGCGCAATACCTGCCGCCGGAAGTGGAAATCCCCTCTTTCGACGACATTTCCGGCGATCTCGCCTCGCTCGGCGATCTGAACGACGGCGCGAACGAGATCCCGCAGGGCGCGGCCCCGGCGTCGTTCACGCTGCAGTCGGACCACGTGTTCGACTTCGGCAAGGTTCAGCCGCATGTGGTCGAGCAGCACGGCCCCGATTACTCGACCAAGACCGAAACCTGGAACCACGACGAGTCGCACCAGACGGGTGCCGGCGCGAAGGGTTGGTCGAACTCCGGCTCGTTCGCGGATGCCTTCCCCAAGGCCGACACGGCGACTCCCGCCGCTGCCAATTTCGCCGCTGCCAAGCCGGCTTCGTTCAGGGCGGCCTGAGGTCAGAGCGCCGGCCGTGCGTTCGAGGCGCGGCCGGCGCCCGCTTACTTCTGCATCGCTTCGGCCTCGCACTGGGCGTAGGCTGAGCTTGCCTTCACGTAGGCGTTGAGCTTCTGGAGATAGGCCTCGGCCAGGGGCCGGAACGCCTGGGCCTGGGTGTTAAACACCTTCACCGCATCGTTGTAGCTGTAGGCTTCCCAGCCGGGGCAGCCTTCCTTGGCATCGAGGCAGGCGGGCTTCTGCGGCAGCGCCGGCTTCTGGGGCCTCTCGCCGGTCGAAGGCGGGACCGGCACCGTGCAGGTCGCCGCCACGGGGGAGGGCGGGGTGGCCGGCGCCGCCAAGGCTTTGGCCGGGGCCGCCGCGGCCGGCTTGGCCGGGGGTGCCGCCAGGGCCGGTGTGGAACTCAGGACGCACGCGAGAACTAGGAGCGGGCCGCGTCTCATCCGAAAAACTCCGCCGTCGCCCCGCCGGGAAGGCAGGCGAGCCGGCGGGTTTTGCGGCATCCCGTCTTCGCCGACAAGCGCGGCCTCACACCGCTGCCGTTCGATCGCCTCGTTGCCGCTCCGCTGTCATGGCGAGCGAGAGGGAAGCAATCCAGCCGGCGCCGCTCGATCCGGATGAGCTGCGCTCTGGATTGCTTCGGCTTCGCCTCGCAATGACGGTGCGGGGGCGGCCGCCCGCCGGGCTGGCGCAGGCTTCGCCGCCTTGCCGCCCCGCAGGTTCTGGATGAAGGCTGTGGCCGGCAGGGCGAGGCCCACCGCCAGCACCCACCAAGCGGGGCGGATCGGACCGGAAAAGTCGAGATTCGCGGCCAGGACGAGGTTGGCCGGCACGCCGCTGGCGAGACCGTACCATGCCGCCTCCAGCCCCGCCGTCAGCAGGGCGGCGGCGATGGCCAGCAGGAGGAGTGCCCAGGGGCGCTCGGGAGGGTGGAAGCGCCGCATCGCCCGCCAGCCCATCAGAAGCAGGAACACCCCCGTCCAGAAGACCGGCGCGGAGACGTCGATCTTAGCCTGAAGGAAGTAGTGGACGAGGCCGAGCACCATGATGGTATAGACGAGCTTGTGCAGGCGGTGCCAGTTCGGCCCCATGGCGCGGATCGCGGCGTCGGTCGAGGTGACGCCAAGGGCGATCAGCCCGACGAGGGCGACGAAGCCGATCGTCAGGTAGATCCGCAGGGCGATCTCCGAGACGACCTTCGTCAGGTCGAAGTTCTGGTCGACGACGTAGAGCACCAAGTGCGCGAGGGCGTAGGCCATCGCCGTCACCCCGAGCATCCGTCGCACCAGGATCAGCCGCGGCCAGTCGGCGACGCGCCGGAGCGGCGTGATCGCGAGCGTCGCCAGCAGGAAGCGCACGGTCCACTCGCCGGTCCCGTGGATCAGGGCCGTGATCGGTTTGGCGCCCAGGGCGTCGAGCCGGTAGGCGAAGGCGAGTTCACAGGCCGGCGCGAGGCAGGCGAGGAACACGGCGAGCTTCAGCCAGGACAGGCGGCCGGCCCGGTCGAGCCAGGGCCAGAGCCGGGAGGCCGTGATCCGCGGGGTCATGGTCTTGGTGGTCATGCGCGGCCGGGTTGCGAGTTCGGAGGGCGTCATCGGGATCGCTGCAGTGACGAGGGGAACGAGAACGGCTCCCATGCCGTGCCGTCCCTTCGCAGGGTCAGTTCGCCGCGCCGGGCCCCGGGTTACGCCGGGGGCGCGGTTGACGATGCCGGCACCGGGCCGACATAGGGCCGGGCGCACCCAAGGCACGGATCCCCTTCATGCAGTATCGCCATCTCGGCCGTTCCGGCCTCCAGGTCTCGCCGATCTGCCTCGGTACGATGATGTTCGGCGGCCCCACCGACGAGGCCGATGCCGGCCGGATCGTCGCCCATGCGAGGGACGCGGGCGTGACCTTCATCGACACTGCGAACGTCTACACGGACGGGCGTTCGGAGGAGATCACCGGCCGGCTCATCGCGGCCGAGCGCCATGCCTGGGTGCTGGCGACGAAGGTCGCCAACCCGACCGGCCCGGGGCCCAACGACGGCGGCCTCTCCCGCGTGCACATCATGAAGGCCGCCGAGGACAGCCTGCGCCGCCTCGGCACGGATTTCATCGACATCTACTACCTCCACAAGGAGGACCACGGCACGCCCCTCGGCGAGACGGTCCGCGCCCTCGCCGACCTCGTCCGCGCCGGCAAGGTCCGGCATTTCGGCGTCTCGAACCACCGGTCCTGGCGGATCGCCGAGATCTGCCGTCTCTGCGACGAGGCGGGGATCGATCGCCCGGTGGTGAGCCAGCCCTACTACAACGCCTTTAACCGGATGCCGGAGACCGAGCATCTCCCGGCCTGTGCGCATTACGGGCTCGGTGTTGTGCCGTATTCGCCCCTCGCCCGGGGCGTGCTCACCGGCAAGTACGATCCCGACGCCCCGCCGCCCGGGGAATCCCGCGCCGGCCGGTCGGACAAGCGGATGATGCAGACCGAGTGGCGGCCGGAATCCCTCCGGATCGCCCGGACGTTCAGGGATCATGCGCAGGCGCGGGGAATCACCGCCGGGCAGTTCGCCACGGCCTGGGTGCTGAACAACCGCCTCATCACCGGGGTGATCGCCGGACCGCGGACCTTGCCGCAATGGGAGGAGTATCTCGGCGCCCTGGACTACGTCTTCACGCAGGAGGACGAGGATCTGGTCGACCGCTACGTCGCCGTCGGCCATCCATCGACACCCGGCTACAACGATCCCGCCTATCCGATCGAGGGGCGGCTGCCGCGCTCCGGGGCGGCGTAGCACCGTCCGTCAGGACGCCCGGGCGATCGGCATCCGCGGGCCGGGGAGGAGGCCCCGGCTCGCTTCCTCGAAGCTCGACAGCCAGTCCTCCACCACGACCACGCGCTGGTCGGCCGCCTGGGCCCGCTCTTCCGCGCGCTGGACCCGGGCATCCGCCCGGTCCTGGATCACCCTGATCCGCGCTTCGGCCAGGGCCTGGATCTCCCGCGACTTCGCCTCGGCCAGGGCTTCGGCCTTGGCGACGAGGGCCTTGTACTTCTCCACGTCGTCCAGGGCTCGCCTGAGGTCGCCGGCCAGGGCCTCGTAGGCGGCGTTCTGCGCCCGCAGGCGGGTGTCCTGCTGCTGTGCCGCTGCGCCCGCTGCGGAGATCGTCTCGACCAGACCCGTCCAGTCGGAGACGACGTGCCGGTCCGCCACGGCCTCCTCCTCCACCGGCGGCAGAGAGATGCGCGCGCGGGGGGCGGGGGTCCGGGACCGGCGCCGGTGCGGCGCCCTGACGATGGTGGCGGCGATGCGGGCGTCGAGCTGATCCCAGAACGCTTCGTCTATCCCTGCCATTCTGGTCCCCTGTCCCTGCGGACCGTTACGCCACGGCGGCGCGGCCGATGCTCGACGCGATCGCGGAGGCTTCCTCCGAACCCGGGGCGAATTCGGACTCGATCGCTTCGGCGATCCGCTGCAGCCAGCCCTCGGCGGCCTCGGCGCGCTCCTCGGCGACCCGGGCGCGCTCCTCGGCGGCCTTGATCAGGGCGTTGGCCTGGGCCTGGATATCCCGTGCCCGCTGCTCCGCCGCCTGGACCTGGCTGCGAGCGGCCTGCATGTCGGCCCGGACCTGATCGAGCAGTTCCTGGGTGCGGAACTCCTGCTCCTGGGCACGGTCCTCCACGTCGCGGATGTAGCTCGCCGCGTCGCGGACCCGCTCCAGCAGGCCGGCCATCTTGTCCGAGTTCGGGAAGCCTTCGCCATAGGCCTTGTCGGCGAGGGACTTTCCGCCTGCGTTCAGCTGCAGGATCTTCTTCACCTGCTCGGCATTCGCGAACTTCTTGCCCTTGTCCATCAGGGAGCTCACGGTCGCGTTCGGCTCAAAGGTCAGGTCGTCCATCGGTCCCTATCCCGCGTCTTGCCTGTTGTTGTGGTTCCCGGGCGAACCTGGGACGGAGGAGGGGCGCTTCACGCGCCGGTATGGACGCCCGTGAAGAGGTTCTTGGCGGCGTTGTCGATCCGCTGCAGCCACTTCTCGGCGGTCACGGCCCGAAGGTTGGCGGCGCGGGTCTTCTCTTCCGCGATCTTCACGCGGCCGTCGGCCTCGTTGCGGATCGAACGGATCTGCGCTTCCGCCGCGAGCCGGATCTCCTGGACCTGGGCGTCGGCCTCGGCCTGGATGCGCTGGACCCGGGCATCGGCCTGGAGTTGCGTCTCGTGGGCCTGCTTCTCGAACACACGCAGGCGCTGGTGAACGTCCCGGAGTTCCTTCTGCAGGTCCTGCAGGGTCTCCTTGTAGGACTTGGCCTGTTCCTTGACCCGTGTCCGCTGCTCGTCGGCGTAACCGGCCATGCCGTTGATGATGTCGAGCGTCGTGGTCCAGTCGGCCAGATCCTCGCCCTCGCCGAGATCGAGGTCGGGATCTGCCGAGAACTGCGCCGCCGCCTGCGGACGGGCCGCCTCGACGGGTGTTTCCAGCAATTCCTTCTCCGCGACGTCGTCCCGCGTCGAAGGAGGATTGTCGAGACCGGACTTCAGAACGAGAATCTCAGCGCTTCTTTGATCAGGAATAGCGTCTAGCCCTTCCGCAAACTGGTTCAAGATTTGCGACCAGGGAGTGCGCGCAGTCACCGCCATGTTTCTGCCCTCCACACGAAAACTTAATCTAATCGTATGTGGACCATGGGCATGGTTAATGCGCAGTTAATGGGCGCCGGCTGGGTAAGCCTTTTCTAATGTGTCCTGCCGGCCATTAACATGTCGACGGTTGCGGCAACCCGACCGTCCCCGAGTTAGGTTGTTCGCTCCGCTTGCTCAGTTCAGGCACATCGACCGGCTTGCCTCAGTAATGCAACCAGAAGTCGTACACTCGCCAGGTTGACCGAAAACAACCGTGAGAAACACAACTCACACTGCTAAAATTCGCTGTAAAGCAAGGAGTGGATGGATTTCGGTGGCACCGTGGTGCGGGGCGGTGTTGCTTGGCGAGGTGGTGCCGCTACACCTCCCTGTGGCACGGATACTGATCTTTATTCCTACCGGGTTATGTGCTCCGCGACGGGGCAGGGGTACTCTCGAGGGCGCCGGGACGCCGACGTTACCGGCCCGGGGCGCGTCCGGCTAGGACGGCGGCCTGGTTCGGACGGGAGGCGAGCCACACGACATGCCGGGCGCCGCGCCGGCCGCCCGAGCGAGGGCGGACCTCGTCGACGGCAAAGCCGCCATTCTGCAGCCGCGCCTTGAACTTCCGGTCGGGCCCCCCCGACCAGACGCCGAGGACGCCCTGCGGACTCAGGGCCCAGAGCGCCCGCTTCACGCCCCAGCTGTCGTAGAGGCGATCGTTCTCCCGGCGAGTCAGGCCCTCGGGGCCGTTGTCGACGTCCAGCAGGATCGCGTCCCAGGCCCCGGCCCCCGATTGGATCAGGCGGTTCACGTCCGCCTCGTGCAGGGCAACGCGGGGATCGTCCAGGCAACCCTTGAACACGCCCGCGAGGGGCCCCTTCGCCCAGGCGATCACCTTGGGCACCAGTTCGGCCACGGCCACGTGGGCGTCTGGCCCGAGGCTCGCCAGGGCGGCCCTGAGGGTGAAGCCCATGCCGAGGCCGCCGATCAGGATTCTCGGGGCGCGCATTCCCGCGAGGCGCTCGCAGGCGAGGACGGCCAGGGCCTCCTCCGAGCCGCCGCGGAAGCTGTTCATCAGTTCGTTCGACCCGGCGAAGATCGAGAATTCCTGGCCCCGCTGCATCAGGCGCAAGGGGGCTTCGCAGCCGGGGACAGGGCCAGTGTCGATCTCGATCCAGGGAAGCACGATCGGTCCTCAAGGGTGTGAGGGACCGCGGGTAACGCCGAAGCCGGTGAATGGGAAGGCCCACTCGCGGCGGAATGCCTCAGGCTTTTACGTGGTTTTAACTGAATTCGTGGGGAGGTAATGTTGTTCGCCGGCAGCCGAGCCGCAGCACTGCCGCCGATTTCGGGAGGAATCGATGGCCAGTTGCGCCCTACACGATGTCGCCGGCTTCGATGAACAGATGCAGCGTAAGGGCTGGGTCCTGTTCGAAGGTGTCCTGCCCGAGTCGGACCTCGGCCCGATCCGCGAGGCCGTGCTCGCCACCGTCGAGGATTGCGGTCGCCGGCAGGTCGAGAGCGGCGCGACCACGGCGCCGGACGGCACGGCGCATCATTCGGTCGGCCAGTACCGGGCCCTCGACGAGTTCCTGGAAAAGGGATGGCTGGACGACATGGTCAGCCGTTACTTCGACGGCGCGCCCTACATCCTCCACGCCTTCAATCCGGCCGGCATCGCCCCGGCGGCGAAGAGCTACATTCAGCGCATCCACCGCGACGTGCGCACCTTCGGGGGCGACTTCCACTTCATGCTGAACATGCTGGTGATGGTCGATCCGTTCACCCTGGAGAACGGCGCGACCCACGTCCTCACCGGCTCTCACCGCTCGCCGTCTCCGCCCCCGGACGAGGTGTTCTGGGCGGATGCGGACCGCCTCACCGGACCGGCGGGCAGCATCGTGCTGTTCGACTCGAACCTGTGGCACGCCGCCGGCACCAACCACACCGACCGGACGCGTACGGCGCTCACCCTCAGCTTCAGCCGGGCCTTCGTGAAGCAGCAGATGGACTACCCGCGCTTCCTCGGAGTGGAATACGGCGAGAAGGTCTCGCCGCGGATGCGCCAACTCCTCGGCTACGACGCGATGGTGCCCCTGGCCTACGACGAGTTCTACCGCCCGGCCTCGGGCCGGCTCTACAAGGCGAACCAGGGATGAGCACGGCCCGCGACTACGACCGGGAGGCCGCGCAGGTCGGCGACCGCCTCTATAACTACGATTTCGACGCGATCACCCGCCGCTACATGATGCGGGCCTTCGCGCCGTTCCTGCCCAAGGGCCGCGCACTCGAACTCGGCTGCTACATGGGCGAGTCGACCGAGTGGCTGGCCGGGCTCTACGACGACCTCACCGTGGTCGAGGCGGCGCCGAGCCTCGTCGAGGCCGCCAGGGCGAAGATCCGCCCCGGGCCCCGCTTCTTCTGCTCGACCTTCGAGGCGGTGGATCTCGACGAGACCTTCGACGCGATCTTCCTGATCAATACCCTGGAGCATCTGGACGACCCGGTCCTGGTCCTGCGCCGGATCCGCAGCTGGCTGTCGCCGCAGGGGCGGCTCTTCGTCCTCGTTCCCAACGCCAACGCCCCCTCCCGGCAGATCGCCGTGAAGATGGGCCTCATCAGCCACAACAGCGCGGTCACGCCCTCCGAGGCGGCCAACGGGCACCGGAACACCTTCTCCTTCGACACCCTAGAGCGGACCACCCGCGAGGCCGGTCTCTCCACCCTCCAGCGCGGCGGGCTGATCTTCAAGGCGCTGGCGAACTACCAGTTCGACGCGGCGCTGAAGGCCGGCATCCTGTCGGATGCCTATGTCGAGGGCTGTTACCACCTCGGTAACCAGTTTCCCGACATGACCGCCAGCATCTACCTGATCTGCGAGCGGGGCGAGGGGTGATCCCTGCCCGCGGCCCGTGGGCGGGGCGCCAGCCCTTGCGGCGGCGGGCGATTGACCGTAAGTAACACGCAACATTTCTGATGGCAGTCGCGAGGCTGCGGTTCGGAGTGGGCCCCCGGGCCCGCTCTTTTTTTTGGCCGCAACCTCGCCTCCCGATGCGGGCTCTTGCGCGTAACTCCATGGCCGAATCCTCCTCCGATCTCTCGGAACCGCGCCTCACCGGCGAGACCGGTGTCGGCGCCCAGGTGGCACGGGTGGTCGAGGGCCCGCTTCAGGGCCTCGGCTATCGGCTGGTGCGGGTGAAGGTCTCGGCCCAGAACGGATGCACCGTGCAGATCATGCTGGAGCGGCCGGACGGGACCTGCACCATCGACGATTGCGAGGCGGCGAGCCGCGTCCTGTCGCCGATCCTCGATCTCGATGACCCGGTGGGTGGCGCCTACCACCTTGAAATGTCGTCGCCGGGGATCGACCGACCCCTGGTGCGGGTCTCCGATTTCGGCCGGTGGGCCGGCTACGAGGCGAAGGTCGAGCTGGCCGTTCCCCTCCAGGGCCGGAAACGCTTCCGGGGCATCCTCGGCACGCCCGATGCCGAAGGGAAGACGGTGCCGATCGACCTGCCCGACGTGAAGGAGGGCCTGCCGAGCCGCATCGACCTGCCCCTGCGGGACCTCGCCGAGGCGCATCTCGTGCTCACCGACGAACTGGTGCGCGAATCGTTGCGCCGGGGCGGTCCGGCCGAGGACGATGACCTCGACGAGGCGGAGGAGGCGGAGGCGCCCCGCAGCACCGCCTCACCGACGGCGAAGTCCGCCGGTAAGAAGCCGGCCACCGACAAGCCGGGAACCCGCAAGCCCGCCGCCGGGAAGCCGGCCCGCAGCGGGCCGAAGCAGCCGGTGCTCACCAAGGCCGCGCGGCTCAAGGGCCAAGAAGAGCCGCTCTGAGACCGATTCCGAATCCGGCCCGCGCCCGGGGGTACCCCCTCGGAGGCCGGGCATGATGACATGAGAAGAAGGACCTGAACCCATGGCCGTCGTCAGCGCCAACAGGCTCGAACTCCTCCAGATCGCCGACGCGGTCGCTCGCGAGAAGGTGATCGACCGGGCCATCGTCATCGAGGCGATGGAGGAGGCCATCGCAAAGGCCGCCCGCTCCCGCTACGGCGCGGAGACGGATGTCCACGCCGAGATCGACTCCAAGAGCGGCGCGCTGCGCCTCTCCCGCCACCTGCTGGTGGTGGAGCAGGTGGAGAACGACGCCCGGGAGATCACCCTCGATCAGGCCCGCCGCTTCAACCCCGGCGCGCTGGTCGGCGACGTGATCTCCGACACCCTGCCGCCCTTCGATTTCGGCCGGGTGGCCGCCCAGTCGGCCAAGCAGGTCATCGTCCAGAAGGTCCGCGACGCCGAGCGCGCCCGGATGTTCGACGAGTACAAGGACCGCATCGGCGAGATCCTGAACGGCGTCGTGAAGCGGGTCGAGTACGGGAACGTCATCGTGGATCTCGGCCGCGGCGAAGGCATCGTCCGCCGCGACGAGATGATCCCGCGCGAGACCTTCCGCCCCGGCGACCGGATCCGCTCGTACCTGTTCGACGTGCGCTCGGAAGTGCGCGGGCCGCAGATCTTCCTGTCGCGCTCGCACCCGCAATTCATGGCCAAGCTGTTCGGCCAGGAAGTGCCGGAAATCTACGACGGCATCGTCGAGGTGAAGGCGGTGGCCCGCGATCCGGGCTCCCGCGCCAAGATCGCGGTGATCTCCCGCGACGGTTCCATCGACCCCGTGGGCGCCTGCGTCGGCATGCGCGGCTCCCGCGTCCAGGCGGTGGTGGCCGAGCTCCAGGGCGAGAAGATCGACATCATCCCCTGGTCGGAGGATCAGGCGACGTTCATCGTCAACGCCCTTCAGCCCGCCGAGGTGGTGAAGGTGGTGCTCGACGAGGAAGCCGACCGGATCGAGGTGGTGGTGCCGGACGATCAGCTGTCGCTGGCCATCGGCCGACGGGGCCAGAACGTGCGTCTCGCCTCGCAGCTCACCGGCTGGGACATCGACATCCTCACCGAGGCCGAGGAATCCGAGCGGCGCCAGAAGGAGTTCGCCGAGCGCACCCAGATCTTCATGGAAGCCCTCGACGTGGACGAGACCGTCGGCCAGCTCCTCGCCGCGGAAGGCTTTCGCTCCGTGGAGGAGATCGCCTTCGTCGAGACCGGGGAACTGTCGAACATCCAGGGACTCGACGAGGAGACCGGCGCCGAGATCCAGGCCCGCGCCCAGGATCACCTCGCCCGGATCGAGCAGGAGCACGACGACCGCCGCCGCGAACTCGGCGTCTCGGACGACCTGCGCGAACTCGAAGGCATCACCACCCCGATGATGGTGGCGCTGGGCGAGAACGACGTGAAGTCGATCGAGGATCTGGCCGGCTGTGCCACCGACGATCTCGTGGGCTACGTCGAGGGCCGCGGGCCCGAGGCGGTGCGCCATGCTGGCTTCCTCGATGGGTTCGACCTGTCCCGGGCCGAGGCGGAGGCGCTCATCATGACCGCCCGCGTCCATGCCGGCTGGATCGAGGCTCCGGCGGAGCCTGAGGAGACTGCCGAGGGTGAAGAGGGCGAAGGCGAAGCCGAGGCGGCGGAGTCCGCCGAGGGCGAGCACGCCGAGCAGCAAGCCTGACACGGGTGAGCCGGGCGCCGATCCATACCCTCACGGCCTCGCCGTCCTCACGGACGCGGCGGGGCCGCCGGAGGATGCGCGGCGTCCGGGGACGACCGGCCTTCGGGCGTTTCGCCCCGTCGGCGACGGCGGCACTGCAGGGAGCGGGCGCCTCGTCATGACCGAAGTAGCGGAAAGCTCCCCGGAGCCTGGGATCGGGGACGACGCCCTCGATGCCGGCCCCGACCATGCCGGTCCCGGCCGGCGGGCACGGACGCGCACCTGCATCGTCACGCGGGTGGCCCAGCCGCCGGAGGCAATGATCCGGTTCGTCCGCGGGCCGGATGGTGCCGTCGTGCCGGACCTCCGGGCCCGGCTCCCCGGTCGCGGCGCCTGGGTGAGTGCCCGGCGCGAGGCCGTGGCGACGGCCCTGCGCAAGAATCTGTTCTCCCGGGCCTTCAAGGCGCCGTCCCCGGCGGGCACTGACCTTCCCGACCGAATCGCTGAGGGCCTGCGGACCGATCTCCGGCAGGCCATCGCCCTGGCCAACAAGGCCGGCTGCGTTGTCGCCGGGTTCGGCAAGGTCGAAGCGGCCATCGGTTCGGAACCAGGGGTGGCGGCGGTGATTCAAGCCCGCGAGGGGAGCCCGGACGGGCGAAGGAAGATCACCGCGGCCTTGATGCGGCGGTATGGACAGGCCATATCGGGTATCCCGATCGTCGATGACTTGTCCGAAGACGAATTGGACATGGCCTTGGGTCGGGATCATGTGATACACGCTGCGCTCGTCGCAGGAGCCGGAGCTGCCGGCTGCCTGTCGCGTTGGCGTCGGCTACGCTTGTTCGAGGGCGCCGCCACGGCGACCGAGGAGCCCGAGACCGCCTGAGACGGCGGGATCGTACGAGCCCCACGAGACGACACGAGATTGACTGCGCAGCCGGCGCCACCGGGGCGCAGTCCACGGTACGAATGGAAACCCCCAGGGTCCTGACTGGATGAGTGATACGAACAACCCGGGCGACAAGACTGCGGAGCGGGGCCCCCGTAAGCCGCTATCCTTGAAGCGCCCGATCGAACAGGGTGTGGTGCGTCAGAGCTTCTCCCATGGCCGCACGAAGCAGGTCATGGTTGAGACGGTGAAGCGTCGCGTCGGTGCCCCCGCAGCCCCGCCGGCCCGCGAGGCCGCTCCGGCGGCCCGCCCCGCGCCCAACGCCCGGCCTGCCGGTGCGGCCCCCGCGGCGCCCCCGCGGACGCCGCAACGTCCGGCCGCGGGTGGCGTGGTCCTGCGGACCTTGAGCGAGCAGGAGAGCGCGGCCCGTGCCGCCGCCCTCGCCGACGCCCAGCGTCGCGAGGCCGATGCCCGCCGCAAGGCGGAAGAGGACGCCGCCGCCCAGCGCGCCGCCGCCGAGGCCGAGGCCCGTCGCCAGCGTGAGGAGGCGGAGGCCCGCCGCCGCGCCGAGGAGGAGGCCGCCCGTGCCGCCGCCGAGGCCAAGGCTGCCGAGGAGGCTGCCCGCAAGGCCGCCGCCGAGGCTCAGGCCGCCGCCGCCGCTCAGGCTGCCGCCGCAGCCCCTGCTCCGGCTGAGCCCGCGCCGGCCGCTGCTGCGGCTCCCGCCGTGTCCGCGCCGCCTGCGCCCGCTCCGGCACCCGCCGCGCCGGTCGCTGCTCAGGCTGCGACCCAGGCGCCGGCCCCCGTGCAGGCTCCCGTGGCCGCGCCGCGTCAGCCCGCCGCTCCGGTCCGTCAGCCGGCGGCACCGGCCCGTCCGGCGTCAGCCCGTCCCGCCGCTCCGGCGGCCCGCGGGGCCGATGCGCCGCGTCCCGCCGCCCCGGCTCCCCGCCCGGCTTCGAACGAGCCGCGCAAGATCCTGACGGCCGACAACCGCAAGCCCCGCGACCTGAACTTCATGGCTCGCCCGGCTCCCGCGCCGGAGCCGGAGAAGGCGGCGACGCCTTCGACCGCTGCCCGTCCGGCCGGGGCCGGCGCTGCGGCCCGCCCGGCCGCCGGCCGTGGCGCCCAAGCGATGGACGACGAGTCGGAGACGAAGCGGGTCATCCGCCGTCCCGGCATGCCGCTCAAGATCATCACGCCGCCCAAGACTCCCAAGAGCCCCGGCGGCGACCGCAACCGCGGCCGTCTGACCATCGCCAACGCCACCGCGGGTGAAGACGAGCGGACGCGCTCCGTCGCCTCGTTCCGCCGCCGCCAGCAGCGGATGAGCGGTCGCGGACAGGTCGAGCAAAAAGAGAAGCTGTCCCGCGAAGTGATCATTCCAGAGACGATCACCATCCAGGAACTCGCCAACCGCATGTCGGAGCGGGCGGTGGATGTGATCCGCATGCTGATGAAGCAGGGCCAGATCCACAAGATCACCGATGTGATCGACTCGGACTCCGCCCAGCTCATCGCCGAGGAGATGGGCCACACGGTCCGCCGCGTCGCCGAGTCGGACGTCGAAGAGGGCCTGTCCTCGGACGAGCCGGATCTGGAGGAGGATCTCGATCCCCGTCCGCCGGTCGTCACGATCATGGGCCACGTCGATCACGGCAAGACCTCGCTGCTCGACGCGATCCGCAAGGCCAACGTCGCCGACGACGAGGCCGGCGGCATCACGCAGCATATCGGCGCCTATCAGGTGGCGTCGCCGTCGGGCGACCTCATCACCTTCATCGACACCCCCGGCCACGCGGCCTTCACCTCCATGCGCGCCCGTGGTGCCAAGGTGACGGACATCGTCGTGATCGTGGTGGCGGCCGATGATGGCGTCATGCCCCAGACCATCGAGGCGATTCAGCACGCGAAGGCGGCGAACGTCCCGATGATCATCGCGATCAACAAGATCGACAAGCCGGATGCGAACCCCCAGCGGGTCCGCACCGAGCTGCTGCAGCACGACATCCAGGTCGAGTCGATGGGCGGCGAGACCCTGGAGTTCGAGGTTTCGGCTAAGACCGGCGACGGACTGCCCGACCTGCTCGAGGGTCTGCAGCTCCAGGCCGAGATCATGAACCTCCGCGCCAACGAGAAGCGCGATGGCGAGGGCACCGTGATCGAGGCGCAGCTGGACCGCGGTCGCGGCCCGGTGGCCACCGTTCTCGTGCAGCGCGGCACGCTCTTCACCGGCGACATCGTCGTGGCCGGCGCCGAGTGGGGCAAGGTCCGCGCCCTCATCGACGACCTCGGCGAGAACGTGCAGTACGCCGGCCCGTCGGTCCCGGTGGAGGTGCTCGGCTTCAACGGCACCCCCGATGCCGGCGACCGCGTGATCGTGGTGCCGACCGAGGCCCGTGCCCGCGAGGTCACCGAGTACCGCGCCCGCATCAAGCGGGAGCGTGCCGCGGCCCGGACCGGCGGCGCCAACCGCTCGCTCGTCGACATGATGCGCGAGGCCAAGGAGGGCTCGACCCGCAAGGAACTGCCCGTCCTCATCAAGGGCGACGTGCAGGGCTCGGTGGAAGCCATCGTGGGCGCCCTGGAGAAGCTCGGCAACGACGAGGTCGCGGCCCGCATCCTGCTCTCGGGCGTCGGCGGCATCACCGAGTCGGACATCACCCTGGCCCAGGCGTCCAAGGCGGTGGTCATCGGCTTCAACGTCCGCGCCCACAAGGAGGCCCGCGAGGCCGCCGAGCGGGCGGGGGTCGATATCCGCTACTACAACATCATCTACGACCTCGTGGACGACATCAAAGCCACGCTGTCGGGGATGCTCCCGCCGACGCTCCGCGAGGAGCGCCTGGGCGAGGCCACCATCCTTCAGGTCTTCGAGGTGTCGAAGGTCGGCAAGGTCGCCGGTTGCCGCGTCACGGACGGCATCGTGGAGCGTGGCGCCCATGTCCGCCTTGTGCGCGACAGCGTCGTGATCCACGAGGGCAAGCTCAAGACCCTCAAGCGTCTCAAGGACGACGCGAAGGAGGTCACGAGCGGCCAGGAATGCGGCATGGCCTTCGAAAACTTCGAGAACATGCGCGCAGGCGACGAAATCGAGTGTTACCGGGTCGAGGAGATCCGCCGCACGCTCTGACGGTCCGGACGACACGTCCGGGCAGGGCGGCCGCGGCATACGCCGCGGCCGTCTTTTCTTTTTCTTGGAGGCGGGGTCAGCCGGTGACGGTGGGGATCCCAGCTCACGGACATGGCCCAGAAACCCACATCGACAGGCCCCTCCCAGCGCCAGCAGCGCGTCGCGGAACTGATCCGCCACGCGCTGGCCGAGGTTCTGCAGCGGGGCGACATCCAAGATCCGGTGCTCGGCTCGCACGTCGTGACGGTGCCGGAGGTGCGCATGTCGCCGGACCTCAAGCTCGCCACGGCCTACGTGATGCCCCTGGGCGGCCAGGACGAGGCACCCGTGATCGCTGCGCTGGAGCGCCACCGGAAGGTGCTGCGACAGGAGGTGGCCCGGCGGGTGAACCTGAAATACGCCCCTGAGCTGCGCTTCCGCCGGGACGAGACCTTCGACGAGGCGGCGCGCATCGACCGCCTGCTCCGCGACGACCGCGTCCGCAGGGATCTCGACGAAACGGATCACGACGCGGACCATTGAATCGGGGATGCCGAAGGGCCGGGCCCTTCGGTGGGGTGTCGGGTTGAAGCCCCGACGGATCCTCATGCAGGGCTCCGCCCTGCGCCCGCAAAAGGACATGTCCTTTTGAAACCTGTATTTTCACGCTCTAGGGCTAAGAGGACATGACGGTTTCCACCGACGATCACGTGCCGGCGCAGCCGCCCGCCGGCCTGCCGGGGGACGCCCCCAGCCAGGACGGTCGCCGTCATCAGCAGCGCGGCCCCCGGCCCGACCGCCCGAAGCGCAAGGACGTGTCCGGCTGGGTCATCCTCGACAAGCACGTCGGGATGACCTCCACCCATGCGGTGGCGGTGGTGAAGCGGGCCTTCAACGCCAAGAAGGCCGGGCATGCCGGGACCCTCGATCCCCTCGCGTCGGGCATCCTGCCGATCGCCCTCGGTGAGGCGACGAAGACCGTTCCCTTCGTGATGGACGGCCGCAAGGCCTATCGCTTCACCGTCTCCTGGGGTGTCGAGACCGATACCGACGACGCCGAGGGGCGCCCCGTCGCCACCAGCGACGCGCGGCCCGACCGGGCGGCGGTGGAGGCAGCCCTTCCGGCCTTCGTCGGCGCGATCGAGCAGGTGCCGCCGCGCTATTCCGCCATCAAGATCCAGGGCGAGCGCGCCTACGACCTCGCCCGCGACGGCGAGATGGTTGAACTCGTGGCCCGTCCGGTCCAGATCGATCGGCTGGAGGTCGTCTCCCACGAGGACGGCCTCACGGTCATCGAGGCGGAATGCGGCAAGGGCACCTATGTCCGGGCCCTGGCCCGGGACCTCGGGCGGATGCTCGGCTGCTACGGGCACGTCGCCGCCCTGCGCCGCACCCGGGTCGGCCCGTTCGCGGAAGCGGATTCCTGCGCCGTCGCCACCCTCACCGACCAGGGACCCGAGGCGGCCCTTGCCCACCTGCGTCCGGTCGAGACCGCCCTCGACGCGATCCCGGGCATCGCCGTCTCCCGCGACATGGGCCTGCGCCTGATGCGCGGTCAACCGGTGATCCTGCGGGGGCGCGACGCGCCGGTCTCCGGCAAGGCCTTCGCCACCTGCGCCGGCATCCTCGTCGCCGTGGGCGACGTGGAGCGGGGCGAACTGGTCCCGCACCGGGTCTTCCACCTCGGCGGCACGGCCCCGAGCCGGGCCTGAGGCGCGTCGGCGCAACCCGGAACGAAGAATTCCACGTCCTGTTGGCCCCGCGGATCGAAGCCGGGGGGCAGGATGCGGGAACGGGTGTGCGATGTGGCGGTGATCGGCGCCGGGTCCGCCGGCCTCGCCGCGTACCGGGCGGCGAAGAAGGCTGGCGCCGACTGCGTCCTCATCGAGCGCGGCCCGGGGGGCACGACCTGCGCCCGGGTCGGCTGCATGCCGTCGAAGCTGCTGATCGCCGCCGCCGACGTCGCCCAACGGGCCCGGGAGGGGGAGCCCTTAGGGGTCCGGATCGGATCCGTCACGGTGGACGGTCCGGCGGTTCTTGCCCGTCTCCGTCGGGAGCGCGACCGATTCGTCGGCGCCGTGCTCGACGCGGCGGATGACTTCCCGGCCGCCGACCGGCTGGCGGGGGAGGCCCGCTTCGTCGATGCCCGCACGCTGGCCATCGGCGGCGAGGTTCACCTGCGATTCGGCGCGGCGGTGATCGCCACGGGATCGAGCCCCGCGGTTCCGCCCCCTCTCCGGGGTCTCGGAGACCGTCTGCTCACCACCGACACCCTGTTCGAGATCCCCGACCTGCCCGAATCACTGGCCGTCCTCGGACTCGGTGCCGTGGGCGTCGAACTGGCACAGGCGATGGCCCGCCTCGGCGTGAAGGTCACCGCCTTCGACACGGGGGATACCATCGCTGGGTTGTCGGAACCCGATCTGGTCCGCAAGGCCGTCGATATCTTCTCCGACGCGTTCACCCTCCACCTCGGGGCCCGGGTCGAGGGGGCCGAGCGAACCGCCGCAGGCGTTCGCTTGGCGTGGACCGGCGCGGACGGTCGGGCCGCCTCCACGGAGGCTGCCTGTATCCTCGCGGCGGCCGGGCGGCCCCCGAACCTGAGCGGTCTCGGCCTCGACGCCGCCGGCCTCGCCCTCGACGACCGGGGAATGCCCGACTTCGACCATCGCAGCCTCGTCTGCCGGGGGGCGCCGATCCTGATCGCCGGCGACGCGAATGCATGGCGCCCGGTGCTGCACGAGGCGAGTCGCCAAGGCGGCATCGCGGGTCGCAACGCAGCCGCCCTCGCCGCAGGGCAGGAACCGGAGCGGCCCGGTCCCTGGCCCTCCCTGGCGATGGTGTTCACGCATCCCCAGGCTGCCGCGATTGGCGAGCCGTACGATCCCGACGCCACCGGGCGGATCGTCGGGACAATGGATTTCGGCGATCAGGGCCGGGCCCGCACCGAAAGATTGAACCAAGGCGGCATCTGCCTCTGGGCTGCGCCCGATGGCCGCTTGCTCGGCGGCGAGATGCTCGGACCAGGCGTCGAGCACCTCGCTCAGATTGTCTCGAACGCCCTGTGCGACAACCTGACGGTACAAGCTTTGGTCGATCGCCCGGTCTATCATCCTACTGTGGAAGAAGGGCTTTATACGGCACTGTCAGAAATCATACAAAAGATTGACTACGTTCACGGAGATTGAATTCCGAGTTCGGATCTTGGCTTAGACATTGCGACGCAAGCATTGCACTTCTTGGATGTCCCCGGCATACCGTTCCTGATGATCCGGTCTGGTGCCTGATGCCGCCGAGCGAGCCCCTGACGGAGAGCCGCGAGGGCGGCGACGACCTCAACTCCCTCGCCCCCGACGAGCTTGACCGCCTGGATGCAGGTGTCATCGCTCTCGATGCGGCGGGGACCATCGTCGCATTCAGCGAAGGCGCCAGCTCCCTGCTGAAGCTTCCGCGGGACGCGGTGCTCGGTCGCGACTATTTCCGCGATGTGATGCCGGTCGCCAACGTTCCGGCCATCCGGGGCAGGTTCCAGTCCGGCGCCCGAAGGGGCGCCCTCGACGAGCGCTTCGAATACGTCTTCGGTCGCCTTCCCCAGCCCCTGCGCGCGCAGGTGCGGATGCAGCATGGCCAGTTCAATGGCAGCCCTGTGACGTGGCTGCGCATCGATCCCCTGGAGGTCCAGGGCATCGGCGCCAAGCGTGAGGCGGTCATCTCGGCCATCAGCCGCCGGGTGCGGGCCGAACCGGTCGATCCGAGCCTGTGCGAGCGCGAGCCCATCCACATTCCGGGCTCCATCCAGCCGAACGCCGTGCTGCTCGCCGCCGACGCGGCGACGCTCCTCGTCACGGCCTTCTCAGCCAACGTCGCGGAGATCGTGGAGCCCACCGATCCGCCCCTTCTCGGGCGCCCGCTGAGCAACGTCCTTCCCGTCCCGTTCATGGACACCGTCCGCGCACGCCTGGGGAGCGGCACCCTGGACGAAGGGCGCTCGATCCGTCGGCGCCTGAACTTCGCCGGGCAGCCGGAGGTGAACTACCTCGCCGTGGCCCATGTCCATGCCGGGCGGCTCATCGTCGAGATCGAGCGGGAGCCCGACATCGCCGACGACTTCCGGCTGGCCAGCCAGATCGACACGGAACTCGCCGTGGCGCGGCTGAGGGCGGCCGAGACCCTGGCGGGTGCGGCCCGTCTCGCCGCTCTGGAGATCCGCGGCCTGACCGGCTTCGAGGCGGTGCTGGTCTACCGATTCGATTCGGATTGGAACGGCGAAGCCATCGCCGAGGATAAGTCCCCCGACTGGTCGCGCAGCCTCCTCGGCCTGCATTTCCCCGCGTCGGATATCCCGGCCCAGGCCCGCGCCCTGTACACCAAGGCGAAGAGCCGGTTCGTGATCGACCGGGACGCCGTGCCCGTCGCCCTGGTGGGTGCTCCGGGCGGGGCGAACGCCCCGATCGACCTCACCTTCGCGCAGCACCGGTCCCTGGCGCCGATCCATCTGGAATACCAGCGCAATCTCGGCGTGAACGGGTCGATGTCGATCTCGATCATGGTCGATGGTCGCCTCTGGGGCCTGATGATCGGCCACCACCGCCGGCCCCATTACGTGCCGCCGGAGACCCGGGCAGCGGCGACGGTGCTGACCGACGCCTTCGCCATGCGGGTGCAGGAGATCGAATCCCGTCGCCTCTGGGCCGAACGGCAGGCGCATCTCGACGTCGAGGGCCGGCTCGTGCGGAGCCTGACCCGGTCCGACGACTTCGTGGCCGCGCTCACCGGCGGCGTCACGACCCTTCTGAACCTGTTCGACGCCACGGGCGCCGGCATCGTCTCCGGTGACCGGGCGACCCTGATCGGCCGGACGCCTCCGCCCGAGGCGGTGGTCGCCCTCGCGGGCTGGCTGCGGGATACCCTTCCCACGGGCGAGACGCGCTTCGCGAGCAGCACCTTCACCACGGTCTATCCGGAGGCTGCCGCCTATCGCGAGGTGGCCAGCGGCGTGCTCGCGGCCTTCGTGGACGAGGGGCGCGAAACCCTTCTCGTGTGGTTCCGCCCGGAGATGCCGAGCACGGTGACCTGGGGCGGCGACCCGCGCAAGCCGGTGCTCGCGGGGAGCGGCTCGGTGGCGGTGCTCCCCCGGCGCTCCTTCGAGCGCTGGGTCGAGGAGCGCACCGGTCACGCCAACCCTTGGGCCGAATGGCAGGCCAACCTCGCCAGCTCGCTGGCGGAGGCGGTCGAAGGCGTCGTCCTGCGCCAGCGCCGGAAGATCGACGAGCTGACCGGGCTTCTCGCCGAGAAGGAGCGCCTCCTCTCGCAGAAAGACCTTCTCACCCGCGAGATCGACCACCGGGTGAAGAATTCCCTTCAGATCGTCTCGGCCTTCCTCCAGATGCAGCGGCGGCAGATCGCCGACGCGGCGGCGCGGCAAGCCTTCGCCGAAACCTCGGCCCGGGTGATGAGTGTGGCCCGTGTCCACGACAGCCTCTATCAGGCCGACCGGGTGGACGAGGTCGATCTCGGTGTGACCATCGAGAGCCTGTGCAAGGATCTCGCGGGCCTCGCGGGGGACGGGCATTCCGTCGATCTCACCGTCGAACGGGGCATGATGGTGCCCTATCGCAAGGCAGTCGCCCTCTCGCTCATCGCCACAGAACTCGTGACCAACGCGTTCAAATACGCCTCGACGCCGACCGGGGGCGGTCGCGTGGAGGTGACCGTCTCGGCGACGGATGGCGAAGGCGGTGTGCAGCTGAAGGTCTGCGACGACGGCAGGGGCCTGCCGGACGACTGGGCGGAGCCGAGAACCAGCAGCGCCCAGGGCTCGGGGTTGGGCATGAAGCTGATCCGGGCCATGCTCGACCAGATCAACGCCCGCCTCGACGTGGTAAACAACCCCGGCGCCTGTTTTACGATTACCGCCTGATCATGTCCGACTCGAACCTCCACCTGCGGTTGCGGGCGGCGACGGCTCCGGCCCACGAAGCCTTGGAGCGGGACCTGGATTGGCAGGCGCGGGTCTCGTCGCTCGCCGGATACCGGGGGCTGCTCGCCCGCCTGCGCGGCTTTCATGCGGCCTGGGAGCCGGTGATCGGCACCGCGCTGAGTGACGGCGCGTTCTTCGATCCCCGCCGCCGCCTCGACGCGCTGGACCGGGACCTTGCCTACCTCGGCCTGTCCACGGAGGATATCGCAGGGCTGGACCGGGCGCGCTCCATCAGTCTCGACGGGCCGGCGACGGCGATGGGGGCACTCTACGTGCTCGAGGGCTCGACCCTTGGCGGCCGGGTGATCGGCCGGCACATCACGGCGATGCACGGCCTGACCGGCGACGGGCTGGCCTACTATTCCGGCCACGGAGCCCGGACGGGCGCCATGTGGGCGTCCTTCCGCGCCCGGCTCGATGGGTACGAAGGAGAGTCCGAGGCGGTCGTCGCGGCGGCGAATGGGACGTTCGATGCCATGCGGGTGTGGCTGCGTTCGTCCTGAGGGCTCGCCTCCGTTACGGCGAACCCTCCCCGTCATTGCGAGCGTAGCGAAGCAATCCAGGGAGGCGCCCCATTCGGCAACCGGCCGCTGCCCTGGGTCGCTTCGCTTCGCTCGCGATGACGGAGTGAGGCCGCTCAGGGCCGTCCGCTCAACCCTGCCCGTCGGCCTCGGCCAGGAGCCCTTCGACGAAGGCGGCAAGGCCCGTCTGGCGGGTGCGCTTCAGCCGTTCGGCGGCGAGGATGCCCTTCAAAGCGGTGAAGGCGGATTGAAGGTCATCGTTGACGATGACGTAATCGTACTCGCTCCACCGCTGGATCTCGGTGCGGGAATTGGCGAGGCGGCGCTCGATGGTCTCGGCCGAATCCTCGGCCCGGCGCTCCAGGCGGTGGCGTAGCTCGGCCATGCTCGGCGGCAGGATGAACACGCTCACCACGTCGCCGGCCAGCTTGCTGCGGACTTGCCGGGTGCCCTGGTAGTCGATGTCGAAGATCATGTCCCGGCCGGCGCCCAGCACCTTCTCCACCGGACGCCGGGGCGTGCCGTAGAAGTTGCCGTGCACCTCGGCCGATTCGAGCAGGTCGTCCCGGGCGCGCAGATCCTCGAACGCCTCGCGGTCGATGAAGTGATAATGCCGCCCGTCGATCTCCGAGGGGCGCCGCGCCCGGGTCGTCACCGAGATCGACAGGTCCAGCGCCCAGCTCGGATCCCCAGCGATGGCGCGGGTGAGGGTCGTCTTGCCCGCGCCCGAGGGCGAGGACAGGATGAGGATCAGGCCCCGCCGCGCAATTCTCGTCTCGTCGATCACGGCTTCGCCCGGCTCCCTGTCGTCAGCGGCCTCACTTTATGCCCCCAACTCATTCGATATTCTGAACCTGCTCGCGGAACTGTTCGACCACCGCCTTGAGGTCGAGCCCGATGCGCGACAGCCCGATGTCACCGGCCTTGGCGCAGAGGGTGTTCGCCTCGCGGCCGAATTCCTGGGCGAGGAAATCGAGGCGGCGGCCGATGGCACCCCCCGCGGCGAGCAACTCGCGGGCGGCAGCCCCGTGGGCCTTCAGCCGGTCGAGTTCCTCGCGGACATCGGCCTTGGCGGCCAGCAGCACCGCCTCCAGATGCAGGCGTTCGGGATCGAGGCTTGTCTGCGAGAGGGCCTCCACCGTCGCGGCGAGCCGGGCGCGCACCGCGTCGACCCGGCGGGAAGGATCGTCCTCGGCGGCCTGGGTCAGGGCGGCGATGCGGGCGATCTGGCCGGAGACGACCTCTTCGAGCTGCCGCCCCTCGGACCGGCGGGCCTCCACGAGGTCGGCCACCAGCCGTACGACGCCTTCGGTGAGGTCGCGGTTCAGCGAATCGGCGTCCGGCGCCGCCTCGTCCTCGGCCTCCACGACGCCGCGGATGCCGAGGAGCCCGTCCATGGTGGCGGGGGCGACGCCCTCCGGCCGGGGCACCCGCGCCACCGCCTGGGCGAGGCTCGCGAGCAGGGTCTCGTTGATCCGCACCCGCGGCGCTCCCTCGCTGCGGGTGAGGGTCAAGGTGAGCTGGCACTGTCCGCGGGAGAGGGTCTTCTGCAGGGCAGTGCGGGCGGTCTCGCCCACGGCCTCGAAGCCGTTCGGTACCCGGACCCGCACGTCGAGGCCGCGCCCGTTGACGCTGCGGACTTCCCACGCCCACTGCATCGCCCCCGTGGTGCCGGCGGCACGGGCGAATCCCGTCATGCTCGCGATCTGGGCCATGGGCGGTGCCGTCGTCCTGAGGGACGGCGGCTGTCGCACGGATTTTTTACCAGGGAAAGGGGGCGCGCATCGTTCCGCGCGCTTCGGCCCGCGGGCCTCCCCCTCCGCCTCCGTCTTTACAAGCGCAGCGGAGCAGTCCTGGGACTGGATTGCTTCGCTGCGCTCGCAAAGACGGTGAGGATGTCGTCGATGGTGGAGAAACCTTGTCTCCTCCCAAGGACGTCCGCTGCAGCCCGCTACCGCTTGGCCTTCACCGCCGGCGGCTCGGCGAGTACCGGGATGCTCTTCGGCGATCCCAGGTCGTAGGTCTTGTTCTTGAGGGGATCGAGGCGTGTCCCCTCCGAGGCATCGAACGCCCGGGAGCGGGCCTCCGCCGAGGCGGGGTCGAGGAGGGCCGCGTTGGTGCCCGGCGCCGGGGCCGCGCCCGCGGGGCGGGGAGCGGAGGGGTCGGCGTTGGGATCGGCCTTGTCCACGGCGTCCGGCGGGGACTGCCGGCTCTTTTCCACGGCCCGCCAGCGGGCGACGTTGCGCTGGTGCGCCTCCAGGGTCTCGGCGAAGGCGTGCCCACCGGTCCCATCGGCCACGAAGTAGAGGTCGCGGGTGCGGGAGGGGTTGGCGGTGGCCTCCAGGGCGGCTTTGCCGGGGTTGGCGATGGGGCCCGGAGGCAAACCCTCGATCACGTAGGTGTTGTAAGGCGTCGCCCGGTCGATCTCGGAGCGCAGGATGCCCCGGCCGAGGGTGCCGCGGCCTCCCACGAGACCGTAGACGATGGTCGGGTCCGATTGCAGCTTCATCCGCCGGTTCAGGCGATTGGCGAAGACGGCGGCGACCCGGGGGCGCTCGTCGGCCCGGCCGGTCTCCTTCTCGACGATCGAGGCGAGGGTGACTAGTTCGGCCGGGGTCTTCACCGGGATGTCGGCGCTGCGGCGCTGCCAGATCTGGTTCAGCACCTCGCGCTGCTTGGTCTTCATCAGGTTGACGATCTGCTGACGGGTTGCACCGCGTTCGAACTTGTACGTATCCGGCAGGAGGGAGCCCTCCGGCGGGACCTCGCCGATATCGCCGGAGAGCACGTCGTTCTCGTTGAGGCGGGCGACGATCTGCTCGGAGGTCAGGCCCTCGGGAAAGGTGATCGCGTGTTGCACCTGCCGGCCGGTGGCGAGGGTGTCCAGGGTGTCGGCGATGCTGGCATGGGCCTTGAAGAGATACTCGCCGGCGCGGAGGGGCGGGCGGCCGCCGAACCGGGCGGCGAACTCGAACAGGCCCGTGTGCTGGATCACACCCTCCTTGGAGAGTGTGTCGGCGATCTCGCTCGTGCCGCTGTGGCTCGGGATCACCACGACCTTGTCCGCGGGAAGGGGGCCCGGCTCCTGTACGTTGCGCTGGTAGATCGTAAGGGTCACCATCGCCGCGAGGGCGGCGGCCACCGCGAAGGTCAGCAGGCCGCTGAACAGGCCGATGAAGCTGCCTCGCTCGCGGTCCGGCCTCTCCGGCGGCGGCGGGGCGGCGATGGGCTTGATCGCCTCGCTGGGCGAGCGCGGCGAGAGGCGCTGCGGAAGGGGCTGGCCCTCTTCCTGGCCCTCGTACTCGACCTTATCCGGTCCCTCACCGGGCGTCGTCTTGGAACGGCGAAAGAACATCGGCATCCTCGGCGGCCCGGCCGATCCGTCTCGCGAGGGATCCGCGCCGGCCGCCCGCAACGGGTTGGGGCGTCCGGATCATGACCCTAACCGCTTTTGTGGCGAAATTGCCGTCCTGCGGAGCGGTGGGCCACCGCTTCGGCAGCCGATGGCTGACAGGTGGCACAAAAAAAGGTCGAACGGCCCGCTTGGACCACCCTCGCCACCGTGCCCGTGCAACCGGCACGCGCGCAAGCGAGGCCGAAGCGGTCGTAGACCCGGAAGGCGTGCTGGAAGCCCCCGGCGCTGCCGTCGGTGCGGGCATAGTCGCGGAGCGTCGAGCCCCCCGCCTGCACCGCCTCCGTCAGGACGGCCACGATGGCCCGGGCCAGGGCGTTCGCCGGGGTGGCCGGGCGGCCATCCGGCTTGGCAAGGCTACCGGCCGGCGCTTCCGGATGGAGCTTCGCCCGGTGGAGGGCCTCGCAGACATAGATGTTGCCCAGGCCGGCGATCAACCGCTGGTCGAGGAGGGCGGCCTTCAGGGGGGTGACCTTCCCCCGGAACAGGCCCGCGATCACGGCGCCGGTCAGACCGTCCAAGGGCTCCACACCCATTTTCGCGAAGTGGCGGCAGGTCTCCAGGGACGCGCTGGGGACGAGATCCATGAAGCCGAACCGGCGGGCGTCGTTGTAGGTCACGGTGGCGCCCGAGGACATCGCCATCACGACGTGGTCGTGCTTGGGCACGCCCTGCGCGCCCTCCAGGTAAAAATCCCCCGGCGAGAGGTTGCGGCCATCCGGCAGCGCCACGTCGAACCGCCCGCTCATGCCGAGATGCATGATCAGCGTCTCGCCGGAATCGAGGGCGGCGGTGAGGTACTTCGCCCGTCGGGCGAGGGCGGTGACGGTGCGCCCTTCGAGCCGCGCCGCGAAGCGCTCGGGAAACGGGAAGCGCAGGTTCGGCCGGCGGAGGGTCAAACGGCTGAAGCGGGCGCCGACCATGGCGGGCTCCAGGCCCCGGCGAACGGTCTCGACCTCGGGCAGTTCGGGCATGTCGTCCTGTCGTTTCGTGTCGTGCCGCCGATATCGGCGGCGCCATCCCGGGCCGCAATGCGCCCCGTGGGCGCGCGGCCGGGAATGGAGGCAGCTTGCCTCCTCAATCCATCGGTGCGCCGCGCATCCGCTTCGTGGCCCCGCGCTTGGTCTTGTCCTCCAGCCGCCGCTTCTTCGACGCGAGGGTCGGCCGGGTGGGGCGGCGGGGCGTGGGCGGTACCGCAGCTTCCGCCACGAGGGCGGCGAGGCGCTCCCGCGCATCGGCCCGGTTGCGCTCCTGGGTGCGGAAGCGCTGGGCCACGAGGACCAAGATCCCCTCGTCGGTGAGGCGCCGCCCGGCCAGCCGCATCAGGCGCACGGCCACGGGATCGGGCAGGGCCCGGGAGCGGCGCACGTCGAAGCGCAGCTGCACCGCCGTGGAGAGCTTGTTGACGTTCTGGCCCCCCGGCCCCGAAGACCGCACGAAGCTCTCCTCGAGCTCGCCTTCGGGGATCGCGATCTCCGGCGTACAGACGAGGGTCACGGCCGGGGCCTTCCGGTCATGGTCAGGCGGCCTCGGCCGGCGTGCGGGCCCGCAGGGCCAGGGCGTGCAGGCCGCGGGCGAAAGCGGCGTCCAGCAGGCCGTTCACGAGACGGTGACGCTCCACCCGGCTCTTCCCGTCGAAGGCCGCCGACACGATATCGAGGCGGTAATGGGTTTCACCCCCAGGTCGTGCTCCGGAATGGCCGGCATGGAGGTGTGATTCGTCGATTACGTCGAGCTGCGTCGGCGCCAATTCGGCGCGCAGCCGCATCTCGATCCAGTCCCGAAGCGTCTCAGCCATCGTGGGTCCCGCGTCGCTCGCGCCGTCAAGCCTGGTTTCGCGCATGCGTCATCAGGCCCAGCGCCCTTGTGTTGGCGATACTCCCCCTCATAATCGGCCCGTCATGGATCTCAACTCGCGCCTGTTCGACAGCATCCGCATCAAGCCGTCCTGCGACGAGCCCAGGGCGACTGCCGAGGCATCGTGCGAGAGTCCCGGCTGCAAGAACCCCGGCCTCTACCGCGCGCCGAAGGGCCGCAAGGCGGAAGGGCAGTACTGGCGCTTCTGCATGGATCACGTCCGTGCGTACAACGCCTCCTACAATTACTTCGACGGGATGAACGACGCCGCCGTCCAGGCCTACCAGAAGGATGCGTTGATCGGGCACCGGCCGACCTGGGCGATGGGTGTGAACCGCACCGGCCCGGGCAAGCCCGAGCCTGAGGCGACCCGGGATTGGGCCTATGTCGATCCCTTGGGCATTCTCCGGGCGAACGGCGTCGGAGAGAAGGCCCGTCGTGCCCGCCAGGAAGAGCCGGAGCAGCCCCGCCGCTCGGCCGCCGTGCGGAAGGCCCTCGACGTCCTCGGCCTCGACGAGACTGCCGATACGGCCGGCATCAAGGCCCAGTACAAGACGCTGGTGAAGCGCTTCCACCCGGACGCCAACGGGGGCGACCGCTCGTTCGAGGAGCGCCTGCGGGACATCATCCGCGCCCACGACGTCCTCCGGACCGCAGGCCTCTGCTGACCGCCCGGCATGATCAATGCACGGCCCCGCTCGAAGCGGAGGCCGGTGGGCTCTATATGAGGGGTCGTGTCTCCCCCGGTAGCGAGTCTTTCCGCCGCCGTCTAAGGTTCCGCGGCTTGCGAAACCCGCTTCCCACGCATCTCCCGCGCGGATGCCGCCCCAAGGGTTGCCCCGCGCTCCAAGAGGTCCCGAATGCTCTCTGACGATACGCCCGCCCGGCTCCCCGACCGCACCGTCTCCGTCCGCGACGTCTTCGGTATCGACCTCGATCTCAAGGTGCCCGCCTTCGCCGAGGCGGAAGAGCATGTGCCCGACCTCGACCCGGACTACATCTTCGACCGGGAGACGACGCTCGCCATCCTGGCCGGCTTCGCCCGCAACCGGCGCGTGATGGTCACCGGCTATCACGGCACCGGCAAGTCGACCCATATCGAGCAGGTTGCGGCCCGACTGAACTGGCCCTGCATCCGCATCAACCTCGACAGCCACGTCTCGCGCATCGACCTCGTCGGCAAGGACGCGATCGTGCTGCAGGACGGCAAGCAGGTCACCGCCTTCCAGGACGGCATCCTGCCCTGGGCGCTGCAGAACAACGTCGCCCTCG
This sequence comes from Methylobacterium persicinum, assembly GCF_022179525.1. Taxonomy (GTDB): domain Bacteria; phylum Pseudomonadota; class Alphaproteobacteria; order Rhizobiales; family Beijerinckiaceae; genus Methylobacterium; species Methylobacterium persicinum. The sequence goes on from NZ_BPQX01000018.1 coordinate 69,344, forward strand.
TGTTCGACGAGTACGATGCCGGCCGTCCGGACGTGATGTTCGTGATCCAGCGGGTGCTCGAAGTCTCGGGCCGCCTGACCCTGCTCGACCAGAAGCGGGTGATCCGCCCGCACCCGGCCTTCCGCCTGTTCGCCACCGCCAACACCGTCGGCCTCGGCGACACGTCGGGCCTGTATCACGGCACGCAGCAGATCAACCAGGGCCAGATGGACCGGTGGTCCATCGTCACGACCCTGAACTACCTGCCCCACGACCGTGAGGTGGACATCGTCCTCTCCAAGGCGCCCCACTACAAGGGCGACAGCGGGCGGGACATCGTCAACCGCATGGTCCGCGTGGCCGACCTCACCCGCAACGCCTTCATGAACGGTGATCTCTCCACCGTCATGAGCCCGCGCACGGTGATCACCTGGGCCGAGAACGCTGACATCTTCCGGGACATCGGCTTCGCCTTCCGGGTGACCTTCCTGAACAAGTGCGACGAACTGGAGCGGACCCTCGTCGCCGAGTTCTACCAGCGCGCCTTCGGCAAGGAGCTGCCCGAGAGCGCGATGAACGTCGCCTTGAGCTGAAAGCCCGCATGTCCCTGTCCAACCGCAAGCCCGGCGAGCGGCGCGAACCCGTGGCGGAGCCCCTGAAGCGCTCCGTGGCGGGGTGCCTGCGTGCCATCGCCCGCAAGGCCGAGATCGAGGTGACCTACGCCACCGACCGGCCTGCCCTGACCGGCGACAAGGCCCGTCTGCCCGAGCCGCCGCGCAAGATGTCGGCTGGGGACGTGGCGGTGCTGCGCGGCAATGCCGACGCCATGGCTCTGCGGCTCGGCTGCCACGACGTGGCGCTCCACCGCCGCTTCGCGCCGGAGAACGCCCCGGCGCGGGCGGTCTACGACGCGGTCGAGCAGGCGCGGGTGGAGGCCATCGGCTCCCGCCGGATGACGGGCGTGGCGAGCAACATCGCGGCGATGCTGGAGGACCGGTACCACCGGGGCGGCAAGTACGAGACCATCACCGACAGGGCCGATGCGCCCCTGGAGGACGCCGTCGCGCTCATGGTGCGCGAGCGCCTCACCGGGCAGGCCCCGCCCGAGGCGGCGTCGAAGATCGTGGACCTGTGGCGCGAGCATATCGAGGCCAAGGCCGGGCCGAACCTCGACGGGCTCATCGGCTCCATCGAGGACCAGCGCGCCTTCGCCCGCTCGATCCGTGACCTCCTCTCGTCCCTGGACATGTCGGACGAGACGCCCTTCGACCCGGAGGACGACGAGAACGACGACGAGAACGATACCCAGGACGACGAGCAGAACCCCAGCGAGGGCGATGCGGAGCAGAAGTCGGAGGGCGACCGCGCCGAGATCGAGACCTCCGAGGAGGCCTCCGACGACATCGAGGAGGGCGCCCAGGAGGAAGCCGACGCGCCCAGCGGCGAGTTGCCCGACGAGGCCGAGGATGCCGAATCGGACGAGGCCGCCGAGGGTTCACGCCCGCCGCCCAAGCAGGGGAGCGAGGCGCGGGGCCCCGACTACAAGGTGTTCAGCCCGAAATTCGATGAGGTGATCCACGCCGAGGACCTCTGCGACGCGGACGAGCTCGCCCGCCTGCGCAGCTACCTCGACAAGCAGCTCTCCCATCTCCAGGGCGTCGTCGGACGGCTGGCCAACCGGCTGCAGCGCCGCCTCCTTGCCCAGCAGAACCGCGCCTGGGATTTCGACCTGGAAGAGGGCCAGCTCGATCCCGCCCGCCTCGTGCGGGTGGTGACGGACCCGTTCCAGCCGCTCTCCTTCAAGCAGGAGAAGGACACGAATTTCCGCGATACGGTGGTGACGCTGCTGCTCGACAATTCCGGGTCGATGCGCGGGCGGCCGATCACCGTAGCGGCCACCTGTGCCGACATCCTGGCGCGGACGCTGGAGCGCTGCGGCGTGAAGGTCGAGATCCTCGGCTTCACCACCCGCGCCTGGAAGGGTGGGCAGAGCCGCGAATCGTGGCTCGCCGCCGGGAAGCCCCCGTCGCCGGGCCGGCTGAACGACCTGCGCCACATCGTCTACAAGGCCGCCGACGCCCCGTGGCGCCGGGCGCGCAAGAACCTTGGGCTGATGATGCGCGAGGGGCTGCTCAAGGAAAACATCGACGGCGAGGCCCTGGACTGGGCGCATCAGCGGCTGCTTGGCAGGCCGGAGCAGCGCAAGATCCTGATGGTCATCTCGGACGGTGCGCCGGTCGACGACTCGACCCTTTCGGTCAATGCCGGCAATTATCTGGAGCGGCATCTCCGCTGGATGATCGAGGATATCGAGACCCGGTCCCCCGTGGAACTGCTGGCCATCGGCATCGGGCACGACGTGACCCGCTACTACCGGCGGGCGGTGACGATCATCGATGCCGAGGAACTCGGCGGCGCCATGACGGAGAAGCTCGCGGAGTTGTTCGAGGAGAACGGCGCCCCGGTTCTCATGCGGCAACCGGCGCGGATGGCGGCGGGCGGGCGGCGGTAGGCGGCCCCCGCAACCTCGCCGTCCTTGCGAGCGAAGCGAAGCAATCCAGGGCAGCGGGACGCTCTCGAATGTAGCGGATCCCTGGTTTGCTTCACTGCGTTCGCAATGACGGCGGCGCTTACAGCCCCAGGTCGCTCAGCGACGGGTGGTCGGCCGGGCGGGGGCCGGAGCGGTCCCAATGGAACAGGCGCTCGCTCTCGGTGATGGGCCGGTCGTTGATGCTGGCGTGGCGCGCCCGCATCAGGCCGTTCTCGTCGAACTCCCAGTTCTCGTTGCCGTAGGCCCGGAACCACGCCCCAGATGCGTCGTGGAATTCGTAGGCGAACCGCACGGCGATGCGGTCCCCGTGGAAGGCCCAGAGCTCCTTGATCAGCCGGTATTCGTGCTCCTGCTGCCACTTGCGCGTCAGGAAGGCGACGATCGCCTCGCGGCCCGAGAAGATCTCGGCGCGATTCCGCCACCGGCTGTCCGGCGTGTAGGCCAGGGACACCTTCTCGGGGTTGCGGCCGTTCCATCCGTCCTCGGCCGCACGGACTTTGCGCGCAGCGGTCTCGGCGGTGAAGGGCGGGAGCGGGGGGCGGCTTTCGGACACGGGCGACTCCTGTGATCGGATCGCCCGGATGTCACGGCTTCGCACGGCTCGCAATGGCGTCCCGTGCGCGGAAGATAAGCCGTTCAGACATGCGAAAGCGACCGGCGCCCTTCAGAGCGCCGGTCGCTTTCAAACTGGAGCCAGAGGCGAGCCTCAGGCCGCGGCCGGAACCTCGGCGAGCTTCTTGTGCAGCTCGCGCTTGAGGAGGCGCGCGGTCTGCGACAGCTCGCCCTCAGAGGCCTTCGCGAGGAAGGCATCGAGGCCGCCGCGATGCTCCACCGTGCGGAGGGCGTGGGCGGTGATGCGCAGGCGCACGCGCTTGCCGAGGGCATCGGACTGGAGCGTGACGTTGCACAGGTTCGGCAGGAACCGGCACTTGGTCTTGCGGTTCGAGTGGCTCACGAGGTGGCCGACCTGAACGGCCTTGCCGGTGAGTTCGCAGCGGCGTGCCATGACTTAAACAATCCTGTTTCGTTCCGCCGCGGGCCAGATCGCAGCCTGCGCAAACCTTCGCGCCGCGGGCTGCGCCCGTGCGTCAAACCAGGTCCGGCGGAGTCCTGTTGAAGGCGGGGGCTATAGGCGACGCATGGCCGCCCCGTCAAGGCTCCAGCCGCATTGCCTCGGCCGAACCGTCTGTTAACCACGTCATGGGGATAACCGGACCATACCCCGCGCGGCCCGACCGGCGCGGCCTTCAGGATTCGAGCCGGACCATGCGTAACACCATCCAGCTCAAGGCCTTTCTGGCGGCGGGCGTCGCCGCCACGCTGTGCCTCCTGCCGCCCTCCGCCCAGGCCCGGCCCCGCAAGGCGCGGTCGTCTGCGGCGCCGGCGTCCTTGGCCGTCGATTACGCCATCGCCCTGGCAGGGCTGCGGATCGGCACGGCCCGCCTCGCCGGCGCGTTCGAGCACGATTCGTACCGGATGGATGTTTCCGCGACGCTGACGGGCCTTGTGGGGGCCATCACCGGCGGCCAGGGCGCGGCCCGTTCCACGGGGACGATCGCCGCGAGCCCGCTCCCGAACGCCTTCTCCATCGCCACCCGCACCGCCAGTTCCGGCATCGCCGTGCGCATGGCCCTCGCCCACGGCAACGTCCTGCAGACCGAGGTCACGCCGCCCCTCATCGACATGCAGGACCGGGTTCCCGTCACCGCCGCCGAGAAGCGCGGCGTGATCGACCCGGCGAGCGCCCTGGTCATGCCGGTCCGCCAGGGCAGCGCCCCGACCGATCCGGCCAATTGCGACCGGACCCTGCCCCTCTTCGACGGGGCGACCCGCTTCGACGTAGTGCTGAGCTACGCCGAGACCCGCGAGGTCCAGAAGCCCGGTTATGCCGGCCCCGTCCTCGTCTGCAACGCCCGCTACCGGGCGGTGGCCGGGCACCGTCCCGACCGGCCGGGTGTGAAGTTCATGGAAGACAACCGGGAGATGTCCGTGTGGCTCGCCCCCGTGGAGGGGACGCGGCTGCTCGTGCCCCTGCGGATCTCCGTGCTCACCGAGATCGGCACCAACATTATCGAGGCGACCCGCTGGGCCCGGACGGGCCAGACGGAGACGGCGGGCAGGCCCGGCGCGGATCCGGCTCTGGCCCAGGCCAGCCTGCCGGCGCAGTAGCGCTTCCCTTCGCCGCGGCGGCGCCCTATGCCCCCGGCGGCGGCGCGGGCCGCCGGAGGAGACGGCATGGCCAAGGGCTACATCATCGTCCGCATGACGGTCACGGACCCCGAGACGTACAAGGAGTACGCCGCGATGGCCTCCGAGGCGATGAAGACATACGGCTGCAAGCCCCTGGTCCGCGGCGGCCGCAGCGAGGCGCTGGAGGGCGAAGCCCGGCCGCGCAACGTCGTGCTGGAATTCGAGTCCTACGAGGCGGCGCGGACCTACTACTACTCGCCGGAATATCAGGCCGCGGTCGAGAAGCGCCGTCCGGCGGGGATCGGCGAGGTCGTGCTGGTCGAGGGCGTGGACTGACATCCTGCTCCGTCATCGCGAGCGGAGCGAGACGACCCGGTGATGCGAGGACGGAACGAGCCATGCGAATCACCTTCCTCCTCCAACTCCTGATCGCCGGCCCGGCGATGGCGCAGCCGCTTTCGGCGGGCTCGCCCTGCGGGGGCGATGCGTTCTCCTCCGCGCAGGTGATCGAGCATCGTCCGCCCCGGCATGGCCCCCTGACGGCGGTGCCCGACACCCTCTGTGCCGACGTCGAACCGCAGCATCCGTCGGCGGACGTGCGGATCGAAGCCTATCCCGTCATCGTGCCGCAGGTTGGCAGGGGCGGGCGCACAGACCCATATTAGGGGCCGCCGAGGTCACTCCCTCGCCGCCGGTCGTCCGACCGCAGGAACAGCCCGCCATCGACGCCCTTCTCCGCCCCACCCAGCGCTCCCTCCACCGCGACGCCCGCGCCCGCGGCGTGACGGCCGTGCTGGGGCCGACCAATACCGGCAAGACCCATCTCGCCATCGAGCGGATGCTGGCTCACCCCACCGGCATGATCGGGCTGCCCCTGCGGCTGCTCGCCCGGGAGGTGTACCTGCGCGTGGTCGCCAAGGTCGGCCCTGAGAAGGTCGCCCTCGTGACCGGCGAAGAGAAGATCAAGCCGGATCGTCCGCGCTACTGGATCTGCACCATCGAGGCGATGCCCCGGGACCTGGACGTCGCCTTCGTGGCGATCGACGAGATCCAGCTCGGGGCCGACATGGACCGGGGCCACGTCTTCACCGACCGGCTGCTCTATGTCCGCGGCCGGGAAGAGACGCTCCTCATCGGCTCCTCGACGATCCTGCCGCTGGTGCAGGACCTGATCCCCAACGTCCACACCACCACGCGGCCGCGCCTGTCGCAGCTGACCTTCGCCGGGGAGAAGAAGCTTTCCCGCCTGCCCCGGCGCACCGCGATCGTCGCCTTCTCGGCGGAGGAGGTTTACGCCATCGCCGAGCTGATCCGCCGTCAGCGGGGCGGTGCGGCGGTGGTGCTGGGGGCCCTCTCCCCCCGGACCCGTAACAGTCAGGTGGAGCTCTACCAGAGCGGCGATGTGGACTACCTCGTCGCCACCGATGCGGTGGGGATGGGGCTGAACCTCGACGTCGATCACGTCGCCTTCGCCGCCAACTGGAAATACGACGGCACCCGCTTCCGCCGCCTGACCCCCGCCGAGATGGGACAGATCGCGGGCCGGGCCGGGCGCCACCTGTCGGACGGCACCTTCGGCTCCACCGGCCGCTGCCCGCCCTTCGAGGCGGAGCTGGTGGAGCGCCTGGAGCATCACGACTTCGATCCGCTGCGCATCCTGCAATGGCGCAACCCGGACCTGACCTTCTCGAGCCTCGAAGCCCTCCAGGCGAGCCTGGACGAACATCCGAGGGAGGCGGGCCTGACCCGCGCCCCGATGGGGGAGGACCAGCAGGCGCTGGAAATCCTGATGCGCGAGGACGATGTGCGGGACATGGCCCGGGGCCAGTCCGCGGTGCGGCGGTTGTGGGACGTCTGCGGCGTGCCCGATTATCGCAAGGTGCACCCGCAGGTGCACGCGGACCTCGTGGCGCAGCTCTACCGCTTCCTGATGAAGGGCATGGCCGGGCGCATCCCGGACCAGTGGTTCGCCGAGCACGTGGCGATGATCGACCGCACCGACGGCGACATCGATACGCTGTCCCGGCGGATCGCCCAGGGACGCACCTGGACCTTCGTTGCCAACAGGCCAGATTGGCTTCGCGACCCCGAACATTGGCAGGGCGAAACGCGTCGGGTAGAGGACAGGCTGTCGGACGCCCTCCACGAACGCCTTGCGAGCCGCTTCGTTGACCGGCGCACCAGCGTCCTGATGCGACGCCTACGAGAGAACACGATGCTCGAAGCCCAGATTACCCCCGACGGGGATGTGACCGTCGAGGGTCAGCATGTCGGCCAGCTGAACGGCTTCCTGTTCGTGCCCGACGCAAGCGCCGAAGGCCACGAGGCCAAGACGCTCCGCAATGCCGCCGACAAGGCCCTCGCCAGCGAGATCGAATCGCGGGCCGAGCGGTTTTCGGCTGCGGCCGATTCGACTCTCGTGCTGTCGCACGACGGGACGATCCGCTGGACCGGCGCCCCGGTGGGGCGGCTGGTGCCGGGCGACAAGCTCTTCGCCCCCCAGATCCGGGTGCTGGCGGATGACAGCCTCGACACCGCCTCGCGGGAGAAGGTCCAGGCCCGCCTCGAGGCGTGGCTGAAGGCCCATGTGGTGCGTCTCCTGGGCCCGCTCATGGAGATCGAGACCGCCGCGGACCTCACAGGGCTCGCCAAGGGCATCGGTTATCAGGTGGTCGAGGCCCTCGGCGTGCTGGAGCGGTCGAAGGTCGCACATGAGATGCGCACCCTCGACCAGGACGGCCGAGCCGCCCTGCGCCGGCACGGCGTGCGCTTCGGCGCCTATCACATCTTCCTGCCGGCCCTGCTGAAGCCGGCCCCCCGGACCCTCGCGGCGCAACTCTGGGCCCTGCGCAACGGCGGCCTCGACCAGCGGGGCCTCGACGAGATCGCCCATCTCGCCGGCTCCGGCCGCACCTCGATCAAGGTCGACAAGGAGATCGCCAGGGGCCTCTACCGGGCCGCCGGCTTCCGGGTCTGTGGTGAGCGGGCGGTGCGCGTCGATATCCTCGAGCGCCTCGCTGACCTGATCCGCCCGGCCATCGCCTATCGCCCCGGCACCACGCCGGGCGCCCCCCCGGACGGCACGGCCGATGGCGACAGCTTCGTCGCCACGGTGGGCATGACCTCCCTTGTCGGCTGCTCGGGCGAGGATTTCGCCTCGATACTCAAGTCGCTGGGCTACGCCAACGAATCGCGGCCCGGCCCCGCCATCACCGTGCCGCTCCTGCCGGCCGCCCCCACGGTGCCGGCCAAACCCGTCGCCGCCCAGACCGCCTCTGCGGAAGGGGTGTCCGACGAATCCGCTCCGGCGGAAGCTTCCCCCGAGGCCGACCCCGTTTCCGAGACGGAAGGGGAGGGCACTCCGGACTCATCCGCCGTGGATGAGTCAGAGACGGCCCCGGCGGCCGTTGCCGACGAGGTCCCCGCGGAGGCCGCCATCGCGCCGGTCCCGCCCCAGGAGCAGCCCGCCGCCGAGGCCGAGCCTGCGGAAGCCGAGCCGGAGCATGCCCCCGAGGCGCCGTCCGCCGAACCCGAGCCTGTGGCGGAGGTCACGGCCGCCGCGCCCGAAGCCGCAGCCGATGACGGCGATGCGGCCGTTGCGCAGGCTCCCGCGGAGCAGTCTTCGACGGGAGAGTCTTCGGCCGAGGACTCTTCGGCGGAGGCACCGTCAAAGGAGCAGTCGGCCTCTGCCGAGGTTCCGCCGATCGAGGTCTGGCGCCTCCAGCGGCATCAGCGTCCGGCCAATGCCCGGCCGAACAACCGTCCGCGGGGAAGGCGGGACGGAGCGCCCGGCGGACCGCCCGGTGCCGGAAACGAGCAACGGCGCGCCGAGGGCGAGGGTGCGCCCCGGCAAGGTCGCGACGACCGCCGCCGGGACCGGCCCGAGGGTGGTCGCCCCGAGCGACGCCGGGACGAGGGACGGCCCGATCGCCGCCCCGAGCACCGGGGGGAGGGGCGCCCGGATCCCCGGCAGGAGGCCCGCCATGCCGGTCCCCGGCCGGACCAGCGCCCGCCCAGGCGCGAGCGTGCGCCGGATCCGGACTCGCCCTTCGCCAAGCTCGCTGCCCTCAAGGCGCAGCTCGAGTCGGGCGACAAGGGCAAGCGCTGACCAGCGGGAGGCGCGATGCGCGAAGGGCGTCAGCGCCTCGACAAATGGCTGTGGTTCGCGCGCTTCGCCCGCACGCGGACCCTGGCCGCGCGCCTCGTCAGCGACGGGTTCGTGCGGGTGAACGGCGCCCGGTCGGACAACCCGGCCAAGGCGCTCGGCATCGGCGACGTCGTGACGGTGGCGGTGGCCCATGCGACCTTAGCGGTGCGGGTGACCGATCTCGGCACGCGCCGGGGCCCGGCGGAGGAAGCCAAAGGGCTCTACGAGGCGTTGTCGGAGGGATAGGGTGATGAGGCGCTGCCACAGGGGGCCGCCGTTGCGGCCCTGCGGCGCCGGCCCGCTTGTCAGGGGGGGAGGCAGCGTCTAGAGCCCTTGTCAACAACGCCTGCGCAGCAGCGCAGCCCCCGGATGAGCGGGCCGAGACGCCCCGTCCGGATGATGCGGGACCTGAGGACCTAGAAAGCCGATGACCTACGTCGTCACCGAGAACTGCATCAAGTGCAAGTACATGGACTGCGTGGAAGTCTGTCCGGTGGACTGCTTCTACGAGGGCGAGAACATGCTCGTCATCCATCCGGACGAGTGCATCGATTGCGGCGTCTGCGAGCCGGAATGCCCCGCCGAGGCGATCAAGCCTGACACGGAGTCGAGCCTGGAGACGTGGCTCAAGCTTAACGCCGATTATGCGAAGAGCTGGCCCAACATCACCCAGAAGAAGGACGCCCCCGCCGACGCCAAGGAGTGGGACGGGGTTTCCGGCAAGCTCGAGGCGCATTTCTCGCCGAACGCCGGCACGGGCGATTGAGCCGCACGCGGGCGGCGATGTTCGCCGCCGTGACGGTCCGGCCAGAGGGTCTGCGTGGGCGGAAGATCTGCCCTGCACAACGTCTGTAGGCGAGCTTGCACACCGGTGTAAAACCGTTGCGGGTCTTGTGCGGCACGTCCGCGTGCTTTTGAGCGAGCTTTGATTCCGGCGCGGATTGTGGTACACAATCTGCCTGCCGTCGCTCGCGCCAGACGTGCCTGCTCCGCGCCGAAACGCATTTCCCTCTCTGGGGTTGCATGTGTTCGGCCGCCGGGTTTCCCCCGGCGGAAGGCAATGTCGCGTGCCCGGCTTCGCGGGTGTGTTCGGATGGGAAGCCCGTTGGGGTTTCCGGCCGGGCCGCTGCGATCGGACCGGGTGGCGTCGCGCCCGGGAACAGCTTTTCGTGCGGGGCGGTTCGCGTCGCGCGTCAGTGGAGGCCCTTCTCGCATGACCACAGTCAAGAAGACGACCGCAGGCCGGCAAGGCTTCAAGACCGGCGAGGCCGTCGTGTATCCGGCCCACGGTGTCGGTCGTATCACTGCGATCGAGGAACAGGAGATCGCTGGCTACAAGCTTGAGCTGTTCGTCGTATCCTTCGAGAAGGACAAGATGGTTCTGCGGGTCCCGACCGCGAAGGCCAATTCCGTGGGCATGCGCAAGCTCGCGGAGCCGGAGGTCGTGAAGAAGGCCCTCGATGTGCTGACCGGCCGCGCCCGCGTGAAGCGGACGATGTGGTCGCGCCGGGCGCAGGAATACGAGGCCAAGATCAATTCGGGCGACCTGCTCGCCGTCACCGAGGTGGTGCGCGACCTGTTCCGCTCGGAGGCCCAGCCGGAGCAGTCCTACAGCGAGCGTCAGCTCTATGAGGCGGCCCTGGACCGGATCGTGCGTGAGATCTCTTCGGTGAACCGGATCACCGAGACCGAGGCCCTCAAGCTGATCGAGCAGAGCCTTGCCAAGTCTCCCCGCCGGGCCAAGGCCGAGGCTGAAGCCGAGAGCGAGGCCGAGACGGATGGGGACGACATTCAGGAGGAGGCGGCCTGAGGGCTGCTTCCCCGCAAGGAATACGGTGTTGAGCCCGGCCCGCAAGGCCGGGCTTTTTTGTTGGGGTGACACCGACCGGCGCTATCTGCACACGTCCGTCGTCATCCGCGTGATGCCTTTCGCCGAGGGCTGCCCGCAAAAGGTGATCCCCGCGTCATTTTTCCCCCTGGACTCGGACGTGATCCCTGGAAAGTGCGGCGGCGCGACCCATCTCTCATTCAAGTGAACACGATTTCCACCCGGCATGACGTCTTTCAGGGGCGTCGGCGCGGAACTTTCGCGTTTGCGCTTCCGTTGTCGGTCGCTTGGCATCGCTCATGAAGGCGCCAGGCGCGCCGGGCTTATGGGCCGGTGCCGCACCAGCACTCGTTCGAGAGAGGCAGGCGGATGGCGGAGATCGCGGGAATACGTCGACAATTCATCCGGACTGCGATGGAGGCGCCCTTCCTCGCCCGCGAGGAGGAGCGTGACCTTGCCGTCCGCTGGAAGGACCGTCGCGACGAGCGCGCCCTTCACCGCCTGATCTCAGCTCACATGCGCCTCGTCATCGCCCTGGCGGGGCGTTTTCGTCACTATGGCCTGCCGATGGCCGACCTCGTTCAGGAGGGGCATGTCGGCCTGATGGAAGCCGCCGCCCGGTTCGAGCCGGAGCGGGACGTGCGCTTCTCCACCTACGCGACGTGGTGGATCCGGGCGTCGATCCAGGATTACATCCTGCGCAACTGGTCGATCGTGCGCGGCGGGACCTCTTCGGCCCAGAAGGCGCTGTTCTTCAATCTGCGCCGGCTCCGGGCCCGCCTCATGCAGTCCACCGAAGAGCATGTCGGCGATGAGATCCATCGCCGGATCGCCACTGCCATCGGCGTCTCGCGGGACGACGTGGCCTTGATGGATGCCCGCCTTTCGGGGCCGGACATGTCCCTCAATGCCCCCGTGGGCGAAGACGGAGACGCCGCCTCCGAGCGGATGGACTTCCTTGTGGACGGCGCGGCCCTGCCGGATGAGACCGTGGGTGCGGCCGTCGACGGTGAGCGCCGTCTGAGCTGGCTTCACCAGGCTCTGGGTGTCCTGTCCGAGCGCGAGTTGCGGATCCTGCGGGAGCGCCGCCTCGCTGAGGATCAGGCGACCCTCGAAGCCCTCGGCCAGCGCCTCGGCATCTCGAAGGAGCGGGTCCGGCAGATCGAGAACCGCGCCCTGGAGAAGCTCCGCCGGGCGCTCGCTGACCGCTTCCCCGCCGAGACCGGCAGCCCCTACGTCGGGTAGGGGACCGGAAGATCTGCGATCAGGCCGTCTGCTCCCGGGCAGCGGCCCTGCGCTCCCGGCGGCGGCGTCGCCGGCCGGGCTCCGGGGTGGCATCGAGCCAGATCACCAATCCCAAAGCGATGATCGCAGGGACACCGAGGGCCAGGAAAGCCCCGGTCCAGCCGAGCCATGCGTAGGCGAGGCCGCCGTACCAGCCCGATAGCGCGCCTCCGACCCCCTGAACGGCATTGACGCTGCCGAGGGCCGTCTGAGTGCGGCCCGAACCCCAAGTCAGGTCCGCGACCACGACGGGCACGGCGACGCCGACGATCCCCGAGGCGATCCCGTCGAGAACCTCCGCGCCGATAAGCCAATAGGGGTCGTCGATGAGGCCCGACATCGCCGCCCGCACGGGCAAAACGGCGAAGGCGGCCATCAGGAGCAGCCGCCGGCCGCGTCGGTCGGCCAGGGAGCCGGCGAAGAGTGCGACCGGCACCATCACGAGCTGCGCCACCATCACGTAGCGGGCCGTCCAAGTCGTCGCATCGTCGGCGGTGGCCACGAGCTTCTGGCCCAGCAGGGTGAGCATCCCGCCATTGCCGAGGTTGAACAGGGTGAGCGCCACGGTGAGCACCAACAGGGGCCTGTGGCCGAGAACCTGTCGGATGCCGCTGCGCTGGGGCTCGTCCTCGTCATCCTCCTTCCACCCCACCGCCCGGCGGCGGTTCCAGGCGCCGGCCGGGGTGGTGAAGGTGGCGACAATGGCCGCCAGGGACATGCCGCCCAGCACGTAGAAGGCCGTTGCCGGGCCGAAGGGCGTGCCGAGGCTGATCACCCCTGCGGCCAGGAGGATGCCGAGGTGGTTGAAGGCCTGGTTGCGGCCCTGCTGCTTCGGAAACCCGTCCTTGCCGACGATGCCGAGGGTCAGGGACGCCACCGCGGGCAGCAGCAGCGTGCCCCCCGCCGCAGCGAGGAGCTGTGCGGTGAAGACGGCGAAGAACCCCCGGGCCGGCAGGAGCAGCAGGGTGCCTGCCAGGATCGCCATGCAGGCGCCGCCGATGAGGAGCCGCGGCCGGGGCACCCGGTCCACCAGGGCGCCGAAGGGGCCGCTGAGGAACAGCGTGCCGAACCCGACCAGGGTGACGACGAACCCGACCCTCGCCGGGCTCCACGAGCCGGATTCCGCCAGCCATGTCCCGAGGAACGGGCCCAGGCCGCCCTGGATGTCACCGATGAAGAGGTTGATGAGGGCGAGGTGCGAAGTGGGGGCCATGCTGTCCGGGTACCGTCGGGGCCGCCCGCATGGGCTGCCCGGGCAGCGCGGTCAAGCTCTCGTGCGGTGACCCCGATGGGACCCGGCAACCGCACGCCTTCCAGGCGGAGCGCCAGGTCCCCGGTCCTTCATGCCGGACGGTCCGTCACCCGCAGGACCCTGCGGATGCGACCTTGTCCCCAGGCGTTCCGACGCCTCAGGAGGCCAGCGGGCCCGTGGCGCCCTGCTGCTCCATCATCTTCTGCCGGTAGAGGCCGACAAAATCGATCGGGTCGATGTAGAGGGGCGGGAAACCGCCGTTGCGCACCGCCTCGGCGACGATCTGCCGGCCGAAGGGGAAGAGAAGGCGCGGGCACTCGATCATCACCGCCGGATGCATCTGATCCTCGGGGATGTTGAGCATGCGGAACACGCCGGCATACTTCACGTCGAAGGCGAACAGGACCTCGCCGTCCATCTTGGCGTCGCCTTCGAGGGTCAGCTCGACCTCAAAATCGGTCTCGCTCAGCTGGCCGGCGTTGACGTTGACCTGGATGTTGATCTGCGGGGCCTGGCCCTCCTTCGGCTGAAGGGAGCGCGGGGCGTGGGGGTTCTCGAAGGAGAGGTCCTTCACGTACTGCGCCAGGGCGTTGATCGCAGGGGCACCCTGCGGCATGCCGCCGCCGTTGCCGTTGGCTGCCGGGGAGTCGGCCATCGGGGTCATCCTTCTCGATCTGGCGTCCGGCGCGGACTGCCGAGGTATAGCGCGGCGCGGGCCGCCAAGACCCGGGCTTCCAAGGCACGGGCCTCGGGCGCCGCTAACACGCCCGCAGGGAACGGACAAGCGACGCCTCACCGCCGGTCCGAGGCATTGATCCAACTACGGATCGCGCGGCTAGGTCGCATCACAAACATCAGTCGCAGAACAACCGGCTCGATCCGAACGCGTTGGTCGGATAAAGGTGGAGGAAGACGCGCTATGGGACGGCCCAATCGCGCGGGGCTTTTGTCGCGCGGACGGCCGCAATCGGATCGGTGATGCAGGACGGCTTCGACATAACGACGATCATCTTCCTCGCCCTTGCCGTCTTCGTGATCTGGCGGCTGCGGTCGGTGCTCGGCCAGAAGACCGGCACGGAGCAGTCGCCGTTCAAGCCGGTGGAGCGCAGCCGGACGGAACCGCAGGGGCGCGGCGAGCGCGATAACGTGGTGAGATTGCCGGGTGTGGACAGGCTCCCGCAATCCACGCCGCCCGCCGCCCCGCGGGACTGGCGGGGTATTGCCGAGCCCGGCTCCGAAGTCGCCCGTGGCCTCGAGGCGGTGGTGCAGGTCGAGCCCGCCTTCGACCCCCGCGCCTTCATCGAAGGCGCCAAGGGGGCTTACGAGGCGATCATGATCGCCTTCGCCAAGGGCGACCGGAAGACCCTTCGCTCCCTGCTGTCCAAGGAAGTCGGGGAGGCCTTCGAACGGGCCATCGCCGAACGCGAGCGCAACCGGCAGACCCTGGAGACGACCTTCGTATCGATCGACCGGGCGGAGATCGTGGCGGTGGATGTCCGCAACCGCGTGGCCCATGTCACCGTGCGGTTCCTGTCGAACCTGATCACCGCCACCCGCAACGCCGACGGCAAGGTCGTGGATGGCAGCGCGGAGACGGTGGTCGAGGTGCCCGACGTCTGGACCTTCGCCCGGACCCTCGGCTCCCGCGATCCGAACTGGCAGCTCGTCGCGACGGAAGCCGGCGCCTGACCTGCCACGTGACGTGCCCTTCCCCCGTGCCCGCCCCGCGACCGCAGCCGTCGCCCTCGCTGCGGCTCTCCTGAGCGGTTCCGCCGCCGCCGTCCCGAACGAGGTCGGCGGCGCCCGGTTGGAGCCGGTGGCGGTCGCGGACCTGCCGGGCTTTCCAGGGCCCGATCCCGCAGGGGCGCTGGCGGCCTTCCGCCGGGTCTGCACCGCGACGCCGCCGGCCCAGCCGCAACCGTCCACCGTCGCCGGCGACCCCGCCGCCCTCGCCGCCGCCTGTGCCAGGGCGGCCGGTGTCGGGGATGCGGAGGCTGGCGCTTTCTTCCGGGACGCCTTCGTGGCCTACCGGGTCGTCCGACCGGATGGGCGACCGGGCTTCCTCACCGGTTATTTCGAGCCCGAGCTTCCGGGCTCCCTCACGCCGGGACCTGGCTACACCGCCGCGATCCTCGCCCGGCCCGACGACCTCGTCAGCCTCGGGCCCGACGAGACGCGGCCCGGCCTCGACCCGGCCCTGCGCGCCGCCCGGGCTGCGGGGGAGGGGTTCGAGGCCTATCCCGACCGGGCGTCCATCGAGGACGGGGCCCTGGGCGAGAGGGCGCGGCCGCTCCTCTGGCTGCGCGACGGAGTCGATCTCCTCGTCCTGCAGGTGCAGGGCTCGGGACGGATCCGGCTGCCGGACGGACGCGTCGTGAGGGCGCTCTACGACGGGCGCAATGGAAGACCCTACACGGCCGTGGCCAAGCTGATCGTGCAGGAAGGTCATCTGCCCTTGGAGGGTCTGACCCTCGCCCGCTGGACGGGATGGCTGCGGGCGCATCCCGAGGAAGCCAAACGGCTCATCCGGCAAAACGCGTCCTACATCTTCTTTCGCCTCGCCGCGGTCGAGGAGCCATCCCTAGGGCCGCCGGGGGCGGCCAACGCACCTCTCAGCCCGGGGATCGGGCTCGCCGTCGATTCGACCCTCTGGCGCTACGGACTGCCCTTCTGGCTCGAAGGCCGATTGCCCGGGGCGGGCGAGGGGGAACACGGTCGTCTCGCCATCGCCGCCGACACCGGCTCGGCGATCACCGGCCCGGCCAGGGGCGACCTCTTCGTCGGGAGCGGCGTGGCGGCGGGCGTCGCCGCCGGCAACCTCCGCGATCCGGTCGGCTTCGTGGTGCTGCTGCCCCGCACCGGGAGCCTGCCGTGAAGCCGCCGCGCCGCCCCCGCAGTCTCACGGTCGGCGAGGCACGCCTCTGGCGTGAGGTCGCCAAGCTCATCACGCCGCTTGCCGGTCGCGCCGGGCCCGAACCCGGCGGGGCGGCACCATCGGGTGAGGCTGGTGCCAAGCCCCCCGTGACGCCGTCCGCCCACACGCCGGCCCGGATGCCCGACAGGCTGTCCGGCCCCGTTCCGGCGATGCTGCAGGCCCGGCCTTCCCGCACACCCGCGCCCACCGAGAAGGCAGCCTCGCGCAACCCGCCGAAATTCGCCCCGCCACCGCCGCGCCTTCCCACGGCGGCACCCTATCAGGCCCCGCCGCAACGTCCCCTGCCGGCGGCCGGCCTCGAACGGCAGGCCCGCCTCGCCCTTCGCCGGGGCCGCCAGAGCATCGAGGCGCGGATCGATCTGCACGGCATGATCCAGGCCGAGGCCCATGCGGCGTTGACGGGCTTCCTCCTGCGGTCCCGGGCGGCGGGGCTGGGCTACGTCCTCGTCGTCACCGGAAAGGGCGGGGAAGGCTATGCCGACCCGTTCGGTGAACGCGGCGTGCTGCGCCGGAGCGTGCCCCATTGGCTGCGGAGCGCGGAGCTCCGGGGGATCGTCATCGGCTTCGAGGAGGCGGCCCGCCACCACGGCGGCGGGGGCGCGCTCTACGTGCGGCTGCGGCGCCGGTAGGGGGCGGGTTCGGCCTTCGCGGCTTCGGTCTTGGCGGGGGCGGGTGCCGGTTCGGGTTGCGACGGGTCGGGGAAGAACGGGATCCGCAGCCGCGCGGCGTAGGGGTAGATCGCCGGAAGGACCACGAGGGTCAGGAGCGTCGCCGAGACGAGCCCGCCGATCACCACCGTGGCGAGGGGACGCTGCACCTCTGCGCCGGCGCTGGTGGACAGGGCCATGGGCAGGAAGCCCAGGGTCGCCACGAGGGCCGTCATCATCACCGGGCGCAGGCGCATCTCGGCGGCCTCTGTGGCTGCCTCCCGCGGGTCGAGCCCTGAGCGTTCAAGGTCGTGGATGTAGCTCGTCAGCACCACGCCGTTGAGGATGGCGATGCCGAAGGTGGCGATGAAGCCGATCGCCGCCGAGATCGAGAAGGGCAGGCCGCGCAGGTACAGGGCGGCGATGCCCCCCGTCGCCGCGATGGGCACGTTGAGGAAGATCAGCCCCGCGAGGCGGATGTCCCCGAACATCACCACAAGCAGCACGAGGATGGCGGCGAGCGCCGCCGGGACGACGAGGGTGAGGCGGGCAGTCGCCTCCTGCAGGTTCTGGAACTGGCCGCCCCATTCCAGGGAATAGCGGGGCGGCAGCTTCACCTGCGCCTTCACGGCGGCCTGGGCGGCGTCCACGAAACTCTGCACATCCCGTCCGCGCACGTTCGCCTGGACGGAGATGCGCCGCTGCAGGCTGTCGCGGCTGATCTGGGCAGGGCCCGAGGCGACCTCGACGGAGGCCACCATCGATAGCGGCATCATCATCTTGCCGTTGCTGCCCACCGGCAGGTTGCGGATCCGCTCGATGTCGCTCCGGTCGGCGGGATCGAGCCGGACCACGATGTCGGTGATGGAGTTGTCGTCACCGTAGACGACACCGCTCGTCCGGCCGCCGATGCTCTTCACCACGTCGAGGACGTCGGAGACGTTGATGCCGTAGCGGTCGGCCTTGGCCCGATCGACGGCGACGGTGAGGGTCGGCATGCCGGCCTGGGCCTCGGCCTTGATATCGGCGGCGCCGGGCACCGCCGAGACGACGCGGACAATCTCCCCCGCCGTGTCCGCCAGGACCTTCAGGTCGTCGCCATAGAGCTTGATCGCCACGTCGCCGCGGACGCCCTGGAGCAGGTCCTCCATCCGCATCTGGATCGGCTGTGAGAACGAATACGCGACGCCGGGTACCTCCTCCTGCAGGCGCTTGTCGAAAGCCGCCACGAGGCCGTCCTGGGTCTGCGCCGTCTTCCAGGTCGCCGGATCGGTGAGGGTGATGAAGCTGTCCGTGGACTCGACGCCCATCGGATCGGTGGGGATCTCGGCGCTACCGGTCAGCGAGACGACCTTCTTCACCTCCGGGAACGACCTCAGCACCGACTCGATGCGGTGGACCGTCTTGAGGGAGGCGTCGAGGTTGATGCCGGGCAATTTCTCGGAGGTGATGACGATGGAGCCTTCCGCCAGTTGCGGCAGGAACTCGCCGCCGAGCCGCGTGGCGAGGAGACAGGAACCCGCGAACAGCGACAGGGTCAGGAGCACGGTGATCCCGGCATGCCGCTCGGCGAGGCGCAGCAGGGGGGTGTATGCCCCGCGGATCCAGTGGACGAGGCGGGTCTCGTGCTCCCCGAGGCCCTTGCCCGACAGGAAGAGCGCGGCGAGCGCCGGCATCAGCGTCATCGTCACGAAGAGCGAGCCGGCCAGCGCCAGGATGACGGTGAGCGCCATCGGCACGAACATCTTGCCCGCCACCCCCTGGAGGGCCAGGATCGGCACGTAGACGACGATGATGATCGCCACGGCGAACATCACCGGCTTGGCGACCTCCGCCGTCGCGTCCCGGACCACGTCGAGGGGCGGCCTCTCGGGGTGGGCACCCCGGGCCCGGAGCACGTTCTCGATCATCACCACCGAGCCGTCGACGATCAGTCCGAAATCGATGGCGCCGAGGCTCATCAGGTTGCCCGACAGGCCGATGAGCCGCATCCCCGCGAAGGCCAGGAGCATCGAGAGCGGGATCGCCGCGGCCACGATCAGCCCGGCCCGCAGGTTTCCAAGCAGCAGCAGCAGGACCACGATCACGAGGGCGGCGCCCTCGAGCAGGTTGTGCGCCACGGTGTGGATGGTGCGGTCCACCAGGGCGCTGCGGTCGTAGTAGGGGACGATCTCGACGCCTGGGGGCAGCTCGCTGCGCAGGGATTCGATGGTCTTCTTGACGCCCTCGACCACGGCGCTGGCGTTCTCGCCGTACTGCATCAGCGCGATGCCGACGACCGTCTCGCCCTTCGCATCGTGGGTCACCGCACCCAGGCGGACCTTGGGCGCCTCCACGACCTTGCCCAGGGTCGAGACCAGCACCGGTACGCCGCCCGCGGCCGTGGTGACGACGATGTTGCCGATATCCTCCGGGCCCTTGGCGAGGCCGAGGCCGCGGATCGTCTCCTGCTGGTCGTTGTGCTCGATATAGGCACCGCCGCCATCGGCGTTGTTGTCGGCGAGCGCCGAGTAGACCTGCGCCAGGGTCACGCCGTAACGCCGCAGGGCCTCGGCCGAGACCTGCACCTCGTAGGTGGGCATCTGCCCGCCGTAGACGTTCACGTCCACGATGCCGGGGGTGAGCTTGAGCTTGGGCGCGATCGTCCATTGCAGGATGCGCTTCAGCTCCATCGGCGATGTGCCGGGGCCCCGCAGCTCGAACTGGTAGACTTCGCCGAGGCCGGTCGCCATGGGCCCCATCTGCGGGTCGCCCACCCCCGCCGGCATCATGCTCTTGGCGAGGGGCAGGCGCTGGAACACCTGGTCGCGGGCCTCCCGGATCGGCACCGGGTCATGGAAGGTCACGTAGACCGCCGAGATGCCCGCCCGCGACACCGAGCGAACGCCTTCCATGCCGGGGGCACCGGCCATGGCGTTCTCCACCGGGAAGGTGATCAGGCGCTCGACCTCCAGCGGCCCCAGCCCCGGCGACAGGGTGAGGATCATCACCTGCTTGGGGGAGATGTCCGGCACCGCATCGATCGAGAGCCCCTCGAGGTTGACGACTCCCCCAGCGGCCGCGGCCAGGGCCAGGACGAGGATGAGGAGGCGGCGCTTGACGAGGACGGCGAACCAGCGGGTCATCGGTCCCCTCAATCCGTGGAGCCCAGCAGGCTGCGCAGCAGGATCGCCTTCAGGGCGAAGCTGCCCTTCGTCGCGACGGTCTCGCCGTCGGCCACGCCATCCTCGACCTCGACCCAGTCCGAGCGCCGGACGCCGAGCTTGAGGGCCCGGCGCTCGAACGTGTTCGGCCCGGTGCGGACGAAGGCGATCGGCCCCTGCTCAGTCTCCTGCACCGCGGTAGCGGGGAGCGTGACGCCCGTCCGGCCGAGATCGGCGGAGATCGTCACCGACACGAACATGTTGGCGCGCAGGATGTCGGCGGGGTTGGCGATCTCGATCCGCGCCGGGGCGGTGTTGGTGGCGGGGTCGAGGGCGGCGTTGATCGCCCCCACCTGACCCGCAAAATGCGGATGCCCGGGCACGGGGGCATCGACGTCCGCCTCGTCCCCGGTCTTCACCCAGGCGATGTCGGGCCCGTAGAGGTTGGCGAGGACCAGCATCCGCGACGGGTCGGCCACGGTGAAGGCGTCGCGGGCGGTGTCGACGACCTCGCCGACGGTGATGCCGACACTCGTCACCACGCCCGCGAGGGGCGTGACGATGGCGCTGGTGCCAGGCGCCGCCCCCTCGGCGGGGGCGAGGCGCTCGTACTGGGCCCGGTACATGTCCGCATTGGCCTGGGCGGACTTCACCGCCGCCTGCGCCTTGGCGAGATCGACCTGACGCCGCTCCACTTCCGCCTTTGCGACGCCGCCGAACGAGAGCTGCTCCTGTCCGCGCTTCAGCTGGAGCGCGGCGGCCTGTTCCGACGCCTGCGCCTCTCCCAGGGCGGCGTTGGCTGATGCGAGGCCGTTGCGTGCGTCGAGGATTCCCGCCGCATCGAGGGTGGCGAGGACCTGCCCGGCATGGACCCGGTCCCCCGGCTGCACGGCGAGGCTGAGAATGCGCCCCTGCGTCCGGGGCTTCAGATGGGTGACCCGCCGCTCGTCGAAGGCGACCGTGCCAGGTGCCCGGACCGGCAGGACGATTCGCCGCGTCTGCGCTTTCCCCTCCGCGAGGCCGGCGCGTTTCTGGCCGGCCTCGTCGAGGGTCACGACGTCCGGGTTGCCCCCGTCCGACTTGCCGTCGCCCGTCTTGCCCGCATCTCCCTTGCCCGGATCGCCGGCTGAGTCCGTCTGGCCGTACCCCATGAAGCCGAGCAGCGCGTCCTTCTCGTACCAGCCGGCGCCGGCGAGGACCGCGACGAGCACCAGCGCGAACGCCTTCCCGCGTCCGCCCCGGCTGCGTTCGTCGCGCGGGGCCTCCACGGTGGGCGCTCCCGTGTGAGCCGGGGCAGCCTCGTCGTCGTGGGTACCGGCATCCGCTCCGGTCGGTTCCGAGTCGCGCAAGGTCATGGCAGGCTGCGGCTCATGGCGGCGGGCAGGGACGTCGCGCATGGCGGCATCACGCGTCGAAGCCCGACGGCAGAACCGTATCGGTCACGTAGCGGCCCGTCTCGACTTCGCGCACGATCACCTCGAACCCATCCGCACGCCACTCCTTCAGCCGATCCACCGTAACGTAGGTCGCGGTCGTGACATCGTAGAGCCGCGACTGCCTGTAACGGTTGATCAGACGCCGGGGACGCCGCTTCCTAGGCACGGGCCACACCCCCGTGCGACCCGCAACCCGCGTTGACACTCGCCATTCCCGCTCGATCGCCAAACAGCGGCCCCGCTGTGTCGGCCTGGATGAACAGACCGAACGCAGCCGGGGTTGCGCCTGATTTTAGAGACGTTCCAGAACTTGGGACTTCCACCGTCTGGCGCCATTAAATTCGGGTTCATACGGGTCTGTCCGGGGCGACCTTCCCCGGCCGATCCGGCAAAGAGGCCAGGCGAGAGGATGGAAGCGTGGCGCGGTTGCTGCTGATCGAGGACGATGCCGACACGGCCGCTGACGTGCTCGCCGACCTGCGCGGGCGCGGCCACGAAGTTGATTGGGCCGCCACCGGACCCGATGGCGCCCAGGCCGCAAGGAAGGGCGCCTGGGGCGCGATCATCCTCGACCGGATGTTGCCGGGTCTCGAAGGCCTGGAGCTGCTGCAGGACTTGCGGCAGGCCGGCGACCGGACGCCGGCCCTGGTGCTTAGCGCCCTCGGCGATGTCGACGAGCGGATCCGGGGCTTGCGTTCCGGTGGCGACGACTACCTCGCCAAGCCCTTCGCCCTCGGCGAGCTCGCCGCGCGCATCGAGGCCCTGCTGCGCCGCCCGGTGGAGGCGCCGGAGACCGTGCTGCGCCTCGGCAGCCTTGAGCTCGACCTGATGGCCGGGCTCGGGCGGCGGGGCGGCCGGGACCTCGACCTGCTGCCACGGGAGCTCAAGCTCCTAGCCTACCTCATGCGCCGGCCGGGCCAGGTGGTCACCCGCGCCATGCTGTTCGAGGAAGTCTGGGGCTACCGCTTCACGCCGAAATCGAACCTGATCGACGTGCATGTCGGCCGCCTCCGGCGCAAGCTCGAGGCCGGCGGTGAGCCATCGCTCATCGTGAATGTGCGCGGTATCGGCTTCACCCTGTCCGCCGATGACTGAGATCCTCCGGTCCACCGCCTTCCGTTGGGCCGTCGGCATCGCCCTGTGGTCGGTGCTGTTCGCCCTCGCGATTTTCGGCTTCGTCTACTGGCAGACCGCGGGACTGCTTCGGGAAGAGCTGGCCGAGACGCTCCGCCTGGAGATCCGCGCCGTCGCCGCCGACCCCGCCGCGGCGGCGGAGCGGGTCGATACCTGGGTCGCGGTGGATCCCCACGCGGAGCATTACGGCGGACTGTTCGGCCCGGACGGACGGCGCCGGGCGGGCAACCTCGACGCCGTTCCCGCGGGCCTGCACCCGGACGGAGACCCATACCGGGTCGGCGCCATGGTCGAACTGGCGCAGCAGCGGATCCACGACGAGATCTGGGCGGCCTCCCTCGCCCTGCCGGACGGCAGCGTCGCGGTCATCGGCCACGATTCCGACGAGCTCGACCGGGTCCAGGGCATGACCATGCGGGCGCTCGGGGTCGGGCTCGCCCCGACGCTAGCCCTGTCCATGGTCGGCGGCCTCTTCCTTGCCGGCCGGGCGCGCCGACGCCTCGCGGCGACGGAGGCGGCGATGGATCGGGTGATGCGCGGTGAACTGCGCACCCGCCTCCCCGTCGGCACGCGGGGCGACGAGTTCGACCGTCTCGCGGGCAACGTGAACCGGATGCTCGACCGGATCGAAGGGCTGATGGGCGATATCCGCAGCGTCGGCGACGCCGTGGCCCACGATCTGCGCACCCCCCTGACCCGCCTGCGGGCGCGTCTGGAACGGAGCCGGGAGCAGGCCGCCACCGTGGACGAGTTCCGGGTGGCGATCGACCACGGGCTGGCCTGGATCGACCAGACCCTCGCCATGGTCACCGCGGTTCTGCGCATCGGCGAGATGGAGGACGAGCGACGCCGGGCCGGCTTCGGACCCCTGGCCCTCGGCGACCTCGTGACGGACAGCGTGGAGCTGTTCGAACCCCTGGCCGAGGAGCGGGGCATCCGTCTCACGGCGATCGCGGACGGGGCACCCCCCATCCTCGGGGACCAGGACCTCTGCGCCGAGGCCCTGGCGAACCTCATCGACAACGCCCTCAAGTTCACGCCGGAGGGGGGCGAGGTGCGCGTGCTGGCGACCCGCCGGGCGGGGGCGGGGATCCTCGCCGTGGAGGATACCGGGCCGGGCATCCCACCCGGCGAGCGCGACCGGGTGTTCCGGCGTTTCTACCGGGCGGAGGCCGCCCGCCTCACCCCCGGGCATGGCCTCGGCCTCGGGCTGGTGGCGGCCATCGCCAAGCTGCATGGAGCCACCGTCGCGGTGACGGACGCCCCCGGCGGCGGCTGCCGGATGGAGATCGCCTTCCCGGGTGGCTGATCGGGCTTTCCCTCTCTCCGTAGGACGGGGAGGGGGGAAAAGTGGTTACGGTCGCGACAGCCGCATGATGCCTTCGCCCCGGCGATGGCCCACCGTGGTGACCGCGACGTCGTTCGCCCGACCCTCCGCGATCAACGCCGCCGCCAGGGCCGCGCCGAAGGGGGCGGCGACTTCCAGGCCGTGGCCGATCAGGTCGCCGAGGGGATGGATCCCGGCCGACGGCGCGAGGTGGCGGAGCGCCTCGCCCTCCTCCGCGGTGATCGGCGCGACGCCGGTCGCCCCGGAGATCACCGCGTCCGGCGCGGACAGGGAGGCCTCGGTCCAGCGGGCCGCAAGGGCTTCGGCGACGCCGCCCGGCTCCCGGCGGGAACGCCCGCTCGCCACGGGTCCGAGGCGCGCCAGGGCCTTTGCCCCCCGCGCCGCGGCATGCTCGGCGGATTCGAGCATCAGGAAGGCGGCACAGCTCGCCAGGATGAAGCCGCCCGGCGCCCCCCGGGCGAAGACGGGCTCGAACGCCCCCTGTTTCGCGAAGCCGCCCATGGCGTGCACGAGGAGCGCATCCGGCCGCTCGGCACTGTAGGAACCACCGACCAGCATCGCCTCGTTCTGGCCGGAGGCGATCCGCGCCTGCGCGACGCGCAGGGCATCGACGCCCGCGGCCTCCTCGCCCATGAAGGTGCGCGAGGCGCCGGTGACGCCGTGGACGATGGCGATGTTGCCTGCGAGCAGGTTCGAGAGCTGCGCCAGGAAAAGGGTCGGCCGCAGGTCGTTCTGCAAACGCTCGTTGAGGTAGGCCCCCGGCTCCGGCGCATCGCGCAGGCCTGTGAGGATCGTCCCGTCGACGGCATAGTCGCGCTCGCCGCCGCCCGCGGCCACGACGAGGTGCAGGGCCTGCTTGAAGGCGGCATCCTCCTTCACCCCGGCCGCATCGAGGGCGAGGCCGGCGGCGTAGACGCCGAGCCGCTGCCACGCCTCCATCTGGCGCTGGTCGCTCTTCTTCGGGATCTGCCGGTCCCAGGCTATGGCGGGGGCGGGATGGATCGCATAGGGCGCGAAGCTGTCCGTATCGGTGCGTGGCGCCGCGCCCTCCGCCAGGGCCGCGAGATGCGCCGCCGCGCCTTCCCCCGCACAGGAGACGAGGCCGATCCCGGTGACGACCACCGGCCGGGTCACGGGGCGACTCCGCCACTGAGGCCGGCGAGGTCGAGGAGGCCGATCGCCTTCGCCCGCTCGCGCATCGGCGCGTCGAGCCCGTCAGGGAAGGGCATCGTCCGGAACCGCAGCTCCGCATCGCAGAGGGCCTTGCCCTCGTGGGTAATGGCTGCCTTCGTCACCGCGTAGCCGGACCCGTCGTGTTCCAGCTTGGCGCTGACCGACAGGGTGGCGCCCGGACCGACGAAGCTGCGGAACCGCGCCTTGTCGACGCCCGTGAGGAAAGGCATCCGCTCGAAGCCGAGATGAGCCAGGATCAGGTAGCCGGAGGCCTGCGCCATGGTCTCCGTCAGGAGCACCCCCGGCACCAGCGGATGCCCGGGGAAATGCCCTTCGAAGACCGGGCTCGCCGTCGGAACCCTGGCCAGCGCCTCGATGGTGCCGGCGGTACGGTCGAGCCGCACCACGGCGTCGATCATCTCGAAATATTCAAGGCGCATGGCGGGTTGACGCGTCGGAGCGGCGGGGCCGTCAGACCTTGGCGGCCTTCTCGGCCACCAGGGCGTCGATCCGGGCGCAGAGGTTCTTCAGCACGAAGTACTGCTCGGCCGGGACCTTGCCCTCGTTGACCTCCTGCGTCCACCGCTCCAGCGGCAGCTTGATGCCGAAGGCCTTGTCGACGGCGAAGGCGATGTCGAGGAAGGCGAGGCTGTCGATGCCGAGATCGTCGATGGCGTGGCTTTCGGGAGTGATCTTGTCCCGCTCGATGTCGGCCGTCTCGGCAATGATGTCGGCCACGCGCTGGAAGGTCGCGCTGTGGGTGGCGGGATCGTCGGACATGTCTTCTCGTGGGCTCTGAGTCGGTTTCCGGTTCGGCGGCGGGAGCCCCCTCGCGCCGGAAGCCCGGCGTCCCATCCCTCGCTGCCATGATGCGCCCACGGCGGGCCCGGACGAACCGGGCACGCCGTACGGCGCCGACGGATGGCCGGGACGTCTACACGAGGGGGTCGGGTGCGGCAACCTTGTCCGGTCCACGGCCCGTTTTGCCGGCATTTCAACCCGCTCTTTCACCGAACGGAAGAGAGCGAGTGGCGAAAGCCGCGGGGAAGCTTATCTGCGGCCGGGCATCGACATTCCTGCATCGGATCGAATCGCTTCGCTCCGCGCTTGGCAGCAGCCCGAATCGGAGAAGGCGGATGAAGTCGTCCCCACCCTCAACGCTCTACCCGCCATTCTCGGCGCCCGTACCGCCGTCGCGGCCCCTCGCGGAGGCCCGGCCCGACCCGTCGCATCTTCCGCCGCACGAGCGGGCCCGCTCGCAGGTCGCCGCCAGGGTGGTCCTCGTCCTCGTCCTCGGGGCGCTGGGCTTGTGGATCCTGCATGAGTTTCTGCCGGCCCTGGCCTGGGCCGTGGTCCTGGCGATCGCCCTCGGCCCGCTCTACGCCCGCCTGGAGCGTCGCTTCCCGCCGGGACGCCACAACATCCTCCTGCCGAGCTTCGCCATCCTCGCCATCGCCTTGGTCTTCCTTGCGCCCCTGGCGATCCTTGGGGTGCAGGCCGCCCGGGAGGCGCACGATGTGGCCGAGTTCGTCCGCAAGGCGGAGGAAAGCGGCATCCCCGCGCCGGAATTCCTCTCGCGGCTGCCCTATGGCGCCGCCCAGGCGACATCGTGGTGGAACGACAACCTCGGCCATGCCCAGGCCGGGTCCGAGATCCTCCACCGGTTTGATAACGGCAAGGTGATCGGCGCCTCCCGCAACGTCGGCCGGGAGGTCATCCACCGGATGGTGCTGTTCGGCTTCAGCCTCGTGGCCCTGTTTTTCCTCTTCCGCGACCGCAAGACCGTCGAGCGACAGGCCCTGACGGCCTGCGACCGCCTGTTCGGACCCCGCGGCGAGCGGGTCGCCCGGCAGATGGTCGCCTCCGTCCACGGCACCGTCGACGGGCTCGTCCTCGTCGGGCTCGGGGAGGGCGTGATCCTCGGCATCGTCTACTATTTCGCGGGCGTGCCCCATCCGGTGCTGCTCGGGGCCTTCACGGCCGTGGCGGCGATGATCCCGTTCGGCGCGGCGCTGGCCATCGCCGTCGCGGCTCTCCTCCTCGTCGCCGCAGGCTCCGTCACGCCGGCCATCGTCGTGGCGGTGTCGGGCCTCGTCGTCACCTTCGCGGCGGACCACTTCGTCCGCCCGGCGTTGATCGGCGGCACGACCAAACTGCCCTTCCTCTGGGTGCTGCTGGGGATCCTCGGCGGCGTGGAGACCTTCGGCCTGCTGGGCCTATTCGTCGGTCCGGCCGTGATGGCCGCCCTGGTCCTCCTGTGGCGGGAATTCACCGAGGGGCGGGACAAGAAGGTCTGAGGGACGCAGCGCTCGTACCGACGGTTAGGCCGCAGGGACGAGGGGGACGGGGCAACGCGCCACGCCCCCCGGTCCGCCATCGGTCGCGGGAGGCTCTCCCGCAACCGTGCGGCGATCCCGACCTTGCCAGCCCGACCGAAACAAGCCCACACTTGTCCTTTCCGCGGGCTTCCGACCGCGGTGTCCATGGAGACGGACATCGGCATGATCCAGGCCGCCAGCCAGGGCGCGAGCCCCGCCACAAGCCTCGATGACGGCATCGTCGCCACCGCCGAGAGCTGCCTCGCGGCGGTGGGACAGGCCCGCGAGGCGATCCACGGGGTCATCTTCGGCCAGGAGAAGGTCGTCGATCTCGCCCTGGTGACGATCCTGTCCGGCGGCCACGGCCTCCTCGTCGGCCTGCCCGGCCTCGCCAAGACCAAGCTCGTGGAGACGCTGGGCACCGTGCTCGGCCTCGATGCCCGGCGGGTTCAGTTCACCCCCGACCTCATGCCCTCCGACATCCTCGGAACCGAGATCCTCGAGGAGGATGCCGAGCGCCGCCGGGCCTTCCGATTCGTGAAGGGGCCGGTCTTCACGCAATTGCTGATGGCGGACGAGATCAACCGCGCCAGCCCGCGCACCCAGTCCGCCCTGCTTCAGGCCATGCAGGAAGGCCATGTCTCCGTGGCGGGCGAGCGCCACGACCTGCCCCGGCCGTTCCATGTGCTCGCCACCCAGAACCCGATCGAGCAGGAGGGCACCTATCCGCTCCCCGAGGCGCAGCTCGACCGGTTCCTGCTGGAGATCGACGTCGGCTACCCGGACCGGGCCGCCGAGCGCCGCATCCTGATCGAGACGACCGGGGCCGACGAGATTCGCCCCACCTCGGTCATGACCACCGATCAGCTGATGACCGCCCAGCGCCTCGTGCGCCGTCTTCCCGTGGGCGAGGCGGTGGTGGATGCGATCCTCGACCTCGTCCGCTCGGCCCGCCCCCACGGGGGCGACGCCCTGGTGAAGGACAAGCTCCTGTGGGGGCCCGGCCCCCGCGCCAGCCAGGCGCTGACCCTCGCGGCCCGGGCCCGGGCGCTGATCGAGGGGCGCGTCGCCCCCTCCGTCGCCGACGTGAAGGCCCTGGCCGAGCCGGTGCTGAAGCACCGGATGGCCCTCAACTACGCGGCACGGGCCGA
Source organism: Methylobacterium persicinum (assembly GCF_022179525.1). Taxonomy (GTDB): domain Bacteria; phylum Pseudomonadota; class Alphaproteobacteria; order Rhizobiales; family Beijerinckiaceae; genus Methylobacterium; species Methylobacterium persicinum. Next base: position 97,860 of record NZ_BPQX01000018.1, read on the forward strand.
CGGCGACACCATCGAGGGCCTGATCGCCAAGCTCGCGGAGAAGCTCTGACCTTGGTCGGAACCCAGGCCCTCGACGCAGCCACCCGCCGTCCCGGCCGGCGCGAGACCGAGGGCGCGGCGGCGCTCGCAGCGAAGATGCCCCGCCTCGTGCTGGAAGCCCGGCGGGTGTCGAGCCTCCTCGCCCACGGGCTGCACGGGCGTCGGCGGGCGGGGCCCGGCGAGAGCTTCTGGCAGTTCCGCCCCTTCGTGACCGGCGAGGCCGCCGCCCGGGTGGACTGGCGCCGCTCGGCCCGGGACGACCGGCTCTACGTCCGTGAGCGAGAATGGGAGGCGGCCCACAACATCTGGTTCTGGATCGACCGTTCGGCTTCCATGGCCTTCGCCTCGGACCTCGCGGCTTCGTCGAAGATCGAGCGCGCCCTGGTCCTCGGGCTGGCTTTGGCGGATGCCTTCGTGGATGGCGGCGAGCGCGTCGGCCTGCTCGGCCTGACCCGGGCGCGGGCGTCGCGGGGGACCGTGGAGCACCTCGCTCAGGCGCTGGTCGCCGACAAGGCCGGGCTCGACCGCGACCTTCCGCCCGAGGCCCAGCCCGCCCGCTTCGACGAGGTCGTGCTGATCGGCGACTTCCTCACTCCTCCGGAGCGGATCGCCGCCTCGGTCGCCGGCTTGGCGGCGGCGGGCAGCCGGGGACACCTCCTCATGGTGGTGGACCCGATCGAGGAAACCTTCCCCTTCACCGGCCAAGCCGTGCTCCACGGCCTCGAAGGCGGCCCATCCCTGGATATCGGCGATGCCGGAGCCTGGGGGGATCGCTACAGGGCGCGCATCGCCGCCCACCGGGAGCGCCTACAGGAGATCGTCCGTGGCCAGGGCTGGACGCTGACGCTCCACCGCACCGACCGGCCCGCCAGCGGGGCGGCCCTGCGGCTCGCCACCCTCGTCATCGCCCGCGGCAGCTGAGGCGACCATGCTCGGCCTGACCTTCGCCGCCCCCCTAGCGCTCGCCGCCCTGATCGGCCTCCCGGCCCTGTGGATCCTCCTGCGGGTGACGCCGCCGCGCCCCCGTCGGATCGACTTCCCGCCCCTGAAGCTCGTCGCCGACCTCATCCCCCAGCGGCAGACCCCGGCCCGGACGCCGCCCTGGCTGCTGATCCTGCGCCTCCTCGTCGCCGCCGCGCTGATCCTGGCGGTGTCGGGCCCCGTCTGGAGCCCCGGCGGCGTCGGCGCGGGCGGTGGCAAGAAGGCCCTCCTCGTCCTCCTCGACAACGGCCTGACCGCCGCCCACGACTGGCGGGACCGTCTGCGCGTGGCCACCGACACGGTCGAAGGCGCCGCCCGGGACGGCCGGGCCGTCGCCGTGGTCGGCCTCGCCGAGCCCCCCGCCGCCATCGAGGCGAAGACCCCCGCCGCCGCCCTGGAACGGCTCCGGGCCCTAGCGCCCCGCCCCTACCTGGCCGCAAGGGAGTCTCACCTGCAAGGCATCGGCACTTTCCTCGACAAGAACCAGGGCGCCGGGATCGTCTGGATCAGCGACGGCGTCTCCGGGGGCGGGGATGCGGCCGGCTCGGAGCGGTTCGTGAAGGGCCTCGCCGACCTCTCCGGTGGGGCCGGGGCTGCGCTCACCGTCCTCAAGGCCGAGAAGCCCCCGGCCCTGGCCCTCACCGTGTCCGAGACCGGCGGCCGGCTCGTCGCCCACGTCCTGCGGGCGTCCGCCAACGGGCGGGATGCCGGGGTGGTCCGCGCCCTGGACCAGAAGGGCCTGCCCCTGGCGGAGCGCGACTTCGCCTTCCCGGCCGAGGGCACCTCCACCGATGTCGCCCTCGACATGCCGACCGAATTGCGCAACGGAATCAGCCGCATCGAGGTCGCGAACGAGCATTCTGCCGGCGCGGTCTCCTTGATGGACGAGCGCGGCAAGCGGCGCCGGGTGGGGCTGGTCTTCGGGGGTACCCTCGACCAGTCGCAGCCCCTGCTCGCGCCCCTCTACTACCTGTCCCGTGCCCTCGAACCCTTCGCGGATGTCCAGCAGGCCCGGGGCGCCACGGGCCTCGCGGACTCGATCAACCAGCTCCTCGACAACCAGGTTTCGGCGCTGGTGCTGGCCGATGTCGGCGCCCTCGACGACAAGACGGCGGCGCGGATCGACAAGTTCGTGGACGCGGGCGGCCTGCTCCTGCGCTTCGCCGGTCCCCGGCTCGCCGCCGGCCATGACACCCTGGTGCCGGTTCGCTTGCGCCGGGGCGGCCGCAACCTCGGCGGCGCCCTGTCCTGGGATGCGCCAAAGACGATGGCCCCGTTCCCGCCCGAGAGCCCCTTTGCGGGTCTGACGCCCCCGGCCGATATCGGCGTGCGCCGGCAGATCCTGGCGGAGCCGGACGGCGACCTCCCGGGCAAGACCTGGGCGTCCCTGCAGGACGGCACGCCCATCGTCACCGCCGAGAAGCGCGGGCAGGGGGAGATCGTGCTGTTCCACGTCACCGCCGACACGACGTGGTCGAACCTGCCCCTCTCGGGCCTGTTCATCGACATGCTGCGCCGGGTCGTGGCCCTGGCGGGGGCAAGCCCCGGCGAGGCCCCGGCGGGATCGGGCGCCGGCCGGGCGAAGGTCGCCGTCCTCGCGCCCCGCGTCACGTTGGACGGGTTCGGGGCGCTCGGCTCGCCGCCAGCCTCCGCCACGGCGGTGCCGGCGGACTTTGCCGACCGGGCAAACCCGGAGCATCCTCCGGGATTCTACGGTCCACCGGACGGGGGAATCAGCGTGAACGCCCTGAAGCCCGACGATCGCCTCCGGCCCATCGATTACGCCCCCCTCGGTGGGGTCGCCCTCGGTACCCTGGCCGGGGCCGCGACCGTCGATCTGCGCCCCGGCCTGTTCACCGCGGGCCTCCTGCTCCTGGTCCTCGATACCCTGGCCGGCCTGTGGCTCGGCGGATTCCTCGGGCGCCTTGGGAGATTCGGCCGCGCCGGCGCGCGGCCCGCCGCCCTGCTCCTCGCCGCCGCCCTCGCCACAGCGCTCCCCGTCCGGGACCTGCGGGCGGAGGAACCGGTCGCGAACCGGCCCAACGGCATCGAATCGGCCCTCATCACCCGCCTCGCCTACGTGATCACCGGGGACGCCGCCGTGGACGACGCGAGCCGGGCCGGGTTGACGGGCCTGACTCAGATGCTCTCCGCGCGCACCGCCTTGGAGCCGGGGGAGCCCGCGGGCTTGGATCCCGCCAAGGACGAACTGTCCTTCTACCCGTTGATCTACTGGCCCATCGCGCCCAACCGGCCGCAGCCCTCGGAGACGGCGATCCGCAAGATCGACGCCTTCATGCGCAACGGCGGGACGGTCCTGTTCGACACGCGCGATGCCCTGACCAGCCGTCCCGGCAGCCCGGCGACGCCGGAGGCCACGTACCTGCGCAAGATGCTGGCGACCCTCGAGGTGCCGGAACTGGAGCCGGTGCCCGCCGACCACGTGCTCACCAAGGCGTTCTACCTCGTGGACAGCTTCCCCGGCCGCTACGCCACCGGCCAGACCTGGGTAGAGGCCCTTCCCCCCGCCCCCGAAGGCGGAGAGCGCCGCCCGGCCCGGGCCGGCGACGGGGTGAGCCCGATCATCATCACCAGCAACGACCTCGCCACGGCCTGGGCCATCGGCCGCCGGGGTGAGCCGCTGTATCCCGTCACCGGCGGCGACCAGCGCCAGCGGGAGATGGCCTTCCGGGGCGGCGTCAACATCGTGATGTACACCCTGACCGGCAACTACAAAGCCGATCAGGTCCATGTGCCCGCGCTGCTGGAGCGGCTGGGGCAGTGAGGTCTTTTCGGATCGACCGTGCCGTCATTCTCCCTCCCCCCTCTGCGGGGATCGTCCTGATGCCCTCGCCGTCATTGCGAGCGTCAGCGAAGCAACCCAGGGCAGCGGGCCTTCTCAGGACGTGGCGGATCCCTGGATCGCTTCGCTGCGCTCGCAATGACGGGTTTGGCAGGGCGCGGCGGTCAGCGCGGGACAAGGTGGCATCATGCTGAGCCTCAGCTTCACGCCGCTGGTCCCGTGGCCGGTGCTCGCCGTGCTCGGCGTCGTCGCGCTGGCGATGGTGGTGCTGGCGATCCTTGCCCGGGGCCGCACGGCGCTGCTGCGGGCCCTCGTGCTGGGCTTGGTGCTCGCAGCCCTAGCGAACCCCGCCCTGATCCACGAGGACCGGGAGCCGGTGAAGGACATCGCGGCGGTGGTGATCGACCGCTCCGGCTCGCAGGTCCTCGGCGACCGGCCGCAGGTGACGGATCAGGTGCGCGCCGAGTTGCAGCGCCGGTTCGGTTCGCTGACGAATATCGAGCCGCGCTTCATCGACGTCCCCGATGCCGGGGAGGGTGATGACGGCACCAAGCTCTTCGCCGCCCTCGGGCAAGCCCTCGCCGACGTGCCTCCTGAGCGGCTCGCTGGCGTCGTGATGGTGACGGACGGGGTGGTTCACGACATCCCCGCGAACCTCGCCCAGCTCGGCATCAAGGCGCCCCTCCACGTGCTGGTCACCGGCCATGCCGACGAGCGCGACCGGCAGATCAAGCTCTTGGAGGCACCCCGCTTCGGCATCGTCGGCAAGGACCTGAAGATCCGCGCCGAGGTGATGGAGCGCGGCGGCACCGGCCACGCGGTGGTCGTCACCCGCCGGGACGGCGAGGAGATCGACCGCCGGGACGTGCCCACGGACCGCCCCTTCGATCTTTCGACCCGGATCGAGCACGGCGGCCAGAACGTCGTGGAGATCGAGGTCGAGCCGCTGCCGAACGAGCTGACCACGGTCAACAACCGCGCGGTCCTGCCCATCGAGGGCATCCGCGAGAAGCTGCGGGTGCTCCTCGTCTCCGGCGAGCCGCACCAGGGCGAGCGGACGTGGCGCAACCTGCTGAAGTCCGACGCCAACGTCGACCTCGTCCACTTCACCATCCTGCGTCCGCCGGAGAAGCAGGACGGCACGCCGATCTCCGAACTGTCGCTCATCGCCTTCCCGACGCGCGAATTGTTCGTCCAGAAGATCAAGGATTTCGACCTCATCATCTTCGACCGCTACGCCAACCAGAGCGTGCTGCCGCAGGCCTATTTCGACAACATCGTCCGCTACGTCCGGGAGGGCGGGGCGCTGCTGATCGCCGCCGGGCCGGAATATGCCGGTGCCGCCAGCCTCGCCCGCACCCGCCTCGCCGGCATCCTGCCCGGCGATCCCGACGGGCGGGTGGTGGAGCGGCCCTACAAGGCCACCCCGACCCAAACCGGCAAGCGCCACCCAGTGACCCGCGATCTGCCGGGCTCGGAGGCGAGCCCGCCCGCCTGGGGCGACTGGCTGCGGATCGTCCAGGCCCGCCTGCGGCCGGGCATCGAGCCGATCCTGTCCGGTGCCGACAGCCTGCCGCTGCTCGCCCTCTCCCGGGAGGACAAGGGCCGGGTGGCGCTCCTCCTGTCCGACCACGCGTGGCTCTGGGCCCGGGGCTACCAGGACGGCGGCCCCTATCTCGACCTGCTCCGGCGCCTTGCCCACTGGCTGATGAAGGAGCCCGCCCTGGAGGAGGAGGCCCTCCGCGCCCAGACGACCGGTCACGGCCGCGAGGTCCGGGTCGAGCGCCAGACCATGGCCGATACGACCGATCCGGTGACCGTCACCGGGCCGACCGGCAAGGTCACCACCCTCACCCTCAAGCCGACGGAGCCCGGCCTTTTCACCGCCACCTTCGATGCCACGAGCCTCGGGTTGCACACCCTGCGCTCGGGCAACCTCGTGGCCTTTGTCAGCGTCGGCCCGGCCAATCCCCGAGAACTCGCCGACGTGTTCAGCGATACCGAGCGCTTGAGGCCCGTCGCGGAAGGGTCGGGGGGCTCGGTGCGGCGCCTTTCCGACGCGTCCGGAGCCCTGCAGGTGCCCCGGCTCCAGAGCCTGCGCGGAGGGCGGCTGGCCGGTAGCGACTGGATCGGGTTCCGGCCGAGCGACAGCGCGAATATCCGCGGCGTGGAAGTCTATCCCCTCGCCCTCGGGCTCGCCGCCCTTGCCGCCCTGGCGGCGGCCGTGCTCGCCATGTGGTTGGTCGAGGGGCGCCGCGGGCGGGCTGCCTGAGGGTCAATCCGGAGAGATCGCCGTCATCGCGGACGCAGGAAGGCGATCCGGGGAGACGGCACGCCGAGCCACGGGCGGCTGCCTCAACTTGCCGCGCCCTGCGCGCGATGACCGGGTGAACAGCGAAGAAACGTCGCTCCTCCGGAGGCCCTCCGGCGAGGCCCCGAGGAGCCGGGCAGGGCCGCGCGGGAAGGCCAGCGATATCCGCTGAATTTTCCCGGAAGGATGGTTGCTTAGGGCATCAAAGCTCCCTATCACGGACAACAATATACGTGGTTCAAGCTACGGCGATTATAAAATATCGACGGCAGCTTACCCATCGTATTGTCATGATGCGGATGCCTGTTGGTCGCGTTCTGCAGGCTTCAGACGAAGGGGTCGTCTGCTCGTGGTGACCGGAGTGGAAACCGAATTCTACGAGTCGTATGAAGGCCTGCGTTCGGCCCTCGACGCCTCCGGCGTGGTCGGAGTGTGGGATTGGGATATCGTCCGGCGGACCGCCCGCTACGATCGTGGCGCCGCCTTCCTGCTCGCCCTGGATCCGGGACTCGCGGGTCAGTCCCTCCACGGTGACACGGCGATGGTCGGGATACATCCCGAGGACCGCGAGTGGCTGAAGACCGGATATCAGCGGGCGCTGCACGGCGGCGGGCTCTTCCTGTCGGAATATCGCGTGATCCTGCCGAGCATGGGCACACGGTGGTTGCTTAGCCGCGGAAGGATCTACCAGGACGAACTCGGCCGGCCGGTCCGCTGCAAGGGCATCCTCATCGACATCACGGACACCCGGGAGGACAGCCGGGGCTACCTCGCCCGGACGGAGGCCCGCAGCGAGCATCCCCTCGACAGGGCGGCCACGCTCCTGCTCGACGCGCGCAAGGCGATCGACGAGGTCGGCGGAGAGGGGCAGAGCCACCTCCGTGTGGTGCTCGATCTGGCGCTGTTCGAGGTCGGTGCACACCTCGCCCGCCGCGCCCGCCACTGATCCCGCGAGCGGGGGCCCGGCCCTGTGTCCTGGCACCTGCGGGGCGCTTGCGCACTCGACGCCCCGGAGGTGCCGTCCTAAGACCTCCCCAAGGACCGCGGGCCATGAGCCGCGCGGCCCGCGAGGACCGGAGGCAGCTTAGCCCGTGACGCAGCCCGTGACCCGCCGCCTGTTCAACGGCACCCTCCTGGCCGCCTGCATGATCGGCAAGGCCGGCGCGCAGCCCGTTCCCCCGGGGGCGACCGGCGAATGGACCCACGCCATCACGCTCATGGGCCAGCCGAAATACCGCTCGGATTTCACCCATTTCGACTATGCGGACTCCAGCGCCCCCAAGGGCGGCCTCGTGCGGCTCGGCGCCCAGGGCGGATTCGACAACTTCAACATCGTGGTGTCGGGCCTCAAGGGCGACCTCGAAGGCGGCGTCCAGCAGATCTACGACACGCTGATGACCGAGTCCTCGGACGAGTCCTTCAGTTCCTACGGGCTCCTCGCCGAGGCGGTGCGGGTCGCCCCCGACCTCGGCTCGGTCTCCTACCGCCTGCGGGAGGGCGCCAAGTGGCATGACGGTAAGCCGGTCACGCCGGAGGACGTGGTCTGGTCCTTTGACGTCCTGAAGGCGAATTCGCCGTTCTACGCCGCCTATTACCAAACCGTGTCCAAGGCCGAGGCGACGGGGCCGCGGGAGGTAACCTTCACCTTCACCGAGAAGGGCAACCGCGAGTTGCCCCAGGTCATCGGGCAGCTGCGGGTCCTGCCCAAGCATTGGTGGGAGGGCAAGGACGCCCAGGGGCGCCAGCGCAGCGTCACCGAGACGAGCCTGGAGATCCCCTTGGGCTCCGGCCCCTACCGGCTGGAGAAGTTCGAGCCCGGCCGGACCGCGACCTATACCCGTGTCGCCGACTACTGGGGCAAAGACCTCGGGGTGAATGCCGGCCGCAACAACTTCGGCACCGTGCGCTACGAATATTTTCGCGATGGCACCGTCCTCGTCGAGGCCCTGAAGGGCGACCTCTACGATTTCCGGGTCGAGAACATCGCCCGCAACTGGGCCACGGCCTATGACGACTTCCCCGCCGTGAAGGACGGGCGCCTCATCAAGGAGGCCTTCCCCGACAAGGGGATGGGGATCATGCAGGCCTTCGCGTTCAACACCCGCAAGGACAAGTTCAAGGATCCGCGGGTGCGCCGGGCGTTCAACCTCGCCATGAACTACGAGGAAATGAACAAGGCGCTGTTCTACGGCCTGTACAAGCGCATCAACTCGTACTTCTTCGGCTCGGAACTCGCCTCGTCGGGCCTGCCCGAGGGCAAGGAGCGGGAGATTCTGGAAGGCCTCAAGGACAAGGTCCCGGCCTCCGTCTTCACCACGCCGTACACGAACCCCGTCAACGATGGCCCCGACGCCGTGCGGGCGAACCTCCGCGAGGCCGTGCGCCTCCTGCGGGAGGCCGGCTACGAGTTGAAGGGCGGCCAGATGGTCGACAAGACCGGCACGCCGCTCACGGTCGAGTTCCTGGAGTTCCAGAACACCTTCGAGCGGGTGATCCTGCCGTTCTCGGCACAGCTGAAGCTCATCGGTATCGGTGCGACCCTGCGGGTGATCGATCAGGCGCAGTACCAGAACCGGATGCGCAACTTCGATTTCGACATCACCACGACGAACTGGGGCGAATCGCTCTCGCCGGGCAACGAGCAGCGGGAGTATTGGGGCTCGGCGGCGGCCGACAATCCCGGCTCGCGCAACATCGTCGGCATCAAGGATCCGGCCATCGACGCCCTGATCGAGAAGGTGATCTTCGCCCCGGACCGGGAGGGCGTGATCGCCGCGACCCGCGCCCTCGACCGGGTGCTGCTCGCCCACGATTTCGTCGTGCCGCAATGGGCCTCCGACCGGCAGCGGACGCTGCGCTGGAACCGCTTCAGCCATCCGCCGGTCCTGCCGCTCTATGCGAATTCCGGCTTCCCGACGACGTGGTGGTACGACGAGGCCCTCGCCGCCAAGACAGGGGCGCCCCGGTGAGGGCAACCCGGCGCGGGCTCGTCCTCGGCGGTCTCGCTGCGGCGGCCCTGCCCAGGGTCGCGGCGGCGGCGGAGGGGGAGGAGCGCCACGGCCTGTCGAGCTTCGGCGAGTTGAAATATCCGAGGGACTTTACCCATTTCGACTACGTGAATCCCCTGGCGCCCAAGGGCGGCCGGTTCTCGGGCCAGCTCGCCTCGAGCATCGGCAATCAGTCCCTGGGGACCTTCGACACGCTCAATATCTACGTCCTGCGCGGCGCCGGCGCGGCGGGGATGAACCTGACCTTCGACAGCCTGATGGTCCGGGCCCTCGACGAGCCCGACGCGATCTACGGCCTCCTGGCCCGGGCCGTCACGGCGAGCCCCGATGGCCTCACCTACGCTTTCGATCTGCGGCCCCAGGCGCGCTTCCGCGACGGTTCGCGCCTCACGGCCAGGGACGCGGCCTTCAGCCTCACCATCCTGCGGGACAAGGGCCATCCGGAGATCGCCGAGACGATCCGCGACATGAAGGAGGCCCGTGCCGAGGGCGACACCCGGCTGGTGGTGACCTTCGCCCCCAGCCGCGCCCGGGACCTGCCGCTGATCGTGGCGCAGTTGCCGGTCTTCTCGGCGGCCTACTACGCGAACCGCGACTTCGAGGCCTCGACCCTGGAGCCCCCCGAGGGGTCCGGCCCCTACCGGGTCGCCGCCGTCGATCCCGGCCGCTCCATCGGCCTCGAACGGGTGCCCGATTACTGGGCGGCCGACTTGCCCGTCTGCGTCGGGCAGAACAACTTCGACGCGATCCGCTACGAATACTTCCGCGACCGCACCGTCGCCTTCGAGGCGTTCAAGAGCGGCGCCTTCACCTATCGGGAGGAGTTCACCGCCAGGGTCTGGGCGACGGGCTACGACTTCCCCGCCGTCGCCGAGGGGCGGGTGGTCCGCGACGAGGTGCCCGACGCCCGGCCCTCCGGCACGCAGGGCTGGTGGATCAACGAGCGCCGGGGAAAGTTCAAGGATCCGCGGGTCCGCGAGGCCATCGGCCTGTGCTTCGATTTCGAGTGGTCGAACAAGAACCTGATGTACGGCGCCTACCGCCGCACCGCCTCGTTCTTCGAGAATTCCGACCTGAAGGCCACCGGCGCGCCCTCGCCGGATGAGCTCGCCCTTCTGGAACCGTTGCGGGGAAAGCTGCCGGCGGAGGTGTTCGGCGAGCCCTGGATGCCACCCGTTTCGGACGGGTCCGGCCAGGACCGGGCCCTCCTGAAGCGCGCCGACGCCCTGCTGCGGGAGGCCGGCTGCACCCGCAGCGGCAGCGAACTGCGCCTGCCGGGCGGCGAGGCACTGGTCATCGAGTTCCTGGACGACGACCCCGTCTTCCAGCCGGTGACGCAGCCCTTCATCCGCAACCTCGCCCTGCTGGGCATCCGGGCCTCCAGCCGGATGGTCGATCCGTCCCAGTACCAAGCCCGGCTCAAGGAGTTCGACTTCGACCTCACCGCCCGCCGCTACGGCGGCAGCGTCACGCCCGGCGGCGACCTGCGCGACCTCTACGGCAGCCGGGCCGCCGGCACGCCGGGGTCGAACAACCTCGCCGGCATCGCCGATCCCGCCGTCGATTCGCTCCTCGACGCCATCGCCGGGGCACAATCGCGCCCTGCGCTCACTACCGCCTGCCGCGCCCTCGACCGGGTGCTGCGCGCCGGCCGGCACTGGGTGCCGATGTGGTACGGCGACAAGCACCGGCTGGCCGTGTGGGACGTGTTCGGCCGCCCCGCCAACCCGCCGAAATACGATCTCGGGGCTCCGGGGACATGGTGGTTCGACCCGGACAAGGCCCGCAGGATCGGGCGGGAGTGAGGATGGTTCCCGCCCCACTGCGTCATTGCGAGCGCCGCGAAGCAATCCAGGGATGTGCACCGTCTAGAGGCGGCCCGCCGCCCCTGGATTGCTTCGCGATGCTCGCAATGACGATACCGTCTTCCGAGGATGCGGGCACCCTGACGCCATGCTGAGCTACATTCTGCGCCGGATCGGCCTGATGATCCCGACCCTGTTCGGCATCATGCTGATCACCTTCGCCATCGTGCAGTTCGCCCCCGGCGGTCCCGTGGAGCAGGTGCTCTCGAAGATGCAGGGGCAGAACGAAGGGGCCCTGTCCCGCGTCACCGGGGGCAACGGAGACCTCGGCGGCGGTGCGCGGGGCGGCGGCGGGGGCGCCACGAACTCCCGCTACCGCGGCGCCCAGGGGCTGAGCCCGGAATTCATCGCCAAGCTCGAAAAGCAGTTCGGCTTCGACAAGCCGGCCCCGGAGCGCTTCGCCCTGATGCTCTGGAACTATGTCCGCTTCGATTTCGGCCGCAGCTACTTCCGTGATGTCAGCGTCATCCAGTTGATCCGCGAGCGCCTGCCGGTCTCGATCTCCCTCGGGCTTTGGATGACGCTCCTGTCCTATGCCATCTCGATCCCGCTGGGCATCCGCAAGGCGGTGAAGGACGGCGAGCGCTTCGACCGCTGGACCTCGGCCGTGGTGATCGTCGGCTACGCGGTGCCGGGCTTCATGTTCGGGCTGATGCTGATCATCCTGTTCGCGGGTGGCTCGTTCTATCAGTGGTTCCCCCTCCGGGGCCTCACCAGCGAGGGGTGGGAGACGTTCTCCCTCTGGCACAAGATCACCGACTACGCGTGGCACATGGCCTTGCCGCTGACCGCCCTGGTCATCGGCGCCTTCGCCACCTCGACCCTGCTCACCAAGAACTCGTTCCTGGATGAGATCCGCAAGCAATACGTCCTCACCGCGAAGATGAAGGGTCTGTCCGAGCGCGGGGTGCTCTACGGCCATGTCTTCCGCAACGCGATGCTCATCGTCATCGCGGGCTTTCCCGGGGCCTTCATCTCGGCCTTCTTCACCGGGTCGCTGCTGATCGAGACCATCTTCTCCCTCGACGGGCTCGGGGAATTGTCCTTCCGGGCCATCGTCGGACGGGACTATCCGGTGGTGTTTGCAACGCTCTACATCTTCTCGCTGATCGGGTTGGCGGTGAACCTCCTCTCCGATCTGATCTATGTCTGGATCGACCCGCGCATCGATTTCTCGGCCCGGGCGACCTAGAGCGTTTTCGGGAAGCGTTGGATCACGGAGCCTCTCCGTCTTTGCGAGCGAAGCGAAGTAATCCAGGGCAGCGGAACCTGACCGGATGTGGCGGATCCCCTGGTTGCTTCGCTTCGCTTGCAAAGACGGAAGCTACAGCATGATCCGAATTTCCCCGAAAACGCTCTAAACTATTGTCCCCTGAAGGTGGACGCGCGGAAGCCCCTACCGTCAGGGCGAGCGTCAGGTGCCCGGACAACCTCGCCGGAGCCGCGCTCACCACGTCGTGGCGGACCGCGGGCCGGAAGAGGGTCAGCTTCGTTTCCGTGTGACCAAAGCCTGCCCGGCCACAGGCAGGGCGATCACGGACATGGCCTCGGCGATCTGGTCCGGGCCGCCCTTCGGGGGCCATGTGCCGTTGGCGTAGTGGGTTTCGCGAAGGTGCGCCCGCTGCTCCAGGCTGTCGAAGGCCCAGACATGCGTGATGCGCGGCGGGCCGTCGAGGGCGTAGAGGTTGGTGACGAGGTGGCGCGTATACTCCTGAGCCGGCGCGATGGCGGCCTCCCAGGCCGCGAGGGTCGGGGGCAGCCCCCCGGGCTTGAGACGGTAGGTGCGGAACTCGTACAGGCCGCCGCGCCCGGCCACGGTGGCCTCCGGCAGGAAGGGGAAGGGCGCGTAGCTGTCCATCTCGAGGGCGGTGATCGCCCCGCCACCCCGGAACGGATCGTCGCTCATCAGGGCACGGCGGCGCTCGGTCGTCATGTCCTGGGGCTCGGCAAAGGCCCGCAGCACGAGGACCCGGCCCAGGGGACCGATCTCCGTCCGCCAGCAGCCGAGCAGGACGCCCCCGGCCTCCGGCTCCTCCGCCCAGGACGCCGCCCCCTGGGCGACCCGGCCCACCGCCAGGAGATGGCAGGACAGGGTGGCGAGTTCGTACAGCATGGGCTTCCCTCCGGCGGGTTGTCCGGGGACAAGCCGCCCGCCGCCCTTCGGATCCGGTTTGCCGCGGCGCCGCCGCGCTGTTACGCGGCTACGGTTTGAGCGGAGCCGCATGAGCCGTGACCACCCTCTCCCTCGTCGTCCGCCCCGAGCGGGCGGAGGACGCCCCGGCCATCGCCGGCCTGGAGGCCCGCGCTTTCGGACCCGGCCGCTTCGCACGGACGGCCTACCGCCTGCGAGAGGGCAATCCCCACCGCCTCGATCTCGGCGTCACGGCCTCCGTCGGCAGCTTCCTCGTCGGCTCCGTGCGGATGAGCCCCGTACGGGCGGGGGCGGCCGGCTTCGTCATGCTCGGGCCCCTGGCGGTCGATCCGAGCTTCGAGGGGCGGGGCATCGGGACGGCCCTGACCCGGGCCAGCCTCGCCGCGGCCGGGGCGGCGGGGGAAGGGGTAGTCATCCTCGTGGGTGACGCGCCCTATTATGCCCGCTTCGGCTTCGCGCCGGTGCCGCCGGGGCGTCTCGTCATGCCTGGTCCGGTCGATCCCGCCCGGCTCCTGTGGCTCGAACTCGCCGAAGGCCATGCCGCCGGCCTCTCCGGGCTGATCGAGCCGCGGCGGGGCTGACCCTCACCCCCGCCGCAGGGCGAGCCCCGCCACCAACCCGGCCGCGAGGAGCGTCCCCGCGACGGGGGCGGCCGACGTCGCGGGCCAGGCCGTCGCCGCGGCGGTGAAGAGCGCGCCGAAGGTCATCTGCGTGAAGCCGTAAAGGCTCGAGGCCGAGCCCGCCGCATGCGGATCGACGTTCATCAGGCCGGCCACGGCGTTGGGGCTCAGCAGCCCGACCCCCACCGCATAGGCGAAGAGCGGGACGATGAGCGTCGTCACCGTCAGCAGGCCCGAGCGGTCGACCGCCAGCAGCGCCACGGCGGAGGCGATGCAGATGACGTTGCCGCACCGGGCACCCCACAGGATCGAGACCCGCCCGGCGATCCGGCTCGCCAGCACGGCCCCGGCGACCATCCCGAACACGACAAGCAGGCAATCGAACCCCACTTCCTGCGGCGAGCGCCCGAGGCGGTTGACCAGCAGGAACGGCGCGACGGCCAGGAACGCGTAGAGGCTCGTCCCGGCGCAGCCCCCCGCCACGAGGTAGGCGCGGGAGGTCGGGATCCGCACGAGCCGCAGATAGCCGGCCAGCACCGCCCCGATCCCCGGCAGGGCGACCTTGTGTCGGTTGGTCTCGGGTAGGGTCAGGACCACAAGCGCCCCGAGCAGGGCGACCACGACGGCCAGGAGCACGAAGACGGCGCGCCAGCCGAAGGCTTGGCTCACCACGCCGCCGATGGCCGGGGCCAGGGCCGGCGTCAACGTCATCGCCGTGACGAGGATGGCGAGCTTGCGCGCCGCGTCCTCCCGGGTCGAGACGTCCCGCACCATCGCCCGTCCGATCACGAGGCAGGAGCAGGCACCCAGCGACTGCATCATGCGCGCGACGAGGAGGATGCCGAGGTTCGGCGCCGGAATCGCCAGCAGGAGCCCCGCCAGATACAGGGCGAGGCCGCCGATCAGTACCGGTCTCCGGCCATAGCGGTCGGACAGGGGGCCGTAGAGCAATTGCCCGCCGGCGAGGCCGACCAGATAGACCGTGATCGTGGTCTGGATCCCGGCCGCGTCCGTCCCAAGGTCGGCGGCGGCCACGGCCAGGGCGGGCACGAAGATGTGCAGCGCCACCGTGCCGGTCATCGTCACCGCGACGAGGAGGGCAAGGGAGGCGTGACGCGCGGGCCGCCGGTCGGATGGATCGTCGGGTGATAAGTCTTCGGGCAAAGGGCCGTCCTCTGCACGTCGGGCGGGATCCCCGGGGGATCGCCCGCCTCTGGCCTGAAACGCAAAAGGCCGGGCTCGCGCCCGGCCTGCCGTCCCGTTCGCGAAGCCTACTTCGCGCCCGAGGTGTCGTCCTTCTGCGGAACCTGGATATCGAGTTCCTTGGCCTTGTCGACCGCTTCCGGATTCGCCTGGGCCGGGGGCTCCTTGGTGGCCGGCGAGGACGGCGCCGTCGGCTCGGGCGGGATCACGCTCGACGGCTGGCCCTGCTGATCGCTGTCATGGGCGTCGGCCGGAGGGCTCGGGGCGTTGCGGTCGCTGCCATTGCCCTCAGGGCGGGGGCTGCCGGCGGGCTTCTCCATCGCCGGCTTGGCGGTGGAGAGGTCGGCGGGCTTGGCGGGGCTGTCCTTGCCCTCAGAACCCTTGTTGAGGGCCGGCTTGTCGGCGCTCGGCTTCTCGGCAGCGGCGGGCGCGGCCGGGGCGGGCTTATCCTCGGTCTTGCCCTCGCTCTTGCCCTCGTTCTTGGCCGCGGCCGGCTGGGCGGCGGGCTTGTCCTCGGCCTTGTCGGCGGCAGGCAGGGGCTTCGGGCTGTCGGACAGGGTGTGGAGGTAGGCGATGACGTTCGCCCGCTCCTGAGGCGAGGCAATGCCGGCGAACCCCATCTTGGTTCCCTTCACGTAGGCCTTGGGGCTCGTGAGGAACTCGTCGAGGTCGGCATAGGTCCACTCGCCGCCCTTCTCCTTCATGCCGGCGGAATAGTCGAAGCCCTCGTGGGAGCCCTTCTTGCGCTCCACGACGTTCCACAGGTCCGGCCCGACCTTATTCGGGCCGCCCTTCTCGAAGCTGTGGCAGGCCTGGCAGGCCTTGGTGCCGGCTTGGCCCTTCTCGACGTTGGCGCTGGCCAGCCGGACGGCGATGGGCTCGACCTTCGCCTCGGCCGGGGCGGCGGCCTGCTCGGGTTGGGCCTCGGGCAGATCGTAGCCCGCCTTGCCGGCGGGTTTCGGGTGGTAGATCAGCTCGGCCACGAATCCGGAGCCGGCCGCGAACAGCAGGGCACCGAGCACGGCGCCGGCGATCTTGTTCACCTCGAACGCGTTCATGGGCCTCTCTACGTCCCCGGGGCGGCATCGGTGCGGACACACCATGCCGCCCGGCCCCACTCTGGAAGGCTTCGAGGGTGCCTTAGCCGCTTCCGGCCGACCTTGACAATGCCGTGAGTGCCGAACTCAGGGTCGCGGGGGGCGGCGGGATGCAGAATTTCGCCGAAAGTGTCACCGGCCGGCGACGCGGGTGCGACAGGGGGGACAATCGGCCGCCGGCCTGATACAGACCCGAGCCTTACGCGGACCGTTCCAGCCATGTCCGATCCTCTCGTCCTCATCCCGGCGCGACTCGCCGCCACCCGCCTTCCCAACAAGCCCCTGGCCGACATCGCCGGCGAGCCGATGATCCTCCACGTCTGGCGCCGGGCGGTGGAGGCCGGGATCGGCCCCGTGGTCGTCGCCACGGACTCCCCGGAGATCGTCCGGGTGATCGAGGAGGCCGGCGGCCTCGCGGTGCTGACCCGTCCGGACCATCCGTCCGGCTCCGACCGCCTTGCCGAGGCCCTCGACAGCATCGATCCGGAGGGCCGTCACGACGTCGTCGTCAACGTCCAGGGCGACCTGCCGACCATCGATCCGGCGATCATCGGAGCCGCCATCGTCCCCCTGGCCGACAAGGCGGTGGACATCGTCACCCTGTGCGCCCCGATCACCGACCCGGAGGAGGCGGACAATCCCAACGTGGTCAAGCTCGTCGGCCACGAGGTCGGACCACGCCGCCTGCGGGCCCTGTACTTCACCCGCGCCCGCGCCCCCTACGGCCCCGGTCCGCTCTGGCACCATATCGGCCTCTACGCCTACCGCCGGAAGGCGCTGATCCGCTTCGTCGCCCTGCCGCCGGGCGAGTTGGAGACCCGCGAGAAGCTGGAACAGCTCCGGGCCCTGGAGGCGGGCATGCGCATCGATGCGGTGATCGTCGACGATCTGCCCCTGGGCGTCGATACCCCCGCCGACCTCGACAAGGCCCGGGCGCTGATGCTGCGCCGCCGCCTCAACTGAACCCGGAACGCGATGTCCGCACGCACCATCTCCTACCAGGGCGAGCCCGGGGCCAACTCGCACATCATCTGCTCCCGGGCCTACCCGGACTGGACGCCCCTGCCGTGCCCCACCTTCGAGGACGCCTTCGCGGCGGTGACGGAGGGCCGGGCGCAGCGGGCGATGATCCCCATCGAGAATTCCCTGGCCGGGCGGGTGGCCGACATCCACCACCTGATCCCGACCTCGACGCTGCACATCGTGGCCGAGCACTTCCTGCCGATCCACTTCCAGCTCCTGGCGCTGCCGGGCACGCCGGTCGAGGCGCTGAAGTCCGTCCATAGCCATGTCCACGCCCTGGGCCAGTGCCGGCGCATCATCCGCCGCCTCGGCCTGCGCGCCGTGGTGAGCGGCGACACGGCCGGCGCTGCGAGGGAGATCGCCGAGGCGGGCGATCCGAGCCGGGCGGCCCTCGCCCCCGCCCTGGCGGCGGAAGTCTACGGCCTCGACATCCTCGCCCGGGACGTGGAGGACGCGGCCCACAACACCACGCGCTTCGTGGTGTTCTCCCCCGATCAGGAGCCGGCGACGGGGGAGGGCCCCTTCGTGACGAGCTTCGTCTTCCGGGTGCGCAACATCCCGGCGGCCCTCTACAAGGCGCTGGGCGGGTTCGCCACGAACGGCGTCAACATGACGAAGCTCGAAAGCTACATGATCGAGGGCGAGTTTACGGCCACGCAGTTCTACGCTGAGGTCGATGGCCACCCCGAAGAGCCGGGCTTGCGCCGGGCGCTCGATGAGCTCGGCTACTTCTCGCGGGAGTTGCGGATCGTCGGGACCTATCCGGCCGACCCGTTCCGCGAGGCGACCCGGCCGGCGGCGGAGTAGGGAATCGATTTCTCGATGGCCTCTCGGAACGTCCCCGTATGCCAACCCCGTCATTGCGAGCGCAGCGAAGCAATCCAGGAATGCGCTTTGTTTTGAGGCGTCCCGCTGCCCTGGGTTGCTTCGCGTTGCTCGCAATGACGGGAAGGGCCCGCGCCCGCCCGAACGCCGCGCCTATTCCCGCCGGATCACCCGGTCCACGACCACGTCGGACCAGAAGCCCGGCCGGAAGTCGCGCTTCAGGGCCTCCGGATCGTAGACGGTCTCGACCCAGGTGAGGAAATCAAGGCCCCTCGGCTCGCCCTCGGTGAGGTAGCGGGCGAAGAACGCGTCGAGGATGCCGGTCTTGGCGAAGCGGAAATGGCCGTATCGCGCCGAGAGCTGCCGGGCCGCCTCCGCGACCGGACGCCCCTCGTGCAGGATCAGGTAGAGCGCCGCCGCGAGTCCCGCCCGGTCCGCCCCCGACTTGCAGTGCATCACCGCCGGATACTCGATCCCCTCGAAGAAGCGCTTGGCGGCGAGGATGGTCTCCCGGTCGGGCGCCTCCCGGGAGCGCAGCACGAACTCCACCAGGGCCAGCCCGTGGCGCTCGCAGGCCTCGCGCTGGAGGGGCCAGGAGCCATGCTCGCGCCCCCCGCGTAAGGAGATGATCGTGCGGACGCCCTCGGCCCGGAACCGGGCGAGCTGGTGTGGGCCGGGCTGGGCCGAACGCCACACCTGCCCCGTCCCGACCCGGTGGCGGTTGAGATAGGCGAGGCGGAACACCCCGTGGTCCACGAGCAGCATGTTCGCCCAGGCCATGATCCGTCCGCCGGGGCCGGCGATCGGCCGCTCGAATCGGGCGATGCGGGCCATGCGGCGGGCGTAGCGCGTCTCGGGCTTGAGGAAACGTTTGAGCACGGCGGGTCCGGGTGGCGACGGCCGCCTGTACCAGCCGGCCCGAGGCCGGGCAAATGGGCGACCGCGAAACGGCGCCGTTCTTGCCTTCACACCGCCCGGATGGGCGGCGAACCTGTGGGTCCGCTGCGGGTTGTCAGCCGGAGAAACAAGGGAGGCCGAGGCGATGAGCACGCGCACCACCAGCATCCGCCGGGCCCGGGAGGCCGATATCGGCGGCTTGTCGAGGGTGTTCGATGCGGCCTGGCGCGAGGCCTACCGTGGGATCATCCCCGGGGTGTCCCTCGAAAAGCTGATCTCGGCCCGGGGGCGGCCCTGGTGGCGGGCGGCTCTCAGCCGCGGGCGGCCCATCGCCGTGCTCGACACCGGCGAGACCATCGTAGGCTATGCCGCCTACGGGCGCGCCAGGAGCCGCGCCCTGGGGGCCGACGGCGAGGTGGATGAACTCTACCTGCTCCCCGAATACCAGGGCGTGGGCCTCGGGCGACGGCTGTTCAAGGCGGTCCGCAACGATCTTGCCGACCACGGCCTCGGGCGGCTCGGCGTCTGGACGCTGGAGGATAATATTCGGGCGGCTGCCTTCTACGAAAGTCTGGGGGGAACGCAGGGCCCCCTGGTTCCGGACCGGATCGCGGGGATCACGCTGGCGAAGGTCGGCTACATCTTCACGTAATCGACCGGTTTTTGCCCCTCCGTACGGAAGGGCGATTTGCAGGCGGCGCGTGCGTGTCTATGACACCCCCCACAGCGGAGACATCCGCCTCAGGGAGCGAGCCCCCATGAACATCGACGCGATCTCGATCGGCAAGAATCCGCCGCATGACGTCAACGTCATCATCGAGGTGCCGCTCGGCGGAGAGCCGATCAAGTACGAAATGGACAAGGAGGCCGGGGCGCTGGTCGTCGACCGGTTCCTCTACACCCCGATGTTCTATCCGGGGAACTACGGCTTCATCCCGCACACCCTTTCGGGCGACGGCGACCCCTGCGACGTGCTCGTCGCCAACACCCGCGCCATCGTGCCGGGGGCGATCATGAGCGTGCGCCCCGTGGGCGTGATGGTGATGCAGGACGAGGGTGGTGAGGACGAGAAGATCATCGCCGTGCCGTCGCGCCGCCTGACCAAGCGCTACGACCGGGTCGAGAACTACACCGACCTGCCGGAGATCACGATCCACCAGATCCAGCACTTCTTCGAGCACTACAAGGACCTGGAGCCCGGCAAGTGGGTGAAGTTCGTCCGCTGGGGCGACAAGGAAGAAGCCCACCGCCTCATCCTTGAGGGCATGGAGCGGGCAAAGAACAAGGCCTGAGGGCGCATCCCCTCTCCCCGCCTGCGGGGAGAGGGAAACCTGCCCTCACCGCATCAGGCGCGGCACGCTGTCCCGCCGCTGCGCCGCCTCGCGGATGAAGAACCCCTTCAGCCCCGGGAGCCGGTCCACGAGGCCCAGGCCGAGGTCCCGGGCCAGACGGACGGGCAGGGCATCGTTGGAGAACAGGCGGTTGAGCCCATCCGTGGCCGCCGCCATCGCCAGGGTGTCGAAGCGGCGGGCCCGCTCGTAGGCCCGCAACACGTCCGGCCCCCCGGGATCGAGCCCGAGGCGGATCGCGTCGGTGATCCCCTCCGCCAGGGCCGCCGCATCGGCGAGGCCGAGGTTCAGGCCCTGCCCGGCGATGGGGTGGATGACGTGGGCCGCGTCCCCCAGGAGCGCGAGGCGCTCGGCCTGGAACGCCCGGGCGATCCCGAGGGACAGCGGGTAGCTGTGCGGCCCTGCCTCCAGGGCGATCTCCCCCAAGTCGAGGGTGAAGCGCCGGGCGATCTGCTGCAGCACCTCGTCCGGCTCTCCGGAGAGCAGGGCTTGCGCCTCCTCCGTCCGCTCCGTCCAGACGATAGAGGAGCGGTGGCCGAGGGCACCGCCGTCCCGCAGGGGCAGGATCGCGAAGGGGCCGGACGGCAGGAAGTGCTCGAAGGCCCGTCCCCCGTGCGGGCGGGCATGGGCGATGGTGGCGACGATCCCGACCTGGGGATAGGACCATCCGACCCAGCCGATTCGGGCCGCCTCGCGCAGGCGGGACCGGGCGCCGTCCGACGCGACGAGGAGGTCGGCTCCGGCATCCTCTCCGGTGCTGAGCGCCGCGAGGATCCTGCCGCCCTCGCAGGCCGCCCGGACCACCGACGCCGGCTCGACTTCGACCCCCGCCTCCGTGCAGCCCGCGAGGAGGGCGCCCCCGAGGGGCTCGGCCTCGACCATGTGGGCGAAGGGCTCGTCCGCCTCCCGGGGGGACTCGCCGAAGCTGAGGAAGACCGGCCGTACCGGGTCGGCGAGGCGGCTGTCGCTGATCTCCATCCGCGTGATCGGCTCTGCGGCCCCGTCGAGGGCATCCCAGATTCCGAGGCGCGTCAGCATCCGCCGTCCGCCCGCGGCGACGGCGTAGGCCCGGCCGCGGTGGCGCTCCGGTGCCGCGCCGCCAGGATCGAGGACGCGCACGTGAAGGGCCGCCCCGTTGGCGCGTTTCAGGGCGAGGGCCAGGGTCAGCCCGGCAAGGCCGCCGCCGGCGATCAGCACCGTGCGGCTGCCGGGGCGTGCGGTCTGACGCGCACTGACCGTCATCGTAACCTCCGTTCGCGCCGCGGCCGTGGACCGCGCGCCTGCGCAAGCCTATGTCGCATCCGAACCCGGAACGGAAACCCCGGGGCTGCGGATCTCTTCCGAATGTCCGATGCCGACATTGACGCGATGACCGAGGCGGTCGCCGAACTCATCGCCATCCTCGACCTCGAGCGGCTGGAGGTGGACCTCTTCCGCGGGCAAAACCCAAAGACCGGCTGGCGCCGGGTCTTCGGGGGCCAAGTGGTGGCCCAGGCCCTCGTCGCGGCCACCCGCACGGTGCCCGTCGACCGGCCGGTCCACTCTCTGCACGCCTATTTCCTCCTGCCGGGCGATCCCCGTGTGCCGATCGTCTACGAGGTCGAGCGCCTCCGCGACGGCCAGAGCTTCACGACCCGCCGGGTGAAGGCGATCCAGAACGGACGTGCGATCTTCGCCACCACCGTCTCGTTCCAGGTGGTCGAGGACGGCTTCACCCACCGGCCCGCGATGCCCCCGGTTCCGGGGCCGGAGGATCTGCCGGACGCCCGCGATATCGCTGCGATGGCGGGTCTCGCCCTGCCGGAGGCCATCGCTGCCTACTTCGCCCGGCCGCGGCCCATCGAGCTGCGCCCCGTAGACCTCGGCCGCTACCGGGGAGGGGAGGGGCGGGAGCCGGTCTTCAATGTCTGGCTTCGGGCGGCGGCATCGCTGCCCGACGACGACGCCCTGCACCGGGCCGTCCTCGCCTACACCTCCGACATGACCCTGCTCGACGTGTCGCTGATCCCCCACGGCCGGTCGGTCTTCGATCCGCAGGTCCAGGCGGCGAGCCTCGACCACGCCCTGTGGTTCCACGGGCCGGTCCGGGCCGATACCTGGCTGCTCTACGCCCAGGACAGTCCGGCCGCCGCAGGGGCGCGGGGCTTCGCCCGGGGCCAGATCTTCGACCGCGAGGGCCGACTCATCGCCTCCGTGGCGCAGGAGGGGTTGATCCGGCCACGGCTGGATTAAAGCCCCAGGCGGAACGTGCCCGGCGTCTTTCACGCCGGGCTTCGCGCTTTTTGCGCAACATGCCCGATCTGCAGGCATCGGAGGCATAGACCTGCGCAATCGATTGGCATGACGGCGGCTAATTTGCAGGCATGCCGCCGTTCCGGGCGGTCTCGCACGGTTAAGCTTGGGTGGCACAGTCCTTGAATAGTGGAGCGTAACCGCAGGCCATTCCGGCCATGTGGGCCACCCGGACCGGGGTGCCGCGCCGGTCGGGCAGCGGCGACGGATCCCAAGGACTCACCAGGGGGTGCCACCCATGAAGATCGTGATGGCCATCATCAAGCCGTTCAAGCTGGAGGAGGTGCGCGATGCCCTCACCGGTATCGGCGTGCACGGCCTGACAGTGACCGAGGTCAAGGGCTACGGCCGGCAGAAGGGCCATACCGAGATCTACCGCGGCGCCGAATACGCCGTGAGCTTCCTGCCGAAGCTGAAGATCGAGGTGGCGGTCGCCAGCGACCTGACCTCCAGCGTCGTCGATGCCATCGCCGGGGCCGCCCGCACCGGGCAGATCGGTGACGGCAAGATCTTCGTGATGCCCCTCGAAAAGGCGGTTCGCATCCGGACCGGCGAGACCGACGCCGACGCTCTCTGATCGGATCGGCTGCGGCGGCTAAGCCGGCCGCACCCGTTCGACCCCCGATTTCCTTTTCCGACCATCAACACCGCGAATAGCGACCGGGAGCCCCGTGCCCATGAAACTCCGTACTGCCCTCACGCTCGGCCTGGGAGGGGCGGCCCTCGCCCTCCTTCTGGTCGAGCCCTCGCTCGCGCAGACGCCGGTCCCCGAGGCCGCGTCCCCGCCCCCGTCACCGATCCCGAACAAGGGCGACACCGCCTGGATGCTCATCTCTTCGGCCCTGGTGCTGATGATGAGCGTGCCCGGCCTCGCCCTGTTCTACGGCGGCCTCGTCCGCACCAAGAACATGCTCTCGGTCCTCACGCAGGTCTTCGCGATCGTCGCGATCGTCGGCCTTCTCTGGGTGTTCTACGGCTACAGCCTCGCCTTCACCAACGGCGGCGGCATCAACGACTTCATCGGCGGCTTCTCGAAGGCGTTCCTGAAGGGCGTCGATCCGAATTCCACGGTCGCGACCTTCTCCAACGGCGTCGTGATCCCCGAATACGTCTACATCTGCTTCCAGATGACGTTCGCGATGATCACCCCGGCCCTCATCGTTGGCGCCTTCGCCGAGCGGATGAAGTTCTCGGCCCTGGTGGTCTTCATGATCCTCTGGGTGACGATCATCTACTTCCCGATGGCGCACATGGTCTGGTACTGGGCCGGCCCGGACGCCGTCGGCAACGCCGCCAAGGCCCTCGCCTCGGCCACCGACGACGCCGCCAAGTCGTCGGCGCAGGCCGCCCTCGACGCCGTCAACAAGGATGCGGGCTTCCTCTTCCAGAAGGGTGCCCTCGACTTCGCCGGCGGCACCGTGGTGCACATCAACGCGGGCATCGCCGGCTTCGTCGGCTGCCTGATGATGGGCAAGCGCATCGGCTACGGCCGCGACCTGCTCGCCCCGCACTCCCTGACCATGACCATGATCGGCGCCTCGCTCCTGTGGGTCGGCTGGTTCGGCTTCAACGCCGGTTCGAACCTCGAGTCCAACGGCACCACGGCGCTCGCCATGCTCAACACCTTCGTCGCGACCTGCGGCGCGGCGGTGGCGTGGTTGTTCGCCGAGTGGGCGATCAAGGGCAAGCCGTCTCTCCTCGGCATGGTCTCGGGCGCCATCGCGGGTCTCGTGGCGGTCACCCCGGCCTCCGGCTTCGCCGGCCCGATGGGCTCGATCGTCCTCGGCCTCGTGGCCGGCGTGGTCTGCTTCATCATGTGCTCGACGGTGAAGAACGCCCTGGGCTACGACGACTCCCTCGACGTGTTCGGCGTGCACTGCATCGGCGGCATCCTCGGCGCCCTGGCGACGGGCATCCTCGTCGATCCGAACCTCGGCGGCGTCGGCATCCCGGACTACACCACCAAGCCTGGCGAGCTGACCGTCGGCGCCTACGACATGATGAGCCAGTTCATCGTGCAGGCTGAGGCCGTCGGCCTGACCCTGCTTTGGTCGGGCGTCGGTTCTGCGATCCTCTACAAGCTCGTCGACCTGACGATCGGCCTGCGCGTGACGCAGGAAGAGGAGCGCGAGGGCCTCGACATCGCCGATCACGGCGAGCGCGCCTACAACTACTGAGCCTCATGCTCTGACGACGAAGGCCCCGGCTCCTGCGAGCCGGGGCCTTTCTTATTTGCATGGCCGTCCTTGCGAGCACAGCGAAGCAATCCAGGGGCGGAGGTCCGCTTTCCGAACGTCGCGCTTCCCTGGATTGCTTCGCTCCGCTCGCAAGGACGGGCGTGGGTGTCGTTAAAACCGCAAAGCCCGCGCCCGCTTCACCTGTGGAATCTCCGAGATCTGCGCCAGCACCGCCTCCGGCACCGGGCCGTCCACGGCCACGAAGGCGATGGCGTCGCCGCCTTCCCGCTCCCGGCCGAGGTTGAAGGTCGCGACGTTCATGCCCGCCTCGCCCAAAAGGCTGCCGAAGCGGCCGATGAAGCCCGGCTTGTCGTCATTGCGCACGAACAGCATGTGCGGGGCGAAGCCCGCATCCATCGCGATGCCCCGGATCTCGGTCACCCGCGGCTTGCCATCCTGAAAGACGGTGCCCGCCGCGTCCCGGGGCATGTCCTGCGCGTCCACGGTGATACGGACCACCGATTCGAAAGTGCTCTGAGCTCCGCCCCGGCGGACCTCGTCGACCACGATGCCGTGCTCGTGGGCCAGCGCCGGGGCCGAGATCATGTTCACGTCCGAGCGGAAGGCCCGGAGCACCCCCGTCACCGCGGCCGCCGTGAGGGCGCGGGTGTTCATTTCGGCCACAGCCCCCTCGTAGACGACGCGGATGCCGGTGACCGGCGCCTCCGTGAGCTGGCCGAGGAACGAGCCGAGCTTCTCCGCCAGTTCCACGAACGGGCGCAGGCGCGGCGCATCGTCCGCGCTAATGGCGGGAAAGTTCACCGCGTTGGCGATGGCCCCGTCCGCGAGATAGGCCGAGATCTGCTCGGCGACCTGCAGCGCCACCTTCTCCTGTGCCTCGGCGGTCGAGGCGCCGAGATGGGGCGTGCACACGACGTTTTCGTGCCCGAACAGCGGGTTCTCGTGGGCCGGCTCCGCCGCGAAGACGTCGAGGGCCGCCCCCGCCACCCGCCCCGAATCGAGGGCGGCCCGGAGCGCCGCCTCGTCCACGAGGCCGCCCCGGGCGCAGTTGACGATCCGCACGCCGGGCTTCGTCCGGGCGAGCGCCTCGGCGGAGAGGATGTTGCGGGTCTTCTCGGTGAGGGGGACGTGCAGGGTGATGACGTCCGCCCGGGACAGGAGGTCGTCGAGCTCCACCTTCTCGACGCCCAGAACCACCGCCCGCTCGGCGGAGAGGAACGGATCGTAGGCGATCACCTTCATCCGCAGGCCGATGCCGCGTTCCGCCACGATGGCGCCGATGTTGCCGCAGCCGATGACGCCCAGGGTCTTGGCGGTGAGTTCGATGCCGAGGAAGCGGTTCTTCTCCCACTTCCCGGCCCGCGTCGAAGCATCGGCCTGGGGGATCTGGCGGGCGAGCGCGAACATCATCGCGATGGCGTGCTCGGCGGTGGTGATCGCATTGCCGTGGGGCGTGTTCATCACGATCACGCCCCGGGCCGTGGCGGCGGGGACGTCGACGTTGTCGACGCCGATCCCCGCCCGCCCGATCACCTTCAGCCGGGTGGCGGCCTCCAGCACCTTGGGCGTGACCTTCGTGGCGGACCGGATGGCCAAGCCGTCATAGGCGCCGATCTCACGGATCAGCGCGTCCCGGTCCTTGCCAAGATCGGGGCGGAAATCGACCGCGATGCCGCGGTCTCGGAAGATCCCGACCGCCGCATCGGAGAGGGCGTCGGAGACGAGGACTCGTTTCGGGGATGACGTCTGCGCGGGCATGGGACCTCCGGCGCTGGAATGGATCAGGGTGCGCGCGGGCGTGTCCCTCTCGCTCGACAGGATGAGTGCGGCAGCCGTCCCAGCCTACGCCTCATCCTGAGGTGCGGCGAAGCCGCCTCGAAGGAGACCTCCAGCGGTCTTAGCGAGTCCTGGAGGCCTCCTTCGAGGCCCGCTTTCGCGGGCACCTCAGGATGAGGATAGGGAACGGGAATGACCCGGACTTGCCGGGTCCCGCTGCTGCTCCCCTCGAGTAAAGGGGTGTGCTCGCGTCGGAAACGTCAGGCGGCCTGGGTGAGGGCCGCCTTCTCCTGCGCGAAGGCCCAGTCGAGCCAGGGGAGCAGCGCCTCGATGTCGGCGGTCTCCACCGTCGCCCCGCACCAGATCCGCAGGCCGGCGGGCGCGTCCCGGTAGGCAGCGATGTCGAGGGCGACGCCCTCCTTCTCCAGGCGGGAGGCGATGCCCTTGGCGAGCGCCGCCACGGCGTCGTCGCCCTTGGCGAGCACGTCGGGATCCGCGATCACGAGGCATACGCCGGTGTTCGACCGGGTCGCCGGATCGACGGCGAGGGGGGCTACCCACGCCGTCCGGTCCACCCAGGCATACAACGCCGCCGCGTTGGCGTCGGCCCGGGCATGGAGGGCCGGCAACCCGCCGATCCGCTTCGCCCAGGTCAGCGTGTCGAGGTAATCCTCCACCGCCAGCATCGAGGGCGTGTTGATCGTGTCGCCCTTGAAGATACCCTCGATCAGCTTGCCGCCGTTGGTGAGGCGGAACACCTTCGGCAGGGGCCACGACGGCGTGTGGCTCTCCAAACGCGCCACGGCCCGGGGCGACAGGATCAGCATCCCGTGCGCGGCCTCGCCGCCCATCACCTTCTGCCAGGAGAAGGTCACGACATCGAGCTTGGCCCAGTCCAGCGGCTGCGCGAAGGCGGCGGAGGTTGCGTCGCAGATCGTCAGCCCCTCGCGGTCGAAGGCGATCCAGTCACCGTTCGGCACCTTCACCCCGGCGGCCGTGCCGTTCCAGGTGAAGACCACGTCGCTGTGCTTCGTGTCGATGGCCGACAGGTCCGGCAGGACGCCATAGGGCGTCTGATGGATCGCCGGTTCGATCCTGAGCTGCTTGAGGGCGTCGGTGACCCACTCCTTGCCGAAGGCTTCCCAGGCGGCGACGGCCACCGGGCGACAGCCCAGCAGGGTCCACATCGCCATCTCGACGGCGCCGGTATCGGAGGCGGGGACGATGCCGATCCGATAATCGGCCGGGACCTGCAGCACCTCGCGGGTCAGGTCGATGGCCCGGGCGAGCTTGGCCTTGCCCAGCGGAGAGCGGTGGGACCGGCCGAGCGCCGCATCGGCCAGGGCCTCGGGGGTCCAGCCGGGGCGCTTGGCGCAGGGGCCGGACGAAAAGTGGTTCACGCGCGGTCGCGCGGTGGGGCGAGCACTCATGATGATCCATCCTTGCAGATGGGCGCTCCTCGTTGGGGAGGAGTGTCCCGCCGCCGCCTCTGCGCCCAAACGTGGCCGGTGGCAAGCCCGATCCGTGCTGGGACGAAGCCCGGACACCGCTGGGAACGGGCAATTAAGGACGGCCCGGTAGCCTGAAGTGGTACCGCGTTGCGTTCCAGGTGCACCCATGTCCTACGAAGATGCCGCCATCCTCGCGGTCTTCACGATTGTCTTCGCCGTCGTGATCGCCCTGCTTCCCCGCGGGCGGAAAGCCGACCTGCTTGAGCGGCCGCAGGCCCACGTGCTGGAATTCGACCCGCTCATTCTCGATGCCGACGGCCCGGTCCTCGATCTCGAAGCCGCCTGAGCGTCCTCAGGACCGGCTCCGGGTCAGGAGGTCCGGCCGGCGTTCCGCCGTGATCCGCTCGGCCTGCTCCCGCCGCCACCGGGCGATGGCGCCGTGGTTGCCGCCGCTCAGCACGTCGGGAATCGCCTGGCCCTCCCATTCCCGGGGCCGGGTGTAGTGCGGGTATTCGAGGAGGCCGCCCTCGAAGCTTTCCTCGACGCCCGATTCGGCCTTGCCCATCACCCCGGGCAGCAGGCGCACGCAGGCATCGAGGAGCGTCAGGGCCGCGATCTCGCCGCCCGAGAGGACGTAATCGCCGATCGAGACCTCCTCCAGGCCGCGCCCGGCGATGACGCGCTCGTCCACGCCCTCGAACCGGCCGCAGACGACGAGCACGCCCGGACCCTCCGCCAACTCGCGCACCCGCTCCTGCCTGAGGGGACGCCCCCTGGGGGACATGAGCAGCCGGGGGCGGGGATCGTCCGGCGGTGCCGCGGCATCGATGGCCGCCCCCAGGACATCGCAGCGCAGGACCATGCCCGCCCCGCCGCCGGAGGGAGTGTCGTCCACCGTCCGATGCCGCCCGAGCCCGTGCTCGCGGATGTTGCGGGCCTCCAGGCTCCACTCGCCGCGGGCGAGGGCGTCCCCCGACAGCGAGACGCCGAGCGGCCCGGGGAACATCTCCGGGTACAAGGTGAGGATCGTCGCCCGCCAGGGCGTTTCGCGGGTGCGCGTCATGACGCTCCATCGCCCGACCGGTGCGGCACGGTCAACGCGGCGGGCACCGGGGCGGCCCGGACGGGTTGTCGGGGGATGATCCGCTCCCTGCCTTTCGCCGTCTGCCTCGCCCTTGCCCCCCTCGTGCCGGTCCAGGCTGCGGGACCGCTGGCACCGTCGGGGGCGCCGGCCGACGCCTTCCCGAAGCCCGACCGTCCGGTGGCCGAGATCGTGGCACCGCAATGGACGGCCGAGGCCGAGCGGGACAAGGACGGCGAGTTCAAGACCGTCGCCCGCGCCCTGCACATCGCCCCCGGCGAGACCGTGGCCGATATCGGCGCTGGCAGCGGCTACTATGTGGTGCGCCTCAGCCCCCTTGTCGGCGAGACGGGCAAGGTCCTCGCGGAGGACGTCACGCCCGCCTACCTCGCGAGCCTCGAACGGCGGGTGAAGGGTATGGACAACGTGACGGTGGTGCGCGGCGAGCCCCACGACCCGCGCCTGCCGGCGAACTCCGTCGATGCGGTGGTGCTCGTGCACATGTACCACGAGATCACCCAGCCCTTCGGACTGCTCTACAACCTCGCGCCGGCCATGCGGCCGGGCGGCCGAGTCGGCATCGTCGATGCGAACGACATTCCCTCCCGGCACGGCACACCGCCAGCTCTCCTGCGGTGTGAATTGTCCGCCGCCGGCTACCGGGAAACGGGGTTCCACCCGCTGAAGGATGGCGTCTACCTCGCGGTGTTCGAGGCGCCATCGCCGGAGAATCGGCCGAAGCCGGAGGCGATCCGTCCCTGCCGGGATACGGCAACGGCCCGATAAAGATCCCGCTTCATTGCTGCACACTCAAAGCTCAACGGCACGCTGCTTGAGCGATCAAGGTCCGCTTGCAATAACGGCCACGCTCAAGGCGCCTCTCCGGCCCGAAGGCCCTCGCTACGGGGCTTGCGGCGGAATTGATCGGCCGTCGCCCCCGCGAGGGTGAGGAGATCGATCGGAGAGGAGGTGATGTCGTGTGCTCGGAATACCGATTCTCACCGTCACCGTGAGTAAAAATGCCAGCGCGTGGTCGTTGACCATCGCGCTGGCATTCAAGCTCATATAGCAGCAGAGCAAAGAAGCCGGGGCGAGGTAGCGCTTTCCCCGGCTCCGTCCCAAGAATAAATCCCCGGCGCCTGAATTTCAATCGCTTCGCTTGAACTGGCTCAGCCCGGATCGTCTGCGGGCTTCGGCCCTGGCGCCTCGAACAGGTCTTCGGGCAGCGCGACGGTGATCCGCCGGGCTTGCAGGTCGAGGACGGGGACGAATGCCTTGGTGAAGGGTAGGAGCGCCGTCGCACCACCCGCGGCCGGGCGCAGTTCCAGGAGATCGCCGCCGCCGTAGTTCGGCACGGCGACGACGGTCGCGACGATGGTCCCCGACGCATCGACCGCGGTGGCGCCGATCAGGTCGGTGGTGAAGAACTCGTCCGCTTCCTCCGTGCGCCCCAGGCGGGCGCGGGGGACGTAGACCGCGAGCCGGTTCAGCGCCTCGGCGGCGGTGCGGCCGGAGACGCCGTGAACGCGGGCGATCAGCATGTCGGGCGCGGAGCCGGCAGCGGGGCGGACCTCGGCGAGGGTCAAAGCCCGCCCGTCGGCGGTCATCAGCGGGCCGTAGCCCGCGATGCCCAGGGGCTCGGCCGTGTACGATTTGAGCCGAACCTCGCCGTGAAGCCCGTGCGCCCGCCCGAACTCGCCCATCAGGACGAGATCCGGGTCGAGGGCGGGGGCGGGCGGCTTCGGCGCGGGGGGCTTGGCCGAGGTCGCGGCCTCCGGCGTGAGGGCCGGAGGCCGGGCGCGGCGGGCGCCGTCCCGGGAGTGAGGACCTGCGGGGCGGCGCGTCACCAGTCGGCGCCTTAAGCGGCGGCGTCCTCGGCCGGGGCGGCGGCCTTCTCGGCGCGCTTGGCGGCCCGCTCCTTGGACTTCTCGCCCGGCTCGGCCTTCTGCGGGTTGTTGCGGGCCGGACGCTTGGCGAGGCCGGCCTGGTCGAGGAAGCGCAGGACGCGGTCCGTCGGCTGCGCGCCCTTGGCGAGCCAGCTCTGGATCTTCTCGTTGTCGAGAACGACGCGGGCCGGATCGTCCTTGGCCTTCATCGGGTCGTAGGCGCCGACCTTGTCGATGAAGCGGCCGTCGCGGGGCGAGCGGGCGTCGGCGACGACGATGCGGTAGTAGGGGCGCTTCTTGGCGCCGCCGCGGGTGAGACGGATCTTGAGCGACATGGTGTGTTCCTAGTCTTGGTTGTCGACCGTGGCGCCGTGCTCGGCCGCGATCGTCTGGTGGTGCCGGATGACTTCCTTGACGACGAACGCCAGAAACTTCTCGGCGAAATCGGGGTCGAGCTTGGCATCGACCGCGAGTTTGCGGAGCCGGGCGACCTGACGGGCCTCCCGGTCCGGATCGGAAGGGGGAATCCCCTTGCGGGCCTTCAGCTCGCCGACCCGCTGCGTGCAGCGGAAGCGCTCGGCGAGCAGGTGGATCAGGGCTGCATCGAAGTTGTCGATGCTGTCGCGCAGGCGCGCGAGCTCGGGATCGACGGCTTGAGCAGAAAGGATCGTCATTTCTTCTTCCCGAACGGCAGGCCGCCCAGCCCGGGGAGCTTCGGCCCCCCGAGGCCCGGCAGGCCCGGCAACTTCGGCATCCCGCCGCCGCCCCCGAGGCCCGGCGGCATCGGCGGCAGCTTGCCGCCGAACTGCTTCTCCAGGGCGGCGATCTGTTCCGGCGTCGGCTCCGGCATCCCCGGGGGCAGGCCGGGCATGCCCCCCGGCATCCCGCCGCCACCGCTGCCGAGCCCGAACATCGAGCCCAGGGCCTGCCCGATGCCGCGCTTGCCCGAGCCCATCGCCTTCATCATGTCGGCCATGGTCCGGTGCATCTTCAGGAGCTTGTTGATCTCCGAGACGTCGACGCCCGAACCCGCCGCGATGCGCTTCTTCCGGGAATTCTTCAGAAGATCCGGGTTCTTGCGCTCCTGCGGGGTCATCGAGGAGATGATCGCCCGCTGGCGCTTGAACATCTTCTCGTCGAGGTTGGCGCCCTCGACCTGCTTCTTGATCTGCCCCATGCCGGGCAGCATCCCCATCAGGCCGCCGATGCCGCCCATGCGCTCCATTTGCGCGAGCTGCATGGACAGGTCCTCCAGGTCGAACTTGCCCTTGCGCATCTTCTCCGCGGTGCGGAGCGCCTGCTCGTGGTCGATGGTCTCGGCGGCCTTCTCGACCAGCGAGACGATGTCGCCCATGCCGAGGATTCGGTTGGCCACCCGCGCCGGGTGGAACTCCTCCAGCGCGTCGACCTTCTCGCCAGTGCCGACGAGCTTGATCGGCTTGCCGGTGACGGCGCGCATCGACAGCGCCGCGCCGCCGCGGGAATCGCCGTCCATCCGGGTGAGGACGATGCCCGTCACCCCGAGCCGCTGGTCGAAGGCGCGGGCAGTGTTCACCGCGTCCTGCCCGGTCAGGGCGTCGGCGACGAGAAGCACCTCGTGGGGGTTCGTGGCCGCCTTCACCTCGGCGGCCTCGGCCATCAGGGCCTCATCGACCGTGGTCCGGCCGGCGGTGTCGAGCATCACCACGTCGAAGCCGCCGAGCCTGGCGGCCTCCATCGCCCGGCGGGCGATCTGCACCGCCGACTGCCCGGCGACGATGGGCAGGCTTTCGACGCCGACCTGCTTCGCCAGCACCGCCAGCTGCTCCATGGCGGCGGGGCGGCGCGTGTCGAGGGAAGCGAGCAGCACCTTTCGACGCTCGCGCTCGCTGAGGCGGCGGGCGATCTTGGCGGTGGTGGTGGTCTTGCCCGAGCCCTGCAGGCCGACCATCAGGATCGGCACCGGGGCGGGGGCGTTCAGGCTGATCACCTCGGCATCGGTGCCGAGCATCGTCACCAACTCGTCGTTGACGAGCTTGACCACCATCTGGCCCGGCGTCACCGACTTCAGCACCGTGGCGCCGACGGCCTTCTCGCGGACCCTGTCGGTGAAGCCGCGCACTACCTCGAGGGCGACGTCCGCCTCCAGCAGGGCCCGGCGCACCTCGCGCATGGCGGCGGTGACGTCGGCCTCGGTGAGGGCGCCCCGGCGGGTGAGGCCGGAGAGGATACCGGAAAGCCGGTCGGAAAGTCCTTCGAACATGCCCGGCCCGTTACTGCTCGAGCCCGGCGCGGGAGACCCGGCGGGCCTGCAGCGCCGCCTCGAAACCCTGGATCGCGCGGGCGAACTTGTCCCGGCACTCGGGGTTGCAGAACCCGACGACGGCGCCGTTGTAGAGGGTCAGCGAATCGGCGGCGATCGGCTTGCCCGACCAGGGGCAGGCCTCGTTCACCGCGTCTTCGATCTTCAGCACGTTCTGCTCGGCCACCATGCGGTGTTTGCCTCCGCCACCGGACCCGCCCTCGGCGACCAGCCCAACACCCATCGCGCCCGAGGGCGCAAACGCGCTGTCGGGCGTTGACCTCCGGCCTCTCGGGCCGGTCGGCGGGTCGTTACAGCGATCGTGTCAGATCGGGAGGGCGGGACCTACCCGGCCATTGGGGAAAAGTCAATTTTCCGTCGGTCCAGGGCACGACTGATCACGTTGAAGTGGCCCCCAGCCTCTCACCTCATCCTGAGGTGCCCGCGTCAGCGGGCCTCGAAGGAGGGCTCCAGCCTGCCGCGCGATCCCTGGAGCCCTCCTTCGAGGCGGCTGTCGCCGCACCTCAGGATGAGGGGAAGATCTGGAGAAGAAAGTGAACCAACTCGTTCGGGTGAGGCTCAAGCTCACCCAAGGGCGGCGCGGCGGAACAGTCTCCGCCGAAGGGGTGCGGCGGATCGGTCGCAGGTCTTTACGCTGTGTTAAGTATGTTTGGATTGGGTGGCGGTATCGATTCCCAGGACGTTGACCGATGTCTGAACCCGCCCGCGCCTTCCCGATTTTCGAGGATGACGATGCCGCGGCGCCGGGCCCCCTGCGGGATTGGCTCGCTGCCATGCGACGGTACGAGAATGACGCCTTCGATCCGTCGGGCGTGGCGGAGCACGGGGCGAGGCCAGTCCCCGGCTCGGATTGGACGCGGGGACCTCGCACGGTCCTGCCGGAGCAGGTCGGCGACGCGGCCGAAGTGGCCGACATTTCGGAACTGATGGCCGAGAACCTGATGCTGAAGGCGAAGCTGAAGGTCGAGCATGACCGGCAGGATGCCTTGCAGAGCGCATTGGCCGAGCAGATCCGCGAATTGCGTGAGCACATCGCATCTGAAATGGAATCGCTCGAAGGCCTCAGGGCCGAGCAGTCCGCGGCGCAGGCAGCGGCCGAGGAGTTCCGCTCCGAGCGGGAACACCTCCGCCGGGACCGCGAGGCCCTTCGCGGCGAACGGGACAAGGCCGCCGCCGAGCGCGATGCGGCCCGAGGCGAGCGGGACGCCCTGCTGGCCGAGCGCGATGGGCTGCGCGAGGATTGCGACCTGTGGCGGGCACGGGCGGAGGCCCTGGCCCAGCCCCTGTTCCAGCCCGTCAAGCGCTAAGATCAGTCACGCGGGTTTTAGAACGACGAAGGGCCACCCCCTTAGGGATGGCCCTTCCATTGCCGGTCCGACACGTCCGGCGGATCTGGTCCGAGATCGGGTCTCTAGCGTGCCTTAGTGCGACACGCCGGAGGCGAAGGTCCAGGTCCGGGAAGCCGAGACGGTCGGCTGATGACAATGAGACACTGGATCACCTCCTTTCGTTGATTGCTGGGACCCGGAAATTAGGCGGCTCAGGGCGGCTTGAAAAGGGTGCCGGCCTGCGTCCGTTAGCCCACCCCCTGTGCCCTCCTTTCGCCGCGGGAGGCATGGGGGTAAGACGGCCCGGGGCCTGACGCCCCGCCCCGCCATCGCGATCCCGCCCGTGAACGTCCAGGTTCCTCCGCCCCGCCCCGCCGATGAGGCCGCCCTCGATCCCGAGGCGATGCGCCAGCCCCTTTCGAGCGCGTGGTACTGCGTCGGCCGGGCCGACTCGGTCGGCGGGGGGCGGCTGCGGGCGGTGGCCCTCAATGGCGAGCAGATCGTACTCGGCCGCGCCAAGGACGGCACGCCCTTCGCCCTGCGCGACCGGTGTCCGCACCGGGGCATGGCCCTGTCCAAGGGGCCGTTCGACGGGCAGACGCTGATGTGCCCGTTCCACGGCTGGCGCTTCGGGACGGATGGGGGATGCCGGGACGTCCCGACGCTCTCCGAGCACGACGTCGCCGATTTCTCGCGGATCCGCGTCCAGCCCTTCCCGATCCGGGAGAGCGCTGGCTTCCTGTGGGTCAATCCGCATCTGGGGCCCCCGGCGGGTGAACCCCCGGCGGTGCCGGAACTCGATTTCACGCCGGCCGGCTGCCTCGTGGTCGAACTGGAGGTGGAAGCCTCCTTCGACCTCACGGTCCTCAGCCTCGTCGATCCAGGGCATGTCGCCTTCGTCCACGACACGTGGTGGTTCCGCCCGTCCAAGCAGCTGCGGGAGAAGGTGAAGATCTTCGAGCCGGTGATGCACGGGTTCACCATGGCGAGCCATGCCACCACGACGAGTTCCCCGGTCTATCGCCTGCTCGGCGGCGTGCCGGAGGTGGAGATCGAGTTCCGCCTGCCCGGCGTGCGCCTGGAACGGATCCGCGCGGGGACGAAGCACGTGGCCAACTACACCTTCGCCACGCCGCTCTCGCCGAACCGGACGATGCTGACCAATGCCCTCTACTGGAGCATGCCGGCACTCAACCTCCTGAAGCCGGTCGCCCGGCCCCTGATGCGGCAGTTCCTTGGCCAGGACCAGCGGGTGCTTCAGGACGCGCAGAAGGGTCTCGACCGGAAGCCCACCATGGTGCTGTTCGGCCAGGGGGACCTCCCGTCCCAATGGTATTTCCGCCTGAAGCGGGAAGCCCTGGAGGCGGGGCTCACCGGTCGGCCGTTCGTCAATCCCCTCGAACGGCGCGAATTGCGCTGGCGCTCCTGATCGGCGCCGATGAACGGTTCCGCTCAGCAATCGGCGCGGGCGGAAAGATCTCGTTAACCATCATTTACGTAGTTTCGCGGTCGGACCGAGCCCCCGAGACGCGTTGCCCATGCCCCGCTATTTTATCGATCTCCACGACGGCACTCAGCCCCTCAAGGACGAGGTCGGGTTCGATCTGCCGGACCTGCCCGCGGCCCGGGCCAAGGTGGTCCGGATCATGTCGGCCATCGCCCGCGACATGCTCCCCGATGTGGAGCGCCAGGATTACGTGGCCGGCGTGCGCGACGATGTCGGCAAGGTGCTCTACCGGGTGCGGCTGTCCCTCGCCACGGAAATGCTCGAAGCCTGAGCGCATCCGCTTGACCGGAGCGGCCCGGCGGCCATCTGCGTGAGGATGAAACGGCGCAGCCTTCTCACGGTCGCCAGCGCGGCCACGGTGATGACCCTCGGCGGCGTCGGCTATGCCGCCCACCGCCGCAACGCGAACCCCTATTATTCCGGCCCGGTCTCGGACCATTTCGACGGCAAACGCTTCTTCCTGCCGGGGGTAAACACCGACCGCGGCTTGAAGGACGTCGCCCGGTGGCAGGCCAAGCGGCGGCGCACGGCCTGGCCCAGAAGCTTTCCGAGCCCCTTTCCCGCCGACCGGCCGCCGGAAAGGGTGGCCGGCCTGCGGGTCGTCCTGATCGGCCATGCGAGCTACCTCGTGCAGGTCGCCGGGCGGAACATTCTGATCGATCCGGTCTTCGCCAAGCGGGCGAGCCCGGTCCGCTTCGCCGGGCCGAAACGGGTGAATCCGCCGGGAATCGCCTTCGGCGACCTCCCGCCCATCGACGCCGTGCTCATCACCCACAACCACTACGATCATCTCGACGGGCCGGGCCTCGCGCGGATCTGGCAGGCGCATCAACCCCTGGTCGTCGCGCCGCTGGGCAACGACGTCATCCTTCGGGGCTACGACGACACGATGCATGTCGAGACCCGCGACTGGGGCGAATCGGTCGATCTCGGCGACGGCCTCTCCGTCCACCTCACCCCCGCCAACCATTGGTCCGCCCGCGGGCTGAACGACCGCCGCATGGCCCTGTGGTGCGCCTTCGCGATCCTCTCGCCGCAGGGGTTCCACTACCATGTCGGCGATACCGGCCTCGGCGATGGGGCGATTTTTCGCGACGTGCGGAGCCGCTTCGGTGCCCCGCGGCTCGCGACCCTGCCCATCGGCGCCTACGAGCCCCGGTGGTTCATGCAGCCCCAGCACGTCGATCCGGCGGAGGCCGTCGAGATCGCCGGCATCCTCGGCGCGCAGCAGGCGCTCGGCCACCATTGGGGCACGTTCCAGCTCACCGACGAGGGCGTCGAGCGCCCGGCCGAGGACCTCGCCGCCGCCCTCGCCGCGGCGGGCGTGACGCCGGAGCGCTTCCTGGCCCTCCGGCCGGGGCAGGTCTGGGAGGGCTGACGCACCGTCCGTCACCGCACCTCCGCTCGCGATGACGGGGAGGGGCACAGGCACCGCCCTGGGGCCGGCAGGCACGATGTATGCAAGATACCGGATGCGACGCACCCCTGTGCGCAATCCGGGAGAGCCGATGACCACGTTCGTGCCCACACGCCGCTCCCTCATGGCCGGGGGGGCGGCACTGGCCGCCCTCGGCCCGGCGGGCCGGGCTCATGCCGCGGGGGCTCCGGGGAGCCTGACCTACGGCATCTCGATGACGGACCTGCCCCTCACCACCGGCCAGCCGGACAGGGGCGCGGGCGGCTACCAGTTCACCGGCCTGACCCTCTACGACCCCCTGGTCGCGTGGGAACTCGACGTGTCCGACCGGCCGGGCAAGATGGTGCCGGGCCTCGCGACATCTTGGGAGAGCGATCCGGCCGACCGGAAGAACTGGGTCTTCCGCCTGCGCGACGGGGTGAAGTTCCATGACGGCTCGGCCTTCGATGCCGATGCGGTGATCTGGAATTTCGACAAGGTGCTGAACAAGGAGGCACCGCACTTCGACCAGCGGCAGGCCGCCCAGGTCCGCCCGCGCCTGCCGGGCGTCGCGAGCTACCGGAAGCTCGACCCGATGACGGTGCAGGTGACGACAAAGAATGTCGACAGCCTGTTTCCCTACCAGATGCTCTGGTTCCTGATCTCCTCGCCCGCCCAGTACGAGAAGGTCGGCCGGGACTGGTCGAAATTCGCCTTCGAGCCGTCCGGGACCGGCCCGTTCAAGCTCGCCAAGCTGCTGCCGCGGGTGAGCCTCGAACTGGTGCCGAACACCGCCTACTGGAACCCGAAGCGGATCTCGAAGCTCTCCAGCCTCACCCTAGCCTGCGTCCCGGAAGACCTCGCCCGGGTGAACGCCCTCCTCTCGGGCAACGTCGATCTCATCGAGGCCCCGGCCCCCGATGCCGTCCCGCGCCTGAAGGGGGCAGGGATGCGCATCGTCGGCAACGACACGCCCCATGTCTGGAACTACCACCTCTCCATGCTGGAAGGGTCGCCCTGGCGCGACCTGCGCCTGCGCAAGGCCGCCAACCTCGCCATCGACCGGGCGGGGGTGGTGCAACTCATGGGCGGCCTCGCCACCCCGGCCGTGGGGCAGGTGCAGCCGTCGAGCCCCTGGTTCGGCAAGCCGGACTTCGCCATCAAGACCGATGTCGATCAAGCTCGCAAGCTTGTCGAGGAGGCGGGCTTCTCGGTCAAGAATCCCCTGAAGACCACCATCCTCATCCCGAGCGGTGGGACCGGCCAGATGCTCTCATTGCCGATCAACGAATACGTCCAGCAGAGCTGGGCCGAGGTCGGCATCCAGGCCGAGTTCAAGGTGGTGGAACTGGAGGTCGCCTACACCGCGTGGCGGCAGGGGGCGGCGGATCCGAGCCTGAAGGGCGTGTCGGCCGAGAACATCGCCTACGTCACCTCCGACCCGTTCTACGCGATCCTGCGGTTCTACGATTCGCGACAGATCTCGCCCAACGGCGTGAACTGGAGCCACTATCGCAACACCGAGGTCGATGCCCTCTGCGACAAGGTGAAGGCCAGCTTGGATACGGCCGAACAGGACCGGTTGCTGGCGCGCATCCACGAGATCGTCGTGAACGACGCGGTGCAGGTCTGGGTGGTGCACGATACCAATTCCCACGCCCTGTCCAACCGGGTGAAGCAGTATGTCCAGGCACAGCACTGGTTCCAGGATCTGACAACGCTGGCCTGACCACATTTCGGGGCGGATCGGTCGGGGGCGAACGGACCCGGTATGGCTCCCGATACCGATTTCGCGGAACGATGACTTGAGAAGGCTGGCTATCGCCGGCCTTTTTCGCCTTTCGGATCCCAGCACCCCGCTTTTCGCACTTGCGTCAAGGCACCCTGCGAATTAGGACGGAGCAGCATCAGATTCGGGAGAAAGTGGCAATGACCCTTCGCGTTCTCAGTGGTTTCGCGGCTGTGGCCCTTGTGGCGGCCGGTTTCGCGGCGCCGTCGGCCATGGCCAAGTCCATGGGTGGCGCGGGCGCGGTCAAGATGATCGACACCGACAACGACGGCACCGTCGACATGAAGGAAGTCGAGGCGGTCGCGTCGGCGACCTTCGACCGGCTCGAGAAGGATTCGGATGGCACGCTCGATGCCAAGGAGCTGAAGGGCCGCCTCAGCAAGGCCGGCGTGAAGAGCGCCGACCCGGATTCCGACGGCACCCTCGACAAGAAGGAATACCTCGCCGCCGTGGGCGAGCGCTTCAAGATGGCCGACCCGGACGGGGACGGCACCCTCGATGCCAAGGAGCTGAACTCCAAGGCGGGCAAGGCACTCATCGCCCTCATCAAGTAAGCGGCAGGCCTCAGGGCCCGCGACGGACCGATAAGACCCCCGGCGAGTGGATCGCCGGGGGTCTTTGTCTTGGGCAAGCCAGTCAGCCGCAGCGATCCAGGAAGGCCCTCAGATAGGAGCCCGCCGCGTCCGGCCTCTCCACCGCCAGGAGGTGGGCCGCCTGCGGTAGCACCACGAGTTCGGCCTGGGCGATGCCGGCGCAGATCTCCTCGGCCTTGGCCGGTGGGGTCGATGGGTCGTCCCGCCCGGCAATGACCAGGGTCGGGGCGGTGACGCGGGGAAGAGCGGGCCGCAGATCCATCCGGCCGATCGCACCACAGCAGGCGGCATATCCGGCCGGGTCGCAGGCCACGAACCGCTCACGCACCGCTGCCACCGTCGCAGGCTCGCGGGTGAGGAAGCCGGGGGTGAACCACCGTCCAAGGGTCGCCTCGACGAGGGCCGCGGTGCCCTGCGTCCGCACCGTCCGGGCCCGCTCGCCCCAGGTCTCTTCGCTCGGCAGAGAGGCGGCCGTCGCCATGAGCGTGGCGCTCGCGACCCGCTCCGGGTTCGCGCAGGCCAGGGCCTGCACCGTCATGCCGCCCAGCGACAGGCCGACACAGTGCGCCCGGGCGATTCCCAGTGCGTCGAGCAGTCCCGCGAGGTCCCCGGCGAGGTCGGCGATCTCCGTGCGGACATCCCGGAACCCGGAGCCGCCGTGGCCCCGCGTGTCGTAACGCAGGGTCCGGTACCGGCCCGACAGGGCGGGCAGCAGGGCGTCCCACATCTCCAGGGTTGCGCCCAGGGAGTTGGAGAAGGCGACCACCGGTGCCCCCTCCGGTCCCTCGAGCGAGTAGCGAAGGTCGATTCCGCCGACCGCGATCTGAGCCATGGCGATCCTTTTTCGTGAATCAGGCGCGTCCCTGGGGGACCAAGCCCCAGGCGCGCTCGTGAAGGTAGTAGAGCACGGTCTTGGTGAGCGTCTCCGCGGAAGCGATCGTGCCCGCCACCACGATATTGCCGGTGAAGACCCAGGACAGGACCAGGGTGTCGAGGCTGCCGACGAAGCGCCATGTCATCGCCTTGGCGATGGAGCGCCAGCGGGCATCGGTGGACGGCATGCAGGGACTCTCCTGGGGAACGGCCGTTGCCAACGCACGAGGCGCCCGCGCGTTGACATCCAAATCCCACTCCCACCGATCGGGCAGGAAAAGGCATGTCCCATTCCCACGATGATCCCTTCGACCTCGGCCGCTTCGTTTCGGCCCAGGAGGGCACGGTCGCCCGGGCGTTGAGTGAATTGCAGGAGGGCCGTAAACGCAGCCACTGGATGTGGTTCGTCTTCCCGCAGATCGCCGGCCTCGGCTCGAGCCCCATGGCGCAGCGTTACGCGATCGGGTCCCTCGACGAGGCGCGGGCCTACTTGGCTCATCCGCTGCTGGGTCAGCGGCTGCGGGACTGCACTTTGGCAGCCGTGAGTGCACCGGGCTCCGCCCACGATGTGTTCGGCAACCCCGACGACATGAAGTTCCGCTCCTCCATGACCCTGTTCGCCTTGGCGGCGCCGGAGGAGGCGTTATTCACCCGCGCCCTCGACCGGTTCTACGGGGGCCAACAAGATCCGGCGACGCTGGAGGGGGTCAGGGGTTAGCGCGCTGTCCAATCACAGACGCCAGGACCGCAATGGCCTCGACCACGATCCCACCGTCTTTGCGAGCGCAGCGAAGCAACCCAGGGCAGCGGGCCGTTTCCAATCGTAGCGCGTCCCTAGATTGCTTCACTTCGTTCGCAAAGACGGAGAGGACGGCAATCCTGCCGGCACTCGTCTCCTACCGCCCCCAAAGCCCCACGCGTTCGGCTCTCGCCTGATCCTCCGCTTCGAGGAGGTCGGCCGGGGCGTCCTCCCGGGCGCGGGCGCCCCCCGCGGCGATGATCATGCCGGCGAGGTCGGCTCCGTCGAGGGTGCAGCGGGTGCCGTCCGGACCGGCTTCCGCGCAGACCACCTCCCGCCGACGGAGGTAGCCGGCGAGCTGCCGGGCAAGGTGGCCGCCCTGGCCCTCGACCCCGAGGAGCCTCACCGACCGGCCCCGGAAGGACAGGGTGCCGGTGTCGATCACCGAGGGAACGCCGCGCAGGTCGTCCGCCGGGTTGGCGGCGGGACGCACGACCTGCGCGGCGGGCACCGCCTCCGCCCGCGCGGCCGAGACGGCGTTCCGTGCCCGCCCCTTGGCGATGAGCGCGGAGGCCCGCTGCACGAAATCGTGGAAGATCCCCGCCGGCATCTCGCCGCCGAACATCCGGTTCATCGGGCTGTTGTCGTCGTTGCCGACCCAGACGCCGACCACGAGGTCCGGCGTCATCCCCACGAACCACGCATCGCGAAAGTCCTGGCTGGTGCCGGTCTTGCCGCCGACGATCTGCCCCGGCACCCGGGCCGCCCGCCCGGTGCCCGAGTCCACCACCGCCTGAAGGGAATCGAGCATCATCGTCCGAGGCTCGACGGGGAGGGTCGCCCCGCCCGGTGGATCTCCGCGGACATAGGTCGGCTTCGGATCGCCGCCGCGGATGGCATTGATCGCGTAGGTGTCGAGCGGTGTCCGCCCGGCCAGCACCGATCCGAAGGCGCGGGTCATCTCGAGCAGGCTCACGGAGCCGGAGCCCAGGACGAGGCTCGGCACCTCCGGCAGGTCGGACTGGATGCCGAGTCTCCTGGCCGTGGCGATGATCGCCGGGATGCCGACCTCCTGGCCCACCTCTGCGGCCACGGTGTTGATCGACAGGGCGAAGGCCGTGCGCAGGCTCACCGGCCCCCGGAACTTGCCGTCGTCGTTCTCAGGCTCCCAGTCGCCGATCCGGACAGGGCGGTCGACCATGACCGTTTCAGGTGTGAGGCCCTTCTCGTAGGCCGTCAGGTAGGTCAGCATCTTGAACAGGGAGCCGGGCTGACGCTTCGCCTGGACGGCCCGGTCGAACTGGCTGTCCTCGTAGTCCCGGCCGCCGACGAGGGCCAGGATCGCCCCGTCCTTGGACAGCACCACCATCGCCGCCTGTCCGACCTTGCGGCGGGCGCCGTCCTTGTCGAGGCGGCGGGCCACTACCGCTTCGGCGAGGCTCTGGAGGTCGAGGTTCAGGGTCGAGCGGACGGTGATGTCGCCGTCGGCGCCGGCCAGCCGCCGCAGGTCCGGCGCGATCATGTCGAGGAAGTAGTTGGTGCCCGGCGGTGCCTCCGGCGGCGTCTTGAGGGTCACGCTCTGGCGGCGGGCGGCATCGGCCTCCTTCTGGGTGATGGCCCCGGTCTCGACCATGGCCTGCAGCACCACGTCGGCCCGCTCCTTGGCGCCGCCGAGGTTGTGGGTGGGCGCGAGCTGCGACGGTGCCCGGACGAGGCCCGCCAGCATCGCCGCCTCCGGCAGGGTCAGGGCCTTGGCCGGCTTGCCGAAATACCGCTTCGCCGCCGCGTCGGCGCCGTAGGCTCCGGCGCCGAAATAGGCTGCGTCGAGGTAGCCGAGCAGGATCTCGTCCTTGCTCATGGTCGCCTCGGCCCGGAGCGCCAGCAGGGCCTCCTGCGTCTTGCGCCAGAGGGTCTTCTCCTGGTTCAGGGTGACGAGGCGGACGTATTGCTGCGTGATGGTCGAGCCGCCCTCGCGGACCCCGCCCCCGCGCAGGTTGCGCCACGCCGCCCGGGCCATGCCCCGAAGGTCGATGCCGAAATGGTGGTAGAACCGCCGGTCCTCGATGGCGACGATCGCCTGGGCGAGGTGAGGCGGCAGGTCCGCCTGGGTGAGCCGGTGGCCCCGGAAGCTGCCGCGGGTGGCGAAGACGCGTCCGTCGTCGGCCTCGACGGTCACGGCGCGCTGGCCGGTCGCCACCGCACCGCTGCCGAGGGGCGGCAGGGTCACGAGCGCCGCGCCGACATAGAGGGCGAGGGCGACGAACGGCAGCAGGAGCGCGGCGCAGGCGAGGGCGATGACCGGCCGCCGGCCGGCGAGGCTCCTGAGGCCGGCGAGCCTGCCGCCCCGTGTGCCCGGGGGGACCGGATGGTCTGGGGCGGGCCGGGCCTCCCGGCGGCGGCGTCGCGCGTCCACCGCCCGGGCGACGCCCGAGCGTGCAGCCCGGTACGACGCGTGTCCCGCCCGTCCGGCGAATTGGCCGAGGCTGCGCCCCAGGGCCGCCGCCGCCCCGAGCACTTCCCGTCCTGCGGCTCGGGTGTCGCCCGGCACCCCGTCGGGGTGGGATGGGTCCGGTCGCGGGCTCTCCGTCACGGCCTACGGGGGGCCACGGGCGCTGCGGTGTGACGGCTCCTCAGGCTGAAGGCCAGGATCAGCAACATCACCCCGAAGGCGATGGCGTAGGCGCCGAGCCACCATGTCAGCACCAGGGCCGACATGCCGGGCTCGATGACGAGGGCGAGGCCGAACAGCAGTGAGATGACGCCGCCCAGAAGCAGCCACCACCGCCCGTAATGCAGATGCAGCCGGAACGCCGCGGCGATCATCAGGCCGCCCGTCACGAAGGCCCAGGCGGCCAGCAGCAGCACGAAGGCCCAGACCGCCGCCGCCGGGACGAGGAAGGCCGCGACGCCGACGAGAATGTCCACGAGGCCCTCGAACAGCAGGAAGCCCCACCGCTCATGGTGCTGGGCGGCGCGGACGGCCGCGACGATGGTGAAGACGCCGTCGGCCAGCATGTAGGCGGCGAAGAACAGCACGAGGGAGAGCACGAAGGCGGCGGGCGCGGCGAAGGCCACGGCGCCGAACAGGATGCTGATGACGCCGCG
This sequence comes from Methylobacterium persicinum, assembly GCF_022179525.1. Taxonomy (GTDB): domain Bacteria; phylum Pseudomonadota; class Alphaproteobacteria; order Rhizobiales; family Beijerinckiaceae; genus Methylobacterium; species Methylobacterium persicinum. The sequence continues at coordinate 142,349 of NZ_BPQX01000018.1, forward strand.
CAGGGCGACGAGCCACCAGTTCCGGGCAAGCGACGCGCTCATGGCGTCGAGACGCGCCGCGCCCACCAGGGGGACACCCGAGGGGGTGGAGGTGCGGGGATCGAAGGTGGGACCGCCTGTCATGGCTTCGCGACTCCGGCTGAGAGGCATCGGCGTTGCCGACAAGCTCCGCCTTTCGCCCACCGAACGCGGGGCGCGCGGGGGCGTTCCGGCCCGTCGTCGCCATGTCCTATCCCCTCTCTCCCCGTGTGGGAATGAGGGGCGCCCCTCACTCGCCGTCGGGCGGCAGCGCTTCGGTCACCTCGATCCGTCCGGGGGAGGAAGGCTCGGCATCCGCCGGGGCCTGCCCGTCCGCGGCGGCGGCCACCGCCGTCACGCCCCGGTAGCGGGCGAGTCGCGCGTCGATCATGTCCTCGATGCGGCTCTGGAATTCGGCGATGGTCAGGTGCCGCCGCTTGCCGCCCTCCTTCTGGGTGAAGAGGCTGCGGTTCGCCTTCGCCGCGGCGCGGAACGCCTTGGCGGCGGTCTCCTCGGGCTTCTCGCTCGACAGGGACATGAACTTGCCGGCGCTCGCCGTGCCAAGGAAATGGGCGAGGTACATCTCGGTGGTCGAGAGGGGACGGCCGACCCGGGCCTCGATCCGCTCGCGATCGCGCTTGATCAGCTCCGCGGCCATCAGGGCGGCGACCCGCGGGTCGTTGCGCAGCGAGAGCACGCGCTCCTTCATTCCGTCCGCCACCGTGATCGCCGGTCCGTTGCCTTTCACCGCGGCGGCCTCCTCCGCGAGGCCATGGCGGGAGCCATAGTCGCGGATCAACTCCAGCCAGGTCGCCTTCACGAACTGGAAAAGCCCCTGCGCCGACGAGGTCGCCGCCTTCGCATCGGTGTCGAAGCTCGATTCCTTGTCGGCCAGGGCCATCATGTAGACGGGATCGACGCCGGCTTCCTCGGAGGCCTTCACGATGGTGTCGACCACCTTCAGCGGCACGCTCCGCTGGCCGAACTTGACGGCGTCCTCGCCGTCTTCCTGCGTCACCCGGGGGAGGGCGGCGAGGTTGTCCTCGATCAGGGCCGTCGTCGGCGGGTCCTGCTCCGGCAGGGGCAGGCCGTTCCAGGCGGACCGGCTCTCCGTCGGTGGGGCCGCGGTGAGGGCGGAGGCGGCCTTGGGGTTCGCATCGATCCGGTCATGGGCCTGGGCGGCCGGGGCGAAGTAGGCCGGAGCGATCGCCGCCTGCGGCAGGCCGAACCCGGCCAGCAGACCCAGCGCCAGGGTGCCTGTGGCGCGCCTGCGGCGGGAGGGCCGGGCTGTCCTGATCGATCCGCCGCCGTTCAGGCCGCGCTTTCCGCCGCGGCTCGGCAGCCAGATCACGCCTTCGTCCTCGACACGGTGCGTGCGGCAGGTCGTTGCGGGCACGCGTCCGCCCACGTCGTCGGCGCGACGCGCCGGCTCCGGGAAAACCCCCATGATTGGTCCTCTTGCATCCACTTCTCCGGAAGGCCCCGGCGTCTGGCGGCCAGGTTGCTTCGGGCGGCGGCTCTATCGGCGCCGGCCGTGACCAGAATGGGACGGCCCCATGATCTGACCGTGGCAGCCTCTACGAACCGTTAACCATGCGGGAGCGGTCGTCCGGGGGGCGTTTCCCCCCGTCCCATCCCCTGTCGCGGGGGGTGGAAGGGACGGCGTCAGAGTGCCCCGCCCGGTCGCAAGATGTCGCAGTTGGGGTTGGAACGAAGCACGTGCGGCCCAGTTGGGTAGGGCCCGTGACCCGGGCGAAGGGGATCCGACCTTCCCATCCCGGACGCTCTCCGCGTCCTCACAAGGACATCAGTTTCCCATGAGCATGCAGACCGGTCGCCGTGTCGGCGTCGCCATCGTTGGCATGGGGGGCGCCGTCGCCACCACCGCCATCGCCGGCATCGAGATGATCAAGTCCGGTTCGAACAGGCTCGATGGTCTGCCGCTCGCCGGCGTCCCGGTGGCGGGCATGGCCGACTACAAGGACCTCGTCTTCGGCGGCTGGGACCTGAACAGCGACGACCTCGCCGCCGCCGCCACCGGCCACGGCGTTCTGTCGAAGGACGATATCGAGAACGGCGCCCAGGTGCTCAAGGGCATCGTCCCCTGGCCGGCGGTGGGCAGCGCCAAGTTCTGCAAGAACATCGACGGGCAGAACCGCATCGTCGCCAAGGATCACCGCGAGGCGGTCTCGGTCATCGCCAACGACCTGAACCGCTTCAAGAGGGAGAGCAACCTCGATGAGGTGGTGGTTGTGAACCTCGCCTCCACCGAGCGCTGGCCCGACCTCTCCGACCCGACCCTGAACTCCACTGCCGCCTTCGAGAAGGGGCTGGATTCGAGCGACGAGGCGATCTCGCCGGCCATGCTCTACGCCTATGCGGCGATCAAGAGCGGCATTCCCTACGCCAACTTCACGCCCTCCGTCGCCGCCGACGTGCCCGCCCTCCTCGAACTTGCCAGGGACCTCAACGTCCCGGTGGCGGGCAAGGACGGCAAGACCGGCCAGACGATGATGAAGACCGTGCTGGCCCCGGCCCTGAAGGCCCGCGCCCTTCACGTGGACGGATGGTTCTCCACCAACATCCTCGGCAACCGTGACGGCCTCGCCCTTAACGACCCGAACTCGCTGCAGTCGAAGCTGAACACCAAGGGCACGGTGCTCGATTCGATCCTCGGCTACCCGGTCGAGGACCACCTCGTGCACATTCACTATTACCGCCCCCGCGGCGACGACAAGGAAGCCTGGGACAACATCGACGTCACCGGCTTCATGGGTCAGCGCATGCAGATCAAGGTGAACTTCCTCTGCAAGGACTCGATCCTCGCGGCGCCGTTGGTCATCGAGATCGCCCGTGTCCTCGACCTCGCCAAGAAGCGCGGCGACGGCGGCGTGCAGGAGCAGCTCTCGACCTTCTTCAAGGCGCCGATGGTCAAGAACGGCCACGGACCGGAGCACGCCTTCGGCAAGCAGGAGAAGATGCTCCTCGACTGGCTGGGCGTACACTGATGCAGGACGACACGGCGGCGGGCCCTGCGGCGCCCGCCGAGTTGCGCGACCTCTTCGTCGAGCTCAACGATCTGAAGCGCGTCCGGTCCGCCGGGCGCGTGGGTACCATCGCCGAGCGCCTGTTCGCGCAGGGCTGGGCGATGCTCACCGGGGGTGCCGATCCGCAGGACGTCGCCCTCGACGTCACCGCCACGGCCCTCGCCGCGGCGCGCCTGACCGACCTCGATGCCGCGTTCCTCACCGCTGCCGGACTCTCCGAAGCGGAGTCCGCCACGGTGCTGCGGGCGGGGTTCGACGAGGTGACGGGCCCCCTCGATCCCGCCCTGCGTGACCGGCTGCGGGCGCGGCTCACCCCCGGCGAGCCGCCCGAGGCCGGCTATGTGCCGGGCTTCGTCGGTGCGCTGGCGGCCCAGCCGAGGGCGGGCGTGACCTGCCCGGGCAAGCCGCGGATCCTGCTGGAGCCGCCGGAGAACCATGCGGAACATTGCCTCATGGTCGCGGTCTACGGTGTCTGCCTGAGCCCGTTCTACCGGGCCGACCCGGGGACGGTGTTCCTGGCCGCGATGGCGCATCACCTGCACAATGCGGCGATGCCCGATGCCGGCTTCACCGGCGAGATGCTTTTGGGGGACCATCTCCTGCCGATCATGGAGGTCGCGACGGGCTGGGCCCTCGGCGAACTCGACGAGGCCGGTCAGCTGCGCGGCGAGGTCGAGCGCGCCCGCGCCGTCCTGCCCGACGATTCCACCGCCGAGGGCCGGGCCTTCCATGCGGCGGATTGCGTCGACCGGGTGCTTCAGATCGCCCAGCATCTCCGGGCCGCCTCGCTCACCATGGGGACGGTGCTCGACGAGATGGAGCTCGTCCATGCGGGCCCGGTGAAGGGATTCCATGACAGGGTCCTTCGCGACATGCGCATCCCTTGAGGGCACGGCTTGATCGACGGGCGTCCACGCCCATTTGCCGGTCCTGTCCGTGAGCGCCATGATCCCCTTCTCCCTCGTCTCGCCCTCGACCGGCCATCCGCTGAAGCCCGATGCCCCGCATGCCCTGCGGGACGCCGAGACCGGCGAGCGCTGGCCGGTCATCGACGGCATTCCCTACCTGCGCATCGGCCGTGAGGCGTTGGTGGAGCGCGTGTTGGCCCATCTCGATGCGGGGGAAGCGGACGAGGCGCTCTGTGCCCTCCTCGCCGACCAGGACGACTGGTGGAACGGCCCGCCAGCCGATCCGGCCGACCTGATGGCGCTGATCCGCGACCGGAAGACCGCCAGCCTGCGCGAGGCCGTGCACCGCCTCGGTTGGGGCCGTGTCGGGGACTATTTTCTCCATCGCTGGAGCGACCCGACCTACCTCGCTGGCCTCGCCCTCCTGGAAGCGCACTGGAACGATCCGATCTGCGTCTTCGAGTTCGCGTGTGGCATCGGCCACTACCTGCGCGAGTTGGCCCGGCGGGGCTGCAAGGTGTCAGGCGCCGACGTGGTGTTCGCCAAGCTCTGGGTCGCCCGGCACTGGGTGGTGGGCGAGAAGGCCCAGTTCGTCTGCTTCGATGCGGGTTCGGAGCACTGGCCGATCCCCGGGGCGCCGGTCGATCTCGTCGTGTGCAACGACGCCTTCTATTTCCTCGACGACAAGGCCCGGGTGCTCGAAGCCCTGCGCCAGATGGCCGGGGACGAGGGCTGGCTGGCCCTCAGCCATATCCACAACCGGGACTGCCCCGGCTTTTCCGCCGGCAAGGCGGTGGCCGTCGAGGACATCGCCGAACTCTTTCCCGATGCCCTGGTCTACGACGACGGGGAGCTGACCCGCGCCCTGGAGGAGACCCGCGCGCCGATCCCACATGAGGTGGCCGACCTGCGCGATTGCGAGGCGTTCTCGCTGGTGGCAGGGCCCGGCATGCGCCCGGCCCCCCGCTCCGTCGTGGATGGCCTGACGCTTCCAAAGGCCGGGACCTCGCTGAGCCTGAATCCGCTCTACGTGCCGGAGGGGAACGACTACGCGATCCATTTCCCGTCGGAGCGGTACGAGGCTGAGTACGGCCCCCGGGTCACCTATCCGCTCCGCTCGCCGGGGCCGGAGCGTATGACCTTCGGCGGCGGCATCGACGCCCCCGAGACCTCCCGCGTCCGGACCCGGGAATTCGTCGACCTGCCGGAGCGGTGGTGATGGCGCCGGTCGGCTGGGGTATCGTCGGCTACGGCTGGGTCGCCCGCGACTACATGGCACCGGGCATCCGGGAGGCCGGACACCGGCTCGTCGCCGTGTGCGATCCGAGTCCGGAGAGCCGGGAGGCCGCCGCGTCGGAAGGGGCCCGCACCCATGCGGACCTTGCGGCCTTCCTCGCAGATCCGGAAATCGAGGCGGTCTACGTCGCGACGCCAAACCACCTGCACCGGGACGCCCTCGAGGCCCTGGCGCGGGCAGGCCTTCCGGTGCTCTGCGAGAAGCCGATGGCGGCGTCCCTGTCCGATGCGGAGGCGATGGTTCGTGCCGTCGACGCCGGCGGCATCTTCTACGGCACGGCCTTCGACCAGCGCCATCATCCGGCCCACCGGGTCATCCGGGCCCGGATCGCGGCGGGCGACCTCGGCACCCTCACGGCTTTGCGGATCGTCTACGCCTGCTGGCTCGGCCGCGACTGGTCCGCGGCCGGTCAGCCGAACTGGCGGATCGATGCGGTCCAGGCCGGGGGCGGCGCGCTGATCGACCTTGCCCCCCACGGGATCGACCTCGTGGACTTCCTCCTCGGTGAGCCCATCGCCGACATCGCGTCCCTCACCCAGATCCGGGCCCAGGACTATGCCGTCGATGACGGTGCCCTGTTGATCGGGCGGACGGAGGCGGGGGTACTGGCGAGCCTCCACGTCTCCTACAACTGCCCCGATGCGCTGCCCCGCCGCCGGCTGGAGGTCGTCGGCACGAAGGGCATGCTGGTGGCCGAGAACACCATGGGCCAGACGCCGGGCGGCAGCCTGACCTTCCACGACGGGGCCACCGGCCGGACGGAATCTGTCGCCTTCGACGGGCAGGCATCGCCCTTCACGGAGCAGGTCCGTGCCTTCGGTTCGGCCCTGCGAAATCCATCGGAGCGCGACGCGTACAGCGCCGTCCGCGACCTGCACACGATGCGCCTCGTGGCGCGGGCCTATGGTCAAAGCTGACGCTGCTCCCTCCCACCCTCGCCCTCATCCTGAGGTGCCGTCGCGCAGCGGCGGCCTCGAAGGAGGGCTCCAGGGATCGTCGCATCCTCTGGATGTCTCCTTCGAGGCCGCTCCGCGGCACCTCAGGATGAGGACCAGGGTGGGATATCCTGAACGACAAGAAGAAAACGGACTGAACACGTGAGCGAAAACCAGGATGAACGCGCCCGCCATGCCCGGCTGAAGGCGCCGCGGCCGTATCGGTTCGGCGCTTCCCGGCGGATCGAGGGCCTGCCCGAGCGGCTGCCCGATCCGGTGCGCGCCTACCTCGACGTGCTGCCGGAGGGACGGATCGTCGGCTTCCCCCTGGCCCCCCTGGACCGGACGGGCGTGCCGGTCTGGTTCGTGGCCCTGTTCCTGGACGATCCGTTCTTCGTGGGCGCGATGCCCTCGGGCATCGGCTATGGCGCCACCGACGACGAGGCTCTGATCGGCGCGGTGGCCGAGATCGCCGAGAACCTGATGCCGTCCCTGGCGGTCCTTCCCCGGGCCAAGGAGCGGGCGAGCTATGACGACCTCGTCCGCGTCTACGGCGCCAAGTCCGTCGCCGACCCGCTGACCCTGTGCCTGCCCGCCGGCTCGCCGGTGGGGCGCGGCACGGTGCTCGAATGGACGCCGACGATCCGCCACGCCACGGGCGAGATCGTGCTGATGCCGCTCGACGTCGCGGCGACGGATTACTTCGAGTTGTCCGAGGGTTACACCCCCTTCACCAACCTCATCACCAATGGCCTCGGCGCCGGGCCGGACGTGCCCTTCGCTCTGGGCCACGGCGTGCTGGAACTGCTCCAGCGGGACGGCAACGGTCTTTTGTTCCGCGCCCTCGACCAGGGGGTGATGCTCGACCTCGACGGGATCGGGCCGGAGAACGCCGCGATGCTGGCCCGGCTGAAGGAGCTCGGCATCCGCGCCCTACCGAAATTCGCCACCGACCAGTTCGGTCTCACCAACCTCTACGTCGTCGGCTACGACGAAGATCCCGACCGCGCCCCGGCACCCATCGCCCTCTCGGCCTGCGGCGAGGCTTGCGATCCCGACCGGGACCGGGCCCTGCGCAAGGCCCTGCTCGAATTCCAGGCCGCGCGGGTGCGCAAGACCTTCGGTCACGGCCCCCTCGACCTCGCCGCCACCGTGACGCCCCCGGGCTACGTGGACTCGTTCATCGAGAAGGCGCTGCCCAGCCTCGACCTGGAGGAAGGCAGGGCCCTGCAGGCGATGCTCGAATGGATCGAGATGCCCAACGCCGACCTGCGCGCGGTGCTCGCCGACACGGTCTACTCCCAGCGCTCGACCAAGCGTTTCTCGGAACTGCCCTCCACGCCGGCCGAAGACGGCCATGCCCGCGGAAAGATCGCCTGCGACCGCCTGCTCGAAGCCGGGTTCGACGTCCTCTACGTCGATTGCTCGCCCCACGGCGGGGGGGTCGGCGTGGTCAAGGCCATCGTGCCGGGCCTCGAGGTCGAGACCATGAGCTATTATCGCATCGGCGAGCGGAACACGCGCAAGCTCATCGAGCGCGATCACCCGCTCATCAAATTCGGCACCGCAAGCGAGACCCTGCGGCCTGTCCGCCTCACCCCGGAGGCCCTGGAGAGCTTCGGCGGCCAGCCCCTCTTCGACGTGGCCCTGGCCGAGCGCATCGTCGGGCGCCACTATCCCCTCTACCGCGAGCCGGAATCGCACCATGCGCCGTTCCGGTTGCAGCAGCGGAAGGGGAGGGCGGCATGACGCTTCGCTTCGCCTACAACACCAACGGCGCCGCCAACCACCGGCTGGACGACGCCCTGCAACTCATCAAGTCGGCGGGCTACGACGGCGTCGCCCTGACGCTGGACATCCACCACCTCGATCCCTTCTCGGCGAACTGGTCCGCCGAGGCCGGGCGGGTGGCGAGCCTGATGGAGAAGCTGGAACTCGCCTGCGTGATCGAGACCGGCGCCCGCTTCCTCCTTGACCCCACGGCCAAGCACGAGCCGACCCTCGTCACCGCCGACGCTTCGGGCCGTGCCCGGCGGGTCGGCTTCCTGAAGCGGGCCTGCGAGATCGGGGCGATGCTCTCGGCCGAGGCGGTCTCGTTCTGGGCCGGCGTGCCGAAGCCCGGCGTGGACCCGGACGAGGCGCGGGGCTGGCTCGCGGACGGGCTGGCCGAGGTGACGGAGTACGCCAAGGTCTCGGGCGTCGTGCCCTGCCTGGAGCCCGAGCCGGGCATGCTGGTCGAGACGCTCGACGACTTCGCCGCCCTCGACATCCCCGGCCTGAAGCTCGCCCTCGACACCGGCCACTGTCTCGTCACCGGCGAGCGGGAGCCCGGTGCGGCGGTGCGGGAATTCGCCGACCGGATCGGCACCGTGGCGATCGAGGACATGAGGCGCGGCAGCCACATCCATCTGCCCTTCGGCGAGGGTGACATGGACGTGCCCGGCGTGCTCGCGGCGCTGGAGGAGGTCGGGTTCGGCAAGCTCGTCTGCGTCGAGCTGTCCCGCGAAAGCCACCGGGCGGACGTGATGATCCCCCAGGCCCTCGACTATCTGCGCACCTGCCGCCGGCCGGGCCCCGTCGTCGCCACCGGGCAGGAGACCCGGCGGCAGTGAGCGGCCGAAGCAGGCTCCCTCCTCCCCGCAGGCGGGGAGAGGGGGGCACCCAGGTTCCGGACATGCAGAACCCATGAGAATCCTCTTCCTCAGCCGCCGCTACTTCCCCGCGATTTCCGGGATGAGCGTCTACGCCCAGAACCTGCTGCGGGAACTCGCCGAGGCCGGGCACGACGTGACCATGGTCTCGCAGTACCGGGGCGACGAATTTGGCACCCGCGTCTACGGCGGCGGCCCGCCACCGCCCGTGCCGGGTGTGAAGGTCATCGGCCTCGAACAGGTGGGTGAGCAGACGAGCGGCGACTTCGAGCGCGACATCGGCACCATGGTCGAGACCATCTGCGCCGAGCACGCGAAAAACCCCTTCGATGTTCTCCACGCTCAATACGGCTACCCGACCGGCTACGCCGTGCTGCTGGCCTCGAAGCGCCTCGGTCTGCCCAACGTGGTCTCGATCCAGGGCGGGGACGGCCATTGGGTCGGCTCCTGCTGCGAGACCCACCGCCTCGGCATGCGCGCCGTGCTCGACCACGCCAACGCCCTGCTCATCGGTGGCCTTTCCTTCGTGAAGGAAGTCTGCGACCGGCTGGGCTCAGACCCCGCCCGGTTCACCATCGTGCCCGGCGCCGTCGACACAGCCCGGTTCGCACAGGGGACGCCGGACGGCCTCCCGCGGGCCCATGCCGGCCCGGTGCGGATGCTCTATCACGGCCGCGTCGACCGCCGGAAAGGCGTGCTCGACTTCATCGAGGCGCTGACCATCCTTCGGGCGCAGGGCACGCCCTTCGCCGCCACGATCTCGGGCATAGGCCCGGACGTCGATCCCGCGAAGGCGCTTGCCGCCGAGCACGGATTCGGCCCGGAGGCGATCCGCTTCACCGGCTACGCCGAGTACGACACCGTCCCTGGCCTCTACCGTGAGGCCGACGTCTTCGCCTCTCCGACCTATGCGGAGGGGTTCTCCAACACCATCCTGGAGGCGATGGCCGCCGGCCTCGCGGTGGTCTCGTGCCATGCGGTGGGCGTCTCGGACTGCCTGCGCGACGGGGAGAACGGTCTCCTCACCGATCCCGGCGATGTGCCGGCCCTGGCGCGCTCGCTCACGCGCATCGTCGAGGATGCGGATCTCCGCCGCCGCCTCGCCGCGGCGGGGCTGGACGAATGCCGCCGGGTCTATTCCTGGCAGGCCGTGGGCCGGCAGATCATGGACGTCTACGCGGCGGTGCGGAACGAACGCCCGGCGCTGGAGGTCCCGGACGAGTTGCCCTTCGACCCGTCCTGTCGCTTCCGCGCCGAGCCGCACCTGCTGTGAGTGACCCTCTACCGTCATTGCGAGCGCAGCGAAGCCATCCAGGGCAGCGGGGCGCCTCCGCAAGTGGCACGTCCCTGGATCGCTTCACTCCGTTCGCAATGACGGGGCGGTTGCGATCGGCCGATGCGACGAACCGGTGAGAGACAGGCCATGCCGACCGCCCTCGCCCTCTCGCCCCATCTCGACGACGGCGCCTTCTCGGCGGGGGGGCTGCTCGCAACCCTGGCCAGCGCCGGATGGCGCGTGGTCATGGCGACGGTCTTCACGCAGAGTGTCGCCGCGCCGGAGGGGTTCGCCCTGGCCTGCCAGCTCGACAAGGGCCTGTCGCCGGACATCGACTATATGGCCCTGCGCCGGGTCGAGGACGACGCGGCCGCCGCCGCCCTCGGCATCGCCGCGCCCCTGCACCTGCCGTTTCGCGAGGCGCCGCACCGGGGCTACGCCTCGGCGCCCGAACTGTTCGCGGACCTGCGCGCCGACGATTCCATCGACCGGGACATTGCCCCAGCCCTGGGCGATCTCCTCGCCACCGAGGCGCCGGACCTGATCCTGGCACCGCAGGCGGTGGGCGGGCATGTCGATCACGTTCAGATGGTGCGCGCCCTGCGCAGCCTCCGGCCCGGCGCCCCGATCCTGTGGTGGCGCGATTTTCCCTATACCGTCCGCGAGGCCACCCCGAAGGAGCCCCTGGCTGGCCTCTTCGCCGACATGCCCCTCCATGCCCTGTCCTTCGAGGGCGGGGCGCAGGGGCGCAAGCTTGCGGCCTGCGCGGCCTATACGAGCCAGATCGGCTTCCAGTTCGGGGGCGAGGCGGGTCTTGCCGAAACGCTGGCCCGGGAGGGCGGCGTCGAGCGCTACCGTCTCTCCGGCCGTCTGCCGGAGCCCTTCCCGGCCCGCGATGCGTCCTGAGCCCGACGCGCCCAAGAGCCTCGCGGATCCGGTCCACCTCGCCGCCCGGCGTTCCATCGCCGATTCGGCCCATGTCGCGCCGATCCGGGCCCTGGCCCGGAGGATCACCGCCGAGCGCGAAGCTCCCGTTCCCGACCCCGATCCCCTGGATGGTGGCGTGGGCGCGAGGCTCCTGCTGCTCCTGGAGACACCGGGACCGATGGTCCTGCGCACAGGCTTCGTCACCCGCGACAGCGCGAACGGCACCGCCGCCAACCTGTTCCGCTTCCTCAGGGAGGCGGGAATCGCCCGGGCCGACACCCTGATCTGGAACGCCGTGCCCTGGGTAATCCACGCCCCCGGCGCGCTGAACCGCGCCCCGAGACGGGCCGAGGCCCGGCAAGCCGAGCCCTACCTCGCCCCCCTCCTCGATCTCCTGGCCGACCTCGCGGTGGTGGTCCTGGCCGGACGGTTCGCGGGCGCCTGCGCGCCGGCCCTGACCGCCCTGCGGCCCGGCCTGCCGCTGATCGCGATTCCCCATCCGAGCCCGACCTATGTCTGTACCTCGCCGGACGTGCCGGCCCGGATCCGGCGGGGCCTCGCCGAGGCGGCGGACATCCTGCGGCGGGGATGAAGGCCTGACGTACCGGCCCGTCCGGGGCGCAGATTGCCCACAGACTCCACAGCCTCGCTGGCCATGACCGTCTGTTCGGCTTACATGGCGGGCGGCGGGCCGCGGTCCGGGATGATCCGGCATGGGGCTTCGAACCCGTCCGGCCCGCGCGAGCGAGGGGACGGACACCGATCAGCATGAATTTCCAGGGGCAGCATCGGGACGATGTCGCCTCGGCCAAACCGGTCGAGGAGACCGCGGAGCAGAAGGCGTCCGGCAAACGGTCACGCCGCAACCGCTATGCGTGGATCGGCACCGCCGCGAGCCTCATCCTGTCAGCGGTCTCGCTCGGCGTCTTGTGGAAGCTCGTCCAGAGCGTGTCCTGGGACGAGGTGCGCGGTGCCCTGGCCGGGGCCTCCGCCCGGCAGCTCGGGCTGGCCTTCCTCTTCGTCGGGGTGAGCTACACCTTCCTCACCGGCTACGATGCCCTGGCCCTGCGGCAATTGCGCATCAAGGTGCCCTATCGGATCACGGCGCTGGCCTCGTTCACGAGCTACGCCGTGAGCTTCACCCTCGGCTTTCCCCTGCTGACGGCGGGGACGATCCGCTACTGGATCTATGCGCGGCAGGGCCTGACGCCCGCCAAGATCGCCGCCCTCACGGTCATTGCGGGCTTCACCTTCTGGCTCGGCATGGGCGTGGTGCTGGGGCTGTCCCTCATCATCGAGGCGGGGCAGCTCGCGGGACTCGCCTTCACCTCCATCGAGCTGAACCAGGGCGTCGGCTTCGCCGCCCTGCTCGCCGTGCTCGGCTACCTCGCCTGGGTGTCGGCCAAGCGCCGGAGCGTCACGGTCAAGCACTGGCGCCTCGAACTGCCCGGCGCCTCGGTCTCGATCGGCCAGATGATCGTCGGCATCGGCGACGTCTGCGCCGCCGCCGCCGTGCTCTATGTGCTCCTGCCGCAGGAGACCGCCATCGGCTTCACCACCTTCCTGGCGATCTACGTCCTGGCGGCGATGCTCGGCATCGCCTCCAACGCGCCGGGCGGGATCGGCGTGTTTGAGGCCACCGTGCTGCTCGCCCTGTCGAGCCTGCCGCGCAACGAGGTGCTGACGTCGCTGCTGTTGTTCCGGGGCTGCTACTACGTGGTGCCCTTCGTGACGGCGCTGGCCATGCTCGGCCTGTACGAGATCGTGAAGCGGGCCGGGGGCTCCCGCGACGGGGGCACCGCCGTCGCGCCGCCGGAGGGCACGGCCGGTCCGTCCGGTAAACCCTTCCCGCCCGGCGACTCCTGGCCGGATCAGCGCGAGCGCTGACGAAGGGGCGGCCGGTGATCGATGATTCTCGCAGGCCGGCAGCCTGGACCGGCGCGGTCATCGCCGGATGCCTCATCCTTCTCTGGCTCCTGTGGGACGGAAGCCTCGGCGCCGGAACCGCGCTGGCGGGTCTCGCTTCCATCGTCCTCGGTGGTCTGATCGGCGGCCGGCGGCGGACGCAGCCCCCGACCCGGCCCATCGCCGGCACCCCGCGCCATGCCGTCGCCGAGGCGCTGCTGGCCCATATCCCCGATCCGGTGATCCTCGTGGACCGGCGCACCCGCGTGCTGGAAGCCAACCCCGCCGCGCGGGCGCTTCTCCCGGCCCTCCACCTGTCCCATCCCCTGGCCTTCGCCCTGCGCAACCCGGAGGTTACCGACGCGGTCGAGATCGTCCTGAGCGGAGGCCCGTCCCAGCGGGTCTCCTATGAGACGCGGGTGCCCCTGGAACGGGCCTTCGAGATCCAGATCGGCGCCCTGCAGGTGCCGGACGGGTCGGGGGCGGGGGCGATGTTGTTCCTGCGTGACCTCACCTCGTCCCACCGCCTCGAATCGATGCGGGTCGATTTCGTCGCCAATGCCAGCCACGAGTTGCGCACGCCGCTCTCCTCGCTCCTCGGCTTCATCGAGACGCTGCAGGGGCCGGCCCGGGAGGATGCCGCGGCGAGGGAACGCTTCCTGGAGATCATGCAGGTCCAGGCCCATCGCATGCGGCGGCTGATCGACGACCTGCTGTCGCTCTCGCGGATCGAGCTCCGCGAGCACGTCGCCCCCACCGGGCTCGTCGATCTCGGGGCGCTCGCCCGGCAGATGGTGGATGCGCAGGCGCCCCTCGCCGCCGCCCGGGGCGCCACGGTCACGTTGGCCGACGGCGCCGGTCCCTATCCCGTGCAGGGGGACCCCGACGAACTCGTCCGGGTGATCGAGAACCTGATCGAGAACGCGGTGAAGTATGGCGGCGGCGAGGTCCGGGTCGGCCTCGCCCGCGATACGGATCCCCGCCTCGGTCCCCGCATCGTGCTGACGGTCGCCGATGACGGGCCGGGCATCGCGCCCGAGCACATTCCCCGGCTCACGGAGCGGTTTTACCGGGTCGATGTCGCGTCGAGCCGGGCCCGGGGCGGCACGGGGCTCGGCCTCGCCATCGTGAAACATGCCCTCCGTCGTCACCGGGGACGGCTGACCATAGAGAGCGAAGTCGGCAAGGGCACGGTCGCCCGCGTCACCCTGCCTGAGCACCGCCGGGGGACGAGTCAGGGCTGATACGGTCCGATCCCAAGCCCGTCCTCCACCCGGCTGATCCAATCCCTGACGCCGGGGAACGAGGTGAGGTCGAAGCCGCCTTCGTGGGCCATCCGGGTATAGGCCACGAGGGCCACGTCGGCGAGGCTGAGAGTGTCTCCGGCGAAGAAGGAAGTCTTCGACAAGCTCGCCTCCATCAGGGCGAGGGCGGCGTTGCCCCGCTCCTCCAGCCGCGGATCGAGGTCGGCGGGGTCGCGGCGGAGGTAATGGAGCTGGTAGCGCCGCACGGCGATGGCGGGCTCGTGGCTGTACTGTTCCCAGAACATCCACTGCAGCATCCGCGCCCGCGCCAGGGCGGCGTGCGGGATGAGCGCGGAGCCTTCCGCGAGGTAGGCGATGATGGCGTTCGACTCCGAGAGGACCTCGCCCCCGGGCAGGACGACGAAGGGAACGCGCCCCGGGGGATTGAGGGCCAGCATCTCCGGTGTCCGCGTGCCGCCGGCCGGTACGTCGACCTCCCTCCACGTGAAGGGGAGGCCGAGATGGGCGGCGACCCAGCGCACCTTCAGGCAGTTTCCCGAGCCCGAATCGCCGAAGATCGTCAGCGGCTGCATACCCGGCCTTCCCGGCGCGAGGCGGCGAATCCCGCCCTCCGACGCCGATTTTGGATCCTGCGGCGGAGTGCCGGTCAAGCTTGCGGTTCGTCTGCGATCGTTTCAATTCTTGAAACGCGCTTTTGAACGTGTCGGCGTCAGGCGGTGGGACCGCCCGCGCATGCGTCCCGGATCCCGATGCTTTCCAGACCGGCCTGCCCTTGACCTTCCCACGGTGGGAAGGTCCATCTGAGGGGGCATGGATACGAACGCTTCATCCTCCGTGCCCGGTCCGATCCGCCTGAACCTGCCCGTCGAGGGCATGACCTGTGCGGGCTGCGTCTCGCGCGTCGAGCGAATCCTGGCCGGCTTGCCCGGCGCCGGGGACGTGGCGGTCAACCTCGCCACCGGCCGAGCGAGCCTCGCGCTCAAGGGCGGCGCCGGGCCGGCGGAGGTCGCCGCGGCCCTGGCAGGGGCCGGCTACCCGGTGGCGTCCACCGAGACCGTCCTCGCCGTCGAGGGGATGCACTGCGCCTCCTGTGTCGGGAGGGTCGAGAAGGCCCTCGCGGCCGTCCCCGGCGTGACCGAGGCGAGCGTCAACCTCGCCACGGGCCAGGCGCGGGTGCGGCACGGTGAGGGCGTGGTTGCCCCCGTCGCCCTCGCGGCGGCGGTGCGGGACGCAGGCTTTTCCGCGGTGCTCCCGTCCGAAGCGCCGTCCGTCGATCCGGCCGTGAGGCGGGAGGCGGAGGCGCGGGAGCTCCGGCGGGATTTTATCGTCGCCGCCCTGCTTTCGGCGCCCCTCGTGGTCCTCGACATGGGGAGCCACGTTGCCGGGCTCGGGATGCCGGCGGTCGCCCACGGCGCCGCGGCGGGCCTCGTCCAGGCCGCTCTGGCGACCGTGGTCCTGGCGTGGCCGGGGCGGCGCTTCTTCCTGAAGGGCATTCCCGGCCTCGTCGGCGGGCATCCGGACATGAATGCCCTCGTCGCCCTCGGGTCGGGGGCCGCCTACCTCTATTCCTTGGTCTCGGTGCTGCTGCCGCAGGCGTTGCCCGAGGGGGCGGCGCATCTCTACTTCGAGGCGAGCGCGCTGATCGTCACGCTGATCCTGCTGGGACGCAGCCTGGAGGCCCGGGCCCGGGGGCGTACCGGGCAGGCCATCGCCCGGTTGATGGACCTGTCGCCGAAGACGGCTCGGGTCGTCCGCGACGGCAGCGAGCAGGAAGTGCCGCTGGCGTCCCTCGTGGTTGGCGACATGGTGCGGGTCCGGCCCGGCGAGCGGATCGCCGCCGACGGGACGGTGGTCGCGGGCGAGAGCCGGGTCGATGAGAGCATGGTCACGGGCGAGCCCGCCCCGGTGCGCAAGGCCCCCGGTGCCGCGGTGGTGGGCGGCACGCTCAACGGCGGCGGCAGCCTCGACCTGCGGGTCGGCGCGGTCGGTGCCGCGACGGTGCTGGCGCAGATCGCGGGCATGGTCGAGCGGGCGCAGGGCGGCAAGCTGCCGATCCAGGCCCTCGTCGACCGGGTGACCGGCCGCTTCGTGCCGGCGGTCATCGGGATCGCCCTTGCGACCTTTCTCGCATGGCTCGCCCTCGGTCCGTCGCCGGCCCTCGGCCCGGCCCTGGTCCATGCGGTGGCGGTGCTGATCATCGCCTGCCCCTGTGCCATGGGCCTCGCCACCCCCACCGCCATCATGGTCGGCACCGGCCGCGCGGCGGAACGGGGGGTGCTGTTCCGGGACGGTGCCGCCCTCCAGGCACTGCAGGGTGTGAAGATCGTCGCCCTCGACAAGACCGGCACCCTCACGGAAGGCCGCCCGGCGCTGGCCGGATTCGACACCGTCGCCGGCCTGTCCGAGGACGAGGCCCTGCGCCTTGCCGCCGGACTGGAGGAGCGTTCCGAGCATCCCCTTGCCGGGGCGATCATCGCGGCGGCGCGGGGGCGGAGCCTCGCCGTGCCGGAGGCGGAGACTTTCGCCGCAGACGAGGGGTTCGGCGTGACCGGTCGGGTGGCCGGACGTACGGTCGCGGTGGGCGCCCCGCGCTACCTCGACCGCCTCGGCATCGCCCGCGATCCCGCCCTCGTCGCGCGGGCCGAGGACTGGTCCGCCGCTGGCCTGAGCCCCGTCCACATCGCCCTCGACGGGCGCCATGCGGCGGCCCTCGCCGTCACCGATCCGATCAAGGCCGGGGCGCGGGAGGCGGTGGCGGCCCTGCGGGACCAGGGAATCGCCGTGGCGATGGTCACGGGCGACGATCCCGGCGCCGCCAGGCAGGTTGCGGCGCGCCTGGGCATCGCGGAGGTGGCGGCGGGGGTCCTGCCGGGGGGCAAGGCCGAGGCGGTCCGGCGGTTCCGGGCGACCCACGGGAAGGTGGCGTTCCTCGGCGACGGGGTGAACGACGCCCCGGCCCTGGCCGAGGCGGATGTCGGCCTCGCCGTCGGCACCGGCACGGACATCGCGATGGAGAGCGCGGACGTGGTGCTGATGTCGGGCCGGCCCGACACCCTCGTCACCGCCTTCGACCTGTCGCGGGCGGTGATGGCCAACATCCGGCAGAACCTGTTCTGGGCCTTCGCCTACAATGCCGCCTTGATCCCCCTGGCGGCGGGGCTCCTCGTTCCCTTCGGCGGGCCGGCGCTGTCGCCCATCCTGGCGGCGGGGGCGATGGCGCTCTCCAGCCTGTTCGTCCTGGGCAACGCCCTGCGGCTCCGCCGGGCCGGGGCGGGGGCGCTGCCCGAGGGGACCGTCCCCCAACCCGTGGAACGGACGGCATGAGCGAGGACACGGTCACGGTCGGCGAGGCGGCGCGGCTCACCGGGGTCTCTGCCAAGATGATCCGCTGGTACGAGGCCCGGGGCCTGCTACCCCCGGCCCCCCGCTCGGCCTCCGGCTACCGCCGCTACGGTGAGGCCGAGATCCGCACCCTCCACTTCGTCCGCCGGGCCCGGGATCTCGGCTTCGACGTCGAGGCCATTGCCGAGCTGCTCGCCCTGTGGAGCGACCGCGACCGTCCGAGCGCGGCGGTGAAGGCCATCGCCAGGACCCGCATCGCGGAGCTGCGCCGCCGCATTACCGCCCTCGAAGGGATGGCCCGCAGCCTGGAGCGCTTGGCCGCCGATTGCTGCGGCGACGAACGCCCGGACTGCCCGATCCTCGACGACCTGTCGGCGGGGGAGGCCCCCCCTCCATCCCCGGGGAAGACCGTCCGCAGGCGGATCGGCATGGGTTGACGCCGGATCTGGCCTCCGGCTTGCTCGGGTCCCGGACCCTCCGCAGCGAGTCCCAGACGGATGCCCGTCCCCGAACCGATCAAGGCCCTCGTTGGCGCCATGGCGACGTGGCGGCAGACGCTCCACGCGCAGCCGGAACTGCTCTATGACGTGGAGCGCACCGCCGCCTTCGTTGCCGAGCGCCTGCGCGAGTTCGGCTGTGACGAGGTCGTCACGGGCATCGGACGGACGGGTGTGGTCGGCGTCGTGCGCGGTCGCGGCGGGCGCTCGAACCGGGCCATCGGCCTTCGCGCCGACATGGACGCCCTGCCGATCCAGGAGGTCCGGGACCTGCCCTACCGGTCCACCGTCCTGGGGAAGATGCACGCCTGCGGCCATGACGGGCACATGGCGATGCTCCTGGGGGCCGCCCAATACCTCGCCAAAAGCCGCGATTTCGATGGCAGCGCGGTGCTCATCTTCCAGCCTGCCGAAGAAGGCGGGGGAGGGGGCGAGGCGATGGTCGAGGACGGCCTGATGGAGCGCTTCGGCATCGAGGCGGTCTACGGGATGCACAACATCCCCGGCATGCCGGTCGGCACTTTCGCCGTTCGTCCCGGCCCGATCATGGCGTCCACTGATCGCTTCACCATCACCATCGAGGGGCGCGGCGGCCACGCCGCCCTGCCGCAGAACGCCGTGGACAGCGTGCTGGTGGCGAGCCACGTCATCATCGCCCTTCAGAGCATCGTATCGCGCAACCTCGACCCGCTGCAATCGGCCGTCGTGTCGGTCTGCGCCCTCGACGCCGGCGAGGCCTTCAACGTCCTGCCCCAGTGCGTGACCATGCGCGGCACGATGCGGACCCTGTCCCAGGACGTGCGCAGCGCCGTCAAGGAGCGCATCGACGCCCTGGTTCGGGATGTCGCCGCGGCTTTCGGCGCCACAGGCACGGTGGATTTCGGATCGAGTTACCCCGTCACGGAGAACCACCCCGCCGAGACGGAGTTCATGGCCGACGTGGCCGAGGCCCTCGTCGGGCCGGAGCGTGTCGACCGGGCGGTGGCGCCGATGATGACCGCGGAGGATTTCTCCTACATGCTCGGCCGCCGGCCGGGCGCGTACATGTTCATCGGCAACGGCGACAGCGCCTCGCTGCACCACCCGCTCTACGACTTCAACGACGAGGCCGCCCCCTACGGCGCCGCCCTCTGGGCCCAGTTGATCGAGACCGGATTGCCGATGGGGGATGAGGGACGGGCGGTCGTGAGCAATCGACCGGCGCCGTAACGGCGGAATCGAACGGGTCGTTTCAGCGTGCCTCGTCGTCTACCCCTCATCCCGAGGTGCGGCGTCAGGCGCCTCGAAGGCCTCATCCTGAGGTGCCGCCGCAGAGCGGCGGCCTCGAAGGAGGGCTCCAGAAGGCTCCGCGATCCCTGGAGCCCTCCTTCGAGGCCCGCTGGGGCGGGCACCTCAGGATGAGGTTGAGGGTGGGGCCTAATCAGCTCGATTGGCAGTCGGCCCCCGCTGGTGGAAACGGGCGTCAGCCCCCGTAGCGCGCCTTCAGGAGCGCGTAGGACAGCCGCGCCGTCTGCACCTCGCCGCCTTCCGGACGACCGGGCTTGGTGGAGGGGTTCCAGCCGTAGAGGTCGAAATGGCCGTGCCTCTTCGTCTTGGGGGCGAAACGGCGGAGGAACAGGGCGGCGGTGATCGCTCCGGCGAAGGGGCCGTTCGAGACGTTGTTCAGGTCGGCGACCTTCGACTCGAGCAAGGAGGCGTAGGGCTGGTGCAGGGGCATGCGCCAGACCGGGTCGAAGGCCCGCGCTCCGGCTGCGGCCACCTCCTGCGCCAGATCCTCGTCCTCCGTGAAAAAGGCCGGCAGGTCCGGGCCGAGGGCGACCCGGGCGGCGCCGGTCAGGGTCGAGAAGTCGAGGATCATCTCCGGCGCGTCCGCGTCGGCGAGCGCCAGGGCGTCGGCCAGGATGAGACGTCCCTCCGCGTCGGTGTTGCCGATCTCGACCGAGAGCCCCGCCCGGCTGCGCAGCACGTCGCCGGGGCGGAAGGCGTTGCCGGCGACCGAGTTCTCCACCGCCGGAACCAGCACGCGCAGGCGGAGCTTGAGGCCCGCGCCCATCACCATGTCGGCCACCGCCAGGGCCACCGCCGCCCCGCCCATGTCCTTTTTCATCAGCAGCATGGCTGAGGAGGGCTTGATGTCGAGGCCCCCCGTGTCGAAGGCCACCCCCTTGCCGATGAGGGTCACGCGCGGGGCGTCCTGCGGACCCCAGGTCAGGTCGATCAGCCGGGGTGCCCGCGCCGCGGCGGCGCCCACGGCGTGGATCAGGGGGAAGTCGCGTTCGAGGTCGGCGCCCTGCACCACGGTGATCGCGGCCCCGTGCCGCTCGGCCAGGGCGCGGGCGGCGGCCTCGATCTCCGCCGGTCCGAGGTCGTTTGCGGGGGTGTTGACGAGGTCGCGCCCCAGGGCGACCGCGGCGGCGACTCGGCTTACCTCCTCCGTCTCGATGCCCTCCGGCGCGACGAGGGCCGCCTTACCGTTCTCTCCCTTGCGGTAGCGGTCGAAGCGGTAGCTTCCCAGCAGCCATGCCAAGCTCGCCATCACCGGGTCCGGCGCCCCTTCCAGGCGGTAGGAGCCCGCCGGCAGGAGGCCCGGCAACCGCCCGGTCACGAGGGCGTCGGCACCGGGCGCATCCGGGTCGCCGAGGCCGAACAGGATCCGGCTCAGATTGCCGTCCGCGCCGGGAAGGAACGCGATGCTGCCCGGCTTGCCGGTGAAGCCCGTCGCCCAGGCGAAGGCCCGCTCGGCCGGGTTCAGGCCGTCCTCCCAGCCGCTCGCGCGCATGCAGGCCACGCCGATGGCGGGCGTGTCCGTGGGGAGAAGCGCGGCGATGGAACTCGACTCGGCTGCGGCTTGGCTCATGGACCCTCGCATCGTCGGCGGGGCCGCCGCCCGGCGGTCCCTTAACCCGTGATTAGGCTTAACGGTCTATCACCAGGGCGTCGGGACGGAGAAGCGCCATGCGTGCACCCGCCCCCTCCCCGCAGCGAGCCCCCGCGGAGCGTGACATGACATCGGCCCCGATTGCCCGCCGTGGGATCGCCGCGCTGTGCGCCCTCGGTTTCGCCCTGGCGCTCGGCGCCTGCAATACCGATTCCCCCGAGACGACCGGCTCGATCGGTAATGTCAGCGCCTCGGCCTCCGCGGCCGCCTCGGCGCGTCGCGACCTCGACGGCCTCGCCGAGGCGTACAAGGCCAATCCCGGGGACGCCCGCACCGCCTTCCGCTACGCCCGGGCGCTCCGGGCCACCGACCAGATCACCCAGGCGAGTGCCGTGCTGCAGCAGGCGGCCCTGCGCAACCCGAAGGACACGGTGATCCTCGGCGCGTACGGAAAGTCGCTGGTGGAAGCGGGGCGCTACCGCGAGGCGCTCGACGTGCTCGCCAACGCTCACACCCCCGCCAACCCCGACTGGCGGATCCTCTCGGCGGAGGGGTCGGCCTCGGCGCAAATGGGCGATCAGGCCCGCGCCCAGGGCTTCTATGAGGCCGCCCTCAAGATCCGCCCCAACGAGCCGTCGCTCCTGTCCAATCTCGGCCTGTCGTACGCGTTGTCGCGGGACCTCGACCGGGCCGAGGAGACCATGCGTCTCGCCGTCGCGCAGCCCGGCGCCGACGCGAAGATGCGCGCGAACCTTGCCCTCGTCCTGGGGCTCAAAGGCCGCTACCCCGAGGCCGAGGCGGTCCTGCGCCAGGACATGGGCCCGGATGAGGCAGCCGCCAACGTCGCCTCGCTGCGCCGGCTCGCCGCCTCCCCGAGCAAGTTCAAGGACGGGCTCGCCAAGGCGCAGCGCGGGTAAGGTTCGACCGACCGCAACAGGCGTCATGTCTCCCGTCTTTGCGAGCGGAGCGAAGCAATCCAGGGCAGCGGAACCTGGACGGATGTGGCGGATCCCTGGATCGCTTCGCTCCGCTCGCAAAGTCGGTGGAGCGGGCGATCCAGATCAAACCGAAACCGCACTCGCCTGCATTGCTTCGCTGACGCTCCTAAAGACGGTGGGCGTCCTGGCTCGGCCGCAGGGCGCGACGGAGCCCGCCGAAGGGGGCGGGCAGGCACGCCGCGCACGACACCGCTTCGCGCCTGTCATCACAGGCCGGTAGCGGTCAAATTCGAAAAGTTCTATACGGGCCACGGCTGCGCCGCGCGGCATTCGGGCGTCCAAATCGCCCCCCGCGCACCGTTCGATCCGGGCACTCCCGGGGCGGCGCGCGCCCGTCGGGCGCTAAGAGCCTCTCACGAAACTCCCGATCACCGGGAGTTCTCCTTCTGGCCACCTCGGCGCAGCGGGAGTTTCGTGAGGAGCTCTGACCAGGCCGAACACCTCCGTGGCGCGGGTTATGCCTGCGCGTGTTCGACAATTCGCAGCGAGGATACGACCAGCCGTGGCATCTCTCGACAGCTTCAAGGCCCGCCAGACCCTGACCGCAGGGGGCAAGACCTACACCTACTATTCGATCCCCGAGGCCGAGAAGAACGGCCTCGCCTCCGCCACCGCTTTGCCCTTCTCCATGAAGGTGATCTTGGAGAACCTCCTTCGGTTCGAGGACGAGCGCTCGGTCAAGAAGGCCGATGTCGAGGCCGCCGTGGGCTGGCTGGAGCAGAAGGGCAAGGCCGAGGTCGAGATCGCGTTCCGCCCGAGCCGCGTGCTGATGCAGGACTTCACCGGCGTGCCGGCGGTGGTCGACCTCGCCGCGATGCGCGACGCGATGGTGGCGCTCGGCGGCGACCCACAAAAGATCAACCCGCTGGTGCCCGTGGACCTCGTGATCGATCACTCGGTCATCGTCGATGAGTTCGGCACCCCGAAGGCGCTCGGTGAGAACGTCGCCCTCGAATACGCCCGTAACGGCGAGCGCTACACCTTCCTGAAGTGGGGCCAGTCGGCCTTCGACAACTTCTCCGTCGTGCCCCCGGGCACCGGCATCTGCCATCAGGTGAATCTGGAATACCTGTCGCAGACCGTCTGGACGAAGAAGGAAGGCTCCGAGGAGATCGCCTACCCGGATTCCCTCGTCGGCACCGATTCGCACACCACGATGGTGAACGGGCTGGCCGTGCTCGGCTGGGGCGTCGGCGGCATCGAGGCCGAGGCGGCCATGCTCGGCCAGCCGCTCTCCATGCTGATTCCCGAGGTCGTCGGCTTCAAGCTGTCGGGCAAGCTGCCCGAGGGCACCACCGCCACCGACCTCGTGCTCACCGTCACGCAGATGCTGCGCAAGAAGGGCGTGGTCGGCAAATTCGTGGAGTTCTACGGCCCCGGCCTCGACGACATGCCCGTCGCCGACCGCGCCACGATCTCCAACATGGCCCCGGAATACGGCGCGACCTGCGGCTTCTTCCCCGTCGACCAGAAGACCATCGACTTCCTGAAGGTCACCGGCCGGGCCGACGACCGGATCGCCCTGGTCGAGGCTTATGCCAAGGCGCAGGGCATGTGGCGCGACGCGCAGACTCCGGACCCGGTCTTCACCGACACCCTCGAGCTCGACATGGGCACGGTGCAGCCTTCCCTCGCCGGCCCGAAGCGCCCGCAGGACCGGGTGCTGCTCACCGAGGCCAAGACCGGCTTCGCTGGCTCGATGCAGAGCGAGTTCAAGAAGGGCGGCGACATCTCCGGCCGCTTCCCGGTCGAGGGCACCAACTTCGACATCGGCCACGGTGACGTGGTGATCGCGGCGATCACCTCCTGCACCAACACCTCGAACCCGAGCGTGATGATCGGCGCCGGCCTCCTCGCTCGCAATGCGGTCGCCAAGGGCCTGCGCTCCAAGCCGTGGGTGAAGACCTCGCTGGCGCCCGGATCGCAGGTTGTGGCCGAGTACCTTGAGAAGGCGGGCCTTCAGGACAGCCTGGATGCGCTGGGCTTCAACCTCGTCGGCTTCGGCTGCACCACTTGCATCGGCAATTCCGGCCCGCTGCCGGCGGCCGTCTCGAAGGCAATCAACGACAACGATGTCGTGGCCGCCGCCGTTCTCTCCGGCAACCGCAACTTTGAGGGCCGGGTGAACCCCGACGTCCGGGCGAACTACCTCGCCTCGCCGCCGCTGGTCGTCGCCTACGCGCTCGCCGGCTCGATGCAGATCGATCTGACCACGGAGCCGCTGGGGACTGGGTCGGACGGCCAGCCGGTCTACCTCAAGGACATCTGGCCCTCGGCCGCCGAGATCCAGGGCTTCATCGAGAAGACCATCACCTCCGCGCTGTTCAAGAGCCGCTACGCCGACGTGTTCGGCGGTGACGCCAACTGGAAGGGCGTCGAGGTGACGGAGGCCGAGACCTTCGCCTGGAACGGCGGCTCGACCTACGTGCAGAACCCGCCCTACTTCGTCGGCATGCAGAAGACCCCGGCGCCGGTCACGGACATCGAGGGTGCGCGCATCCTCGGCCTTTTCCTCGACTCGATCACGACGGACCACATCTCGCCCGCCGGCAACATCCGCGCGGCCTCGCCGGCTGGTGAGTACCTGCAGTCGCATCAGGTGCGCGTGCAGGACTTCAACCAGTACGGCACGCGCCGCGGCAACCACGAGGTGATGATGCGGGGTACCTTCGCCAACATCCGCATCAAGAACCAGATGGTCCGCGATCCGTCGGGCAACGTGGTCGAGGGCGGCTACACGCTGTTCCAGCCGTCCGGCGAGAAGATGTTCATCTACGACGCGGCGCAGAAGTATGCCGCCGAGGGCACGCCTCTGGTCGTCTTCGCCGGCAAGGAATACGGCACCGGCTCTTCCCGCGACTGGGCGGCGAAGGGCACCAAGCTGCTCGGCATCCGCGCCGTGATCGCCGAGAGTTTCGAGCGCATCCACCGCTCGAACCTCGTCGGGATGGGCGTCGTCCCCCTGGTCTTCCAGGGCGACACCAGCTGGGACTCGCTGGGCCTCAAGGGCGATGAGACCGTCAGCATCAAGGGCCTGTCCGGCGAGCTGAAGCCGCGCCAGACCCTGGTCGCCGAGATCAAGTCCTCGGACGGCTCGGTGAAGGAGGTCCCGCTGACCTGCCGCATCGATACGCTGGATGAGCTGGAATACTTCCGCAACGGCGGCATCCTGCCCTACGTGCTCCGCTCGCTGGCGGCGTAATCGAGACGACGGCTTTCCCCCTGGCGGGGGAGGGAAGGGGGGCGGTGCCGGCCGGCACTGCCCCTTTTTTGTGTCCGTGTCGTTGGGCGGAAAGGCCGCTCCCACCCTGCCTCATCCTGAGCGTCTGGGCCGGGAAGTCAGCGGTTCTTCCACACTCGCCCTCATCCTGAGGCGCCGGAGCGGAGCGGAGGCCTCGAAGGAGGGCTCCAGAGATCGCAGAGCATTCTGGAGCCCTCCTTCGAGGCGGCTGACGCCGCACCTCAGGATAAGGGGGGTTGAGAAGAGTAAGCGGCTTTCCGGTCAGGCTCTCAAGAGAAGGGAGGGGTGGAACGCAGGTTGAGCCGATCCCCGCAGAGCATCGCGCCGGACCGGATGGCTTCGCCTCGCGAAGCCGGAAGACGTGTCATCGGAGCGCAGATCAATCGTGCACAAGGTTGTCCCCGCCCGGCGCCGCCCCATGTCCCTGGTCCCGTAGCCAGGACATTCTTCATGACGATTTTCGCGAGGAAGACCCTTGCAGGCTTCACCGCCGCCGGCCTCATCGGGCTGACGAGCCTCGCCCATGCCGCCGCGCCGGAGCGCCTGCGCGGGACGATCGAGTCGGTCGAGCCGAATGCCATTACCCTGAAGACCCGCGACGGCAAGACGGAGCGCGTCGCGCTGGCCGACGACGCCAAGGTGTCGTGGGTGATCCCCGCGAGCCTCGATCAGATCAAGGAAGGCACGTTCATCGGCACCGCCACCAAGGGTGAGAACCCGATGACGGCCCTGGAGGTCGTGCTGTTCCCCGAGGCCATGCGCGGCACCGGCGAGGGGCAGTATCCCTGGGACGAGATCGCCGACACCACCGCAAGCGGCGGCGCCAAGGTGAAGAGCGCCATGACCAACGGGACGGTCAAGGCCGAGACCACCGGCAGCACCGCGGCGCCGAAGGTCAAGAGCGCGATGACCAACGGCACCGTGAAAGCGGATTCCGGCGGCAAGGGCGGCACGCGGACCCTGACGGTCAACTACGGCAGCGGCCAGTCGAGCACGATCCTCGTGCCGTCGTCGGCGCCGGTCGTCACCTTCGAGCCCGCCAACCGCAGCGTCCTGAGCACGGGGGCCAAGGTGTTCGTGGTCGCCACCCGCAACGAGGGTGGTTTCACCGCCACCCGCGTGGCCGTCGGCAAGGACGGCCTCACCCCGCCGATGTGATCCACGGCCTGTTCCAATCCATTCCACTGAACGGAGACAAATCCCTATGCTGAAGTCCGTGACCCTCCGCCTCGCCACCGCCGGCCTCATCGGCCTCGCGGGCGTCTCAGCCGCCTCCGCCCTCGAGCGGGTGCGCGGTACCATCGACAAGGTCGAATCCGGGTCCGTCACCCTGAAGACCGATGCCGGCTCCACCGAGACCATCGCCCTGACCGGCGCGAAGGTCGTTTCGGTGGTGCCGTCGAGCCTCGATCAGATCAAGGAAGGCACCTTCATCGGCACCGCCACCAAGGGCGAGAACCCCATGACCGCCCTGGAGGTCGTGCTGTTCCCCGACTCCATGCGCGGCACGGCCGAGGGGCACTACGGCTGGGATGCGATCACCGACCACACCGCGGGCAGCGGCGCCAAGGTGAAGAGCGCCATGACCAACGGGACGGTGAAGGCCGAGACCTCCGGCGGCCCGAAGGTGAAGAGCGCCATGACCAACGGCACGGTCAAGGCCGAGAAGTCTGCGACGGGTGGTGAGCGGACCCTGACGGTCACCTACGACAAGGATGGGTCCAAGCAGATCGTCGTCCCGGCCTCGGCGCCGATCGTTGCCTTCGAGCCGGCCGACAACGCCGTGCTCAAGCCGGGCGCGAAGGTGTTCGCGGTCGTCGACAAGAACGGCGGCAAGATGGACGGCAAGCTGGTGGCCGTCGGCAAGGACGGCCTGACCCCGCCGATGTAGTTATTGCGGATAGGGCCGTCCTAGGCCGGTCCATCCCGCCACCTCATCCTGAGGCGCCCGCGTGAGCGGGCCTCGAAGGAGGGCTCCAGCCAGCGCTGCGATCCCTGGAGCCCTCCTTCGAGGCGGCTGTTGCCGCACCTCAGGATGAGGGGAGTGGAATCGTTCCGGGATATGGGCGGCCTCTCACATCCGCGCCGTCATTGCGAGGCGGAGCCGAAGCAATCCAGGGCGCGACCTGTCCGGCTAGGGCAGTGCCGTCTGGATTGCTTCGCTCTCACTCGCAATGACGGGGTTTGGTGTTCGGGGAGCCGTGCCCCATTTGGCACGGGCGTTCCCCTCTCCCGACCCCCTTCGGGGGCCACCCTCCCCCGCGGAGGGGAGAGGGCAGGGTCCGTCGCGCTACTTCAGCTCGACCTTGTACTCGCCTTCCGTCTTCGCCCGGATCTCGTCCTCGGTCACGCCGTCGGCGAGTTCGATCAGGGTCATGCCGCCGTCACCCTTCTTGTCGATGGTGAAGACGCCGAGGTCGGTGATCACCAGATCGACCACATGGGTACCGGTCAGCGGCAGGTCGCACTCCTTGAGCAGCTTGGCGCTCTCGGTGCCGTCCTTGTTCCTGGCGACGTGCTCCATCACCACCACGACGCGCTTGACGCCGGCCACGAGGTCCATGGCGCCGCCCATCCCCTTCACCATCTTGCCGGGGATCATCCAGTTGGCGAGGTCGCCGTTCTGGGCCACCTGCATGGCGCCGAGGATCGACAAGTTGATGTGCCCGCCGCGGATCATCCCGAAGGAATCGGCCGAGGAGAAGTAGCTCGTCGTCGGCAGGGCGGTGATCGTCTGCTTGCCGGCGTTGATCAGGTCCGGGTCCTCCTCGCCCTCATAGGGGAAGGGGCCCATGCCAAGCATGCCGTTCTCGGACTGCAACTGCACCGACATGCCTTCGGGGATGTAGTTCGACACCAGCGTCGGGATGCCGATGCCGAGGTTCACGTAGAAGCCGTCTTCCAGCTCCTTGGCGGCGCGCGCCGCCATCTGCTCGCGGGTCCAGGCCATGGTCGGTCTCCTCTCCCCGGTCAGTGCGTGCCGCCGCCGGCCGCAGCGGCCGGGGTCGCGTCGTTGCGCTTGCGGGTGGTGCGCTGCTCGATGCGCTTCTCGCCGGTATTCACCGCGATGATCCGCTTCACGAAGATGCCCGGGGTGTGGATCGTGTCCGGGTCGATCTCGCCGGGCTGCACGAGGTGCTCGACCTGCGCCACCGTCACTTTCGCGGCGGTCGCCATCATCGGGTTGAAGTTGCGCGCGGTCATCCGGTAGCGGAGGTTGCCCTCGGTATCACCGGTATGGGCGTGGACGATGGCGAGGTCGGCGAACAGGCCGCGTTCCATCACGTAGTCCTCGCCGTCGAACTGGCGGGTCTCCTTGCCCTCGGCGACCTTGGTGCCGAAGCCGGTCTTGGTGAAGAAGGCCGGAATGCCCGCGCCGCCGGCGCGGATGCGCTCGGCGAGCGTGCCCTGCGGGTTGAACTCGATTTCCAGCTCACCGCCGAGGTACTGCCGGGCGAACTCCTTGTTCTCACCCACGTAGGACGAGATCATCTTGGCGACCTGCCGGGTCTCCAGGAGCTTGCCGAGTCCGACGCCGTCGATGCCGGCGTTGTTGGAGACGATGGTCAGGCCCTTCACGCCCGACGCCTGGACCGCGTCGATCAGCTCGTCGGGGATACCGCACAGGCCGAAGCCGCCGCACATGATCATCATGTTGTCGCGCAGGAGGCCGGCCAGCGCCTCCGTCGGACCCTTGTAGACCTTCCGCATCGAACCGTCCTTCCTCCCCGCCGGGCTTTGCCGTGCCGGTAAGCATGATCCGGGCCTGCTCTTCCCGATTCCGCGGCTGCGGTCCAGTGCCCCGGGGCGACGGAAGCGGCAGGTGGGCCGATCCGTCATGGGCCGGGCGAATCACAGCTTCCTGCGCGGGAACCCGTTGCCGAGAAGACAAAAGCCTCAGAAAAGGTTAAGGGCATCGCATATCGACGATGCCCTGCCGGGCCGCGCCGACCCCCTGGGGCCGCGCCGCGGCCACGGCTCGTCTGGAGCCCGATGTCGCCGCGTCGCCCCCTCTTCGTTCTCGCCATCGGGGCCGTCGCCCTGGCCGGGCTCGGCCTGCGCGACTGGCCGATGGAGAGCCGGAGGGCGGTCACCTTCGCGAACCGGTCCCTGGCCGCTTACGGCCTCACCCTGTCTGCCACGGGGCCCGCCTCCGTCCGCCTGCTGCCGTGGCCCTCCGTCTCCCTCGACGGGGTCCGGGTCGCCGCGGCGAGCGGGCCGATTTTGGTCGAGGGCGACCGCCTCGTGGCCGAGATCGATCCCCTGGCCGTCGTCGCCGGGCGGTCGCCCGTCGGCACCCTGCGACTCGACGGTGGGCGGATCTCATCCGAGGCCTCGGCCTGGGCGGATCCCGTCGCCCGCCTGCGGCAAGGGGTCGGGACGGGGCAGCGCCCGCCGCGGATGATCGTCACGGGGGCCCGGCTCGGCGATGGCGGGCAGGCCCGGGACCTCGACCTCGACGTGGGGTGGCCGTTCTGGAGCGGATCCGTCGGGCTCACCGCGAGCCTGACATGGCGGGGGGTGCCGACCCGCCTGTCCCTCAGCCGGCTCCGGCCCGCGGATCTGATCGACGGGCACCGCAGCCCCTTCGTGGGAGAGGCCACATGGCCCGGCGGCAGCCTCGCCCTCGACGGCATGGCCCTCCTGCCCGCCGAGGCAGCCGGGTCGCCCTCCCTGTCCGGACGAGCCCGCTTCGAGACGTCTTCCCTGCCCGAGACGCTGACATGGCTCGGAAGCGAGGCGCCCCTGGCGCCCCTGGCCGGCGCCTTCAGCCTCGAAGGCGCCTTCGAGGCCGAGGGGCGGGCGGTCTCGTGGCCGGTGCTGCGGGTCAGCACGGGCAGCACGGTCCTGGAGGGAGCGGGGGCCTTTTCCCTGGGAAGCGCGGCGGCGCCGCGCCTGTCCGTCCAGGCGACCCTCGCCGCCGACCGCATCGACCTCGCCCCCCTGGTGGGGACGCTGGTCAAGTTGTTCTCCGATGGGAGCGCCCCCGTCGCCCTCGCTCCCCTGAGCCGGGGAGACCTCGACCTGCGCCTTTCGGCCTCCGAAGGGCAGATCGGCCCCCTCGCGGCGGCCGACCTCGCCGCCAGCGTGCTGATCCGCGATGCAGCGGTGGAAGTCGCCTTGAACCGCGCCCGCCTCCGGGACGGTATCCTGAAGGCCCGCGTCACCCTGTCCCAGGGGGCGGACCCGGCGGAGACGGACATGAAGGCGCAGGGCGGCCTCGATCAGGTCGACCTCGGTGGGTTGATGAGCGATCTCGGCGGCACCCGGTGGGTGACGGGACCGCTCCAGGGCCAATTCGCCCTCGAAAGCCACGGGCGGGACGTGGCAGCCCTGATCGCCGGCCTGGGTGGCCGGGCGAGCGTGGCGATCGATGGGGGCTCCCTGGCGGGGGTCGACCTGACGGATGTCATCCACCGCAACGGGGGTCTCGCGCCGGGAGCCCTGGCCCGGCGCAACGGCCGCACCGGCTTCGAGCGGGCGGCGGTCGTCCTGCGCTTCACCGACGGGATCGGCGAGATCACCGAGGCGGATCTGCGCGGCGCGGGCGTCGCGGCGACCCTACGCGGGCAGATCTCCCTGCCGGACCAGCGCCTCGACGTCGTGGCGCTCCTGGCACCGCGGCTGGCGGCTGAGGGGGCCCGGCTTGTCCGGATCGCCATCACCGGACCCTGGGATGCGCTCACCGCCAGGACGCAGCACGGGGACAACGACGATCCCACAGGCCAGACCTCGGCCGTGGCGCGGATGCGCGGGATCCTCCAGATGCCCGCTTCCATCGGCCTGCCCCCCGACACCCGCGCCTATGCCCCCTGACGGGCTGGCGGGGCACCGCGCCGCCGCGTAAGACGGCTCGCGCCGCCGCCGCCCAGGCGAAGACGGGTGGTTTCGGGAACCGTCTCAGGGAGATCCATGCATCGCCTGCTCGTCGAGGATCCCGTCACCCGGGCGGGTCCCCTGGCCCGGCACCTCGCCCTCTTCTCGCTGCTGGCGACCGGGATCGCCCTTCTGGTGGTGCGCGATCCCCGGGCCGACGTCCCGGCCGCGCTCACGGCCCTGGCGGCGGGTCTGTGCGTCGCCATCCTGGCGATCGTCGCGGCCATCTTCGCCTTCGTGAGAGTCTGGCAGGACGGCGCGCGGGGCCTCGGCGCGGCCATCGGCGGCCTTGTCCTGGCGGTGCTGGTGCTGGGCTACCCCGCCTATGCCGGCCTGCGGGGAGCGCGGCTGCCGGCCCTGTCCGACATCTCGACCGACACCGATTCGCCCCCGGCCTTCTCCCGCTCCCGTGCCGCCTTCGCCGCCCGGGACGGGCGCATGCCGGCGGAGCCCGACCGCGCCGCCCGGGACAGGCAGCGCAAGGCCTACCCGCAAATCGCGCCGCTGACCCTCGACATCGACGCCGACCAGGCCTTCGAACTCGCCCGGCAGGCGGCCCTCAAGCGCAGGTGGCAGATCGTCGAGGCGATCCGACCCGGCGGCCGGATGGGGCAGGGCCGGATCGACGCCATCGCCCGCGGCCTCGTGCTGAACCTGCCGGACGACGTCACCGTGCGGGTCCGGCCCAGGGCCGACGGGGCACGCATCGACGTGCGCTCGGCCTCTCGCCTCGGCAGCCGCGACTTCGGCGGCAACGCCGACCGTATCCGCGCCTACCTCGACGACGTGTCGAACCTCGCCCTCACGGCGAAGTGAGACGGAGCCCCCCGCGGGGCGAGGGGCGTCAGGCCGGGCCGTACCGGCTGTCGAGGAGGGGAGGGCCGTCGCAGGTGGCGAGCCCGCGGGAGACGAGATCCTCCAGATGGGCGAAGACCGAGAGGGCCGCCGCCCCACGCAGGCGCGGATCGAGGCCCTGGTAGACCGCCGCCACGATCTCGGCGATGCGGGCGTCCCCCGCCGCGAGCCGGGCGCGGATACCCGCCTCCCGCTGGCGGCGATGCCCCGCCAGACCTCGAACGAAGCGGGCCGGATCCCTGACCGGGCCGCCGTGACCCGGCCAGTAGACGGCGTCCGAGCGGGTCCGCAACGCGTCGAGGGACTCCATGTAGGCGCGCATCTGCCCATCGGGCGGGGCGACCACGGTGGTGGACCACGCCATCACATGGTCGCCGGAAAACAGGGCGTCCCCCTCCGGAAAGGCGAAGGCGAGGTGGTTCATGGTGTGGCCGGGGGTCGGGACGGCGCTGAGCGTCCAGCCCGGTCCCGTCACCGTATCGCCCTCGGCCATCTCCCGGTCGGAGTGATGCTCCCGGTCGGCGCTCGCATCGAGGGCGGGGATTTCCCCTGCGAGGAGAGGGCGGGCGGGCCGGTGGGGGCCGCAACCGAGGATCGGCGCGCCCGTCGCGGCCTTCAGGCGGCGGGCCCCCGGGGAATGGTCCCGGTGGGTGTGGGTCACGAGGATCGCGTCCACCGTCTCGCCCGCAAGGTCTCCCAGGAGCGCATCGAGGTGGGCGGGATCGTCGGGGCCCGGATCGATCACCGCCACCCGGCCGTGCCCGACCACGTAGGTGCAGGTCCCCGTCGCCGTGAAGGGCCCGCGGTTGCCCGCCACCCGGCGCCTGATGAGCGGTGAAACCTGCTCCAGATGCCCAGGCTGGGGCATGTCGGCGGTCTTGGCGGATGGTGTGTCGTCGGTCTCTGCCATGCCCGGCATCTAGCGCATTTCGCGCCGGATGCGCAGGCAGGTTCAGCGTAGATAAGGCGAGGGGACGACGACGCGCGGTGTCATCCGGCCCGGACCCGAAGGCGACGGAAACTCGTCCCCCGCCCCCGCCATCTGGACGACGGGGCTGCCCTCGGCGGCCCGGACTTGCTGCCGGAAGCTGCGGGCCGCGGCCTCCCGGCGGATCGTGCCGACGCGGGCTTCGACGGCTCGCACCCGCGTCCGCCCGATGGCGGCTCGGCGGTAGTCCTGCAGTTCCACCTGTCCCCCATCGATGCGGGTGACCACCTGCGCGCTTGTCCGCGTGGCGATGACGTCGCCGCGCCGGAGTGTCTGGTCCGTCTCGAGGGCGGCGTGGATCGCCCTGCCTGCGGGCTGACAGGCGCAATCCGCCACCCGGCGCTGTCGGAAGACGTTGGCGACGGCCGAGGCACGATAGGGGAGCCCCCCGGCGCTGACTGCGTGGTCCAGTGCGGTTTCGCCCGCAGCGAGGGTGTACACCTCCGTCGCCGCGTTCGGGCAGGCCGCCGCGCAGGCGCTCGCGTGCAGGGGCAGATCGGCCGAGTCGCGCAGGTTGCCGAGGGGAAAGAGGTAGCCGTCGCAACGACGGACGCAGACTGTCCTGTCACCAAGACGCCCCGGGACGGGAGCCGCCGCGGCCTTCACGAGGCGCCGCCGCCGTCTTTCGACAACGGGGTATGCGAAGGATTCGGGCCGCGGTGTGCGGACGACGTGACGGTGGATACGGTCCAGCCGCCGGGGTGGGAGGGTATTGTAACGCGTCGGCTGTGGCACCGCTCTGAGTTCGGCGTCACGGCGCCCCCCGCCGAACAATATCTCAAAGAAGCCGGCAAGCCCGTCGCGTTCGGACGCATGGACGAGGGAACCGCCGATGGCCACCGACCCGAGGCCGAGCACGAGTCCGGCGAGAACCGTGCGTACCAGACGTCCTCGGACGCCGCCCGGCGCCCAACCACCGGTCAGCACGGTGGCGACGGTCCCGAGGACGGCTCCCCAGCCCCTCAGATCACCCTTCACGGCAGCCCTGCTCCGTCCCGACGCATGCGACGGCGACTTAGGCCCGCTGCCGAGTCCCGGGCAACAGCGGTAAACAACTTATTTATGGGGATTGGGGGAAATGATCGCAATTTTGCACAGTTTAACGATCTTGTTTGACTGTTTTCGCCACCTACAAATTCGCGAAGACAGTATCCCGTTCATTCCGATGCAGGCCCGGCCTCGAACTCTTTGCCCCGAGGATGACATGCACGTCAGGTCGGTTGTGGGCGGGCGTCCGATTTCCGAGAGAGTCAGTAGCGGCGCTGGCGGGTGCTCACCCGGACGGGAATCGGCTGTAGGGCCGGGGCTGGGACGAGTCCACGGACGGCGTTGGCAACGAGATCAGCCACGGCCTTGCCTAGACGGGACAGCCGGGCCGAGGCGGTGTTCGCCTTACCGTGGCCTTTGCGAAATCTTCTGATCGAAAAAGCCGGCATTGTTCACCCCGCGATGGAGTCTTGAGCCTGTGACGAACGCCGGTCCGCCCTGACTGTTCCTCGCATCGGTCCACAAGGAGAGTTGCGACATCTTGGAACCGGATAAGAAACTTGGCGTTTTCAAGGCAATCACAGCACGGAGCTTCAGCCGTGCCGGAGCTTTAGAAGGATCAACGCGATGCTTGGTTGGGCCGTCACTTTCCTCGTCGTCGCCCTCGTGGCCGCTCTGCTCGGGTTCGGCGGTATTGCCGGCACCGCGATGGAAGCTGCGAAGCTGGTGTTCTTTGTTGCGATCGTGCTCTTTGCCATCTCGGCCGTCGTCGGCCTGATGCGCGGCCGTTCGCCGACGCTTTAAACTGTTTCGCCTTAGGGAGCGCACGTGAGGGCCGCCCCCAAAAGGGGTGGCCCGATCGGTTTAAAGCAGAGTACGGTGTTTGATCACGTTATAGTGCGCAGACCGGATGCGCTTCCCTAGTCCTGGTTCCGGTCATTCGTATCGAGTTTGGCGATCAATTCTGCGAATCGATCCGGGACCGGTTGGGCCGCCACCGTCTCGTACATATTCCGCAACTGGAGGGCGAGGCGGTCCCGAATTTGCGGTGTGAGAGAAACGGTCTTGCGTGTCGCTTTCCCCATCGATCCCGTCAGACCTGTGTCGTTATCGGATCGATCGGCCAAGGTGTCACCTACAGCGGGGTCCGTGAGGGCGTCTGACTCTGGTCGTACGTCACCGAGATCTCCGCCGGATCTCTCCACCGTCATCCAAGCGCCCCTTGTTGCACGCATCTGCACGGCCACATTGTGCTGTAGCTCGAGTTGCGTCATGGCTTCCGCGGCAACGTCCGCTTCGCCGTTCGGTTCCGCTTTTCGCGGAACGGAGCTGCGATACCTGCGTTGGGCGGGAGGCCAAGGATCATAAGCCAAGGCTCAGGCACCGCTTCCGACCGGGTTAGGCGGGGGATTGCCTGAGGTCAAAGGCAAGGCACAGGTATTAGAGAATGTCGACATCGCAACTCGTGGTGCAGCATCTGCCGTACCTGCGCCGATATGCGCGGGCGCTGACGGGCAGCCAAGTGGCGGGTGATGCCTACGTGGCGGCGACGCTGGAAACGCTGGTGAACGAGCCGGATACGCTTGGGCGCAGCACCAACATCAAGGCTGACCTGTTCCGCGTCTTCACGCGGATCTGGAACTCGCTCTCGGTGAACGGCCGCAGCGATCAGGTGCAGCACGATCTCCCAGCGGAGGTTCGCCTCGGTCAGATCACTCCGCTCCCCCGGCAGGCCTTCCTTTTGTCCTGCCTCGAAGGCTTCTCGGAAGAGGATGCCGCGACGATCCTCGGGGTCGATGTCGCCGAGGTCCGGGATCTGGTGGATGAGGCCGGCCGCGAATTGGCCGCCGACATGGCCACGGGCATCCTCATCATCGAGGACGAGCCGTTGATCGCCATGGATCTCGAGGCCCTCGTCGAGGGTCTTGGCCACAATGTGATCGGCGTTGCCCGGACCCGCAGCGAGGCGGTCAAGATCGCCAGCAGCGAGACCCGCCCCGGCCTGATCCTGGCCGACATCCAGCTCGCCGACGGGTCGTCCGGCCTGGATGCCGTCAACGACCTCCTGAAGACCTTCGAGGTGCCGGTGATCTTCATTACCGCTTATCCCCAGCGGTTCCTCACCGGTGAGCGGCCGGAGCCGGCCTTCCTCATCGCCAAGCCCTTCCAGCCGGCCAACGTGTCGGCCGTGATCAGCCAGGCGTTGTTCTTCCAGCAGACGGCCCGGCGCCGGGAAGCCAAGACCGCGTGAGCTGACGGCGGACTCATCCACGCAGCAAAGGCTGACGACGAAAAAGCCCCGGCAATCGGCCGGGGCTTTTTCATGCGCGGGAGGCAGACTCGCGATGCACCGACGCAAAAAGAAACGGGCCGGAGCACGCTCCAGCCCGTCGATAAGGTTCCGGCCGATGCACAAGGGGAATGCGGGGAGGACCAAGTGGCCGGGTGTTCAGAAAACGGCGGGAGACCCCCGCGGTTCCGTCTTTAATTTGGCACGCGTGTTTTTTGCGTCACAGCCAGGGGCTGTGGATAACGGGGGTGTGGCGGCGCACGGCGCCCGAGGCGCAGTGCGAATACTGAGCCGTTAAAGAAGCGTGACAGTCGAGGAACTGTGGATAGCGTTCCGCGTTGATGAAACATCCTGTCAAGCTCCTTGTGAGGGTCACGGTGATGCAGCGGTCTGGCTTTATCCTCGGGATCGGTGCTCCGGCCGCTCTTCTCACGGTCTTGGCGCAGCCGGTCGTGCGCGACACGGCCGATCAATGGTCGCCGATCGTCCCGGTCGCCGCGGCGACCGCCCCCGCACCGCTGCCTGGGATGCGCCCCGTCTCCCTCGCTGTGAGCCCCACCCGTGTTGCCGGGATTGCCCGTGAGGCGTCTCGCTCAGGTCCCGTCGCTGTACAGATCCAGGAGCCGACGGGTCCGATGCCGGTGAAGCCGATGCGGCGTAATCTGCGAGAGGGCTGCGAGGCCCCCCTCAGCTCCCTCGTTGGCCCCGAGGCCCGGCGGATGGTGCCGGGACGCTGCATCTCCTGAACCGACCGAAGTTCGGACGTCGAAAGCCCCGCCGTGTGCGGGGTTTTTTTGTGTCTGGAGCGTTGGTCGTTGCGAGGGTATCGACCCAAGGACGCGCGTGATCCTAAGGCGTTCCGCCGCCCTGAATTGCTTCGCTTTCGCTCGCAATGACCGGAGGGCATCGGGCTGTGTCTGAGACAGGACCATTCCTGTGAGCGTTGTGCTCTAGGGCGGCCTCCAGATCAGCCCCGCCACCAAGCCCACGTACGAAAACGGCGCCGGTCCCTGGGGACGCGGCGCCGTACGCACACACACATCAATCGGCTTTGTTATTCGCCGCGGCCGGTACCGGTGGACTGTCCACCCTTGCGGCCCGCGGACGAGGCCAATTCCCGATCCTGCGAGAAGGAGCGCTTCTCGGCCGGCACGCTGCGGCCGCCCTTGCTCGCGATCTCGCGCTGACGCTCGATATTCATCGAGGCAAAGCCCCGCTTCGAGGTCGAGTTTCCGGATGCCATCAGTTCCTCCTCAGGCTTCGCTGCACTGGGCATAAACCTTCAGCAATAACCAAGGTTCCTGCTATGCCTGCGAGCTAGGCCGGAAAGCGGATTGAGCTTGGCAGCAACCGGTGTCCTAACGGAAACGTTGGCCAAGTCAGTGCGGCGCTAGAGACTAGCTTCGCAGTTGCAGCGCAGGATCTCACCGGATGACCAATCGCAATATGGTGAACGGCAACGCCCGGAAGGTGGAGCCGAATGAGGCGCCCCTCCCACCCATGCCGGCCCCCGAGGACGCCGCCCGCCCGACGACGCAGGAGGATCCCGTTGATTCGCCCCAGCCCAACGCCGCCGCCAAGCGCGACGCACCCGCCCCGGGGAAGCTGGGCCTGTCCACGGAGCGCTGATCGCGCCCGTCATGCGCCGCCGGCGGAGATTTCCTGCCGGCGGCGCACGCGAATGAGCGCCGTGATCAGCAATGCGATGGCCGCCACGGTCACCACCCCGGACACGACGAGGATGCGGCCGATCAGCGGCGCATAGACACCCTTCGCCGCGTCGAACCCGTAGCAGAGCAGGGCGAGACGGTCGGAGAGCGTGCCGACGCGACCTTCGCCAGCTTCTGCGAGGGCGAGGCGCAGGTCCTTCCCATCGAGGGCCAGCGGCGAAAGCACGCGGGCGAGGCGTCCGTCACCGGTGAGGAGCAGGGCGGCGGCCGGATGCGCGAAGCTGTCCGTGCTGCGATCGTAGGTGAACCGGTAGCCGAGGTCGCCCGTCAGCTCGCCGATTTCCTTTGCGCCCGCGACGAGGATGGCGGGGCCGCCAGGCCTGTCGCCCCAGACCGCCGCGATCCTGGCCCGGGCCGTCGCCGTATCATCCTTCGGGTCGATGCCGACGAGGATCAACCGCCTGTCTTCAGGGCGCAGCCCCGTGGCGGCCAGGGCGTCGGCCGAAAGGCCGATCATCGGATCGCAGACGTTGCCGCAGGTATAGTCCACAGGCAGGAGGAGGGCGGGGTGCCCGTCGAGCACCGCGCCCAGGCTGGTTGCCCGATCCGCGCTGGCATCGGTCACGGGCAGGGCGAGGGGCGCCCTGGCGCCGGGCTCCGGGGTGACGGCGACCTTGTCCAGTTCCGCCTTCGCGAGGCGCGCCTGCACTGGAAAGCCGGCCGTGAGGGCCGGGACCATCAGACACGCCGCAAGCGCGAGGCGACGGGCAGGGCTGGACAAAGGCATGGCAAGCCGCATGGATGAGCGCACCGGGACTTCCGACAACGCCCGGTCATCCTCCCGGTCGCGGAGCCACGCATGACCCTCGACACAGAGGTTTCGTCCCTCCGGCAAGTCCCGCTGTTCCGGGAGGTGGAGCCGGCGCGCCTGAAGCTCCTCGCCTTCACCAGCGAGCGGGTCCATTTCGAGCCCGGCCAGCGGTTCTTCTCCCGGGGGGACAGCTCGGACGCGGCCTATGTCATCCTGGAGGGCCGTGCGGAGGTCAGCATCGACGGCCCGGCCGGCCCCGTGCGCCTCGCCCTTCTCGGGGCCGACGCCTTGGTGGGCGAGATGGGCATCCTGGCCGAACAGCCCCGCTCGGCGACGGTGACGGCCGAGACCGCGGTGACCGCCCTGCGCATCGACCGGGGGGTTTTCCTCGAACTGCTGGCACAGTTTCCACAGATCAGCATCGCCCTGATGCGCGTGCTGGCCACCCGCCTCGAGCAGACGAACCAGGCCCTGGCCGAGAGCCGCGGCTGACCTCATGACGTCGGGTACGTGATGAATTCGAGCAGCGATCCGTCCGGATCGCGGAAGTAGACGCTCTGGCCCGCCCCCGCCGCCCCGTGGCGCTCCACCGGGCCGAGCTCGACCGCGACCCCGAGGGCATCGAGGTGGGCCATCGCCTCTTCCACTGTCCCCGACCAGCGGAAGCACAGGTCGCTGTTGCCGGGCATCACCGGCTCTGCGGCCACCGGCTCGGCCACAACGCCCGGGCCGTGGCAGTTCAGCTGCACCCCGCCGAAGCGATAGGCGAAGCCGGCTCCGCGCTCGATGATCTCGGCGCCCACGACGTCCCGGTAGAAGGCGTTGGACCGGTCCCAATCGCTGACATGGATCACGCAATGGTCGAGGTGGATCGCGGGCTTCAAAGCCACGACGGGGGTCTCGACGGTTTGGACGGGCTGGGTCTCGGTCTCTGGCATGGAGGCCTCCGCGGGATGCCGCGCGCCAGCGCCGGCGGCCCATACCTGAATTAGGGCGCCGGGGCGGGGCGGCGTAGCGCCGATCCGCCCCCGATGCGGCGCAAAAGCTACATCTGGAGGCGCGGGTTCGGGTTAGGCATGCATCATAAGATTGCAAAGGAAGGTCATGCCCGCCTCTCGCCCGAACAGCCGCCATCGGTGGAGGACGGTTCTTCTGGTTTTGACGGCAAGCGTTTCCCTCGCCGCCTGCCAGACCAACCGGTCTCAACTCGCCCAGGACGACGACTCGGATTGGTATATCGGCGCCAAGGCCGACAAGCCGTTCGATATTCCACTGGTCGATACTGCCCGTCTCGATCCGAAATACCGTCGGCAGACCGTGGCGTATACCGGCCTTGAGCCCCCCGGAACGATCGTGGTCGATATCGACCAGCGTCAGCTCTACCTCGTCCAGGAAGGTGGCACAGCCCTGCGCTACGGCGTCGGCGTCGGCAAAGCGGGCTTTTCGTGGAAGGGCGAGGCGCGGGTCGGCCGCAAGGGGGTCTGGCCGGATTGGAGCCCGACGCCGACCATGGTCTCCCTTCATCCGGACCTGCCGCGGACCCGCAAGGGCGGGCTCGACAATCCCCTCGGGGCCCGGGCGCTCTACCTGTACCAGGGCAACCGTGACATCCTGTTCCGCATCCACGGCACCAACGAACCCTGGAGCATTGGCGAGCAGATGTCCTCGGGGTGCGTGCGCATGCTGAACGAGGACGTCGCCGACCTATACGAGCACGTGCCTGTGGGCGCGCGGGTCATCGTCAAGCGCAACGGCAAGCCCCGGGCCTGACCCCGGGGCCATTATTTCGGGGCGTCGTCCTGCGGGAAGCGCCTTCAGCTCGAAGGGCTGCCGGAGACGCCGCGCGTCGCATCGGCCTGGGACCCGTCGCTGCCGAGCACGGTCGCCGCGGTCAGACCGCCGCGACGGACGTCGTCCGGGTCGGGCGGCCCGATCATGTGGGCCGCGGCGACGACGAGGGCGAGGGCTACGGCAAAGCCGTAAGCGACGGTCGTGAGCGTGCGCATGCCCCGTCAACGACCGGCCAAGTTTGCCGTTCCCGGCATCAGGGAAAACCGGCGAATGTGAGAGCCAGGATCAGCAGGACGACCCCGACTCCCATCAGGATGATGGCCGTTCGGCGGGCGTCGTCCGCGCCCTTGCCGGTCCGCTCATTCACCGGGCGAGTCCCGCCATCATGGCGGTGAGGCCGAAGAGCAGCGAGATGAGGGCCGCCGTGAGCAGCGCCCGATCGATCAGGCGGGCCCGGTTCTCGTCCATGTCGTCCTGAAGCATGGTTCAATCTCCCTCGTCATGAGATTGGATGAACCATGTTTCCGGCCTATGTCGAATACTGAGATTGCTATTCAGTTGTCGGAGGCGGGAGAGAGCAATCCAGTCGTGTCGTGTTTCTCGACGTGACGCACCCGAAGATAGCTTTCCGCCCGCGCGAAGCCGACTGCCGTCAATGCGGCACCTCGCGCGCCGGAGGCAGCGCCGCGCGGATCCGGCTGACGAAGGTCTGGACCGAGCGAGGCAGGCGCCGGCCGCGCATCGCCTGGATCTGGATCGTCCGGATCAGGGGAATTCGCGAGCTGATCGGCAGGCGAACGATCTCGTTGAGTCGCAGGGGGGTCTGCACGGACAGGGCGGACATGAGGGCGAGGCCGCGGGAGCGCCGCACGAAGGGCAGCAGCGCCGAGAGCACGTTGGCCGTGAGAACCGGCTCGACGACGATCCCCTCCGCTTGGCAGGCGGCGTCGAAGACGAGGCGGACGGTGGTGTCCCGGGTGGGCAGGGCCAGGGGGTATTTCGGCATGTCGGCGAGACGGAGCAGGGGCTCCCCGGCGAGGGGGTGGTCCGGCGCAGCCAGGGCGATCATCTCGACCGTGCCGTCGTAGAGCACATCCACCCCGTCGGCCGGACTCATGGCGAAGGTGATGGCGATGTCTGCATCCCCCTGCGCCACCAGCACTGTCGCCTGGGCCGGCGGCAACATCGACACCTCGAACCGGATGCCGGGATAGTCGGCGTGGAAGTCGGCGATGGCATTGGGAATGATGTCGAGGGCGAACCCTTCCGAACACGCCACCCTGATCCGGCCCCGGGCGAGGCCCTCGATCTCGCGGATCTCCATGACGACCTGATCCGCCCGGACCAGGACCTGATGGGCGTGCCGGGCGAGGAGTTCGCCGGCCGGGCTGAGGGCCATGCCCCGCGGCAGCCGCTCGAACAGGACGCAGTCGAGTTCGGCCTCGAGGTTGGCGATCTGACGGCTGATCGCGGATGCCGCCACGTTCAGCTGCGCCGAGGCCGCCGCGATCGAGCCTGTGCGGGCCACGGTGAGGAAATAGCGCAGGCTCGTTGTCTGCATCGCATTCCCGCGCGGATCTGCGTTGCCGGAACGGCAACGGCTCCATCGCCAAATTCTACTTGTTGCGATGGTTTCTGCACAACATGCTGGCAAGGTGAAAAAAACGGCATGGGCAGTTCGCCCATCCAGGTCGTGGAGCAGGTCCGTATGCCCTCACGTACTCTCGCCGCCGCGTTGCTTGCCAGCCTCATTGCCGGACCAGCACTGGCTGGCAAAGCGAACGACACGTTAGTTTACGCATCGGACTCCGAACCAGAGAACGTCAGCCCTTATCATAACAGCGCCCGAGAAGGTGTCATCCTGGCGCGGAATTGCTGGGATACGCTGCTCTATCGCAATACCAAGACCGGCACTTACGAGCCGATGCTGGCGACGAGCTGGAAATGGGTCGACGACACGACCCTCGATCTGGTGATCCGGGAGGGCGTAACCTTCCACAACGGCGATCCTCTTGGCCCCGAGGACGTCGCCTTTACGTTCAACTACGTTCTGACGCCGGAGGCGCGGACGGTCACCCGCCAGAACGTCGATTGGATGAAGTCGACGGAGGTCACCGGCCCTCATTCGGTGCGGATCCACCTGAAGCAGCCGTTTCCGGCGGCCCTCGAATACCTCGCGGGGCCGACGCCGATCTTCCCGGCGGCTTACTTCAAGAAGGTCGGCCTCGACGGGTTCGCTAAGGCGCCGGTCGGCAGCGGCCCCTACAAGATCGTGGCGGTGGACAGCGGCCGCGGCGTCAAGATGGAGCGGTTCGACAAGTACTGGGCGGAAAGCCCCCTCGGAAAGGCGAAGATCGGCAAGCTCGAATTCCGGGTGATCCCCGACGGGGAAAGCCGAATGGCCGAGCTGATGACCGGCGGCGTCGACTGGATCTGGCGCGTGCCGAGCGATCAGGCCGACCAACTCAGGGCGGCCCCCAACATCACGATCCTCAATTCCGAGACGATGCGGGTCGGCTTTCTCCAGTTCGACACCCTTGGCCGGGCGAAGGAGAACTCACCGCTGAAGGACGTCCGCGTCCGTCAGGCGATCTCCTACGCCATCGATCGCAAGGCGATGGTCGACAACTTGGTCCGCGGCTCGTCGCGGGTGATGAACGCCCTCTGCTTCATCGACCAGTTCGGCTGCACCGACCAGGGCGTGATCCGCTACCCCTACGACCCGGCCAAGGCCAAGGCGCTGCTGAGGGAAGCCGGCTATCCCAACGGGTTCGAGATCGATCTCGGCGCCTACCGGGAGCGGGACTACGCTGAAGCGGTGATCGGCTATCTCGGCGCCGTGGGTATTAAGGTTCGCCTGAACTACCTCCGCTACGCCGCGTTCCGGGACAGCTTGCGAGCCGGCAAAGTGTCCATCGGCTACCAGACCTGGGGCTCCTTCTCGGTCAACGACGTCTCTGCCTTCGACGGCGTCTATTTCCGCGGCGGCGAGGAGGATCTGACGAAGGACCCCGAGGTGATTGCCGACCTCCAGGCGGGGGATACG
Organism: Methylobacterium persicinum; assembly: GCF_022179525.1. Taxonomy (GTDB): domain Bacteria; phylum Pseudomonadota; class Alphaproteobacteria; order Rhizobiales; family Beijerinckiaceae; genus Methylobacterium; species Methylobacterium persicinum. The sequence continues at coordinate 185,849 of NZ_BPQX01000018.1, forward strand.
GCCACCGACCCGGACAAGCGCAAGGCCGCCTACGCCAAGGCCCTCGGGCGGATCGCCTCGCAGGCCTACGCCCTGCCGATGTTCTCCTATTCGACGAACTATGCCTTCACCTCGGACCTCGCCTTCACGGCGCAGCCCGACGAGGTGCCGCGCTTTTACGCGGCGTCTTGGAAGTGACGGGGGTGGGTCCCTTCTTCTTCTCCAGCAGGGATCGGTGCGGGACTGGTCCCACCCAATCCCTCATCCTGAGGTGCCCGCGTCAGCGGGCCTCGAAGGAGCCCTCCAGGGACCGCGCGGCTGGCTGGAGCCCTCCTTCGAGGCGGCTGTCGCCGCACCTCAGGATGAGGGGAAGGATGGGATCGGCGTCGGGCACGCCGTCACACATCGACGCCGACCCCCACAACAGCGGGCGCGATGCCCGCCCGTCCTGCCGCCCCGAAGGAGCGTGAGCCCATGCTCGCCTTTACCCTCCGGCGGATCCTCGTCGCCCTGGCAGTGGCCTTCACGGTCGCGGTGGCGAGCTTCCTCCTCCTGCACCTGTCGGGCGATCTGGCCACCGCCATCGCCGGGCCCGAGGCGACGGGACCGCAGATCGAGCAGATTCGCCGGGATTACGGCCTCGATCAGCCCCTCCTCGCGCAGTTCCTCACATGGGGCTGGCGGGCGTTGCACCTCGATTTCGGCAACTCGTTCTACTTCCGCGAACGGGTCGTGGATCTCTTGGCCGCGCGGTTACCGATCACGCTCTATCTCGGGATCATCGCCCTTTCCGTCGCCCTGTTCGTGGCGATCCCGCTCGGTGTCGTCGCGGCGGTCAAGCGGGACACCTGGGTCGACCGGCTCGCCCTGTCGGTCTCGGTACTGGGGCAGGCGATGCCGAGCTTCTGGTTCGGCCTTACGCTGATCCTGATCTTCTCCGTAAACCTGCGCTGGTTGCCGGTCTCGGGCAACGCGACCTGGAAGCACTTCGTCCTGCCCGCGGTGGCGCTCGGCTACTACGCCATGCCCGCCGTCATGCGGCTGACCCGCAACGGCATGCTGGAGGTGCTGTCCTCCGACTACGTCCGCACCGCCCGGGCCAAAGGCCTGCCGCCGCGCAAGATCCTCGTCCGCCATGCCCTGCGCAACGCGGTGATCCCGGTGATCGCGCTCGCGGCGGTGCAGTTCGGCTTCATGCTTGGGGGCTCCATCGTGATCGAGGCGGTCTTCTCCTTGCAGGGCCTGGGGCAGCTCGCCTGGGAATCCATCGCCCGCAACGACTTCCCCGTGGTCCAGGCGATCGTGCTGGTGCTCGCGATGATCTACATCGCCCTGACACTGGCCGCGGACCTGCTGAACGCCTTCCTCGATCCGAGGCTTCGCCAGTGACGACCCTGCCCCACGATTCCGCGGCCCTCGTCGCCTCGAACCTGCCGCAGCCGCCGGAGGCCCTGGCCGACCCCGTCGCTGCCCCCGCCAGCGTCCGCTCCCCCGGCGCGCTGGCGCTGCGCCGGGGCCTGCGCCACGGCGGATGCCTGATCGGTGGCGGGCTGCTCGCCCTGATCGTGGTGGCCTCCCTCGCCGCTCCGCTCATCGCGCCTCACGATCCCTACGCCCAGGATGTCTCCCGCCGCCTGATCCCGCCGATCTGGCAGGCGAAGGGCAACTGGGACCACATCCTCGGCACCGACAAGCTCGGCCGGGACTACCTCAGCCGCCTGCTCTACGGCGGCCAGATCTCCCTGCTGATCGGCCTCTCGGCGGCCCTCATCTCGGGGGTGATCGGCACCTTCCTCGGGGTCTGCGCCGGCTATTTCGGCGGCCGGATCGATTCCCTCGTCAGCTACGTCGTCACCACCCGCCTCGCCCTGCCGGTGGTACTGGTGGCACTGGCCATGGCCTCCCTGGTCGGAGGCTCCCTCAAGGTCGTGGTGCTGGTGCTCGGCTTCCTGCTATGGGACCGGTTCGCCGTGGTGGCCCGGGCGGCGACGCAGCAGATCCGCGGCCAGGACTTCATCAGCGCGGCCCGGGCCTCCGGCCTCACGGACCTGCGGATCGTCCTGCAGGAGATCCTGCCCAACATCGCGAATGCCCTGATCGTCGTGGCGACCCTGGAAATGGCTCACGCCATCCTGCTGGAGGCGGCGCTATCCTTCCTCGGCCTCGGCGTGCAGCCGCCGCTGCCGTCTTGGGGGCTGATGATCGCCGAGGGCAAGCAGTACATGTTCTTCCAGCCCTGGGTGATCACCATCCCCGGCGTGGCGTTGCTGGTGCTCGTGCTTGCCATCAACCTGCTGGGCGACGGCCTGCGCGACGTCACCGCCCCCGAGGCGCGGACCTGATGTGTCCCTCGCCGTCATCGCGAGCCACGCGAAGTGGCCCAGGGATATGCCCCGCCCGGACACGCCCCGCTCCCCTGGATTGCCTCGCTCCGCTCCCAATGACGGGAGCCGAGCCCTTCCATCCCGAGAACATTCCATGACGCGCGACGACGTGATTGCCCGGGCCACGGCCTATTTCGATGCGGGCGGCTATCTTTCCCTCCTGCGGGAGGCGGTCGCGATCCCGACCGAGAGCCAGCGGCCCGACCATGCCGCCCAACTCCACGCCTACCTCGCCGACTTCATCGGCCCGCTGATCGGGCGTCTCGGCTTCACGGACCCGACGATCCTGCCGAACCCGTCCAGCGCCTACGGCCCGTTCCTGATCGCCACCCGCCACGAGGGCGACGACCTCCCGACCGTCCTGATCTACGGCCACGGCGACACGGTGCGCAGCTATCCCGAGCAGTGGCGCGATGGCCTCGACCCGTGGTCGGTCACCGTCGAGGGTAACCGCTGGTACGGCCGTGGCACCGCCGACAATAAGGGCCAGCACGTCCTCAACCTCGTCGCCCTGGAGCAGGTGATCGAGGCGAGGGGCGGCCGGCTCGGCTTCAACGTGAAGTTGCTCATCGAGATGGGTGAGGAACTGGGTTCGCCGGGCCTGCGCCCGTTCTGCCGGGAGCAGGCGGCGGCGCTGAAGTCCGACGTGCTGATCGCCTCCGACGGGCCGCGCCTGAATGCAGAGCGGCCGACGCTCTTCCTCGGCTCCCGCGGGGCGTACAATTTCGAACTCGCCATCAACCTGCGCGAGGGCGGCCACCATTCGGGCAACTGGGGCGGGCTTCTGCGCAACCCCGGCACGGTGCTGGCCAGCGCCATCGCCTCCCTGGTCGATGCGAGGGGGACGATCCTCGTCGACTCCCTGCGGCCGCCGCCGATCCCCGACGGGGTCCGCGCGGCGCTGCGCGACATCCGGGTGGGCGAGGATCCGAACGCTCCGACCATCGACGAGGATTGGGGCGAGCCGGGTCTCACCCCCGCCGAACGGGTCTTCGCCTGGAACACCCTGGAAGTCCTGGCCTTCCTCACCGGCGATCCGGGCGGGCCGGTCAACGCCGTGCCGCCCCACGCCAGGGCGGTGATGCAGTTGCGCTTCGTCGTCGGGACCGATTGGCAGAACCTCATCGATAATGTCCGCGCCCACCTCGACGCCCACGGCTTCACGATGGTCGAGGTGCGGCCCGCCCGGGCGGCGGAGGTGTTCCAGGCGACGCGCCTGCCCGTCGAGGACCCGTGGGTCACCTGGGCGCTCGGCTCGATCGAGGCGAGCAGCGGCAAGGCGCCGGCCCTGCTGCCGAACCTCGGCGGGTCGCTGCCGAACGACGCCTTCTCGGAGATCCTCGGCCTGCCGACCCTATGGGTGCCGCATTCCTATCCGGCCTGCCAGCAGCACGCCCCGGACGAGCACCTGCTCGCCTCCGAGTCCCGGGAGGCGATGGCCATCATGGCCGGCTTATTCTGGGACCTCGGCGAGGATGGGCCCGCCATCCTGCGCCGCCGCGCGGGAGGCGCCTGACCCATGGCCGAACCTGCCGCCCCGCCGGTCGTGCGCATCCGCGACCTCACCATCGCCCTGCCGAAGGGCGCGGACCGGCCCCATGCCGTCGAGGGGCTGAACCTCGATCTGGAGGCCGGCAAGATCCTCTGCGTCGTCGGCGAATCCGGCTCTGGCAAGTCGATGAGCGCCTACGCCCTCACCGGCCTGCTGCCCCGTGCCCTCAAGGTCGCGGGCGGGTCGATCACCTTCGAGGGGCGGGAGTTGCTGGGCCTCGGCGAGGCGCAGTGGCGGGAATTGCGCGGACGCAAGGTCGCGATGATCTTCCAGGAGCCGATGACCGCCCTGAACCCGGTGATGCGGATCGGCGACCAGATCGCCGAGATGTACGAGGCGCATCACCTCTTCACCCGGGCCGAGCGGCGGGAGAGGGTGGTCGCCCTGGCCACGGAGGTCGGCCTGCCGAACCCGGCGGAGATCGTACGGGCCTATCCGCACCAGCTCTCCGGCGGGCAGCGCCAGCGGGCGATGATCGCCATGGCACTCGCCCTCGAACCCTCGGTACTGGTGGCCGACGAGCCGACTACCGCCCTCGACGTGACCACCCAGGCGCAGATCCTCAAGCTGATCCGCGAGTTGCAGCAGCGCCGGGGAATGAGCGTGATGTTCATCACCCACGATTTCGGCGTGGTGGCCGACATCGCCGATCAGGTGGCGGTTCTCCAGCGGGGCAAGCTCGTCGAGTTCGGCCCGGCGGCCGAGGTGCTGCACAACCCGCAGGCGCCTTACACGAAGAAGCTGCTGGCGGCGGTGCCGACCCTCAATCCGCCCAAACGTGAGCCCCTCGATGGGGCCCCGGTCGCCCTTTCCGTCAGCGGTCTGAGGAAGACCTACATCACCAAGGCGCGGTGGTTCGGGCCACCGCGGACGGTCAACGCGGCGAACGCGGTCACCTTCGATATTGGCCGGGGGGAGACCTTGGGTCTCGTGGGCGAATCCGGATCGGGCAAGTCCACCACGGCCCGGCTGGCGATCCGCCTCATCGAGCCGGACGGGGGCACGATCCGCGTCGGCGATCTCGATTATTCGGCCCTCGCCCCGGGCGCCCTGCGCACCGAGCGGCGGCGGATCCAGATGATCTTCCAGGACCCCTTCGCCTCCCTCAACCCCCGCCGGACCGTGGGGCAGATCATCACCGCCGGGCCCATCGCGCACGGTGTGCCGGGCAAGGTGGCCCGGGCGAGGGCGGAGGAGCTGCTCGCCCTCGTCGGGCTCGATCCGCGGGCCTACGACCGCTACCCGAACGCCTTCTCCGGCGGCCAGCGGCAGCGGGTCGGCATCGCCCGGGCGCTCGCCATGGAGCCCGACGTGCTGGTGGCCGACGAAGCGGTCTCGGCGCTCGACGTCTCGGTCCAGGCGCAGGTGCTGGCGCTGCTGGAGGACCTCAAGAAGCGCCTGTCGCTTGCGATGCTGTTCATCACCCACGACCTGCGGGTGGCGGCCACCATCTGCGACCGGATCGCGGTGATGCACCGGGGCGCCGTGGTCGAGCTGCGCCCGACCGCGGAACTCTTCGCCGCCCCCTCCCACGCCTACACACGCAGCCTGCTCGCCGCCGTCCCCGGGGCCCGGGCGGCCGGGTAAGGAGGCGGCGACCAGGATGATGTGATCCCACCCAACACCTCATCCTGAGGTGCCCGCGAGAGCGGGCCTCGAAGGAGCCCTCCAGAGATCGCGCGGCAGGCTGGAGCTCTCCTTCGAGGCGCCTGTCGCCGCACCTCAGGATGAGGCCTTCGAGGCGGCTGCGCCGCACCTCAGGATGAGGGGGAAGATCTGGAGGAAGCCGGCCGAACCATCGTGTTCGCTCACGGCTCTTGGATCTCGCTCCGCTCGCAATGACGGTGGTGGGGTGGCGTCGGCGAGTGCACCCTGGGATTGTTCTCCCCCGCGGCGTTACGCGGCCTCAACCATTTCATCGCATTGAACGGCGGTGGGCCCGCGTCTCCGGCCCGCGGAGTCGCGTCCCATGGCTCATGCCGTCGCCCCCTCCGGGGCTCTCGCAGCCGGCCGCGGCCTGCTTCTGCGCGACGCCCTGCACGGCTTCGCGGGAGCGCTCTTCGCCGCTTTCGTCTTCTTTGCCTGCTTCGCCTTCTCCGACACGTCGCCCTACGACGTGATCGCGATCCCCACGATCGTCCTGTGGCTTTGCCTCGGCCTGCGCCTGCACCGGGGGCTGGTGCCCCTGATCGGCCTGCTGCTCCTCTACCTCACGGCGATCATCGCCGCTCTGCTGCCCTACCTGAACGAGGATTTTCCGGTCACCTGGACGATCCAGCTCGTCTACCTGTGCATCACGGGCGTGTTCTTCGCGATGTTCTTCGCCGACGACACCGACGCGCGCATGGACCTCGCCCTTCGGGCCTATACGGCGAGCTGCATCGTCTCCGCGGTGGCGGGCATCGTCGGCTACCTCGACCTCCTGGGCATCGAGGACCTGTTCTATCGCTACGGTCGGGCCTCAGGCACCTTCCAGGACCCGAACGTGTTCGGCTCGTTCCTCACCCTCGGCGCCCTCTACCTCATGCACGCGCTGCTCACGGGCACGGCCCGCCGGCCGGTGCTGAGCCTCGCGGGGTTGCTGGTGATCCTGACGGGCATCTTCCTGTCCTTCTCCCGGGGCTCGTGGGGAGGCACCGTCGTCGCCGTGACGATCATGGTGGTGTCGGTCTACGCGGCGAGCGAGTCGGCGCAGCTGCGGCGGCGGATCGTGCTGCTTACCCTCGCGACCCTCGGCCTCGGCCTCGTGGCGATCGCGGGCCTCTTCTGTCTCGAGCCCGTGCGGCAGATGTTCGAGACCCGCGCGGCGCTGACTCAGGATTACGACGAGGGAGAAACCGGTCGGTTCGGCAATCAGCTCCGGGGCATCCCCATGCTCATGGAGCGGCCCTTCGGAATGGGGCCGATGCACTGGCGCCTGTTCTTCGGCCTTGAGCCGCACAACTCGTATATTGGTTCGTTCGCCAATGGCGGCTGGCTCGGCGGGGCCGTGTTCATCCTGCTCGTCTGCACGACGACTTACGTCGGATTTCGATTGCTGATCCGGCCATCACCCTTCGCCAGACACGCACAAATTGTCTGGCCTGCGCTTTTCATGTTCTTCCTGCAGGCGTTCCAGATCGATATCGAGAAGTGGCGGCACGTCTACATGATGCTGGGGATGGTGTGGGCGCTCGAGGCGGCCCGACTGTCCCGGCAGATGCGGCGCCCGGCCGGAAAGGGCCGTCCGGAGGCGGGGGCAGGCGAAACGGTTCGCTCTTGATGATGCACGACACCGCTCAGATCCCCCTGACTGCCGCTGCCCCGCAAGGCCGGGACTCCGCACGGATCGAGGCTCTGGCTGCCATCGGCATCCTGGGAACGGCCCCGGAACCGCATTTCGATGCGGTCTGTCGCATCGCCCGGCGGATCTTCGGCGTCGCGGGCGCCTTCGTGGCCCTGATGGGTGAGGAGCAGGTCTGGCTCAAGACGCCCTGCGAACTGATTCCGACCACCGCCCCGCGCCGGCAGACCTTCTGCCACATCACCGTCGAGCGCGGCACGACCGTCGTCGCCCGCGACACCTGGGAGCATCCCGATTTCCGAGACCTCGCCGCCGTGCGGGGCGAGCGGGGCATCCGGTTCTATGCCGGCATCCCGCTGATGCTGGAGGCGGGCCTGCCGGTGGGCACCTTCTGCCTCGTGGACACCGCCCCCCGGGACTTCACGGACGAGGAGGCGGCCAGCCTTGCCGACCTCGCCGAGACGGTGACGGCGCATCTGCGCCTCGCCCGCGCCAACGCCGAGCGGACGAAGGCCGCCGCCTCGGCCGAGGCGCGGGAGGCGGTCATCTTCAAGCAGAACGGCGAGATCGAGCTGCGGGCCCGGGCGCAGGAGAGCGCGGACGCGCAGCTGATGATGGCCGAATGGCTCGCCTCCATAGGGACATGGAAGGTCGGCCTCGCGGACGGCACCGTCATGTGGTCGCCGGGCCTCTACCGGATCGCCGGCCTCGATCCCGCCGGCCCCGCGCCGGACCTCGCCCAGCTCGCCACCTACTACCATTCCGATGACCGGGACCGTGTCCGGGCCGCCGTGGCGGAAGCGGTCGCCGGGGGCGGGTCCTTCGCCTACGAGGCGCGGATCCTGCGGCCGGACGCGACGGTCCGCGATGTGGTGGTCCGGGGTGTCTGCCAGACCGATGGGGACGGCGCGGTGACCGGCCTCGTGGGCGTCCTCATCGACGTGACCGAGATGAGGCGGGTGCAGGATGCGGTCAGGCGCAGCGACGTGCGCTACCGCGGGCTGGCCGAAAGCCTGCCGCTTCTCGTGTGGACCATGCGGGTCAGCGACGGCGAGGCCACCTATTTGAACGCGCAGTTCCGCTCCTATTACGGGCCGATCGGCGCCGGGCGGGCCGAGCGGCTCGCCCGCAACCATCCCGACGACGCGCCGGCGATGCAGGACGCCTGGGAGCGCGCCCTTGTCACCCGCCAGGGCTATTCCGGCCAGTGGCGGATCCAGCGGCACGACGGCGTCTATCGCTGGCACCAGATCTCCATCTCGCCCGTCCTGCTCGACGCCAAGGGCGACATCCTCGAATGGCTCGGCACGGCGCTCGATGTCGATGACATCGTGACCGCGCGGATCGCCGTCGAGGATGCCCGACAGCTCCTCGGCCTCGCCCTCGAGGCGGCGGGGGCCGGCACCTGGGACTGGGACATGCAGACGGGGGTGGTGAGCCTCGGGCCCGAGAGCGCCCGGATGCACGGCCTCGACTGTCCCGCCGGGCAAACCCGCCTGCTGAACGCCGCCGAGTGGACCGGCCTGCTCCATCCCGACGACGCGGCGGATGCCTGGAACGAGGTGCGCCGGGCCATCGATTCCCGGACCACCTATGCCGCCCAGTTCCGCGTCGGCGACAAATGGATCTACGCCCGGGGCCGGACGGTCTTCGGCCAGGGGGACCGTCCCACCCGGATGGTCGGCCTGCACCTCGACATCACCGAGTCCAAGGCGACCGAGGCGGCCCTCAGGGCGGCGACGCACGATGCCGAGACGGCCCGGGCGGAAGCGGAGCGCGCCAGCGCGGCCAAGAGCAACTTCCTGGCCGCCATGAGCCACGAGATCCGCACGCCCCTAAACAGCATCATCGGCTACGCGGACCTGCTGCTCGAAGGCGACACGATCCGCGGCGAGGACCGGCGGCGGCTCACCCTGATCCAGAATTCGGGCGCCGCCCTGCTCACGGTGGTCAACGACGTGCTCGACTTCTCGAAGGTCGATGCCGGCGAGCTGACCCTCGAAACCCTGAGCTTCCCCCTCGTCTCGATCATCGAGGCGGCGATCTCGATCGTCCGCGGGGGAGCGCTAAAGAGCGGCCTCGCCATCGAGGTCGATCTCGACCCAGGCCTGCCCCGCTTCGTGGTGGGGGATTCGAGCCGCCTGCAGCAGGTTCTCCTCAACCTCCTGAACAATGCGATCAAGTTCACCCCCGAGGGCTCCGTCACGCTCAGCGTTCGGCGGGAAGGGGCGGGGCGGGCACCCGACGGACGGCGGGGGGAGGCCCTGCGCTTCGCCGTGACCGATACGGGCATCGGCATTGCGCCAGCGGATCAGGCCCGTCTCTTCCGCCGGTTCAGCCAGGTCGACGGGTCGATCAGCCGGCGCTTCGGCGGCACGGGCCTGGGGCTCGCCATCTCGCACCAGCTCGTGGGCCTGATGGGCGGCGAGATCGGGGTCGACAGCCGCGAGGGCGTGGGATCGACCTTCTGGTTCACCCTGGTCCTGCCCCGGGGGGCCGAGCCGGTCCAGCCGGTGCCGGAGGCGGGTAAGGCCCGCTCCGCCACCGATGCGGGGGAGGGGATGTCCGGGTCGCGGGGGCAGCGTCTCCTGTTGGCCGAGGACGTCGCCATCAACCGGGAACTCGCCTGCGCGGTGCTCGAATCGCAGGGTTACGATGTCGCCGTCGCGGCTGACGGGGGAGAGGCCTTCGCCGCCGTCGAGGCTGCCTTCGCCACGGGCCTCGACTTCGACCTCGTCCTCATGGACGTGCAGATGCCCGGCGTCGACGGGCTGGCGGCCACCCGGCGGATCCGCAGCCTCGCCCCCCCGGCCTGCGACGTGCCGATCATCGCCATGACCGCCAACGTCCTGCCGGAGCAGATCAAGGAACTGCTCGATGCCGGGATGGACGACCACGTCGGCAAGCCGTTCAAGCGGCAGGACCTGTGCGCGATCATCGAGCGGTGGACCGCCCCCGGGGCGCGGCGGCGGCTCGCCCAACCCGCGGCACCATCAGTGCCTGCGCCGGCCGATCCTCAGCTCCTCGATGCCGGGGTCCTGGACGCGATGCGCTCGCGCTTCGGCCACGACCGGGTCGACGGGCTCCTCGACATGTTGGCGGGCGAACTCTCACAACGGTTCCGGATGGCCACGACCGACCGTCAGGAGATCGCCCACGACGCCCACGCCATGGTCTCGGCGGCCGGCATGCTCGGCTTCGCCGGCCTCTCCGACCTCTGCCGCGAGCTGGAGGCGGCCGCCCATTCCGACAGCGATCTCTCCCACCTGATCCGCTGCCTCGAAGTGCAGCGGGCCAAGACCTTGCGGTTGATCCGGACGATCCGGGCGGCCTGACCCACCGGTCCCTCTCACATCGAACATCCCGCGTGGCGACGGGGGGCGTTCCTGATGGGTAGCGCGGGATCGCTCGCCCCCTAAGACCCACCCACGCCCTCATCCTGAGGTGCCGGCGCGAAGCGTCGGCCTCGAAGGAAGACTCCGGGAATCGCGCGGGAACTGGAGCCCTCCTCCGAGGCCGCTGACGCGGCACCTCAGGATCAGGGCGAGGGAGGGAAGGAGCGCCCCTTCTGCCTACCCGGCTGCCGTCTCGTCCTCGTCGAGGGGGTCGGCGGTCCAGGCGGTGGCGAAGGCCGCGAGCTGCCGGGAATCGGCGAAGGCGGCCACGCTCAGGGTCCGGGGAGCCGGGGATGCGCCGGGATACGGGCTCAGCATCACGCCCACCTGCGCGAGGCGGGCGCCGGGCGCGTGGGCGTCGATCCAGGCCTGGGCGTCGGGCGACAGCCGATCCGGCGCGGCGAGCGCCCGGGCGTCGCCGCGCAGAACCAGGACGTAGGGACCGAGCGTCGGCTCGGCTTTCTTGACCGCTTCGATAACGTCGATCACGCGAAGTCGTTGAGTTGCACCTGGGCCTGGGCCTCGGTGAAGTTCGGGATGTCGGCGAAGATCTCGGCACCGTGGGCCGCGGCCGCCTTGCCGAAGGCGTCGGCCGATTCGAACTTGAGCAGGGCCATCACCTGGAACGGGGCAGGGGCGCCATCGGGCGTGCCCTTGCCCGTCACCACCGTCGCCTCGTGCAGGCCCATGCCCGACCAGCGCTCCCGCACGAGGGGCATGTGGGTGTTCAGATAATACCCCATGTCGAACTTGGGGCCGGTCGGGTACATCACGCTCACGAGGATCACGGCGTTCTCCCTGTTCTCCGCCCGAAGGCTTTTGACTGATTTTCCCGCGCCGAACCAGCATCCCCCACGGCGAACGATGCCCTAATGCAGCTTCACCCGCGAGACAGTGCGCCGGGTCAGGGCCCGGGCCATCGCGTCGATGGTGGTCTTGATCGTCCCGTGCAGGGCGCGTTCGTGCATCTTGTAGAGCGAGCGATACATCATGCGGGCGAACAGCCCGACGATCAGCATGTTCTGCCCGCGGATGAAGCCCATCAGGCTGCCCACGGTCGAGTATTCGCCAAGTGAGACGAGGGAGCCGAAATCCCGGTACTTGAAAGGGGTCAGCGGACGGCCGGCGACCCTGGCCTCGATCTGCCTGACGAGATGGGTTGCCTGCTGGTGCGCCGCCTGCGCCCGCGGCGGGATCGGCCGATCGGACCCGGCTTCGACGAGGTAGGCGCAGTCGCCCATGGCGAAGATATCGGGGTCCCGGGTCGTCTGAAGAGTCGGCGTCACCACGAGCTGATTGGTCCGGGTCGTCTCCAGCCCGCCGATACCCTGGAGGAAAGGTGGGGCCTTCACCCCCGCCGCCCAGACGACGAGTTCCGAGGGGAGGAAGGTCCCGTCGGCCAGGGAGACGCCGTCGGCCCGGACCTCCGTGACCCGGGCCTTGATCCGGACGTCGACCCCGATCTTCGAGAGCATCTGCATCACCTCGGCGGAGAGGCGTTCCGGCACGGCCGGCAGGACGCGGTCGGCCGCCTCCACGAGGGTGATGCGGATGTCCTTGTCCGGGTCGATCTTGTCGAGCCCCGTTGCGACGACGTGGCGCAGGGTCCGGTGGAGCTCAGCGGCCAGTTCGGTGCCCGTGGCGCCTGCGCCGATCACCGTGACGTGGAGCTGGCCGGGCCGGACGGGGCCTTCCTGGGTGTGGGCCCGCAGGCTCGCGTTGACGAGGCGCTGGTGGAAGCGCACCGCCTGTTCCTGTGTATCGAGGGCGATGGCGTGCTCGGCGACGCCCGGGGTACCGAAATCGTTGGTGGTCGAGCCGACGGCGATCACCAGGGTGTCGTAGCCCACGACCCGCTCCGGTGTGACCTCGCGCCCCTCGGCATCGTAGCTCGGCGCCAGGGTGATCTGCCGGGTGGACCGGTCCAGCCCGGTCATCTGGCCGATTCGATAGCGGAAGTGGTGCTGGTGCGCGTGGTGCAGGTAGTCGACTGCGTGGTGGCCGACATCCAGGCTCCCCGCGGCGACCTCGTGCAGCAGGGGCTTCCAGATATGGGTGCGCGCCCGGTCGACCAGCGCCACGTCGACCTGCCGGCGCTTGCCGAGCCGGTCACCCAGCTTGGTCACCAGCTGAAGGCCGGCGGCCCCACCGCCCACGACGACGACACGATGAGGGCCGGACTCGCTCACTGCTGACACCATGGATGCCTCGAGGATCGCGGCGCCAGTCGTCCGGGCCGCCGATGAAAGACCTGCTTAAACTTACGCGGTACGAGATTGCCAGTTCTTCCCACGCGGCGACGGGCCGCGATATCCGGCAGAACTCACCCATATCATGTGATGGGGCGGCCTTGTTTCGCCGGAACGCGGTGAAACTGCGACGGTGACCGTTTTCAGGTCTGCGGAGCGCCCGGCTGACGCAGGGGGTGGGATTCGGCGAAGGCCGGGATCTCGAGGCAGGTCTGCGCGATCCGTGCCACCGTCGGGAAGGGAGCGGTATCGACGCCGAAGATGCCCGTCCCGACCCACAGGCTGACGAGGCAAAGGTCGGCGTGGCTGATCGTCTCCCCCTGGCAGAAACGTCCCGTGCCGGCTTCCGTGGACAGGCGCGTCTCCAGCGTCTTCAGGCCCGATTCGAAGGTGTGGCGCACGAAGGCCATCATCCGTTCCTTCGGCAGGCCGTATGCGTCCATCAGGAAGGTGCGCACGCGCGGCACGTAGAGGGGATGGGTGTCGCAGGCCACGACCTGTGCCAGGGACCGCGCCCGGGCTCGCTCCCGGGGATCCTCCGGCAGGAGTCGAGGGCCGCCGCGCGTCTCGTCGAGGTAGTCCAGGATCGCCAGGGACTGGGTCAGGGGCGGACCGTCGCCGTCGAACAGGGCCGGCACCGCGCCCTGCGGGTTGATGGCCCGGAATTCCGGCTTGTGCTGGTCCCCCGCATCGAGGTCGATGAAGGTCTCCTCGTAGGCGAGGCCCTTCAGCTTCAGGGCGATCCGCACCCGAAAGGCGGCGGCCGACCGCCAGTTGCCGTACATGCGCATGGGCGTCGCTCCGCCTGAGGGAACACGAAAAAGGGGGCGGATGCCGACCTCGGCACCCGCCCCCTTCTAGCGAAGGAATCGCTCTGCGTCAGAGATCCTAGAAACCGCCGAACTTATAGTTGAAGCCAGCGCGGACGATGTTGCCCTCGGTGCGGAAGCGCGAGACGTAGGCGCCGGCGCCGACACCCGGAATGGCGTTCACGACCACGTTCTGCGTGCCGAGGTCGTAGTGGATGTACTCGGCCTTGATGGTGATGGCGTCATACTTGATGCCGAGGTAACGGCCGACGGCGAAGGTGTTCAGGAAGCTGTCGGTCGGCAGGGCGAACTCGATGCCGCCGCCGTAGGCGTAGCCAGTCTTGAAGTCATCGTAGCGGCCGGCGAACTGCAGGGCACCGCCGGGGGTGTAGAAGTTGGCATCGTGGAACACGTTGCCGTAGGCCAAGCCGCCGGTGCCGTACACGAGGACGCGGTCGAAGGCGTAGCCGACGCGGCCGGTCAGGGTGCCGAGCCAGTCGAGGCTCTGGCGGAACTGACTGGCGTTCGGCGGGCCGCCGGCGACGTTCGGGGCGCCGAGGACGAAGCGGTTCTTGGTGATGTCCGTCCAGTCGATGCTGTTGGCGATACCGACGACGATGCCGGAGCCAGGCGTGAACTGGTAGTTGTAGCCAGCGGTGCCGCCGATGTTGGCGATGCCGTCCTGCGAGGTCGTCACGGCGGCGGGGCGGCGGCCGAGGGCGACGTTGGTGGCGTTGCCCGGGAAGACACCGGCGGTGGTGATCCGCTGACGGTCGGTGAAGGTGTAGGCCGATTCGAGGCCGGCGTAGAAGCCTGTCCAGGTGAAGACCGGCACGGGGGTGAAGACCGGCGGCGGTGCAGCGCGGCGCGGAAGGTCGGCGGCGCCGGCGGCGGTGGCGACGAAGGTCGTCGCGGCGGCGGTCAGGAGGGCTTTCTTAAGCATTTGGCAGAGACCCGGAGTTTCTTCTCAATGTCTATGCAGCCAAGGTAATCGCCGCGCTTGGATGCGCCTATGCCCTTAAAGCCACAGTAGCTTCGTAAAGCGGTCTTCACGGATAATGACATCGGCGCCCGCCGACGGCGGGTCGTGGGGCCGATCCGACCTTGACTTTATGCCTGGGAATCGGCGCAGCCCTTGATCCGGGCGGGCCGAGCCTCTAAGCGTCCGGCGCTTTTCGCCCCCGTCAAGCATCGGGGCGGCCGAGCTGGATCCGGGGCGCCCGCGTTGCCCCCTCCGCAGGAACGGGAATCATGGGCAAGGAAAAGTTCTCTCGTACGAAGCCGCACTGCAACATCGGCACGATCGGCCACGTGGACCACGGGAAGACGTCGCTGACGGCGGCGATCACGAAGGTCCTGGCGGAGTCGGGCGGGGCGACGTTCACGGCCTACGACCAGATCGACAAGGCGCCGGAGGAGAAGGCGCGCGGGATCACGATCTCGACGGCGCATGTGGAGTACGAGACGACGAAC
>NZ_BPQX01000019.1 GCF_022179525.1 Methylobacterium persicinum
ACTATCGGACTTCACCGACATGGCCGATCTCGGCGTCACCATCGCCGGCCTGCGCCTCGACCATCGGCTCTACCACTTCCGGCTCGCCTACTCCGGCTTCGAGCACGCCCACGTCGTGCTCGGCGGTGAGAGCTTCGTGGCGCTCGCCGAAGGGCTGCAGAATGCCCTCTGGTCGCTGGGAGGCGTGCCGCGCGAGCACCGCACCGACAGCCTCTCGGCCGCCTTCCGCAACCTCGACGCGGCCGCCCAGGAGGATCTCACCCGCCGCTACGAGGCCCTGTGCGCCCACTACGGCATGACGCCCACCCGCAACAACACCGGCCTCGCCCACGAGAACGGCTCGGTCGAGGGCCCGCACGGCCACCTCAAGCGGGCCATCGCCGACGCGCTCCTGCTGCGCACCAGCACGGACTTCCCCGATCTGACCACCTACCGCACCTTCGTCGACGAGCTCGTCGGACGCCGCAACGCCCGCCAGACCAAGCGTATCGACAGCGAGCGGGCCGTCCTGGCGCGACTGCCCGAGCGGCGCTCGTGCGACTACGAGCAGGTCAGCGTGCGCGTCTCCTCGGCCGGCGGGTTCCGCCTGCGCAAGGTGTTCTATACCGTGCCCTCGCGCCTGATCGGCCACACCCTGCGCGTGCGCCTCTACGACGACCGCCTCGACGTCTTCGTCGGCGGCTCTCACCTCTTCACCCTGCCGCGGGGGCGCGCGCATCCGGACGGACGGCACGATCAGGTCGTCGACTACCATCACGTCATCCACGCCCTCCGGCGCAAGCCGATGGCGCTTCTCAACCTCGTCTACCGCGACCGGCTCTTCCCGCGCGCACCCTACCGGCACGCCTTCGAGGCCTTGCGAGCCTCCCTTCCGGAACGCCAAGCCTGCCGCATCGCCGTCGACCTGCTCGCGCTGGCCCATGACCGCGGCTGCGAGGCCGAACTCGCCGAATGCCTGGCTGTCGAACTCGCCGCCAAGCGCCTGCCCGACCTCGCCGCCCTGCGCGCACGCTTCGCCCCAGATCCGGCTGCCATCCCTCACGTCAACGTCGCCCTCGGCTCGCTGGCGAGCTACGAGAGCCTGCTCGACGCCGCCACGACGGGAGAGGCGGCATGAAGGCCCCGGCCCGCACCACCACCGCGGTCGACACCGCCCGGCTCGGCCTCATGCTCGGCGAGCTGCGCCTGCCGACCATGAAGACCGTCTGGCCTCGCTTTGCCGAACAGGCCGACAAGGAGTGCTGGCCCGCCGCCCGCTTCCTCGCGGCCCTCGCCGAGCACGAGTTGGCTGAGCGCGACAGACGACGCATCGAGCGTCATCTCACCGAGGCGCGCCTGCCGCCGGGCAAGACCCTCGACGGCTTCGACTTCGCTGCTGTGCCGATGCTCTCGAAGGCCCAGGTCATGGCGGTCGCCGCCGGCGACGCCTGGCTCGCGCAGGGCGCCAACCTGCTCCTATTCGGCCCACCCGGCGGCGGGAAGAGCCATCTCGCCGCCGCGATCGGGCTCGCTCTCGTCGAGGGCGGCTTCAAGGTGCTGTTCACCCGCACCACCGACCTCGTCCAGAAGCTGCAAGTCGCCCGGCGCGACCTCGGCTTGGAGGCAGCCATCGGCCGGCTCGATCGCTTCGACCTGCTGATCCTCGACGACCTCGCCTACGTCACCAAGGACCAGGCCGAGACGAGCGTGCTGTTCGAGCTGATCAGCGCCCGCTACGAGCGCCGCTCCCTGATGATCACCGCCAACCAGCCCTTCGGCGAGTGGGGCCGGATTTTCCCCGATCCGGCCATGACGCTCGCTGCCGTCGACCGGCTGGTGCACCATGCCACCATCTTCGAGATGAACGTCGAGAGCTACCGGCGTCGCACGGCCCTGGATCGGAAGCGCGGTCCCGGCCGACCGCCAACCCGCGCGACAATCAAAACCGCCGACGACTGACGCGCCGCGACACGAACCTTACCCAGCGCCACCTTGCGCAGGTCGATCGACCCGCTCATCATCAACCTGCCGCGACACCGGTCTCTCATCCTGATTGTCGCTGGAATCTCATCCAGATCGCCGCGCTACAC
>NZ_BPQX01000020.1 GCF_022179525.1 Methylobacterium persicinum
CCGACGTCCATCCAGTCGGCCGTGGTCGGCGGTGCGACGCTCACCTTCACCGTCTTCACCCGCACCACGACGACCGATTCGTACACGGACACGCGGACCGACAACCATCACCTCCTGGTCAACCAGGACGAGACGGTCCACTCCTCAGTCGTGACGACCCAGAGCTTCGTGAACGGCACCGCGTCAGGCACCCCCATCCAAGTCGGGAAGACGGTCACAACCGAGGTCAAGTCGCTGTCCGGCGGCGAGCTCGACCCGAAATACCATCCCCAGTTCACGGCCTCGATGGATCCGACGTCGCCGAACTTCGACCCGGCGCACTACATTCCAAACCTCGCCGACCGCACCAACTTGGCGAACGACACCAACTATGCCGTGACCTTCACGACCGACCCCACGACGAAGGCCGTGACGACGCACGAACAGAGCGTCATCGACTACACGCCCCGCATGATCACCCAGACGGTGACGCAGGGTGGCACGCCGGTCGAGTACCTGAAGGTCGCCGACCCGACGGCCATCACACACGACCCCCTTGACGCGACCTCATCGGGCGGCTTCGCCTACACTTACGAAGCGGGAACCGGCGTGGTCCTGCTGCGCGACGGCCTGAACCACAACGTCTATTGGAACTCGAAGGAATACGCGCCCGACCTCGTCAAACTCGTCGAGGCCGACATCACCGCGGGCCATCACTCCGTCGACTACTATCGCACCCTGGCGGCCGGGACCGTCGTCGGGCAGGATGCGCATGGCCACAACGTCCTGTGGAACGCCGACGCCTACAGCTACTCCAAGCCGATTTACGACAACCACATCGACACGAGCGCGCTGATCGAGGGCACGGCCATCGTGGACACTTCGGTGGCGCTGCTGCCCGGCCAAGCGGACGGCACGGGCGGGGTGACCTCCCAGGGCGACGCCAACCTGTATTCGGGCGCGGGCTACGGCACGCTCTCGATGACGGGTCAGCACGATAAGCAGAATACGGATGCCAACAGCGCCACCGGATTCGGCAACCACGAATACTTCTACGGCAACATCGCTTCGATCGCTGGCAACGCCCCGAATAACGGCTGGTTCGTGCTGTTCGGCCAGTTCTTCGATCACGGACTCGATTTCATCGGCAAATCCTCAAGCTACCAGATCGTCATCCCCCTGGCGGTCGACGACCCGCTCTATGGGGTGATCGGACCGGACGGGCAGCCGACCACCTCCATCACCATCAACCGCGCCATCGTCGAAGGGCCGGTTCAGGAGGTTGATCCGAAAACGGGTCAGGGCATGGTGGATGCCCAGGGCAACCCGGTTTATGTGCCGGGCTACCAGAACCACGACAGTCCCTACATCGACCAGAGCCAAACCTATGGCTCGCAACTCGATACGGACAACATCCTGCGCAAGTGGGTCAAGGACCCGAATAGCGGGGCCTGGCATCCGGGCGATACGCTCGTGGATGGCCACACCGTTGCGCCCTACGAGAACGCCTTCGGCAACATCACGACCGCGACCCTCCCAACCCTCGACGAGCTGCGCAAAGAGATCCAAAGCAACGGCGGCAGCGCCGTCGGCGGTCCCCGGGCCGACCTCAGCTGGGAAGACGTCATCCAGGGCCTGCGCGAGCGTAACCCGGACGGATCGATCAAGCTGGTTAACGGCCAGCCGGTCCAGCTCTCGGAGCCGCTGCTCCTCGACAACAATCCGCATTTCGATCGCGCGCACATCAGCCAGGGGGCCCTCGACGCCATCAATGCCGCGCTCCACGCCCAGGGGCTCGACCCATATGCCCTCAGTTTCGATTCGACCGGGGCTCTGAGGAGCGTGACGGGGGTCGGGGTCGGCGCGCTCGCGCCGTTCCTCAACTTCTCGGATTTCACGATTCAGGCGAACCTGTTCGGCGATCCGGGCCAGGCCGCCATCGGCGATCCGTCGACCGCGCTCCACGCCGCCATCGGCGAGCTGATGATGGAGTCCGTCGGCGACCACTACATCGCCGGCGACGGCCGTGCGAACGAGAACATGGGCCTCACTGCCGTCCACCATGTGTTCCACGAGGAGCACGAGTATCAGGTCCAGAACATCGAGACCTACATGCTCGGCATAGACGCCGAGAACCTCACCGGCAGCGATGCCGGCCACCCTCACGCGACGGTTCATGACTGGCAGGTGGCGGTCGACGCCAAGGCGGCAGTTACCAACGCCTTCGTCGGGCTCCAAGCGGATGCGACGGCGTCCTCCGGTCAGATCTACGTCGTCAAGACCGCCGCCGACCATGCCAATCCGACCACGGTCCTGGCCCGTGACGCCAACGGCAACCTCTACGCGACCTCCGGGGCCAACCCGGGTGGCAACGGCGCAGTCGCTTTCGCGAACTTCGCCACGACCCAAGACGGGCGGATGATCGCCGCCGACGAGGGCCTCGTCGCACGCGACGAGAATGGCGACTTCTACGTCACCAGCGCCACCCACCCGCTCGACGGCGCCAACGGTAAGTTCGCCGGCTTCGTCCTGAACGAGTTCGGAAACCCGATCACCGCCGACGGCAGCTACACCGACGCGAACGGCTACCTGTCCTGGGACCAGGACAAGATGTTCAACGCCGCCAAGCTGACGGTGGAGATGGAATACCAGCATATGGCGGTCGACCAGTACGCCCGTGCGGTCTCTCCCAACATCCAAGAGTTCGCTGGCTACGCCTCGGACAAGAACGCCGACATCTCCCTGGAATTCGGTCAAGCGGCCTTCCGCTTCGGCCACTCGACGCTCCGGGAGACCATCGACACGATGGACCCAACCGGCGGCATCACCGGCAAGATCATGAGCTACGCTCTGGAGCAGGCGTTCCTCGATCCGGCGCTCTTCGCCAAGATCGGGCCCGGCGCCATCGCGCTCGGAATGGAGCGCCAGCTCATGAACGAGGTGGACAACAGCATCACACCCTCGCTCAACGAGGGCCTGCTCGGCCAGCCCCTCGACCTCGGCGCGATCAACATCGCCCGCGGCCGCGACGTCGGCATGCCGACGCTGAATGAGGCCAAGACCGCGCTCGGTCTCAAGGCCTATGCCGACTGGGCCGACTTCGGCCTGCAGATGGTCCACCCCGAGCAACTCGTGAACTTCGTCGCCGCCTATTCCTTCGATGGCGACATGACCAAGGCTCAGACCATCCTCGACCTCTATCACGGCGTGAAGTTCACAGACCTTTCGGCCGACGAGCAGGCCTATGCCTCGACGCTGGGGACGACCTATGCGGCGCAGTCGGCCTATGCCAGCCAGTTCATGAACGGCGGCGACAAGGGAATCGACAAGGTCGACCTCTGGATCGGCGGCCTCGCCGAGACCCACGTCGCGGGCGGCGTGCTCGGCGAGACCTTCGACACGATCTTCGTGACGCAGATCGAGAACCTGATGGATGGCGACCGCTTCTACTACCTACAGCGGCTCGTGAACCAGCAGTTCGGCAACGAGATTCAGAACGAGCAGTTCAAGGATCTCGTCGAGCGCAACACCGGCGTGACGAACCTCAACGGCAACATCTTCGCCTACGCTGACCAGTATTACGATGAGGGCCGGGCGGCGAAGGTCGCCACTGCCGACCTCACCGACCCGACCAAGCTCGGCGACCTCTACCAGGGGAATAAAGAGGACGGCTCCTGGCACCAAGTGTTCGCGGTGGATGCGTCCGGCCATTCCGGCCAGTGGCTCGACGCCAGCGGCAATGCCACGGGCACCATCCCTACGGGGGCGATCTACGACCTGTGGGGCCAGGAGGTGACCGACCTCTACGCGGCCGACGGCCACAAGGTGTTCGACCGGGCCACCATGACCTGGACGGACCACGGCTTCGACCCAACGACGGGCGCGGTGGCGGCGGACAAGGTGCTCTACGTCGATCAGGCCACGGACGTGTCAACCGGCATCTCGCCGGGCGCGTCGAGCGCGAACTTCCTGCTGACGGAGCTCGGTGCCGACCAGCACAAGTACGGTCAGGAGGTCGACGCCCATGCTGGCGACGCCAACACCTTCGGTTCGGGCGTGGCGAAGGATGGTGTCAACGAGGCCGGCGTCACCATCATCGATGAATCGCACAATGTCGGCATCGGCATCTGGTCGACGGGCGGGGCCTCGACGCAGGCCAACGGCACCATCTCGGAACACGTCTTCACGCTGCCCCTGAACGACGGCCTGACCGCGCCTGATGGCTCCGTGCCGCCGCTCTTGACGGCCCTGAACGCGATCGGCGCGATTGATCCCTCGGTCCTGGCGAGCGACCACATCACGGTGGACGAGAACTACATCCTCGACATCCGCCCCGACGGCACCACCGTCAACAAGGACGGCAGCCTCGACGTGGGCGCCGATTCGGCTGAGGTGCTCGTGGGCACCCAATACAACGACTACATCGAGATGGGCATCGGTGACGACACCGCCTATGGCGGTGCCGGAAACGACATCATCTTCGGCGGCAAGTCGAATGCCGGGCACAACACCCTCTACGGCGGCGACGGCAACGACATCCTCGTCGGCGGCGACGCCCCCGACCTGATCGACGGCGGCAAGGGCGACGACTGGATCTGGGGCGCCTCCTCGGGTTCCAGCGTCAACGGCCTCGACCAGCTCATCGGAGGCGACGGCAACGACCACATCTTCGGCGGCATCGGCATTGACAAGATCTTCGGCGGCGCCGGCGACGACTTCATCTACGGCGGCCAGGACACCGACCCGACCGTGTTCGGCGGCGACGGCAACGACTACATGAACGGCGGCTCCGGCGTCGACGTGATGAACGGCGACGGCGGCGACGACATCATGGATGGCGGCCCCGGCGTCGACCAGCTCTTCGGCGGCTCCGGCGACGACATCCTGCGCCCCGGACCCGGCGTCACCTCGGTCGGCGGGAACGGCGGCGGCGCCGACGTGCTGATCGGCGGCGATTCGGCAACCGGGCCGAACGGGCAATCCACCGACGACGGCTTCGACTTGGCCGACTACAGCCAGCAGACGATCAACGTCGGCATCGTCGGCGACCTCGCCAATCAGGCACTGGTGTCGCAACTGCCCCAGGACAAGACGCCCCTCCCGGCCAACGTCCCGACCGCGACCGCGACCGGGGACGTCTGGTTCGAGATGGAGGGGGTCATCGGCAGCAAGAACGCCGACGTCCTGCGGGGCGACAGCCCCGGCGACTCGGGAGCCCAGGTCAGCCACGGCGACAACTGGCTCATCGGCGGCTCCGGCGACGACGTGCTCCAGGGGCGCGGCGGCAACGACGTCATTGTCGGCGGCTCGGTGCGCCTCGACACCCTGATCGGCACCTATGTCGATCCGAACGGGCAGGCGGACCCCTATACGAGCTACGTGGACGGGGCGAGCCATCGGGTCTCGGCGGATGCGGTGCTGAAGGGCGGCCTCCTGGCGGCGGCCAGCACCGGCGGCATCACCTTCGCGGCGCACTTCACGGATCTCCTGAAGTCAGGCGCCTACAAGGACTACGTCCTCGGCGACGGCGCCCCGAACGGCGGAAACGATACCGCCCTCTACACGGGCAGCCTGGCGAAATACACGCTGGTCGCCATTGACGCCAACGGCCAGACGATCGCCAACCCCCATGCCAACTGGGGCAGCGTCGCGGCGTTTAAGATCACCGACACCCGCACGGCGGCGGACTTCGTCGACGCCAACGGCAACCCCCTGCTCGACGCAACGGGGACCCCGATGGTCAACGAGGGCACCGACCTCCTCATCGGCATCCAGAACCTCGCCTTCGCCGACCAGACGATCAACATTCAGGCCTATTTTGACAAGGCGCCGACGCTGGATCTGAACTACGTGCCGGGATCGGTGACGGTCGCGAGCGACAATTTCACCGCGACCGGGCTTTTCAGCAATCCCTACGCCCGCGGGACCGGCTGGGCCGGGAACTGGATTGAAACCGGCGACACGGCCAGCTTCAACCCCTCCGGAACCGGCCAGATCCAGGTGGACAACACCGGAGCGGGCGCGAACAATCCGGACCTGCATTTCGTGGGGGCGACCAACCCGCACGCGGACACGATCTCCCGCGCCGCCGATCTCAGCACCGTGACCTCGGCCAGCCTGAGCTTCTCTGTCCGCGAGACGGGTCTGACCGCCGGCGACAGCGTCAAGGTCTACCTCATCGGAAGCGGAGCAGCCCCGACAGCGAGCGACACGCCGCTCTACACCATCACGTCCGCCACGGGGACCACGGCCCAAACCATCACCGCCACGATCGACCCATCGATGCTGACCGCGAGCGCCAAGCTGTATTTCGTCAGCACCGCGCTGGGTAGCGGACGTAACGTCTACGTCGACAACATCGCGATCAACTCCATCGCCGACACGGCCGCCGGCAACAACTACGCCACGACCTACGTCGAGCGAGCCAGCGGCGTCGCCATCGCCGGGAGCCCGCTCATCACGGACCCCGACGACACGAATGTCGCATCGGCGAAGATCGTTCTCCGGGACGGCCTCGCAGGCGACCAGCTGAACCTCGGTGCGCTCACCGGCGGCATCACGGCCTCCAAGGTCAGCGCGACCGAGATCGACCTGGCGGGGTCGGCCTCCAAGGCGGCCTACCAAGCGGCCATCGCGGCGATCACCTTCTCGAACCCGACCAACCACAATCCTAGCGCCGCGGACCGGCATATCGACGTCACGGTCAACGATGGCCTCAAGGACAGCAACCTGGCCACCACCACGGTCCACTTCACCCCGGTGAACGATGCACCGGTGGCCGGGGCGGACACGATCGTCACCAATCTCGGCCTCAACCGGAGCTTCGCGGTCGCGGATTGGGTACTGCTGGCCAACGACACCGACGCGGACAGTACCGTGCTGACCATCACCAACGTGGCGGCGTCGAATCCTGCGACCGCGACCGTCACGCACGCGAATACGACACTATCTTCAACGGTCACCGACACCGGCGTACTCGGGGGCAGCTTCACCTACACCGTGAACGACAGCTCCAAAACTGCGACGGCGACGGCGACGGGTGCGGTGACGCTCAGCAACACGACGTCCACCACCTTCACCGGGACCGGCACGAATAACGACTTCGTGCTGGCGGCCGACACCGCCGCCCACACCATCAACGGATCTGCCACCGGCACCAACACCGTCGATTACTCCGCCTACACGACCGCGCTGAGCGTCGACTTCTCCCAAACCTCCGTCCACGTCACGAAGACGGGCACCACCAACTTCGACACGCTGACGAACGTCCAGAACTTCATCGGCGGGTCGGGCAACGACACCGTTGTGGCGGCGACCGATACCGCGACCCACCGCTACGACGGCGGCGCGGGAACCGACACGATCGACTTCTCCCACCTCACGGGGCCCGTCACTGTAGACCTGCGCAACACGGGCACCACAAGCCAAGGCGGGACCGCGACGATCACGATCCAGAACTTCGAGAAGGTTGTCGGTGGTGCGGGCGCCGACACCGTGACCGTCGGCACCGCAGCGACGACCTTCACAGGCAATGGCGGGGCGGACACCCTCTTCTTCACCTCGTTGAATGCGACGACCAACGCAAATCGCACCACATTCACCGACTTCACGGCGGGGACGGATAAAATCAGCCTCGCCGCCATCGACGCGAACACGCAGGCGCCTAACACCCAGCACTTCACGTTCAACGACGCCACGGCGCTGTGGAACGGGCCGACCGTCACTTCCTCCAATGAGTTTGCGGCCGGCTCTGCCGGGCAGGCCCGCTACCACTACGAGACCGTCAACGGCGTTCTGCACACCGTCCTCGACCTCCACACCACCAACGCGTCCGGTGCGGCCGACCATCAGGTCGACCTCGGGGTCGGCCAGAAGGTCATCCACGCCTCCGACCTGGTCCTGGCCTGATCCCGGCAGCCGGCCCGCACTGCCGCGGGCCGGTCCTCTCTTTTCGGAGACCGACGATGGGCCTCAGCCTGTCCCTCGCCCCCTTCGCCGCGCGCCTCGCCCCCCTGGTCGGGCGCGCGGCCCCGTCCCGGTCGGCCCAGGTCGGCTGGCTCGTCGATACCGAAAGGGCCGGCTTCATCTGGGACGCCCCGCAGCGGCTGCGGACCGCCGCGGGAGGTCCCCGGCATGCCAAATCGGTGACCGCCTGCCCGGCGGTGGTGGACCACGAGGCCCGGCACTTCGTCGTGCCGTGCCCCATCAGCGCCCGCCTGCGCATCGCCGTTGATCCGAAGACCGGGGAGGTCAACCTCGCCAATGCGGACGGCGATCGCGCTAGCATCCGCACCCGGGCGCTGGGCGAGATGGTCAAGCGGGTCAACGCCCGAGAGTGGCGCCATCCCCGCTGCCCGATCATCCAGTTCGTGACGCCGTACGTCTTCGTCTCGGACGATCCGGTCCACATGAGCCAGTTCCCGCCTTTCGCCCACCGGCGCGAGCCGGACTGGCCGGGGCTCGTCATCGGAGGCCGGTTCCCCATCGACGTCTGGCCCCGCCACCTGATGTGGGCCTTCGAGTGGCACGACCTCGACCGGGAACTCGTCCTCACGCGGGGCGAGCCGTGGTTCTATGTCGGGTTCGAGACCCCAGACCCCCGGCGGCACGTCAGGCTTGTCGAGGCGGAGCGGACCGCCGAGCTCGCCCGGTACATGGAGGGGACGCGGGCGGTGGCGAACTACGTCGCGGGCACCTTTTCGCTCTTCGCGACCGCCCGGTCCCGCCGTCCCCGCCGGCTCCTGACCCCAAAAATATGAAGCAGAATTTAGTGAAGATCGGCCTACAGGCGAGCTAATAATTCGCTCTGAATGAAGACAAAATGTGCCAAAGCACGACGTACACGGCTCGTAATATTCGGATTCGGAACTGGCAAAGCCCAGACGACAAGAAACGTGAGTGGTTCTCGTGAGGAAGGCGATGCAGCCCCAGCCTTGCATCGAGCCAAGGGACGGACGAGCCGGATATGGATGGGCACGGCACGTGCCTCTCGCGCCGGTGGCCGCCCTGGCCGTCGGCCTCGTCCTCGCACTTGCTGCGGCGCGGTTGGTGGAGGACGGGAACGACCGGATCGCGGCCTCACGGCTCGCGCAGACGTCCGCCCACGTCATGGCTCAAGTCGTGGGACGGATGGCCGTCTACGAGAAGGCCCTGAGGGGACTTCGCGGCAGCGTCGCGGCCGTCGGTCCCGACGTCATCACCAGCGCGGAGTTCGACCGCTACGCCGAGACGTGGGACATCGACGTCGAGTTTGCTGGGATGAGGGGCTACGGCTTCATCCGCCGGGTGGCCCGGACGGATGTCGCGGCGATCGTCGGGAGGAGGCGGACGGAGGGCGATCCGGATTTCGCCTTGCGCCAGCTGTCTCCGCAGGACGGCGAGCGCTACGTGATCGAGTTCGTCGCGCCTGCCGGGCGCAACGCCGAGGCCCTTGGCGTCGACGTGGCATCCGAGGAGCACCGCCGCGTCGCGGCAGATCGCGCCATGGAAACGGGCCGGGCAACCCTGACGGCGCCGGTCACGCTCGTCCAGGCCAGTGGGCTGAAGGGCCGGGGTTTCTTGCTGTTCCTGCCGGTCTTCCGGCCCGGCGCCCCCACCGGCACTGTGGAGGCCCGGAGGGCGGCAACGGTCGGCTGGGCCTACGGCGCGCTCGTGATCGACGAGATCCTCGCCGGCGCGCCCCTGGATGATGAGGAGGTCTCGGTCTCGATCCGGGACAAGGCAGCCGGAAGCATGGCGTTCATCGGGACGGACGGCGCCGTGGACGGCCTTCCGTCGCTGTCCGACGCCAGGACGCTCTCGGTCTTCGGGCGCGAATGGGAGATCGTCACGCGGGCCAAGCCCGGCTTCGTCGCCAACCTAGGACTGCCCCGGCCGGCGAACGTCGCGTTCGTCGCCTTCGTCCTGACCGGCCTCGTCGCATCACTCCTTTCGGTCCGGGCGTCGGCGGGCCGCCTCAAGCGGAAGGCGGCGGCCGAGCACCGTCGGGTGGCCGCCCTCGTGGCTAGCGCTCAGGACGCCATCGTCGGCAAGACCCTTGACGGAGTCGTCACCGACTTCAACCCGGCGGCGGAACGCCTGTTCGGCATTCCGGCGTCGGCGGCGCTGGGGCGGAGGGCCGCCGAACTGATGATCCCGGAGCATCGCTGGGCCGAGGAGCGATGGTGCTTGGCGCGGGCAGCGTTGGGGGAGCCGACGCCGCCCAATGCGTCCTGGCGGAGGAGAGCGGATGGGAGCGAATTCCCCGTGCAGGTGAGTGTCGCCCCCATCCGCTCCGAGGGGGGACGCGTGACCGGGGTCGCGACGGTGATCCGGGATGCCACCGACCAGGTGGCCGTCGAAGAGCGGATCCGGGCCCTTAACGCCACGCTCGAAGGTCAGGTGGCCGAGCGGACCGCAGCCCTCCAGGCGAGCTCCGCCCTGCAACGCGCCGTGGTCGCCAACGCCGGCTACTCCGTGATCGCGACGGACCTCGACGGGACCGTCACGCTGTTCAACCCGGCCGCCGAGCATCTGCTCGGCTACACGGCTTCGGAGGTCGTCGGCAGGATGTCGCTGGCGACGTTCCACGACCCCGACGAGGTCGCCCGCCGCGCCGAGGCGCTATCGGTGGAGATCGGGCGGCCGGTCGAGCCCGGGATCGAGGTTTTCTGCACGCGGCCGAGGCAGGGGCGGCCGGAAACTGGGGAATGGACCTACATCACGAAGGGCGGCGAGCGGCTGCCGGTGCTGCTCAGCCTCGGCCTGTTGCGCCGCGACGACGGACAGGATCTCGGGTATCTCGGCATTGCCACCGACCTCAGTGAGCGCTACCGGCACCAGGCCGAGATGCGCGCGGCCGAAGCGGGCACCTGGAGCTACGCGGTGACGACGGGCCGCGTGCTGCTCTCGGCCGAGTGCGCCCGGCAGCACGGCTTGCCGGACCGGGAGGTCGAGATCGACCTCAAGCGCGACTGGCGCCCGCTCGCCCACCCCGACGACGTGCCCCACGTCTTGGACGGCCTCGCGCAAGCGATCGCGCAGGGCGGGAGCTACACGACCGAGTTCCGGGTGCCGCGGCCGGACGGCGGTATCCGCTGGATCAACGCCCGCGGCCGGGTCGAGACCGACGCCGCCGGCCGGAAAGTTCGCGTCATCGGGCTGACCCTCGACACCACCGCGCGCAAGGAGGCCGAGATCGCCCTCTCGGAGGCCAAGGCCGAGGCCGAGCGGGCGAACCGAGCCAAGACGGACTTCCTGGCCGCAATGAGCCATGAGATCCGCACCCCGCTCAACGCCGTCATCGGCTTCACCGACCTGATGCTCTCTTCGGGACGGCTCGACCCGGACACACGGCGGCAGGCGAACCTCGTGCGCTCCTCGGGTGCCGCCCTGCTCACGGTCGTCAACGACATCCTCGCCTTTTCGCAAGTCGAGGCGGGGGCGGTCGAGCTAGTGGAGCGGCCCTTCGGCCTGCACATGCTCCTCGACAACTGCGTCGCCATCGTGCGGGGATCAGCCGAGGCGAAGGGGCTCGACCTGCGCATGCAGATCGATCCCGCACTTCCGAGATGGATCCTGGGCGACGAAAGCCGCCTGCGGCAGGTCCTCCTGAACCTTCTTAACAACGCGGTGAAGTTCACGGCAGCGGGTTCGGTCACGCTCGACATCGCGCCGGTGAACTGCCCCTCGGGAGCCGACCTCAGGGTGCAGGTCATCGATACGGGCATCGGCATCGCGGCGGACAAGCTCGACCGGCTGTTCCGGCGTTTCAGCCAGGTCGACGGCTCGATCCAGCGGGAATACGGCGGTACGGGGCTGGGCCTCGCCATCTGCCGCCATCTCGTCGGCCTGATGGGCGGCACGATCCAGGTTTCATCCGAAGCCGGCGCCGGGTCGACCTTCACGGTCGCTCTCCCGCTGCGTCCGACTGTCCCCGACGAGGACGGTCGGGAGGCCCCTTTGCCCCGGGTTACCCGTCACGCACACATCCTCCTCGTGGACGACTTCGCCGTGAACAGGGAACTCGCCAAGGCCGTGCTGGCCGTCGCGGGGCACTCGGTCGAGATCGCGGTCGATGGCGAATCCGCCGTGAGAGCGGTGGAGCAGGGGAGTTTCGACCTCGTCCTGATGGACGTCCAGATGCCAGGCATGGACGGGATGGAGGCCACGCGTCTCATCCGGGCTCTCCCAGGCCCGGTGGCGCATGTTCCCGTGCTCGCCATGACGGCGAACGTCCTGCCTGAGCAGGTCGCTGCCTACCGCGCCGCCGGCATGGATGGCCACGTGGGCAAACCGTTTGCGCACGACGATCTCCTGGAGACCGTCGCCGGCCTGCTCCCGGACGACCAAAGCGCTGGGGGCTGGCGTGATGGCGATCTCGACGAGGCCGTCTACGGCGCCACCGTCAGGACCATTTCGCCGTCCTGCATGCTCAAGATTCTGGACATATTCGCCCGGGAGTTGATGACCAGCCTGGATGGCGATCCCGCCGACGACCACACGCGTCTGAAGCAGCGACACAACGCCCACAAGCTCTGCGCGTCTTCGGCCATGATCGGGTTCACCGCCCTGTCGGTCGCCTGCCGCGAGGTCGAAGCCTGCGATGATCGGAGCATCGACGCCGATGGCGGCAGAATCTACGCGGCCAAGCTCGGGCGGGCGCGGGTTTCAGCAGCACGCGCACTGAGGACCGTCGAGCGTTTGAGGTCTGAGATCGCCGCGGACGCCGAAGCCACGGCGGCGGATTGGCCCACGCCATCTCCCACCGTTCACTGACGGCCGACGCGCCTTCGGGCAATGTCGGGCAGGCCCATGCCAGATCTGTGGCCCGTCCCACCGCCCCGAGGGGCCGCGCGCCGGCCGCCCGCGTCACCTGTGCGGAGCTGGAGGGATGTCTACTTCGAAGACGCAGTTGGAGGCTGCCACATGACCGATAAGGGCGGATTGCCGCCTGGCTCGTTTGGCCCCGAGCTTCAAGCGAGCGTTTCAGGCCGACCCCACTTTCGTGGCCGGATCGTGCGCAGGGTGTCCCATCGTCGGTCACCTCGCCGGCTCATGCCGACAAGGCTGCGAGACAGACGGGTGCCGGCGGGGGGCCACCCCCTGTGAAAGCCCCGGCCACTGGCTCGAACATCACGACGCAAGGCGAGGCCGCGCAGCGCGCAAACGCCAGCGCCTACGGCGCGCAGCAGGCAGACGCCCTCGGCACCCTGCGCTCATTCTCGGACCTGATCGGAACGGACACGCGAGCCCAGGCAAGGGCGCCGGGCAAATCGGGCAGGTCGGCAACTTCATGCGGGGCTCGGCCTCGGTCCTGCCGTTTGAACTGAACGCGGCCAGCCACGTGGGTGACACGATGAAGACGCTTGGCGGTCTCGCCCAGGGGTGGGGCAAGGTCGGCGTGTCGGCCGGGCTGAGCGGCGTGGGAAAGGCCGCGGATACAGGGCTACCGTCGCTTCCGACATTCGCCGGGTTTGGGAGCCCGACAATCGAAGGCGTCGCCGCGGCACAGCCGACGCAGCCGCTCTCGCTCGCCAGTGCCTTCGGCGTCCTGCCGTTGTTTGCCCGAAGTAGCGCGAGCAACCCCTACCGGACGTTCTGATACTGCATGCCGACGCTCGGTGGCGCCCGCATTGGGTCTTTCCGGCGTTCAGCGGCAGCTCACAACGTCAGAAATTCAGCTTTGCAAGTGTTTTCTTCTGAGAAGAAGGCGGGGGTAAGCAAACGACACTGCTTCATCCGCTTGTGACTTATGCCAGCCGTACAGACCGCTATCGACCCACCTCGAAAGCTAGGTGCGCGAAAAATCAAATTTTGGGACGGGCGCGACAGTTCTTGGACAAGCAAATTTGCTCGATTTTTGAGAATTTTCAGTCGACTTAAAACCCAAAACGAGCGGTCTAGTACGTAAGTACCAATCAGAGGCGCTACGTACCAGTAGACAATAAGGGAACTGAAGGCGGATTAAACCGAATTTATGTTTGAATGACAGGAAAAATTTTCGTGATCTTGGCAAGATTTGTCGAAAAGTGACGAAATTCATGTCAAAATTTAGTTAAATGAGAGATAAGCGACAAAGATAAATTACGATGAATTAAGTGTGCAAACCTAGTTTTGGCGCGATCCTATAGCAGAAAAGGAAGCGTCATGCGGTTCAGCATCGGGCTGAAGATCCAATCACTCGTCTTGATTTCCCTTCTCGGCATGGTCGCGACCGCCGGCGTTGCGGCCTTCGGACTGCACACGGCCATCACGGAAGCGCGTGCTCTGAAGACCCGAGACCTGGTCCAGACCGCACACAGCATCCTCAGGCATTTCGAGGAGGATGAGCGCGCGGGGCGGATGGACCGTGCACAGGCTCAGGCGCAGGCCGTCGCAACGGTCCGTAGCCTGCGTTACGCCGGCAACGAGTATTTCTTCATCATCGATAGCCAACCGCACATGATCGTCCATCCGTTGAAGCCAGAGCTCGACGGTAAGGACCTCGGCAAGACCGTCGATCCGACCGGCAAGGCCCTGTTCCGGGAGATGGCCGACGTCGCGACGGCGGCCGGCTCTGGCTACGTCCGCTACGAATGGCCGAAGCCCGGTGCCGACCAGCCGGTCGACAAGATCTCCTTCGTCCAGGCTTTCACACCGTGGGGGTGGATCATCGGATCGGGCGTCTACGCCGACGACACGCTCGCCCAGATGAAGCCGACCGTCATCGAACTGCTGATCGGGCTTCTGGTCGGCGGCCTCGTCATCGGTAGCCTCGCCTCCGTCATCGGTCGCGGCATCGCCCGTCCGACCGCAGCCCTCGCGGATGTGATGAGCGCCCTGGCAGCCGGAGACCTGAGCAAGCCGGTGCCAGAGACGCGGCGGCGCGACGAGATCGGCCGGATGATGGAGGCGACCCGGGTGTTCAAGGATGGGCTTGTGCGCTCGCTGGCCCTGGAAGAAGCGACGCGGGCGGCAGAGGTCGAGGCCGCCGCCGAACGACGCGCCGCCCTCCACGTTCTCGCTGAAACCTTCGAGCGCAATGTTGGAGAGGTTGTGGAACGCGTCGTGACCTCGTCGACCGAGTTGGAAGCTACGGCCGGCGCGATGAACGGCACCGCCGCCGAGACGGCGGCGCAGTCAGAAGCAGTTGCCTCTGCCGCTGAGGAGGCTGCCAGCAATGTCACGACGATCGCGGCCGCCACAGAGGAGCTGGGCGCGTCCGTACAGGAGATCGGTCGGCAAGCTCATGGCTCGGCGGATCTCGCCCGGGTCGCGGTCGCCGAAGCGGAAGGCACGGCGAAGCTCGTGCAGGCTCTCACGCAGACGTCGGCCCGGATCGGGGACATGGTCGAGATGATCTCGCGCATTGCTGCGCAGACGAACCTGCTGGCCCTCAACGCGACCATCGAGGCGGCCCGGGCCGGAGAGGCGGGACGCGGCTTCTCCGTGGTGGCATCTGAAGTGAAGGCTCTCGCGGGCCTCACCGTTCAGGCCGTCGAGAAGATCACGGCCGAGATCGCCATGATCCAGGACGTGACCGAACAGACGGTGACAGCCATCGGCAGCATCACCAACCGTGTTCACGAGATCAGCGCCACTGCAGCCTCCATCGCCGCAGCGGTCGAGGAGCAGGGAGCCGCCACCCAGGAGATCGTGCGCAACGTTGCCCAGGCCGCAGCCGGAACCGGGGAAGTGACCGCCAACATTGCGGGCGTCGCCGGAGCGGCGGAGTCGACGGGCGCGGTGTCGAGCGCGCTGCTCGCCTCGGCCTCCGAACTGTCGCGTCAATCTGGACGGCTGCGCAGTGAGGTTGGGGACTTCCTCGCGACCGTCCGCGCTGCCTGACATACGCGTCATGGGTGCCGCATATGTCTCCTCGCGCTACGACCTTGACCATTCCGGTCGCGCTGCCCGCGCTTTGCTGGCGGGAGCTGCGCGACGAATTCGACGCCGTCACCCAGGAACTCGCCCGGGACGGCATCCAGTTCAAGTCCAGGACCATCCCCGCCCTCTTCGAACACATCGTGTGCGATATCGGCGGGGTGGGCCATCTGAACGGGCGTGTCATACGGGTTTCGCCGGCTGGCTTTTTCCTGAAGGTGCTCACGAAGGGTCGCCATATCCGCCACCTTGTGGGGAAGCTTGTCGCCATCGCCCGCGAGCAGAAGCCGAAGTCATACCCCTGGCGGGACGAGCGCATACAGGCGGAGAACATCAGCCTCAATCTGACGTTGCAGAGCGGGAGCCAAATCCCAGCAACTCTGATGAACGTGTCCGCCTCCGGTGCCGCGCTGCATGTCGCAGAGCCGCTTCAGGTCGGCGAACTCGTGATGATCGGCTCATCAGGGGCCCGGGTCGTGCGTATATTCGATGGCGGCGTTGGCGTTGTCTTTCTTCGCCGTTTGAATATGCCACAGATCGACACTTCGCTTGAGAGATCAGGAGCGCTTGCCTACAATAAAAGAAATATAACTTTGCTATAAATAAACCTCTATAACATTTACTCGTGACGCTCATGCGTCGCGATGATGTCTAATGTCCTGTTGGATCTGGCCTCTTCCGTTCCACCGAAACTCCCAAAGTCATGGCTAAACAGCATACCAACCAAACGACGACATCACGCCGCCGGACGCGAGAGCCGAGAAGGCCCAACGCCGCATTCCAGCTTCAAGACCGCGTCCGCTTGCGGGCGGCCGTCAAGAGCGAGGATGGAGGAATTGTCTATGCCGGCTGCGTCGGCACCATCGTCGTACGCTGGGCGCACGGAGCTGCCTTCGACGTGGAGTTCACCCATCCGGCAAAGACATTTGCTATCATCGAACCGAATGATCTGGAGTTGGTCGAGCGGGCTCGCGGTCAAGTTGTGCACCCACATCCTAACGGTCCTAAATAATGACACTGGCTGCTGATAGGGGCGGCCTTACGGTGAGAAGCAGCCAACGGCATTCAGCCCGGCGATATTTGTTCCGTCGGGCAGCTGAGGTTGGACGCCGCCTAGTCGTCCGCGGCAGCGATCTGCGCGAGCGAATGGGCGCCGTCGTTCAGCGAGTTACGGACGGCCCTGGCGAGCTCAACCCTGGCAGCCCAGTCCGCCAGCACCACGAGGCTGACGAGAAGGAGCCCGAGAAGTACAAGTCGATGAGGTGTGGGTAGTGCGATCGGCATAGCATGCGCCCTGAGGACGCTTCATCGTAGCCGGATCGCCGTGCAGTCACTGCCACCCCGGGAGCACACCGGTAGGAAGAAGGAGCGTGCGCGCTTGCCGCACGGTCGAATCCGCCGCCCATTCCTTTTGCGATGCCCGGCGGCTACCTCACGCGGAACTGCTTTCCCGGGGGCGACGTAGCTTAACGTGGCGCTAACCATGCGGTCTGGTCGTGGGATCGAGCCGTTTTGCGCGGGGTTGATCCGGCTGGACACCGGTCGCCCCGGCGCTTGGCCTTAAATCTGATCAGGCAGCGGGGTGACTTTGTTGAGGAGCGACCAGGGTGAACCGAATAGCTGATTTCGGTGAAGTGAAGTTGTCTGACGAAGAGATTGATCGTCGGGCTCGGCAGCTGTTTGCAGAGGTCCGGGCGGAGCAACCGGAGGCGAAAGCCGGGAGGGCGTTGGCAACTGCTGCCGAGGTGGCCGGAGAGGTCGTACCTGGACTGCCTGACTGGCTTCAGGATGCCGACGTTACACCCGTGGATGCCAGCAACGATTGATTGCTGCTGAATAAGACCGCCTTCTTGAGCGCCTTCGGCGTCGGCTTCGGCTCGACATGAACCTCGCGCGCTCGGAGTTTTCCTAGACCCAGGGACTTTGCGAGGCTGGAGCGCTTCTCGCTGTAGGTCATAGCTGATCCACCCCCATTGAAGTGGTCCGCCCTTCGGTATGGCTTTTGAGCCTGGAGGACGGACGATATGGCCAGGGACCCGAAGCCCAAGGAGATCGTCGCCAAGCTACGGCAGGCGGATGTGTTGATCTCATAGAGCCAGAGCAACTCCGATACGATCCGCGCCCTCGGCGTGAGTTCAGTGACGTACTACCAGTGACGGCGTGAGTTTGGCGGCCTGAAGAGCGATCAGGTACGCCGGATGAAGGATCTGGAGACCGAGAACCAGCGGCTGCGCAAGGCGATCGCCGACCTCACGCTCGACAAACTGATCCTGCAGGAGGCGTCCCGAATACCCCATCTGAGCCCTGCGCGCCGACGCGCCTGTGTCGTGCACATCATCGATGTCCTGCACGTCTCCGAGCGCCGCGTCTGTCGGGCGATCGGACAGCATCGCTCGACACAGCGTAAGATCCCGCGGGGCCGTGACGACGAAGAGGCGCTGACGGCCGACCTGGTAGCGTTGGCCGAAGGGTATGGACGCTATGGCTACCGCAAGATCAGCGCGCTGCTGAAGGCGGCCGGGTGGCTCGTCAACGACAAGCGCGTCGAGCGGATCTGGCGACGTGAGGGCCTGAAGGTCCTGGTCAAGCAGCCTAAGCAAGGGCAGATCCAGGACAACGACGGCTCCTGCCTCCGTCTTCGCCCGAATCACCGCAATCACGTCTGGTCGTATGACTTCGTTGATGCCCGCACGAATGACGGACGTAAGTTCCAGATGCTTAACGTCGTCGACGAGTTCACGCATAAATGCCTGGCCATCCGGCGCAAGTTCTACATCTTTAGCCAGTCGATCAAGGACATCGTCCGCGACCTGCACGGCTCCCGCAACACCGTGCGAAGGGTCATTCGCTCGGGAGCCACCAGCTTCGCCTACGCGCGCGAGTTGCAGCCGCTGCGCAAGCTGAGATCATGGCGGGACGACCTCGACCGGATGCTAGCCGCAAACGCCAGCAGGCCGGCGCGTGAGCGGCTGACCCTGATCCGGGTGTTCGAGGCGCTGCGCGTACCGAGGTGCGCGCCTACGCCGAGTGCGTCGAGATCTGCCAGGACGGCCGCATCGTTGCCGAGCATGGACGATTGCATTAGTTCGATAGAAGGCCGTCCGCTTTTCCTACGTACCTTCTCTGAAGCTGCCATTCCGTTTTCGGCCAGCTTCGGCCTCACCGGTAGGCCAGTCGGGATGACTGGGGTGGGTGGTTTTCTGCCCGTCCGCTTTCGGACACACCGAGGGCAAAGCGGACGCTTCAACGGTCTCTATGTTGGGCAGGTAGGACGTGTTTGCGTCTCCGAGCATGACCGCAAGGACCCGACGATAGATCGCGTGCCACTCCTCTGCGATGGTCTCGGCCTGCACCGAAGGAAGCTCGGCTCCGGCATCCTCCAACCTGCCACCGCATTGCGCGATCGCATAGCGGGCCAGCACGACCATGTCGGGGGCTGGCTCGTGCGGATGGATTGAGATCAGGGCTAGGGCGGTCTGGCTGTGCAGGAGCGTACGCCGGAGAGCGATATCGCGCATCATATCCGGCAGGTCCCGCGGCAAGCCGGGGACCCGTTCGTTCATGCCTTCGAGGATGACGGCGGTCCGCGCATCGTACGCGAGCTGCAGCGGGAAGGTCACGTCGTACGGTGCCTCGCGGACGGGATGGCCGGACGGGCCACATCACGCGTCGGGTGGTCGGTCCCACTTCGGTCATTTATCCGCCGCGGATGACCGCAGCTTCGGCGCCGCTCGCGCGGTCCGGGAGAGCGGCACCCTGCGGATGACAGGGTGCTGCCCCGGCATCAATAGCCCACGTAGCCGCCGGCACCTTGGCTCGGACGCACCGTGCCGCTGGTGTTCAAGGGCGCGGCCTGCTGCCGCTGCGCCTGGCGGTTCGCCAGGGCGCGGCCGGCCGCGCAACCGCCGACGGCGCCGAGGATGCCGTGTCCGGCGTAGTGGCCAGCGATCCCGCCGACGATGGCGCCCTTGATGCAGCCCTTCGCTTCGGCCGCCGGGCTGGCGACCACGAGGGCACTTGCCGCCACGGCGGCCATAGCGACACGCTTCATCATGATGAGTGTTCCTTCAGCGGCACTCCCGCCGCGGGCACGATGTAAGTCTCCCTCGCCTTCCCGTAAGAGGTGGCGCTACGAATTTTTATTGGTCTTCGGAGTCTTGAAGTTTCCGCATCGTTTTCATAGGCCGATCAGAGCTTAGATCCGCAATTCCCGGAGATGAATGTTGCTTGAATGGGCGGCTTGCGTTCGTGACATCCGGTCTCGGCCGCAAACAAAGGAAGCTAGTCGCGGTCGACTTCCGTCATAGCGTGCGGGCTGACGCCGAGAATTCCGTGACCCGGGCGTGCAGACCCTCCACCGAGTGCCGGACGGACTGGAGCGTCGACATCACCCGCCCCACGTCGTCGCGCGAGGTCTTGGAGATCGCGGCGACGCTGTTCATGCGGCCGGCCACATCCTGGACGAAGGTCGCCAGCGTCGCCATCTGCCGCGAGACCTCGTCGGTCTCGCCGGCCTGGGAGAGCATCGTCCCCGCCAACTCGGACGCGACGCGATCGAGCTCCACCATCAGACCGGTCGCCCCCGCCGCGTGGTCGCCGACGCTGCCGATGCCCTTCAGGATCCGGCCGATCTGCTCGTCGATACGGCTCGTCGCGGCCGAACTCTGCAGGGCCAGTTCCTTAACCTCGGCGGCGACGACCGCGAAGCCGCGTCCGGCCGCACCCGCTCTGGCGGCCTCGATCGAGGCGTTCAGCGCCAGCAGGTTCGTCCGCTCGGCGATGTCGTGGATCAGCGCGGTCACCTCGCCGACCGCCTGCGCCTCCTCCAGGAGAGCGGCGCTGATGCGCGAGCCCTCCTCGATCCGCTCCCGGACGGTCACGATCGTCTCCGTGGTCCGCGCGAGCTTCGTGCCGCTCTGCCCGGCTGCGGCCGAGAGCCTTCCGGTCACCTGGACGGCCCGTTCGACCTCGGTGGCCGACGCCCGGGACGCGTCGGTGACGATCTCGACCTGATCCGCGGTCGTCTCCAATGACGCCAGGAGGACGCCGGCCGCCTGTTGCAGGGACGCCGTCGCATCGACGAGTCCGTCGCAGCGGGCATGGGCATCCGCGTCGAATTCGTGGGCGGCCGCGGCGAGCTGCTCGCGGCGGTCGGATTGCAGCTGCCGCTCGTCCTCGCTGATCCGGGAGAGTTTCTCGGCATAGGCCTGCGCCT
This sequence comes from Methylobacterium persicinum, assembly GCF_022179525.1. GTDB lineage: Bacteria > Pseudomonadota > Alphaproteobacteria > Rhizobiales > Beijerinckiaceae > Methylobacterium > Methylobacterium persicinum. The sequence continues at coordinate 21,038 of NZ_BPQX01000020.1, forward strand.
CGCGGGAGGCGCGCGTCGCCTCCATGTTGTGGGCGAAGCTGCGGGCGAGCGCCTCGGACAGCCAGATCAGCACGGCCGTCTCAAGCACGACGATCACGGCGTGCAGCACGACCCGCCAGATGTCGGCGCCGCCGGGGAAGACGAGCGCCGGCACGAGGAAGTTCAACAGAAGGTGGTGGAGCGCCGTCAGCGTGGCGGCCAGCAGGATGCAGCGCCAGTCGCACCATGCTGCCGTGATCGCGAGGCAGGCGAAGAAGTACATGTGCAGGTCCGGCTGCCATGCATGGCCGGCGAACGCCGCAAGCAGGAGAGCCGGCATGCCGGCGAGGGCTGCGCTGCTGACCAGGCGCGTCGCGATGCCGACCGGATCCTCCCAGCGGGCGACCGTCGCGGCCGCGACGAGGAGACCTGCCGCCGCCAGGGTCCACGTCGAGCCCAGTCCGAGGACCAGGACGACGAAGCCGAGGACCGGCAGATGGAGCCAGAGAAGGGCGAGCAGGATGCGCGAGAAGCGCTGCCGCAGGAGATCGAGTTCGCTCACAAGGGGTCACCGTACCGCGGTAGGGCAGCCGGCCGCGAAGGCCGGGTCGAAGACGAGCCATGCGCCGGCCCCGTACAGGCGCGCGGTGAAGCCGGGCCGGTCGGAGACAGCCAGCACGACGTTCGGCGTCGGTCCGAACCGGAGAAGGGCTCCGTCCGCGGCGGCGACGATGCCGGCGGCCTCGGCCTCCGAGCTACCCGGAGGGACGAGAACCGCGACGCTCGGACCGGCAGGCACCAGGACCGCCGGGATGGGGGTAAGGACGGCTGCCGCAAGCAGCAGGACACCCCACCTGCCCCTGCGCCCGCCCGCCGACCGGGTTCCTCCGATCAACGCGACCCTGCGGCTGCGCGCGGCGCCGTGACCGTCATGGTCGAAGGGTCGACGATCGCGATCAGAGTCTCGACCTCGATCATGAAGTTCCGAACGGCGTCCTCGACCGTACTCCGTCTCGGATCGCCGGCGGGCAGGGTATCCACCGCCGACATCATCGCCTCCGGCAGCCCCCGCAGTCCCGTCAGGATCGACTGCTTAAGGACCTCGATCTGATGTCGGCGCGGACCCGGATCCCCGCCCGCCTGGAGCACCGCGACGAGTTCGTCGGTCAGGCGCCGAGTGGACTCGCCCACGAGCCGGACGGGAAGTCTGTGGATGTGAGCCATCGGTCTCCCCTCAGCGCGCGAGGACGCGGGCCGCGCCCTTGGTCGTCTCGACCGCCTGGGACACGTTGCCGACCGCCTGCGAGATCGCGCCGATGTTCTGCGCGATCGCGCCGACCGCGCCGGCGGCGTCCTGCATGTTGGCGGACATGTCCTGGGTGACCACGCTCTGCTCCTCGACCGCCGCCGCCGTGCGAACGACGTAGTCGCGCATCGTCTCGACCGAGCCCAGGATCGCCTGCAGCGAGCCGACCACCTGCGAGGAGACGGCCTGCACGTTGCCGATCTCCCCGGCGATCTGATCGGTCGCGCGGGACGCCTGATTGGCGAGGTTCTTCACCTCCTGCGCCACGACCGCGAAGCCGCGGCCCGCCTCGCCGGCGCGGGCGGATTCGATCGTGGCGTTCAGCGCGAGCAGGTTGATCTGGCTGGCGATGTTCTGGATCAGGCCGACGATGCCGCTCATGGAGGTCGCGGTTGCACTGAGCTTCTGGGTCAGCTCGCCCGCCGCCTGCGTCTGCGTCTGCGCCTCGTCGCTGGTCGCGCGCGCCTTGCTCATGCTGGCGGCGATCTCGTTGACCGAGCGGGCGAGCTCCTCGGCGGCGGCGGCCACGGACTGGACGTTCTCGGAGGTCCTCCCGGCTGCGACCCGCGCCTCCTCGGATTCGCTGTTGGACAGAAGGACCGCCCGGTCGACTTCGGCGAAGTTCTCGTCGATGAGCACCTTCAGCTCGGTCAGGCGCTTCACGTCGTCGGTGACGTCGCTGGCGAACTTGACGATCTTGGCCACCTTGCCGAAGCGGTCGAGGATCGGGTTGTACGAGCCCTCGATCCAGATCGGCCTCCCGTCGCGGGCGAAGCGCTTGAACTGCGCGGCCTGGTACTCGCCCCTGCGAAGCCGATCCCAGAACTCGGTGTACTCGCGGCTCGCCCGGGCCTCCGGCTCCACGAAGATGCTGTGGTGCTTCCCCTGGACCTCTTCGAGGCTGTAGCCCATCAGGTCGAGGAAGTTCTTGTTGGCAGTGACGATCGTGCCGTCGGGCTGCAGCTCGACGACCGCCTGCGAGCGGCTGATGGCGGCGATCTGCGCCGTGTAGTCGAGGTTCAGCAGGCGCTCCTGCGCATCCGCCCATTCGACGACGAAGCCGATGCGCTTCCCGCCGTCCGACAGGGGCGTCACCAGCAGGTCGAACACGCGCTTGCCCACCCGGATGGTCGCCTCGTGCGGCTTGTCGAGGACCGCCAGCATGCGGCGCTGGTGCGATGGGTCCTTGTGGAAGATGTCGATGTTGCTGCCGATCAGTTTGGCGGCATCGAAGCGGGGAAGGTCGGCCTTCAGGTCGGCCTCGGCCTGCTCCATGAACCGCGTCAGGGCCGGGTTCATGTAGGTGATGTTCATCCCCGCGTCGGCGATCATCACATTGGTCCTCAGCGCCGCGAGCGCCGCGATCTCCATGACGTTGGCAGCATTCGTCCCTCGACCGAACCAGTTCATCGCACTCCCCCGGATCCCACAGCTCTAAATCGCGGCGGCGATGTCGAACGAAGAGTATCGTTCGTCGGGCCGCCGTAATGCGACCATTTGGCGTAGCAGGTTCTAACGATGTCTGAATTAGGCGGAAGTTCTCACGGAAATCGGTGAGCGGTTTCCGGCAACGCCTGTTAAGCGGGAGTTAACGGATCCTGAATATGGATTCGGTCCCTGAGGAGCAGGGGCCATGCAGCTGTTGGACTTCATCCGGCATTTCGCGGACGAACTCGACGTCGCGGTCGTGATCACCGACGCGGAACTGAACCGTCCGGGCCCGACCATCCTGTACGCGAACCCCGCCTTCCTGCAGATGAGCGGATTCGAGGCGGTGGACGTCCTCGGTCAGACGCCCCGCATGATGCAGGGCCCCGGCACCAAGCGCGAGGCCACGCGGATGGTCCAACGGGCGCTGAGGCAGGACGGCCGATTCCTCGGTCGCCTGCAGAACTATCGCCGGAACGGCGAGGCCTACCTGTGCGAGATCGACGTCCGCGCGATCCACGGTCTGGACGGGCGTACCGAGGGGTTCATCGCCTTCGAGCGCGAGGTCGTCCGCCGGCGGGGCAAGCCGAGCCACGGAGGCGCCGGCCGCTACAGGCCCGTCGATGGACAGGAGGTCGGTACGATCCACTTCGTGGAACTGCCGATCTTCGGCGACGCGGTCGATCGAAACCTGATCGGCTGATCGGCGTCACGCCACCGATGCCCTGAACGGTCGAGTGGGATGAAGTGCCGCCGCCCCGCTTCCCGTCGAGCAAGATCCAAAGCGGGAGGTCGTTGGCCGGGGCAGGCAAGAAACCGGCCGTGGTGGCTGCGCCCCTCGCGCCGCGCTAGTGCGCCCACTCAGGCGTCCACAGCGCTTAGCTGACTAGGACCGCCCTTCGTCGACGCCGACGGGATGGCCGTCCCCTCTTCGGCCTGCCTGTCCGTGCGCAGGCCGCCGACCAGGGTCGTCACGGCATCGCCGCCGTCCGCGAAGCCGGCCTCCTTCAACAGCGCCCCGAGGACCGGCCTGTTGAACTGATAGCGCAGAAGGTGACGGGAGAGACTGTCTCCGAAGCCTGCGGAAAGCCGAGGGCGCCCAGATCGAGTTCGTCGATGAAGACCTCGATCACCCGAACTGGATTGTCGGCGGTGACGTAGTCGTCCAGCGAACTGGGCAGCAACCAGGACTGCCGACGGTCCTGCCCTTCGACAAACCGACCCATGTTGGCCTCCGCAGATGAGGCCGCAAGTCTATCTCAGATGGGACTTTTGACACAGCCTCGGACGGCAACGTACGTGAGCAGACGTTGCCGCCGCGCCCATTCACGACACTCCTGAGACATTCGGAACGTCCACTTCGTGGCAGCGCCGCGTGGGTCACCTGGTTTGCGTGCGACCCGCCCGATGAACTGGTCGTTTGTCTTCGCCAGCATCAAGGATTGCATGTATGGCAGAGGTGCGCGGGCGTATCTGGTCAACGTTCGGCTAACGGAAAGCGATCAGCCAGCGAGAATGCGCTTGCGCCTCTGCCAGGTCGCAACCTTGCGCAGGACACGCGAGAGTTGCTCGACCGAGTACGGCTTGTGCAGAAGCTCGAACCCGTAGGTTCCGTTCTGCGCGAGGACGTGGCTGTATCCCGAGGTCAGGACTACCGGCAGGTCGTGATACAGCTTCCGGATCTCCTGCCCTAGTTCGATCCCGCTCATGCCGGGCATCATCACGTCCGAGAACACCACATCGAACCGGGCCGCCCCCTTGGCCAACTCAGCCAGCGCCTCCTCGGCGTTGGCCGCCCAGACCGTCCGATAACCTAGTTCGGCCAGCGACTGGGTCGCAAAGCTCCCAACCTCTACGTTGTCCTCAACGACGAGCACGCGCGTGCCGTGGCCCGCGACGAGCGCCGCCGGCTCAGGCTCGGACGTCATCGGGCGCTGGTCCTGTCCGGCGCGAGGCAGGTACAGCGTGAAGGTTGTGCCTTGGCCAATCACGCTCGTCACCGTGACCTCGCCCCCCGACTGCTTGGCGAAGCCGAATACCTGGCTGAGGCCAAGGCCCGTCCCGTGTCCGACGGCCTTTGTCGTGAAGAACGGTTCGAAGATCCGCTCGATGTCGGTGGCGGCGATCCCTGAACCCGTGTCCGTGATCGACACGGACACGAAGTCCCCCTGCATGGCGGCGTGGCCCCGAAGCGCCGGGATGCCCGACACTGCTTCGACTACGATGGCCAGCACGCCCTCACCGTCCATCGCGTCTCGAGCGTTGATCGCCATGTTGACGATTGCGGTATCGAACTGGCTCGGGTCGGCGTCGACGTAGACGGCCTCCACAGGCAATTGGGTCGCTACCCGGATGCGAGAACCGGTCAGGGTGCCGAGCATGTCACCGATAGCCGCAACGCTTTTGCCGAGATCGAACACCTCCGGCTTGAGGGCCTGGCGCCGGGCGAAGGCGAGCAGCTGGCCCGTGAGCTTGGCGGCGCGGTCAGTGGTGTCCGAGATCGCGGTCACGTAGCGGAGGCGGCGTGCCTCGGGCAAGTCGGGTCGCTTGAGCAGGTCGGTCGACGACTTGATCACGGTGAGCAGATTGTTGAAGTCGTGCGCGACGCCTCCGGTGAGCTGGCCGATCGCCTCCAGCTTCTGCGACTGGCGCAGGGCCTCCTCGACGACCGCTCGCTCGACCATAGCCTTCGCTATGCGCTGTTCGAGGGTTTCGTTGAGGTCGCGCAAGCGCGCTTCGGCAACGCGGCGCTCTTCGAGATCGTGCTGGGCGGCCTTGAACAGCTGCGCGTTGTCGATCGCAATGGCTGCCTGTGCCGCGACCGCCGTCATGAGGTGCTCGTGCCGGAGCTGGAACCGCGCTGTCTCAGGGTGCCCGAAGAACAGGCCGCCCAGCACCTCGCCGGAGCGCGAGATGACCGGCACCGCGAGGTAGCTGCGCACGGGTAGATGCCCCTTGGGCATGCCACGATGCGGCGCGTTCTTCCCGTAGCGATGATCGGTCAGGATGTCGTCCGAACGCAGCACCCCTTCCCCGCCGAAGGTCGGGGCGAAGACGGAGGTGTTGCGCGGCATCGGGAACTTGTCGAACTCGGAGCGGTCGACGCCTGAGAGGGTGTAGAGCATGTAGCTCTCCCCTTCAGGGTCGAGCACGTTGTAGAAAAACGCTCCGAACTGTGCCCCCGTCAGCTCGACCCCTGCATCGGTGACCATCTGAACCACACGTTCGAGGTTGAGTTCGGCGGCCAAGGCCGTCCCGACCCGGTTGAGGGTCTCCAGCGTCCGCCGCTCCTCGCGCAACGCCACCTCGGAGCGCGCCCGCTCGACCGCTGCCCAGGTCCGTTCGGCCACCTCCTCGATGAGCCGGACCTCATCGTCGATCCAGCGGCGCGGAGTACCGTTCAGCGCATAGAGCAGCGCGACGAGCCGACCTCCCTTGACGAGGGGAGTGTTCAGAAACGACCGCGTTCCTATGGCGGCATAAGCAGGCCCCGTATCCGGCCCGGTGGTCGGATCGGTGGCGGTATCGTCGATGCGAACCGTGCGGCCGGCCCGCAGCTGAGCACTCATGACCGGCCCATACTCGTCGAGCACGTGAAGCCCCGCGGCGCTCGCGAAGCCAGGGGCGGTCCAGTCCCGTTCAATGAACGTGCGCTCACCAGTCTCGTCGATTGCTTCGGCATAGCCGACGCAGCCAACGCCAAGATGTTCGCCGAACGTCGCGCAAGCCGCCGCCTGGATCTCCACGGGATCGCTCAACCCACGCAGGGCATCGTCAAGCGCTGCGTTGAACGCCTGCCGCCGGCTCGCCAGCACCTGCCGCGTGGTCTCGTTGGTGACGCAGAACAACCCGACGACGGTCCCGCTTTCGTCCCGCAACGGCGAGTAGGAGAACGACCACCACGTCTGCTCCGCGTCGCCATAGCGCGCCATGGTCAGGGGCAGGTTGTCGAACCGACTGGCTTCCCCCGCCAGCGCGCTCTCGGCGATGGGTCGGACTTGGTCCCAGACGTCGGGCCAGAGGTCGGCGATCGGTACGCCGAGGGCGTGAGTACGACGTGGGCCCAGGATTGGGCTGTATGTGTCGTTATGAAAGAACAGCAGCTCCGGCCCCCAGGCCAGGAACATGCTTTCGGGCGAAGCGAGGATCAGCTCGATGGCGAGGCGCAGGGCGGTGGGCCAAGCCTGCGGCGATCCGAGCGGGAAAGCCGACCAGTCATGTGCCCGGATCGCTGCAGCGACATCCCCGTTGGTGGCGGGGAATGGCGGCAGTGCCCTTGGTGTGAGCGAATGCGGAAAAGCGATCACCAATGCCTCAGGGGCGAGGCTCGGCGTGAGCAGACACCGGTCTACAGCGCCTACGCTTCATCATTTGCTCGTGCTCAATCAGCAAACGCAGACCCGCGCGGACGGCTTCGCTGGCGTTGCTGTAACGACCTGACGCCACCAGCTCGCGGATAAAGCCATCGAGTTCTGCCGTCAGGGAAAAGTTGCGGGTCGGTGTGGTCGACATGGGCGTGTAGGTAACAGGCCATGGCGATCTGTCAAAAGTTGACAACTTCCTTGTGCCGCTTCGACGCGAGCTGGATGAGTTCGGCGGTCACCACCGCCGCATTAGCAATCAGTTGGCGAGGCTCAACTTCGTAGAGGATGAACCTCCGCCACTTGCGGAGGTCTGCTGGTGACGGCGCACCTGAGGTCCCCTTCCCACGCCAAGCTGAAGTTGCCGGACGGCCTACGAACGTCTGCTTCAGAGAAGCGATGACGGCGGTCCAAGCGTCTGGGTTGGGTCGGACGCGGAACGTCCGCTTCTGAGCGAGCGGCTCCCGTAAGCTCCGAACGTACGATGCAGGGCTGACCTGGACAATTGATACGCTTGCACCGCAATGAGCCCCGTCAACCCGACCGGCATGCCATCGTCACCAGCGGCTGTGGCACGCGTGTGGCGGGCGACCGGCCGTTAGCGGGTCCCAGGAGCGATCGCAGCGGCGTGCCTACCAGCCGCGCTGCGACCAGCGCGCCGAGCGCCAGCAAGGCCGCGCCGAACCCGGCCACGCGCGCCAGAGCCCCGAACAGCGCCGGCCCGACCACGATGCCGCCGTAGGTGAACAGCAGGCCGCCGCTCGTGGCCGCGCCGGCTTGTACGCCAGTTCCGGTTCTGGCGGCACGCGACATGGCTCGTTAAGCGCACGCTTCCTTGGCGAACCCGCGTCTCGCGTTCACATGCGAACCGGTCTCCAGACCCGGGTCCACTCGGGCTCCAGGAAAACGCCATGCGCGATAGCGAGAACGGGGGAGTCTGTGCGCCTGACGGCGGCCGACGGAAGAGCGGTTGGACAGCTCGGAGACCTTTTGGGCCGCCGCTAAGCCACAGCTGCGGCAGCACAATCGCCGCGCGGCCCAAGACGCTGACTTTTCACCAGGAAAGCCTGGTGGAGCTGAGGGGATTCGAACCCCTGACCTCCGCAGTGCGATTGCGGCGCTCTCCCATCTGAGCTACAGCCCCGTCGAGGCGCCGGCCTTGTAGGCGCGGGGGCCTCAACCTGTCAATTCCCGTCTCGCATGTCCGTCTCGCTTTGCGCGGCGATGGCGCGCGAAACCCGATCCCCGAGGACATCGCGCGGCCGCATGAACGCCCTGATCTGGCTCTTCGATACCGTCGTCCAGCTGTTCATCTACGTGCTCATCGCGAGCGCGGTCCTCAGTTGGCTCGTGGCCTTCAACGTGGTGAACGTGCGCAACCCCGTCGTCGCGCAGATCGGCGAGGTGCTCTACCGCATCACCGAACCCGCCCTGCGGCCGATCCGTAACCTGCTGCCCAACCTCGGTGGCGTCGACATCTCGCCGATCATCCTCATCCTGCTGCTGCTGTTCATCAGCAGGCTGCTGCATGAGTTCGCCGTGCCCGCCGCCTACGTCTACACCCGGTAAGGAGCGGCCCCGTGAAAACCAATCCCGGCCGCTTCTTCGAGGATTTTCGCCTCGGCGAGACGATCCGCCATGCCACGCCGCGGACCGTCACGGCCGGGGACGTCGCCCTGTATACCGGCCTCTACGGCCCGCGCTTCGCCGTGCAGTCGTCGGACGCCTTCGCCAGGGCGATCGGCTATCCGAAGAGCCCGCTGGACGACCTGCTCGTCTTCCACGTCGTCTTCGGCAAGACCGTCCCCGATGTGTCCCTGAATGCCCTGGCCAACCTCGGCTACGCGGAGGGCGGCTTCCGCCGGCCCGTCTATCCGGGCGAGACCCTGTCCACCGTCTCCGAGGTGATCGGCCTCAAGGAAAGCTCCAATCGGCAGACCGGGGTGGTCTATGTCCGCTCCGTCGGATCCGACGAGCGGGGCGAGACCGTCCTCAGCTATTGCCGCTGGGTGCTGGTCCGCAAGCGCGATCCAGAGGCGGCCATCACGCAGGAGCACGTCCCGACCCTGGCCAAGGCCGTCGATCCGCGGGACCTCGCCGGCGCCCTGCCCCCGCTTCAGGGGTCGGCCTACGACCTCGCCCTCGCCGGCTCCCCCCACCGGTTCGGTGACTACGCCGCGGGCGAGAAGATCGACCACGTCGACGGCATGACCGTCGAGGAAGCCGAGCACCAGATCGCCACCCGCCTGTTCCAGAACACGGCCAAGGTGCATTTCGACGGGCTCGCCGCCAAGGATACCCGCTTCGGCCGCAGGCTGATCTACGGCGGCCACGTGATCTCCCTGGCCCGGGCGCTCAGCTACAACGGCCTCGGCAACGCCTTCGCCCTGGCGGGCATCAATGCCGGCCGGCATGTCGGGCCGCTCTTCGCGGGCGACACGGTCTACGCCTGGAGCGAGGTGCTGGAGACCGCCGATGTCGGCCGGGACGATGTCGGCCTGCTGCGCCTGCGCACGGTGGCCACCAAAAACCAGCCCTGCACCGCCTTCCCGGACAAGTTCAACGACGGGTACGACCCGGCCGTGATCCTCGACCTCGACTACTGGGCCTTCATCCCGAAGTAGGGGGTGTCCAGAGGGCGAGCCCTCTGGCGGGGGCGGGGCAGAGCCCCGCGACACGTTTCCAGGGGCCTCGCCCCTGGACCCCACCAAAGGACCTGTCCTTCGGGATTACCGATTAATCCCGCACGACGACCTTCGTGCCGACCTTCACCCGGTCGTAGAGATCAGTCACGTCCTTGTTGGTCATGCGGATGCAGCCCGAGGACACCGCCGCGCCCATGGTCTCCGGCTCGTTGGAGCCGTGGATGCGGTAGAGCGACGAGCCGAGATACAGGGCGCGGGCGCCGAGCGGGTTGTCCTGGCCGCCGGCCATGTAGCGGGGCAGGTCCGGGCGGCGGGCCAGCATCTGCTGCGGCGGGCGCCAATCCGGCCATTCCTTCTTCATGGTGACGGTCTTCACCCCGGACCACGAGAAGCCCTCGCGGCCGACGCCGACGCCGTAGCGGATCGCCTCGCCCCCGCCGAGCACGTAGTAGAGGCGCCGCTGACGGGTCGAGACCACGACCGTGCCGGGCTTCTCCTTGCCCGACCACGCCACCGTCTCCCGGGGAATCGCCTGGGTGCGGAAGCCATTGATGAAGTCGGCGATCGGCCCCCGGTCGAAGAAATCGGCCCGGGCCGGAACGGCCCCAAGGGGCACGGCCCCGAGCATCAATCCGGCGATCGCCAGCGTCGCGATGCGTCCCGACATGCGGTATCCTTACGTCCATCGATAGGTGGGCCACGCCGGCCCTCAATCGGAACGGGCATCGGCTTCGCGGCGAGGATGAGGCCGCGGAAGCGCGGGAGGGCGGGTTCGCGGCGGGGTGTGTGCTCCGGGCCACAGGGCCTGCGGCGCTGCTTGCGATTGCATCCGCGGGTCTCGATGCTTATCACAGGGCCGTGACCAGCCAGCTTGCCTCAATGGCCCGCCCCAGGGCGGATCTCACGGCACCCCACCCCGCGGCGCTCGCCCCGGACCGGGGCCTGCTCGCGCTCGGCCTTTTTGCCCTGAGCTTCGTGGTTCTGGCCTTCCTCGCCTTCGCCCCGGGCGGGAACGCCCCGTCCGCATCCGGCCCGTCGTTCCGGCCGGCCCTGGCGATGGTGGCCCCGCACACGGCGCCCGCCGAGGCTCCGCTGATGCACCGGCTCGACCGGGACGTCACCGCCGTCACCGCTGCCGACATCGAACTGGCCGCCGATCCGGCCCTGCCCGGCCAGCTGGCCGAGGCCATCCCGGCACCGAGCTCCGTCGCCGTGCCGTTCCCCGAGACGAGCGCGGCCCTGCCCGCACCGGCGCCCCAGGCCTCGCCCCTGCGGCCTCCCCGGGCGGCCTGAGCCGGCGAATCGGGGCGGGAACGGGCTATGGTGAGCCCGGATACCGGCCCCGCCCGCGCCCATCCCTGCCCGTATCCTCCGATCCGCCCACAGGACTTCGTCTCGCGTGCCGAGACGCCAGTCAGGAGCGACGCAAGCCGTGATCCGTCTGTCCGCCCTTCGTCCCGTCCCGCGTGCCTTCGCGCTGCTCTCGGCCGCACTCCTTGGCCTGAGCCTCGCCGCCTGCAATCGCCGCGAGGCCGCCACCCCGACGCCTCCGGTGCCGGAAGTCGGGTTCGTCAGCGTGCATCCGCAGGCGATCCCCTACGTGCGCGACCTGCCCGGCCGCGTCGCGCCCATGCGCATCGCCGAGGTCCGCTCCCGGGTCTCCGGCCTCGTGGTGAAGCGGCTCTTCGAGCAGGGCAGCCAGGTCAAGGAAGGCGACATCCTCTACAAGATCGACCCCGCCCCCTACGAGGTCGAGCTCGCCAGCGCCGAGGCGGCCCTCGCCCGGCAGGAGGCTGCCCTGGTGCTGGCCCGTCAGCAGGCCGACCGGCTGGAGCAGTTGCTCTCACGCGCCACCGCGAGCCAGGCGCAGTACGATGCGGCCTATGCCGGCAAGAAGCAGGCGGAGGCCGAGGTGGCCGGCGCCAAGGCCACCCGGGACCGGGCGCAGCTCAACCTGTCCTGGACCGACGTGCGGGCCCCGATCACCGGCCGGATCGGCCGGGCGCTCCTCACCGAGGGCACCCTGATCGAGCCAGGCCAGACGGGGGCGCTCGCCACGATCCAGCAGCTCGATCCGATCTACGTCGACATCACCCAGTCGGTGGGCGAATTGAACCGCCTGCGCCGGGACCTCGCCAGCGGCGAGCTGGCGCGGCTGGAGGAGAATTCCGCCAACGTCCACCTGATCATGGATGACGGCAGCCTCTATCCGCTCGCCGGTCGCCTGCTCTTCTCGGACGTGACCGCCGACCCGAGCACGGGACAGGTGACGCTGCGGGTGCAGTTCCCCAACCCGCACGACGAGTTGTTCCCCGGCATGTATGTCCGCGCCCGGATCAAGCAGGGCATCGATTCGGACGCCATCGCCGTGCCGCAGCAGGCGATCCAGCGCACCGATGACGGCCGGGCCGAGGTGTGGCTGATCCGGGACGACCAGACCGTGATGCGTCAGCCCGTCGAGGTCGGGCCGGTGGTGGGCCACGACTGGCTGATCCGCTCCGGCCTCAAGGCGGGGGAGCGGGTGGTGATCGACGGCTTCCAGAAGATCACCGTGGGCATGACGGTGAAGTCCCTGGACCAGACGCCGTCCCATTCCTCCACCGGGCCCGGTGCCCCGGCCCCCAAGCCCGACGCCGACGAGGCCACCGAGAAGGCCGACACCCAGCAGCGGGCGCAGGCCGCCGCCCAGCGCCGCTGAGGGGAAGCGCCATGTCCCGCCGCGAACCCCCCTCGCCCCGCCTGCGGGGAGAGGGCCGTTTGCACCTCGCCGTGCAAACGGGAAGCGCAGGCGAAGCCGCAGTGACGGTGAGGGGGCTCCCCGGAGGAGTCTCGTCCGGCACGCCCCCTCACCCCCGGCTGCCGCCTCGCCGCGCCGACATCCCAAGTCGGGCCTGCCCGACTTGGGCAACACAAGTCGGATCTCGGGCAGGCCCGAGGTCCGGGGTCGTCGCGGTCCTCCCCCCGCGAGACGGGGAGTGGGGATTCGTCCCGTCGGCCGTGAGCCTGTCCGAACCGCCCACCCAGGGAGCCACCTGATGGCCCGCTTCTTCATCGACCGGCCGGTCTTCGCCTGGGTCGTCGCGCTGTTCATCCTGCTCGGCGGCGCCCTGGCGATCCCGAACCTGCCGGTGGCGCAGTACCCGGTGATCGCGCCGCCCTCCATCGCCCTCTCGACGGCCTTTCCCGGCGCCTCGGTGGAGAGCCTCTACACGGGCACGACCCGGCTCATCGAGGACGAGCTGAACGGGGCGGCCAACATCATGAGCTTCGAGTCGACCACCGACTCGTTCGGCTCGGTCAACATCACCGCCACCTTCCGGCCGGGCACCGACCCGTCGCTGGCCTCGGTGGAGGTGCAGAATCGCCTGAAGCGCGTCGAGGCCCGGCTGCCCCTGGAAGTGCGCCAGAACGGCATCCTCGTGGAGGAGGCCTCCGCCGCGACCCTCAACATCATCACCCTCGTCTCCACGGACGGGGGCATGGACGAGGTCGGGCTCGGCGACTTCCTGATCCGCAACGTCATCAACGAGATCCGCCGCATCCCCGGCGTCGGCCGGGCGACCCTGTACTCGACGGAGCGGTCGCTCCGTGTCTGGGTCGATCCCGACAAGCTGCGCGGCCTGTCGCTCACCCCCGGCGACGTCAGCGACGCGATCCGCAACCAGAACATCCAGATCGCCTCCGGCGCCGTCGGCGCGCAGCCGAGCCCGTCCGCCAACGCGCTCACCGCGCCCATCGTGGTGAAGGGCCAGCTTTCCACGGTGGAGGATTTCGGGGCCATCGTCCTGCGGGCGAACCCGGACGGCTCCAACGTGCGCCTGCGCGACGTCGCCCGGATCGAACTCGGCGGCGACGCCTACCAGTTCTCGACCCGCCTCAACGGCGGCCAAGCGGCCGGCATCTCCGTCACCCTCGCCCCCGACGGCAACGCCCTGGAGACCGCCAAGGCCATCCGCGCCAAGATGGAGGAACTCGCCCAGTTCTTCCCGCCGGGGCTGAAATGGGACATCCCCTACGACATCACACCCGCGGTGAAGGCGTCCATCGAGAAGGTGATGCACACCCTCGTCGAGGCGGTGGTGCTCGTCTTCCTGGTGATGTTCCTGTTCCTGCAGAACATCCGCTACACGCTGATCCCGACCATCGTCGTGCCCATCGCCCTCATGGGCACGGTGACGGTGATGTGGCTCACGGGCTTCTCCGTGAACGTGCTGACCATGTTCGGCATGGTGCTGGCCATCGGCATCCTCGTCGACGACGCCATCGTCGTGGTCGAGAACGTCGAGCGCATCATGAACGAGGAGGGGCTTGCCCCGAAGGAGGCCACCAAGAAGGCCATGGACCAGATCACCGGGGCGATCATCGGCATCACCCTGGTGCTGATGGCGGTGTTCGTGCCGATGGCGTTCTTCCCCGGCTCGGTGGGCATCATCTACCGGCAGTTCTCCATCGCGATGGTGACCTCCATCGCCTTCTCGGCGCTGCTGGCCCTCTCGCTCACGCCTGCCCTCTGCGCCACCTTCCTCAAGCCGGTTCCCAAGGGCCATGGGCATGCCAAGGGCGGCGTGTTCGGGATGTTCAACCGGTTCGTGGACCGGGAGACCGCCCGCTATGGCCGCGGCACGGCGTGGTTCATCCGCAAGTCCGGCCGGGTGATGCTGGTCTACCTCGCCCTTGTGGCGGGGACGGCCTACGCCTTCGTCAACCTGCCGGAGGGCTTCCTGCCGGTGGAGGACCAGGGCTTCTTCACCGTCGACGTGCAGACCCCGCCCGGCGCCTCGTTCAACCGGACCATGGCGGCGGTGCGCAAGGTGGAGGAGCACCTGCTCGCCCAGCCCGGCGTCGCCACGGTGACGATCCTCAACGGGTTCTCGTTCTCCGGCCAGGGGCCGAACACCAGCCAGGCCTTCGTGACCCTGAAGCCCTGGGACGAGCGGGACGCAGCCAGTTCCGCGAGCGCCCTGGTGAAGGGCACCAACGAGGCCCTCGCCGGCTACCGCGACGCCACCATCGACGCCCAGGAGCCGCCGCCCGTCGACAACCTCGGCAACGCATCGGGCTTCTCGTTCCGCCTGCTGGACCGGGCGCAGCGGGGCTATGCGGCCCTCACCGCGGCCCAGGCGCAGCTCATGGCCATCGCCAAGCGCAGCCCGGTGCTCAAGAACGTGAAGATCGAGGGGCTGCCCGCCACGCCCCAGGCCGAACTCGTCATCGACCGGGAGAAGGCGGCGGCGCTGGGCGTGAAGTTCGAGGACATCAACGACGTCATCCAGGTGAACCTCGGCTCGGTCTACACCAACGACTTCCCGAACCGGGGCAAGATGCAGCGCGTCTACGTGCAGGCCGAGCAGCTGCAGCGGCTCAACGCCTCGGACATCCTGAACTACGCGGTGAAGAACAGCTCCGGCACGATGGTGCCGCTCTCGTCCATCGCGGAGCTGAAATGGGGAATGGGCCCGAGCCAGATCGTCGGCTTCAACGGCTACCAGTCGGTGCGCGTCACAGGCGAACCCCAGGCCGGCTACACCTCGGGCGACGCGATCGCCGAGATGGAGCGGCTGATGCTGCAACTGCCCAAGGGCTTCGGCTACGCCTGGACCGGCCAGTCGGAGCAGGAGAAGCAGGCCGGGAGCCAGGCGACCCTGCTGCTTGCCCTCTCGGTGCTGATCGTCTTCCTGCTGCTCGCCGCCCTCTACGAGAGCTGGGCGATCCCGGTCTCGGTGCTCCTCGTCATTCCGCTCGGCGTGATCGGCTCGGTGGCGGCGGTGCACCTGCGGGGAATGCCCAACGACGTCTACTTCAAGATCGGGCTCATCACGATCATCGGCCTCTCGGCCAAGAACGCCATCCTGATCGTGGAATTCGCCCGGGACCTGTGGAAGCCCGGCACCTCCGTGACGCGGGCGGCGATCGAGGCGGCGACGCTCCGCTTCCGGCCGATCGTGATGACCTCGCTGGCCTTCATCTTCGGCGTGGTGCCGCTGGCCATCGCCACGGGAGCGGCCTCCAAGAGCCAGCAGGCCATCGGCACCGGCGTGATGGGCGGCATGATCACCGCCACCGTGCTCGCGGTGTTCTTTGTGCCGGTGTTCTTCGTGGTTGTGATGCGCCTCTTCCGCCGCAAGGCGGTGCGGGAGGGCGAGGCGGCCCCGGCACCGCGCCTCCACGCCGACGCCGCCGAGTGAGGGGGGCGCACCCCTCCCCGTGGCACAAAAAAAGCCGCCCCGGGGGGCGGCTGAGCGAGTCTTCAGGGAGGCATCAAACAGAGTGGACGAGATCACTCGCACTCGACATCCAGAAAACTGGATGCCTCCTTCATAAAGCGAAAACCTTAACGGCTTGTTAAGTAAAGTTCGGCGACCACGACTGAGGATGCTCGAAATCAGTCTATCCAAGCCCTCACCTCATCCTGAGGTGCTGCAAAGCAGCCTCGGCGGGCACCCCAGGATGAGGTCCGGGATGGGATGATACCGAGAGGGGAGAGCCTTAAGCCGCCAAGCTCTCGAACAGGCCGCGGCCGTCCGTGCCGCCGATCAGGCCTTCCACGAAATTCTCCGGATGCGGCATCATCCCGAGGACGTTGGCCTTCTCCGAATAGATCCCGGCGATGCTGTTCAGGGAGCCGTTGCGGTTGGCCGCGACGGTGATATGGCCGGCCTCGTCGCAGTAGCGGAAGGCGACCCGGCCCTCGCCCTCGATCCGGGCAAGGGTGTCGGCATCGGCGAAGTAGTTGCCCTCGCCGTGGGCGACGCAGACGTCGATCACCTGTCCCTGCGTGTAGGACCGGGTGAAGCGCGTGTCGGCGCGCTCGACCCGCAGGGTCTGCCGGTGGCAGATGAAGCGGCGGTCGACGTTGCGCATCAGCGCGCCGGGCAGAAGTCCCGACTCGCACAGGATCTGGAAGCCGTTGCAGATGCCGAGCACGAGGCCCCCCCGGGCCGCGTGGGCCCGCACCGCGTCCATGGCCGCCGCGCGGCCGGCGATGGCGCCGCAGCGCAGGTAATCCCCGTAGGAGAATCCCCCCGGCAGGACGGCGAGGTCGGTCCCCGGCGGCAACACCGTCTCGGCATGCCACACCATCGAGACCTTCGCCCCCGACAGCCGCAGCGCCCGCGCAACGTCCGCTTCGCGGTTCGACCCGGGGAAGACGACGATCGCGGCGTGCATCAGGCGATCTCGATCGCGTAATTCTCGACGACGGTGTTGGCGAGCAGCTTCTCGCAGGCCGCCTTCAGGGTCGCCTGCGCCGAGGCGGCGTCGGGCGTGGAGACCTCAAGGTCGAACACCTTGCCCTGGCGCACCCCCTCGATGCCGTTGATCCCAAGCGACTTCAGGGCGGCCTCGATCGCCTTCCCCTGGGGATCCAGCACGCCGGTCTTCAGGGTGACGGTGATTCGGGCTTTCATCACTGTGTACTCACCGGTTGCCGAACGCGCACCGCGCTGGCGACATCGAAGATGTGATCGGCGATCCTTAGAGCAGCCGGAACACCTTGTCGAACGCTCTCAAGCATCGTGATCCGGTCCGCAAGACGGCCCGGAACATGGCAGCCTCAGGCCCTGCGCGGTCTCAGGATCGCCGGGGGGCGGACAGGGGTTCGATGCTCGTCGCCCGCCGCCAGAGCTGGACCATGATCCACACCGCGAACAGGCAGAAAAGCCCCATCAGCACATGGCCGACCCGATCCCCGAGATCGAACAGGCCGGCCAGCGCCCAGCCCGCTGCGATGGCCACGGCGAACACCTCCGTGCCCACCAGAACCATCATGCTCAGGATGGTGATCGCATTGCGTGCGTTCACGGGTCACACCTTTTCCGCCCGGCGACCGGGCCCGCAAGGCGCCGTGCTAACCCAGGCCGGGGCGGCGGCGCAAGCGGCGCCACCGTCTCCCGCTGGTCAGCGCGGGGCGCGCTTGGCCAGGATGCGCTGGAGCGTCCGGCGGTGCATGTTGAGCCGTCGTGCCGTCTCGCTGACATTGCGACCGCACAACTCGTACACCCGCTGGATGTGCTCCCACCGCACCCGGTCGGCCGACATCGGATTCTCCGGCGGATCCGCCCGCTCGCCCGGCTGGGCCATGAGCGTACCGTGGATCTCGTCGGCGTCGGCCGGCTTGGCGAGGTAGTCGAACGCCCCGAGCTTCACCGCCGTCACCGCCGTGGCGATGTTGCCGTAGCCCGTCAGGATGACCCCCCGGGCCTCCGGCCGGCGCTCCTTGAGCCGGGCGATGACGTCGAGGCCGTTGCCGTCGCCGAGCCGCATGTCGATGACGGCGAAGGCGGGGGCATGGGCTTCCACGGCGGACACGCCCTCGGCGACGCTCTCGGCCACCTGCACATGATAGCCACGGCTCTCCATGGCCCGGGCGAGGCGGGTCGAGAACGGCTTGTCGTCGTCCACGATCAGCAAGCTGCGATCCGAGAAAGCGGCGAGCGGATCAGCGTCGTTCAATATCACGGCCTCGGAGGCCGGAGCAGTCCCGGATTGCGTGAGCATCGGGAACTCCTTTCGATGATGTCTTCTCTGAGTTCTCTATATAGGCACGATGTCGCGTGACGGCAGGGGCGTGGAACCGCTTATCTCGGGTGAATGTCGCGGAACGGCGCCGCGCTCGAAGATGTGACGGGCCCAGGAAACCCGCACGATCGCGCCGTGCTGTTCCTGCCCGAGGGCGTTCGAGAGGGTGATCTGCGCGCCGGAGCGCTCGATCAGCGTCTTGGCGATGAACAGCCCGAGGCCGAGGCCCACCGTGGCCGTGCCCCCGGGCTGGGATTGCTCGGCGCTGCGCGTCGTGACGTAGGGCTCCCCGGCCCGGAGGAGCACCTCCGCCGAGAAGCCCGGCCCGTCGTCGCGGATCTCGATCCAGACCCGCTCGTGGTTCCAATGGCCCTCGATGGAGACCCGCGTCTCGGCGAAATCCGCCGCGTTGTCGAGGATGTTGCCGAGGCCGAACATCACCCCGGGGTTCCGGCGGCAGGACGGCTCCGGCCCCTCCCCCCGGCAGGACGCGTCGATCACCACGCCCAGGGCCCTCTGGGGGGCGACGAGTTCCTCGACGAGGTGGCTGAACGTCACCGTGGTGAGGAATCCGCCCCCGTCCCCGTCGCCATCCCCATCGCCGTCCAGGGAGGTGAGCTTGCCGAGGATGCTCCGGCAGCGGTCCACCTGCTCCCGGAGCAGGGCGAGGTCCTCGGCGACGGCGGGGGAGGCGTCGGGCCCGATCTGGCGGATCAGTTCCTTGGACACGACCATGATCGTGCCGAGGGGCGTACCGAGTTCGTGCGCGGCGGCGGCGGCGAGCCCGTCGAGCTGCGACAGGTGCTGCTCCCGGGCCAGGACCAGTTCGGTGGCGGCCAGCGCCTGGGCGAGCAGGCGTGCCTCCTCCGCCACCCGCCACGCGTAGACGCCGGTGAAGGCCGTGCCGAGGAGGATCGCCGTCCAGACCCCCGAGACGTAGAGGAAGGGGAGTTCGATCCGGCCGTCGGCGAACCAGGGCAGCGGCCGGTGGACCAGGGCCAGCAGGGTGGCGAGGCCGATGGCGAGGAGCCCCAGTGCCAGGGTCCGCTCCGGGGGCAACGCCGTCGCCGAGATCAGCACCGGGGCGAGGAAGAGGAGCGAGAACGGGTTCTGCAACCCGCCCGTGAGGAACAGCAGGGCGGCGAGCTGCACGATGTCGAAGGCGAGCAGCAGGGCCGCCGAATCGGCGTTCAGGCGGTAGCTCGCCGGGAAGCGGATGCGCAGGGCAAGGTTCAGCCACGACGAGGCGGCGATCACGAGGAAGCACCAGCCGAAGGGCAGGTTCAGGCCCAGCCCGAACTGCGCCCCCACCACGGCCGCGCTCTGCCCGGTGATGGCGAGCCAGCGCAGCCTGACGAACGTGTCGAGGCGAAGCTGTCGCGCCCGGCCGTCGAGTCCCGACAATCGCTCCTGGATCGTATGCATTGCCTGACTCTAGGGTGCGATCGGCAAAACTGAAATCATCCCGTGCGAAAACCACAGACGCGGCTCGTTCCCGTCGGCGGATCCTGGAGAAATCCGGGCGGCGGCGTTCATTCCCACGGCGTCCCCAAGGGCAGGCCGCTCTTGTGGCGGGCCGCTCTTGTGGAGGGCCGCTCTTGTGGAGGGCCGCTCTTGGGCCAAGCGTCCGGCCCGGCGGATCGGGATCGCGCCCCCGGTCGTTGAAGTGACGCACTTCCTAACGTCGGGCGAATCTCCACTTCGCCTGGACGTGCGTCCTCTTCGCCGCCCCGTCGGCGGCGAACGGGATGCCACCAAGGAGACCGCCATGCTGCTGGCTTACGGGATGTTCGAGGGCGCGCGAATGATGATGGCGCCGGCACGGCTGGCCGTCGACATCACGCGCCACAGCATGCAGAGCCCCGCCAATCCCCTGGCCTATTCCCCCTATGCCCGCTCCATCGCCGCGGGCTGCGAGATGTTCGAGCGCGTGACCCGGCGCTACGGCAAGCCGGCCTTCGGCTTCACCCACACCGTGGTGGAGGGGCAGAAGGTCCAGGTCACCGAGCGGGTGGTGTCGGAGCGGCCGTTCTGCCGATTGGTCGCCTTCGACCGGGCCTTCCTCACCCCTCCGACCGAGCCGCAGCCGAAGCTGCTGATCGTCGCGCCGATGTCGGGCCACTACGCCACGCTCCTGCGGGGCACCGTCGAGGCGATGCTCCCGAACCATCAGGTGTTCGTCACCGACTGGACGGATGCGCGGATGGTGCCGCTGCTTTCCGGGCCCTTCGACCTCGACAGCTACATCGACTACCTGCGCGATATGTTCGCCGAGCTCGGCCCCGACCTTCACGTCATGGCCGTGTGCCAGCCGGCGGTCCCGGTGATGGCCGCCGTCGCGCTGATGGAGGCCGAGGACGAACCGCACGTCCCCTCCTCGATGACCCTCATGGGCGGCCCCATCGACACCCGCCGCTCGCCCACCGCCGTGAACTGCCTCGCCCAGGAACGCGGGCAGAAGTGGTTCGAGAAGAACACGATCAGCCTCGTGCCGCCGATCTATCCGGGGGCCCTGCGCCGGGTCTATCCGGGCTTCCTGCAGCTTTCGGGGTTCATGGCGATGAACCTCGACCGGCACGTCACCGCCCATACCGACATGTTCGCGCATCTGGTGAAGGGCGACGGCGATTCGGCCGAGAAGCACCGGGAGTTCTACGATGAGTACCTCGCGGTCATGGACCTCACCGCCGAGTACTACCTGCAGACGGTCGAGACGGTGTTCGTGAACCACGACCTGCCGCGGGGGCGGATGACATCCCGCGGGGTGCGGGTCGATCCCGCCGCCATCCGCCGCTGTGCCATCCTGGCGGTGGAGGGGGAGAACGACGACATCTCCGGGGTCGGCCAGACCAAGGCGGCCCTCGACCTGACACCGAACCTGCCGGCCTCCCGCAAGGCCTACCACCTGCAGGAGGGCGTCGGGCATTACGGCGTCTTCAACGGCTCGCGCTACCGCGCGGTCATTGCCCCGCGGATCGCGAGCTTCATCCGCGAGATGGGCACCGGGGCGAAGCAGTCCCGCCCGGCCTACCTGCGCAGCGTCGGCTGAGGCGGGGCGGCCTCAGGCCGCCTTGGCCTGCACCACCGCTCGGGGTCCGAACAGGGCCTGGTACAGGGCGCCGGGCGTCCGCGAGCGGCCATCGCCGTCGATGATCGCCACCTCGGAGCGGCCGGCGGCGACGAGGCTCATGGCCTGATCGAGGGCCGATAGCAGCGAGGCATGACGATGGTCGCGGCGGCCGGCGGCGCAGCGGGCGGTGACGATGTAATTCACGGGTTGCGATCCTGGGACGTCCGGCCCCGCGCTGGGGCATACGGCACCGTCTCAGTGCCCAGCAATAACGGCCACCTGTTGATTGAATGTTGTCTATCGCAAGAATTCGTTGACGATCACGCCAATTTGAATTGTACATAAACTTTTGGTGCGTTCCGCGCACTGTCGAGGGCGACCATCCCCTCTCCCCGCCTGCGGGGAGAGGGGATGCAGCCCTAACGCCCGCCGCCCCGCAGGGCCGGGAGCCCGATCCCGGTGGCCTCGAAACCCCCGTCGACCGCCACGACCTGACCGGTGACGTATCCGGCACGCTCAGAGCACAGGAACACGATCACGTTCGCCAGCTCGCTCTCCAGCCCGTAGCGGGCCAGCGGCACGGCGTCGTGGTAGGCGGCGCGGATTTCCGGGCTGTGGACCGCCTGGGCCATGGCCGTGTCCACCGGGCCGGGGGCGACGGCGTTCACGCGGATGCCGTGCTGGGCGAGTTCGATGGCCTGCTGCTTCGTGAGCTGGGCGAGGCCGGCCTTGCTGGTGCCGTAGGCGACCCGGAGCGTCGAGGCGCGCAGCCCCGAGATGGAGGTGATGTTCACCACCGCCCCGCCGCCGCCCGCGGCCATGACGGGCGCGGCGGCCTGGGTGCAGAGGAACGGGCCGGAGAGATTCACCGCGAGCACCTTCGACCAATCCTCGAAGGTGGTCTCGAGCAGGGGCTTGAAGATCGCGATGCCGGCATTGTTCACTAGGGCGTCGAGGCGGCCGAACCGGTCCACGACCTGCTGCACGGCGGCCTTCACCTGCGCCGGGTCGGACACGTCGGCGGTGATCGCCAGGGTCGTCTCGGGCTGGGCGAGGCGGGAGACCGTCGCCTGCAAATTCGCCCCGTCGATGTCGAGGAGGGCGACCCGCCAGCCGTCTTCCAGAAACCGCTCCGCCGTGGCGAGGCCGATGCCCCGCGCCGCGCCCGTCACGAGGGCGGTCCGTCCCTGGGTGTCCTGCACGGTGCGATCTCCTTCGCGTGGTGGGCCGGCCGGCCCTTGAACTCAGAGGATGCGGGCGCTCGCCTGCACCCGCTCCTCGGCGGCGCGGATCGCCTCCGGCGTGCCGACATGCAGCCACTGGCCGTCGAGGCGCATGCCGGAGAGCCGCCCGGCGGCGATGGCCTTGTCGAACAGGAGGTTGAGGGAGAACGACCCCTCCGGCGTGTCGGCGAACAGGGACGGCGTCAGGATCGCGACGCCCGCGTAGATGAAGGGCGCCACCTTGCGCTCGCCGCGCCGCTCCAGGCACCCGTCGGCCTCCATCAGGAAGTCGCCCGCGCCCTCGTAGCCGAGGCTCGTCGTGGTGGGCGCGACGAGGAGGAGCGCGTCCATCCGCGCCCCGTCCCAGCCGGCGATCAGGCGCGCGAGGTTCGGCGCCGGGCCTTCGAGCCAGAACGAATCAGAGTTCATCACCACGAAGGGCGCGTCGCCCAGCAGGGGGAGGGCCTTCCGGATGCCGCCGCCGGTCTCGAGCAGGGCCTCGCGCTCGTCGGAGATCGTGATCCGCGGCGCCCCGGACCGGTGGGCGAGGTGGCCTTCGATCAGGTCGGGGAGCCAGTGGACGTTCACCACCGCCTCGGTGAGGCCGGCCTCGGCCGCCCGGTCGAGGGCGTGATCGAGGAGGGCCTTGCCCGCGACCTCCACCAAAGGCTTGGGGACGGTCGCCGTCACCGGCCGCATGCGCTTCCCCAGCCCGGCGGCGAGGACGAAGGCGCGGGTGATGCCCTGCGGGTTCGGGGAGGCGTCGCTCATGGGCTCAGGCGGGCTCGCGGCGGAAGATCGGGGGCGAGATCAGGGCGCGGGAGACTCGGCGACGAGGCCGGGCAGGTGCTGCGCATGCCAGTCCCGCAGGGGGGCGAGGGCGGGATGGGCGAGGTTGCGGGCGAGGTAGCCCTCGATCCGTGGCAGGTGGGCGAGATAGCTGGGCTTGCCGTCCCGCCGGTCGAGGCGGGCGAAGATACCGAGGATCTTCGTCGCCCGCTGGGCGGCGAGGAGGGCGTAGGCCGTGGCGAAGGCGCCCATGTCGAAATTCGGGTCCCGGGCCCGGCGCTCGCGGACGTAGAGGCCGAGCAGCCTCAGCTCGAAATCGGCGCTGGCATCGACCCGGGCATCCTGCAGCAGGGAGGCCACGTCGTAGGCGGGATGCCCCATCACCGCGTCCTGGAAGTCGATGACCCCGACCCGCTCCAGCCCCTCGCGGGTCGGCAGCCAGATCAGGTTGGGGGAATGGTAGTCGCGCAGGGTCCAGGTCGGTCGGGCGGGCATGGCCCCATCCAGGGCCTCTCGCCACAGGGCGACGAACGCCGCGCGCGCCTCGTCGGTGAGGGTCACGCCGCGGATCGCAGGCGCGTACCATTCGGGCAGGAGCTCCGCCTCGAACAGCAGGGCGTCCTTGTCGTAGGCGGGGATGACGTGGTCGATCCCCGCGGCCACCGGCAGCACGGCGGGCAGGTCGGTGGCGTGGAGCTTGGCGAGGAGGCGCACCGCCTCGGCGTAGCGCTCCGGCCGGGGCGCCCCGGCCTCGACCACGGGCTCGGTGCCGAGGTCCTCCAGGATCAGGAGGCCCTCCGCGAGATCCTCGCCGTAGATCTTCGGCGCCGAGAAGCCGAGCGCCCGGAGTCCCCGGTCGAGGGCTACGAAGGCGTGGACGCTCTCGGCGAGGTGGACGATGGCCGAATAGGGCTTGCCGTCGCGCACCGGCGGCCCGTCGGACCGGGCCGGGGAGATCATCAGCACCGCGGTGGTGCCGTCGGGCTTGCGCAGGCGCTCATAGGCCCGGGACGAGGCGTCCCCCTGCATCAGGATGCGTTCGGCGTCGTCCCAGCCGGCCCGGGCGAGGAGCTTGCGCACCGCCCTCGCCCGGTCGATCCGGGCGCGCATGCCGCCGAACCCCTCGATCCGGGCGAACCGCGAGCCCTCGCCGAATTCCGGCCGCAGGGAGAGGGTCACGGCCAGGAGCGGCCCGTCATGGGGCGGCATCTTCTCCGGCCACTCGATCAGGGTGATCGCCCCTTCGGCCATCTCCTCGAAGCCGAGTTCGGTGAGATCGTCCGCATCGCGCAGGCGGTAGAGGTCGGCGTGGACGACGGAGCGGCCGTCGCGGGCCGTGTAGGGCTGGATGAGCGTGAAGGTCGGGCTCGGCACCTCGAGGCCGGGATCGCCCGTCAGTTCGCGGATGATCGCCCGGGCGAGGGTCGTCTTGCCGTCGCCGAGCCCCCCCGTGAGGGCCACCCGGTCCCCCGGCAGCAGGATCTCGCAGAGGAACAGGCCGAGATCCTCCGTGGCCGCCTCGTCGGGCAGCACGAATTCCCAGGCGGGGGCCGCTGGTGCCCCCTCCCCTCCTCCCTCGCGCACATCCTGTTCGTCGCCGGCCAAAACCACCTCCGCGAGCCTTGGCGCATGGTCCGTAAAGCGGTGACCGATGCAAGTCTTATCCCGCCCAATCCCATCCCCCCGGCGTCTAACTCCGCCGGGCGGTGCAGGGAAACCACGCTCCCCGCCGTTCCGGTGCAGCGGGCGGGCAGACCCGGTCCCACCCGCGCCGTCAACGACCCATGGCACACGGTTTGCCAAAGCGGCACGCCATGATGTCGGGCTCGGGACAGCGGTCCGGCATGGCGCGGAGGACAAAGATGAAGCGTGAAGACCTCACCGAGAAGCTGCTCGACATTAAGCGTGAGAAGGGCTGGACCTGGAAGCACATCCACGAGCAGATCGGGGGCCTGTCGCCCTTCCTGATCACCGCCGCCTGCATGGGCCAGATGAAATTGCCTAAAGCGCAGGCACGGCGTGCCGCAGAATTGTTCGGCCTGACCGAGGCCGAGGAGCGCATGATCAACGAGGCGCCCTACCGGGGATCGATTCCGTCCATGCCGCCGACCGATCCGCTGATCTACCGCTTCTACGAGTTGGTCATGGTCTACGGCACGACCTTCAAGGAGCTGATCCAGGAGGAGTTCGGCGACGGCATCATGTCGGCCATCGACTTCAACATGGACATGGCCCGGGAGGCCAACAACAAGGGCGACCGGGTGAAGCTGACCATGTCGGGCAAGTTCCTGCCCTACAAGTATTACGGCAACGACGACGAGACGCCCGAATACGGCTTCAAAGAGCAGTAAGCAGGATCACTGCGATGCCGTCACGCTGATCATCGGCAGGGTGACAGCGAGGCTGGCCTCGGGCTCCCGCGGGGGGCCGAGGCTCGCCAGAGCCGCGAGGCCGAGGCCCAGGGACAGGGCGAGGAGCGAGGTCTCGAACCCGCGATAGATCCATTCCATCGTCACCTCCCGCGTCGAGAGGGGAGGATCGGCGGGAAAGGTTACGAAACCGGCCTACCAGCCCGACGCCACGAGGGCGGCCCCGGCCGCAATGAGCACCACGCCGGCCCAGGCGGCGGCGCTCAGGGTCTCCCCGAGCAGGCTCGCCCCGAGGATTGCCACCAGCACGACGCTGAGCTTGTCGATGGGGGCGACCCGGGCCGCCTCGCCAAGCGACAGGGCGCGGAAATAACACAGCCACGACGCCCCGGTGGCGAGCCCCGACAGGATCAGGAACAGGAGGCTGCGGCCGGAGATCGTGCCGAGCGCCGCCCCCTGCCCCGTCGCCACGACGATGGCGGCGGCGAAGAGCAGGATCACCACCGTGCGGACGAGGGTCGCCACGTCCGAGGGCACCCCCGAAACGCCGACCTTGGCGAGGATCGCGGTCATCGCCGCGAAGACCGCCGAAAGGATCGCCCAGAACCGCCAGGATTGCAGCAGTGACGTCATCGCTTCTCGCCTCGACCGGGACCGCCGCCGCCCCTCACTCCGGCAGGCGCGGCAGAGGCGTCCCGTCCTTCGGAAGGGGATAGCGGGCGGCGTTCAACTCCATCGCCAGGAACGTGTAGTAGCCGCCGATGGCGGCGAGATCGACCGTCCCGGCCTTGCCGAAACGGGTCTCGGCGCGGGCGAAGGTCGTGTCCGAGACGCGCTTGTTCTCCTGCAACTCGGTCGTGAAGTCGTAGACGATGGCCTCGTCCTCGCTCATCGCGGCGGGCCGCCGCCCGTCGCGGATCGCCGCGACAATCTCCGGCGCGATCCCCGCCTTCTCGGCGATGGGCGCGTGCACGTACCACTCGTAATCCTGGGTCCAGCGCCGCGCTGTAACGAGGATCACCAGTTCGGACAGCGTCGTGCCGATCTTCGGCTTGTAGCGCAGGTAATCGCCCATGGACCGGGCAAGGCTCATGACCTCCGGGGAGTACATCAACGGCTCGAACGGGCCGAAGACCGGCTTCTTGCGCGCCTCCTCGAAGTCCTTGGCGGCCTGCTTCTGCTCGGGCGTGTACTGGTCGGGCGGGATGGTCGGCAGCCGGTCCTGGGCGACGGCGGCGAGGGGGAAGAGAACGAACAGGGCGGCAAGGCGGGTCTGCATGGATCGCACCTTCGGCAAGGGAGCCGCGTTTCTTGCCGATGCGGCCCCCGAACGCGAGGGGGACGCCACGCGACCGCGAAACGAAACGACCCGCCCCGTAAGGGGCGGGCCGCCGAGGGTCCGCGTAGTTTCTAGCGCAGAACCGACATCCATTTCAGCGGACGAAGCTTCAAAGCAGCTTGTCGATGGTAATCGGCATGTCACGGACGCGCTTGCCGGTGGCGTGGAAGACGGCGTTGGCGATGGCCGCCGCCGTTCCCACGATGCCGATCTCGCCGACACCCTTCACGCCCAGCGGGTTGGCCTTGTCCTCCTCGTCCACGAAGATCACGTCGAGGTCGTGGATGTCGGCATGCGCCGGCACGTGGTACTCGCCGAGGTTCCGGTTCATGAACCGGCCGAGCTGGTGGTCCAGCATCGATTCCTCATGGAGCGCCGAGCCGATCCCCATCACGGTGGCGCCGATGATCTGGCTCCGAGCCGTCTTGGGGTTGAGGATCTTGCCCGCGGCAATGGCCGAGACCACCCGCGTCACCCGCACCTGGCCCAGTTCCTCGTCGACCTTCACCTCCACGAACACCGCTTGGTGGGTGAAGCACTCGAACTCCTTGGCGAAGTCCGAATCCGGCCCCGCCTCCCCGATCACCTCGATCCGGTCATGGCCCCCGGCCTTCATCGCATCCGCGATGGCGACCGAGCGGGACGGATCGTCGGCGAGCGCGATGCGCCCGTTCGAGAAGACCACGCGCTCGAAATCGGCGTTGGCGAGGGGCGAATCGTCCATCTGCCGGGCCAGCACGAAGACCTGCGCCGCGATCTCCCGGCACGCCTTCATCGCCGCCGTGCCTGAGGACGCCGCCGTCCACGAGCCGCCGGCCACGGGGGCCTCGGCGAGGGAGGTGTCGCCGAGCTTCGTCGTCACGTCCTCCATCGACAGGCCCAGCGTGTCGGCGCCGATCTGCGTGAGGATCGTGTAGGTGCCGGTGCCGATGTCGCCGGTGGAGTTGCCGAGTTCGAGCTTGCCGTCGCTGGTGAGCACCGCGCGCACCTTGGACGGCATCATCAGTGCCTCCCAGATGCCCGAGGCGACGCCCCAGCCGACGAGTTCGCGCCCGTCCCGCATGGACCGGGGCTCGGCGTTGCGCTTGGCCCAGCCGAAGCGGGCCGCGCCCTCCTCGAAGCAGGATTTCAGCGCCTTCGAGCCGAAGGGCTTGTCCTCGATGGGCTCCCGGTCGGTGTAGTTGATGAGCCGCAGCTCGATCGGGTCCTTGCCGAGGTCCCGGGCCAGTTCGTCCATCGCGCTCTCGAGGGCGAACAGGCCGGAGACGGCGCCGGGCGCCCGCATGTCGCCGGGCGTCGCCGTGTCGATCTTGGCGAGCTTGTAGGTGAGCTTGACGTTGTCGCAGGCGTAGAGCGTGCCCGACCAGTTGACGATGTTCTCCTGGTAATCCTCGTAGTGCGAGGTGCCGTGAACGGCATCGTGCCGGAGGGCCTGGAGGGCACCGTCCTGGCCCGCCCCGAGGGAGACGGTCTGCACCGCCTCGGCCCGGTAGGTGAAGCTCCACATCTGCTCACGGGTCAGGACGATCCGCACCGAGCGGTTCAGGTCCCGGGCGGCCAGCATCGCCAGGAAGGCCTGGAACTGCGGACGCAAGCCCGAGCCGAAGCCGCCACCGAGATAGGGGTTGAGCACCCGCACCTGCTCCGGCTTCAGGCCGAAGGCGCCGGTGAGGTATTGCTGCGTGTTCGAGACACCCTGCACCTTGTCGTAGACGGTGTAGTGGCCGTCCGCCTCGACCACGACGGTCGTGGCGTGGGGCTCCATCGGGTTATGGTGCTCGTTGGCCATCCGGTACTGCTGGCGCAGCTTGATGGGCGCCTTGTCGAAGGCTCCGTCCGCATCACCCCACGGCTCCGGCGGCGGCTTGATGCCGTCGCGCTTCTTGGGCGGGTCGTAGGCCTCGCCGACCAGGGCGTCGATGTCGGTCCTGGGCGTCTCCGCCTTGTAGCCGACCTTCACCAGGGAGGCGGCGTAGCGGGCCGTCTCGAAATCCTCCGCGAGCACCACCGCCACCGGCTGGCCTGAGAACAGGATGGTGGCATCGAGCAGCGGCCGGTAGGGCACGCCGGGGGGCGCCACCGCGTCCTGGTAGACCTTCGGGTCCTCGGACATGTCCGGACGGTTCTCGTGGGTGAGCACCTTGATCACGCCGGGCACCGCTTCGGCCGCGGTGGAATCGATCCCCGTGATCGTGCCCCGGGCGATGGTGCTGGTGACGACGTAGCCGTGGGTGAGGCCCGGCGCCGAGAACTCGGCGGCGTACTTGGCGAGGCCGGTGACCTTCGCGGGGCCGTCGACGCGGCTGCGGGGGCTGCCGACGTGACGGTCGGTGCCGGAGGCGGGGCTGATCTGAATGGTCATCGGGACCTCACTGGATGCGCTTGTCGCTGAGCGACTGGGGCGTGCCCGCGGCGGCCTGTTCGAGGCCGCGCACGATGGCGCGCCGGGCGAGTTCGATCTTGAAGCCGTTCTCGGACTGGGGCTTCGCCTCGGCCACGATCAGGTCCGCCGCCTTGGCGAAGGTCTCCCGGGTGGCGGGCTTGCCGGCGAGCAGCGCCTCGGCCTCGGCGTTGCGCCAGGGCTTGTGGGCGACGCCGCCGAGGGCGAGGCGGGCGGTCTTAATGCTGTCGCCGTCGAGTTCGAGGGCGGCGGCCACCGAGACCAGGGCGAAGGCGTAGGAGAGCCGGTCACGCAGCTTCAGGTAGGTGTAGTTCTGCGAAAAACCCTGCTCCGGCAGGTCGACGGCGACGACGATCTCGCCGGGCTTGAGGGTCGTGTCCTTCTCCGGCTCGTTCCCCGGCAGGCGGTGGAACTCGGCGAAGGGGATCGACCGCTCGCCGTCCGGCCCGTTCACCTGCACGACCGCGTCGAGGGCGCTGAGCGCCACGCACATGTCGGACGGGTGGGTGGCGATGCACTTGTCGCTGGTGCCGAAGATCGCGTGGATGCGGTTCACGCCGCCGATCGCCGGGCAGCCCGATCCGGGTTCGCGCTTGTTGCAGGGCGTGCCCGCGTCATAGAAGTAGTAGCATCGGGTGCGCTGGAGCAGGTTGCCGCCAGTCGTCGCGGCGTTGCGCAGCTGAGCCGAGGCCCCGGCCAGGATCGCGTTGCGCAGGAGCGGGTAACGCTCCGCGACGCGGGAATCGTAGGCGACGGCGGCGTTGGTGGCGAGCGCCCCGAGGCGCAGGCCGCCATCCTTCTCCTCGATGCCCTTGAGGGGCAGGTGGGTGATGTCGATCAGCCGGCCCGGCTTCTCGACCTCGTACTTCATCAGATCGAGGAGGTTGGTGCCGCCTGCGATGAAGCGGGCCCCGGCCCCGAAGGCGCCGACCGCCTCCGCCACCGTGCCGGCACGGACGTATTCGAAGCGGTTCATCGGGCACCCCCGTGCTGCATCACATCCTCGATGGCATCGACGATGTTGGTGTAGGCGCCGCAACGGCAGATGTTGCCGCTCATGGCCTCGCGGATCTCGTCCCGGCTGTGGGCGTGGCCTTCGCTCATCATGCCGACGGCGGAGCAGAGCTGTCCCGGCGTGCAGTAGCCGCACTGGAACGCGTCGTGCTCGATGAAGGCTTCCTGGATCGGGTGCAGGTTGTTGCTGCCCTTCCGTTCGCCGAGGCTCGCCAAGCCCTCGACGGTGGTGATCTCGGCCCCGTCCTTCATCACCGCGAGGGTGAGGCAGGCATTCACCCGGGTGCCGTCCACCAGCACGGTGCAGGCGCCGCACTGGCCGTGGTCGCAGCCCTTCTTGGTACCGGTGAGGTCGAGGCGCTCGCGCAGGAGGTCGAGGAGAGTCGTCCAGGGGGCGACCTGAAGCTCCCGGCGCTGGCCGTTGATGGTAAGCGTGATGCCGATAGGCGTATCCGCCGAGACCGGCGGACTCTGTTCGAGCAGCATGGCGTCGTCCGCGAAAGGGGCCGGCAGGGCCGGCGGGAATGATCGGGCACCGGCCGCAGCGGCGATGCGCAACGCGACGGCCCGTGGGCGCCGTCGATAACCATTCCAAACTGTCCCTGTTCCGGGAATTCAAACCCTGCGACCGAAGGGACCCCACCTAGTACGGGGCGGCCTAGCCCCCGGTGACGCTCATGTGCCGCGGCACGGCGGCGGGGCGCTGGCGGGCGATGACGAAATCATGCCCCTTGGGCTTGCGCGAGATCGCCTCCTCCACCGCCCGGGCGAGGACGGCGTCGTCCCCAGTCGCCCGCAGGACGGCCCGCAG
Source organism: Methylobacterium persicinum (assembly GCF_022179525.1). GTDB lineage: Bacteria > Pseudomonadota > Alphaproteobacteria > Rhizobiales > Beijerinckiaceae > Methylobacterium > Methylobacterium persicinum. Next base: position 52,290 of record NZ_BPQX01000020.1, read on the forward strand.
ATCCGCCGAATCCTCCTGCCCCAGGCAGAGGTAAAGCTGGCCGGTGCAGGTCAGGCGCACCCGATTGCAGCTCTCGCAGAAATTGTGCGTCAGGGGCGTGATGAAACCGAGCCGACCCCCGGTCTCCTCGACGCGCACGTAGCGGGCCGGGCCGCCCGTGCGGTCGGGCAGGTTCGTGAGGGTGTAGCGGCTCTCCAGGCGCTGGCGCACCACCGAGAGGGGCAGGAACTGGTCGGTCCGGTCGGCCTCGATCTCGCCGAGCGGCATCACCTCGATCAGGGTCATGTCCATGCCGAGGCCGTGGGCCCAGGCGATCATGTCCGGAATCTCATCGCCGTTGACGTCCCGCAGGGCGACGGCGTTGATCTTCACCTGCATCCCCGCCGCCCGGGCAGCCTCGATCCCGCCGAGCACCACCGGCAGGTCGCCCCGGCGGGTGATGTCCTTGAACTTGGCCGCATCGAGGGTGTCGAGGGAGACGTTAATGCGCTTCACGCCGAGCGAGGCCAGCTCCGGCGCGAACCGGGCGAGCTGGGTACCGTTGGTGGTGAGCGTCAGCTCCTTCAGGGCCCCCGAATCGAGATGCCGCGAGAGCCGCCGGAACAGGTGCATGATGTCCCGCCGGACCAGGGGCTCGCCGCCAGTGATGCGGAGCTTCCTCACCCCGCGGGCGATGAACACGCCGCAGAGACGGTCGAGCTCTTCCAGGCTGAGCAGATCGCGCTTGGGCAGGAACTGCATGGTCTCGGACATGCAGTAGGCGCAACGCAGGTCGCACCGATCCGTCACCGAGATGCGCAGATAGGAGATCGCCCGCTGGAACGGGTCGATCAGTGGCGCCGGTCCCGTGCCGTGCGGCGGAACGGTCGGCGGAAGGGAGATGGCATCGGACATCAGTCGGGATATGATGGGAGGAACGCCCAGGGGCAAGCGCGCCCAGTGAGCGCAACCCCCGATTGGCCTGAAGGTGTGACCGTTGAACCCATCACCGGACCAAGAGTTCTGGCCGACCGAGCTTCGCCTGTCGCCGGACAAGAAAATCCTGACCGTCGCCTTCGATGACGGGACGCGCTTCACGCTCCCGGCGGAATACCTGCGGGTGTCGAGCCCCTCGGCGGAGGTGCAGGGTCATTCCCCCGCCGAGCGCAAGGTGATCGGCGGCAAGCGCAACGTGGCGATCCTGGCGGTGGAGCCCGTGGGCAACTACGCGGTGAAGCTCGCCTTCGACGACATGCACGATACCGGCCTGTTCGGCTGGGGCTATCTTCACGAGCTCGGCCGCAACTACGTCCGGCGGTGGGAGACCTACCTCGGCGAGCTCGCCGCCCGCGGTCTCGACCGGGATACGATGGCGCCGGCCAAGTCGGGCGGCTGCGGCTCGGGCTCCTGCGGCTGCCACTGAGATCGTGCGTCCCTGATCGTCGCTGACCCCGTCATTGCGAGCGCAGCGAAGCAATCTAGGGATCCGCCTCGTCCTGGGGCGTCCCGCTGCCCTGGGTTGCTTCGCTTTCGCTCGCAATGACGGCTCGGATTCACGGTGAGGGTGCCCAGCCCCACCCTTCCCCCTCATCCTGAGGTGACCGCGTCAGCGGGCCTCGAAGGCCTCATCCTGAGGTGACCGCGTCAGCGGGCCTCGAAGGAGGGCTCCAGAAGGCTCCGCGATCCCTGGAGCCCTCCTTCGAGGCTGCTTCGCAGCACCTCAGGATGAGGGGGGAGGAAGGGAACGGCGGTCAGAAACCAGTCCCGCTTGGCTCCGGGAAAACCCCGGCCCTACTCGTCCTCCCCGCCCTCCCCACCCAGGGACCATTCCTTCACCCGGGCGAGGTGATCGTAGGGCCCGGCGCGGTTGGCGTGCTGCGGATAGGGGCGCGCGATGTAGGCGGCCTCGCCCGTCAGAAAGCGGCCGATCAGGCCGCGCAGGCGCTCGGCGTGCTCGACCACGATCGCCTCGACGCTGCGCTCCTCCCCCCGGCCGGGCTTGACCGGGATCGGGACGAAGGCCTTCCGCCCCCCCGAGGCGTGGACATAGAGCAGGTCCGGCGTCGCCTTGGCCGCCGGCAGGTCCCGGAAGGCGCCGTGCATCAGCATCGCCGCCTCCAGGGTCAGCTGGGGTGAGAAGCCGGTGAAGATCTCCTTGGCGCTCGGCACCCGGCCCGTCTTGAAGTCGACGATGCAGGCGGTCCCGTCCGGGCGCAGCTCGATCCGGTCGGCCCGGGCGCGCAGGGTGAAGGTCTCCCGTCCCATCGGGATCGCCCAGCGGCCCGAGACCTCCGCATGCACACGCCGGAGGCCGGGGCGGCGGTCGGCTTCCCACGGGAGATACGCTTGGGCCATTCGGGCATAGCGCGGCCACCATTCCGCGAAGAGGCTGGGATAGGTGTCGCTGATCGGCGCGAAGGCCGCGACGGCGATCTGGTACAGCCGCTCCTCCGCCTGGGCCGGTAGACCCTGCGGGTAGGCGGTGGTGAACTCGGAGAAGACCCGGTGGACCAGAGAGCCCCGCTCCCCCGCCCCCGGAAGGGCGGCCAGCGGCTCCAGGGGATCGAGCCCCAGCACGTGCCGGGCGAAGATCGCGTAGGGGTCGCGGACGAGGGTCTCGATCTCGGTGACGCTGAGGGTGCGGGGGAACAGGGCCGGATCGGGCTTCGGTGCGGGCCGCCTCAGCCGGGGCTGCGGCGGGGCGGTATCGAGGGCGGCGGCGAGCCCGGCGAGGCGGCGGCCGGCGGTGAGGGCCGTGCTCCAGGCCTCCTCGCCCGCGAAGGCCCGCATCCGCTGGATCAGCCGCGAGGGCACCGTGGGCGCCCCGTCCCGCTTGAGGGCGCGGGTGATCACCGCGTCCCGGCAGCCCAGCGCCTCGGTGAAATCGTGGGCCATCTGGCCGATCCGTCGCTCGGGCGGATCGAGGCCGATCCGCTCCCGCATCGGGCGGTTGAGGAAGGCGTCGGTGACGGTGCGCACCGGCCAGACGCCCTCGTCGAGGCCGCCGACGACGATCCGGTCGGCCTGGAGCAGCCGCGCCTCGATCAGCCCGAGGATGCGCAGGCGCGGATGGGGCGAGGGCCCCGAGCACGCGACCTTCCGCTCCCGGGCGAGGGCCGTGAAGAAGCTCGGATAGTCGTCGAACCGGCCCGCCATGCCGCCGGGCTCGGCCATCTCCAGGTCGTCGAACAGGGTGTCGAGGCAGGCGAGCGACCCATCGGCCTCCGGCGGCTCCGCATCCTCCGGGCCGGCGATCAGCGCCTCGCAGGCGAGGCGGTGCCCGGCGGCGGCACCCACCAGATCGCAGCCCTCGCTCCCCGCCGGCCCGGGGAACTCCGCGAATGCCGCCTCGATCCGGTCGAGGACCAGGGCGGCCAGTTCCCAGTCGATCGCCTTGAGGCGCCGCTCGGCCCGGGGGGCGCGGCGGTCCTGGTCCTCCCCCGCTTGGCGGGCGGCCAGGGCGAAGCGCAGCCCGGCGAGGCTCGGGGCCGGGGCCGGGCCGCGCAGGAGGCCGATCTCCAGGGCGGCGGCGCCCCGGACCAGGTCGCCGCGGGTCATGCCGAGGCGGACCATCGGGTGCGAGAGCAGGGCGACGAGCCGCGCCGGGATCGAGTCGGCCTGCCGGTGGACGAGGTCCGCCGCGAATTCGGCGGCGAGCCGGGCGAGGCGGCCGGCGGGGGAGGCGGCGAGCGCCAGCCCGGCGGAATCCTCCGCGACGATCCCCCAGCGCAGCAGCTCCACCGCCACGCGGCCCGCGAGCCCCCGGTCGGGGGTGACGAGGAAGGCCGTGGCGCCGGGCACCTCCAGGGTCTCGCGCAGGGCCAGGGCGGCGATCAGCGCCTCCTCCCGCTCGTCGGCGGCCTCCACCAGGGCGAGCCCCTCCAGGCCGCGCCGGGCCGTGGCCTCCCGCTCCGCCGGGTTGAGGGCGGACCATGCGTCCGTGGTGTCGGCGGGCCGCAGGACCTGTGAGAGCATCCGGGCCCGGGCGATCCGGCCCTCGTCGGGGGAGCCCAGGGGCACGATCTCCCCGCGCTCCATGCCGAGGCCGTGCGGCCCGAGCAGGCGGTGCAGGATCGCCTGCGGATGGCCGTGGGCGACGGTGCGCGCGAAACCCTCGCCGGTCTCGATCCCGTCCCACCCGGCGGCGTCAAGGTCGAGGTCGAGACCCGGCAGCACCACGGCGCCCCGGGGCAGCTTCGCCACGGCGGCGATGAGCCGGGCGGTGGCGGGCACGGAGCCGAGGGAGCCCGCCACGATCACCGGGTCGGGCGGGGCCTTCGCGAGGCGTTCGGCCTCCGCCAGGATCAGGGTGCGGGCCCGGGCCACCGGGTCGGCGAGGCCGCGCTCGGCAAGGAGGCGGGGCCAGTTCTCGGCGGCGATCTTCACGAAGTCCAGGGTCAGGCCGAAGTAGCGGGAATACTCCGCCTCCACCGCCCCCGCGATCTCCGACCAGGGCAGGCCCTCGACGGTGAGGGCGTCCATGAGCCCTTCGAGATCCGCCGCCAGCCCCACCGCGTCGGCCGGGGAGGACGGCACGAGGAACGGCACCTCGGCCTGGAGGGGCAGGAGCGACCGGTCCACGGTCTCGGCCCAGGCGCGCACGAGGCGGGCGAGGATCAGCCGGCGTTCGAGGGGGGGAATCGGTGCGCTCGCGGGCGCGACGCCGGCGAGGGAGTCGGCCGCGAGGTCGAGTTCGGCCTCATCCGCCTCACCCAACGGTACGGTCCGGGGCAGGAGGGCGGCCTCGCCCAGCCGCTCCGCGAGGATCGCCGACAGCGCCCTCGCCGCCCGCCGGGTCGGCAGGTAGATCGAGACCGAGGCCAGCGCGAGGGGGTCCTGCGCCACCGGGCCGACGAGTTCTCCCGAGAGGAGGGACTCGGCCAGCGTCGGCAGGAACGGAACACCGCGGGTGACGGTGAAGACGGCCGGTCGGGCGGTCATGGGGATCGGGGGGTTTCACACAGTTGCGGGTTCATCCCCTCGCCCCATCCTGCGGGGAGAGGGCTCACCTTATACACGGCCTCGCCGCGGGAAGCCGACCCATGCCGCCGTGCCCTCCCCCCTCCGCGGGGGAGGGCACGGCGCTGTCCCGGATTGACGCCTGTCCGGCAGGGTGGGAAAGCCATTACCATGAGTCCGCCCCACGATCCCCGTGCCGCCCTGAGCCTCCCGGCCAGCGAGGCCGACATCGCCGCCATGAAAGCGCAGGCGGCGGCGTGGTTCGCCGAGTTGCGCGACCGGATCGTCGGCGCCCTCGAAGCCCTCGAGGACGAGGCCGATCTGCCCCTCCACCCGGACGCCCCCCGGGAGCCCGGCCGCTTCGTCCGCACCCCCTGGGAGCGCACCGACCACAGCGGTGCGCCCGGCGGTGGCGGGGTGATGGCGATGCTGAAGGGCCGGGCGTTCGAGAAGGCCGGCGTCCACATCTCCACGGTGCATGGGGAGTTCGCCCCGGAATTCCGCGGGCAGATCCCCGGCTCGGCGGAGGATCCCCGCTTCTTCGCCACCGGCATCTCGCTGATCGCCCACCCCTGGAACCCGCACGCGCCGACGGTGCACATGAACACCCGGTTCGTGGTGACGACGAAGGCGTGGTTCGGCGGCGGCGCAGACCTCACCCCGGTGCTGGAGCGGCGCCGCACCCAGGACGACCCGGACAGCCGGCACTTCCATGCCTGCCTGCAGAAGGCCTGCGAGGCTCACGGGGCCGACTACCCCGCGTACAAGGCGTGGTGCGACGAGTATTTCCACCTGAAGCACCGGAACGAGCCCCGGGGCATCGGCGGCATCTTTTATGACTATCGCTGGACCGGGGAGCCGCAGGCCGACCTCGCCTTCACCAAGTCCGTCGGCCTCGCCTTCCTCGACGCCTACCCGCCGATCATGCGCGAGAACATCCGCCGGGCCTGGACCGAGGAGGACCGGACCGAGCAGCAGGTGCGGCGCGGGCGCTACGTGGAGTTCAATTTGCTCTACGACCGGGGGACCATCTTCGGCCTGAGGACCGGCGGCAACGTCGCCTCCATCCTGTCCTCCATGCCGCCGACCGTGCGGTGGCCGTGAGGGCCGGCACCCACCGTCATCGCGGACCCCTCTCCGTCATCGCGAAAGCAGGGAAGCGATCCCTGGCAGCGGCGCCGGCGTGCGTCGCTCCGCTCGCCCTCACGGCAATGGGGCCGGCATGAGCGCCTCGCTGCCCGGCGCCTACGCGCCCCAGCAGGACGCGGCGCTGAAGGCGATCGGTGCATGGCGCCGGGACGGCGGATCGCAGGTGTTCCGCCTGTTCGGCTATGCCGGCACCGGCAAGACGACGCTCGCCCGGCGCATCGCCGAGGATGTCGACGGCACGGTGGTGTTCGGCGCCTTCACCGGCAAGGCCGCCTCGGTGATGCGGCAGAAGGGCTGCCACGACGCCGCGACGATCCACTCGCTGATCTACCGCACCAAGGAAGCGGAAGAGGGTGGCCCGACCTTCACCCTCAACCGCTCCGGCCCGGCGGCCAAGGCCGACCTCATCGTCATCGACGAGTGCTCGATGGTCGATTCCGATCTCGGCAACGACCTCCTGTCCTTCGACAAGCCCGTGCTGGTGCTGGGCGACCCGGCCCAGCTGCCGCCGGTGCGGGGCGGCGGCTTCTTCACCGAGGCCGAGCCCGACGTGATGCTCACCGAGGTCCACCGGCAGGCCAAGGACGACCCGATCGTTCGCATGGCCATGACCGTCCGCGAGGGCGGCCGGCTGGAGCGGGGGGAGTTCGGGGAGAGCCGCGTCGTCTCCCGCCGGGACCTCGACCCCGCCACGGTGCTCGAATGCGATCAGGTGCTGGTCGGCCTCAACAAGACCCGCCGACTTTACAACGGACGCCTGCGGGAGCTCGCCGGCCATACCGACCCGATGCCCGCCGTGGGGGAGAAGCTGGTCTGCCTCCGCAACGACCGGGTGAAGGGCCTTCTCAACGGCTCGACCTGGACGGTCCACGCCCTGCGGGCCCCGCCCCGGCCCGACATGATCCGCCTCGACATCGTGCCCGAGGACGACCCGGCGCTCCGCCGCCGCCCGACGGACATCAAGGTGCTGCGGGCGATGATCAGCGGCGCGGACGAGGAGATCCCCCTCTACCAGCGCCGGGAGACCGACGAGTTCACCTACGGCTACGCGCTCACGGTGCACAAGGCGCAGGGTTCGCAGTGGGACAAGGTGACGTTGTTCGACGAATCCTACGCCTTCCGCGAACACCGGGCGCGGTGGCTTTACACGGGCCTCACCCGGGCAGCGCAGGCGATCACAGTAGTGGTGTGATGCGCCTTCCCGCCTCCTCGCCGTCTTTGCGAGCGAAGCGAAGCAATCCAGGGATCCGCGTCGTCCTGAGGCGTCCCGCTGCCCTGGATTGCTTCGCTGTCGCTCGCAAAGACGATGAGGGTATCGGTGGTCAGCGATCCCATCCGCGACGGTCCCCGCAGGCGGGGAGAGGGGGCCTCACGCCCGCGTCGCCTCGAACCCTTCGCGGATCGCCGCCTCGTCAAGGTTGCGACCGATGAAAACCACGCGGGAAACGCGCTTTTCGTCCTTCCCCCAGTCGCCCTGGACGTCGCCGTCGAGAATCATGTGGACGCCCTGGAAGACGAACCGCTTCGGTTCGTCCGGGAAGGCGACGATGCCCTTGCACCGCAGGATGTCGGGCCCCTGAACCTGGGTCAGGTTCGAGATCCAGGGCATGAACTTCTCCGGATCCACCTCACCCTCGATCTTCGCCGAGATCGAACGGATCTCCGAATCGTGGTGATGGTGGTGGCCCTCTTCCAGGAAGTCGGGCTCCACCTCCAGGATGCGGTCGAGGTCGAAGGCATTGCGCTCCAGCACCGCGTCGAGGGGCACGGCGCAGTTGGTGGTGCGATGGAGCTTCGCCAGGGGATTGATGGCGCGGATCTCGCCCTCCACCCGGTCGAGGTCCGCGGGCGTGACGAGGTCCGCCTTGTTGAGCAGGATCACGTCCGCGAAGGCGATCTGGTTCTTGGCCTCGGGGGCGTCCTTCAGGCGCTCCGTGAGCCACTTGGCGTCGGCCACCGTCACGACGGCGTCGAGCCGGGCGGCCTCGCCGACGTCCTGGTCCACGAAGAAGGTCTGGGCCACGGGGGCCGGGTCGGCGAGCCCGGTGGTCTCCACGATGATGGCGTCGAACTTGCCCCGGCGCTTCACCAGCCCGTCCATGATGCGGATCAGGTCTCCGCGTACGGTGCAGCAGACGCAGCCGTTGTTCATCTCGAACACTTCCTCGTCCGCGCCCACGACGAGGTCGTTGTCGATGCCGATCTCGCCGAACTCGTTGACGATGACCGCGTAGCGGCGGCCATGGTTCTCGGTGAGGATGCGGTTGAGCAGGGTGGTCTTGCCGGCGCCGAGATAGCCGGTCAGCACCGTGACCGGGATCTTGCCGTCCGACTGCGAAGTCGCCGCGGGATTTGCCATGTCGGCCTGCCAGGAAAGGGGAAGGGTCGTTACGGGTTGCGCATGTAACATTGTAGCGCGGCCCCGCCAACGGAAGCCCCCCGGGCACCGCCGGGACCGTCACGAGACCGTCATGCGGGTCGCTCACAGACGAGGGGTGCCTCCCGATGGATGAGCGAGTGTGGCCGCGACAGCGCAGGTGGAGCCCCTTCGGGCGCCTCACGAAACCGTCGTTTGCCCGGCGGCGGGGGAGATTCTAACCCCCATCACCGAGCGGGTCCGCTCGTCCGCCTTGGAAAAGCGCCAACCCTGGATTTCAAGCTGCTGCCGGTGGGCGGCGCGAATCGCGGTCGACCTCTCCCCGCCTGGTTGAAACGACTATGGACGCCCGCAACCCGCACTACCAGGATCAGGCCGGCCTTGAGCCCCAGCGGCCACGCCGCCGGGGCAAGGTGCTGCGCATCCTCGTCCTGCTCGCGGTGCTTGGCGGCGTCGGCGCCTTCGTCGCCCTGCGGCCGGACGAGGCCCGGGAATGGGCCGGGCGGATCGCCGAGGCGGCCCAGGGCCTGTTCTCCTCCAGCAACAAGGATCCGGGGATCGACCTGGAGAAGGCGGGCCCGGTCGAGCGGGTGTTCCGGCCGAGCAAGGAGCAGCGGGCCTCCTTCGAGATCCTCCCCGTGGCGACGCAGGTCTTCCGGCCCGAGGGGGCCGCGGAGGGCCGCATCGCCCTCAACGATGACGACAACGTGCCCGTCGTCTCGCCGTATTCTGGCCGCGTCACCAAGGTGATGGCCCGGGCGGGCGACGACGTGAAGGCCGGCGACGTGCTGTTCGTCGTCGAGGCGACGGACATGGTCCAGGCGCAGAACGACTATCAGGCCGCCCTGAACACCCTTCAGAAGCAGCAGGCCCTGCTGAAGCTCGACCAGACCATCGCCACCCGCCAGCAGGAGCTGTTCCAGGCCAAAGCGGTCGCCCTGAAGGACTACCAGTCGGCCCAGAACGACGTCATCGCCGCCCAGAGCGACCTCAAGACCGCCGAATCCGCCCTCGACGCGGTGAAGAACCGCCTGCGCCTGCTCGGCAAGACCGATGCGGAGATCGTCGCCTACGAGAAGAACGGCACCCTGAGCCCGGAAACGAAGATCCGGGCGCCGATCGCCGGAACCATCGTCCAGCGCAAGGTCGGCATCGGCCAGTACATCAACGCATCGGGCGACCCGCAATTCGTCATCGGCGACCTCTCGACGGTGTGGCTCATCGCCAACGTGCGCGAGAGCGAGATCCCCAAGATCCGCATCGGCCAGGAGGTCGAGGCGAAGGTGGCGGGCTTCGGCAACCGCATCTTCAAGGCGCGGGTCAACTACATGGCCGCCAGCCTCGACCCCGCGACCCGGCGGCTCGCCGTCCGCAGCGAGGTGGACAACCCGGACCGGGTGCTCCGGCCGGAGATGTTCGCCACCTACACGATCATCACCGGCAAGGGCGAGCCGAGCCCGAGCGTGCCCCTTAGCGCCGTCGTCTACGAGGGCGGACGCACCCATGTCTGGGTCGCCCGGCCCGATGGGGCGGTGGAGGCCCGGGACGTTCAACTCGGGCTGATCAATGCCGACAACGCCCAGGTCGTCACCGGCCTCGCGGCGGGGGAGCAGATCGTGACCCGCGGCGCCCTGTTCATCGACAGGGCGGCCAGCGGCGACAAGGCCTCGTGAGGCGGGCGCGATGAACGCTCTGATCGTCTTCGCACTGAGGCAGCGCGTCCTCGTCTGCCTGCTGTTCGTGCTGATGCTCGGCATCGGCTACGCCGCCTACACCAAGCTGAACATCGAGGCCTACCCGGACCCGGTCCCGCCGCTCGTCGACGTCATCACCCAGAACCCCGGCCAGTCGGCCGACGAGATCGAGCGCTACATCACCATCCCCCTGGAGGTGGCGCTGGCGGGCATCCCCAACGCCCAGGTGGTGCGCACGATCTCGCTGTTCGGCCTCTCCGACGTGAAGGTGCAGTTCAACTACGAGTACACTTACTACGAAGCGCAGCAATGGGTGCTCAACCGCCTGTCGCAGGCGCCCCAGCTCCCCAACGGCGCCCAGCCCTCGATCTCGCCGACGAGCCCGGTCGGCGAGATCATGCGCTACAAGCTCGTCGGCCCGAAGGGCTACTCGCCCACCGACATGAAGACCCTGCAGGACTGGGTGCTGCAGCGCCGCTTTAAGGCGATCCCCGGTGTGGTGGACGTCACCGCCTTCGGCGGCAAGGCCAAGGAATACGAGATCGCGGTCGACCTGAACCGGCTCCTGGCACAGGGCCTGACGCTGGTGCAGCTCACGGGCGCCCTGAACAACGCCTCGATCAACGTCGGCGGCCAGACCCTCAACGTCGGCCAGCAATCGGCCGTGGTGCGCGGCGTCGGCCTGATCCGCGACATGGACGACATCAAGGACACGCTGATCAGCCTCGTGAACGGCGTGCCGGTGCTGGTACGGGACGTGGCGGAGGTGCGGGTCTCGAACGCCCCACGGCTCGGCATCGTCGGCCACGACGACCAGCCGGACGTGGTCGAAGGCATCGTGCTGATGACCCGCGGCGGCGAGAGCCTGCCGACCCTGCAGCGGGTCGAGGCCGAGATCGACAAGATCAATTCCTCGACCATCCTGCCGCCGGACGTGAAGATCGAGCGGATCTACGACCGCTCGGGGCTGATCCACACCACCACCCATACGGTGATGCACAACCTCGTCTTCGGCGTGGTCCTGGTCTTCGTGGTGCAGTGGCTGTTCCTGGGGTCGCTGACGAGCGCGATCATCGTGGCGGCGACGATCCCGTTCGCGCTCGGCTTCGCCATCCTGATCCTTGTGGTGCGGGGCGATTCGGCGAACCTCCTCTCGCTCGGCGCCATCGATTTCGGCCTGATCGTCGATGCGACGGTGATCATGGTCGAGAACGTGTTCCGGCATCTGGCCGAGCCCGAGCATTCGGAGGGCCAGGCGGCGCCCGGCGGCCTCAAGGGGCGGCTCGGGACCATCGCCATCGCCGGGGCGGAGGTGAACCGGGCGATCTTCTTCTCAGCCACCATCATCATCGTCGGCTTCCTGCCGCTCTTCACCATGTCGGGCGTCGAGGGCCACATCTTCGGGCCGATGGCCAAGACCTACGCCTATGCGCTCGTCGGCGGATTGATCGCCACCTTCACCGTGTCCCCGGCCCTGTCGGCGCTGATGCTGCCGAAGAAGCTGGAGGAGCGCGATACCCTGATCGTCCGGGTGCTGAGGGTCGGCCACGAGGCGGCCCTGCGCTTCGGCCTGCACAACCGGGTGATCACCATCGCCGTGATGATGGCGGTGCTGCTGGGCTCGGGGCTGGCGGCACGCCATCTCGGCCTGGAGTTCCTGCCGAAGCTGGAAGAGGGCAACCTCTACGTGCGTGGCACGATGCCGGCCTCGATCTCCCTGGAGGCGGGCAACGCCTACGTGCAGCGCCTGCGCAAGATCTTCCAGGAGGTGCCGGAGGTCACGACCGTCCTGTCGCACCAGGGCCGTCCGAACGACGGCACCGACGCCACCGGCTTCTTCAACGTCGAGATCCTGGCGCCGCTCAAGCCCATCGACCAGTGGCGCAAGGGCCTGGACAAGGACACCCTAATCCACGACCTCAACGCCAGGCTCGAACAGGAATTTCCCGGCATCGAGTTCAACTTCTCCCAGTATATCGAGGACAACGTCCAAGAGGCGGCGTCGGGGGTGAAGGGCGAGAACTCGGTCAAGATCTACGGCAGCGACCTCACGGAACTCACCAAGACCGCGAACCAAGTGAAGGCGGTGCTCGCGACGGTGCCCGGGATCACCGACCTCTCGGTGTTCGAGTCCCTTGGCCAGCCCACCGTGCGGATCGACGTCGACCGCCACAAGGCCGCCCGTTACGGCCTGTCGATCAGCGACGTGAACACCACGATCCAGGCGGCGGTCGGCGGCCAGACCGTGGGCGACCTCTACGAATACGGCTCGGACCGGCACTTCCCCATGCGGGTGCGGCTCGCCAAGGAGTACCGCTCGTCGCTGGCCACCATCCGCAACATCGCGGTGGGCGCCCAGAACCCGAATGGCGGCGTGGTGCAGGTGCCCCTCTCCGAGATCGCCGACGTGGACCTCGTCTCCGGCGCCTCGTTCATCTACCGGGAGGACCAGGAGCGCTACATCCCGGTGAAGTTCTCCGTGCGCGGGCGCGACCTCGGCTCGACGGTGCTGGAAGCGCAGAGGCGGGTGCAGCAGGAGGTCGATCTGCCCTCCGGCTACCACATGGAATGGGTCGGCCAGTTCACGAACCTCACCGAGGCGGCGACCCGGCTGAGCCTCGTGGTGCCGATCACGCTGCTGCTGATCGCGCTGCTGCTGTTCGTGAACTTCTCCTCCGTGACGGACATGATGCTGACCCTGTCGGTGATCCCGATGGCGATGATCGGGGGCATCTTCGCGCTGTTTCTGACCGGGACGCCGTTCTCGATCTCGGCGGCGATCGGCTTCATCGCCCTGTTCGGCATCTCGACCATGGAGGGCGTGATCCTGCTCGCCTACTACAACCAGCTCCTCGATGAGGGCTGGGAGCGGGGGGAGGCGATCTGGAACGCCGCCGTGGTGCGCATGCGCCCGGTGATGATGACCTGCGTCGCCGCCTGCGTCGGCCTGCTGCCGGCGGCGATCTCCACGGGAATCGGCTCGCAGGTGCAGAAGCCGCTGGCCCTCGTCGTGGTCGGCGGCATCATCCTGGCGCCGAACCTGATCCTGGTGATCGTGCCGATCCTGATCTCGCTGTTCTCCCGCCGGAAGACCAACCCGGAGGCCCGGGCGCTCCGCGAGCACCGGATGGCGGCGTGATGGGGGGCTGCCCGTGCATCCCCGTGGCCTCGCGGACACAGGCCCGGCGCGGCCTGTGCACCGGCCGTGCCGGCCGCATTGACTCCGCCCTGCGCTCCGGCCCTTGTCTCAGGGGCCGGAGCGGTTTTTCGGCCGCGGCGGGGGAATGATGACGAGGACGGCCCGTAACGGCGCCGCGCGAACCGCGGCGGCCCGGACGATGCCCGGTGTGACGGCTGGCGTGGCGGCCTCCTGCCTCGCGGCCGTTCTCCTCTCCGCCTGCGCGGTGGGACCGAATTTCGTGCCGCCCGAGGCGCCTCCGGTGTCCCGCTACACCAAGGAGAAGCTCGCCAACCCCTCGGCCGCCAACACGATCCGCACCCGGCAGGGCGGCTCGGCCGACCAGAGCTTCGTCTCGGGGGCGGACATCCCGGCCGAATGGTGGAAGCTGTTCCACTCGAAGGCGCTCAACCGCCTTGTGGAGCAGGCGCTGGCCAACAACCCGAATCTGGAGGCCGCGCAGGCGTCCCTGCGCATCGCCCAGCAGAACGTGCTGGCCCAGAAGGGAACCCTCTACCCGAGCCTGAATGCGACGCCCCAGGCCGAGGAGGCGATGGCGCCGGGCCTGCAACTGCAATCGCCTTTGCAGAACCAGAACCGCTACCTCTACTCGCTGTTCACCCCGCAGGCGGTGATCGCCTACAACCCGGACGTGTTCGGCGCGGACCGGCGCCAGATCGAGTCCCTGGAGGCCACCACCGAGAACCAGCGATTCCAGCTGGAGGCCGCCTATCTCAGCCTCACCGCCAACGTCGTGGCGGCGGCGATCCAGGAGGCGTCCCTGCGGGCGCAGATCGACGCCACCAAGAAGGTCATCCAGGCCCAGACCGACGTGCTCGGGCTCTACAACAAGCAGCTCGCCCTGGGGCAGATCGCCGGGGCCGATGTGGTGCAGCAGCAGGCGGCGCTCGCCCTCTCGCAGCAATTGCTGCCGCCGCTGGAAAAGCAGCTCGCCATCCAGCGCAACCTGCTGACGGCGCTGGCCGGCCGCCTGCCCTCGGACGAGGTCGCCGAGACCTTCACCCTCTCGGCCCTGCGCCTGCCGACCAAGCTGCCGGTGAGCCTGCCCTCCCGGCTCGTCCAGCAGCGGCCGGACGTGAAGGCGGCCGAGGCGCTGGTGCAGCAGGCCTCCGCCAATGTCGGCGTCGCGGTGGCCAACCGCCTGCCGCAATTCAACATTTCCGTCACCGGCGGATCGAGCGCCGTGCGCCTCGCGCAGGTGACGAATCCGGGCGCGTCCTTCTTCACGATCATCGGCCAGGCGACGGCGCCGATCTTCGACGCCGGCACCCTGTTCCGGCGCCAGCGGGCGGCGGAGGAGGGGCTGACCCAGGCCCAGGCGCAGTACAAGGCGGTGGTGATCACCGCCTTCCAGAACGTCGCGGATGCCCTGCGGGCGCTCCAGGCCGACGCCAAGGCGGTGGCGGCTGCCCAGGGCGCCGAGGCCGCGACGGGCCAGAGCCTGGAACTGATCCGCAAGCAGTACACGGCCGGCGCCGTGAACTCGACGCAGGTGCTCATCGCCCAGCAGGGCTATCTCTCGGCCCTCGTCACGTCGGCCGCGGCCCGGGCGACGCAGTACGCCGACACGGCGGCCCTGTTCGTGGCGCTGGGAGGCGGCTGGTGGAACCGCAACGACGTCGCGCCTCCGCCTCCGGAAAAGGACCCGCTGAAGTTCCTGTGAGGCATCGCCTCACACGTACATCGTGATCGCGTCCTGCAGCATCTCATTGGCGGCGTTGAGCACCTTGGTGTTGGCGCTGTAGGCCTGCTGCGTCTCGATCATCTTGGTGAACTGGTCCGAGATGCTGGCATTCGACTGTTCCACCGAGCCCGCGGTGACGCTGGCCCCCGCGAATCCGTAGGTCGCGGCGCCGGAACTGGCGGTGGCGACGTAGGTGCCACCATCCAGGGGCGCGAGGTTCTCCGGCCCGTCGAACTGGGCGAGCGTCATCGTCCCGAGGCTCTTGGTGCTGCCGTCGGCATTGGTCGCGGTGAGGACGCCCGCGGGAGAGATGGCGAGGCTCGCCGGGGCGTCGGTGCCGGTGGCCACCTGAACGGGGGTGCTCGCGGAGGGCCCGGCGAACAGGTAGTAGCCCGCGCCGTTCACGAGGTAGCCGTTGGCATCGGTCGAGAAGTCGCCCCGGCGCGTATAGCCGGTCTGGCCGGTGAAGCTCGGCGATGTCACCGTGCCGGAGTTCGGCTTGACGATGAAGTAGCCGTCGCCGGAAATCGCGAGGTTCGTCGCCACCCCGGTGGAGGTGATCGTCCCCTGCAATTGCAGGTTCGACCGGCTGGTGAGGGAGACGCCGCCGGAGGGCTGGTTGCCCGCCTCGGTCTGGGCCAGCATGTCGGCGAAGTGGGTGTCCGTGCTCTTGAAGCCCGCCGTCGACGAGTTGGCGATGTTGCCGGAGATGTTGTTGAGGGCGAAGGCCTGGGCGGACAGACCGCTGGTGGAATTCGAGACGGCGTCGAGGAGGCTCATGGCATCGTCCTGCCCGGACGGCCCGCGGGGGAAGGAGCGGAGCCGGTTCGGCCTACCCTCTATGGTTTAGCGATCGTTAATGTCGGGTATGTTCCCGGATGTTTCGGACGGTCTCGCGTCCCCCTCGCCGTCATTGCGAGCGCAGCGAAGCAAAGACGGAGAGGGGAGAGGAAGGGGCATGCGGCCCGCTAGAGCATTTTCGGGAACCGTTGGATCGCCTGCTCTCCGTCCCAGCTCCCCGTCCTTGCGAGCGAAGCGAAGCAATCCAGGGCAGCGGGCCGCCTCAGGATGGTGCGGATCCCTGGGTTGCTTCGCTTCGCTCGCAATGACCGGGGAGGTGACGTGATCCAAGGATTGCAGAAACCGCTCTAACTCCCCATCACCCCCACCAGAATCTCCCGCCGGTGCGGCCGGTCCCGGTGCTCGATCAGATAGATCCCCTGCCACGTCCCCAGCGCCAGCCGTCCCCCGGCCACCGGCACGACCAGCCCGGAATCGGACAGCATGGTCCGGATATGGGCGGGCATGTCATCGGGCCCCTCGGCGCCGTGGACATAGGCCCCGTGGCGGGGGGCGAGGCCGTCGAGGGCCGTGAGCAGGTCCGTCTGCACGTCCGGGTCGGCGTTCTCCTGGATGGTCAGCGACGCGGAGGTGTGCCGGCAGAACACGTGGGCGAGCCCCGCGGTCACGCCGCTGTCGCGCACGAACTCCGCCACCGCCCCGGTGAAATCCGTGAACCCCTGGCCGGGGGTGGCGATGGTCAGCCGCCCGGTCGCCTGCCGCGTCACCGGGCCGGCGGCCAGGGTCTCGACCCGTCCGATGCTGCCGTGTCCCCTGCCCTGTCTCATGCGTCCTCCTGCAGGCTGCCGCCGGGGGCGATCTCTTTCTCGCCCCGGGCCAGGATCCGCTCCAGCACGTCGATCCGGTCGGCCTCGGCGGGGGGCTTGTCCCAGCGGATGCGGCTGACCCGGGGGAAGCGCATCGCCACGCCGGACTTGTGCCGGGTAGAGCGTTGCACCCCCTCGAAGGCGATTTCCAGCACGAGGCCGCCGTCGCGCCCGTGGGCGACCTCCCGAACCGGGCCGAAGCGCTTGGTGGTGTGGTTGCGGACGTAGCGGTCGAGCTTGGCGAGTTCCGCGTCGGTGAAGCCGTGATACGCCTTGCCCACCGGCACCAGTTCGTCCCCGCCCTCCGGGGCCTCCCGCCAGACCCCGAACGTGTAGTCCGAGTAGAAGGACGAGCGCTTCCCGTGGCCGCGCTGGGCATACATCATCACCGCATCGACGATGTGCGGCTCACGCTTCCACTTCCACCATGGACCCTTGGGTCGGCCGGGCAGGTAGGGGCTGTTGCGGCGCTTGAGCATCACGCCTTCGATGGCGTCCGCATCCTCCCCGGCGCCGACCGAGGCCGGGTCGGCCCGGGCCGCGGCCAAAGCTTCCCAGTCGGCGAAAGGCACGAGGGGCGAGATGTCGACCCGGGCGTGGTCGAGCCTTTTGATGACTTGCTCAAGCCTCTCCCGACGCGTCGAGAACGGTTCGGGGCGCAGGTCCTCGCCGTCGCTGGTCAGCAGGTCGTAGGCCCGGACATGCGCCGGGAACTCCTCGAGGAGCTTGCCCGTCACCGCCTTCCGGTTGAGCCGCTGCTGCAGCACGTTGAAGCTCTGCACCCGGCCCTCGCGGAGGATCAGCAGCTCGCCGTCCAGCGCCCCCTCGAAGGTGATCGCCCCCGCGAGGTCGGGGAAGGCATGGGTGATGTCCTCGCCGGTGCGGGAATAGACCTTGCCGACCTGCACGCCGGCCCGGTCCCGGCCGCCGACGAGTTGCACGCGGATGCCGTCCCACTTCCATTCGGCGGAGAAGGCCTCGGGTTCGAGCTTGTCGAGGTCGTCCCGCTCCTCGATCGGGTGGGAGAGCATCGGCGGCCGGAACGGGGCCGGGTTCAGGGTCTCCGGCCGCTCGGCCCGGCCTTCGACCCAGGCGAAGAGGGTCTCGAAGGGCGGCTCCAGCCCGTGCCAGACCTCCTCCACTTCGTCCGCCTCGTAGCCACCGAGCGCCCCGACCGCGGTCTTGGCGAGCCGCGCCGACACGCCGACCCGCAGGTTACCGGTCACGAGCTTCAGGAGCGCCCAGCGCCCGGTCTCGTCGAGGGCATCGAGCCAGGTGGCAAGGTGCCCCGGCAATTCGCGCTTGGGGATGGTGCTCAGCGTCTCCACCACCTCGGCGAGGGTCGGGGGCGGGGGGTTGTTGTGGCCGATTCCGGCCTGCCGCGGGTGCGCCCCGGACATCCCACCCTGTTCCTCATCCTGAGGTGCTTCCGCGCGGGCGGAAGCCTCGAAGGAGGCCTCCAGAAGGCTCCGCGATCCCTGGAGCCCTCCTTCGAGGCCCGCCGGGGCGGGCACCTCAGGATGAGGACGGGGATGGGAGGGGCCGGCTTCCATGGCAGGGACAGGCGTGGTCGGCCAGATCAGCGCCGTGGTCTCGGCGAGGTCGCCCACGTAGTTGTGCGACAGGCGGAAAAGCAGCGGGTCGATCCGCGCCTCCACCAGCCCGCGGATCAGGGCCGGCTTGGCCTCGCGGAAACTGAGGGTGCCGGTCATGGCGCCCAGGGCGAAGCCGCGCTCGGGGTCGGGCGTCCGGGCAAAATAATCCTGTAACAGCCGCAGCTTGGCGTTGCGGCGGGGCTCGTAGCCGAGGCGGTCGAGGAGATGGGCGAACTCGTTCACGCCGCCTCCTCCGCGGCGGCGGGTGATTCCGCCTCGCCGTCGTCGCCATAGCCCAACAAGTGCAGGGGCTTGGCCCGGATGCCCTCCGTCCCGCACCAGTGGACCAGGGCGTCCTCCTGCCCGTGGGTGACCCAGACCTCCCCGGCCCCGGTCTCGCGGATGGTGCGGCACAGGTCCGGCCAGTCGGCGTGGTCGGAGATCACCAGAGGCAGCTCCACCCCCTTCTGCCGGGCCCGCGCCCGGACCCGCATCCAGCCGGAGGCGAAGCAGGTGACGGGATCGGGAAACTTGCGCGACCACAGGTCCTGGATCGACGAGGGCGGGCAGATCACGATGGCGCCGGCCAGATCCTTGCGCTCGGCGGCCACGACCTTGGGCGTCTCACCCAGCGGGATGCCCTCGCGCTTGTACAGTTCGGTCAGCTTCTCCATCGCCCCGTGCAGGTGGATCGGCCGGTCCCAGCCCTCCTCGCGCAGGAGCGCCATCACCCGCTGCGCCTTGCCGAGCGCGTAGGCGCCGACGATGTGCGTCCGCTCGGGAAAAAGCCGCTGCGAATCGAGGAGCTTGCGCACCTCGCCCCGGGTGTCGGGATGGGTGAAGACCGGCAGGCCGAAGGTGGCCTCGGTGATGAACACGTCGCAGGGCACCACCTCGAAGGGCAGGCAGGTCGGGTCCGGGGCGCGCTTGTAGTCGCCGGAGACGACGACCCGCATCCCCTCCCGCTCGATCACCACCTGCGCCGAGCCCAGCACATGCCCCGCCGGCACGAACCGCACGGTGACGTCGCCGACCCGGATCGCCTCCCCCAGCTTCGCCTCCTGCGACGCGCCGCAAAAGTCCTCGCCGTAGCGCACGGCCATGATCCGCAGGGTCTCGGGCGTCGCCATCACCCGGGCGTGCCCCGCGCGGGCATGGTCGGCATGGCCGTGGGTGATCAGCGCCCGGGGCACGGGCCAAGTCGGATCGACGTGGAAATCCCCGAGCGGGCAGTAGAGCCCCTCTCGGGTAAGAGTGAGCAGGTCGCTCGCGCGTGTGGACATCGACCCTCGGCCATAGGGGGTTCCCAAAGGACGAGTCCTTTGGTGGGGTGTCGGGGCAAGGCCCCGACGCTTGCAGGGCGCTGCCCTGCACCCGCAAAAGGGCTCGCCCTTTTGAAACCTACACCGACGCATGGACACCCACCGCAGTTCCGGCGACCTCTTGGCCGACCGCCGCTATCGCTACGCCGAGGCCTGCCTCGCGGAGGGCGACGCCCCCGCCTGCGCCGACCTCGCCGGGCAGGCGATCGAGATCGCCCCGCGCTATGCCCCCGCATGGCTGCTCCTCGGCCGAGCCCGGGAGGCGCTGTTCCAGGCCTCCGGCGATCCGGCCGACCGGGACGGCGCACGGGCCGCCTACGAATCCGCCCGGAGCCTCGACCCGCAGGACACCCTCGGCGCCGGGCTCCACCTCGCCCGGCTCGGGGGCGGGGCCGGGGCGGAGGATGGCGTCGCCCTCAGCCCGGCCTATATCCGCGCCCTCTTCGACGGCTATGCGCCGCGGTTCGAGAGCCACCTCGTGGAGGGGCTGCGCTATGTCGGGCCGGACCTCGTCGCGGGGGTGCTGCCGGAGGAGCCGGCGCGCTTTCCCGTGGCCCTCGACCTCGGCTGCGGCACCGGCCTCGCGGGGGCGGCGATCACCGGGCGGGTGACGCATCTCACCGGGGTCGACCTGTCCCCCGCGATGCTGGCCCGCGCCCGGGCCAAGGGCTGCTACGACCGGCTGGTGGCGGCCGAACTGGGGGCGTTCCTCGGCGGAGAGCCGGAGGGATCGGCGGATCTCTGCATCGCGGCGGACGTGTTCATCTACTGTGCCGACCTCGGCCCGGTCCTCGCCGGCATCGCCCGGGTGCTGCGGCCGGGGGGCTGGGCGGCCTTCACGGTGCAGTCACCGGCCGAGGGAGGGCCGTCCGGCGTCGTCCTCGGTCGGGACGGGCGCTACGCTCACCCGGACGCCCACCTCCGCGAGGCGGCGGAGGCGTCGGGCCTCGCGCTCCGCGTCCTGCGCGAGGCGGCGGTGCGGTGGGAGGGCGGCGTCCCGGTACCCGGCCGGGTCGTCGCAGGGCAACGGATTGCCGGATGAAACATCCGTCGGCCCCGTCCATTAATGGTCGGCCGTCACGGGGACGGCCAAGCTCGCGGGGTAGCCTTATGGTGGATGAACGGATGGAAACGGACCAGTCCAAGGCCCCGCCGGACAAGTCGTTTCCTGCCGATCCCCGGTCGCGGCTGTTCTTCGCCATCGCCCTGGCGATGCTCGCGGGCACGGCGGATTCCATCGGCTTCCTCGAATTCTCGCAGCTCTTCATGTCGTTCATGTCCGGCAACACCACCCGCTTCGGCGTGGCGGTGGCCAATGCCGACTGGGACAACGTCACCCGCGTGGCGAGCACCATCGCCCTGTTCTGCTTCGGCGCCTTCCTGGGGACGCTGATTGCCGCCGCCGTCGGGCGCTGGCGGCTGTCCGTGCTCCTGACGCTCCAGGCTGCCCTGCTGGCCACCGGCCTTTTCATGCCCTGGGGCACCTTCGCCTACCCGTTGCACGCCTATCCCATCGTCCTGGCCCTGGGGCTGCAGAACGCGACCCTGCAGGACGAGGGCGGGCGCTCCCTGGCGCTCACCTACGTGACGGGCGCCGTGGTGCGCTTCGGCACCGGCTGCGCCAACCTGCTGCTCGGCACGGTGGCGCCCTCGTTCTGGATCCAGGCGCCCCTCTGGGCGGGCCTGAGCACCGGCGCCGTGCTGGGCGGCCTCCTCGACTACCGGTTCGGCGAGATGGCCTTCCTGTTCCCGGCGGCCCTTGCCGCCATCCTCGCCCTGATCGCCATCGCCCTGACCGCCGCCAAGCCGGGGAGCACCCTCGTCGCCGGGTCCTCGCCGGCCCCTGACGCCAGCCCCAAGGCGAAGGTCATCGACGCGATCCATTGACCGGGCACCGCGGCGCCAGCCTGTGGGCGAGGTGACCGCCGCGGTTTCCCCTTGGCCCAGCCTGCCTTAAGCCTGCCTGACCCGGAATCAGGCGGCCTCTCCGCCCGCGACGGGGACGGACGGACGCGATGGACCCCCGCGACACGGGACCCCAACCCCAGGGCGGCCGCCGGTGAGCGCCGCTTTCAGACCCCGCGTCGTGGCCGTCGCGGTCCAGAAGGGTGGGACCGGCAAGACCACCCTGGCCACCTCCCTGGCCGTCGCGGCGACGCAGGCCGGCGAGCGGGTGACGGCCTTCGATGCGGACCCGCAGGGTTCCCTCGCCGCCTGGGGCACCCTCCGGGCGGAGGCCGAGCCCGTGGTGGATCGGCTGCGCCCCTGGGAGTTCGCCCAGTTCTCGGCGATCCTCGAGCAGCAGGCCGAGGAGGGAAGGACCCTAGCCATCGTCGACACGCCCGGCGCCTCGATCGGCGGGATCGCCGCGCTCCTGCGCTTGGCCGATCTCGTCGTCATCCCGATCCGGCCGTCCCGCCTCGACCTGATGGCCGCCCTGCCGACCATCGAGCTCTTGGTCGCCCAGGGCTTGGCCGAGCGGCTCGCCCTGGTCCTCAACCAGTGCCCGCCGCCGCCCTCGCCCCGGACCGGCCTCTATGCCAAGCAACTCGCGGGGCTGGGCATGATGGCCGAGCCCGCCATCCTCCAGCGGGTCGATCATCAGGACGCGATCGCCCTCGGCCGGGGCGTCACCGAGCACGCCCCCCTGGGCTTCGCCGCCGCCGAGATCCGCGCCCTGTGGACGTGGATCGACCGGCGGATCGGCCCCCCCGCCAGGGGCTGATCCGGCGGCACGTCCCACGCCGCGCCTCGCCGGCGACGTTCGGGATGCCGCTTTCATCCCGGTGGAAGCCTGGAAGGTGTGCCGACGCACCGTTCCGGCAAAGTATTCGGATTAAAATCCGACGATATATACTGTGCGAATGCGCACTAATAGACTTTTGATCGTCGCTTATAGTCATCTCATCGGCGCAGGACAGCGGGTCCGGCCCGGAGAACAGCCAAGAAAGGTTGACGAGATGAAGCGCTTCGCGATCCTGGGCCTTGCCACCCTCACCCTGGCCGTGCCGGGCCTCGCCTGGGCCGAAGGCGGCGAGGGGAGCCGCCAATCCGCGGGCGGCGGCCATATGAGCAGCTACATCAGCGACCCGTACCACAACCCCAAGTCGCTCCATTCCCAGCGCATGGGCACGGGCCAGATCTCCGGCGCCCCGATGTACCATGACGGCCACCGGGCGACGGTCTCCCGCGGGGACATCGTCGCCCCGCACTGGGCTTCCGGCACGGCGCCCCGGCGCGCCCATCGCTGACGCCGTCACCGCCCTGAGGGGGGGGAGGACGATCCCGGGACCGGCCCGCCCCCCGGGGGGCGGGGGTCCGGCCCGGAGGGCTCGCCCTTACCCCCGGGCGCCGAGGGCGGAGAGGATCCGCGCCCAGGAGCGGGTGCCCTTGTGGAAGCTTGTCAGGTCGTACTTCTCGTTGGGCGAGTGGATCCGGTCGTCATCGAGGCCGAAGCCGATGAGCAGCGTGTCCTTGCCGAGGATGCGCTTGAAGTCGCCGACGATGGGGATCGACCCACCCGCGCCCACGGTCACTGCGGGCACGCCCCATTCCGCTTCCAGGGCCGCCCTGGCGGCGGTGAGTTCGGGCATGTCGAAGGGCAGGCTGATGGCCCGGGAGCCCTTGTAGGTGACGACCTCGACGGAACAGTCCGCGGGCACCCGCTCGCGCACGAAGGCCTCGAAGCTGCGGGCGAGCGCCGCGGGATCCTGATCGTCCACGAGGCGGAACGAGACCTTGGCCGAGGCGGTGGAGGCGATCACCGTCTTGGTCCCCTCCCCCGTATAGCCGCCCCAGATCCCGTTCACGTCGCAGGCGGGCCGCGACTGCACGAGTTCCAGGGGCAACCGCCCCTTTTCGCCCGCGGGCTCCTTGAGGCCGATGGGCCCGAGCAGGGTCTCGGGCGTCATGCCGAGGCCGCGCCATTGGGCGATGACCTCGGCCGGGCGCTCGTGGACGCCGTCGTAGAAGCCGGGCACCGTGACCCGCCCGTCCGCATCGTGCAGGTCGGCGACGATCCGGGACAGGACGTGGATCGGGTTGCGCGCCGCGCCCCCGAAGAAGCCCGAATGCAGGTCCCGGTCGGCGCAGGTGACCTTCACCTCAAAATAGCAGAGCCCCCGCAGGGACGAGGTGATCTGCGGGGTCTTCGGGTCCCACATCCCGGTGTCGCAGACGAGGACCACGTCGCAGCCGAGTTTGTCGCGGTTCGCCGCGACCCATTCGGGGAGCCCCTGGGAGCCGCTCTCCTCGGCGCCCTCGATCAGGATCGTCACCCCACAGGGCAACTCGCCCGCCATCGCCAGATGCGCCCGGCAGGCTTCCACGAAGGTCATGACCTGACCCTTGTCGTCCGACGCACCGCGGGCGACGATCGTCCTGTGACCCTCCGGCCCGGTCGCGATGCGCGGCTCGAAGGGCGGATGCGTCCACAAGTCCAGCGGGTCGACCGGCTGCACGTCGTAGTGGCCGTAGAACAGGACGTGGGGGGCGCCGGGCTTCGGCTTGTGGGCCAGGACGACCGGGTGCAGCGACGTCTCCTCCACGCTGGTCTGGAAGCCGAGCGCGGTCAGGTCCGTGGCGAGCCACGCGGCGGCCTCCCGGCACTGCCCGGCATAGGCCGGGTCCGTCGAGATCGACGGGATGCGCAGGAAGGCGAAGAGCCGTTCCAGGGCGTTGTCGAGATCCGCGTCGATATCGTTCAGGATCGCGTCGAGGGCGGACATGGGGGCTCCGGGGTGCCTGGGGTCGGCCCAGGGTTAGCCGAGGCCGGCGGCGGGCGGCAATGCCCGCCGCCGCTCCGCCATCCGCAAGGGACGCCGGAGAGGCCCGCTTCCGTGGACGACGCCTAGTGCAGTGACGCACTCACTCCGTTCATGCGCCCCTACCCTAGATCCTTGTTTTTGCATCAATTTTTCCAGACACGGCTGAAGCCTTCGTCTGGATCGATGCACTAGAACGGGATGTCGTCGTCGAGCTCGTAGCCGCCCCGGGAGCCGCCGCCGCCCGAGGACGGAGCCGGCGGACGGCGCTCGCCGCCGCCCTGGGCGCGACCGCCGCCGAAATCGCCGCCGCGGCTGATCTGGCCGCCGCCTTCCTCCTCGGACGCGAACTCGCCGCCGCCGCCGCCCCGGCCGTCGAGGATCGTCAGCTCACCGCGGAAGCGCTGGAGCACCACCTCCGTCGTGTACTTCTCGACGCCCGACTGGTCGGTCCACTTCCGGGTCTGGAGCTGGCCCTCGATGTAGACCTTCGAGCCCTTGCGCAGATACTGCTCGGCGACCCGCGACAGGTTGTCGTTATAGATCACCACCGAGTGCCACTCGGTCTTTTCCTTGCGCTCGCCGGTCGACTTGTCCTTCCAGGATTCCGAGGTGGCGATCCGCAGGTTGCAGACCGGGTCACCCGAACCCAGGCGACGGATCTCGGGATCACGCCCGAGATTGCCCACCAGAATCACCTTGTTGACGCTGCCCGCCATCGATCTCTCCTCGCGTTCCGCATCTCACGGGGCCGTTCGTCGGCACGCCCCAACACATGCGCCCCGCGCCGTCCGTCTTCAATGCCGGCGGATCGGGCGCCCACAGGCAGCTGAGGCGTCCCATATGTTCTAGTTTTGTTCGGTAAACGGGGCAAGGGCCCCGGCCTCTCGCGGCGGCTAAGAACGGGAAGCGGCGCCGGGCCATGGGCGATCCGGCCGAAAAGCCCGAAAGCGATGGGGATCATGCCCTAAAATCCGGCCGAATCGGCGAGACCCGTCAGAATTCGTTGAAGTCTCCCGTGGCATCACCTTCCCCGGCCGATCGCTTTTAGAGGTCGAATTCAACCCCAAAGCGATTGTACGCCGGAGAGCATCATGGTCGCCATCCTCCGTGTTCTGGTTGTGCTGGCTTTCGCCTTGGGAATGGGTCCCGGACCAGCCCTGGCCGAGACCATCCCCGTCGCCTCCGGCGTGCGGTACGAGTTCATCGGCCGCTGGGACACGGACAGGCTCGACCGTATCCTCACCGTCGACACCCCGGCCTTCGCCGGCATCCCGGCGACCTACACGCCAGCCCGGAACGCGGTGAAGCTCTACCGGGTGACCTATCCGTCGGTGATCCCTGAGCGGGGCAATAAGCCGACCGTGGCGTCGGGCCTCGTCGCCGTGCCGGAGACCGGGGCGGTGCCCCTCCCGACGGTGTCGTACCAGCACGGGACGGTCTACGGCAAACAGCAGGTCCCCTCGTTTCCCGACCAGTCCCCCGAGACGCAGCTCATGCTCGCCCAGTTCGCCGGGCAGGGCTACGTGCTGATCGGCGCCGACTATTTCGGCCTCGGCCTGTCGGACGAGCCGGAAGGCTACATGGTGAAGGCCAGCCACCAGCAGGCGACCTACGACATGCTCATGGCAGCCCGGGCCGTCCTCGCCGATCTGAAAATCCCCACCACCGACCTGTTCCTGGCCGGCTGGTCGCAGGGCGGGTTCGTCACCCTCGCCATGCTGGAGAAGCTCGAAGCCGCGGGCGTGCCGGTGCGGGCGACCGGGACGGCGAGCACCCCGGCCGACGTGTTCGCGGCCCTGAGCGGCTTCCTCGACTACCCGCGCCCGAACGATGCGACCTGGGTGCCGACGCTGTTCATCCTGTCGGCCTTCTCCTTCGAGAACTATTACGGCGTGCCGGGCCTCGCCCGGTCGCTCCTCACGGACGAGTCCTACGACCTCTCCCGCCGGGCCTACGAGCGCCTGCCCTTCGACCCGGCCGCGGTGCCCACCGACCTGCACAAGATCGTCAAGCCCGAGTATTTCGACCCGCAGTTCTTCGCGACCTCGGCCTATGGGCGCCTCGTGGCGACCACGCAATGCTACCGCTGGGTGGTGAAGACGCCCGTCCGCACCTTCTACGGCGAGGCCGACGAGGCGATCCGTACGGAACTCGGGCGGTTGCCGATGGCCTACCAGAAGGCCCTGGGCAACGACCGCGTGGAGGCGGTCTCCACCGGTGCCACCAGCCACCGGGGCACCTTCGCCAGGGCCGTGCCCCAGTGGAAGGCGTGGTTCGACGGGCGATAGGGCGCCTCACTCCTCCCGGAGGACGCGGAGCGAACGCACGGTCAGCTCGTCGATCTCCAGGGAGCCGATCCGCGCCCGGCTGACCGACAGGCGGCCGATGGCGACCGCGCCGAACACCACCACGCCCAGCGCCAGTGCCCCGAGGGCGAAGGCGCCGGCTGCCCCGGCACCGAGGGTCTGCGCCCCCGTCGCGGCGGTGCCGCGGGCGCGCGCATGCTCCGGGGGGCGGACGGCGTCGGGTCTCGAAACGGTCATGGGGGGCGGTCTCCTGCGGCCGGTCAGTATAGCCGGGTCCGGTAGGCATCCGCGATGGACGCCTCCGCCTCCTCGACGGGAATCGCCGCCGTCTGATCCGCGAGGATGCGGCCGAGGCTCGGGAAGCTGTCCCGGGGCACATGCCTCTCCGCATCCCACAGGCGCGAGCGGATCAGCGCCTTGCCGCAATGGAACAGTGCTTCCTCGACCCGCACGACGAGGCCGGTCTCGGGGGTCTTGCCCTGGGCCGCCAGGGGTTCCAGCAGGGCCGGATCGCGGGTGATCGACGCCGCGCCGTTGACCCGCAGGGTCTCGGCGATGCCCGGCACGAAGAAGATCAGCCCGACATTCGGATTGCCGAGGATGTTGACGAAGGAATCGACCCGGTTGTTGCCGCGCCGGTCGGGGATCACCAGCGTGTGCGCATCGGGGGTGGCCACGAAGCCGGGGGCATCACCCCGGGGGCTCGCGTCCACAGTCCCCGCCGCATCCGCACTGGCGAGCACGAGGAAGGGCGACAGGGCGATGAAATGCAGGGCGTAGTGGTCGAGGTGGTCGAGCACCTTCTCGGCGGCAAGCGGTCTCACCGGTCCGATACCGGCCCGCAATTCCCCCTCGTCCTGGATCGTCTGATGATCGCTCATGTCGGGCACCCTGGGGCCTGCGGCTGCGGGCAGGAGTGCATTCCCCGGACCATCGGTCAATCGGGCAAGGATCAGGGAAGGGGCCGGGCAAGGATCAGGGAAGGGGCCGCGGAAGGCGCGGGCGACGTCGTCCCCCTTGGCCGGTGCAGCCCTTACGGCCAGACGGTGATCGCCACCGGCCGGCGCAGCAGGTCCCGGTCGGAGGTGACGGTGCAGCCCTCGACGCGCAGGCTCGCGTAGGTCAGCAGGGCGGCGTCGCCCGCATCGTCGAAGTTGCGGCCCTGCGCCTTCGGATCGAGGAGGGAGGGGTAGGCGATCAGGTGCCCGCCCGCGGTGCAGGGGTCGTCGTAGAGGGTCCTGCCCTCCAGGAGGAGCCGGGGCCGGTCCCAGGCGAGGAGGTCGCGGGAGGTGGTCCAGTAGAAGCCGGGCTTCTCGAACTCTCCGCCGGCCTTTGCCATGAACACCGCGACGAAGGCGCCGGTCTCCCGGTGCCGGACTACGGCTCCGACGGGGCCGGGAAACGGGCCGACCGGGCGGCAGGTCGCCGGGTTGCGCACCGATGTCCGGTAGGGATCGGGGAAGGCGGCGGTGAAGCCCAGGCCGGTCCAGGCCCGCCAGCGGGACGGATCGGCGGGGGCGTCGGTGCGGAACAGGCAGACGCCCGGGGGCTGTCCCGCCCAGCCGGTGGTCGCGATGAGGACGTAGCGCCACTGCCCGTCCGAGACGATGTTCGAGGGGTTGAAGAAGCCCCGGTGGCGGCCCTGCCCGACCTCCTGCCGGAAGGGCGCCGCGGCGGCGACGGCGGGCGGGCTCGTCCGGGTGAAGCTGCGCCCGCCATCGGCCGAGGCGGCGGCGGTGATCGTGTTGTACCAGCAGGCCATGGACTCCCCGGCCGGACATCGCCCGGGATGCGTATGGGCCTGATACTCGTGGTGCAGGAGGGCCGCGACGGCGCGCCCGTCCTCGGTCCAGGTCGCGGTGATCCACGACCGGTCGTCATGGGCAGCGGGATCGGCGCTCCCACCGGATTCGAGCACCACCGTGCAGTCGAGCTTGAGGTGGAGCAGGTCGGGCCCGCGCAGCGCCCGGTTGCGATAGTGCATCCCGAACACGGCGACGGCCCCGGCGGCATCGCGAAAAGCGCGGGCGGGGGCGTCCGGGACGTCGGCCCCGTCACAGGCGTCGCGGGTCGCGGAAAAGACCGTCGCCGGCGGCCCGACGAGGGTCAGCGCCGAGAGCGGAGGCTCGCGCCCGTCCTGCCCGAGCGCGGGCGGCACGGCGATCCCCGCGAGCAGGAGGGCGAGGGCGATGCGCAGGGTCGGAACCGGGCTGCGTCCGGGCGGCGCCTGGACAAGCGGTGCGAACTTCGCTTGAGAACCGTTACCGTTCGCTTTTCGCGCGAGGCCCCATGTTCCTGCTCATCCTCGGCCTCGTGCTGTTCCTCGGCACGCATGCCTTCACCATGCTCCGGTCCCGCCGGGCGAGCCTCGTCGGCGAGATCGGCGAGAATCGCTACAAGCTCGGCTACACGGCCCTCTCCCTGCTGGGCCTGATCCTGATCGGGGTGGGGTTCCACGATTACCGGCAGGAGGGGATGATCCCGGTCTGGGATCCCCCCGTCTGGACCCGCCACCTCGCCCTGACCCTGGTGCTGCTCGCCTTCATCAGCTTCGCGGCCACCTACATCCCGAGCCACATCCGCGCGAAGGCCAAGCATCCGATGCTGCTCGCCGTGAAGATCTGGGCGACGGCGCACCTCCTCGCCAACGGCGACCTCGGCTCGATCCTGCTGTTCGGCGGCTTCCTGGCCTGGGCGGTCTCCGCCCGGATCAGCATCAAGCGGCGGGAGCGGGCCGCCGGGATCCCCGCGGGGGGCCGCGCCGCCGTCGCGGTGCCGGCGGGCTGGCGCAACGACGTGCTCGTGGTGCTGATCGGCACCGCCGCGTGGTTCATCTTCGCCCGCTACCTGCACTACGTGCTGATCGGCGTGTCGGTCTGGCCCGGAACCATGGGAGCCTGACGCCATGACGACACGCCGCACGATCCTCGCGGCCCTCTGCCTGACCGGTCTCGCCCCCACCCTCGCGGCGGCCGAAGAGACCGCGGCCTGCGGCCATTCCGCGTGGTCGATCGAGCGGGAGCGGGCCGCCTTCGCCGGGAGTCTGCCGACGGTCGCCTCGGGGTCCGCGCTTCCGGCGGGAAGCCCGGCGGCCGTGGTGACGCTCACCCCGGCCGCGGAACTGTCGCTCCCCGTCCCCTCGGACCGGCCGGCCAAACCCGGGACCTACGGCGGATACGTGACCGCCGCAGCACCGGCCGAACCCGGCACCTACCAAGTGACCCTGTCCGAGGAAGCCTGGATCGACGTGAGCCAGGACGGCCGCACGACCCTCAAGGCGGACGCCTTCGCCGGGAAGATCGGATGCCCCGGCATACACAAGAGCGTGCGCTTCACCCTCGGCGCGGTGCCGGTGATCATCGAGGTCAGCCGGGTGCCCGGCCCGCAGATCAAGGTCGGCCTGTTCAAGGCTGAGTGAGACCGCCCGCTTACGGGATGTCGTCGCCCGTCGGAAGGTCGCGCTTGCGGGTGGCGGGCAGGCCCGCATACTCGCCGTTCGGCACGGTGCTCTTCAGCAGGACGCCGCAGGCCAGGAGCGTGCAGCCCTCGGCCATGGTGACGCCGGGGCCGATCATGCCCCGCGACTGGATCCAGCACCCCCGCTCGATCGTGACCGGGCGGCGGACATGGTCACCCTCCTTGCGGCGGTAGACGCTGTTCTCCGTGTTGTGCGAGCCGGTGATGATCATCGACTGATACCCGAGGCGCGCCCTCTCGCCGATGGAGACCGGCGCGGAACAGTCGATGAACGACCCGATGTTGATCACCACCCCGTCGCCGAGGGTCAGGTTGCCCGGTTGGCCGATGAAGACCTTCTGCGCGATGCGGACCTTGCGGCCGACCTTGGCGCCGAACAGGCGCAGGAGCGGCGGCCTGAGACGCCCGGGAAAGAGCAATGACTGCATGCCCGCCATCGCCACCTTTTCCGCCACCATCTGAAGCCGGCCGAGGCGGCGATGCACCGGCTCGACCGAGGCGGCCCGCGGGGCCGGTGAGAAGGTGTCGTGCATCATCGCTCTCGGGTGCATTTTATCTCCGGCCCCCGGAATGTAGGCTTCACGGGTGGAAAGATTCGGGCCCTAGACGAGCCTGAAGGACTTTTGGCAGTTCGGTGGGAATAGACTTCAGCAACTGGCTGTAAGTCGGAAAATAACGACTATAGCTGCATTGCTGCCGACACAATACTAGCGCCGCTCGACATGCCGTGGCGCGGAAATGTGCTGGCAACACGCCTGGAAGACTGTCCTTAGCCGAGCTATCAAGAATCTGTGTTCAGCACAATAGTACGTTTCCGCTTTGCGGAGCCGCGTGTCCGGCAGGCGACACGGATCGTCCCCGGGACCCCGCAGGCCGGCGAAAGTCGCCAAAGGTCGCCAAGTCCTCGGCCCTGTGTTAGGCGCACGGCCTTCGAGGATCGCGAGGTGGTCCGGCGCCCCGCGCCGACCGGGATACGATGGCCGAGAACAACGAATTCATCCGCGAGGTCGACGAGGATTACCGCCGCGAGCAGATCCTCCAGGTCTGGCGTCGCTACAGCGGCGTGATCATCGCCCTGGCGGTCCTCCTGGTCGCGGGCGTCGCGGGCTGGCGCTACTGGCAGGCGCAGCAGCATGCGGCAGCCGAGGCGGCCTCGATCCGATTCGATGCGGCGAACCGTCTCGCCCGGGACGGCAAGGTCGAGGAGGCCGACAAGGCCTTCACCGCCCTGGAGCAGGATGGCACCGCGGGCTACCGGCTGCTCTCCCGGTTCCGGGCGGCGGCCGAGACGTCGAAGGCCGACCCGGCCAAGGCGGCCTCGGACTTCGATGCCCTGGCCGGCGACGCGGCCCTGGGCGACGGCCTGCGCGACCTCGCCCGGCTGCGCGCCGCGCTCATCCGCATGGACGGGCCGAACCCGGACGCCGCGCTCGCCAACCTCCAGAGCCTCGCCGCGGGCAGCCCCTACCGGCATACGGCACGGGAGATGCTGGGCCTCGCCGCCCTGAAGAAGGGCGATTACGAGGAGGCGAGCCGGTGGTTCGACCAGATCGTCGCCGACCCGGATACGCCCCGCGCCCTGCGCGAGCGGATCGAGGTCTACGCGGCCATCGTCGCGGGGGGCCCCGTCACGCAGACGGCGGCCAAGCCCGAGGCCGCCGCACCGCCCCCGCCGATCACCCGCTGACCGAAGGACTGAGACACTGACGATGGACATGCCGACCGTCGCGATCGTCGGCCGGCCGAATGTCGGCAAGTCGACGCTGTTCAACCGCCTCGTGGGCAAGAAGCTCGCCCTTGTGGACGACCGCCCCGGCGTGACCCGTGACCGGCGCGAGGGCGATGTCGCCTTCGGCGGCCTGATCTTCCGGGTCATCGACACCGCCGGCTTGGAAGAGGCCGACGACGACACCCTGACCGGCCGGATGCGGATGCAGACCGAAGCGGCGATCCTCGCCGCCGACGTGGTGCTGTTCGTGATCGACGCCCGCGCCGGTGTTCTGCCGGCCGACCAATCCTTCGCCGAACTGACCCGCCGGGCGGGATGCCCGGTCATCCTCATCGCCAACAAGGCCGAGGGCGGGGCCGGTATGTCCGGCGCCTACGAGGCGTTCTCCCTTGGGCTCGGCGACCCGATCCCCTTCTCCGCCGAGCACGGCGAAGGCCTCGGCGAATTGCACAACGCCCTGATCGAGGCCCTGCCGAAGCCCGATCCCGACGAGGAGGAAGACGAGGACGGCTCCGGCAGCCGCTCGCTCCGCGTCGCCATCGTCGGGCGGCCCAATGCCGGCAAGTCGACGCTGATCAACAACATGCTCGGCGAGGAGCGACTGCTGGTCGGCCCGGAGGCCGGCATCACCCGCGATTCGATCTCCCTCGACTGGGAATGGCGGGGCCGGCGGATCAAGCTGCACGACACGGCCGGGATGCGCCGCCGCGCCCGCATCGACGACAAACTGGAGAAGCTCGCCGTCTCGGATGGGTTGCGCGCCGTCCGCTTCGCCGAGGTGGTGGTGGTGCTCCTCGACGCCACCATCCCCTTCGAGAAGCAGGATCTCACCATCGTCGACCTCGTGGAGAGCGAGGGCCGCGCCTTGGTGATCGGTCTCAACAAGTGGGACCTCGTGGCCGACCAGCCCGGCCTCCTCAAGCAGCTGCGCGAGGATTGCACCCGCCTGCTGCCGCAGGTGCGCGGGGTTTCCGTGGTGCCTCTCTCGGGCCTCGCCGGCCAGGGGGTCGACAAGCTGATGCAGGCGGTCGTCGATGCCGCCGCAGTGTGGGACCGGCGCGTCTCCACCTCGCGCATCAATGACTGGTTGAGCGAGGCGACGTCCCGCAACCCGCCCCCGGCGGTGTCGGGCCGGCGGATCAAGATCCGCTACGCCACCCAGGTGAAGAGCCGGCCGCCCCACTTCGCCCTGTTCGGCAACCAGCTCGACGCGCTGCCGAAATCCTACACCCGCTACCTCGTGAACGGCCTGCGGGAGGCTTTCGACCTGCCCGGCACCCCGATCCGCCTGTCCCTGCGCACGTCCCAGAACCCGTTTGACAAGGGCTGAGGACGAGCGGAGGCGGTCGTCTCGCACACCGTTACGAAACGTTACCGGCCGGATACCGCCCGGCCACGGAACGGATGCGGCCGACCTGTCTCATGGCCCCGTCGAACCCCGGACCGGGGCCGGCCGGACAGGAGCCAGACCATGACACGCGCCACACCTTCGTTCCTTGCCCTCGCAGTGGTGCTGGGCCTCCCCGCCGCCGCCCTCGCGCAGGCGGAGGCGCCGGCCACGGGCGGACCCTCGGCCAGGGCCCAGTGCCGGGCACAGGTCGACAGCCGGAGCCTGACGGGGCCGGAGCGCAAGGCGGCGATGCACGATTGCATGAAGCCCCAACGCGACGCCTGCCGGAGCCAGGCCGTCGCCAAGGGCCTTGCGAAGGGGCCGGACCGCAAGGCCTTCATGCATCAGTGCCTGACCGGAAGCCTCGCTCAGGCGCAGTAGGGCGGCACCCGGCCCGATCCGGGGGCCTCGTGCTCCGGCGCCTTCACCTCGCGCCATGACCGTGGTGATGACGTGATCCCAGCGTCCCGGAAACCGCCCTAGCCCTCGATCAAACCGCGGATGCGCCCGGCCAGGGCGTCGAGGGCGAAGGGCTTCGTCAGCACCTGCGTGCCGGGGGCGAGGTGGCCATGGTTCAGGGCCGCGTTCTCGGCATAGCCGGTGATGAACAGCACCTTCAGGCCCGGCCGGCAGGTCCTGGCGGCATCCGCCATCTGCCGGCCGTTCATTCCCCCCGGCAGGCCCACATCCGTGATGAGCAGATCGATGCGCAGGTCGGATCGCAGCAGCGTGAGGCCGCCGGGGCCGTCTTCCGCCTCGATGGCGCGGTAGCCGAGATCCTCCAGCACTTCGACGACCAGCATGCGCACGGTGGGCTCGTCGTCCACGACCAGCACCGTCTCGCCCGCCCGCGCCAGGGGCTTGGGCGGGCGGTTCTCGATCTCGTCCGGCCCTTCCGCCTCGCCGCGATGGCGGGGCAGGTAGAGGCAGACCGTCGTGCCACGCCCGACCTCGGAATAGATGCGCGCCTGCCCGCCGGACTGGCGGACGAATCCGTAGATCATCGACAGGCCGAGGCCGGTGCCCTCGCCCAGGGGCTTGGTGGTGAAGAACGGATCGAAGGCCTTGGCGACCACGTCCGGGGTCATGCCGGTGCCGTCGTCCGAGACGCAGATGGACACGTACTGGCCCGGCGCGACGTCGCGTTCCGCCGCGGCCCGGTGATCGAGCCAGCGGTTGCAGGTCTCGATCACGATGCGCCCGCCCCCCGGCATGGCGTCCCGGGCGTTGATGCAGAGGTTCAGCAGGGCGTTCTCCAGCTGGCTCGGATCGACCAGGGTCGGCCAGAGCCCCCCGGCCGCCGCCACCTCCACCGTCACCGGAGGTCCGACCGTGCGCCGGACCAGTTCCTCCATGCCGGCGACCAGCCGGTTCACGTCGGTGGGCTTCGGGTCGAGGGTCTGCCGGCGGGAGAAGGCCAGCAGGCGGTGCGTCAGCGCCGCCGCGCGCTTGGCCGCCCCCTGCGCCGCGGCGATGTAGCGGTCGAGCTCGCCCGTCCGCCCTTGCAGCACCCGGGTCTGCATCATCTCCAGGGAGCCGGCGATGCCCGCCAGCATGTTGTTGAAGTCGTGGGCGAGCCCCCCCGTGAGCTGGCCCACGGCCTCCATCTTCTGCGCCTGCCGCAGGGCCGCCTCGGTCCGCGCCAGGGCCTCGGCCCGCTCCCGTTCCGCGGTGACGTCGCGCCCCACCGCGTTGATCAGGTCCTCGCTCGGCCGCGTGGACCACGCGATCCAGCGGTAGCTCCCGTCCCTGGCCCGGTAGCGGTTGTCGAACCGGGCGTGGGACATGCCCCTGGACAGGTCCCGGACCCCCTCGCGGGGCCGGGCGGCGTCGTCGGGATGGACCAAGTCGGACAGGTTGCGCCCGAGGAGTTCGTCCTCGCGCCAGCCCAGGATCTCGGTCCAGGCCGGGTTCACCGCGGTGATGACGCCCTCGAAGGTGCAGCGGAGCATGAGGTCGCGGGACAGTTGCCAGAGGGCGTTGCGGTCGGCGGTGCGCTCCGCCACCAGCCGCTCCAGTTCCGCCGCCCGGCGCTTGCCCTCGTCGATGTCGACATCGGTGCCGACCCAGCGGGCGATCGCTCCGGCCGCGTCGCGGACCGGTTCGGCCCGGACCAGGAACCAGCGGTAGGCCCCGTCCGCCCGGCGGAGGCGCATCTCGTGCTGGTAGACGACGCCCGTGGCGAGGGCGTGCGCCCAGTCCGCGGCGGCCGGCGGCGCGGTCCTCCGGATGCACCACCGTCTGCCACGCCAGGGGCCCTTCCAGGCCACCCGGCGGCATGCCGGTATAGGCGTAGGTCTGCGCGTTGAACCACGTCAGGCTGCCGTCCGGGCGGGCCGACCAGACGTGGTTCGGGATCGCCTCGGTGAGGATGCGGAACTGCTCCTCGCTCTCCCGCAGGCGTTCCTCGGCCCGCTTGCGCTCGGTGATATCGCGGAACAGCACCGACACCTGGCGGCGGCTCGCCGGCTCGACCCGGGCGGCGGAGACCTCGATATGGCGGCCCACGGCGACGAAGGCCCGCTCGAAGCGGACCGGCACGCCGCTGCGCAGCACCCCGCCGTAGAGGTCGAGCCACCCCTCCTCCTCGCCGGGGGCGATCTCGCGCAACCGCTTGCCGACGATGTCCGGGATGCCCGTATGCCGCTGGTAGCCGGAATTGGCCTCCACATGGACGTAGTCGCTCATCGGGCCGTCGGGACCGTCGATGAACTCGATGATGCAGAACCCGTCATCCACCGCCTCGAACAGGGCGCGGTAGCGCTGTTCGCTCTCGGCCAGGGCCATCCGGACGGCGCGCTCCGAGTCCCCCCGGGCCGGTGTGCCGGGAGAGCCGGCCTCGGCCCGGAGCCGGGCCGCTTCCTCTTCGAAGGCGGCGGCGCGATCGAGCAAGATCTCTGGCTTGGGCCGGTCCATGGAATCGTACTGCAGGACTGTCAGCCCCGTTGTAGTCTCAAAGCCTTACCGAATACGGGACGACCGAAACGGGACAAGCACGGCAAAGTCATGGCAGGAAACCTGTCAGGCCTAGTGGAGCCGGCGATCTCGCCCGACGGCGGCGCAATTTCGCTCTCAGGTTGAACTCTTTGATCCATGTAATTGTCCCGGGGCGGCGTCATCCGCACTGTCGCCGGGTCGGATCCGTCCGGCCGGCCCTGCCGAGTGTGGCATCCCCCCGTTCATGGTCGGTGGGGCCGTTCCTGCGGACAAGCTCCTGGCCCGTCACCAGGATTCGCGTCGGCCACCACGGCCGCTTTCCTTATTTCTAATTTATTTACCTTTTTAATCCGCGAGATCCCGCCAACTCTGTTTTTGAATAGTATAGATTATTTAGGAATCGCCTGCCATTCTAGCGATCCGTCCGAGTCGGAAACGCTCATAATGTCGACTGGGTCATGGTACCACGTCTCCATGTGCTGGTGCGATGCATGGCTCTCCGGCCGGTCTACTCACGCGGGTGAGGGTGGGTCGGCCGAATGACCACTGAGACTGCCGCGGACATCATGTTCCGCAACGTGCGCCGCGAGGAGCGCAAGGAGACGAACTGGATCGCCAAGATCCGGCTCTTCGACGGCAGCGAGATCGCGACGTCGGTCAAGGACATCTCCGCCTCGGGCGCCCGGCTCGCCGTGCCGGAATCCATGGAGCTTCCCGAGCGCTTCATGTTCCGGGTCATCGGGCACGACTTCGTCTGCGCGGTGAAGGTGGCATGGCGCCGGGGCTCCCAGGTCGGGGTCCGGATCGAGCGGGTCGGCAAGCTGGACACGAAGACGGTCAAGCCACAACAGGAAGAGGCACCTGCGGCGGCGGAGACCAAGGAGACCGGTGGCGACATGATGCGCAGGCGCGGCAGCCGGATCTCGCAGTTCTAGCAGGCTGCTGCAAAGGCCCTATGAGGGTGTCCTCAAAGGTGGCAGATCCGAAGCTCTCACTTCGGGGCCGGCGGCATCCTTTCCTGCACGAGGTACTTCACCCCGTGCTCGAACGAGGTGTCGGTGTCGCCGCGGATATCGACGCTGTAGGCCTGCTCGGGCGTGCCTGCCTTGAGATCCTTCACATAGACATTGATGTTGAGGATCAGCGCCGAGACCTTCTGGATCTCGCCGGTGATGGCCACATCCGCACCGAGCTTGCGGGCGTAGTCGTCCGCGCAGCCGCCGCATTGGCGCAGGTCAGCACCATCGCGGACCTCGTCCCTCACCGGCGCCGTGGACACGATCCGGTAGCGGCCCGTATCCGCGAGCCGCTGCCTCAGGAGGTCGCTGATGGGCCGCAGGCGCTTCGTATCCGCCTCGGTCGGCCCCTGGGCCCCGAGATTGGCGAGCTGGAAATCGAACACCGCCGCCTTCGGCGGCTCCGCCCGGGCGGCGGTGGCGGCCAGGACCGCGATCGCGGCCAGCGGCAGGGCACGGCACGTCATGGGATGTCCTCTCGGTCTGCCTGAGGGAAACGCCCCGGGGAGGCACACCGTCCCCGAGCCGTGATACTGCGGGCCGGAGAGGGCTGCGGAGGCGGCTTCGGACCAATGGCGCAGCTCAGCATTCGGATCGATCTCGGCCCGGACTTCCGGATCGGGCCGGGCAAGATCGCGCTTCTGGAGATGATCGCCCGGCACGGCTCGATCTCCGCGGCGGGTCGGGCGCTCGGCATGTCCTACCGGCGGGCCTGGATGCTCGTGGAGGCGATGAATACGGGCTTCGGCCGGCCGGTGGTGGAGGCGCAGAGTGGCGGCCGCTCGGGCGGCGGTGCCCGCCTCTCTCCCCTCGGCGCCGACCTCGTCGCCCGCTACCGGGCGATCGAGCGCGAGGCTACCGCCGCCGCCGCACCGTTCCTCGACGGGCTCGCCCCCGGCCCGGACGGGCACTGACGGGCGGGGATGTCCGCGGCGTCCTGCTGAAGCGGTTTCGGGTTGATCTGGATCGCCCGCTCAACCGTCTTTGCGAGCGACAGCGAAGCAACCCAGGGCAGCGGAACCTGCCCGGATGTGGCGGATCCCTGAATTGCTTCGCTTCGCTCGCAAAGACGAGAGACGCGGCATGATTCGAGGATGACAGAACACGCTCTAGATGACCGCCCCCGCGATCCAGTCCACGGCGGCGACAAGGCCGGCGGAGTGGTCCGACCCTGCGGCCCGCGCCGCCGCGTAGGCCGCGACCTGCCGGTCGGCGCTTGTACCCTCCGCGGCGATGGCACGGGCGCGCGCTACCTCCGGCACGCAACCCAGGGCGTCCGCATCCTCCGCGATCAGGGCCAGCACCGCGTCCAGGGCTTCGTTGAAGGGGACCGCCCCGCCGCGGGCCTCGTCGATCAGGGCGGCGCGGACGCCATCCCGCTGGGCTCGCCAGAGGTTCTCGAGGGTGAGGGCCCGGGAGACGCCGTCGAGGCCGGCATTGAGATCGGGCCGGCGCACGCAGAGCCGCACGAGGCAGCGGAACAGGGCCGCGAGGCAGAGGGAATCCTCGAGCCGGGTGCAGGCGTCGGCGATCCGCAGCTCCAGGGTCGGGTACTTGATCGAGGGACGCAGGGACCACCACAGGTAGCTCGCATCGGCGATGGCGCCCGCCCGAGTCATGATCGCTACGAACCGGTCATGGGCGGCGGCGTCGGCAAAGATCTCCGGGAGCCCGGTGCGGGGCAATTCGCCGAACACGCTGAGGCGGTAGGCCATGAGGCCCGTGGCCTCCCCCTGCCAGAACGGCGAGGAGGCCGAGAGGGCGAGCAGC
Source organism: Methylobacterium persicinum (assembly GCF_022179525.1). Taxonomy (GTDB): domain Bacteria; phylum Pseudomonadota; class Alphaproteobacteria; order Rhizobiales; family Beijerinckiaceae; genus Methylobacterium; species Methylobacterium persicinum. The sequence continues at coordinate 91,306 of NZ_BPQX01000020.1, forward strand.
ATCGGCTGGAACGGCAGAAGCCGGTTCATGAGATCGATGCGCCCGTCGGGATCGGGCACCTCGATATGGACATGCATGCCGCAGATCAGCGCCCGCCGGGCGGCGATGCCGAGATCGGAGAGGATGCCCTGGTAGCGCTCGCCGTCCGATGCGGTCTGGCTTTCGCGCCTCGCGACGGGATGGGTGCCGCAGGACAGGAGGGTCAGCCCGTGGCGGCCCGCGATCATCGCGAGGCGGGCGCGCTGCCCGCCGAGGTTGCGGCGTGCTTCGTCCATCACGGCGAGCGGCGGGGTGCACAGCTCGATCTGCGCCGCGACCAGCTCGCGTCCGGTCTCCGGCAGCCCCGCCTTCGCCTCGGCATGAAAGGCCGCAAGGTCGCCCTGCGGCGTTCCCCGGGTCCGCGCATCGGCCAGGAAATATTCCTCTTCGATGCCGAAGCTGTAGGGATGGCCGCTCATGCGCCGCGCAGGCCGCCGCCGACGAGCCAGGCCGGATCGAACCAGCGGTCGGCCTCCCCGTCATAGGGAAGGCGGGTGATGTCCCATTGCTGGATGAAGGGCGCATAGACGTTCCACACCGCGATCCCGCCGCCGACGAAGATCCGCCGGCCGGGATAGCGGGCGAGGACCGCCCGCGGGTCCTCGTGGGAGCGGATCACGTCAATGGTGCGGTCGCGGAAGGCGAAGTCCGGAACCGACGCGATGGTCTTGGGGCCGGCGATCAGCACGTGGCCCTGCGTCTCTGCGAAGAAGCGAGTCACGTCCTCGACGTAGAGCGGATCGGTGTTGCCCTCCCAGGGCAGATGCCCGTGCAGGCCGAGCTGGCCCCGCTGCCCGATGGCGCACATCGCCCGCACGTCGATCATTCGGTGTCTCCCGCCCTCCGGCCCGTCATAGCCGCCCGCCCCCCGGGCGACCAGCGGAGGGACAGCCGTTCCGCCGCGTTTCCGGCATCAGGCCAATTAATCAATCACTACGCTTCATCTATGAAATATAACTCCAAAGCTATCAAGAAATCTATGTAAGAACGTCGCGTTAACAACCGCAGTCTTAAAAGCTGTCATCTCAGGCGAAGGTTCTTCCGCTTCCGGATCTTTCCCATGCGTGCCTTTAACGATCTCAAGCTCATCGCCAAGCTCGCCCTCCCGGCGGCGCTCGTCCTGCTCATGGCGGTGGGGCTCGTGCTCATGGCCCGCTCCGGCCTCGACACCCTGCGCCACACCACCGACGAGGTCGTCGAGCAGCAGGTGAACCGGGTCGTCGCCGCCCTGCGGATGGCGGACGCCCTGAACGCGGCCACGATCGCGCAGAAGGGCGTGATCGTGGAGGGCAGCGGCGACGTGCTCCAGACCCTGGCGGTGCGCCATCAGGAGGCCGTGGCCCGGGCGGAGCGCGAGGCCGACCGCCTCGTCTCCCTCGGCGCCGATGCCGGGCAGCGCACCCAGGACGAGGCCGCCCGCGGGGTGGTGAAGGACTACCTCGCCTTCTCCGACAAGGTGGTCACCAACGCCAAGCAGGGCATGACCGACATCGCCTTCGCCATGTCCACCCAGGAGGATGCCGCCCTCCGGGCGAAGGCCCTCGCCGCCGTCGAGGCGAGGGTGACGCAGGCCCTGGCCGACCTCGCCGCGGCGCGGGAGACCGCCGGGCAGGTCGCCGGCTCCACGAAGGACCGCCTGACCTGGCTGGCAGCGGTCGGCCTGAGCGCGGCTTTCGCCCTGCTCGCGGCCATCGCGGTGCTCGGTATCGCCCGTCCCCTCGCCCGCATGGCGCAGGCGATGAACGACCTTGCGGCGGGTGACCTCGCCGTGACCGTGGTGGGAACGGAGCGCCGGGACGAGGTCGGGCTCCTCGCCCGGGCGCTGCAGGTCTTCAAGGACGACGCCGCCACGGCCCGGCGCCTGTCCGCATCGGAAGTCTCCCGCAGCGAAGCCGCCGCGGGACGGGCGGCAGCCCTGGACAGCCTCGCCCGGTCCTTCGAGGAGCGGGTCTCCGGCCTGACCGGCGCCCTCTCGGCGGCCTCCGGTGAGTTGGAAGCCACCGCCCGGTCCATGACCGGCACCGCGCAGGACGGGACCGGCCGCACCATCGCGGCGGGCGCCGTCGCCCGGCAGACCTCCGAGAGCGTGCAGACCGCCGCCGCCGCCAGCGAGGAGATGACCGCGTCGATCCGCGAGATCGTGGATCAGGTCGCCCAATCCTCCGAGATGGCCGAGCGGGCCGTCGCGGATGCGAAGCGGACCGATGCGACGGTGCAGCAGCTCTCCGCCGCCGCCATGCGGATCGGCGAGGTGGTGCAGATGATCTCCGCCATCGCCGGCCAGACCAACCTCCTCGCCCTGAATGCGACGATCGAGGCGGCCCGGGCCGGGGAAGCCGGCAGGGGCTTCGCCGTCGTAGCCGCGGAGGTGAAGGAACTCGCCGGCCAGACGGCCCGCGCCACCGACGAGATCGGCGTGCAGGTCGGCCAGATCCAGGCGGCGACCCAGGCCGCCGTGGGCGACATCCGCCGCATCGGCGACGCCATCGGCGAGATGTCCGCCCGGGTCGGGGGCGTGGCCGCGGCCATGGAACAACAGGGCAGTGCCACGGGGGAGATCGCCCGAAGCGTCGCCCATGCGGCCGGGGGTACCGCCGAGGTGAGCGCCACCCTCGCCGAGTTGCGCGACGGGAGCGAGCGCACGGGTCAGGCCGCCGCCCGGGTGCTCGAGGCCGCCCGGGCCCTGTCGACCCAGTCGGAGCGGCTCACGCAGGAGGTCGGCGGCTTCCTGGCAGAGGTGAAGGCGGCGTAAGGACGCCACCCCCAACGCCTGCGGTCAGGGTGGTAGAACTCGTCCCACCTTCTCTCTCATCCTGAGGTGCCCGCCCCGGCGGGCCTCGAAGGAGGGCTTCAGAAAACGTCGCGATCCCTGGATCCCTCCTTCGAGGCCGCTTCGCGGCACCTCAGGATGAGGGAAAGGATGGGATCACGCGCGGGTGGCCGGAGTATCGCGCGCCTCTCCGCAGGACGCGGTGAGAGGGGATGTTTCACGGCCGGACTTCCCGCTCACTCCGGCCCGCGCGGCGTCAGCAGGCGGTCCTGCCGGAAATCGTAGATCAGCCCGGTCTCGGCCCAGTTCGGGGAGGCGAGGCGCACGAAATGCGGGGCCAGATCCTCCGGGGTGCGCAGGGTCTGCGGATCCTCGCCGGGCATGGCCGAGCGGCGCATCCGCGTGCGCAGGGGGCCGGGGCTCACCAGCATCGTCCGGATCGCCGTCGTCTCGGTCTCGGCGGCATAGGTCCGCACCAGGGCCTCCAGGGCCGCCTTGGTCACGGCGTAGGGCCCCCAATAGGCCCTGCACGCACTCGCCGCGCCGGAGGTGACGAAGATCGCCCGGCCGGCATCGGACATGCGCAGCAGCGGATCGAGGGACCGGATCAGCCGCCAGTTGGCGGTGACGTTGATGTCCAGGGTGCTCGCCCAGATCTTCGGATCGATATGGGAGAGCGGCATCAGGACGCCGAGCACGCCGGCATTGCCGATGAGGATGTCGAGCTTGCCCCAGCGCTCGTGGATCGCCTTGCCGAGCCGATCGATGGCGTCGAAATCCTTGAGGTCGAGGGGCACCAGGGTGGCGCTGCCGCCGACCTGACGGATCTCGTCGTCGAGTTCCTCCAGGGCACCCTGCGTGCGGGCCACCGCCACGACATGCGCTCCGGCCTCGGCGAGGGCCAGGGCGGCGGCGCGGCCGATCCCCCGCGAGGCACCGGTGACGACGGCCACGCGGCCGTCGAGGGGCAGGTTCGCCGGAAAGCCAGGCATGAGATCAATCGGCCTCGGCGAGCATCGCCATCTGGCGGGGGCTGGCGATCGAAAGGTCCGTCAGGCCCGTCGGGTAGTCGCCGGTGAAGCAGTGGTCGGTGTATTGCGGGCAGGCGCCGTTGCGCTCCTCCTCGCCCATAGCCCGGTAGAGGCCGGGGATCGAGAGGAAGGCCAGGGAATCCGCGCCGATATACTGGCGCATCCCTTCGAGGTCGTGGGTGGCGGCCAGCAGCTTCTCCCGCTCCGGCGTATCGATGCCGTAGAAGTCGGGATGGGTGATCGGCGGCGAGGCGATGCGGAAATGCACCTCCGCCGCCCCGGCCTCGCGCATCATGCGCACGATCTTCACCGAGGTCGTCCCACGCACGAGGCTGTCGTCCACCAGCACGATGCGCTTGCCGGCCACCGCCGCCCGGTTGGCCGAGTGCTTCATGCGCACGCCGAGTTCCCGCACCGATTGGGTCGGCTGGATGAAGGTGCGCCCGACATAGTGGTTGCGGATGATCCCCATCTCGAAGGGGATGCCCGTCTCCTGGCTGTAGCCGAGGGCCGCCGGCACGCCGGAATCGGGCACCGGCACCACCACGTCCGCCTCCGCCCGGGCCTCCCGGGCGAGTTCGTGGCCGATGGCCTTGCGCACGCCGTAGACGCTCTTGCCGTTCACGATGGAATCCGGCCGGGCGAAGTAAATGTACTCGAAGATGCAAGGCCGCATCGGTTTCGCCTCGGCGAAGCGGATCGATTCGATGCCCTCTTCGGAGATCACGACGATCTCGCCGTTCTCGATGTCCCGGACATAGCGGGCGCCGATGATGTCGAGGGCGCAGGTCTCGGAGGCCAGGAGGTAGCGCCCGTCGAGCTCACCCAGGACGAGGGGGCGGATGCCCAGCGGATCGCGGGCGCCGATCAGCTTCTTGTTGGTCAGGGCGACGAGGGCGTAGGCCCCCTGGATCGCCTGCAGGGCGTCGATGAAGCGCTGGATGATCCGCGGCTTCCGGGACCGGGCGGCGAGGTGGAGGATCACCTCCGTGTCCGAGGTGGACTGGGTGATGGCCCCGTCGCGGACGAGGTCCCGGCGGATCGAGAGCGCGTTGGTCAGGTTGCCGTTATGGGCCACCGCCAGCCCGCCGCCGGCGAGTTCCGCGAAGAGCGGCTGGACGTTGCGCAGGATCGTCCCGCCCGTGGTCGAGTAGCGGACGTGGCCGATGGCAGACCGGCCCTTCAGGCGCTCGATGGTGGCCGCATCCGAGAACGAATCACCCACGAGGCCCGGCCTGCGCTCCGAGTGGAACACCGACCCGTCGAAGGACACGATGCCCGCCGCCTCCTGGCCGCGGTGCTGCAGGGCGTGCAGCCCCAGCGCCACGATGGCCGAGGCATCCGGGTGGCCGAAGATGCCGAACACCCCGCATTCCTCGCGCAGGGTATCGCCGTCGAGATCGAAATCGGCGGAGGTGTCAGCGTCAGTTCGCGACATGCTCGGGCTCGGTCCCTTCCAGGGGCGACGTGTCGGTGCGACGTGTCAGGGTGACCGGCGCTGCAACGGGCCGCGCGTCACGCACTCGTCATGTAATCGCTCCGGCACGTCAGGCCAACGGCGTTGGCCGCAGGGCAGCGGCCCGCGCGGCTCAGCGCTTGAAGCCCGCGCGGGCTAGCGCTTGGGGGCAGGCGCCGTCTCCGTGCGCTTCTGGACCGCCGTGTCGTCGGCCGGCGCGTCGGCCGCCTCGTTGGGCGGGGTGACGGGCTTGGGCTTCTTGAACTGCTTGAGGAACCCTTCGGGGTTCTCGGGAAGCTGGGCCACCAGGGCATCGCCGGACTTCTCCAGCATCGGCCGGCTGCGGGCCTGGGCTGCCCAATCCGGCACCTTGCCCTGGACCAGCCAGGACAGGAACACCCAGCCGATCACGCAGATCAGGAAGCCCCGGGCGGCGCCGAACAGGAAGCCGAGGGAGCGGTCCACCGCGCCGATGCGCGAATCGAGCACCACGTCGGAGATCTTCACGGTGATGATCGACACCACGATCAGCGTGACGAGGAAGATCGAGGCGATGGATCCCACCAGGGCGACCGTGTCGCTGCTGACGTGCTGCTTCACCGTGGGAAGGAGCAGGGGATAGAACGACCAAGCCACCGCGGCCGCGACGACCCAGGCGACGATCGCCAGGACCTCACGGGTGACGCCGCGGACGGCCGCCAAAAGCGCGGACACGGCAACGATGCCGAGGACCACGAGATCGAGGACTGTAAACGGCATCGCCTCACTTCAGGATACGCACGGGAGGCGCCGACGAGGCCCGTGCGGCTCTCCCGACGAAGGGGTTCACTATAAACTGCCGAACCTCGGCCGTCACCACCATGCGGGCCGGGATGCCCATTCTGTGTCGCCGATGCATCGGGGCGTCACCCGATGCCCTTTCAGTAGGCGCCCGCGCCACCGAGGCAGGCCGCCGCCGCGGAGCTGGCACAGGGGTCGTTGGCCGCCGTCGCGGGAGCCCCGGAGATGCCGGCCCCCCCGCCTCCGGCCCCCCCGCCTCCGGCCCCGCCCGCCGTGGGGGTGACCGCGGCGGGGGTCACGGAGGCGGCGACAGGGTCCGTCGCCCCGCTGCCGGCCGCGATGCCGGCACCCCCCGTGCCGCCGCCACCCCCTGTGGCCGGCGTCGCGATCCCGCTCCGGGCCGTCGTGGCCGTGCCGCCGAGGCTGAACCCGCCGGTGGTGAGGGTCCCGAGGCCGGTCGCGGCGGTCTGGCTCGTTCCGGAGAAGCCGGTGGCACCGATGCCCGCCGTCGCGAGCCCGCTCGATGCCCCTACGCCGCCCAAGCCTGTGAGGCTGCTGCCCTGCAGGCCGGAAATCCCGCCTCCGAAGGAAGAGCCGCCGAGGACCGAAGAGGACAATCCAGTCGACGAGAGTCCCGTCGACGAGAGGCCGAGGCTGCCGGTGGCCCCGATGGACAGGCCCGTTCCGGTGGTGGTTCCGATCCTCCCCACGGAGACGCCGGAGCCGAAGCTCAGCCCGCTGGCGTTGAGGATGCTTCCGGTCTGAGCGGAGACCGTCGGAAAGGCCCCAGAGCCCGAACTCGACGTGCTGCCGAGGCTCAGGCCGCCGGGGTTGGTGAGGGAGACCTGCGGTTCGACGGCGGCCTGCTGATTCGTGAAGCCGGGGGCCGCCGGCGCCACGGTGACCGTGCCGAGGGAGCTTCCCCCCGGCCCGATGGGGGTGGTCTGCGCCAGGGCCGGGCCTATCCAGGGCATCAGCGCCGCAGCGAGGATGGCGATGCGCATCAGACGGGTCCTCGACAGGGGTGTCTCCCTGGAATCGGGGGCGGGAACCGGAGTTCCGTCGTTGCCAGGGCATCGGGTGTGGCACTAGGTCCGGGGCGTGCATCGCGGCGGGTCGGGCGGGCGGGAGCGTTGGGCGTGGCGGGTTCGGGACGGAGCGGGACGGGGGTGCACGGCGCCCGGCTGACGGTCGATCTCTCCGCCCTCGCGGCCAACTGGCGCCGCCTCGCCGCCCTCGCGGCGGGGGCGGAATGCGCGGCGGTGATCAAGGCCGACGCCTATGGCACCGGCATCGGCCGCGCCGCGCCGGCCCTTTGGGCGGCGGGCTGCCGCACCTTCTTCGTCGCCCACCTGTCCGAAGGCCTCGCCGCCCGGGCCGTCGTGCCGGAGGCGGCGGTCTACGTGCTGAACGGGCTCCCCTCGGGCTCGGCGGAGGCCTTCGCGGCGGCCGGCCTGCGGCCCGTCCTCGGCAGCCTGGAGGAATTGACGGAATGGGCCGCCCTGGCGGGAGGCCCCCGGCCGGCGGCGCTCCATGTCGACACCGGCATGAACCGGCTCGGCCTCTCCGTCCCCGACGCCCTGGCCCTGGCGGGGGATCCACGGATCCCGGCGGCGGGGATCGACCTCGTCATCAGCCACTTCGTCAGCGCGGAAAGGCCGGAGGACCCGGTCAACGCCCGGCAGATCGCCGACTTCGCCCTCGTGCGGGCGGCGCTGCCGGGGCCGCGGGGCTCGCTGGCCAACTCGTCCGGCCTCTTCCTCGACGGTGCGAGGCACGATCTCGTGCGGCCGGGCTACGCCCTGTTCGGGGGCAACCCCACCCCCGGCCGGACCAACCCGATGCGGCCGGTGGTGCGCCTGGAGGCGGGGATCGTCCAGGTGCGCGAGGTCGAGGCCGGCATGACCGCAGGCTATAATGGGCGCTGGACCGCGCCGGGCCCGCGCCGCCTCGCCACCCTGTCGCTGGGCTACGCCGACGGCCTGCCCCGGTCCCTGAGCGGGCGCGGCCATGCGCTGGTGGGCGGCGTGGCCTGCCCGATCCTCGGCCTCGTCTCCATGGACCTGATCATCCTCGACGTCACGGAGGCCCCCGACGCGCGCCGGGGCGCAGGCGCGGTGCTGATCGGCGATACCCTCGACGTCGATACGGTCGGCCGTTCGGCAGGGACCATCGGCTACGAGATCCTCACCAGCCTTGGTTCTCGTTATGTTCGAGATTATGGTGGGTAGGACGGCGAGTCTCCCGGCCTCGCCCTCGTCTTCCTCCGAAACCGAACCGGACAATCACCGGAACCTTCCGTCCTTGCGAGCGGAGCGAAGCAATCCAGGGATGCGCCAAGGCCTCGGGATGTCCCATTGCCCTGGGTTGCTTCGCTCCGCTCGCAAGGACGGCAAGAATTTCCGGATGAGGGCGACGGCCGGAGACCGGTGACAAGCGGCAAAAGTCTTCGAAAGCATGGCCAAGATCCACCAGACCTTCGTCTGCCAGTCCTGCGGGGCGGTCTACAACCGCTGGCGCGGGCGCTGCGAGGCCTGCGACGGCTGGAACACGATCCAGGAGGAAACCTCCGCCGGGCCCGGCCAGTCCGGCCCCGCCGCCACCCGGCCCTCTCGGGCCCGGGGGCGGATCTTCCCCCTGGAGGGCCTGACCGGGGAGGCCAAGGAGGCCCCCCGCACCCCCTCCGGCATCGGCGAGCTCGACCGGGTGACCGGCGGCGGCTTCGTCCGCGGCTCGGTGATCCTGCTCGGCGGCGATCCCGGCATCGGCAAGTCGACCCTGCTTATGCAGGCCGCCGCCGCGATGGCCAAGCAGGGGGCGGGGGTCGCCTACATCTCCGGCGAGGAGGCGGTGGGGCAGGTGCGCCTGCGGGCCGAGCGCCTCGGCCTCGCCCAGGCCGACGTGCAGCTCGCGGCGCAGACCAACGTCGAGGACATCGTGGAGACCCTGAGCCAGGGCAGGCCCCCGGCGCTGGCGGTGATCGATTCGATCCAGACCATGTGGACCGAGACCGTCGAATCGGCCCCCGGCACGGTCACGCAGGTGCGCTCCTCAGCCCAGGCGCTGATCCGCTTCGCCAAGACCACGGGGACGGCGGTGATTCTGGTGGGCCACGTCACCAAGGACGGGCAGATCGCCGGCCCGCGCGTGGTGGAGCACATGGTCGATGCGGTCGCCTCCTTCGAGGGCGACCAGGGCCACCACTTCCGCATCCTCCGCGCCGTGAAGAACCGCTTCGGGCCCACCGACGAGATCGGCGTGTTCGAGATGACCGATGCCGGGCTCTCGGAGGTCCCGAATCCCTCGGCCCTGTTCCTGGCGGGGCGGGACCAGCAGGCGGCGGGCACCGCCGTCTTCGCGGGGATGGAGGGCACGCGGCCGCTGCTCGTCGAGATCCAGGCCCTGGTGGCCCCCTCCTCCCTGGGCATGCCCCGCCGGGCGGTGGTGGGCTGGGATCCGAACCGCCTGTCCATGGTGCTCGCCGTGCTGGAGGCCCATGCGGGCATCCGGCTCGGGAGCCACGACGTCTACCTCAACGTCGCGGGGGGCCTTCGGGTGGTGGAGCCGGCGGCCGACCTCGCGGTGGCCGCCGCCCTGGTCTCGTCCCTGTCGGGGGCGGTGCTGCCGGCCGAGACGGTCTATTTCGGCGAGATCGGCCTGTCGGGGGCGATCCGCCCGGTCGCCCAGGCGGGGGCTCGGCTGAAGGAAGCCCAGAAGCTCGGCTTCGCCAAGGCCCTCATCCCCCAGGGGCGGGGCGAGGGCGAGAAGGTGCTGTCCGTCGAGACCCTGCGCCACATCGCCGACCTCGTGGCCGGCATCGGCGCCGGCTCGGCCCGCCGGGGCGGGCGCGGCCGGGCGCCGGCCCGGGCGATGGAGGACGACGATTACTGAGCGCCCTCAGGCGATGTAGGGCGTGTGCTTGTCGCCGCCGTGGGCGTTCGATCCGTCGTTCTCGCCGGAATTGAAGGGGTTGGTCTCGCCGCGCTGATCGTGCGGGGGCTCGGGGAACTGGGTGAGCGGACGCCAGGGCGTCGGCGGAACGCCCATACGCAGGGCGCTCGGCAGACGAAACAGCCACGCCGCCAGGAGCATCCAGGGGACGACGAAGAACACGAACGCGGCGAGACCCATCTCGATCCTCCCGAAAGAGGGGCAATGCGCCAGGGGCCAAAGGGGATCCGGGGCGCGGTGCAACAGGCCGCGGCTCCCCCGACCAAGTAGGGGTTCGGCACTCGCCCGCGTTGCGTGACGATCCTCCCGGCGGAGACGGAAAGGACGCGTCAGCGGGACAAGACCCGCCATCCCTCGCCGGGCTCCCCCGCTCCGCATCATCCGGCTGTGGACGCCCCACCCCTCCCCTGCGTAAGAACTGAAGGGTGAGCGCGCGACAGCCCTCCCCTGGAGCGGCGGCCGAACCGGACGCCGGACCCGTGGCCGCTCAGGCCCGCGGGCGGCGGGTTCATGCGCCCTTCGTCCAGGCGCCGGGTCGGCTGCGGGCCTTCGTGCGTCGGAGCGAAGGCGGCCTCGTCCTTCTCGCGACCTTCGTCGGCGCCATCTCGGGCGTCGCCGTCTCGGGCATGACGTGGATGACCCAGGGCCTGCGCGAGGTGCTCTACCGGCTGCCCGCCGGCAGCCGCCTCAGCGCGATGGATGTGGTGACGCCGATCCTGCTGCTGGCCGGCCCTTGCCTCGGGGGCATGGCGCTCGGCCTTCTCATCGTCCTGGTCAACTACATCCGCGGGCCGCGCAAGCGCCCGGCCATCGACCCGATCGAGGCAAATGCCCTGCACGGGGGGCGGATGTCCCTGCGCGACAGCCTCTACCTCGCCCTGCAGAACATCATCTCCAACGGGTGCGGCGCCTCCGTCGGCCTGGAGGCGGGCTATACGCAGCTTTGCTCGGGCGTCGCGTCGCGGCTCGGCATCGCCTTCGAGCTGCGCCGGGGCGACCTGCGGACGCTGGTCGGCTGCGGCGCGGCGGCGGCCATCGCGGCGGCGTTCGGCGCGCCCCTCACAGGGGCCTTCTACGCCTTCGAACTGATCATCGGCACCTATTCCATCGCTACGTTGACGCCCGTCGTGGTCGCGGCCTTGTGCGGGAGCCTGATCTCGCAGGCGATCCTCGGCACCCAGCCCCTCGTGGCCTTCGACAACATGCAGGCGGTGACGACCTCCCACGTCACCAGCCTGGAGATCATCCCGAGCCTGATGCTCGGCCTGTTCTGCGCGGTCCTCGGCATCGCGGTGATGCGCGGCGTCACCCTGGTGGAGCAGGTGGTGCAGGCCTCCGGCCTTCCCCGGATCACCGCCCCGGCCATCGGCGGCCTCTGCGTCGGGGCCCTGGCGCTCGCCGGGACGCCGCAGGTGCTTTCGGGGGGCCACGGCGCCCTACACATGCACTTCGCCGAGAGCGCCCAGGGCACCACGGCCCTGGCCCTCGCCGGGCTGTTCGCGGCCAAGGCGGTCGCCTCCGCCGTCTCCATCGGCTCAGGGTTCCGGGGCGGGCTATTCTTCGCCTCCCTGTTCCTCGGGGCGGTCGCGGGCAAGTTCTTCGCCGTGGCCGCGCCCCTCCTCGTGCCCGTGATGGCCGGGTTCGGGCTGACGCCGCTGGCCTATGCCGTGATCGGCATGAGCGCCCTCGCCGTGGCGGTGATCGGCGGCCCGCTCACCATGACCTTCCTCGCCCTGGAGGCGACGGGGAGCCTGCCCATCACCGGCCTCGTGCTGGCGGCGGTGATCGCCTCCTCCCTCACGGTGCGGAAGACGTTCGGCTACTCCTTCGCCACCTGGCGCTTCCACCTGCGGGGCGAGAGCATCCGCAGCGCCCACGATATCGGCTGGATCCGCTCCCTCACCGTCGGCCGCCTGATGCGGCGGGAGGTGCGGCCCGTACCCCTCGACACTCCGCTGCCGACCTTCCTGCGCGCCCATCCCCTCGGATCGCCCTCGCGGGTGGTGGTGATCGACGGGAAGGGCCGCTACGCCGGCATCGTCTCCGTGCCCGAGGCCCATGCCCTGGCGCGGGAGGCCGCCTCCGGGGAGCAGCCGGCCCTGGCCGACCTCCTGCGCCTCACGGACGACTTCCTGACGCCGGAGATGAACGCCAAGGAGGCCGCCGCCGCCTTCGACCGGACGGAGAGCGAGGCGCTGGCCGTGCTCGACGCCTCGCGGACGGTGCTCGGCCTGCTCACCGAGAGCCACACCCTCAAGCGCTACAGCGAGGAACTCGACCGCCAGCGCCGGGCGATGGTGGGGGAACCCGGATAGAGCCCTGCTAATCCCAAGGGCTTCGCCCCTGGACCCCACCCAAGGACGTAACGCAGGGGCGTGACGCAGGGGCGTGATGCCCTTGGGGATCCCCGGCACCTTGACCGGGCGACCGGTCTCATCACCTTGAGCCCAACGAGACCAGCGGAGGATTCCATGTCCGGTTCTGAGCGCAGCTACCGCATCGCGGTGATTCCCGGCGACGGCATCGGCAAGGAGGTCGTCCCCGAAGGCGTGCGCGTGCTGGAGAAGGCCGCCAAGCGCCACGGATTCACCCTCCAGCTCGACTGGTTCGACTTCGCGAGCTGCGACTACTACGAGCAGCACGGCCGGATGATGCCGGAGGACTGGAAGGCCCAGATCTCCGGCCACGACGCGATCTTCTTCGGCGCCGTCGGCATGCCGGCCCGGGTGCCGGACCACATCTCCCTCTGGGGCTCGTTGATCCTGTTCCGGCGGGAGTTCGACCAGTACGTCAACCTGCGCCCGGTGCGGCTGATGCCCGGCGTGAAATGCCCCCTTGCCGACCGGAAGCCCGGCGACATCGACTTCTGGGTCGTCCGCGAGAACACGGAGGGCGAGTACTCGAACGCGGGTGGGCGCATGTTTGCCGGCACCGACCGGGAATTCGCCCTGCAGGAGACGATCATGACGCGCTACGGCGTCGACCGCGTCCTGAAGTTCGCCTTCGAGCTGGCCAAGACGAGGCCGCGCAAGCACCTGACCTCGGCCACCAAGTCCAACGGCATCTCGATCACCATGCCGTACTGGGACGAGCGGGTGCGGGCCATGGCGAAGGACTATCCCGACATCACCTGGGACCAGTACCACATCGACATCCTGACCGCGCATTTCGTGCTGAACCCGGACCGGTTCGACGTGGTGGTCGCCTCGAACCTGTTCGGCGACATCCTGTCGGACCTCGGCCCCGCCTGCACGGGCACGATCGGCATCGCGCCGTCCGGCAACATCAACCCGGAGCGGGTGCATCCGTCGGTGTTCGAGCCGGTCCACGGCTCAGCCCCCGACATCGCCGGCCAGGGCATCGCCAACCCGATCGGTCAGATCTGGTCCGGGGCGATGATGCTGGAACACCTCGGCGAGGCCGAGGCGGCGGCCGAGATCGTCACCGGCATCGAACGGGTGCTAGCCGAGCGGACTCTTCGGACCCGCGACCTCGGCGGCAACGCCGACACGCAGGCCTGCGGCAAGGCAGTGGAAGAGGCGTTGGGCTGAAGGCTGGCCGATCGTCGCTTTTCTCCCCTCTCCCCGCCCGCGGGGAGAGGGCTTCGGCGACCTCGTCGTCGCCGGAGCGAGGCGGCAGCCGGGGGTGAGGGGTGGGCCGAAGGCGTCACATCCTGTGAGCCCCCTCACCGCCGCTACGGCTTCGCCTCCGCTTCCCGCCGACACGACAAGGTGTCGGCGGGCCTCTCCCCGCAAGACGGGGAGAGGGGGAATAACGCCCTCAGCGCGGCCGGCGGCGGACGTTGACGACGTTGCTGGCCTGATCCGCCGTCTCGGCCTTGTCAGACGGCAGGGCGGCGGTGACGGCC
>NZ_BPQX01000021.1 GCF_022179525.1 Methylobacterium persicinum
ACGGGAGAGGCCATCCCGTTCCACGTCACCGCCGAAACCTGCGTCGAGCCTATGACCGAGACGGGCGTGAGGTTCGGCCGATGGATCTGACCAATGCGATCCAGAACCACGTCCGGGCCATCCGTGCGATCTGCACGCCACCCTGCCGGCACGAGGGCGAGCTTCCGATCGACCGCTTCCCGACCACGATGGCTGTCCGAGACGTCGGGCTGTACCTGCGCTGCACCGCCTGCGGGCGGAAGGGGCCGGAGATGGAGCCAGTGTGGCCGCTGCGGAGCGATGCGCCGTAGGGTCTGGAGCGCAAGCGTTTAACATTGCCCGGTATATTGAGGCGTGAAAATTCGCATTCAAGCCACACGCAATGTTGTATAACCCAATAATAATATTTCGTATCGCATAATTCATCGATGCGAATTTGTAAGTTTTATACCTTTTTAGTCGACCTTACCTGTCAAGCTAATACTCATAAGCTGAAATTCATTTTAGCAATGCCGCAGTCTACAAATCTTGACTATCTCTGTTGATCGCGATAACTACGACAAAAACTTGACGGCTCGGCCATATTGATAATAAAAGTTCGATAAAGCTGGCTTGTCTTCAACTATATATGCCAAATTGAGATGGGCGGAAATGATAAATCTTCCTAAAAAAATCATGGATGTTGTCAATACGTATGACAGTCAGACGGGTTACTATAAAAAAAACAATGGAGAACCGGATGGAATTCATACGGAGTTAGAAGTTCTAGAGATTTGGTATAATTTGTGCCGGATGATTAGGCCCACGCGTGTCATTGAGACCGGCGTCTATCAAGGGTTGTCGACGTGCTATCTTGCAGCGGCCATGCACGATAACGGTCTCGGCGGCAAAATCTATGGCATTGATCCCCTCCCGCAGAATCATCTCTGGATCGGGACAGAGTTGGAAAAGTATATCGAATATTTGAGTATTTTCTCCTACGGGGCTTTGCCCTATTTGGTGGGCCAGGAGTACGATTTGCTCATCGTAGACAGCGAGCACACATACAAGACAGCGAACCTAGAGCTGGTGAATTTCGAACCGCTGGTCCGCCCCGGTGGCTACATCATCATGCACGACACCCTCTTTCATGACGGTGTCGCCCAAGCGGCTCGCGCGCTTTATGATTCGCCGCGGTTTGAGGTAATTACATTCGAAACGCCGCGCGCGAAGCAGACGCCGAACATAAAAGACCCGGTCTCGATGGGCCTAACGATTGCTCGCAAAGTCAATCACGGCCCACCGATCTCTACCGATCCAGGCTGGATCGGCGTTGGGGAGAGAGACCCGGTCGGACCGGAGCCCTGGCTACGCCGCGTCGTTCGCCGCGCATCGGACGTGTGAAAGAAGAAAGCCCACCTCGGCACGCGCCGGGTGGGGTGAGAATGCTCCCGGAACATCTCGGTCCGGTTTGGACAGGTCGCCTACTCGGCCGCTATGGGCACCTGCGTAGGTGTGAAGTAGAGTGTCAAGCGGCGAACAGTGCATCAGGCCGATCTTCGTTAGCACCTTCGAGCTAAAGGCCGACACCGCAGCAGCTATCGCGCTCCAGACCCACTTCTGCGTCGTGTCGAGGCGCTTCTCGGCTGCGTCGATCCGCTTGTACAACGCTCGGCTGTCCTTATCGATTCCCGAGCGGGAGACGAAGGTCGCAATAGCCTGCATCACGTTGGTATGCCGCGCCTCCGCCGCTGCCTGAGCGGACTGGCCGACGGCGACGAGCGGGTTCTGGCGCTCCTTGATCCGCTTTAGGGCGACTAGAGTGTGGTGAGGCTTTAACTATTTTAACCATATGACGATGGCGGCCAGGGTGATAAATCCAAGGAAGTTGAGGGGCAGTTTGTCGTAGCAGGTCGCTACGCGACGGAACTGTTTGAGCTTGGCGAAGCACCGCTCGACCAGATTGCGCTCCTTGTAGAGATGGTGATCGTAAGCATGGGGGCGGCGCCGGTTGGGACGCGGCGGGATCACGGGCTGTGCCGGCTGATCGAGGATCGCGTCGTGGAAGTGCTCGGCGTCGTAGGCGCGGTCGGCGATGACGAGGTCGCAGCCCAGACCTTCTATCAGGGCGGCGGCCCGGACCACCGCGCCTTGCTAGCCGGGTCCGTCCAGCCACCGAACGGGATTGCCCAGCGCATCGCAGGTCAGATGGATCTTGGTGCTCAATTTGCCCCGAGAGCGACCCAGGCCCTGGGCATCAGCCAGCCGTCCTCTCTCGCTACGTAGGACGTTATCCACCGGGAGGCTCCTCGGACGGCCACGAAGCCTGACCAGGGCGTCAAGTGCTTCGACAACCTGGAAGGCGCGGAAGTTGGCTCTCGGTCTCAGTGAGAGCGCCTCTCGTGTATGGCAGTCGACCACCGTCAGGATCCGGAACGGCCGTCAGTCGAACAGGCCGTCAGACATGAAGTCCATCGCCCAGACCTCGTTGGGACCACCGATCGCCGGTCGCCCCTGGCGGTAGCGCCAGGCCCGTTTGCGCTTGGGCAGCTTGGGCCGGATCGACAGCCCTTCGTCCCGGTAGAGGCGGTAGGTGCGCTTGTGATTCACGATTCAGCCCTCCCGCCGCAACAGGATGTGCAGCCGCCGGTGGCCATAGCGCACCCGCGCCGCCGCCAATGCCTTCAGCCGCATGCGCATCGCCGCCTGCGGATCCGACCGCTTCCTGTAGCGCTGGGACGAGCGACCGAAGCCGGTCGCCTGAAGAGGCCGACGTTCGCCGATGTCGTAGGCCGCCCGCAGGTGTCCGGTGACCTCACGTCGAACAGCGGGCCTCACCACTTTCGTTTAGTCACGTCCGGCAGCATCGAGCGATCCAGCGTCAGGTCAGCGACAAGCCGCTTGAGCTTGCTGTTCTCGTCTTCCAGCTGCTTCAGCCGCCGGATCTCCGGCACGCCCATGCCGACGAACTGCTTCTTCTAGCGGTAGAACGTCGGCTCGGACACGCTCATCTTCCGGCAGGCCTCGTCCACCGTCGCGCCGTTCTCCGCCTGCCGAAGGGCAAAGGCGATCTGTTCATTCGTGAAGCGTTTGCGAGGCATGGCATCCACCCTCCTTCAGGGTTCAGGATGCCCGAAAAATTTGTGCTCGGCCTGGACCAGTTTGCCGGGTTAGGGTCAAGGTCGCAGGCTCAAATCCTGCCACTCCGACCATTTACCCCCTTGGGGAAGGGTCTTCCCGGCTCAGAGAGCAAACCGCCGACCACTGGCTCGGCCAGAGATTGGCGCAAAAAGTGACCAATCAATCCTGTCGGTCATAGGATCCGGCACTTTCCACGCTGCTCGCTTCCGACGCTGCCCGTCAAAGACCGCACATGCGTCTTCCATATGGTTTGTGGAGGTGTGCCCGCAGCGACTCTCGATCATCTCGACCGTCATCACGATACAGCCCGAGCGCTCCCACAGGTCCATCCTGGCCTGGACGCCCCACGTGACCGTCGTGCGCGTGATGCTGTGCCGTAAGCCGCCAACGGACATAGCGCCCGCCTTGGCCGGACGGGAATGTCCGCACCGCACAGGCCCGACGCCGTTAGGGCGAGCGTTGTCGTCGCGACCGAGCCCGGCTCGGCGTGTGCTTTTCCTGCCGTCCCGATGCGGGCATCGACGTCGGCCGTGCACAGGGCACTGGCGATGTCCTCAAGCGTGCGATCGCCCCACCACGCCAGCGGCGCCTCGATCCGCTGCAAGAGTTCGTGACGGCGGGCCGCACGGCGCCCTTGAAAGCGCGCCGTGCGGCCCGCCTCGCGCTCAAGCCCGAGCACGTTGCGGAACGCGTCTCGCGAGTGCCCCGAATGCAGACATCCGGACGAGCCGTCGTCTCGGTCCCTGCGAGCGTGAGCAACACAGTCTTATCGCGCAACGCCTCAGAAGCGGATTTCGACGTTGCCCTTGACGCTTTGGTCCGAGGCGTGACGGCCGGCCTGCGCCGCGTAGTTCACCCCTAGGCTCACCGTGTCGCTCGCCCGGTACGCCAGGCCTGCTTCCGCCATGACCGCGTCCCCGTCGATCCGCGCACCCGATACAGCGAACGCGCTCCCACCAGACCCAAACGCTACCAGCACACGTGGAGACACGTCGCCATACGCGTGATGCCACCCCACAGACCACCGCGCCAGAAGCGGCAGATCCGGAGACAACGCCAGTTCGCCGCGAACCCCCGCCGTCGTCGTCCCCACTGACGTCGAGCGGCCCAGCACCCGCAGACCCGCTGCGCCCCCGCTTTCGCGCACCTCGTCCTGGCCCAACCGGATCGCCGCCGCCTGCACCACCGGCGCCACGAACCCCGCAGACACGCCGATCCGGTATCCCACCTCACCAAAGCCCTGCACGATCGTCCCGTCCCGCCGGCCATGAGCTGTGTCCATGAACCCGGGGAACAGGATTGTGCGCTGCGTCGTCGTCTGCGTCCCGCCCCCCATCACACCTAGCTTCACGTCTACCGACCCCAGCAGAGCCCCCGCATACGCTCCGCCGAACACCGTCTTCAGATCAGCTCGCGACGAGCGCGCGTTCACCGCCAGCGTGTCATCCGTGTAGCCCCCGGCCACACCCACTCGCCAGGCCGACAATTCTGCAGTGTCCAGCCGCCCATCCGCGCCCAGCACAAACCCGTTCACCGAACGCTTCAGCGCCGCCGCGTTGCCGTCACTCCCCGTGCGGCCGAACGTGCCGAAGCCCGTCCCCCATACCGCCGGAGCGAACCGTGACGTTGCCTGTGCATCCGCTGAAGTCCCACGTGCCGCCTCGTCCAGACGGCCCGTTATCGCCTCGCGTACCACTCGGCTGTCCTCGATCCCGGCGGTCAGCGCGCTGGCATGGATCTCTCCCGACACCGCATCGAAGGCTTGCCGGGCACCCGCCGCCGACTGTGACAGCACGGCGGCATAGACCCGACCCGACCCCAGCGCCTCCACTGCGGACGCCGCCGCTCGCTGGTTGCTCGAGCCCGCCACAGAGGCGAAGTGCACCACAGAGACGCCCCCACCCGCGTTCCCGCCACCGCCAACCGTTCCACCGGTCGTACCACCCGTATTGCCGGGCGTGACACCGGTATTGCCGGGCGTGCTAACCGTATTGCCGGAGGTGCCAACCGTGTTTCCGGACGTGCTTCCGGTGGTGGCTTGAGTGAAGCCCAAGCTTACACCCGTCGCGTCGTAGCTTAGCGACGGTTGCAGGAACGCCAAGTTCGTCGTCGTTTGGAGAGTTGCAAACTGGCCGCTCACTGCGGATGCGTTAAGGATCCGGTAGCCCTGGCCCGCCGCGTAGGTGCCCGACCCTGCTTGGACGTCCACCGTCCCGCCCGAGAGAGTCGCCGCCCCCGTGGCGGTCAGCGCGTCCGTATGGCCGGCCGCATCGATCCGCACCCGATAGGTCGAGCCCGCCGCAAAGCTCACCGGACCCGCCACCGTCAGCGTCCCGATCCCCGACGCCGAGCCCGGCGCCACCGTCGCCCCTGACAAAACCGTCAGCCCCGGCACCGTGCCCGACCCGCCCAGGCTCGCCCCGCCGCGCACCGTCACCCCCGATGAGGATGTGATCGAGCCGTCCACTTGCAGGCGGCCCGCCGTCACGTCGGTCGCCCCGGTATAGGTGTTGGCTCCGCTCAGCACGAGAGTGCCGGTGCCGACCTTCGACAGGTCGCCTACCCGGGAGATCGCCCCGGAGATCGTCACCGTATGGTCCTCGGTGTCGATGATCGGGTCGCCCTTCTGCGGGAAGCTGATGGCGTTGGCCAGGTTCAGATCCCCGGCGAAGGCCAGGGTCGTCCCCTCGTTCAGCCTCACCGCCCCCGTGCCCAGCGCCTGCGCATGCCCGATCTTCACCTTTCCGGTCTCGATCGACGTCCCACTCTCGTGACTGTTGGTTGAAGTCAGGACCAGCGTGCCCAGATCCGTCTTGGTAAGGTGCCCCCTGCCCTTCAAAGGCGAGTCGATCACGGCCGTGATCGCGGCTCCCACCGCTGTCCCATCACCCACACGGATCGTCATCCCGTCGTCCAAGACCGTAATGGCGTCACCATGTACGGAATAGCCGGTCGTTGCGAACTGCATTCCCGATACCAAGACCGGCCCAGCCGTTCCATCGACTTTCACCGTGCCTGACGCTCCCGTAAAAATTGCCGTGGCCTGTTGCAGGATACCCGTCGAGGTCGTGCCCTTCTGGTTCGTCCATACCGTGTCGGCCGTTTACGTGCCGCTACCGCCTTCGACCACACCGGAACCCGGCTTCCCAGCATTCCAGAACGACGCATCAGCCGGACTGGTGAGCAAGCTCACCGTCTTTCCGACCGTATCCGTCTGGATGGCCATGTCCGGCACGTTCACGCTGCGATCGAGCGCGCCTACGGTCATGCCGTTTCCGATCAGAGCGCCCGTGTAGCTCATGATCCGATAGAGACCCTTCCCGTAGCGACCGGTCGTGGTGCCGACATCGAGGACATGAACCGTTCCCCCGACGGTGCCCGTGCCGCCGAGTTGGCCCTTGTCCTGCACCTTGACGTCGCCGGTCACGCTTCCCGTCAGGGCCATCGTGCCGCCGTTTACTTCCGTGCCTCCCGTATGGGAGTTCTGACCGGAGACGATCAGCGTGCCGTTGCCGGTCTTGATCAGGCTGCCATTGCCCGACAAAGCCGCGTCGAGGCTCGAATCCTTGCCGTCCACGCCGATCGTCAGTGACGCCTTGTCGAGGACGACCGACCCCGGGCCGGTGATCTTGCCCATCATCTCGTCGGCCGCGAGCTTGAAGGTCGCGCCGGAGGCCACGTCCACGCTGCTTGTATCGCCGATGGCGTGGCCACCACTCGCGACGAGGGTGCCCGCCGAGACCAAGACGTTGCCGGTATAGGCGTCGTTGTTGCCGGACAAGATCAGCGTACCGTTGCCGGCCTTGTCGATCTTCTGGGTGCCGGTGAGTGTCGATGAGATTGTCGCCGTCCCGCCACCGACCACGGTCTTGTCGTCCACCGAGTTGCGGGTCGTGGTGTTGTTGTTGAAGCCCACCAGGGCGATCGAGCCGCCGGTGATCTCGTAGCCGTCCGTCTTGAAGGAAAGGCCGGCCACGCTCGGCGTGGTCCCGTTGCCCACTGTCACCTTACCCGCCGTGCCGGAGAAGATCCCCAGTCCGTTCGCTCCGAAGATCTCGGAGGTGCTACCTTGGCCGTTCGTCCAATTCTTCGCGGTAGCGTCCCATGTTCCGTTGCCGCCCGTGACGCCGGTACCGCCTCCGCCGGTGCTGTTACCGTTCAAGTATTGCCCGGCGGTGACCAGCAGGTTCACCTGCCCCGCAGTCGAGGTGTTGACTGCGAAGAGAACGTCATCCGAGGCCGTGCCGATCGTCAGACCGGCACCGCTGAGGCTGCTGGCGTAGTCGAACAGCCGGTAGGTGCCGCTGCCGAAGCCAGCGCCCGGCTGCAGGTTGAGCTTGCCGTCCAGGGTCAGCTTGCCGGTAACACCGATCGCCGCCGTCGCCGAGGGTGCGCCTAGAAGAAGTGCGGTGTTCGCTGCGGAACCGAGGGTCAGATCGCCCTTAATCTTGAGGGTGGTGGTGCCGACGACCCCGCTGAGGGTGCCGCCATCCTGGATGGCCACGTTGCTGCCAATGGTGCCCACCGTCAGGCCGACCGTATCGCCGGCGAGGGTCGCGGCCTTCTGGACCGTGACGTTCCCGGCGAGGCTTCGGCCGCCGCTCACCACGAGCGTGCCGCCCGCCACCGTCGTGCCGCCGCTCAGGGTGCTCGCACCGGACAGGATCATGGTCCCCTTGCCGGCCTTGACGAGGCCGAGCGTGCCGCCCTCATCGTCGTCGGCAAGGACGCCGGAAAACGTCATGTCGGCATCCCCGCCGACGCTCAAAACGGCCAACGGGATGTTCGCTCCGCCAGTCACCGTACCGCTGCCGGTCAGGGAGCTGATAGCCAGCGACGTGTTCAGAACCCGGAACGTACTGGCGGCTTCTACCGTCACGGCCACGGTGCTCGCCAAAGGCGATACCGGGGTGCTGTCGGTCGACTCTAGGTTGATAATGGTTCCGCTCGCGGCGAGCTTACCCTCGGAGATCGTCAACGGCCCAGTGAAAGTGTTCGATCCTGATAGGATAAAATACCCATCACCGGTCTTCTTGAGCTCGCCGGATCCTGTGATCGTCCCGGAGAATTGATAAGCCGTACCCGCAGCCTCGATCGTCAGGGTATTGCCCTTGAGATCGACCTTACCGGTACCGCGCAAGGTCAGGGTGCCGGTGCCGTTCATTACCAGAGCCCCCGAACCGGAGATCGTCCCGGAATATTCGGTCGAGCTGTTGTCGCCGCCGAGCGACAGCGTCGCGTTTTTGCCGACTGTGACCGAGCCCGTACCCGCCAGGGAGCCGATCGTGCTCATCGCGACGATATTCAGGGTCGCGCCGGAGGCGACCGTCACCGCCCCGGGCAGGGTGGTGTTGTTGGTCGAAAGAGCCAGGGTTCCGGAGCTGATGGTGGTGGTACCGGTGTAGCCATTCGTGGCGCTGGTCATCCCGGTCCAGGTCAGCGTGCCTGCGCCCGTCTTGGTCACGGTGCCGCTGCCGGAGATGAGGCCGGCAAAGGTCTGATTCGTCTCGTTGGCAAAGATCAGGTTGGCGTTGTTCGTGATGCCGCCGGCGATCGCGCCTGCGGTGTGGCCGTCGCCGATCTGCAGTGTGCCCCCGGTGATCGTCGTACCGCCCGTGTAAGTATTGAGGCCGGTGAGGGTCAGGGTGCCGGTGCCGCGCTTCTCCAGGGAACCCGTGCCGGAGATGATGCCGGAATAGGCCCATGTCCCGCTGTCGGCGTCGTTCTTACGGTCGACGATCAGCTTTCCGTTGTCCACGATGTCGCCGGCCACCAACCCCGTCGTGCCGCCGGCGCCGATCTGCAGGGTGCCGGCCGTGATCGTGGTCTTGCCCGCGTACGTATTGTTGGCCGACAGAATCAGCGTGCCACCGCCGAGCAGCTCTAAACCGTCCGTCCCGGCCAGCGTCGCAGCGACCGTGGCGGTGGCAGAGCCATTGACGGAGACCTTCGGCGCCGCCGCATTGTCCGCGAGGGTCAGCGTGTCGCCCTTGATGGTGTAGCCGTCCACCTTGAAGGTCAGGCCCTTCACGGAGACCGGGGATGCGCCCGAAGCGCTGTCGATGGTGACCGTGCCCGCCGTGCCGGCGAAGATCGGCGCCTTGTTCGCGCCATAGGCGTCGTGGCTCGTGCCGCCCTCGTTGGTCCAGTTCGTAACGGCCGGATCGGTCTTCCACGTCCCGTCGCCGCCCACGACGGCGGTCGTCGCGCCCGACGTCGTGTTGCCGTTCCAGTAGGGCGGCGGGGCGGACACAGTGAGGAGCAGGAGTTTGTGGGTCGTGTCGAGGCTGACGGAAAGAGTACGACCTCCACCGCCCGTAATACTGGAGAAGGCATCGCTCCCTGCGGGATCGGCCCCTGCATATTTGATGAGCGTGTAGGTGCCCTCGGCGAACCCGGTGAGGGGTACGATTCCGAACGTGCCCTTGTAGCTGAAGGTCGTCGCCACGCCGATGAGCGCCGTCGAGGATGGCGCGCCGAGGGAGGCATAGAACGTCGAACCCGCGGCAAGGGTGAGAGACTTGACGCTGAGCGACTGGGTGCTGCTGCCCGATCTCGGCTGCAAGCCGAGGGTACCGCCGGACTTGACGCTCAGGTCGCCGGCGATGCTTCCCGCGGCGGCGGCGCTCCCGCCGACGGTTCCGGCCTGGAATGTGCCCCCTTTGTTGACGATCACGTCGCCTTGCAGCGAGCCCGTCGCGTCCTTCGTGCCGAGCACGAATGTGCCGCCATCGACCGTCGTTCCGCCGCTATAGGTCTGCGCGCCCGTCAGGACGAGGGTGCCGGTCCCTGTCTTATCCAGGGAGCCGGTGCCGGAGATGACGTTACTGTAAGTCCAAGTGTCGTTGCTCTGCTGGTTGTTGCGGTTCACAACTAGCTTATCGTTGTTCACGATATCGCTCTTGACCGAACCGACGATGTTGCCGTTGCCGAGCTGCAAGGTGCCGGAGGTGATCGTGGTCTTGGCTGTGTAGGTGCTGTCTGCCGTGAGGATCAGCGTTCCGCCGCCGTCCAGCTCGATTCCCGAATAGGCACGAAGTGTCGTGCCGATGGTTGCGGTCGTCGTGGCGCCATTGACGGTAATCTTCGGCGTGCCGGACATCGCAACCAACGACAGGGATGAGCCTGTGAGTTTATAGCCATCCACGTTGAAGATCAGCCCTGCGGCGTTGACCAATATCGGACCTCCGCTGTCGATCGTCACAGTGCCGGCCGTTCCGGCAAAGATTGCCGACTTGCCAACTTTGAAGCCGCTATGAAGCGTACCTGAAGCGTTCGTCCAGTTCGAGTATGCAGAGTCGACCTTCCAGGTACCGTCGCCGCCGACAATTGCTGTGGTAGTTCCGTCGACTATTGATCCGTTCCAGTACGGATCGGGATAAAGGATGTTGAGGCTCAGTAACTTATTTGCCGCGTCCGCGACTAAGGTCAATACATAGCCTTGAGGACCCGTCACGGATGAAAACTGATCTGTTTTTGCTGGAGCGGCGCCATTGTAATTTATAACGGCATATGTTCCATCGGCGAGATTGCGACCGTCATCGGCGACTGTGAGAGCGGAATTATAGCTGAAGGCGTTGTTGACTTTCATAAGCGCAGTGCTCTGCGGTGAACAAAGGTGAAGAGTGAGCGTCGACCCGGACGAGAGAGTCAGGCTGTCAACGACCAACGTTTGCCCCGTACTCATTCCGGCTTTCACGGACAGGTTCGCGCCGGATTATATCGACATGGCTCCCGATACAGTACTGGTCTTGGCCGCGAAGACAGCGAGTGTGCTTCCGGCAAGCACATCGACTCCGCCGTTCAATGTCGCGCTATCAAGCCAACTTCCCAATTGGAGGGTGCCTTGCGTCACCTTCCAATTGCCGGTTCCGAAGGTTCCTTGTGCCCCGTCCACAATCCACGTCGACGAGGCATCCGGTGCGACCTCGATCTTGTCGAAACCTCCAAACGTCGCAAGAGTGCTATTTTTATCGCCATCGACTTTCGTCAGGTCAAAATAGCCGCCAAGCCCCGAAATCTTGAAAGTATTTGACGTTCCGAAAGCAATAACCAACCCACCGATAGTGGCGTAGGAATTTACTTTTGTGAGGCCATTGCCCTTCAACTCGAGAGTGCTATTGCCTCCATCGAAATGGATTGCGTGAGCGATTCCCCCCAACCCCGACCCACCTGCAACGGTAGCTGTAGGCGCCAGCGTGAGCGTGAAAGAGGTCCCGCTGATACCGAGTGCACCCGCCCCAGAGTTGTCGACATTCCCGGAATGACGATCCGCTGCGCCACCTTTGCCGCCCATGACGGTCACACCGTCGTTGACGGTGATTGCGGCGCCCGATTGGGTCAGGAGCAGCCCGTAGCCGCCGTCTCCTCCGTGACCAGGATTATTGTCGCTGGTCTTGCTGCTGCCGGAACCACCCTTGCCGCCGGCGCCACCGATTATGTCGTATTGGATCGTGTAGGAGCCGGAACCCGTGAAGACGGCACCGTAGCCGCCTGCACCACCGCCACCGCCAGCGCCGTAGTTCGTCCCATTGGCCACACCGGCACCACCATTCCCGCCGGCGCCGCCGGCTACGGCCCCAGTCGGTGCGGATGTGCCGACATAACCATTCGCGCCGCCACCGCCGCCACCGCCACCGCCGGTCGAAGGCCCATCACCGCCATCTCCCCCTGCACTTCCGGTTCCTGTCGCCCCCGCGCCGCCGCTACCGCCGCCGCCGCTGCTGACGCTACCGCCGCCGCTGCTTCCGCCGCTGCAACTTCCGGCGTTGTTGCCGTTGGAGTTGCTTGGCGCCCCGCCAGCGCCACCGTTGGCACCGACGCCGCCGCCACCACCACCACCGCTGTAAGTGGTGCCGTTACCACCCGGCGAGCCCGCGCCAGTGCTGTTCGTAGCCCCAGCAGTGCCTCCCCCATTAAAGCTGGACGTACCGCCTACGCCGCCGCCTGCGAGGGCCGCCCCGCCTGTCCCAAGCGGTGAAAGAGCCGAGGGGACCGCAACGAGGGCGGTGGACGCGAGCAGTGCGACCATCCAGCCGACCCGGAACCGACCCGCTCCGTGGCGATTCGCGCTCTCGTTGATGTTCGGCATCCGGCAAACTCCGACAGTGGCCACGCCGATGTTAAGGCATAGCCACGATAAGCATTCGCATCGCTTCTAGGCGCAGGACCTTACAATCTGAAGACGATACTCCGCTTTTATCAGCTGAATCGATCTATATGTGCCATATTTCATCGGAAAACCTGCGGTTGTTACGCCATACGGCATGCAGATGAGCTATAATAACGAAGATAAATCTTAAATTTAGGCTCGAATATCATCAGATATTGATGGCTCTTAGCCCTACAATCTACAGTCATTGCTTGCTATGGCGCTGTCGGGGCGGAAGGCCACCGAGGCCGAACCAACGGTCGGGCCGTCGGCTTTCGCAAAGTTCGCGGCATTGCCCCTCGGCCACCAAAGGCGGGACCACGTGTGAGAGGGGTCCCTCAGTCACCGGAGCGTCCGATGGCGGCCCGCACGGCGTTCGTCCTGATAACGAGTACCCACGCCGCCTTCGATGACCAGACAGGCTCTCCCGCGTCGTCCCTGTGGTTCGAGATGGCGGGCTCCCCGGCGCCACGAGGCATGCCGGCCTCTCCAAAGGTCGCCCGCCTGAAGTGCGTCAACGTGCGCCGGACGCGCGGCGACGGCGGCATCAGATCATTGACTAAGGACGTGATCTGGAATGTCGGCAGCCGCAGCGGAGGCGGCTTCGCCTCCGCCCGCTCTGGAGTCCGTTCGGCGGCCAACGGCCTGCCGCGGTGCTAACCGCGGGCTCTTCACTTACGCGAGTAGATTGGCCCAGACGTCGGACTCGGCCAGGGCTTGCACGATGGAGGGGTACGATCTGCGGAGCTTTTCGCAAAAGAGGCTCTGGATACCCTGGATGGTCTCCAGGTCGGGCGAGCGATCTATTAGATCCGGGTTAATCCCGGCCGGCCGCAGGTTTTTGGTCAGAGTGAGCGACGCAAGCGGAGCCCGCGAAGGCCCTCTACCGGATCTCGCCCGTCAGCCGCCCACGCAGCGCGCCAAAAAGGCTGTAGCAGGCGATCAGGCAACCGACGCTCATCGCGCCCAGGCAGCTGATCGTCCGGACCGGCTCACCGCGAGCTAGGACGATGGCCACGGTCAGCGGAATGACGGCGAGGACGAAGAGAACGGTCATCGCGGTGCCCTACTCCATACGTTCACCAACCTAGGATCGAACGGGTTAATCGTTTGCAACTGGCGCTTGCAGCTTGGTCATAGGAACGGACCAAAAGCCCGACGCTCCGTTGACTTGCGTGGAATCGGGTCTCTAATTCCTTAGCCTGCACAAGCATGGGAGGGATCATGAGGTCGTTGCGCGTCACGGGCCACGGCGTGGATCTCGGCGAAAGTCTGCGTGCCAGGGTCGAAGAGCGGATGGCGGCGACGCTGTCGAAGTATCTGGACGCGCACATGCAGGATGGCTGCACCGGCCACGTCACCCTCCGCCGGGACGGCAGCGCCTTCCGCACCGATTGCGTGCTGCACCTCGTCTCGGGGCTGACGATGGAAGCGGTAGGCGCGGCCCACGACCCCCGGGTGAGCTTCGAGCAGACGGCCGATCGTCTGGAAACGCGCCTGCGCCGCTACAAGCATCGCCTGAAGGAGCATGCGACCGCCGCCCGGAACGGGACCGCCATCGAGGCGGCTTACGCAGTGCTCGCCCCACCCGACGACGAGGATGCCGACCCGGAGCCCGAGGGCGACTCGCATCCGCCGATCGTGGCGGAAAGCACCCGCGCCCTGGAGCGCCGGACCGTCGGCGAGGCGGTCACAGCCCTCGACATGACAGGATCGCCGGTTGTTGTCTTCGTCCACGCTGGTACCGGACGCGTCAACATCGTATACCGGCGCAGCGACGGGGCGATCGGCTGGGTCGATCCTCCGGCCGGCGGCGCCTGACACTCAGCAGGCGACCGCAGAACAGAGCCGGAACCGTCTTCGGGGTCCATTCATTGGACGAAGGCGTGTCCGTCTCCGGATGGGCACGGCGATCTTGAGGGGGCCGGCTCCCCGGGGGAGCTAGGCGGCGGAGCTACGGTCGTTCCATGCCACTTCTCGAGTTTCTGGACCCCGAGTCGGTGGTCGCCTCCCTGCGCGCCCGCTCGAAGAAGCAGGTGCTGCAGGACCTGGCGAGCCAGTCCGTGCGGCGTCTGCCCATGCTCTCGGATCGGGCGGTGTTCGAGACGCTGCTGCAGCGGGAGCGCCTCGGCTCGACCGGTATCGGTGAGGGCGTGGCGATCCCGCACGGCAAGCTGCCCGGCCTCGACCGGCTGTTCGGCTTGTTCGCGCGGTTCGACCGGCCGGTCGATTTCGAAGCCCTGGACGGCGAGCCCGTGGATATCGCCTTCCTCCTCCTCGCTCCGGAAGGAGCCGGCGCGGACCATCTGAAGGCGCTGGCCCAGGTGGCGCGCGTCCTGCGCGAGCCGGGGATGCTGTCCAGCATCCGCGCCGCGCGGGATGCGGCGGCCCTCTATGCGCTGCTGACCCGCAACGCCGCGTCCCAGGCCGCCTGATGCCGATTCGCCGTTTGATCGTCGCCGTAGCCCTTGCCGGCGTGGTGATGCCCGCCCACGCCCAAGGTAGCGATACGACCTGTCCCCGGGATGTGGTGGTCGCGCAATCGATGCAGCGGCAGGCCATCGATCAGCTGGAGCAGGCCGATCTATCGGACCTGACCAAGAGCTGTCGGGTCTGGCGCCGGCACGTGGATACGATGCGCCGCGTGGCGGCCGTCTATGCCCGGTGCCTGTCAGGCACCGAGCGAACGACGGGGCTCGCTCAGGTCCAGGGTTCGGAGAAGGAATTCGCCGAGGCGATCCGCGACCGCTGCAAGGGGCAGTAAGAACCGCCCCACCGGCACACCCGCCGGGTTCGGCCCGTCCGCTCAGTCGATCCCGCGCATCAGCGGCTCGGCGACCATCTTCACCGGCTTGCGGCGGCCGATCAGGATCGCCGCCCGGGAACGCTCCGGATCCGCCTCGAAGCGGGTGCGGACCCAGCTCACCAGGAACTTCACGTATTCCGACGCGAGCAGCCGCGCGGCGGGCGGGCTGCGCCACCACGAATCGGCATCGAACGCCTCCGTCACCACCGGATGGGGGACGATCCGCTCGCTCTCCTGAAGGGCATGATCGAGTTCGATCAGCGTCCGGGGCATGTGATAGTTCGACGTGACCACGGCCACGGTGCTGAAATGGTGGGTGCGCATCCACCGCCGGGTCTCGATGGCGTTGCCGATCGTGTTGCGCGCCCGGTAATCGAGATCGACGCAGCACGAGATCAACTCACGCTGGGTCGGGTTCAGACGGGCGATCTCTTCCCGGCTCGTGCGCTCGTTCACGCCGGTGATGAGCAGGCGGCGGCCATAGCCGGCCGCCAGCAGATCGATGGCGTCGCCGATTCGCTGCGCCCCGCCGGTCAGGGCCACGATCCCGTCGGTGCGGCCTTCCGGGGTCCGCTCCTGGCGGGCGACGGTCCCGACGAAGGCGAGAAAGCCCGCCACGAAGGCAACGAAGCAGAGCCCGGCGACCGCGACGCCGCAATGGACCATCACATCGCCGGCCGTCCGGCGCGTCGGGGGAAAGGGCGTCTCGGGCGTGCGGACGGTCCAGACCCAGCCGATGGCGTCGGTCGCGAGGGAGACGGGGGCGCGCGTCATCCGCGTGTTCATCCTCCGGAGCCTAGCGCCGAATGCGGCGACGTGGAGGCAGCCCCTTCGGCTGCCCACAGATCACTCTCCCAACAGGTTGCCAAACACTTAAAGTGCCCGGAGGTTCTCGTTCTTGAAGTTGCGGCCGCGACTATAGGCGCAATCAAGCGAGGTATCGCCGGACGGTGATACGGGACACCGCTCCGGTCACGACGGAGGCGATTCCCCCGATCACGGCGATGCTCAGGTACCCACGCCAGCCGATCCGAAACGCGCCGAAGAGGGCTTCGATCTCCTGGCCCGCGGGTCCGGCGGTTGCCGAGCCGGTCAAGAGACCGGCGATCAGGAAGGCGAGGATGGCGCAGGCTGCCCCGATGGCGCCCCCGCGAAGACCGAGCCCGAAGAAACGCGCCTGGAAGGCGCGGGCAATGTAGTCGTCCCCCGCGCCGACGAAGTGCAGCACTTCGACCACCTCCTTGTTGCCGGCCATGGCCCCGCGGGTGGCGAAGGTGACGGCGAGACCCGTCGCCACGAGCACCAGAACCACCAAGGCGATCCCCGCTCCCACGAAGGCGTTCGCGGCCACCGACAGGCGCTGCAGCCAGAGGGCGTGGTCATCGAGGCTGGCGACGCCGGGCAGGGTGTCGGACAACCGACTACGCAAATGCCCCAGGGAGACGCCGTCCCCCGACATCCTGAGAGCGATCAGCCGCGGGACCGGCAGGTCGGACAGGTCCAGGCCTGTACCGAGCCAAGGTTCGAGCAGCCGCTCCGATTCGGCCTTCGAGAAGACCCGCGTCCGGGCGATGCCCGGCTCCTCCCGGGCGATGGCTTCCGCCTTGGCCACGTCGGCATCGACGTCGCGGCCCGGGCCGGGGCGGACCTGGATGGTCACCTCCTGCGCGACGCTGGTCTGCCATTGTGCGGCGTTGGTGGCCACCATCTCGGCTCCCCCGGCGCAGAGCCCCGCCAGGAAGGTCAGGATGGCGATGACCGCTGCCAGCGAGCGCCCGGCGGCGGTATCCGTCGGGACGAGGGGCGCGTTGCGCCGCAGGTTGGCCGGGAGCGTCGGATCGGCGGGGAACGCCGCTGCGGCGCGGGCCCGCGCCTTGGCCGCGATGCTCATTCCTCGATCCGGAGCCGGCCGGCGTTCAGCACCATGCGCCGGGCATTGACGGCATCCATGATGCCGAAGTCGTGGGTGGCGATGATCACGGACGTGCCGAGCTTGTTCAGTTCGAGGAAGAGGCGCAGCAGGCGCCGGCCGAGGGCGGGGTCGACGTTGCCCGTGGGCTCGTCGGCGAGCAACAGGTCCGGCCGGGCGATCAACGCCCGGGCGATCGCGGCGCGCTGCTTCTCCCCGCCCGAGAGGAGGGGCGGAAGGGCGTGCATCCGCTCGCCGAGCCCGACCCAGCGTAGCAATTCCACCACCTCCGCCCGGTAGCTCGCCTCCGAGCGCCCCTGCACCCTGAGGGGGAGGGCGACGTTCTCATAGGTGGTCAAGTGGTCGAGGAGGCGGAAATCCTGAAAGACCACGCCCATCCGCCGCCGGAGCAAAGTCAGCTTCTCGCTGGAGATGCCCGAGGTCTCCTCGCCGAAGATCGCGACCGTCCCCCGGGAGGGTCGCACGGAAAGGAGGATGAGGCGCAGCAACGTCGTCTTGCCGGCACCCGACGGTCCGGTCAGGAACTGGAACGAGTGGGGCGCGATGCGGAAGCTCACGTCGGAGAGCACCTCCGGCCCGAGGCCGTAGCGCATGCCGACATGCTCGAACTGCACCACGGGCCGCTCGGCCCCCGGCAGCAGGCTCTTCATGGATGCCTGAACGTTCAACGCAGTCCCGCTGCTTCGCCCGAAGGCAGGGATTGAGAACCACCGCGCGGGCCGCTCCGCGGGCGCGGCGGCAGCCCTGGCGGCTTCACGCGAGGTTAACTCCGTTCCGGCACCATTTCTCAAGAGTTTTTCTGCCGCCAGCCGTCGCGGATGGCGGGAGCGGCCGCATCGAGTACCCCGCCGATGTTGATCACCTGCCCGACCTGCGCCAGCAGCTATCGCATCGATGCGGCCAAGATCGGACCGGAGGGCAAGTCGGTTCGGTGCGCCGCGTGCCGGGAAACGTGGTTCATCACCCCCGACGCCGCCGAAGAGGAGGCCCCGGAGGCCGCCCTCGCGACGCAGGACGAGGCCCCGTCCGACCCGGTGGCCGACGCCGCCTGGGAGGAAGCCACCGCCGCCGTCCGGGACAACGCCGTCCCCGAGGGCGACGGCGCGGACAAGGAGCCCGCACCCCGCAAGCGGAAGCCCCCCGGCAAAAAAGCCCCCGCCAGGAAAGGCGGGGCGAAGCGGCGGCCCTCATCCGGAAAAGGCTTTCCCCTGTCGCCGCCTGCGATCGGCCTCCTCGTCCTGCTCGCCGCCCTGCCGATCGCCTGCCTCGCCCGGTCGAGCGTGGTCGGCCTCGTGCCGCGAACCGCGTCATTGTTCTCGGCTATCGGCCTCCCGGTGAACCGCCGCGGACTGGAAATCCGCGACGTGGTCGCCTTCCAGAGCCCGGCGGCGGAGGACCGTGGGGCCGAACTGGTGGTCGAAGGCGACCTCGTGGGTGTGGGGCAGGGGGACGTGCCTGTGCCGGGCCTGCAGATCGAGATCAGCGATGCCGCGGGCAAACCCCTGCGCGTGTTCCCCGCCCGGGCGCCGCGGTCGGTACTGGGCGCGGGAGAAACTGCCCGCTTCCGGGCCCGGCTCGCCGATCCGCCGGCCGCAGGCCGGGGGGTCCTTCTCCGTTTCGCCGATGCGGAGACAACCGACCGGCACTGAGGGAAGCGGAGGCCGGGCCACAGCACCGCGACACTCCGCAGCGCCCCGCGGGCTGTGCGGCGGCGCGCTGCCGGCTATAGGTGCTGATGCGCCCTGCGCCGAAGGCCGCGCCGCCCGGGATTTACCGCGATGTCGTCCAACACCCTCGTCCTCATCGCCTGTCTCGCCGTCGCGATGGTCCTCGTGCTCGGCCTCGCCAACATGATGCGTGGTGGCAGCGCGAACGTCTCCCAGCGGCTGATGCGCCTGCGCGTGCTGCTGCAGTTCGTGGCAATCGTCCTGATCATGGGCGTGGTGTGGTGGCGTTCCGCCTGAGGGGCCGAGGCGCACTGTGACCCGGGCGCCGCATCCCTGGCATTTCCAAGGGGCGGCGGATGAAACCGGGCGCAACGGCTGAGCTCCGTGGTAGTCTCGGCGCATTGAGTTGCACTCGTTTGCCCACCGAGACCGTATGACCGCCTCCTTCCGCGTCCTCGTCGTTGGCCTCGTCACCGGCGCCGCCCTCGTGCCCGCCGCCGCCGCCGATCTTGGCACCTACCGCGCCCCGGTGGCCTACGCGGCCCCGGTGCAGCCCCTCAGCTTCGTGTCCGAGATCAGGATCGGCGGCGCGGTGCAGGATCCGGGCAGCGCCGAGGGCAAGGCCCGGGGGTTCAGCACGGAGAACGTCAACGGCGAAGTGCTGCTGGCCAAGCCGGTGGTCTTCCAGGATCCCTTCTGGCAGGCCTTCATCCCGCGGCCGACCGTGGGCGGCAGCTACAACACCGGCGGCCGGACGAGCTACGCCTATCTCGGCGCGACCTGGACCGTGGAGATCCTGCCCGAGACCCTCGGCCACCGCATCTTCCTGGATGGGTTCTTCGGCGGCGCGGCCCATAACGGCTATACCGGCCCGAAGGTCTTGACGCCCTATGGCTTCAACACGCTGGGCTGCTCGCCGCTCTTCCGGGAAGCGGCTGCCCTCGGCTATCGCCTGACCGAGCATTGGTCCATCATGGCCACCGTCGAGCATATGTCGAACGCCGGCCTGTGCGCCAACAACCGCGGCCTGACGAACTTCGGCGGCAAGCTCGGCTACACGTTCTAAGGCGCGCCCGCTGACCCGGCGCGCGTTGCGCGGGGGGAGCGACCCTTGGTCAAGCTGAACCGGATCTATACTCGTACCGGCGACAACGGCACCACCGCCCTTGCCGATGGGCAGCGCAGGTCCAAGGCGGACCTGCGCGTCGAGACCTACGGCACGGTGGACGAAACGAATTCCTGCGTCGGCCTCGCGCGGCTGCATGCGGACGAGCATCTCGACCGCATGCTCGGTGCCGTCCAGAACGACCTGTTCGATCTCGGGGCGGACCTCGCGACGCCGGAAGGGCCCGAGCCGCTGCCCTACGAGCCCCTGCGCATGGTCGCCAGCCAAGTGGAGCGGCTCGAGCGGGATATCGACGCCCTGAACGCGACGATCCCGGCGATCAAGTCCTTCGTGCTGCCCGGCGGTTCAGCCTGTTCGGCCTACCTGCACTTGGCCCGGACGGTGTGCCGCCGGGCGGAGCGGCTCGCCGTCCACCTCTCCGAAGCGGAGGGGGAGGTGGTATCGCCGGAGGCGATCCAGTACCTCAACCGCCTGTCCGACTTTCTCTTTGTTGCGAGCCGGGCGGCCAACCGCAACGGCGCCGACGATGTGCTCTGGGTGCCGGGCGCGAACCGCTGAGCCGGCCGGGGCGGATCGCCGGGGCGGCGCAGCCCCGCGTTGACAAGGCAGAAATGTGGCCGTTACGGTCCCGCCGCCTTCCGCGGAGGTAGGCCTTGCCCACCGGTTGTGCCGGGCCATTTCCCGCGGATTAAAGAACAATAGTGGGAAGGATCGAGACCGCCATGAAGGTTCTGGTGCCCGTCAAGCGGGTCGTCGACTACAACGTGAAGATCCGCGTGAAGGCGGACGGTTCGGGCGTCGAGCTCGCCAACGTGAAGATGTCGATGAACCCCTTCGACGAGATCGCCGTCGAAGAGGCGATCCGTCTGAAGGAAAAGGGCAAGGCGACCGAAGTGGTCGCGGTGTCCATCGGCCCTCAGGCGGCGCAGGAGACCCTTCGCACCGCCCTGGCCATGGGTGCGGACCGGGCGATCCTCGTGAAGACGGACGTCAATTGTGAGCCCCTGGCAGTCGCCAAGCTCCTGAAGGCCGTGGTCGAGAAGGAGGCGCCGCAACTCGTCATCCTCGGCAAGCAGGCCATCGACGACGATTCGAACCAGACCGGCCAGATGCTGGCGGCCCTCCTCGGGTGGCCGCAGGGCACCTTCGCCTTCAAGATCGAGATGGGCGAAGGCGCGATCGACGTCACCCGCGAAGTGGATGGCGGGCTCCAGACCGTATCGCTCCAGCTGCCGGCGATCGTGACGACCGACCTGCGCCTGAACGAGCCGCGCTACGCCTCCCTGCCCAACATCATGAAGGCGAAGAAGAAACCCCTGGACGAGATGAACCCCGAAGGCCTCGGCGTCGACGTGACCCCGAAGCTGACGGTGTTGAAGACCGCGGAGCCGCCGGGGCGGTCGGCGGGTGTGAAGGTGGGTTCGGCCGCCGAGCTCGTCCAGAAGCTCAAGGTCGAGGCCGGCGTCATCTAGATCATCGCAACGAAGGCTGCGCTCCCGCTTGGCGGTCGAGCGCAGCCCCAGCAACCGGGGTTTGAACGCACATGACCACGCTTCTCTTCGTCGAACATGCGGACGGTCGGATCAAGGACGGGACGCTCAAGGCCCTCGCCGCCGCCAACCAGATGGGCGCGCCGGTCCACGCCCTCGTCGCCGGTGCCTCCGCCAAGGCCGTGGCCGAGGCCGCGGGCAAGCTGGAGGGCGTGGAGAAAGTCCTCCTCGCCGAGGATGCCGCCTACGACCACGACCTCGCCGAGCCGGTATCGGCCCTAATCGCGGCGGTGGCCGGCCCCTACGATGCCATCGTGGCCTCGGCCTCCACCACCGGCAAGAACGTCCTGCCGCGGGTCGCAGCCTTGCTCGACGTGGCGCAGGTCTCCGACATCATCAAGGTCGTCTCGGCGGACACGTTCGAGCGGCCGATCTACGCCGGCAACGCGATCCAGACGGTGCAGGCCCCGGGACCGAAGAAGGTGATCACCGTCCGTACCGCGGCCTTCAAGGCGGCGGGCGAGGGTGGTTCGGCCGCCTCCGTCGAAGCGGTATCCGCCGCGGCGTCCGGCGCCGGCTCGACCTTCAAGGGCGAGGAGATCGCCAAGTCCGACCGGCCGGAGTTGGCCTCCGCGCGGATCATCGTTTCGGGCGGTCGCTCCCTCGGCTCGGCTGACAAGTTCCATGAGCTCATCGAGCCCCTGGCCGACACCCTTGGCGCCGCCGTCGGCGCCTCCCGGGCCGCGGTGGATGCGGGCTATGCCCCGAACGATTGGCAGGTCGGCCAGACCGGCAAAGTGGTGGCCCCCGATCTCTACGTGGCCGTGGGCATCTCCGGCGCGATCCAGCACCTTGCCGGCATGAAGGATTCCAAAGTCATCGTCGCGATCAACAAGGACGAGGACGCGCCGATCTTCCAGGTGGCCGACTATGGCCTCGTGGGCGACCTGTTCCAGGTTGTTCCGGATTTCCAGTCGGAAATCGCCAAGGCCAAGTAAGGTCAGGACGCATCCGGACCGGGGCGGGGCAGTCTGCGGACGAGGCCTCGCCCCTGATATCCGCCAATTCGGCGTGCCGACGGCCATGCAATGACAACGGGGTTACGGGGATTGATCGGCCGCCAGCCTCGTTTAGGTTCCTTACTTCGTTGAGATTGGTCTAAAAGGCTGAGAGGGCGGTCGGTTCAACGTGCCGCCCCACGGTCGCTGAGGGTTGGCCAAAGCCAGCCGCAGGCCGGCAGCGGACAGGCACGGTTCGGGGGTAAGGTCTTCAGATGGGCATCGAGATCAAGCGGGTCGGCATCATCGGCGCGGGCCAGATGGGCAGTGGCATCGCGCAGGTCTGCGCCGCCGCGGGTCTGGACGTCATCCTGAACGACCGTGATCCCGCAAGACTCACGAACGGCATCGACACGATCGAGAAGGGCTATGCCCGCCTCGTCTCGAAGGGCTCCCTCGCCGAGGACGACAGTCGCTCCGCCCTGGAGCGAATCAAGCCGGTCGGCAGCTTCGCCGAACTCGCGCCCTGCGATCTCGTCATCGAGGCAGCGACGGAGAACGAGGCGACCAAGCGCGACATCTTCACCAATCTCTGCCCGGTGCTGAGCCCCGAAGCGCTTGTGGCGACGAACACCTCGTCCATCTCGATCACGCGCTTGGCGGCCTCCACGGATCGCCCCGAGCGCTTCATCGGGATTCACTTCATGAACCCTGTGCCGGTGATGCAGCTCGTGGAGCTGATCCGCGGCATCGCCACCGACGATACGACCTACGAAGCGGCCAAGGTCTTCATCAACAAGCTCGGTAAGACCGGAACGATGTCGGAGGATTTCCCCGCTTTCATCGTCAACCGCATTTTGCTGCCGATGATCAACGAGGCGATCTATACGCTTTATGAGGGCGTAGGCTCAGTCGAATCCATCGACACCGCGATGAAGCTCGGGGCCAACCATCCGATGGGGCCGCTGCAGCTTGCGGATTTCATCGGCCTGGATACCTGCCTGTCGGTGATGCAGGTTCTGTACGAGGGGCTGGCCGACTCGAAGTATCGGCCGTGTCCGCTTCTCGTGAAATATGTCGAGGCTGGTTGGCTCGGCCGAAAGACCAAGCGGGGCTTCTACGACTACCGGGGCGTGAACCCGGTTCCGACCCGCTGACCGCCGGAAATTCCGACACGTAAACGACGGCAGGCCATCCAGGGCGGACGGGCGTTCGATGACGCCGCGCTTCCCCGGATAGCCCTGCCCGACGCTGCCTTTGAGAAAGCAGACGGCCGGCGGTTACTTCGCCGTGCCGCCGTTGGCGTTCTGCTGCGACGGCTGCGGGTACGACGGGTTGCCGCCGGGGACAGACGTCGAGTTGGAGCTTGAGGGGTTGGACGAACCGTTCACCGACCCGGTGATCTCCTTGCGCGACGCGTCCTGGCTCTGCGACGCGTAGTCCTTGGGCGAATTGGCGCCGTTCCAGGTCAGCAGGCCGATCGTGGCCACCGCGAGTAGCACGAGGCTCCCCACGAGAACCCAGAGGACGGACTTGCCGCGCTCGCCCTGTCGGCTCTCCTTCGGGGTGAGTTGCTCGGCCATGTGTATCCCTCGCTGGCGTCGCGGGATCCGCCTCCGAGGCGGCCCGCAACACGGTTTCGTTATCGGGCGGCAACGCGGGGGCGGACAGGGGGTTCCGCCGTAGAGCTTCGGTCAGTGGCCCGTCGTGAGCAGGATCTTGCCGAGGTGAGTGCTCGATTCCATCAGCTCGTGGGCCTCGCGAGCCCGTTCCAAGGGGAAGGTGGCGTGGGTCACGGTGCGGATCCGGCCCTCGGCGAGATGCGGCCAGACATCCCGGCGCAGGCCGTCGGCGATGGCCGCCTTGTCCGCCTTCGGCCGGGGGCGAAGGGTCGAGCCGGTGAACGTCAGACGATTGCGCATGATCGGCGTGATGTTCAGCCCATCCACCTTGTAGCCGCCCATCAGGGCGATCATCACGAGGCGGCCATCGGGGGCGAGTGACTTCAGGTTGCGCTGAAGATAGCTCGCGCCGATCATATCGAGGATCACATCGACGCCGCGCTTGTCGGTGAGGCGCTGGATCTCCTCGGCGAAGTCGGCCTGCTTGTAGTCGATGGCGGCGCTGGCCCCGAGTTCCTCGCAGAACCG
The DNA here is from genome assembly GCF_022179525.1 of Methylobacterium persicinum. Lineage (GTDB taxonomy): Bacteria > Pseudomonadota > Alphaproteobacteria > Rhizobiales > Beijerinckiaceae > Methylobacterium > Methylobacterium persicinum. Next base: position 24,418 of record NZ_BPQX01000021.1, read on the forward strand.
GCACTTCTCCGCCGAGCCCGCGGTCGCGAAGACCTTTGCGCCGAACAGCTTGGCCATCTGGATCGCCGTGGCGCCGATTCCGCTCGACCCGCCATGCACCAGGAACGTCTCGCCCTCGGTGAGCCGCCCGCGCTGAATCACGTTGGAGTACACGGTGAAGAATGTTTCCGGCAGGCCCCCGGCATCGACCAGGGACACGGAGCCGGGCCGCGGAAGGCAATGCCCGGCCTCGGCGACCGCGTACTCGGCATAGCCCCCGCTGATCACCAGGGCGCACACCTCGTCACCGGGGGAAAGGCCCTGCACACCCTCGCCAAGGGCAGCGATACGGCCCGCAACCTCAAGGCCGGGTATCTCCGTCGCGCCGGGCGGCGGCGGATAGCTGCCCGCCCGCTGGGCGACGTCGGGACGGTTCACCCCGGCGGCCACGACCTCGATGAGCACCTGCCCTGGACCTGGCTGCGGGACCGGCGCAGTCTCGACGGCGATGACTTCCGGGCCGCCCGTCCCGTCATAGCGGATCCGGCGCATCGTCTCGGGCAGGGCGGGCGTTCCCATATCGGCTTCTCCGGTGGCTCGTTGGCCATTCACAGGGGGTGACATCTGCGCGGCGGATGGGTTCCGGCAACGCCGGTTCAGCGCGTGCCGTACATCCGGTCGCCGGCATCGCCGAGGCCGGGGACGATATAGCCGTGATCGTTCAGGTGGCTATCGATGGCGGCGGTCCAGACCGGGACATCCGGGTGCGCCGCCGCGAGGCGGGCGAGGCCCTCAGGCGCGGCGAGAAGGCAGACGAAGCGCAGATCCACCGCGCCCCGGGCCTTCAACCGGTCGAGGGCGGCCACGGCCGAGTTCGCCGTCGCCAGCATTGGGTCGAGGACGAGCACCGTCCGGTCCGCGAGGTCCGAGGGCGCTTTGAAATAATACTCGACCGCTTCGAGCGTCTCCGGATCCCGGTAGAGCCCGACATGGGCGACCCGCGCCGAAGGGAGCAGGGACAGCATCCCGTCGAGGAAGCCGACACCGGCCCGCAGAATAGGCGCAAGCACCAGTTTCTTGCCCTGGATCTGGCGGCCGACCATGCCCCCGATGGGGGTCTCGATCTCGACCGGTTCGAGGGGCAGGTCCCGCGTCACCTCGTAGGCGAGCAGCATCCCGATCTCGTTCAGGAGGCGACGGAAACCCTGGGTCGAGCGCTCCTTGTCCCGCATGAGCGTCAGCTTGTGCTGGACCAACGGATGATCGACCACCGTGACGCGTCCGCTCGACATCGTCTCCCCCAGCGTGCCGTGATGCGCGAGCATTGCCGAAGCTGGCGAGCCGGCGCAACGGGCGATGGTGGTCGTCCTCTCGTTCATCCCGCACGACCCGTCATGAGATGGGTCCCGCGGGCTGACGAACAAAAAAAGGGCCCGCCGAAGCGGGCCCCTGTCGTCTGCATCAGACCGTCCGAGGACCATCGGTCCCGCCCGCCCGGCGCTGGGCCATGAAGGCGTCGAACTGCTCGCGGTCCTTGGCCCGCTTCAGCTCTTCCACGAAGGCGGCGAAGGCGCGGCTTTCCTCTTCGAGGGCCCGGCGCTGGGCCTCGAGCCGGTCCAACTCCGCACGGCGGTACTCGTCGAAAGCGGCGTTGCCTGTGCCGCGGTTGGCCGCCTCGAACGCGCGGGCAAAGCGCGAGACGGGACGGTTCTCTTTCCAGTCGCCGAAGTTGCGGCGGGCGGTGTCGCGCATCTCGTTGAAGGCCGGATAGCCCGTGAGCTTCCAGGCGAGCAACGCGAGGCCGACGGGCCACCAGTAGATGAAACCCAGTACAATGGCGCCGATTTCGAGAGAGCGGCGCGGGAAGGGACCGGAGCGGCACACGCGGCCGCCGGTAAAGGACGAGGTCGAGGACGTGTTCACGGGCAAGCTCCGCATATCATGTGAACGGCGTTAACATGCGGATCGCGCAAACGGGTTTCAAGGCCCCCCAAATAGACCTTCAATCACGGCGTGCAGCCCCGTGGACGAGGGCGAGAACACCAGCCCGCAGCAGTTCGAATTTATCGGGGATGCCGGGCCCCGTGGGCAAATGCCCGGCGGCCGCCAGGGTGGCGAGGCCGTGGGCCAGCGCCCAAACCTCCAGGGCGATGAACCGGGGAGCCACACCGCCGAACCCGTCCGCGAAGGTCGCCTGCAACGCCTCAACCAGGAGGTCGAAGGGGCTCGGGCGGCCCTCCGTCTCGGGTGAGGCGTGGATGCCGCGGGTCTCGAAGATCGCGGCATAATAGGCGGGCTCCTCCTCGGCGAAGGTCAGGTACGCTTCGCCCATGCGGGTGAACCGTTCGAGCGGTGTGCCGCGGGAGGTGAGGGCGCGGGCGAGACGGCTCGCCAGCTCATTGAAGCCACGCCCCGCCAACTCCTCGAGCAGCGCTTCACGCCCCCGGAAATGTCTGTAGAGCGCGGCCGGGGTCACGCCGACGAGGCGCGCGGCCTCGACCAGGGTGAACCCGCCGATGCCGCGCTCGGCGATGAACCGCCGCGCCGCTTCGACAAGCGCCTCCTTGAGATTACCGTGGTGATAGCCACGCCGGTCCCCCGGCCCGTCCTGCCAGTGCCGCAAGACACCGATACTCCCGCTCCGAACCCATGATGCCGATCCCGCAGGTCCATCCGCCCGATGAAGAACCTCCGGCTGTTGCCGCAGGGCATTACGGGCGAGGGACGCGTTCGTTGCAAGACAACCACGCAGACTGCCCCAGGGAGCGGGGGAAAATCATCCATTTCACGCGCAGGCCGCAGGCCATCATCGGGAGCGATGGGCGCGGTTGACGAAGCCGACGCAACATTGTTTCAAGCACAGGCGGTGTTGCAGCCGCCTGTGAAGCGGGGAGTAGCCGCCGATGGCCTTCGTGAGCCTCAAGGCATGGCGTGCCCGGTCGGCCGAGCGGGCCGCCATCGCCGCCCGCCTGAAGGGGGAGATCGCGACCGCCCTGGCCCTCGGTCCCGGCGACGCTTTGTCCGTCAACGAGATCGCCTGCCTCGATCCGGGCTGCCCCGACATGGAAACCATCGTTCTCGTCATGCGGGCGGGCCGGCCGACCCGAGCCCTGAAGATCCGCCGCCTCATGGAGGCGGTGGATGCAACCGACCTCGCGGCCCTCGCCGCGGAGGAGAAGACGGAGCCGCCTCCGGGTGCGGCGTGATGGCCGGGCGCTCCAGCGCCGTCCTCGTGTACCCTATGACCAGGGTCCTCGAGAGCCCGTGGGAAACGCCATGACCACACGCCGCCGAATCCTCGCGCTCGTCCCCTTCGCCTGCGCCGCCCTTGCACTCTCCGCGCCCGCGACGGCGGGCGAGATGCAGCCGTTCAGCCCTGCCGCCTTCGAGGCCGCGCAGAAGAGCGGCAAGCCGATCCTGGTGGAGGTCAGCGCGCCGTGGTGCCCGATCTGCAAGACGCAGAAGCCGATCATCGCCAAGCTTTCAGCCGATCCGCGCTTCAAGGACCTTCAGGTCTTCGACGTCGACTTCGACAGCCGGAAGGATGTCCTCAGGCAGTTCAACGCGCGGATGCAGAGCACCCTGATCGCGTTCAAGGGCGAGACGGAGGTCGGCCGGTCGGTGGGTGAGACTCAGCCGGAATGGATCGAAGGTCTCGTCGAGAAGACGCTCTGACCGGGCGTAGAGACAGCGCGTTCATCCTTCGCCGGGGATGGTGAGGGTTCGGCCGCGTCTCCTTTTGTCTTCGTTCATCTCGGCCGGCCGATAAGCCTACACGCGCCAGTGCTTCCGGCGCGGACGAGATGTCAGCGATGCCGATCCCCGCCGCGAATCCCACCGCCGTCGTCGCGGTTCCGGTGCGCAACGAAGCCGAGCGGATCGCGGCTTGCCTGAGGGCGATCGACGGGCAGGTCGATCTTGCGCCAGGTTCACTCGGCGTTGTCCTGTATCTCAACAACTGCACCGATGGCACCGAGGCCATCGTCGCCGGCTTGCTGCCCTCCCTGTCGGTCCCCGTCCGGGTGCTGACCGAGGATTTCTCCGGCGCCCATGCCGGATGGGCTCGCCGCCGGGCGATGGATGCCGCTGCGGCTTGGCTCGGGGAGGGGGGCGGGGTGATCCTCTCCACCGATGCCGACAGCAGGGTTCCGCCGCTTTGGGTGTCCCGAACCCTCTCGGCCATCGCCGCGGGAGCCGATGCCGTGGCCGGGCGGGTGGAACTCGATGAGGAGGAAGGGAAGCTGCTGCCCGCTTCGCTCCATGCGCGCGCCCGTCTGGAAGACCTCTACGACGCCCTGATCACCGAGGCCGAAGCGCGAATCGATCCCGATCCGCACGACCCTTGGCCGTGCCACCGCACGACCATCGGCGCGACCCTGGCCGTGACCCGCGATGCCTACATCGCCGTCGGCGGCATGCCGGAGATCCCCCTCGGCGAGGATGGCGCGTTCATCGCCCGGCTGATCGCCCACGGAAAACGGGTTCGCCACGCGCCCGATCTCTGCGTCACCATCTCGGCCCGACTCACCGGCCGGGCGCCGGGGGGCGTCGCCGACACGATCCGATCCCGCTGCGAGGAGCCGGACGCCCTCTGCGACGCGCGGATGGAGGTGTTTGCGCGGTGCGTGCGGCGCTACCTCTGGCGGGCGAGGTTCCGGCGGATGCATGACGCGGGAACGCTGGGCCGGGAGACGGCCTGGGCGGATTGGCTCGGGATCGGGCCGGACGAGGCTGCCCGTATCGCGGCGCTACCTTTGGGCCACGCCATTGCCGAGGCTGAGAAGGCGAGCCCCCGGTTGGCCTACAAGCCCATCGGGCCCCGCCAGTTGCCGGGACAAATTCGTCTTGCGCGACTCGGCCTCGTGCCGATCCGCATCCTCACCGGGTTGCGGCGAAATCCGGGTCGAACCATCCCGGCGGGAACCGCCGCGGAACGGATGGCCTGATGGGGTCAGGCCACCCGCGAGACGGCACCGGCGCCGGCACCGCCGGTCGCGGTCTGCGCGCCGGCATTCGCATAGGCACGGTTGCGCAACGCCGTTTCGCTCGGGAGCTGTGCGAGCACATCCCCCGATGTCTGATCCACCACCTGGAACACGATGGTGCTTGTATCGAGATCCCTCACGAAGCGCGCTTCGTGAGAATCACTGCCGATATCGACCTTCACAGCCGGTTCGAGCGCCTTCGACGGTGGGGGCTGATTTTCGGCCGTCTGGGGCGCGGGCGCGGCGGTGGCACCAATGGCATCGATGCCCTGCGGCCCCTGCACCACGCTCGGTATGCTTCGTATCTCCATGACAGGCTCCTACGATCCTGTGATCGAGCGACTGCATCACCACGCCATTAAGCGCCGCTTAATTCGGACATGCCCTCGCCGTGTTCGACAGCTGGTTTCTAGCTTTCACCTAATATCTCCCTAACAATTCCTGTCAATCCTGGCTCATCAAGCGACCCCCTTCGCCGCGATTGCATCTCTGAGGCGGCATTCAACTTCCGTTAATCATACCGGTAGCGAAGCCCACCCGTTATAGTTCGGAGCACTGAGGTTCCTCAAAGCGAAGCCCGATGATTCCCGCACAGCTCAGCAGTCGCCAAGATGCAGGCCGATGCCCGCTCGACAGTCGTCGTCCAGCGTTCATCGCGACGATGGCGGCGATTGCAATGACAGTAGCCGGCTGCGCCGCACCACGTCAGGACTTCGTCGGCACCTACCGTTGCCCTGTTCTGACGGCACTGGAACGCATCCACCAGCGCGGGCCGAAAACCACATCGCGCAACCGCTTCGCGATCGTGAGTATTGAAAAGGCACCCCAGCGCTACGTCCAGTGCATCTTCTTCGATGGGGACGTCAGAATGTTCTGCGAGGCATCGTCGGGGGCCTATGGTCCCGTGGGGGAGGCCGACCATCCGCTGACGGAAGAGGGTCGCGCGGCCTTGAAAAGCCTGGGTTTTACCCAGGCCGATCCACAGCATAATTTTACTCGGACCGTCGATCTCGGCGAGCCGCCGCGGGTCGAGATCGCCGCGGACATGATGCTCGAGACCCTCGCTCGCGCCTACGGAGCGCGGATGGGAACCAGGATCGAAGTCACCGCACCCCTCGGCAGAGGCGCGGAAGACAGGTGCGGCGTGCCCGCCTCGTGACGGGCACGCCAGATAGTCTTCGGCTCACTCCGCCGCGTCGACGTAGAGCTTGCCGCCCTCGGCAAGGAATTCCCGCGACTTCTCGCGCATTCCAGCCTCGGCCTCGGCCTCGGACATCGCGGGGGCTTGCCCCACCACCTGCCCGGCCTCTTCCATCGCCAGAACCTCCGCCCGCAGATCCTGCGTGATCTTCATCGAGCAGAACTTCGGCCCGCACATCGAGCAGAAATGGGCGACCTTGTGGGCGTCCTTCGGCAACGTCTCGTCGTGGTAGGTGCGGGCGGTATCGGGATCCAAGGAGAGGTTGAACTGATCCTCCCACCGGAAGTCGAACCGGGCGCGGCTGAGCGCGTCGTCGCGCAGCTGCGCGGCGGGATGCCCCTTGGCGAGGTCGGCGGCGTGGGCGGCGATCTTGTAGGTGATGACGCCGGTCTTCACGTCGTCGCGGTCGGGCAGGCCGAGATGCTCCTTGGGGGTGACGTAGCAGAGCATCGCCGTGCCGAACCAGCCGATCATCGCCGCGCCGATGCCGGAGGTGATGTGGTCGTAGCCCGGGGCGATGTCGGTGGTCAGCGGGCCGAGGGTATAGAACGGCGCCTCGCCGCATTCGCGAAGCTGCTTCTCCATGTTGACCTTGATCTTGTGCATCGGCACGTGGCCGGGGCCTTCGATCATCACCTGACAGCCCTTGTCCCAGGCGATCTTGGTGAGTTCGCCCAAGGTCTCGAGCTCGGCGAACTGGGCGGCGTCGTTGGCGTCGGCGATGGAGCCGGGGCGCAGACCATCGCCCAGGGAGAAGGACACGTCGTAGGCCCGCATGATGTCGCAGATTTCGTCGAACCGCTCGTAGAGGAACGATTCCCGGTGCCCGGCGAGGCACCAGCGCGCCATGATCGAGCCACCCCGCGAGACGATGCCGGTCACCCGCCGCGCCGTCAGCGGGACGTGGGCGAGGCGCACGCCGGCATGGATGGTGAAGTAATCGACCCCCTGTTCGGCCTGCTCGATGAGCGTGTCCTTGAACACCTCCCAGTCGAGCTTGAGCGGGTCGCCGCCGACCTTTTCGAGGGCTTGGTAGATCGGCACCGTCCCGATCGGAACCGGCGAGTTGCGGATGATCCACGAGCGGATGTTGTGGATGTTGCGGCCGGTGGAGAGGTCCATGACCGTGTCCGCACCCCAGCGGATCGACCAGACCAGCTTCTCGACCTCCTCCGCCGCCGACGAGGTGACGGCGGAGTTGCCGATGTTGGCGTTGATCTTGACCAAGAAGTTGCGGCCGATCGCCATCGGCTCGACTTCGGTGTGGTTGATGTTGGCCGGTATGATCGCCCGGCCGCGGGCGATCTCGTCGCGCACGAATTCCGGCGTGATGAAAGGCGGTACCGCCGCGCCGAAGTTCTCGCCGTCGGCAAGGGCGGCCTCGGCCCGGTCGAGCATCTGCTCCCGGCAGAGGTTCTCCCGGTGGGCGACGTAGATCATCTCCTCGGTGATGATGCCGGCCCGGGCAAACTCGTACTGCGTCACCATCTGGCCGGGGGCGGCCTTGCGCAGGGTCCGCTCGGCGGGGCAGGGGGCCACGAGCTTGTCGGCGGAGGCGAAGCCGTTGTCCTCGGGCTTCACGGCCCTGGGCTCGGCGGTGGCGTAGCCGCGGGCAGCGATCCACGGCGCGCGGATTTGCGGAAGCCCGGCGGAGAGGTCGATGCGCGCATCGGTCTCGGTGTAGGGGCCGGACGGATCGTAGACCCGCACGGGGGCCTCGTTCGGGTCGGTGAGAGTGATCTCCCGGTAGGGGACACGGATGTCGTCCCGTCCGCCGACGGCGGCGTAGACCTTATGCGAGCCGGTGACCGGACCGGTCGTCACGGTCTCGGGGCTTCCCTTCACATCCTTGGGCAGCACGGGTGCGTTCATCTGGCCTCTCCTGGCGCTGGAGCGGTCCAATTGCGCACGGACGTTGGGTGAGGTGCGGCATCCAACCGGCCGCGAGTTCCCGTCCCTCCGCCGGTACGAACCGGATCAGGTTCAAGGGTCAGGGCGCCTCGCCCAATCTCAGCCCCGTACAGGGCTCCCCTCGGAATGCCCGGAGCCTCCGTGGTTTGCCGGACATTGTCAATGCCGGCGGTGGAGGGTGCATGACAGCAGTCTAGAGCCCTTGTCGACCGGGTCGTACCGGGGGCGGCCCCTCGTTTCTCCGCACCCTCGTCCTCATCCTGAGATGCCCGCGTCGGCGGCCTCGAAGGAGGTGTCCAGTTCTCGCGGCGATCCCTGGAACCCTCCTTCGAGGCCGCCGCTTCGCGCTGGCACCTCAGGATGAGGGCGAGGGTGGGAGGTCGGGCTGTTCATCAAGGAACGAACAGGCGGCCGCTCGTCCGCGACAACGGCGCCGTTGCGGACGCTGTAGAACACGGGCGATGGAAACAGGGACAAGGCGGAGGGAACACTTGGGCAGACGCGACCGCCTCTGGCGTGACGACGACCCCAGCACCCACGGCCCCCAGGCGGAGGCGCCGGTCATCTGTCCGCTCTGTCAGCGCCCGATCCCGCGGGGCGCGAAATCGAGCCTCCACCATCTGACGCCGAAGCTGAAGGGTGGCACCCATCGGGGGACGGTGCGGCTGCACCAAGTCTGCCACTCCGCCATCCACGCCCGCTACAGCGAGGCCGAGATCGCCCGGCGGCTCGCCGACATCGACGCCTTGCGGGCAGATCCGGAACTGGCCCGCTTCGTGGATTGGGTCCGCACCAAGCCGGACGACTTCTACGTGCCCACCCGCCTGACCCGGGACCGCCGGGCGGGACGGCGGAAGGAGTAGTGCGCCGCCCTCCCAGCGGAGAACGGCGGGACGATCAAGGATTGAAGACGATCCCCGCGCGCTTGCCCCTCTGCCATGCCAGGGTCGCGGCCCGGGCCTCGGCCTCCGGGGCAAGGCTGACCCGGAACTCGTCCGGCAACTCGACCTGGGTGTCCACCTCAATCAGCGCGCCGGTATCGTTGACGTCCCACACGAGGCAATCGACCTTTCCGCCGGGAATCTCGATCGCGCCGAAGGTGAAGGCGTTACGGCGGTAGGTGCCGCGCCGGTCGTCGGACATCCCTTGAACCCTCTCACACCCGCCCCCCCGAAACCGACCGGCTCACTCGTCGTCGGGTGCGTTGCGGTAACGGCGGCGCTGATAGCCGTCATCGTCGGACTGGCGGCGGGGGCGATCATAGCCGCGGTCCTCATCCCGGTACCGATCTTCGCCCCTCGACCGATACGCGTCGCGGGCGCGGTCATCGTCCCGGTCGTCGCGCCGGGGAAAGGGGTCGTTGCGGTAGCCGCCGCCACCGTTCCCGGCGATGCGTGGGGCGTACCAGCAAGCCTTGCGCTGGTTCGGGGCGGGGTCGCCGAAGCTCTGGACGTTGCAGGGGATCGCTCCGCCCTGGGGGAACGGGCGACCGTGGGTCTTGCCGGGCACGCCGAAATAGACGTTCGTCGGGTAAGGCATCCGGCAGACGCCGCCCTCTTCCGCACAGGGCACGGTGTTCACCGTGTCGAGCCTGACTTGCGCCCGGGCCGAAAGTCCTCCGAAGAGCACCGGCCCGAAGCCGGCGAGCACCATCACGACGAAACCTGCCCGCACGATCACCGTTCCCCTTCCGAATCGGGCGGCACCATAGGGACACGCCCATTCGGAAACCAGGGGCGACCCCTCCAAATACTGATTTGTTTTCTGCCCATAGTCTCGATCGAAGGGTCGCCACGCGTCCCTTAACGGCCCCTTAAACCGCCGCATTTATTGCGTCTCAGAACGCGTCCGTAAACGAACCGCTCCAGGCGGCGGCGGGCTCCCGTTGCGGGGCATCCGGCGGGACATACGGCGTCGGGCGAGGGCGCGGGACCGGTCGGGTCCCCGCAGGAACGCGGACGAACGGGCTTCGTAGCGGGTATCGATGGCGCAGAAGCGTGGCAGGAGCGAGCCGAATTTTGACGTGCCGGAGGGCCAGCCCGGCCGGCGCGGGGATCTCGACCTGCGCCTGTCCCGCGAGGACCGGGCCGGCGGCGGGGATACGAGGAGCGACGGGCGCGTGAGCAGGCAGACCGGCAAGCGATCCGCGTCCCGCGGGAACTCCCAAGGGAGGGGTGCCTCCGCCAAGCGCAAGCCGCGGCGGTCGTGGATCGGCCGCATCGTCTATGGCGGTGTCGTGCTCGGGCTCTGGGCGGTGATCGGCCTTGCCGGGCTCATCGCCTACCACGCGTCGCAGCTTCCGCCGATCGACCAGCTCGCCGTGCCGAAGCGGCCCCCGAACATCGCGATTTTGGCGAGCGATGGGTCGCTGCTCGCCAACCGCGGCGAGACGGGCGGTCGCGTTGTCTCGATCAAGGAGCTGCCGCCCTACCTGCCGCGGGCCTTCGTCGCCATCGAGGACCGGCGCTTCTATCAGCACTTCGGCGTCGATCCCGTCGGCATCCTGCGCGCCATCGGCCAGAACCTGACCCGGCGGGGCGTCGCCCAGGGCGGTTCCACCCTGACGCAGCAGCTCGCCAAGAACCTGTTCCTGACCCAGGAGCGGACGGCCTCGCGCAAGATCCAGGAGGCGATCCTGGCCCTCTGGCTGGAGCACAAATACACCAAGGACGAGATCCTCGAACTCTACCTGAACCGGGTCTATTTCGGCGCAGGCGCCTACGGCGTGGAAGCGGCGGCGCAGCGCTATTTCGGCAAGCCCGCCAAGGATGTGAGCCTCGCCCAGGCAGCGATGCTCGGCGGCCTCGTCCAGGCGCCGTCGCGCCTCGCGCCCAACCGCAACCTTCCGGCCGCCCAGGCCCGCGCCGCCCAGGTTCTGGCGGCGATGCAGGAACTCGGCTTCGCCTCGGCGCAGGACGTGAAGGTCGCCCTGGCGCAGCCGGCCCGGCCCGCGAGTGTCCGCGGCGGCGGCTCGGCGAACTACGTGGCCGACCTCGTGATGGATGTGCTCGACGACTACGTGGGCAAGTTCGACACGGACATCACGGTGCAGACCACCGTCGACACCTCTCTTCAGGCCACGGCCGAGCGGGCCCTGGTTGATGAACTGAACAAGCAGGGTGCCCGCTACAATGTCGCTCAGGGTGCCCTGGTTTCCATGCGCCCGGACGGCGCCATCCGCGCCCTGATCGGCGGGCGGGATTACGCTCAGAGCCAGTTCAACCGAGCCACCACCGCCAAGCGGCAGCCGGGCTCGTCGTTCAAGCCCTTCGTCTACCTCACCGCCGTGGAGCACGGCGCGACCCCCGATACGGTCCGCGACGACGCGCCGGTCAAGATCGGGAACTGGGCGCCGGAGAACTACTCCCACCGCTACGAGGGGCCGGTGACCCTGCGCACGGCCCTTGCCCACTCCCTGAACACCGTCGCCGTGCGGCTCGGCCAGGAGGTCGGCCCGAAGGCCGTGGTGCAGACCGCCCAGCGACTCGGCATCACCTCGCCCCTCCAGGCCAACGGCTCCATCGCGCTCGGCACATCCGAGGTGACATTGCTGGAGATGGTCGGCGCCTACGGGGCCTTCGCCAACGGCGGCACGGGGGTCATCCCCTACGTCGTCGCCTCGGTGAAGGGATCGGACGGCAAGGTCCTCTACAAGCGCGCCGACAGCGGCCTCGGCCGGGTCATCAGCCCCGATGCGGACGGCATGATGAACGCGATGATGCACGAGGTCTTCGTGTCCGGCACCGGCAAGAAGGCCGACATCCCCGGTTGGGACCTCGCGGGCAAGAGCGGCACCACCCAGGATTACCGCGACGCGTGGTTCATCGGCTTCTCGGGAAGCCTCGTGACCGGGGTCTGGCTCGGCAACGACGACGGCGAACTCACCAAGAAGGTCACCGGTGGCAACCTGCCCGCGGACATCTGGAAGACCTACATGGTCCAGGCGCTGAAGGGCCAGACGCCGGTCCCGCTTCCGAACCTCAACCGTTGGCGGAAGGCGCCGGAGACCACCGCCTCGGTGGCCAATGCCGGCCCGGCCGGGATCCTGAACCAGATCTTCGGCGACGACGTCGCCCCCGCGCCGCAGCCCGAGGCCCCCGTCCGTCGGACGAGGCAGCAGCGCGCCGAGCCGAACTTCATCGAGAAGCTGTTCGGGATCGGCGAATAGGCCCGGCTCGCCCTCCGCCGCCCAGGCGGGAGGGCCCCGCCGGCCCTACAGCATCGGCAGGATTGGCGGGCGCGGACCGCGGGGGAAGTGTGCCTCGATGAGGGCGATCTCCGCGGCGTTGAGATGGATCTCGGCCGCCGCCGCATTCTCTACCGCCCGCTCCGGCCGGACGGTCTTGGGGATGGTGAAGGTATTCGGCAGGCGCAGGAGGAAGGCCAGGACCACCGCATAGGGCGACGTGCCGTGCGCGTTGGCGATGCTCTGGAGTACGCGCCCGCCGGAACTGGCCGGCTCCGGGAAGTCCCCGCTGCCGAAGGGTGAATAGCCGACGAGGGCCACCCCGTGCGCCGTACACCAGGGCAGCACGGCATGCTCGATCGCCCGCTCGGTGGGGCAGTAGAAGACCTGATTGCAGGCGATGCGGTCCGGCCCCGCGATGGCGAGGAGGCGCTCGAGATCCTCTACGTCGAAGTTGCTGACGCCCCAGGACAGGATCTTGCCCGCCCGCCGGAGATCCTCGAACCCCGCGACGGTCTCGGCCAGGGGATGGTTGCCCGGCCAGTGCAGCAGGTAGCAATCCAGCCGGTCGGTCCCGAGCCGGCGGAGCGACGCCTCGCACGCCCTGACGACGCCCCTGCGGGTCGCGTTGCTCGGCACCACCTTCGAGACGAGGAAGACTTCTTCCCGGCAGTCGCCGATGGCCTCGCCGACCATCGATTCCGCATCGCCGTACATCTCGGCGGTGTCGATATGGGTCATGCCCGAATCGATCCCGGCCCGCAGGGCCCGGATGGCGGACGCGCGGTCCGCGCCGTCGATGCGCCACGTACCCTGGCCGATGACGGGCACGGCCACGCGCGCCGCCCCGAAGCCCCTCGCGTGCATTCCGCTGCCTCCCCGGTCCTGACGCTCAGCCGGCGGCTCGGCCTGGCGCCTTACTCGCGCCATCATGGCCGGGTGAGCAAGGTCCCGACGCTACGCGCTTTCGTAGACTTTAGGCTAGGATCGAAGCCGTGTCCTCTGCGCTCGACACGATCCGCGAGGTGCGTTGATGCTGCCGCCTCATCGCTGGTTCTGGGTGCTGATCGTCCTCGCTGCGGGGGCGGCGGGGCTCCTGTATAATTTCATCTTCGCCGCGGGGGCGTCGCCGCTGGCTGGCCTCACCTACGGCCTGTGCATGGGCGTGGCGGTGCTCGCCTTCGACAGGGGGCTGATCCTCGCCGGGTTGCAGGCCCGGATCCGCCGCTGGCCCGCCTGGGCCTACGTGCCAGCCGCCGAGTTCGCCTACGTGCTGATGATCGCAGCCGGGTGCGCCCTGGGCGGCCTCGTGGTGTGGGCGCTGGGCCTGACGGAAGACGATCTCTCCACCGCCACGAAGCTGACACCCCGGGTACTCGCCTACTCCCTCGGCGTCTCGGCGATGCTGGTCTTCGTGATCCGCATGCGCGACCTGATCGGCGGGGAGGTCTTCGTGAACTTCATGATCGGCCGCTATCACCGGCCGGTGGAGGAGGAGCGCATCTTCCTCTTCCTCGACGTGGTCGGTTCCACCGCCTTCGCGGAGGCCCACGGGGACCTGCGGGCGCAAGAATACCTGGGCGCGGTCTTCGCCGCCCTCGCCGAGCCCGTCCGGCGCCACAACGGATCGGTGGACGACTATATAGGCGACCTGGCGATGATCACCTGGCCCATGGACCGGGGTTTGTCGGACGGCAGATGCATCGCCTGCCTGTTCTCCGTCCTCGACCGGATCGAGGCCGATGCCGAGGCCTGGGTGGCGCGGTTCGGCACGGTGCCCCGCCTGCGCGCGGCCCTCCACGGGGGATCTGTGGTGACAGCAGAAGTCGGGGTGGATCGGCACAAGATCGCGTATTTCGGCGATGCCGTGAACGTCACCTCGCGCATCGAGGCCCTTTGCCGCCCCCTGGGCGTCGGCATCCTGATCTCCCAGGATCTCCTCGACCGCCTCGGCCGCCTTCCGGCGGGCATCCGCGCCCGCTCCCTGGGGTCCCATGCCCTGCGCGGGCGGGGCGCTCCCCTCACGGTCGCCACCCTCGAACGGGGAGTGGCCATCGAGGGTCCCGCCGCCAACACATCGAGCTCGGCGACGTTGCGCGTCGCCGGGTCGATGTAGGCCATCCATCGGACGGCCGACGGCGCACCGCGGCCCCCTCAGTCGTCACAGCCGTGACAGGCGACACGAAGCGATGACCGCGGAAGGGCTGAAGCGGGAGTGCGACGGCGTCAGGGGAAGCGGGCAGCGCCGGTCAGCCCTCGCGGACGATGAGGGCCTTCAGCGCAGCGTTGATCCGGTCCTGCCAGCCGGGCCCATCCTTCTGGAAGTGTTCGAGCACGGCGGCGTCGAGGCGCAGGGTCACGGACTCGCGCACGCCCGGCGCGGACGCAGGGGCGACTGGGGCGGGGGCCGTCGCCACCGGCTTGGTCGTCGCCTTGCGGAACGCCGCTTCCGCGGCGGCACGGGCGTCGGTGGGGCGGCGTCGGTCGCGGGTCTCCACCATGGTGTGGCTCAATCCTTCTTGGCCGCCTTGCGGGCGACCGTCTTGCGGGCACGATCCTTGGCCGCCTTGGCCTCGGTGGCTTCCTGCTTCGCGGTCGCGGCGGCCTGGGCGTCGGAGGCCTCCTTGGCCAGACGCAGCGAACGGAGGCGCTTCGTGCGCTCATCGACGGCGACCTGCGCGGCACGATGCTCGGCCATCGCCTGAGCACCTTCCCGGGCCATCCGTTCGGCCCGCTCCGCGCGCTCGGCCTTATTCTCAGCCCGGACGCGGGCTTCGGTCTCCGCGGCGCGGATCTCCTCCGCCTCGTCGAGGTCGGTTTCGATGTCGTCGCTCATTGCTTCCCTTTCGTCCCGCCCCGGGCGGTGTCAGCCGCATCGGCAAGGACGCGGCGACCAGGGCAGGTCCGGCCGGTTCGAGGGGGGGAGGAAGTGGGCCGGATGACCCGGCCCGCTCCAACCCGCCGGGTGGCGGCCTGTTCGAGCCGGAATGTTATGGGCTTTAGCATGCCCACAAGGGGTCTGGCGAATCCGGAAGCAGCGATGACTGCTCAACGCACCCGGTAATTCAGCGGGATCGTCACCGATAGGCTTTGCTGCGTGACCCCGGCGGGGGCTGCGGGGAGGCTGCCGCGCACGGCCGCGAGGGCGGCACTGTCGATCTGTCCCACCCCGCTGGAGCGGGCGAGCCCGGCGCTCGTCACCGAACCCGAGCGCATCACGGTGAACCGCACGACGGCGGTGCCGCCGGCAGTGCCGGAGGCCGCACCGGGATTCATGCGACCATGAATCGCGGCACTGATCGCACCTGTCCACTGGCGCATGGCGCTGGGGTCGTTGCCGGCGGCGGCCCGGCCCGCGGAACTCTGACGGGACGACGCCGCGGAATCACGGGTCTCCCCCTGCCGGGCGAGGGCCGCCTTGGTCTTCGCCTCGCGGGCGGCCTTGGCCTTCGCTTCCTTGATCTTGGCTTCCTTGGCCTCGCGGATCTCCTCGAGGCGCTCCTGGCGCTCTTCCTCCTTGCGCTTCTCCTCGCGGAGCTTGCGCAGGCGTGCGTCCTTTTCGGCCTTGAGCTTGGCGAGATCGGGCTTCGGCGCCTCGGGTTCGGCGGGCTTGGCGATCTCCTCCGGAGGCGCGGCCAGGGGTTCGGCCTGCTCGGCGGTCGAGGTCACCACCTGGTTCTGCGGCTCCACGGGCTGGGCTTCCGTCGCGGCCACGGGGGGCGCCTCCTCCGGGGGCACCTGGGCCATCTCCGTGGGGGGAGGCGGCTGCGTCGCCTCTTCGACCGGCTGCTCGACGGGCTTCACCTCGGGGGGCGCCGCCTCGACGGCCTGCTGCTCGGCCGGGGCCTGGGTCGGCGCCTCGGTCATCACGGGGGCGAGGTCGATCGTCACCTGCTGCTCGCCGGGGGGTGCCGGGGGCGTGAGGTGCAGGAACATCACCCCCAGCAGCACGAGGGCATGGAGCCCGAGGGCGACGAGGAAGGCCGCCACCAGCCCGGTCGGGCGGCGGTTCGGCAGAGGCGTCGAAGTCAGTGCGGTCATCGGCTCAGGGCGCGGCGTTGGCGGGGGCCTGCGTCGGGGGAGACGGAGTGGCCGACGGACCGCCGGGAGACTGGGCGATCAGCGAGACCTTCGAGAAGCCCGCCTGCCCGACGAGGCCCATGACCTCCATCACCTTGCCGTAGGGCACGTCGCGGTCGCCACGGACCAGCATCACCTGATCCTTGTTCTCGGCGGCCATCTCGCGCAGACGCGGCACGATGCTGTCCATCGTGAACACCTCCTTGGCGATGGAGGGATTGCCGTCCTTGTCGACGGTGATCTCCAGGGGCTTCTTCGCCTGGGCGACCTTGGGCGCGGAGGTCTTCGGCAACTGCACCGGCACGCCCGTCGTCATCAGCGGGGCCGCGACCATGAAGATGATCAGCAGCACCAGCATCACGTCCACCATCGGCGTGACATTGATGTCCGCCATCGGTGCCTCGTCGAGGCCGTCCTCGTCGCCCCCGGCGTCGCCCGACCGGATCGATCCCATTGCCATCGGCTGTCCTCCCTCCTCCCGACCTGTTCGACGCGTCCCGGCCTATTCGGCGGCGGCGCGGCGCTGGCCGCCCCGGTCCCGGGCGAGGCGGTTGCCGAGGATGGAGATGCTGGAGGTGAAGCGGCTCTGGAGACTGCCGACATCGCCTGTCAGCTTGTTGTAGGCCATGACCGCAGGGATCGCGACGACGAGGCCGATGGCGGTGGCGAACAGGGCTTCGGCGATGCCCGGCGCCACGACCGCGAGCGAGGTATCCTGGCTGCGGGCGATGGACGAGAACGAGTTCATGATGCCCCAGACAGTACCGAACAGGCCGACGAACGGCGCCGTCGAGCCCGACGTCGCCAGCAGCGAAAGTCCCGTGCGCAGGCGCTTGACCTCGAGCGCCAGGGCGCCGCGCATGGCCCGCTCGATCCGCTCCCGGCGTTCGGCGCGGGTTTCGGTCTGATCCTGGTCGCGCCACGCCTCGATCGCGGCGTTGGCGACGTGCCCGGCGATGCCCTTCAATTGCGGATCGACGGTACCGCCGGAGCGGACCATGGTCTCGAAGGCCCGGGCCTGCCGGCGGGCGGCGGCGAGGCGGACGATCTTCTCGAAGACCACCGTCCAGCAGGCGATCGAGGCGATGACCAGCAGGATCATCACGCCCTTCACGATCGGATCGGCCTGAAGGAACAGGCCGAGGAACGAGAAATCGTGGGTGTCGATCGGGGCGGCCTGGGTCGGATCCATGTCGGGCTCCTGGCGTCGTGTCTTGCGGTGTCGTGTCGTCGTGTCCGGCTCCACGGTCGCGCCGCGATCAAAGCCGGGCGCGCCCGGACGGAAGCCGCCCGGGCGCAGGGTTCACACTGTGCCCGGCCGCGTCAGCGGTCGAACGGAATTCCCGCCTTGCTCTCGGTCTCGGTGCGTTCGAGGCACGCCTCGCGGGCGCCGTCGCCGCCGTCGCAGGCCAGCACGTCGTTGAGCAGGATGCGCCCGACCTTCCCGCAGGCAATGCCCGGAAAGTCGAAGATCTTGACCGTGGTCTTATGCGGGGGGAGCGGCGCGAGTTCCACCGCGACGCGCTTCTGGGCGACGCCGTCCGTATCGAAGGCGAAGAGATCGACCTTATAGGTCTTCAGGCCGGCACCGCGGCTGTTGTCGACCACCATGGTGATCCGGCAGGCCTCGCCGGCCGTCTCGGTCTTGTTGAGCTGAAGCTTGATTGGGGCCGCCTTATCGCCCGCGCTCTCCTGCGCCACGGCGGACACCGCCACGCCCGGCGCGACGAGCGCAAACGCGGCCCAGACGAGAGCAGCGCGGGGGCGGAAAGGGGATTGGCTCCGGTCAAGCACTGTCGAAACTACCTTTCGTGGAATCCGCACGCAGCGGGTCAGTGGAGAACGCCGGGCTTTCCGCAAGCCGGTGAAAGGCGGAGGGCCGCCGCATCGATCGTTTCGGCTGCGGCGCAGACCGCCGCCGCGAGGCGCGGCGCCTTCTCTCGCCCAGCCAGGGCGGCAGCCTGATGCGCCACTTCGTCCCAGGCACCCCGGCGACCGCGGCCGATCAACGCGACGAGGGCGCATTCGTGTCCGGTGAGGCGGCAACAGCTCGCCGGCATGAACGACCAGTCGCCCTCGCGCTCGGCCCGCAGCGCCCGCACGATGCCGACCATGCCGGCGACGAAACGACCGCCCTCGTGGGAGCCGAGCAATTCCTCGGCGCCGTTGAAGGCCGCGTCCCAGCAGGCGACATCGCCGGTCATGTAACCGGCCGCCACGAAGCGGGCCACGGACAGGGCGAGGATCTCGGCTTCGTCCCGGCAGGCTTCGGAGACGCGCCGCAAGGACGGGCGGGCAGGCGGACTCGACGGCTGCACTCGGACCTCCCCCGGTTGAGAGCGTCCCGCGGCAATGTGCGGGGCAACGGCAGCCGGAACGGCGCCGTCTTCGGGACGCCGAGGTACCGAGAACCACGCCCGGCATCAAGTGCCGGAGCAAAAATCAGAGACGTTCCAAACTGTTAGCGGGATGATCTGGCAATTCCGGTCGGCGGCGGTTCAATTCGCCAACCAGGATCGGAATTTGCGGCATGTCGATACGAATGCCCCGGCGGGAGATCGGTGAGCCCCCTGTCCCTTGATGGCCCGGAACGGCTCGGCCATATCTCGCTGGTCCCGGCGGATCCGCCGGGCGGAGCGCTGCCTTGCGCGGGCTCCGTGGCGGAGAGGCGCTCGAAGGCCGGGCGGGCGGGGGTCGCCCGCAGGTCTGAGGCCTCGCACTGAGGAAGACCTCCGCGATGACCCGACCGTCGCCGTTCGGCCACCCGTTTCTGCTCGGCTTCGATGAGATCGAACAGGCCCTCGACCGTGTGTCGAAAGCCGCCAACGATGGCTACCCCCCCTACAACATCGAACGGCTCGCCCGGACGGACCGGGAGCCGGAGCGCCTGCGCATCACCCTTGCGGTGGCAGGTTTTACCCGGGAGCAGCTCGACGTGATGCTGGAAGAGAACCAGCTCATCGTCCGCGGTCGGCAGGTCGATGACAGGGAGCGGCAGTTCCTCCACCGGGGCATCGCCGCCCGCCAGTTCCAGCGGGTCTTTCTCCTCGCCGACGGGATGGAGGTGCTTGGCGCCGATCTGTCGAACGGCCTCCTGTCCATCGATCTCGTCCGGCCGGAGCCGGAGCGGGTGGTCCGCCGGATCGACATCCTCGCGCGGGACTAACCGCGGGCGCGGCTAAACTGCCGGGAGATTGATCCCGCCGGGAGCGATCCTTACATCCCGGTCGTACCCCCGGTCGCCATTCGGGGCCGGGACCGACGCTCTGCCTCGAAGGAGGGCATCCATGTCCGAACTGAACACTGCACCCCTCACCCCCGCCGACCTCGACGGCTCGGCCTTCCAGCCGGCCGACCTCGCCGTCCTGGGCGAAGGGCACATTGCCTATGTCCGCCCGATCCGGTCCGAGGAGGTGCGCCGCCTCTTCCCGCAGGCGCCGGCCCTGACCCCCGGCCTCGACCTCTTCGCCCTGCTCTCGGCCAGCGGCGCGCCGATCATGCTCGCCGACTCCCGCGAGACGGTCCTGGCCAACGCCCTGGCGCAGGACCTGCAGCCGGTCAGCCTGCACTGACCTCAGGCGATCTCCGCCACCGCCGCGACCAGCCGGGCGATATCGCCCGGCCGGGACAGGCGGTGGTCGCCGTCTGCGATGAAGGTGAGCACCGTGCCCTCTGCGGGCAGGCGCTCCAGCAGCCGGAAGGCGTGAGCGGACGGCACGTCCGGATCGCGCCCACCCTGCAGGATATGCACCGGGCACCCGGGCTCGATCGGTCCGCCGAGCATGAGGTTGCGCCGTCCGTCTTCCACCAGCTTCATGGTGAGGATGGTCGGCCGCGGGTCGTACTCGCTCGGCACGCTGAGGAAGCCGTCGGCTTCCATCGTCCGACGGCGGGCCTCGGGAAGGTTCGCCCAGAGGAGCTCCTCGGTGAAATCGAGGGCGGGGGCGATCAGGACGAGACCGGCCGTCGGCTTCCCCCGTCGGGCGCGCTCCCGGGCGGCGAGGCAGGCGATCCAGCCTCCCATGGACGAGCCGACGAGGACCGGCGCCTCATCGGCATGGGCGTCGATGACCGCCCTGGCATCGTCGAGCCACGATGAAATCGTGCACTCCTCGAACCGCCCGCCGGAGGCGCCGTGCCCGCCATAGTCGAACCGGACGAAGCGCCTCCCGGTCTTCTCCGCCCACTCGTCCAGGGCGCTGGCCTTCGTCGCCGTCATGTCGGAGCGGAAGCCGCCGAGCCAGACCACGGGCGGGCCGGCGCCGTCGCGCAGGCGCACCGCGATATCCCGCGGCGGGCCGTGCCCTTCCACGGTCATGACAAGCTCCGACTGCGCCATTCTCCGACCTTTCCCACATTCTCATCAAAACGAACGTCTGCACTTCAGAGACCGTTTACCGGACCGTAAAGCGCGGGCGCCATGTTGCATCAATGGGGACAGGTCTTTCCGTGGATACGTGGCACCGATCGGCCGGCCTCGGACGGCTCCTCGCGGAGGGACCATCCATGACCGGAGAGGCGAGGGCCGTTCAGGGCTTTCCGGTGGGGGAGGGGCGGCTCGCGGGGGCCTGCGTGCTCCAGATCATCCCGGAACTGGATGCGGGCGGCGCCGAACGCACGACGGTCGATGTCGCCGCCGGTCTGACCGCCGCCGGCGGGCGCGCCTTGGTCGCAACGGAAGGGGGCCGGCTCGTCGGCGAGCTGCAGGCCAAAGGCGGCCATTGGATCCGCTTCCCCGCCGCCACGAAGAATCCGGCACGGATGGCAGTAAATGTCCTGAAGCTCGCCGCCCTGTGCCGGCGGGAGGGCGTGCAGCTCATCCACGCCCGCTCCCGGGCCCCGGCCTGGGTGGCCCTGGGCGCGGCCCGGCGCCTCGGTCTGCCCTTCGTCACCACCTACCACGGCAGCTATTCCGGTCGGACGGGGGTGAAGGTCCTGTACAATTCGGTGATGGCGCGGGGCGACGTCGTGATCGCCAATTCCCGCTATACGGCCGGCCTGATCGAACAATCCCATCCGGCCGAGGCGGCGGGCCGCCTGCGGGTGATCTATCGGGGCACGGATCTCGGCGCCTTCAATCCGCACGCCGTGGCGTCGGCCCGGGTCGAGGCCCTGCGGCGGAGCTGGGGCGTGGCGCCGCACGAGCGGGTGGTGCTCCTGGCGGCCCGCCTGACCGCGTGGAAGGGCCACCGGCTGCTCATCGAGGCCGCCGCACGGATGCGCGAGCAGGGCGTGCCCGATCTCGCCGTCATCCTCGCCGGAGACCCCCAGGGGCGCAGCGCGTACGAGCGGGAGATCGACGCCCTGGTCGCCGCCCGCGGCCTGGAGGGCATCGTCCGCCGGGTCGGCCACTGTACCGACATGCCCGCCGCCTTCCGAGCGGCGTCGGTGGTGGCGGTGCCCTCGATCGAGCCGGAGGCCTTCGGCCGCTCCGCCGTCGAAGCACAGGCCCTCGGAACGCCGGTCGTCGTCTCGGATCTCGGGGCGGTGCCGGAGACGGTGCTCGCCCCGCCGGACGTCCCCCCCGGCCAGCGTACGGGCTGGCGGGTTCCCCCCGGCGACGCGCCGGCCCTAGCTGCGGCGCTCACCGAGGCCCTCGCCCTCGGGGCGAGCGCCCGGGATGCCCTGGCCCGGCGCTGTCGCGCCCACGTGGAAGCCAACTTCTCCCTGGAACGGATGGTCGGCGACACCCTCGCGGTCTACGCCGAACTCCTGGGGCGCGACGGCTGAGCCCGCGCCGCCGGTCTTGCGGCGAAGGTGTGCCGGGCACACATCCACAGTATCAACGGGAACCCGGAGCCGCCCCGCGCGCTGAACGGTGAGCCATTTCGTCACGGAACCCCCGCGGAACCCCGTTGACTTGCGGCCCACTTGCGGCAAGGTGTCAAATCCGGGAATAGCCGGGACGGCGGGCGGTCAGAGGATCCTGAGGGGGATCTATCGGGATCGCCGTTTGCCGTTGAAGCAGGAGAACACAGCCATTCGTAGACCTATGAGAGCCATGCCGGCCCCGCAGAAGGACGGGCCGCGCGCCAACCGCGACATCCGCGGGGTGCGAGACGTGCAGTTGATCGACGATACCGGGCAGAACCGCGGCGTCGTCCCCTTCTTTGACGCCCTGGCCTTGGCCGAGGAGGTGGGGCTCGATCTCGTCGAGATCGCCCCGAATTCTGTTCCTCCGGTCTGCAAGCTGCTCGATTACGGGCGCTTCCGCTTCAATGAGCAGAAGAAGCAGAACGAGGCGCGCAAGCGTCAGAAGACGGTCGAGGTCAAGGAGATCAAGCTCCGCCCCGGCATCGACAAGCACGACTACGACACCAAGATGAAGTCGGTGCAGCGGTTCTTCGAGGAGGGCGACAAGGTCAAGGTCACCCTGCGCTTCCGCGGTCGCGAGATGGCGCACCAGGATCTGGGCCTCAAGCTCCTCGAGCGTGTGAAGCACGAGACCGCCGAGATCGCCAAGGTGGAAAGCGAGCCGATGCTCGAAGGCCGCCAGATGATCATGATCCTCGCGCCGCGCTGATCGCGGCGCCCTTCCATGGTTCACGCGCCGCCCCTCCGGCGGCGCGGGATGATCACCAGCGCATGGCTCTCGACCCGGACGAGATCGAACGGTATGCCCGCCACCTCGTCCTGGCCGAGGTCGGCGGACCAGGGCAGGCAAAGCTCAAGGCGGCGCGGATCCTCGTGGTCGGCGCGGGGGGCCTCGGGGCGCCCCTGATCCAGTACCTTGCCGCCGCCGGAATCGGCACGATCGGCATCGTCGATGACGACACGGTGTCCCTGTCCAACCTGCAGCGGCAGGTGATCCACGCCACCCCGGATATCGGCCGGTTGAAGGTGGAGAGTGCCGCGGCCGCGGTCGGGCGCCTCAATCCGCATGTCAGCGTCGAGGGGCATGCCGTCCGGCTGACCGCGGACAACGCCGCCGGCCTCATTGCCCGCTACGACCTCGTGGCGGACGGGTCGGACAATTTCGCCACCCGCTACCTCGTCTCCGACACCTGCTTCCATGTCGGCCGCCCCCTGGTGACGGCGGCGCTGGGCCGGTTCGACGGCACCCTGACGACGATCCGCGCCCACGAGACCGGGGCGGACGGGCGCCCGAACCCGACCTATCGCTGTCTGTTCCCGAGCCCGCCGCCCCCCGGCACCGTTCCGCCCTGCGCGGAAGCCGGCGTGCTCGGCGCCCTCGCGGGTGTGATGGGCTCCCTGATGGCGATGGAGGTCATCCGGGCGGTCGCGGACTTCGGCGAGCCCCTCGTCGGGCGTCTCCTCATGGTCGATGCCCGGGCGATGCGCTTCGAGACGCTTCACTACGGCTGGGATCCCGACAATCCCCTGAGCGGCGATGCGGACCGCCGGAGCCGGCCCTCTCCCTGACGGTCGGCACGACCGCGACATCGGTCACGCCATCGCGCTGATCACCGCGCTGCGGACGGTGTCGAGGCAGGGGTTCTGGTTGTCCCGGCGGGATGCCAGCAGCAGTTCGGGCTGCGCTGTCGCGGGAAGCCGGATGGAGCGCAGGACCACATGGGCCATCCGGATGCTGCGCACGCCCTCCGGCACGAGGGCGACGCCGAGACCCGCATCCACCAGCGCCACCATCGCGTGGACCTGATTGACCCTCTGCACCACCTGCGGACGGACGCCGCCGGCTTCGAACAGCCCGTCGAGCAGATCGATGAAGTAGCGTCCGCCCCGGGGCGACCACGTGACGAAGGGCTCTCCATCGAGATCGCGGAGGGTGGGCGCCCTTCCACTGGCCAGGGGATGGTCCCGCGGCACCGCCAGGATAAGCCGCTCCCGTGTCAGGGGGACGGCGTCGATCCCGTCTTCGGCGAGGGCCGGGGACGGACGGAGGAGGGCGAGGTCGATCCGGTTGCCCTCGAGGGCATGGATCTGCTCCCCCGACACCATCTCCTCCAGCACGAGGGCGATCTCCGGCAAATGGGCGCGGAGATGGGCCACGAGGCGGGGCAGGGCACGGTAGGCCGAGGCCGCCGTGAAACCGAGTCGCACGAGGCCGCTCTCTCCCCGGGCGGACCGGCGCGTCAGGCGTTCCGCACTCTCCACCGCCGCCAGAACCCGGTAGGCCTCGGCGAGGAAGGTCCGGCCGGCGGGCGTCAGACGCACCGCCCGGGTCGAGCGCTCCAGCAGATCGACGCCCAGGGACCGCTCCAGCATCTGGATCTGCCGGGACAGGGGCGACTGCGTAAGGTTCAGCCGGGCCGCCGCCCGGCCGAAATGCAGTTCCTCCGCCACGGCCACGAAGCTGCGCGCATGCCCCAGATCGAACATTGATGCAGGATCCGGGATAATCGAGCCAAAATCAACGTTGGACGCAACAGCACGCGGGCCGTACCCGAAAACGAGACGCCCCAAAGGCGCGATTCTGGGAGAGAACGATGGCTCGGATGACCCCCGAAGAAATGGCGAAGCAGCTCGGCTCGGGCCTGCTGTCCTTCCCCATCACGCATTTTCGCGATGACCTGACCTTCGACGAGCCCGCCTACCGGGACAACCTTTCCCGGCTCGCCGACTACCGGGTCTCGGGCCTCTTCGCCGCCGGCGGCACCGGCGAGTTCTTCTCCCTCACCCCCGCCGAGATCGACCGGGTCCTGCGCGCCGCCGTCGAGGAAACCCGCGGCCGGACGCCGGTGATCGCCCCGGCCGGACAGGGCACGGCCCTGGCCGTCGAGATGGCCAAGGCCGCCGAAGCCGCGGGCGCCGACGGGATCCTCCTGCTGCCCCCCTACCTCGTCGGCTCGGAGCAGGCCGGCCTCGCCGCCCATATCGAGGCCGTGTGCAAGGCCACAAGCCTCGGTATCATCGTCTACAATCGCTCCAACGCACAGTTGAACGAGACGACCCTCGCCGGCCTGTGCGAGCGCTGCCCCAACCTGGTCGGCTTCAAGGACGGCGTCGGTGACGTGGAGTTGATGACCCGGGTCTATGCCGGGCTCGGGGATCGCCTCACCTACGTCGGCGGCCTGCCCACCGCCGAAACCTTCGCCCTGCCATATCTGGAAATGGGCGTGACGACCTATTCCTCCGCGATCTTCAACTTCCTGCCGGAATGGGCCCTGTCGTTCTACGACTCGGTCCGCCGCCGGGACCGGGATGCGGTCTACGCCGAGCTGAAGAGCTTCGTGCTTCCCTACATCGCCATCCGCAACCGGAAGCGGGGCTACGCCGTGTCGATCGTCAAGGCCGGGATGACCGCCGTCGGCCGCCATGCCGGCCCGGTTCGCCCGCCGCTGACGGACCTCGACGCGGGTGAGCTGGCCGAGCTCAAGGCCCTGATCGGCGACCGCCGCTGACGTCTCCCTCCCGGGCGACCCGTTCGCCCGGGACCCTGTGCGAACGATCACGACACGCCGGCCAACGGCGGAGCAGCGAGCGCCCCATCAAGGGGTGCAGCCTCTCGGGAGAACGCCCATGGACATCTCGACATCCCCCGCGGCTGCGGAGGCGCTGGCTCCCTCGGGGGTCCGGCGCGGTCGCGTGCGGTTCCTCATTGCGCTGATGCTCTTCGCGGCCACCGCGATCAATTACGCCGACCGGGCGACCATCTCCATCGCCGGCCCCGACATGGCCAAGGACCTCGGCCTCACGCCGGTCCAGATGGGCTACGTCTTCTCGGCCTTCGCGTGGTCTTACGTGCTGGCGCAGATTCCCGGCGGCTGGCTCCTCGACCGCTTCGGCGTAAAGTGGGTCTACGCCGCCTCCATCGCCATCTGGTCGGGTTTCACCCTCATGCAGGGGGCGGTCGGCTTCTTCACCGGCCTCGCCGCGGTCGTCCTCCTGTTCGCCCTCCGCCTCCTCGTCGGCCTGAGCGAGGCGCCGGCCTTCCCCGCCAACGCCCGCATCGTCGCCGCGTGGTTCCCCGCCCGGGAGCGCGGGATGGCCTCCGCCTTCTTCAACTCGGCGCAGTATTTCGCGACCGTGCTGTTCACGCCGCTCATGGCGTGGATCGTCTACACCTTCAGCTGGCACCACGTCTTCACGGTGATGGGCCTGCTCGGCGTCCTCTTCGCGCTCCTGTGGCTCAAGCTCGTGCATGGGCCCGAGAACCACCCGATGATGGGACGCGCCGAGCGGGACTACATCCGGCAGGGCGGCGCGCTGATGGCGATGGAAGGCGTCGCCTCCTCCGGGGCCGGGCAGGCCGGGCGCACCCTGAAGCAACTCCTGTCGAACCGGATGCTGCTCGGCATCTATTTCGGGCAATACTTCATCACCGTGCTCACCTACTTCTTCCTCACGTGGTTCCCGGTATACCTCGTGAAGGAGCGCGGCCTGTCGATCCTGCAGGCGGGCTTCGCGGCGGTGCTGCCGGCCCTGTGCGGCTTCATCGGCGGCATCCTGGGCGGCTTCCTCTCGGACGTGCTCCTGCGCCGGGGGTATTCCCTCACCGCCGCCCGCAAGATCCCCATCGTCGCCGGAATGCTGATCTCGATGGCGATCGTCGGCTGCAACTACGTCCAGGCCGACGCCCTGGTGGTTGGGCTCATGGCGCTCGCCTTCTTCGGCAAGGGCGTCGGCGCCCTGGGCTGGGCCGTGGTGGCGGACACCTCGCCGAAGGAGAGCGGCGGCCTGTCCGGGGGGTTATTCAACACCTTCGGCAACACCGCCGGCATCACGACGCCCATCGTCATTGGCTACATCGTCCAGCAGACCGGCTCGTTCAACGGCGCCCTGGTTTTCGTCGGCGCGAACGCCCTGGCCGCGGTGTTCTGTTACCTCGTCGTGGTCGGCCAGATCCGCCGCGTCGAACTCGCCCCGCAGGGCTGAGAGACGCCCGGCCCGCCGCGCTCGGCGGGCCGGTCTTTCCCTGACGACCAAAGCCAGCCGGGAGGCCCCCATGCCGTTCGAAGAGACCCCGCACGCCGCACGCCACACCCCCGTCGTCACCGGAATGACGGTGGTGCCGGTCGCCGGGCGCGACAGCATGCTCCTGAACCTGTCCGGGGCGCACGGCCCGTTCTTCACCCGCAACCTCGTGGTGCTCACCGACTCGACCGGCGCCACGGGGCTCGGCGAGGTCCCCGGCGGCGAGGGAATCCGCGGCGTGCTCGAGGAGGCGAGGGACCTCGTCGTCGGCCAACCGCTCGGCGCCTGGAACGCCGTCCTCAACGCCATGCGCACGCGCTTCAGCGACCGGGATGCCGGCGGCCGCGGCCTCCAGACCTTCGACCTGCGGGTGACGATCCACGCGGTGACGGCGGTGGAATCCGCCTGCCTCGATCTCCTCGGCCAATATCTCGGCGTGCCCGTGGCCGCCCTCCTGGGCGAGGGCCAGCAGCGCGATGCCGTCGAGATGCTGGGTTACCTCTTCTATGTCGGCGACCGCCGCCGCACGGACTTGCCCTACCGCGAGCCGGGGGCCCGCGACGGCTGGATGCGCCTGCGCGACGAGGAGGCCCTGACGCCCGACGCCGTCGCCCGCCTCGCCGAGGCAGCCCACGAGGCCTACGGCTTCAACGACTTCAAGCTCAAGGGCGGCGTGCTTGCGGGCGAGGCCGAAATGGAAGCTGTCACCGCGATCAAGCGGCGCTTCCCCCAGGCCCGCGTGACCCTGGACCCTAACGGGGCGTGGTCGCTGGCGGAGGCCATCGCCCTGTGCAAGGGCAAGGGCGACGTGCTGGCCTATGCCGAGGACCCGTGCGGAGCCGAAGGCGGGTTCTCCGGCCGCGAGGTGATGGCCGAGTTCCGCCGGGCCACCGGCTTGCCCACCGCCACCAACATGATCGCCACCGATTGGCGCCAAATGCGCCACGCGATCCAGTTGGGCTCCGTCGACATCCCCCTGGCCGACCCGCATTTTTGGACGATGGCCGGCGCGGTGCGGGTGGCCCAGCTCTGCCGGGACCACGACCTGACGTGGGGATCCCACTCCAACAACCACTTCGACGTGTCGCTCGCCATGTTCACCCATGCCGCCGCCGCCGCGCCGGGGCGGGTCACCGCCATCGATACCCACTGGATCTGGCAGGATGGGCAGCGTCTGACACAGGAACCCCTTCACATCCGCGGTGGCCTCGTCCACGTACCGGAGCGCCCCGGCCTCGGAATCGAGATCGACTGGAGCGAGGTCGAGGCGGCGCACGAACTCTACAAGCGCCACGGGCTCGGCGCCCGCGATGACGCGGCGGCGATGCAGGGCCTGATCCCGGGCTGGACCTTCGACAACAAGCGCCCCTGCCTCGTGCGCTGAGGCGCACACCGCGATGGAGGACGGAATGACACTCACCGGACGAAACATCATCGGCGGCCGGCCCGAGGGCGAGGGCACGGCGTTCCGCGCCGTGGCGGCGGCCACCGGCCGGGAGATCGAGCCAACGTTCCACGCGGCGACCGCGGACGACGTGGACCGGGCCTGTGCCCTGGCGGACCAAGCGTTCGACGCCTACCGGGAAACCGATCCGGAGCGCCGGGCCGCCTTCCTGGAGGCGATCGCCCAGGCAATCCTCGACATCGGCGATTCCCTGATCGTCCGCTGCATGGAAGAGAGCGGCCTTCCCCGGGCCCGGCTCGAAGGCGAGCGCGGGCGCACCGTCGGCCAGCTGCGCATGTTCGCGGGCGTCCTCCGGGAGGGCAGCTTCCTCGGCGTGCGGATCGACCCCGCCCTGCCGGACCGGCAGCCGCTCCCCCGCCCCGACCTGCGCCTGCGCAACGTCGCCGTGGGCCCCGTGGCGGTCTTCGGCGCCTCGAACTTCCCCCTGGCCTTCTCGGTGGCCGGGGGCGACACCGCCTCCGCCCTGGCGGCCGGCTGCCCCGTGGTGGCCAAGGCCCATCCGGCCCATCCGGGCACGTCCGAACTCGTCGGCGCGGCCGTGGCCAAGGCCGCGGCCCAGTGCGGGATGCCGGAAGGCGTCTTCTCCCTCCTCTTCGATGACGGCATCGTCGTCGGACAGCGCCTTGTCTCCGATTCGCGCATCGCCGCAGTGGGCTTCACCGGCTCGCGGACGGGGGGGACGGCGCTCATGAAGCTCGCCGCCGAACGTCCGGTGCCGATCCCGGTCTATGCGGAGATGAGTTCGATCAACCCCGTGGTCCTGCTTCCGGACGCCCTCGCGTCCCGGGGGGGCGCCATCGGCAAGGCCTTCGTGGGCGCCCTGACCCTCGGGTCGGGCCAGTTCTGCACCAATCCGGGCCTGGTCCTGGCCGTGGAGGGAGCCGGCCTCGACGCCTTCCTCTCGGGCGCGGCCGCGGCGCTGGAAGGCGTGGCGGCGCAGACCATGCTGACGCCGGGCATTCACCGGACCTACTGTGCCGGCGTCGCGGCCCTCGAGGCCAACGAGGCCGTGACCCTTCTCGCCCGGGGGCGGGGCGGGGGCGAGACGCAGGGACAGGCGGCCCTGTTCGCGACGAGCGCCGCCGCGTTCCTGGCCGACCACCGCCTCGAGGCGGAAGTGTTCGGGGCAGCCTCCCTCGTGGTCCGCTGCCGGGACATCGGCGAGATCCGCGCCGTGCTGGCCAGGCTCGAAGGCCAGCTGACGGCGGCCCTGCACATGGAGCCCGGCGACCACGAAGCCGCCCGCGCCCTGCTGCCGATGCTGGAACGCCGGGTCGGCCGCATCCTCGTCAACGGGTTCGGGACCGGCGTCGAAGTGGGCCATGCCATGGTGCATGGCGGCCCGTATCCGGCCACCTCGGATGGCCGCACCACCTCCGTCGGTAGCCTCGCGATCCAGCACTTCCTCCGGCCGGTCTGCTACCAGGACCTGCCTGATACCCTCCTGCCGAGGGAGTTGCAGCAGGCCAACCCCCTCGGGATCCCCCGGCGGATCGACGGCCGCCACGAAGCCTGACCACTGACGAACCCCCCTCCCGCCGGCGCGGCCCAGGTGCCGGCGGAGTCCCGTGACGGCGGGGTCGGCCCGGGGCAGCTTCCATGGAGATGCAGATGACCGCGATTCAGGGCTTGTCGTCCGTGGCATCGGCGCCCGGAGCCGGCGACGCCCCTCGGACGATCCGCGTCCACCCGGACGACAACGTCGCCATCGTCGTCAACGCCTTCGGCCTGCCCCCCGGCACGATCCTGCCCGACGGGGTCGTGCTTAGGGAGTTCGTGCCCCAGGGCCACAAAGTGGCCCTTGCGGATGTTCCCGCCGGAGCGCCCGTCCGCCGCTACGGCGAGGTCGTCGGCCTCGCGATCGAGCCGATCCCCGCCGGCAGCTGGGTGGAGGAATCCCGGGTCGAGACCCCCACCGCCCCCGACCTCGACGCCCTCGATCTCACGCCGCACCCGCCGGCCGCCCTGCCCACATTGGAAGGCTACACCTTCGAAGGGTATCGCAATCCGGACGGGACGGTCGGCACCAAGAACATCCTGGCGATCTCGATCAGCGTGCAATGCGTGGCCGGGACCCTCGACGTCGCGATCCGCCGGATCAAGGACGAATTGCTGCCGCGCTACCCCCACGTGGACGACGTGGTCGGCCTGACCCATGCCTATGGCTGCGGCGTCGCCATCAACGCCCCCGAGGCGGCGATCCCGATCCGCACCCTTCAGAACCTCGCCCGCAACCCGAACTTCGGCGGCGAGGTGATGGTCGTCGGCCTGGGCTGCGAGAAGCTCGTCTCCGAACGGCTCGTCCCCGACGGGGCCCGGGCGGGCGGCGTCACGCGCCTGCAGGACGAGCACCATGCGGGCTTCGGCATGATGCTCGACACGATCATGGCCATGGCCGAGGAGCGTCTGGCCGTCCTGAACGAGCGTCGGCGGGAGACCTGCCCGGTCTCCGACCTCGTGGTCGGTCTGCAATGCGGCGGGAGCGACGCCTTCTCGGGCGTCACAGCCAATCCCGCCATGGGAGTCTGCGCGGACATGCTTGTCCGGTGCGGCGCGACGGTGCTGTTCTCCGAGGTCACCGAGGTGCGCGACGCGATCCACCTCCTCGTCCCCCGGGCGGCGACGCCGGAGGTCGCCAGCGCGCTGGTGCGAGAGATGGCGTGGTACGATGCCTACCTCGCCAAGGGAGGAGCCGACCGCCGGGCCAACCCGTCGCCGGGCAACAAGAAGGGTGGCCTGAACAACATCGTCGAGAAGGCCCTCGGTTCGGTGGCGAAGTCCGGCTCCGCGCCGATCAGCGGCGTGCTGGCGCCCGGCGAGCGGGTGCGGGAGCGCGGACTGATCTTCGCCGCGACGCCGGCAAGCGACTTCGTCTGCGGCACGCTGCAACTCGCCTCGGGGATCACGCTGCAGGTCTTCTCCACGGGCCGCGGCACGCCCTACGGCCTCGCCCAGGCCCCAGTGATCAAGGTCGCCACCCGCACGGAACTCGCCGAGCGCTGGTCGGACCTGATCGATTTCGATGCCGGGCGCGTCGCTACGGGCCACATGACCTTGGAGGAGGCCGGCGCCGCGCTGTTCCAGCTGATCATCGATGTGGCGAGCGGGCGGACACGCCCGTGGTCGGACCGCTGGGGGCTCTACAACGACCTGACGCTCTTCAATCCGGCCCCCGTCACCTGAGTGACCGACCGGAAAGGCGCCATCCTTTCCATTGTCGTGAAAGCGTCGGAGCCAACACCCGTCGGCATCGCCCGACAGGCCGGTCACGCGTGTCCGCTCCGATCACGGTGCGAACGCCCGCGCAACGGTCGCGACCTCAGACTAGTTTTCAGAGAGTTGACGCGAAAGACGAGAAGGTGGCTGGGGGACCTGGATTCGAACCAGGACTAGAGGAGTCAGAGTCCACCGTTCTACCGTTAAACTATCCCCCAATGAGCCGCTTCGCTGGCTCGCGCTTCCGAATCCATTGCACGGACGGAAGAAAGGCCCGAAGCTCTGCAACGGGCTGGCGTCAGATAGGGGGAAAGGCGGGACGGGTCAACTGGCCCCGGCGGTCTTTCTGCGCTCAGGTCCCGCCCTCATCGCCCCATGCTCGCCCAGAGGACGGCGAGTATCGCGGCACCGATGAGGTTGTAGGCCACGGCCCAGAGCCACAGGCCCTTGAATACACCGCTGGGAACGCGGGGGCGGTGGGCCCCCGTCCGCGGGCGGTGGCGATCGTCCGGCGTCGGCCAGATCGCACTCCGCGGCGCCTTGAGGTGCCGCGTCAGGCTGTCGGGCAGATCGGGCTCGCGCTGCTCGGGGCCGGCCATGTCATACCTTCGCCTCGCCATCGCGCGGAATGGTCCACCGGCCGGGGCCGGCTGGCAACCGGCATTATGTCCGATCCCTCCGGCGCCGGAATTCGCGGAGCGCGACCTTCCGGAAGGCGCTTGCCACCTGCTCGGCGGAATAGGGCTTGCGCACGAGGTCGAACCCGTGGCCATCGTCCCTGGCGAGGACGTCGCTGTAGCCAGAGGTCAGGATCACCGGAAGGTTCGGGTGGCTCACCCGCAGGCGCTTGGCGAGCTCGATTCCGCCCATGCCCGGCATGACCACATCGGAGAAGACGGCCTCGAACCGGAACGGGATCCGGTCGATCTCGGCGAGCGCATCCTCCGCATTGTGCGCCCACACGGTCGAATGGCCGAGATCCTCCAGGATCTGCGTGCAGAAGCGGCCCACCTCAAGGTTGTCTTCCACTACCAGCACGCACAGGCTGCGCCCCTCCGGCTCCGGCTCGAAGGCCGCCTCCTCGGTGGCTTGGCCGGCGATGGCCTCCGCTTCGGGGAGGTAAAGGGTAAACTCCGTTCCCCGGCCCACAGTGCTCGTGACGTCCACGTCGCCGCCGGATCGCTTGGCGAAGCCGATCACCTGGCTCAGGCCGAGGCCCGTCCCCTTGCCGACCTCCTTCGTGGTGAAGAACGGCTCGAAGATGCGCGACAGGTGGTCGGCGGGGATCCCGCAGCCCTGGTCGATCACCGAGACCGCGACGAACGGGCCCGTGGCGCCGGCATGGCCGCGGATGGCGGGCAGCGGACGGCTGCGGGCGACGCGGATCGTCATCTCGCCTTCGCCGCGCATGGCGTCGCGGGCGTTGACGGCCATGTTGACGAGGGCGGTCTCGAACTGGCTCGCATCGGCGCGGACGTGGCAGCGCGTGTCCGGCTGTTCCGTGCGGACGCGGATCCGCGCTCCGGTCACTGAGTTCAACATGTCGACGACCTCGTCGAGGCGGGCGCCCACATCGAACACCTCGGGCTTCAGAGCCTGCCGCCGGGCGAAGGCGAGGAGCTGGCCCGTCAGCTTGGCCGCCCGATCCACGGTGTCCGACATCGCGTCCATGTACCTGGCGCGGCGCTCCTCCGGCAGGTTGGGGCGGCGGAGGAAATCCACCGACGAACGGATGATGGTCAGCAGGTTGTTGAAGTCGTGGGCGACGCCCCCGGTCAACTGGCCGACCGCTTCCATCTTCTGGGCCTGCCGCAAGGCGTCCTCGGCATGGGCCAGCGCCTCGGCCTGCTCTTTCATGACGGTCACGTCGCGGACCGTCGCGTAGATCTTGCCGTCCTTGGAGACCGCGTTCCACGACAGCCAGCGGTAGCTGCCGTCCCGGCGCCGGTAGCGGTTCTCGAAGGCCAGCTGCGGGGCGCCGCGGGTCAGTCCGGCCGCCGCGGCGAGGGTCGACTGCCGGTCGTCCGGATGGACGAAGTCCACGAAGGGCCGCGCGGTCATCTCCTCGGCGGTCCAACCCAGCGTCGCCACCCATGCCGGGTTCAGACTGACGATGTACCCGTCGAAATTCGCCACGCAGAGCAGGTCGGTGGAGGCCTTCCAGATCTGGTCCCGTTCGGCGGTGCGCTCGGCGACCTGCTGCTCCAGCGTTGCGTTCAGGTCGCGCAGGGCCTGTTCGGCCGCCCGCAGCTCGGCGATGTCGGTGTTGGTGGCGAACCAGCGGGCGATCGTGCCGTCCTCGTCGCGGATCGGGACCATCCGCGTCAGGAACGGCCGGAACGACCCATCGCGGGCGCGGAGGGGGAAGGTCATCTCGAACGGCTCGCCCGTGGCGAGAGACGCATTCCACCGGTCGAGAACCTCGGGAAGGATCGCCGGATCGTGGGCGACGGTCCAGCCCCAGCCGAGGAGCGATCCCGGCTCCGCCCCGGTGTAGTCGTACCAGCGGCGGCTGCACCAGTAGACGTGCCCGTCCGGCCGGCTCATCCAGCACAGGATCGGGATGTTATCGGCCAAGACCTCGAATTCGAAAGCCTGCTCCCGCAGGGCGTCCCGGACCCGGTCGCGTTCGGCCACGAGGGTCCGGCGCTCGTCGAGGTCGATCAGCACGCCCGGGAAGCTCAGGGGCGTCCCGTCCGAGGCGCAATCGACCCGCCCATTGGCTTCGAGCCAGTAATAGTTCCCGTCCGACCGGCGGACGCGATACTGGTGCGAATAGGAGCCGCCCCGGGCGATAGCCGCCTCGATCGCCGTCGCGAGGCCGGGCTTGTCGTCCGGATGGACCGTCTCGATCACCTGCGCGAGGCTCAGGCCGATGCGGCCCACCGCTGGATCGAGCCCGAAGCTTCGGGCGAAGGCCTCATCGACGGTGAAGCGGTCGGTGGGCAGGTCCCAGAACCATGTGCCGATGATCGCGCCCGCCGAAAGGGCGATCTGCACCCGGTCGGCATTCTCCCGCGCGAGGGCCTCACTGGCCCGCAACCGTTCCTGCTGGATGCGCTTGGCGGTGATGTCGCGATAGAACAGCGCCAGCCCGCCCCCGACCGGGTAGGCGCGGATGTCGATCCACGTGACGCTTCCGTCGGGCCCGGGGGCGGCATGCTCCATGGTGAAGGGCTGCGAGTCCCGGAGCGCCCGCAGATAGGCCAGCTCGAGCACCGGGTCCGCGTCCGGATAAGCTTCACGATAGGGCCTGCCGACGATCTCGTCGCGGCTGCGCCCGTCCATGCGCAGACCCTCCGCATTGATGTCGGCGATGCGCATGTCGCGGCCGAGGAGGGCGAAGGCTTCGCCCATGTTGTCGAGGACGTCGTGCGCCCGGTCCCGCTCGATCCGCAGGGCGGCCTCGAAATCCCGCTGGCGGCGCTCGGCCTTGACCCGCTCCGTCGTCTCGTTGGTGAGGATGAACAGCCCCACCACCTTGCCTGCGGCGTCGAGAACCCGGGAATACGAGAAGCTCCACCACGTCTGCGCGTCGCCGCGGTCCGTGTCGAGGGTCCACGGCAGGTCGTTGAACCGGGCGGCACGGCCGGCCAGGGCGTCAGCGATGATCGGCTTGGCCTGGTCCCAGGCATCGGCCCAGACCTTCTCGAACGGCTCGCCCATCGCCCAGGCGAGGCGAGGGCCGAGCAGAGGGAAGTAGGTCTCGTTGAAGAAGAAGGTGAGGTCCGGGCCCCAGGCCAGGATCATGCTCTCGGGGGAGTTGAGCACGAGGCTCAGGGCGGTGCGCAGCTCCGCCGGCCAATGCTCCGGCGGCCCCAGCGGATGGCCGGTCCAGTCACGCTCGCGGATCATCCGGGCGGCCTCTCCGCCCCCGGCGAGGAAGGCCAGTAGGTCAGACACCGGCAACGTCCTGCCGCGCCCGCGCCGCCGGAAGGGCGGCCGGATGCGGATGGGCGGAGAGGGATGTCGTCCGCGGGGGCATCGCAACGTGTGTTCGAATCGGGGGCCGCATCATGGGCCTATGGCCAAGGGCAGGGAATCGCGCAAGGGCGCGAAAGCGCCCGCGGGTTCTCCCTTAGGCGATGCCCAGGAGCCGGATGAGCGCGAGGCTGATGGCGATGAGCACGGCCAGGGAGCCGGTCACCGCCAGGGTAACGCGTCCGCCCACACGGGCCAGGACACGGACATCCACGCCCAGTCCCAGGGCTGCCATGGAGAGCACCGTCAGGAAGCCGGCGAGCTGGGTGAGGGGCCGGACCGCCCCGTCCGGGATGAGCCCGAGGGACCGGAGCGAGGCGAGGATCAGGAAGCCGAGGATGAACCACGGCACCAGCTTGGTGAAGGCGAGGCGCCCGCCCTTCCGTGGTGGGGCACCCGCCGGGTGGCCGCCCTCACCGGGCAGACGCGGCGCGAGGAGGGAGAAGGCCACGACCACCGGGCCGAGCATCAGCACCCGCACGAGCTTGACGAGGGTCCCGACCTGGGTCGCCAGGAGGCTCACCGGGACGGTGGCGGCCAGGACCTGCGGCACCGCGTAGACGGTGAGCCCGGCCAGCACGCCGTACTGGTTGTCGCTCATGCCCGCCAGGGGCACGAAGAGCGGCAGGCCG
This sequence comes from Methylobacterium persicinum, assembly GCF_022179525.1. GTDB lineage: Bacteria > Pseudomonadota > Alphaproteobacteria > Rhizobiales > Beijerinckiaceae > Methylobacterium > Methylobacterium persicinum. The sequence continues at coordinate 60,890 of NZ_BPQX01000021.1, forward strand.
AGGACCATCAGCACGCCGAGCACGGCCGTGAACGCGATGGAGGCGGCGATGTCCTTCGGCTCGGCGCCGATTACGGGGGCCACCGCCGCGATGGCCGAGTTGCCGCAGATCGCGTTGCCGCAGGCCACGAGGATCGCCATCCGCTCCGGCAGGCCGAGCACGCGGCAGATGCCGTAGCTGGCGGCGATGCCGATAGCCACGGTGCCAACGATGCCGCCGATCAGGGCCGGCCCGGAGGCGAGGATCGCGCCAAGGCTCAATGAGGCCCCAAGCAGGGTGACCGCGACTTCAAGCAGCTGCTTGGCCGAGAAGGCGATCCCCGTGCGGAACCGCGCCCCCGGCGACCACGCGGTCCTGACGGCGATCCCGAGGAGGATCGCCAGGACGAGGGCTTCGACATAGGGGTGGGAGAAGATCCTTTCCTCGACCGCCTGACCGGCCATGGCCACAATGGTGATCGCAAGGCAGAGGCCGATGCCAGGCAGGATCGAAGGAGACCGGACAGCCCCGCTGTCCGCGACGGCTTTCGAGGAAGCTTGCGAACTCACGATCACCCTTTGCACCCATCGGAAAAGAAAACCGTCGTCGCCGGAGCGCTTAGGAGAAGGACACTCTCTCAAGCGAGGGAACTTCGGAAGACGTATCCATTGCACGAGACGGGTCTCAGCGCGACATTTCTCCCATGCGCAATACGTCCGCCACGGCGACATCCTCGCAGGCCGAAGCCGCCTTCGATCCTTTCGGTGAGCCCGTCACCGGGGTCGTTGCGGGCGCATGCGCCACCGCAGCGGGTGATCGCACCGCGCGCCGGATCGGCGGAGCGGTGTTCTGGAGCCTCGCGCTCCTGATCCTGGCCGGGCGCATCTACGCGGCCGATATTCCGGTCACACAGACGGTGGCGTCCTACGCGGCGCAGATCGTCGCCCTGCGCTGACGCCAACCGACATCACGAGCGCTTCCGGGCCGTTGAGCGTGACCACACCTGCGAATCTTTTCGCGGGTGAGTCGTAGGCCGATGTGCAATCTCTACTCCCTTGGCCGGCAGGGCCCGGACGCCCTCCGGACGTTCTTCGGCGCCACCCGCGACGAGACCGGCAACATGCCGGAACTGCCGGCGATCTTCCCCGACAGGATGGCTCCGGTCGTCGTGGGCGGCGAGACCGGGCGCACCCTCACGATGATGCGCTGGGGCATACCGGGCCCAAAGGCGTTCGGCGAGCACCCGGTCACCAACGTGCGCAACGTCGCCTCGCCGCATTGGCGGCCGTGGCTGAAACCGGCCTATCGCTGCCTCGTGCCGGCCACCGCCTTCTCCGAGTACGCCGACACCAAGCCCCGGAAGACACCCGTGTGGTTCGCCCTCGACGAGGAGCGCCCCCTCTTCGCCTTCGCGGGCATCTGGCGGCCCTGGACGGGTGTCCGCGGGACCAAGGCTGAGAATCCCGATCGCGCCGAGGCCGAGCATCGCCTGTTCTCGTTCCTCACCACGGAGGCGAACGGTGTCGTCGGGCCGGTGCACCCCAAGGCCATGCCCGTGCTTCTGACGAAGCCGGAGGAATGGGCGGCCTGGCTGGAGGCGCCGGTCCAGGAGGCCCTGACGCTTCAACGCCCGCTGCCGGACGAGGATCTGCGCGAAGTGGCCCGGGGCGGGCGGCAGGATCCGTAACCGGCGGGGGATTTCGCGCTAAAGTTATCTCAGCTCTTTGGTTGCAACTTCTCATACGTGCGCTTAAGGCGGGCGGCGATGGGCAACCGTCCCCGGACGGTCCCCGGTGATCCGCTTCCGGTGCCCTCGGACTGTCCTCTCAGGAGGTGCTTCCGGAGGTTGGGACGATAGCCCCCGCGCGGCACGGGCCTCACCCGCCGATCCATCGAGACCGCGCTGCCATGCTCCGAGCCCTGGGCCGGCAACGCTGAGGAGCCGAGTTTCCGTGCAAGATGGCCAGTCTGCTCCGAGGCTTCCGAAGGCGCCGACCGGGATCGCTGGATTCGACGACATCACCCAGGGCGGCTTGCCGGCCGGCCGGCCATCCCTGATCTGCGGTGCCGCGGGTTGCGGTAAGACGCTGTTCGCGACGACGTTCCTCGTCAACGGGGCGACTCGCTACGGCGAGCCCGGCGTCTTCGTAAGCTTCGAGGAGCGGGCCGAGGATCTCGCCGCCAACGCGGCCTCCCTCGGCTACGATCTCGACGGCCTCGCCGCCCAGGGGCGCATCGCCATCGACCACGTGCAGGTCGACTCGCGCGAGGTCGAAGAGACGGGCGAGTACGACCTCGAAGGCCTCTTCATCCGGCTCGGGTTCGCCGTCGACAGCGTTGGCGCCAAGCGCATCGTGCTCGACACGATCGAGACGCTCTTCTCCGGCTTCACCGACCTAGCGCTCCTGCGTGGTGAGCTGCGCCGCCTGTTCGGATGGATCAAGGATCGCGGTCTCACCGCCGTCATCACCGGCGAACGTGGCGAAGGCCAGCTGACCCGCCAGAGCCTGGAAGAATACGTCTCCGATTGCGTGGTGCTGCTCGACAACCGCGTCGAGGATCAGATCACCACGCGGCGCCTGCGCGTGGTGAAGTATCGGGGCTCCGCACACGGCACCAACGAATATCCCTTCCTGATCGACGAGGGCGGGATCAGCGTCCTCCCCGTCACCGCGGCGGATCTCAACTACGGCGTCTCGGACGGGATCGTGTCCAGCGGTGTCGGCGGCCTCGACGCCATGCTCGGGCCGGGCGGGTTCTACCGGGGATCCAGCATCCTCATCTCCGGCGAGGCCGGCACCGGAAAGACCTCCCTCTCGTCCAGCCTGATCGACGCGGCCTGCAAGCGCGGCGAGCGCTGCATGGCCTTTGTGTTCGAGGAGAGCGGCGCGCAGCTCTGCCGGAACGCCAGATCCATCGGGCTCGACCTCACCGCGCATGTCGAGGCTGGGCTGCTGCGCTTCGAGGCGGCCCGGCCGAGCCTGTTCGGGCTGGAGATGCACCTTGCCCGTATGCATCGGGACCTCGACGCGTTCGCGCCCTCCGTGGTGGTGGTGGATCCGCTCTCGGCCCTGCGGGGGCCGGCGAACGAGTTGCAGGCGACACTCCTGCGGATGATCGACCTCCTCAAGGGACGGGGCATCACGGCGGTCTTCACGAGCCTTCGGCAGGACAATTTGGGGGAGCAAGGAGACGATCTCGGCGTTTCCTCGTTGATGGATTCGTGGATCAAGCTCCTGAACGTCGAGGCCAACGGCGAGCGAAGCCGCACCTTGTACGTGATCAAGGCCCGCGGGATGAGCCACTCCCATCAGGTGCGCGAGTTCCTGATGTCCGAGCACGGCATCGCGCTGGTGGACGCCTATATCGGGCCGGCCGGGGTGCTGACGGGGACGGCACGCCTCGTGCAGGAGGCCAAGGAACGACGCGAAGCCCTCCAGCGGAGGCATGAGAGCGAACGCCGTGCCAGGGAGACGGCGCGGCGGCGGATGTCGATCGAGCGCCAGATCGCCGAACTGCAGGCCGGCCTCGCGGCGATCGAGGACGAAGAGAGCTTTCTCCGGAGCGAGGACGAGCTGCGGACGGCCATCCTCGACGAAGAGCGCAAGGAACTCAGCGTAAGGCGGAGCGGCGCGGAATGATGGGAGAAACCTCCCTGAGCGGCGAGCCGGAAACCGACCCGGAACCGCAGGACGGACACTACCGGTTGCGCCTCTACGTCGCCGGCCAGACCTCAAAGTCGGTGGCGGCCATGAGGAACCTCAAACGCTTCTGCGATGAACACCTCGCGGGGCGATACGAGATCGAGGTGATCGACCTGATGAAGAGCCCCCAGCTCGCCGCCGGCGATCAGATCCTCGCGATCCCGACCCTGGTGCGCCGCCTGCCATCACCCCTGAAACGCATCATCGGCGACCTCTCGAACACGGAAAAGGTTCTCGTCGGCCTCGACATCAGGCCGAAGGACGACAGGTCTTGAGTATCGGCAGGTCTGATCCGACGGCCCGCTTCCATCTGCGCCTCTTCATCGCCGGGACAGCACCGCGCTCCCGGCGGACGGTGGAGATTGTCCGTCGCTTCTGCGAGACCCACCTTTCCGAGAGGCATGAATTGGAAATCGTGGATGTCTTCCAGCAACCGGCCCTGGCCGAAAGGGACGGCATCCTGGCCGCGCCGACCTTGCTGAAGCTGTCGCCCGGGCCGGAACGGCGCCTCACCGGAACCCTGGACGAGGCGCGCCTGCTCCGCGACCTGCTGGCGGTTTCCGTGGTGGAGGAACGCCCGTGAATGGCGAGAAGCCTCTGCCCCTGATCGACCCAAGCCCGGAGGCCTACCGCGCCCACATCCGCGAGTTGGAGGCGCGGGTGGAGGAGGCCGAGGAGACCCTCGCCGCCATCCGCCGCGGCGACTTCGACGCCGTGGTGATCGAGGGACCGAACCGGGAGCGCCTCGTCTACACCCTCGACACGGCGGACCGGCCCTATCGGGCCCTGATCGAGCAGATGCAGGAGGGTGCCTTCACCCTCGATGCCTCGGGGGTCATCCTCTACTGCAACAAGCGGATGGCCGAGATGCTCGGCGTTCCCCAGGAGCGGCTGATCGGCCAGCACCTGAACACCTTCGCCGGGGAACCCACCTGCCTGATGCGCTTCGTCCGCGGCGCCGAGGACGAGCCCGTGCGGGAAGAGATCGTCCTCAGGGAGGCCAATGGCGCGCTCCGGGCGGCCTACCTGACCTTGAGCCTGTTCGAACGCTCGAACGACGTGCCGCTGCTTTGCGGCATCCTCACCGATCTCACGGAGCAGAAGCGGCACGTCCGGGCTTTGGCGGAAGCCGACGACCGGCTCCAGGCCGAAGCCCAGGAACGCGAGCGGGTCGAGGAGGCCCTGCGCCAATCGCAGAAGCTCGAGGCAGTCGGCCAGCTCACGGGAGGCGTCGCCCACGACTTCAACAACCTCCTGACGGTCATCAAGTCCTCCACCGACTTCCTCAAGCGCCCGAACCTCCCCGAGGAGCGTCGGTTGCGCTATGTCGAAGCCATCTCCGACACCATCGACAGGGCCGCCAAGCTCACGGGCCAGCTCCTCGCCTTCGCCCGGCGTCAGGCGCTGAAGCCGGAGGTGTTCGAGATCGGCGGCGCCCTCAAGTCGGTGGCCGAGATGCTGGATTCGGTCACCGGTGCCCGGATCACGATCGAAACCAAGCTGCCCGAGAAGCCCTGCTACATCCGGGCCGACCTCAGCCAGTTCGAGACGGCGCTGATCAACATCGCCGTGAACGCCCGGGATGCCATGAGCGGGGAGGGGGTGCTGACGCTTCACCTCGTGGGGGGCCAGCCAATGCCGCGCATCCGCGGGCATGCGGGATCGGAAAGCGCCTTCGCCGCGGTGTCGATCGCGGACACGGGTGCGGGGATCCCGCCGGACGTCCTGCCGAGGGTGTTCGAGCCGTTCTTCACGACGAAGGAAATCGGTAAGGGAACCGGGCTCGGCCTGTCCCAGGTCTTCGGCTTCGCCAAGCAGTCGGGGGGAGACGTCGACGTATCGAGCGAACTCGGCCGCGGGTCGATGTTCACCCTCTATCTTCCCCAGGTCGATGCGCCTGCGGAGCACCGCGCCGCGGCGGTCGTGGACGAGGAGTTCGACGAATCCGGCGGCCTCTGCATCCTCGTGGTCGAGGACAATGTGGAGGTCGGCCGCTTCGCCACGCAGATCCTGGAGGATCTCGGCTACAGCACGGTCCTCGCCGCCAACGCCGAGGATGCCCTCGCCGAACTGGAGACGATCCCGTTCCGGTTCGACGCCGTGTTCTCCGACGTGGTCATGCCGGGCATGGGTGGGATTGAGCTCGCCAAGCGCCTGCGGGTGAGCCACCCGGACCTGCCGGTGATCCTGACCTCCGGCTACAGCCACGTCCTGGCGCAGGAGGGCGTCCACGACTTCGAGCTGGTGCAGAAGCCCTATTCCGTCGATCAGCTGTCCCGCGTCCTGCGGGAGGCGGTGAGGCGACAGCGACCGCGCTGACGGGGGATGGGTCAGCGCCGCGAGGACGTTCAGAAAGGCCAGGGCGAGGCCGGCTGGCCGACCGAGCAGCGCTACATCCACTCGGCCGGCTTCGCCCTCAACCTCCGAGAGGCCTGAAGCCCCGGTTCAGGACGCGAGGCGCTCGTTCCCCGGAGACCCGAGGCCATGCGCCTTGGCGAGGCTCGAACGCCGCTCACTGTAATCCGATGCCACCATCGGATAGTCCGCCGGCAGGCCGAACCGCTCGCGATAGGTCGCCGGCGTGAGGCCGTTGGCGGTCAGGTGACGCTTGAGCGTCTTGTAGGCCTTGCCGTCGATGAAGCTGATGAGCCGATCCGGCTGCACGGACTTGCGGATCTGCGCGGCGCTGAGGGTGGGGGCCGCCTCTTCCGAAGGCGCGCTTTCGCCGGTCCCTAGACCCAGGAGGGCGGAATGGACCTTGGCGATCACGGCCGGCAGGTCCTGCGGGGAAACGTGGTTGTGAGACACGTAGGCGGCGACAATATCGCTCGCCATTTCAATGTAAGCGGAGCCCTGCTCCATCATATCCTCGATCACTGTTTGCGTAGTGGTGGTCCGCAACCATGATCTTACACGACGGCAATCAACTCAAGCCGGATTTATCTTGCAACATTGAGTTTAGAGCGCTTCTAGAGAGCAATGTCGGGCGTTTATCGAAAGTCGCATCGATGGCGTCGGATCGTGCGCTTGTCCGATCAGCAGCCGCTGCAGATGCCCTTGCCTGCGCTGCGGCCGCCATCAATCAGCCCCTGCATCGCCGCCTCGCGGTCGTAGCTCTTCGCCTCCGTCTTGGGCGCCTTCCGGTTCCCTGTGCCGGCAGCGGGAGCCATCAAGGCCGCCCCCGTCGACATGCCTGCTCCGGCGGGAGCAGCAGCCTGCTGGCCGGCGACCGGCACGCGGGTCAGATCCCCTGGGCGGAGGGTTTCCCATCGCGAGCGCTCCCGGGCCGATGCGCTCAGCGCGGCAACCGGTTCGACACCCCGGCCTGCGCCGTCGGCGGCGGACCGCTTGAGGTCGCCGGGCATCGCCCCTTGTACGGGCACTTCCACGAAATCGCCGTTCGTCGCGGTGGAAACGGTGGGAATGGCGGCGGTCGCGGCCGGTCCGGCAAGGTCAGGCTGGATCGCGCTGTAGCTCCCGGCTCCGCCGGGTGTTCCGAGCGAGCAGGCCCCAGCCGTCAGCCCGATGGCGGCGACAGCGACGAGCGTCATTCTCATGCGTGTGCCCGGTGATGCGCGTTTCAGTATTCTACTGAGACGGGCTTTATCACCTTGTTAACGATGAGCGCAAACGTCGCTGTTACTCCACGGCATTCTATCACCGCCGCAGGATTATTACCTCTGAATGGGAGAATTTCGGACTCGGCGGCGCCGACGGACTGCCGCGCCCGATTCGTGGTATCTCCCGTTGGAAAGATGGGGCGCCCCCGGCAGGGGGACGCCCCGATGGGGCATCACACCGGCAGACGACCGTCCGGCGAGTACCGGTCGATGGCCGAGGGCAGCTCGCGCGACAGCCGGGAGAGAAGGGCAGCGCGGCTCAGGCCCGTCTGGCGGGTGAGATGGTCGAGCGTCTCCGGCCCGATCGCCTTTTCCAGATCCGCCTCAGGGATGTCCCGGTTGGGGCCGTGGTTGATCCAGGAATTCGCGGTCTCGCCATGACCGCCCTTGGTGAAGTGATCGACGAGTTCGCTCAGGCCGCTCGAGATCAGCCCGCCGACGCCGGCCGAACCCACGCCACCCAGGATGCTGGAGAGGTTCGAGGGTAGCCCCGGGGTGCTGCCCGACGCGGGCTCACGGGCGGGGGGCAGGGGGGTCCGGTGGGCGTCGCCGGAATGGCCGCCGAGCCATTCCCCGATCTTGTCGCGATGCTGGAACCCGGCCACCGCCAGGAGGCCCAGAAGGGCCGTCATCGAAGGATATCCCTTGCTCATCCGCTTGTCCTTTCGCCGGTGTCGTGTCCGGAATGGAAAGGGCGGCAGGGCCGGGGCGGCGTGTGCGCCGTCCCGGCCCTGCCGCCGGCCTCGCGCGCTTGGCGTTACTTGTGGCCGGTGATCTTGTCCGCGAGGTTCTTGGCGCCGTCCTTGACGTCGCCCACCGTCTTCTGGGTCTCGCCCTTCAGTTCCTGAGCCTTGCCTTCGGCCACGAGCTTGTCGTTGCCGGTCATGTTGCCGACGCCCTGCTTGACGTTGCCGACGGCCTCGTTGGCGAGACCCTTGAGCTTATCGGTGGTGCTGCTCATCGCATGAACTCCATCTTTGCTTGGGAAACCGGTTCACCCGGTTAGGTGTGGCCCCCGCCTCGCAGCGGGAGCCGGTGAAGGGGGTCAGGCGCGACGGGAGTCGTAGGCGCCGAGAAGGGTCGCGGGCTTCGGGGCACCGAAGCGGCCGCCGAGGAACGCGGCCAGGGCGCCGAGGACGAGGGCGATGGCAGCGTAGAAGGCGCCTTGGGTCGCGGCGGACTTGGCGGCGATGGCGGCAGCCTCACCCTTCTGCTTGGCCGTGGCGACCGCCTGATCGTACTGCTTCTCGTAGTCCTGCACCTGCTGGCGGGCCTGATCGACCGGGATGTTCTGCGCCTTAGCGAGGGCATCGGCGGCGCGGCTTTCGGCCTGCTGCTTCTGCGTGGCGTCACCCGTGAAGAGGGCCTTGATCGCGGCGACGGCCGCATCGCGGGCAGCCTGTGGGTCCTGACCGGCGGCCTGTTCGCGGACTTTCTGCTCGATCCCGTCGAGGGGGTTGGAGATCTTCGACAGGGACGGCGCAGCCGCCTGGGCCGCCGTCTGCACGGTGCCGCCCACAAGGCTGCCGGCGCCGCCGAGGGCACCCGACACGGTGCTGAGCGTCCCGCCGACGATGCCGCTGGCGGCGGAGGTGAGGAGGTACAGCACGACGAGGGTGGTCACCGACCACGAGACGAGGCCGTGCAGCCCGGCCGTACCGGGGATCGGCTTGCCCGAAAGGCGGCCGGAGATGAGGCCGCCGATCAGCGAGGCGACGATCCCCGAGACGACGAACCAGATCCCGGCGCCCGCCGAGACGGTGGACGCGGCCGGATTGTCGGAGGCGTTGACGCCCACGCTCGCAAGCCCGACCCCAACGCCGATCAGGTTGATGACGGCCTGCGCGACGAGGGCGATGGCAGCGCCTGCGAAGATCGCGCCCCAGGACACCTGGTGGAGCAGGACGGCCCGCGTATCGGCTTGCGCATCGGCGCCGAGGGGGGAAACGGTGGTCTGAATGGTCACGCTTTCACTCCGGGTGGTTCGTTCGGGGGAAGAGGGTCGCCGACGGATCAGTCGCGGCTGGCGTTGACGAGAAGGCCGAGGCCGAAGCCGACCAAGCCCGCGACGACGAGGGAGGCGAGCGGGTACTCGGCGACCTGACGGCTCACCTCGCGGGTGCCGCGGCGGAGGCTGTGGCCGCCCTGCTCGTAGAAGTCCTCGGCGTAGTGGTAGGCCTCGTCGGCCGCGTGACGCACCGTGTCCTTGGCCTGACCGTAGAGGTTTTCGGCTTGGCCGCCGGCCTCGCGCAGGCGCCCTTCGACGGAGTCGTGCTTCGAGCCGGTGAGATCGCCGACGGCACCCTGGATCTTGCCGCCGATGTCCTTCGCAGCGCCCGTGATCCTGTTCGTATCGACCATGTGTATCCCCTTGTTCGGTGGTCAGATGACGGCGCCCCGGCATGGGACGCGCGTTGCGGATGCGGATCGGAGCTTGAGGACCGCCGCCATCGTCAGGCGGTCCGCCTCGCACCCGAACCCGATCCCGGTCCTGGCCAGCCTCAGCACGGCCGGCTCGTCCCGGGATCGCCATCGCCGGGCACGATCGCGCCCGCCGAAAGCAAAACTGCCTTGTCCGCTCAGGCGCGGCCCGTACTTCACGGACGATGCCTGCCGGCTTGCAGATGTAGACTCCCATTCTGTCTTCAATGGTACAGAACTACTGGTACAATGAAATTTATGTACCGGATAAATGAACGGGAAAGCCATTTTCCCGGCCCCAGACCACCGCTTCGGTGCGCTTGTGAACGCCGAGCTTGCGGTAGAGCGCCGCCCCGTGGTTCCGGACGGTGTTGCGGGAGAGGTTGAGCTTGCGGGCAATGGCACCGTCATCCAGCCCGGAGCAGATCAGGTTCAGGATCTGGCGCTCCCGGGTGGTCAGGTCGGGGACCGTCGGGTCGAGGTCCGAACGGCTCGGCCGGCGCAGGTTGGCGAGCTTCTCGATGAGGCCGCGGCTGAACCACGACGTGTCGGCCATCACCGTCTCGATGGCCTCGAACAGCTCGCGCTCGGTGTGTTTGCGATCGGTGATGTCCTGCATCACCAGCAGGACGAACGCCGCATCGTTGATCTCGACGCGCTCGGCGGAGACGAGGCAATCGAGGTAATTACCGGTCTCATGCCGCAGACAGACCTCGACGCCGAGCACGTAGCCGTTGCGCTCAAGGTTCGCCTCGAACGTGGCGCGCTGCGCCTCGTTCACCCAAAGCCCGGCTTCGATGAGGCTGCGTCCGAGGATGCGATCCTCGCCGTGGCCGAAGACCCGGGTGAAGGCCTCGTTGATGCTCGTCACCTGGAACTCGTCCGCGCGGGTGAGCACAGTCGGCACCGGGGTCAGGCGGAACGCCTTGGCGAAGCGCTCCTCGCTCTGGCGAAGGGCGGTCTCGGCCTTCCGCCGTAGCTCCAGGTCGGCGAAAGTGAAGAGCATGCAGGGCTCATCGCCCATCTCGATGGGCTGGCCCGCGACGATGACGAACCGGTTGCCCCCATCGGGGAGAACGAGGGAAGCCTCCATCTGCGGGACCGTGGCCCCTTCGTTGAGGCGGGACACGGCAAGGTCGCGGTTGCGGGCGCCCGCCAGCACATCCAGCTCGTAGACGCTGCGACCGATAACGGAATCGCGGGTGTAGCCTGTCATCTCCAGGAAGCCGTGATTGACCTTCACGTGGCGCAGATCGGACAGCCGCGTGATCACCGCGGGCGCCGGGTTGGCATTGAAGGTCTTCTCGAAGCGATCCTCGGCCTCGAACTGGTCGGTGACGTCCTTCAGGATCAGCGCGAGGCAGCTCGGCTTGCCGTCATGGTCCGTCGCCACGAGGCTGCGGAGGGAATGCACGAAATCGAGATCGGGCCGGTCGGTGCGGGTCACTTCCACGATCACATCGTGGAAGCGTTCCCCGGCAACCACCCGCTCGATCGGGTATGAGTCGGGAGACCGGTTGTTGCGGTAGCGCAGGGCGAACCGCTCCCGGTAATCATCGACGGTCGAGCCGAGGTCGTCGAGGCTCGCCACCCCGTGCATCACCAGGGCGGCCTCGTTGGCATAGGCAATCGTCTGATCCGGCTCGACGAGGATCACGCCCTCGCTCAGGCCGGCGATGATCTGCCGGAGCTCATGCCTGTCGACACCCGTGGTCACGGTTCGCTTCGTCCCTTTCCGCTGCCGCCTGCCCATTCGGCAGCGGGGCGAAAACGGATTGCGCACCACCCGGTTCCATCGAATTTGGCTTGTTCACTGGTATCGCCGTATCATTGACCGGCTCAAGATCGACCAAAAATAAGTCGTCACCCGGCCGCACCCGATTTGTAGCGGACGTCGAGGCTCACACCCGACCCCATGAGTGACGCATCCTTGCAGACAGCAGCCCTTAAGCCCCCCTCTGCGCCCGCTTCGGACGACGTATTGACGTTCGTCCAGGAGCAGCTCGGTCGCCGACTGAGGGAATACTACCCACAAGTTGTGGAAATTGAACCAGACTCTCGTCTTGGGCGAGTTTTGGGACGGCTCACCGAGGCCCTTCGGGCGCCCGAGCCTCAGCAGACGGTTCCAACGGCCTTCCGGGACGACCTGATTGGAATGGTCCCCCGGCTCCGCCGCTATGCACTCTCCCTCACCCACGATTCTGTTGAAGCGGACGACCTCGTCCAGTTGACGCTGCTCAAGGCGTGGGAATTCCGGGACCGGTTCGCGACGGGCACGAACTTCGTGGCGTGGTTGTTCACGATCCTGCGCAACGGCCACATCAACGGCCGCCGGAAATACTGGCGCGAAGTGGCCGATCCGGACGGCACCCACGCGGGCACCCTTTCGGAGCCGGCCAGCCAGCAGCATCGGATCGACCTCAAGGACCTCGAGACCGCCCTCGGGCGACTCGACGCCGCCCATCGGGAGGCTCTGACGCTCGTGGCAGTCGAGGGTCTGACCTACGAAGCCGCTGCAGCGATCATCGGCTGCCCTCCGGGCACCGTAAAGAGCCGGGTCAGCCGGGCTCGCGACCGCTTGTCGCACGATCTCGGCGAGGCATGACGCCGTTATCGCGGTCGATCTCGGAAAAATAACGCATACTAGTAAATCTGTCTCAAGCAGATGACCTAAACCTACCCAATATGCGGTCCTGGTGTGCGGGAGACATCCGCGCCACCAATTCCATTTTGAGGTTGTGCCGGGGAATCCTGCCCCTTCAGGACCCGGCACGGCCGCGAGGCCGGGCGTTCGTACCGCTCCGGGTCAGCGCCCGGCCCGTTGCCCTTCCCCCATCCCCGAGTGGTCATGACGGTGGCTCACGCCTCGCAACCGGCACTGTGCCACCGCGGGTACCAAACCGACGGGCCGCCTCGACGGCCTCAATGAGGTGACTATGACGACACTTCGGCTTACGGCCCTCGCGCCACTCGTATTCATCGTATCCAGCGCTCTCCCGGCGGGGGCGGCTCAGGCCGAGAACCGGTTCGACGGCTCGTGGTCAGTGGAAGCGACGGGCAGCGAGGGCGCCTGCCCGGGGCCGTACCGCTACCCCATCGTCATCCGGGACGGGCAGGTCGACGATGCCGGCGGCAACAATGTCGATGCCAGTGGGCGGGCCGAAGCCGATGGCGACATCAACGGCACGATCCGCCAGGGCCTGGCGGTGGTGTCGGTGAGCGGCCGCCTCGCGGGAAGCGCGGGCAGCGGGCAATGGACCCTGTCCGGGCTCGGCTCCTGCACGGGCAAGTGGACGGCACGCCGCGTCGGCTGACGCAGCGGGCCGATCGACAATGTCCAGCGGATCGAGGCGGCACCCTCCGCCATCGACTCGACCTCGTTCGGAACGGTAGAGTCGGGGCTCTCATCCCCTCCCTCCGTCCCGGCGCGGTCCTGCGCCCGATCGAAGCTGCTCCGTGCCTCCCCAAGCCTTACCCTCCAATCTGTCGCGCCGCGCGCCGACGACCCTCGGCAATGCCCTGCTTGGATTGACGCAGATCATCCTTTGGGGTGGCTCGTTCTTTCTGGTGGCGGTGATCGTCGGCCCCGTCGTCGCAACGACCGGCTGGCCCCAGGGTGCGGTGATCGGCGCCCTGTCCCTCGCAATCCTGATCTCCGGCCTTCTTTCACCCTGGATCGGCCGACGGATCCGGCACCTTGGGGGGCGCCCGGTTCTCGTGACCGGCACGCTGGTGATGGCCTTCGGGCTCGTGCTGATGGCCCTGGCCGGGTCCCTGCCGGTCTTCCTGTTAGCCTGGGCGGTGATGGGGCTCGGGATGGCGGGCGCCCTCTACGATCCGCTCTTCGCGGCAATCGGGCAGGCCTATGGCGCCTCGGCCCGGACTGCGATGACGCAGATCGCCATCGCGTCGGGATTCGCCATCACCCTGTGCTGGCCCGCATCGACCTTCCTCGTCGCCCATGTCGGATGGCGGGGGGCTTGCCTCGCCTATGCCGCCCTGGCGGTCTTCATCGTGGCGCCGATTTTCGCCTTCGCCCTGCCCAACGGACGCCCCGTGCATGATGGCCGCGCCGCACTCCGGCCCGGCACCGTCGCTACGGTCCTCAAGGCGGAACGGCTGGCAGGGGAGGGGCTTCTGGCCATCACCTTCGCCACCGCCGCGATCCTGATGACGGCGATGTCCGTGGAAATGCTGCTGCTGCTGGAAGCGCAAGGCATCACCGCGGCGTCCGCCGTGGCCCTGAGCGCCTTGATCGGCCCGTCACAGGTCGGCGCCCGGATCCTCGAACTGTCCTTTGGCCAGCGGGCCCACCCGATCCATCTCCTTCTTGTGTCGGCGGGATGCGTTGCCCTGGGGCTCCTGCTCCTGGTGGCAATCCCAAGCCTCGCCTGGCTCGCGATTCTACTCTATGGCGCCGGCAACGGGATGCGCACCGTCGTCCGCGGAACGCTGCCCCTCGCCCTGTACGGCCAGGGGGAATACGCGGCGGTGATCGGGCGCCTCGCCCGGCCGCCGCTCCTCGGACAGGCCGCGACCCCCATCGTCTGCGGATACGCCACGGAATTCCTCGGAATCGGAGTGCTATCGGGCATCCTGCTCGCTGTGGCAGCCCTCAATTTCGGCCTTTCCCTACTGGTGGCCCATCGCAGCCGTCGATGACGCCCACGTCCACCTTCGCTTGCGCCCGGCAGATCTGTTTCCAGTCATAGGGCGGGCGACGGACGCGTTTGGCGTGAACCGGCCGCGCCACTTACGATCGGGCAACGGCTTCGGACGCTCTCGAACCACCCCGGGACCCGAACTCTGGATTGTTTTTACGCGTTTGGGACGCGTCATACTCCACATTTTTACAAATCGACCGAAACAACCGATCCCCTAAAAAGCGCTGCTAGCTCAGCAACTTATGTATTATTCCGGCGACCCAAACATATGTTCACTGACCCGATTTCAAGGGAATGGATCGATTTTCCTCACGATCACCCCGTAAAGACTGACACGCCCGAATAGTTCTTTAATACGAAGCAAAGAGACTGACACGGTCTCAAAACAGCATGCCTTGAAGAACAAATGCCCCATCAATTAAATCGCTAGTTGTCTTATCAAGAGCGATTACAATTCTTTTGCACAGTGCGGAGCTTCACACGGCCGCGGGCCGCGCGTCACATTCGAGGCTTCGTCACCCGCTTGTCCGCGAGCCGCGGTCGTCTGGCGGACTAGCCACGATTGCAACGACACCACAAGCGAGCGCCGGAGTCGGCGGCGTTTCAGGGGCAGGAAACCTGGGTGATGGATGCGCTTCTGATCGATGACAGCAAGACGATGCTGCTTCGCTTCCGCACGATGCTGGAGAAGACCTGCGACGTCAGAGTGACGGCGTATTCCCATCCGGGGCAGGCTCTCCGGAGCGCGCAAATGCGGGCATTCGACATCGTTCTGGTCGATCAGCACATGCCGGACATGGATGGGATCGAGTTCATCCGTCAGCTCTGCGCGATCCCGCGTTATGCGCAGGTGCCGGTGATCATGATCACCAGCGATTCCTCCGAAACGGTCAGGCTGGCCGCCCTCGAAGCGGGGGCCACGGACTTTCTCGACAAGCGCACCGACGGCGTCGAATTCAACGTCCGCCTGCGAAATCAGCTCAGGCTGGCCTCCGCCATCCGCCGTCTCGACGATCAGGCCGCGAAGCTCGCGGGGGAGGTCGAACTGGCCGTGGGCCATATCCGGGAGCGGGAGGAGGAGATGATCTTCCGCCTCGCCCTCGCCGTCGAATACCGGGACAACGACACGGGGCAGCATACGTGGCGCGTGGCCCGTTACAGCCAGATCATGGCCGAAGCCCTGGGCCTTGGCAGCGAGCTTTGCCAGCAGATCTATCTCGCAGCGCCCCTGCACGACGTGGGCAAGGTGGCCATTCCCGACGCCGTCCTGTTGAAGAAGGCGCGGTTGACCGACACGGAGATCGAGATAGTCCGCCGACATGCGATCATCGGTGAGCGGATCCTCGGCGACAGCACCTCGCCCCTCATCCGCCTTGCGAGCGAAATTGCAGGGGCACATCACGAGAAGTGGGACGGAAGCGGCTATCCCAAGGGCAGCAGCGGCGAGGCCATCCCCCTGGCGGCCCGGATCGTGGCGGTGGCCGACGTCTTCGACGCCCTGACGACCGTTCGTCCTTACAAGAGCGCGCTGTCCCCCGAGGAGGCTTTGCGCTGCATCCGGGCCGAGACCGGACGGCATTTCGATCCCGTCTGCATCGAGGCTTTCGTCGCCCGCTGGGACGATATCCTGGCCACTTGCATGGGGCACAGTGAGGGAAACCGGTCCACCATCCCGCCCCGGATCGCGCCGGTTTCCGAGCCCGAACCGATGACGCAGCTGGCCGAGCCGCACGACGCGAGCCCGATGCCGCTTCTCCTCGCAAACGAGACCCACCTTATAGCTGAAAACCCGTGGGTCGCCCACGGCTAGGGCTTCTTTCCTCGCCGCTTCGACTGATCAATTTTCCCGCACATTTCATCTGTTGCAGAACGGGGCGGCGTGGCCTCGTATGCCACCGGACAGGGGGATCGTTGCAGGGGGCGACGCCCCCACCCATCCCTGTCTGCCAGCCCTGTTGAAGCATTTTCGGAGACACTTAAACCACATCATCACCACGGTCATTGCGAGCGGAGCGAAGCAACCCAGGGGTCTGCTCAGTTCTGAGATGTCCCGCAGCCCTGGTTTGCTTCGCTCCGCTCGCAATGACGGACAGCGCGCGATGCAACGATTTCGGAAACCGCTTTAGTGCGGGCGCTGCGAAGCTATTCAGGGATTCGCTTCGGTCTGAGGCACACGTCGACTCAGCCTTGCGGATGGTCAACACACGAATGGCGATCGCGCAGGTCTGTTGTCCACGCGGCGAAGGGACAGTCTTGATAGCGCCTGTGCAATAACGCGGATCCCTTGGGCGAAATCGTACGACCGTATGGGCGACGCACCGCATTCACCTAGCGACCCTTCGCTGCCTGCTAATCAGCTTCCAGAAGCGAAGTTACTCGTCATAGCAACACATGATTCACTCAATTTGCACTATCGAACGCCGTGTCAGGAAACGCGCCCGATTGTCCTCCATTCGTACATCTTCTTTTACTTGCGACGTCCATTTTCATCCCAGAAATTTTGGGAGGAACCGATGCGCGTCTTCAAATTTGCTCTCATCATCGCAGCCATCGGCAGTTCCTTGAGCGGAATGGCTTACGCACAAATCGAAATGGTGCGGAAAGGCCTGTTTACGGCGGAAGATGCCTATAGCCAAATGGGCGGCATGCCGTTTCAGTTGGCATCGCTGGACCACAGCTCCCCTCGGACTGTAGCTCAGCTGAACAAAGCCGATTAATTACCAACTCGAAGCATTGAACGGCGCGCCCGCTGGATGCGGCATCGCTTTGGCGATGGCCGAGCGTCGCCTAATCAATGCTTTACCGAATGGCTCGTCGAGGTGGATTCGGGCTCGGTTCCCCGCTTGGCCGGGCAGCAAAAGAATAAGGCGCCTCCGCCGATCTCATGATCTCGGAAGACGCCCTCTCTTGGACTGGGATTGTTTCGAGTCTCGAAGACCACGCGAGAGCCGGTCTTCAATCCCTTCCCGGGGACAGTCGCTTCAATTGAGGGTGGTGGAGGCAGGCGTCAGCCGCATCGGGCCAATCGGGGGATTCGGCTTCGCCGCGGCGACCTGACCGTTGGCCGATCCGATCACGTCGGACACTACCGCAGCCGGCGACGGCTTCGGGAGGGCGGCGTCCCTCGTCTCCGATTGATGAGCGATCTGACGAATTTTCGTCTCTTTTTTCAAAGCCAGAGGAACCTTCATACCCAACTGCTTGAGCATGTCTCTCGCAACTTCCAATTTGTATTGATAGTTTTCAGCTTCCGCTTGGTACTGCTGTTCAGCCTCCACCTCGCGATCCTGCGCATCCTGGGCGCGGTATTGCAATTCAATTGAGGCGAGAGCCAATCCTGTGGACGCCTTCTTAATGATGTCACTAGTCCGCAGTGTCGGCCGAGTAAAAAATATATAAAATGCATTCACGAGCAAAAATGGCAGCACAATAAATAGAACGAGATCAGTCGCCTTACCTGTCACCGTCCAGAAAAATAACATGACGATCGCCATGAAAGCCGATACAGCCATTAGTATATAGCGAGTTATAACCATTGCCGTGCCATCATTTGCCAGAGTTAACCGCGGTTAAACGAACAGTTTGCGGCAAGATTGTGAATTGCTAAATTCATCAACACGTAAATAAACTAACGGTAGCGGCCGCCTTGGTCCGAAGTTCATTCAGAATCCGAAGCACTCCATCAATAATGTGGAAGCTTGCCACGGACCACCCTGCGGCCAGGTGCGAACGGGTGGGTATTTATGGCAGGTACGAATACTTGGAATTCTAAGCACCTACGCCGTTCGCATGCTCGGTTCACATTTTTCATTACGGGATGCGCATTATAGCGCAGAAAATCTGCACATGACATACCCCCTGATCCCCATGGCCATTTCAATCGCCCTCGAGCCCGGCCCCTCGCGATCCGCGATCGATGCGTGGTCGCGCTCGATACGATATACGTCGCGGCGCGACATTCGGGCGGGTCACAAGGCGTGGTAAGTTGCGCCTCGGATGTCGGATCCGTGCGCGATAAGTGCATCGGCTTGCGCACCACGGTCAGAGCGCATTCTTCGGCCACCAGTCGAACGGTGGCTTGCAAGACTTCGTCTGTGTGGCAGTCTGTTGTGTAGTGTCGTCCGAGTTTCATTACCTTGGCCGACTTCGCCGTCTGACGACCCGCGCCCGCTGTCTTATCGTCACTTCGGTTGCGGGCCAAAGGGCGCAAACCACGGCAAAAGCCGCCTCAGCCATGTCGAGGCGATAAAGTTCGGCCAAGTGAAGCTCGATCCCGCCGCCTTCAATGTTCCACGTCTCAATAGTGTACGGCATCCCGCCGGGCGTCGAGAGGGCGGGCGATAGGCGGCGCGGCATGGTGATACGCGCCTGGCAAGCGGCTTCGTCATGGCGAAGCTTGAGAGCGCCCGGCGGCTGCTGGTGTCGGCAGGATGCACTGAGCGCCCGCAGGAGATCCACCACCTTGATCTCCAAGCCGAACCGGGCATGCAGATTGCGCACGTCATAGCGGCCGACCCGGCGACAATTCGCGCATTCGATGCGCACCATTCCGCGGGCGTAATCGCCAAGGCGGTCCACCATGATTCCTCCGTTCTGGAACGAAGGAAGAACAAACAGTGGGCGGAGCACAGCTCAAGATGCTATGCGGGAGCCTGTGGATATCGCAGTGGAGCACTGTGGATAAGGGCGGAGAAGCGGAGCAACGGTATCGCTTTATCCGTTCCACCCCGTGAACGGCCGAGGATGAGACGATGGCATTCAAGCGACTGACGGCGGCGGAGAGCAAGGCCCGCGATCTTGGGCTGGCGCTCGCCCGGATCGCGGAGAGCGAAGACATGCCCGCCGCCATCGGCGTCGATCAGCTGCGATCCGCCAACCCCCGTCTGACGCCTCAGGCGATCGGCTTGATGGTGCGCAAGGAGCGGGCGATCGTGGAGGAGACGCTTGCCGAACGCGGCTTGGCCCTCACGGATTACGGTGATCAGGGCCCTGGGCGCGGGATGGAATTCACGATCGACGCCGTCTCATAGCGGCTCAGACCGCCCTCTTGGAGAACAGGGAACACCGCCCGCGGGTCCATCGAATGCAATGACTTCAAGGGGGACGGCAGTCGATACGCCATGTCGGCGGCTCAGGCTCAAGATGTGGCGCCGGGATCGTGACCCGGAAAGGACCGATATCGCGTTTGCCGCGAACACCGACGCCAAGTTAACCCTGGCGTATTGCTGAGATCCGAAATCCGAAGCGGCAATGCCGGGCAAGTTATCAAATAAAATCTTAAGTTCTGCGGGGTACGCTATTCGCTGACTTGAATTATTTCGAGCAGAGAGTGAGGCGATGGCACGTTGGATCCCCGTAGTGGCAACCCTCGGCCTGCTGTGTGTCATGATCCTGCCGACACCTGGCATCTTGGGTGTGATCATCGGCGCGTCCTGCGTCGTCGTGATAGGTATCAGCGTCATGCTATTCGTCCTCGACAGAATAGCGACACGAATCCTCAATTGGCGACCTCGCTGGCGGCGATATCAAACCATCAAGGTGCGAAACGTGCACTCGAATTCCGGCATGGCACGCAAGTAGCAGGTCGCCGTATCCCCCGCGGATACCGTTCCGGCGGCCCGGATCGCCGCGATGACGAAACCGGTGCCTGCAAGGTGCTGGCGGAAGGGGTGTCTATAGAACTCCGGTCCATTACCGCCCATTTGGAGTTTTTTTCGCTTGCGCCGCGAGCCTCTTGGGCCTCAAAAATTCCACCGCAACCCATTTGCCGCCAGCCTGAGCCACGTCGCCTGGGGGGATAGGTGGGGGGACAGCCGGGGGGATAAGTGGCGCGAGAGATCAACCGGCTGACCACGCGCAAGATCCAGGCGATTACGGAGGCGGGGTGGTATCTGGACGGGGAGGGGCTTTACCTCGCCGTCGAGCCGAGCGGATCGAAGCGATGGGTGCTCCGCTATCGCCTGCCCGGCCGGCGTCGGGAGATGGGGCTCGGATCGTTCGCCGTCGTGCCGCTCGCCAAGGCCCGCGAGCTTGCCGCCGCCGCCCGCGCTCAGATCCAGGAGGGCATCGACCCCATTGCGGAGAAGACCAAGGCGAAGGCCGAGCCCGCCGCGCCGGTCCTGTTCTCCGATGTCGCGGTCACGTACATGACGGATCGCGAGAAGACATGGCGCAACGCCGCTCATCGGAAGCAGTGGCGAACCTCGCTTGAGGTGGACGGCGCGAAGATCTGGAACATGCCGGTCGCGGCCGTGGGGACGGACGACGTGCTCGCCGTGCTGCGCCCGATCTGGCACGAGAAGGCCGAGTCCGCGCGGCGGCTGCGGGGGCGGATTGAACGCATTCTGGATGCAGCCCGCGTCGGCCGGCATCGTTCCGGCGAGAACCCGGCGCAGTGGCGGGGTCATCTCGATGTGCTCCTGCCTCAGTCGAAGCGGTTGCAGCGCGGCCACCACAAAGCCATGCCCTATGCCGAGGTGCCGGCGTTCTATGCGGGGATCGCCGCCGGGCTGCAAAGCCATTCGTGTTTGGCTCTGCAATTCACCATCCTGACGGCCGCCCGATCCGGCGAAACGCGCGGGATGACCTGGGACGAAGTGGACATGGCCGGCGCCATCTGGACCGTGCCGGCTCTGCGCATGAAGGGCAATCGAGTCCACCGCGTCCCACTCACCGCGCGGGCGCTGGCGATCCTGGCACAGGCGCGTGACGGCTCGCCGAGAGATGGGGGCTTCGTTTTCCCGGCGCGGAACGGCAAACCTCTGTCGGACATGGCGCTCGCGATGTTCCTGCGGCGCCTCAACGATGAGGGCTTCACGGTCCACGGCTTCCGGTCGTCATTTCGTGACTGGGTGACGGAAGAGACCGACTTCGCGGGCGACCTAGCTGAGGCCGCGCTGGCTCACCTCGTAGGCGATGAGACCGAGCGGGCCTACCGGCGCGGCGACGCTCTTGAGAAGCGCCGTCACTTGATGGATGCCTGGGCCGCTTTCGTCGCGGGGGACGGCTCTACGGAGTCCAAGAACCGCTGAAGCTCGTCGTGCGGGATGACGGTGACGGCCCCGAACTTCTTGGACGCGATCTGCCCCTCCGCCACCATCTGATAGATCAGTGACCGACTGATCCCGAGCATCGTGGCTGCATCCTTGGGTCGGTAAGCGAGCGGACGAACTGCGTCAGCCATGATTGTCTCCTTTCTCAGACGGGGGAAGAGCGCGGCGCAGTCGGCGGTTTTCGGTAGCCACCATGGCTTGTAGCGTCCACTTCATGGTGAGCATCCATCCGAGGATGGCGTAGCCGTACAGAAGGACGTTGCTGAGCAGCTTCAGGGCCTCAACCACGTCCCGCTCCCTCGTCTTTATCCGGCTGAGCGCGGAGGGCGGCGATCTCTTCCCGCAGCCTCGCGACTTCGGCTGTCGCGGCGAGCCCCGCTTCATCACTGCAATGACCGGCCCGGTCTCCAGCTTTTTCCGCTGCATTGACTATGGTTACAGCAAATATAGCCGCCGACAATATGCCGATAAACGTAGTCAAACCGGCGCATAACAATCCAGAAGCCATCATTCCGATATATGGTTTAAGTATCTGAGATAACCATATGCCGATCCCAAGTATGGTGAAACCGAATGTTACGACAAGACCAAGAAGAACGGAAAATGCCAATATATTCTTGAACACGACGTACCTCCAATAATAAGACAAAGCCTCACTTATTTTGCATGTTATGCATCCTCGCGTCACTCTCAGTCGTCTGCATAATGGGCCTCCAAGGCGGTGCGGGCGGCGCGGAGATGTTCAGCGTCCAGCGCCATTGCTGCCGGGCTTTCCCAAAGATG
Source organism: Methylobacterium persicinum (assembly GCF_022179525.1). Classification (GTDB taxonomy): domain Bacteria; phylum Pseudomonadota; class Alphaproteobacteria; order Rhizobiales; family Beijerinckiaceae; genus Methylobacterium; species Methylobacterium persicinum. The sequence continues at coordinate 83,113 of NZ_BPQX01000021.1, forward strand.
CCCGTGCTCATCGTCGTCTAAGTTCTCGGCGGCTTCGGAAAATGGCTTCAGGATCGCCTCAAGCACAGCGACCCTCTCCCGGAGGGCGGATGCGGAGGCTTCAGCGTCTTCTGACCGCTCCTCGGCGCGACGCAGCTGCCACATCATATCGGTGTGTTCGCGTTCCGCCTCGGCCAGCGCCTCCCGCAGCCTCGCGACCTCGGCTTCGGCTGTCGCCGCGCGGGACTCGGCCTCATCCCTTTCCTTCGTGCGGAACGCCAGCATCGTCTCTTGCCAGCAAGCGGGCGCGAACTCTCTCGCTTCGTCGGCAGGCCATGCGCGTGTGCTGTCGTTGTCGTGGGCGGCATAAGCAGCGGCGTCCGCCGCCGAGTAGCGACCGGCTTCCGATAGCAGGCCGGTGTAGCCCTGCGCGCCCGGCCGCCAGTAGAGGCCGCGCTTAATCAGCACGTAATCACGCCCCGCTCCATCCTCTGCGCGGGTGGTGGGATCGGGGGCGGTCATGGGCGACCCACATCAAAAAGAGCGGCGCGATACCGATCCCGGCTGGCCTCGCTGAGTGTCGCCCACTCGCGGAAGGAAACCCAGGCTTGCAGGTCGGCCTCCCAGCCGGGGTGTGCATTGTGCCAGCGGCCTTCCTTGACGCCGCTGATATGCTCACCGATGTCGCGCAGGATGACCGAGCGGTCACCCTCACTAAGTGTTAGCCATTTGGTCTTGAGCCATCCACAGCACAGGCTTGGCGCGTAGCTATGCCTACCGAGGCAGTAACGGACGCCGGCTGCGACCATAAAAGCATCATCGCTGGTCATCACCGCGCCTCCCCGCCCTGGTCAGCCCGACCCCCGTCGCGCTCGGCCCTGTCAAGGCGCTCGATCTCAGCGAGGATGAGAGCGCCGGCCTTCACGAGGTTGCGGCGGCGGCCCCCGCTTGGTTTCCACCATGACTGGTCCCACGGACAAAGGGAGACATAGCGGTCGCTATCCGGGGCGACCTGCGCCATTGGAATAGAGCCGGCGGCATAGCAGGCAGCCGCGTCGGCCAGCTCGCCTTCCTCGTGGAAGTCGTCATGCTCGGGCGACCATTGTTCACCTGATATCTGCCGCCGCCGCTCGGCCAGTACGTCACGGGCGGCCCGCGTCTCTCCCCGATCTGCGGGGGTGAGGAGGGCGATGACGGCGCGGGCCGCTTCACGCGATGCTCGGTCAATGGCTTCTGGGCTGCTTGCGTCTACGAAGACAAGGCGCCTAATCAGACTCGCGATCTCCTCCTCGCTCGGCCCTTTCCGGGGCGCGGCGGGGGCGGCTTCATTCAGACGGCCTTCTCTAAAAGCATTCACGAGGGCGGCGATGAAAGCCCTATTCGCGGGCCAGTGCTTTTGACTGTCGCAGCCCTCACTGGGCATGTCGCAGATGATATCGCCGCCATACCACGGTGACTCTTGAGCCTCTTGTCGGTCAGCACCTGTGATGCAGTCGTCCCGGTATTCCCACGGGCCGGGGAATGCTTCCGCACTCAGCGCCGCCAGATCCCCGGCAGGTGACGCGGGGGAGGGGGCAGCCCCTAAAGCACAAGCACAGCGCGGATAGACACAGGCTCCCTGTGCGAGGCACGTCGGCTTCTCATTGGCGAGCGTGACGGGATCGGCTGCACGGGTTCCTTGGAATGCAGCTTCACCCGCCACGCTCTGGACCGGCGAGTGTGGAGCTACGCCGGTCGTCTCAGTATTCGTCTCCCCACCCCCGGCGGCAGGGGTCGGTGCGGATGGCCCTGGATAGGGCAACCGCTCATATGCGCAGGTGCAGTTTGGGAAGGCGCACAGATGTTCGTCCGTGCCTTCCTCGGGACATATCTTGAGACCAGTTCGTGCCACCGGCTCGGCCACCACCCCGCCGGGCTCGGGCGAGGGGGCGGTGAGGGCGGACATCTCTTCCGCAACGATCTCGATAGCTTCTTCTCGGTCAGCCTCACAACAGAACAGGCCGCCGGCAGCCGCGTGTTCAAGGCGCTGGATCAAGGACTGTGCCTTTCTGTGAAGGGTCGGCTCTCCCCCGCCCGCGTTCGTGGTCTCGCTCATGGCTCAAGCCTCCGTCTTGGCGCGTTGTGCGGCACGGCGGCGGCGGGCGGCGCTGTGAAGATACTTGTCATCGCGGCTATCGACGCCCTTCGCGATGCGCTCACGGAGCATCTGCTCGCGAAGCTCATCGGCCGCGCGTCTCCGCTGCTTACGCTCCCACGCGCGTTCCTCGTGTCGCCGCCGCTCAAGGCGGTCGCGCTCTGCGGCGCGGCGTGCGTCCCGGTCCGGTTCCGGCGGTCTCTCGTGCCGCGGCTCAAGGATGTCGGCGCCTCCGGCAAGCGCGCCGGCCGCGGCGAGGGCGCCGAGAATGCCAATGTGTCGGATACCGCTGACCATCATCTACTCCATCGTCCTAGTGGGGGTCGGGGCGGGGGCGGCGGTGGGCTTCCGAAGGCCGCGGAACGGGCGGACGACCTGCGATCCATCGGCCCGGCGGATGAGGACGTTGCGGGGACCGCCGCCCTTGCCCCAGCGGGTCAGGACGACGACGGGATCGCCGCGTTCGAGGTAGGTACGCCCGATCACGCCCCGCCTCCTGCGCTCTGATCGGTGGGCGGGAGAGGGGCTGCGTTAGCCTTCAGCGTTGTCGGTAGCGGGTATGGCTCTGACCGCCGATCTGACGGGTTGAAGCAGGTGATCTCGCCAACTTGCGCCTTTCTGGCGCCGCCAAGAAACCGGGCGGTGTCGGGAAACTGTTCGCGCAGCTTCTCTGGAAGCGGGCCGCCACTCCACAGATCGAACGTTGTGATCTTCTGCCCAGCGTAGACGCTCGGTTCGACGTATTCGATGTCGAACCGGCGCCCAGCCATGCCACGCATCTCGCCAGTGGTGCGGTCACCGGGCGTGTAGATCATCCCATCAATGATCGTGAGCTTATTGCACTCCGGACCTTTCTTTTCAGCGAAGTTGCGCCAATGATTGCAGCCGTAGCAGAGCCTACGTTCAAGCATCTGCGTGGCATATGGCTCGCAGAACGTGTTTCGATCAGTCTTGCCGCACGACGAGCATTCGAATTCATAGCTCTGCGGATAAAATTTGCTCGTCGGCAATGGTCGCAGTTCCGGCATCGCGCTACTCCTTGAAGACAGCCACCCCCTCACCCGCTGCACACAGGGCGAGCAGGATCGGGTAGGACATCAGGATCGTGAGGGTGGGGAGGAGGAGGGTCATGCGGCCCGCCTCGGCAGATTTAAGCGCTCATTCTCGGCAGCGATGGCCGCGTCGTAGGTCTCACGGCTTTCGGGAGGCAGACGCCAACCCCGAAACGCCACCGCTTCGATGACGAGCGGCACGCCAGCGCGTTCAAGCTTGCGCCGGGTGTGCGCCATGAAGACGTAAAGCACCCGCTTGCATGGGGCTTCGTCGCTCATGCCGTAGAGGATGATCATCGCGCGATCTAAGTGCAGGTATCCTGGCGAGGCCGCGCGGATGGCTTGCAGGATAAGCGACTGCTTCGGGCTCAATCCCCATGACAGAGGCGGCAGCACCGGGTGGATCAGCGCTTCCTCAAGCTGGCGGATGCGCTCGCGGAGGGTGTCGTTCTCATCGCGGAGGGTGCGGATGATGCGGTCGTTGTCGATGGAGGCGAGCGAGTTCATCAGCGCGGCTTCCTCTGCTTGTCGGCAGCAGCCGCACGGCTTTCGGCCGTCTCTGTCGCTCGGACGCGCTCGGCCTCGATCCATGCTTCGGCCCGTCCCTTCGCTTCGTCGGCCGTGGCTCCGTAGAAGCAAACCGAGAAGCCTTCTTTCCATGTGCCCTTATGTGCGCCGTTGGCGTCCACAGCGGCTTCCTGCGCGATTGCGCGGGCAAGGAAAGCGCGACTGGTATCCGGCGGATTGTCCGCCGTCAGCACTCCTGAGACAGATTGAGGGTCTTCACGAACGGAGGATGTCTGGTTCATCGTAGCCCCCAGGAGCGAAGATGAAACAGACGTCCGGGCCGGCGCGGAAGCCGGCAGAAGCCGTGATCAAGGACATCCGACGCGCCACGCGCCGGCAGTTTTCGGCCGAAGACAAGATCCGCATCGTGCTGGAAGGGCTGCGCGGTGAGGACAGCATCGCCGAGCTGTGTCGTCGCGAGGGCATCGCCAGCTCGATGTACTACGGCTGGTCCAAGGAGTTCCTGGAAGCCGGCAAGAAGCGGCTGGCCGGCGACACGACCCGTGCCGCGACCGCCGACGAGGTCCAGGACCTGCGTCGCGAGGCGGGTGCGCTGAAGGAGGTCGTGGCCGATCTCGTTCTGGAGAACCGCCTGCTGAAAAAAAGCATGACCGGGGCTGGGGGCGACGAGGCATGAGGTACCCGGCCTCCGAGAAGCTGGAGATCATCCGGCTGGTCGAGCAATCCCATCTGCCGGTGCGCTCCACCCTGGAGAAGCTCGGCGTCACCCGGGCGACGTTCTACCGGTGGTACGACGCGTTCCAGCGTGGCGGCCCCGAGGCACTGGCGGATCGCCCGTCCCGACCCAGCCGGATCTGGAACCGGTTGCCCGCCGAGGTTCGCGATCAGATCGTCGCCCTCGCACTGGAGGAGCCAGAGCTCAGCCCACGCGAGTTGGCGGTGCGCTTCACCGACGAGCGGCGCTACTTCGTCTCGGAGGCGACCGTCTACCGCCTGCTCAAGGCCCAGGACCTGATCACCAGCCCGGCCTACATCGTGATCAAAGCCGCCAACGAGTTCCGCAACAAGACCACCGCACCCAACCAACTCTGGCAGACTGACTTCACCTATCTGAAGGTGATCGGCTGGGGCTGGTACTACCTCTCGACCGTGCTGGATGACTTCTCGCGCTACATCGTGGCGTGGAAGCTGTGCGCGACCATGCAGGTCGGCGATGTCACCGCCACGCTCGATCTGGCGCTGGCGGCGGCCGGGCTCGATCATGTGCAGGTGGCGCACCGGCCGCGGCTACTCTCCGACAACGGGCCGAGCTACGTCGCGGGTGATCTGGCAGACTGGCTCGGCAGCCGGGGCATGACCCATATCCGCGGCGCGCCCCGCCATCCTCAAACGCAGGGCAAGATCGAGCGCTGGCACCAGACGCTCAAGAACCGCATCCTGCTCGAACACGCCTACCTGCCCGGCGAACTGGAGGCGCGGGTTGCCGCCTTTGTCGAGCACTACAACCACGCTCGGGCTCACGAGAACCTGGGCAACCTCACCCCTGCCGACGTCTACTTCGGCCGCGGCGAGGCCATCCTGCAGGAGCGAGCGCGGATCAAGCGCCAGACCCTCATGGACCGCCGCTTGCGCCACCACGCGCAGGCTGCCTAACCTCTCACCCTAGGTGGACCAGAGCCTCCGTTCCTGAGCGTCCCTGATCGTCTCAAATCACCTGACGACGGACACGTGCCGTGTTTGCAGACACCGGCAATGAGCATGAATGGACCTATGATTTTGTGCGCGAGCTTCCGGGCAAGACCGGCGGTCCGGCGATTGAGTGGGTCAAAGCCGATTTTTCGAAGGAGATCGCTCGCAAGCGCGCGTTCGTCGCTGCGAACTGGCCGGGTCAAGGAATTCCGCAGGAGAAGGTAGATCGCACCGTTGCGTTGATGGTGCCTACTGGCAACCCGTTCTTGGATCTTGCAATCTGGAAGCTTCGGTTCCCGTCGACTAAGGCGCGGTTCTGCACCGAGGAACTGAAGATCCGCCCGATGTGGGAGGGCGTGCAACTTCCGATCATTGAGGCCGGGCGCGCGCTGATTTCTTGGCAGGGCGTGCGTGCAGACGAGAGCCTGGCGCGATCGCTGCTGCCGAAGTGGCAGAAGCTCATGCCGCCCTATGGCCTCAAGATCTCGAAAGAGGTCAAAGCAAAATGGCGGTCCTACGCCTATCGACCGCTGCTGACTTGGACACGCGATGAAGTTTTCGCCTTCCACGCAAAACATGGCGTGGACCCGAACCCGCTCTACGCAAAAGGGTTCAGCCGGGTTGGCTGCATGCCCTGCATCATGTCCAGCAAGGACGAGATCAGGACGATCGCAGCTCGCTTTCCGGAGCACATTGAGCGGATCGCGGAGTGGGAGCAGTTGCTCGCCAGCATCGCGAAAAACAGCCTTGGCACCTTCATGCCCTTCAGTAGTGATCCGGCCTTCAAGGCGTCACCGGAAAAGTACCGCGGACGCGGCGGCTACACGATCCACGATCGAGTAGAATGGTCGCGCACCACTCAGGGCGGCCGGCAGGGAAGCTTACTGCTGGATCCTATGGTCGAATTTAGCACGCCGTGCAGTCAGTGGGGGACGTGCGAGTCATGACTATGCGCTGCGTTCCAACCTACACGGCTACGATCTACATTGCTGGCGACCTTACGATGGCTCGCCAAGTCTGCCGTGAATTTTGCAGGCAAGGGTTGTGCGTCACCGTCGAGCCCACGGAATTCATCTACACGGGAGGCGCCGAAGTCGGGGTCCGCGTCGGATTATTGGACTATCCGCGCTTTCCGGCCGGATCGCATCGCACGCAGAGCAAGGCCATTGAATTGGCTGACCTCTTACGTGAGCGCCTTTGCCAGCACTCTTGGCTGGTCGTCACGCCGGACGAGACGATCTGGAACAGCACGCGGGAAGCTCAGCCATGCTGACCCTCCGCGACTACCAACGCGATAGCCTGGACGCGCTCTACGCGTACTGGCAGGACGGCGGCGGCAACGGCCTCATTGTCCTGCCGACGGGCGCCGGCAAGGCGCTCGTCATCGCCGCGCTCACGAGCGAACTCCTGGCGCGCTGGCCCGATCTCCGGATCGGGATCGTGACGCACACCCGCGAACTGGTGGCTCAGAACTTCAAGGAGTTGCTGGGCTACTGGCCGGCTGCGCCAGCCGGGATCTACTCCGCGGGGCTGGGTCGGCGTGACACGCGCTCGCGGATCCTGTTCATGTCGATCCAGAGCGTGTTTCGAAAGGTCCGGCAACTCGGCGCCTTCGACGTCATCATCGTAGACGAAGCTCACCTAATCCCGCGCTCGTCCGACACGTCCTATGGCCGGTTCCTCGCCGACCTGCGCGACCTGACGCCCGACATGCGCGTGGTCGGCACGACGGCCACGCCGTACCGCCTCGACAGCGGGCGACTGGATGAGGGTGACGGCGCGATCTTCGACCGCGTGGTCTACGACGCCAACGTGGGCGACCTGATCCGTGAAAGCTACCTGTCGCCGCTCGTGTCCAAGGCGACGTTCACGCAACTCGACACGACGGGCGTGGCCAAGCGCGGGGGCGACTTCGTGCCGGGCCAGTTGGCGGCGGCGGTGGACCACGATCACATCACCCGCGCCGCGGTGGCGGAAATGGTGCAGTTCGGCGCCGAGAGGAGGGCATGGCTCGCGTTCTGCGCGGGCGTCGCCCATGCCCTGCACGTCCGCGACGCGATCCGCGAGGCCGGCTTCACCGCGGAGACGGTCACGGGGGAAACGCCCGCGGGCGAGCGCGACCGGATCATCGGCGCGTTCAAGGCCGGACGGATCCGCTGCCTCACGTCGGTGTCGGTGCTGACCACGGGGTTCAATGTGCCCCAGGTCGATATGCTGGCCCTCCTGCGCCCGACCCAGAGCACCGGCCTGTACGTGCAGATGGTCGGCCGGGCCCTGCGCAAGGCGCCCGGCAAGACCGACGCGCTGATCCTAGATTATGCCGGCTGCGTGAAGGCGCATGGGCCGATCGACGCGATCACGGCGCGGGGGGCGCCGAAGGCGAAGAAGGGCAAGGACGGCGAGGATGAGGTCAGGGCGAAGGAGTGCCCGGCCTGCCAGTCGCTGAACCCGCTGAACGCACGGGAATGCGTGACCTGCGGCCATGAATGGATCCGCGACGAGGCGCCGAAGCACGACGCCGTGGCGGACGCGACCCACACCATCCTCTCGACCGACGGGCCGCCGTGGCTCGACGTCAGCGCCGTCGCCTTCGCGCGGCATCAGAAGGTCGGCTCACCCGACAGCCTGCGCGCAGAATTCCACTGCGGGATCGCCACGCACCGCGTCTGGGTGTGCCTTGAGCATCAGGGCACCGCGCGCCGCAAGGCGGGCGAGTGGTGGCGCAGGATGGGCGGCGGGGACGCGCCGGGCACGGTGGCGGAGGGGCTTGCCAGAGCCTCCGGCCTCATCTGGCCCGACCAGATCCAGGTCCGGCAGAACGGCAAGTTCTGGGAGGTGGTCGGCTACCGCTTTGCGGCGGCGAGCGGCTGGTCTCCCCGCGCGGTGATCCCCGCCGAGGCGGCGTGATCGCGAACATGGATGACCCCGAGTGCTGCTTCGTCTGCCGACGGCGGGCGGACGGCCTCGGGGTGATGAAAGGCACCCGCGTCGGATGGCTGTGCCAGCAGTGCACCGACGGCGGTCACGGAATGAGGGCCAGTCGCATGCCAGTGCGCGAGTTCGACCGATATGAGCAAGGCGCGCTGCGGCGCGCGTCACAGGGAAGGGCAGGGGCCTATCTCGACAGCTTGGGGCGCACCGATCTCGCCCTTCTGCATCCGGAGGAATGGCAGCACGTCTGCCGCCTGATCGTGGAGGATTTCGGCGCCGGCATCCGGGCCGAGATCGGTGGTGATCGCCCGGCCCAGCCAGACGTCATCCCCGCGCATCAGGCCGTGGAAGAGGCCGAACACAGCGAGGCAGCGTGATGGCCGCGCTCGGGTTTCCATTCGATCCGGCTGCCGTCGCGCGGCCCTGTACCTACTCTGATCTGCCGGACATTCCCGCAATCCAGCGGCTAAAGTCGCGTCGCCAATGGGTGTGCTGGCGCTATGAAGACCGTGGCGGCCCGAAACCGACCAAGGTGCCATACCAGCCGAGCACCGGCTTCAAGGCCAGCACGGCAAACCCCTCGAATTGGGGCACCTATGATCAGGCGGTGGCCCGTGCGGAGCGTAACCGCTTCGATGGCATCGGCTTCGTCTTGGCGGACGACGACGATCTGACGGGGATCGATCTCGATCACTGCCGCGATCCTAACACGGGTGAGCTTTCGCCGATGGCGCGGCAGGTCGTGGATCTGGCCGAAACCTATTGCGAGGTCACGCCGTCCGAATGCGGCCTGCGGATCATCGCCACGGGCAAGATCGCGGCCGCTCTCAAGCGCGATCCGGTCGGCGTCGAGATGTACGGGCGCGGCCGCTACCTCACCATTACCGGCTGGCATTTGCCGGGGACGCCCGATGTCGTTCAGGCGGCGGAACGCACGATCACCGTTCTGCGCGAGGCCGTGGCCAGATACGATGCGGAGAACGCGCCGAAGCCTGATCTGCTTGGGCCTATCGCATCAGGCACAATGACAAGCCTGCCGACCGCCTTAGCAGAGGGCGGAACGCCGTTCTTCCGCAACGTCAACGGCGCGGCGTTGGAGGCCCTGCATGCTTGGGTTCCTGCCGTATTCGGCGCGGCCGCGCGCTTCCACCCCGGCACGGGGGCGTTCCGGGTATCGTCCAAATCGCTCGGCCGCAATTTGGAGGAAGACCTGTCCATCGCGCCGAAAGGTATTCGAGACTGGGGTGTGGGCGATATGGGCGACCCGCGCCAAGGGGCGCGGACTCCCATCGATCTGGTCATTGAGTACGGGTTCGAGCGCGATCCGCTTGCGGCCGCACGCTGGCTTTGCCAGCAGATGGGCAAGGATCCCGAGAGCTTCGGCTGGCAGGTCGGAGATGATGGAACTGGCGCGGAGATCGCTGCGGCGCTGTTGACGCGGCAGGTTCGCCGCGAGCCGGACGGCACGGTAATCGATGAGGAGACGGGCGAGGTCATCCCGCCCGCGTCCGTGGAGGTGGTCCCGTCGCAGGATTACCCCGACGAGGCGTTGCGCGTGCCGGGCCTGATCGGTGACATCGCCGACTGGATCATGGCGACTTCCATGTATCCGTGCCGTCTGTTCGCGACGGCCGCCGCGCTGACGGCGGTGGGCGGTGCCGTGGGACGGCAGGTCTACACGGGAGTGCCGCGGTCCTCCACGTCGCTGTACTGGCTGACCATCGCCCCCACGGGCGGGGGCAAGGACTGGCCGCAGGAGGCCGTCAAGGTGCTCTATCGGGAGGCGGGGCTGGGCCACCTGCTGAAATCGGCCGTCTCCTCGGCGGCGAAACTCGGCATGACGCTCTCGGAGCAGCCGACACAGGTTCAGGTCATCGATGAGGTCGGCAAGGTGCTGCGCAAGTTCGTGGCGCGCAACTCCTCGTCCCAGGAAATGTCGCTTCTGGACGACTACTGCTCCGTCTGGGGCAAGAATATGGGCTCGTTCGAGCCGGAGGGCGTCACCACCCGCACCGACACGGTGATCCACCGCCCCTGCCTCACGTTCTATGGGGCGACCACGCCGACGAACTTTTTCTCGCAACTCCGGTCGGCCCAGGTCGCGGGGGGCTTCCTGAACCGCTTCCTCGTGCTTCAACGCCACAACCGCGTCGCGCCGATTGAAGACCCATTGCCGGCCGATGCCGTGCCTCCCGTTTTCGCGGAGGCCCTTCAGACCCTTCGGACGTGGCAGGACCGCAAGCAACTGCAAGCCTTCTCCTCGCTCGCCGACGACGCGGAGCGCCCGCCGCCTGCGTTCATCGTGCCGGCGACGCCGGAGGCGGAGGCCGCGCTGAAGGAAGCGCAGGCCAAGGCGCGAGCCATGATCGTGCAGTCGGATACCGACCCCGTGCTTGAGGTCTACGCGCGGGCCGGTGAGATGGTGAAGCGCATGGCGGCCATCCTCGCCTGCGGTCGGCACTGGCGCGACATGGGACGATGCCGGATCGAGATCCAGGACGTGACATTCGCTTCGAACCTCATCGACTGGTCGATGGCCTCGTTCGTGGACGGTCTGCGCAACCACATGGCCGAGAACGAGCATCAGGCGAACGCCAAGCTCGTGCTCGACATCATCCGCAAGGGGCGGGGGCAGGGTATCTCGCGCATGGATCTCTACCGGCGCGTGGACAATCGGATCCAGGCCCGCGAGCTATCCGGCATCATCGCTAACCTCGCGGAAGCCGAGAGCATTGAGATCCGCGAGGAGAAGCCGTCAGCAGGGACCAAGGGCGGGCGCCCTAGGACGACCTACGTCTACGTGAAGGGGCATTGAACGATGCGCGAGGAACAGGCCGACCAACTCATCAAGGCCGTGCAGATGGTCGCGGTCATGTTGGAAGAGCAGAATGGCATGCTGGGCGACATCCACCGTCGGCTCGCGGAGATCGCGGAGGCTGCTGAAAAACCCGCCCCGCAAGGGGCCAAGAGCAAGCGGCCCAAGCAGGCTTGACCGGCCCGAAAACCGCCCCTTCAAGCCCGCCTCTGGCGGGCTTTTTACTGCCCAAAATCGGGGGGTAGAAAGGGGGGTTAGTGGGGGTTACTACCCCAGGCTCTAAGCTTGGCCATTGAGGTTAGTACCCCTTTCTACCCATGTGGAAAAGGGTAGAAACCTCCGGACTTAGATAATTGATATATATAGAGAAAAAAGATTTTTTTCTAGTTAATACCTTACTACCCCACCCCTACCCTCTACCTTGGATGTTCACCTTTTGGGCATGCTCTTTCTCTCATATTTTCTCTCTAGGGGGGTAGAAAGGGTAGAAACCCCCTAACCTCGTTTCGCGGCATCCGTGGGATTGCTTCCCACATGGGCCGCGCTATCATCTCTCCCGCGCATTCCCGACCGTGACCGCGGCGACCCCGAGAGAGGCCGCCGTGATGAGTGAGACTGAGAACCCGATCCGCATCTGGATCGCCGCCCATACGGCGCCCAATGCCGAGGTCGCCGTGCGCGACGCCTTGGCTGCGCTCGATTACCCGGTGCTGCTTCCGACCGGCATGGTCGAGATGGTCAAGCATCGGCAACGGATGCTCGTGGAGCGCCCCGTCTTCCCGCGCTACCTGTTCGTCGGCATCCCGCATGGCGCGTCGTGGTACCCGATCCGCGCCGTAACCGGCGTCAGTGGCGTCATCTCGTCTGCTGGGGAGCCGAGGCCCGTGCCGGACAGGGCCATCCATCGCCTCATGGCCGCCGTGGCGGCCGACGCGTTCAGCAAGGCGGCTCAGCCCCGGTTTCGTGAAGGGCAGCCCGTACGGGTCGATTTCGGCACGGCTGAGATCGAGGCGTTCGTGGGTCGGCTGCTCAACACGCTGCCGGCACAGCGGATCGAGGTCGTTTTTTCCGCTTTGGGAAAGCAACACCGCGCAACCGTGAGTGTTGACAAGGTGCGCGCGGCCTAGTAACCGTGAGCGACGCAGGGACTTCGGTGTGGCAGAAATGCAACCGTCGCGCCCTGCGGATGCTATTCAGGGATCGAGCAAGTCTCTCCCTGACGCTCCCCAAAATTCCGCCCAGACGCGCCAAGCGCGGGCAAAGAGTTCAATGCGGTACCCCAGAGGTGGGGCTTAACCAGCCGTCCGCCGGGTCGCCCCCGAAGCCACGGCCGCACCGACCCCCACTCCCGGAAACCCAATGCGCCTCCCCCTCGCTCTGGCCCTCGTGGCAGGGCTTTCCACCCATGCCTGGGCCGTCGAGAGCGACGGGACGGAGCCCGATCCGGCTCTGACGCCGGGGGCGGTTGAGACGCAATCGGTGGACGTGATCTGTCACCACCGCACGACCGAGCGCCGCCACGCCACAACCGCCGAGAAGAACGCGGTCTACAAGGCATACGGCCTGCCGACGCATCACTCTGCATGGTGTGCGGCGTCTGGCTGCGATCTGGACGACCGGGTTCCGATTGAGTGCGGTGGCTCGAACGTGGCCGCCAACCTCTGGCCACAAAAGAACACGGGCGCCTACAACCAGGTCGATAAGAATCGCCTCGAAGGGCTCTGCAAGAAGCTGGTCTGCCAAGGCAAGATCACCCCGGCCGAAGGTCAGACGTGGTTCTTGGGCGACTGGAAGGCCGAGTATGACCGGCGGTTCGGCGCGATCAAGGGCGAGTGATGCCGACGCCGGATTTTGTATCGGGATTTGGCCTCGGGATGTTTTTCGCTTCGGTCGTGGGCTGCATCGTTGCTTCGCGGCGTTCATGGGGGAGCCGGTGATGGTGGCCGATGTGCTGTTCATCGCTTGGCTTCTGGCCATCGGCGTTTTGATTTTCGAGATGCCCTGATACCCACCCTCACCGCTATCTTCCGCTGGCTTACCCTGCCGGCCAAATTTGCGATTGCGTGGCTCGTGGCGGGCCTCGGGCTGTTCGCGGGTGACTGACACCAAGCGGCCCGTCGATCCCGCTCCTGACGGCTTCCTTCGCATCGCATGGGCCTCCAGCGGGCCGGTGTGCGTGGTGCGGGTCGGCGATGAGCCGGTGATGGCGAAGAAGGCGAAGAAGCGCGCTGCGAACAGCGTGAAAACAGCATGATTGGCACCCCTTTTGAGCCGGGGAAGTCCGGCAACCCGAACGGCCGCCCTAAAATCCCAGCCGAAGTGCGGGAATTGGCTCGGTCACTGACCGTCGAAGCCATTGAGACGCATGCCGAGATCATGCGTGACAAGGCTGCGCCGCCAGCGGCCCGCGGCGCGTCGGCCAATGCCATTCTTGACCGCGCCTGGGGCAAGCCCACTCAGCCCATCGACGGTGACGGTGAAGGCGGGGCGATCCGCTCGCTTGTCGAGATCCGGTTTGTGAAGCCGGGGGAGGAATGACCCTCCCCGCCGATATCGAGGCCGCCATCGCCGACCTCATCATGCACGCGCAAGAGGCCGGCCGCACGACCGGTCACGCCCACGCGCTTACTGCCATCGCCCGCGTGTCCCTTGAGACCATCATCGCCGCCCATCTGCGCGGCATGGCCGAGATGAAGGCCGCACTCGAAGCCCAGACCTCGGGCGCCTGAACGGACCACCCCATGCTCAAGCGCCTCATCCTGGCCGCGGCCCTCGCCGTCGGCCTCGCCAGTCCTGCCCTCGCCCAACAGCAATATGCCGGCGTGTCGCTGTATGACTTGCGCGGTCAGCCGCTCGGCACGTCAACGAACCCGCTGTACGTCTCCGGCGGTGGGAGCGGCGGCGGCGGAGGTGCGACCGGCTCGGTCACGCCTGCTGGCCAGAATGGTGGTGCGGCACAGGCCATTCAAGGCATCACGGGCGGTGTTCCGGTCAACGGCTTCGTCGGCCAGTACAACTCGACGCTGCCCACGTTCTCGAACGCGCAGGTTGGCTATGTTGCGCTCGACAGCAACGGGCGCCTGATCCTGTCGCCGGGCGGATCGGTCAGCGTCTCGAACTTCCCCGCGACGCAGGCCGTCTCCGGCACCGTCACCGCCAATCAGGGCACGTCGCCGTGGGTCATCTCCGGCGCCGTCACCAACGCCGGCACGTTCGCCGTCCAGAACACCGCCGCGGTCATCGGCGGCAACGCGACGGCGGTGAAGACCGACAGTAGCGCGACCACGCAGCCCATCAGCGCGACGGCCCTGCCGCTGCCGACCGGCGCCTCGACGGCCGCCAACCAGTCCAGCGAGATCGCCGCGCTCGGGACGACGGCGGACACGGCCTACGGCGGTTCCGGCAATTCGTCCATCGTCGCCGCCCTCAAGGGGCTCTACGGCCAGTTCAATGCGGCGACGGCTAAGATCCAAGGCTCGGTCTGGTATGCCGAGGGCGTGAGCCAGAGCGTCGCCGCGAGCGCCACGCTGACCGGCACGGCTCGGGGCAACGTCCCGAATGCCTCGCCCTCGCCGTATGGCTACTTCCAAGCGCAGGTGTTCAGCACCGCGGGCGGCACGCTGAGCATCAGCAACGGCGCCTACGCCATCACCCAGGCCGTCACCGCGAACACTGCCGTGACCCTGAAAGTGCCGGCACTCGGCGGGACGTTTACCGCCTCGTTCATCAACGGCACGACCGCGGCGACGGTATCGCTACTCGACGGCTACACGCTGAACTGAGGGCTGCTGCGATGAAGCTCTCCCGCCTCCTTCTCGCCGGCTTCTGCCTGCTGGCGCCTGTCGCCGCGCACGCCCAGGCGCTCGTCAACGGCCAGTCCGCCGTCGCTACGCCGACGTCGAGCCCCGGCGCGATCACCGTCACCTCGACCACGCTCTCGGCCAACGTCTCGACGCAGATCGCGGCGGCCAACCCGAACCGCATCGCGCTCGGCATCCAGTGCGCGTCGGGCGGGGTCAGCATCAGCGAGACGGGCGCCACCCTGGCCGGCGCGTCGGTCGGCAACGGCTCCCTGTTCATCCCGTCCGGCACCGCGCCGTACTTCACGCCGCCGGTCGCCACCCTGACCGCACTGACCGCCTACACCGCGGCAGCGCAGACCTGCGTCGTCACCGAGTACCAGAAATGATCTCCCGTCGCGGGCTGCTGGCCGGCGCCTGCGGGCTGATCGCGTCTGGGGCCGACGCTCTCCCCTCGCGGCCACTGCCGCCCGGCTTCCGCCCCGGCTTCCGTTTCCTGAACCCGGCGACCCCGGCGCCATCGCTGACGTGGGATCCGGCCTTCACCTCGACGGCGATCACGCTCTCGAACAACAACCTGACCGCGAAGAACGGCGGGACCGGCAGCGACAAGCAGACCCGCTTCAACAAAGCCTGTCCCAGCGGGAAGTCGTTCGTCGCGGCCTACTACAACTCGGGCCCGAGCGACCCCGGCGGGTTCGGCCTCGCCAACGCCTCGGCGGGCATCGACCAAGGCTACTTCGGCGGTCGCAACTTCACGATGGGCTACTACAAGGTCGGGACGCTAATCTTCCCCGACCATCAGCTCAGCGTGAACGCCTACAACCCCGGCGACCGCGTCGAAATCGCCTACGACGGCACGGCGAAGTTGCTCTGGGCACGCAGCGTCACCAATGGCACGCCCGCCTCGTGGAACGGCAGCACGACCGCCAACCCGGCGACGGGCGTCGGCGGTCAAACATTCGATGCCGGTACGGCGCCGTTCTTCGGTGCGGTGAACGCCAACGGCGGCTCTCAGTGGACCGTGACGCAGGACGGCACGCCGCCCGCCGGGTTCGCTTATCCGTCATGACGAGGCAGGCCATGCGCCGGATCGCCTTCTCTATCGCCGCTGGCGCCGTCTTCGGCCTGATGGCAGGACGGGCGCTCGCCGGGCTCGACGTGACCCCCGATCTGTCGGGACTGGCGCGGGCGACGCAGGTTCCCCCGGCATCAGGCGTGGCGCCGCCGGCGACTGCCCTCGACGGCACACCCGGCACGTCCACTGCCTACGCTCGCGCCGACCACACCCATGCCGCGCGCATCCAGAGAACGGTGATGACGACCGCGGCGGATGGCACCGCGACGTTCACTTTCGCCCGGCCCATCACCGTGCCGTCCGGTCAGGTGCCCGTGATCGCCTACATGGTGCAGGACACGGGCTCTCCGATCATCGTGCAGATCACCGGGCGGACGTGGACCACGGCGAACGGTTTGGATACCCACACCGCCGTGACGATCAAGGCTCAGCGGTCGCGGACCCTGCCGGCGGCGCTAAGCACCCTCACCGGCCTCGTGGGCTACGACATTTTCGGCACCGCGGCGAGCGGCGTGCAGGTCAACCTGTTCGTGGCCGATCCGACGCAGTGAGCGTCCCGCTCATGGGCAAAACTAGCGCCGACTTCCCCGAAAAGCTGGCGTTCCTGTTCGAGCCGGCCCGCTACAAAGTGCTCTACGGCGGTCGTGGCGGGGCCAAGTCGTGGGGCGCGGCCAGGGCGCTCGTCATTCAGGCCGCCGTTCGCCCGATGCGCGTTCTCTGCGCCCGCGAGTTCCAGAATTCCATCAACGAGAGCGTTCACCAACTGCTGTCGAACCAGATTGATGAGTTGGGTCTGAAAAGCGCGTTCGAGGTCCAGGACAAGCGCATCATCGGCCGCAACGGCTCGGAGTTCATCTTTTCCGGCCTCCGGCACAAGATCGACAGTTTGAAGTCTACGGAAGGGATCGACGTCTGCTGGGTCGAGGAAGCCCAGACCGTCTCAAACGCGTCGTGGTCCAAGCTCATTCCGACGATCCGCAAAGACGGTTCGGAAATTTGGGTGACGTTCAACCCGGAATTGGACACTGATCCGACTTATCAGCGCTTCGTGCTGCGCCCTCCGGCCGGCGCGAAGGTCGTCCCGCTGAACTGGTCCGACAACCCGTGGTTCCCCGAGGTTTTGCGGAAGGAAAAGGACGAACTCGCGGCGCGCGACCCCGATGCCTATCTCAACATCTGGCAGGGCCACACCCGCCAGATGCTCGACGGGGCGATCTACGCGAAGGAAATGCGCGCCGCGACCGAGGAAGGCCGCATCACCCGTGTTCCCTACGACCGGACGAAGCCGGTTCACACCTTCTGGGACTTGGGTTGGGCCGACAGCACGGCGATCTGGTTCGCGCAGGCGGTCGGGCTCGAATACCGCGTTCTCGACTACATGGAAGTCGCGCAGACAGCCATTCCCGACATTCTGCGGGCCATGCAGGCCAAGCCCTACGTCTACGGCACCGACTACCTGCCGCACGACGCCGACGCCACGACGCTTGGGGCCAACGGCCGAACCATCGCGCAGATGATGCGAACCGCTGGGCGCACGGTGATCGTGCAGCCCCGCCGCGCTGTCCTCGACGGCATCAACGCGGCCCGAACGCTCTTCCCGTCGCTCTGGTTCGATGAAGAGCGCTGCGCTGACGGCCTGAACCACCTCCGGCACTACCGTTACGACGTGGATCCGGACACGAAGCTGTTCAGCAAAAACCCGCTGCACGACGAGCACTCGCATTGCGCCGACGCATTTCGCGGGCTCGCGATGTCGCTGGCGGCGCCGAAGGTCAAGGCGCGGCCGAAGCTGGATCTGAACCGTGGCGCCGCGTCTCCGACCGCTTGGATGGGGTGAGTGATGATGAAGAAGAACGTGACTGGTCCGGCTCGCAGCAAAAGCATGAGACTATCAACGAAGATCCAAGAGCAGGTTGCGTCTTCCGCTGAGCGCCACGGCCTAAGCTTGACGCAAGAAGTTGATCTTCGTCTGCGCGCCTCGTTCGGCGATGTCTGGGCGCGGCGCGTTCTTGCGCTCGATGAGGTAGAGCCGACGTCTCCGCGTATTGTGCGCAGCGCCTGATGATTGAACAAGACAACCCCCTGCACGGGCTGCTCCTTCGCATGATGATGGGCGAATTTGGGGGGCGCATTCAAAGAGAAACCATCGCCGCATTTTTTGAAGGGCTGGTTTTGGTTTAATGCCCCGCCCCATCCTCTTCACCACCGCCGTTCGCATGCCGGCCGATGCGCCGCTCACGCAACTGCGCGCCGACATGATTATGGCCGAGCACCACGCCGAGAGCGACCGCCGCAAGCTGCCGCGGCAGATGCCGGCCGTGCGCGTTCAGACCGAGGGCGAGGAAGTGGTGTACTGCCTCGAATATAAGGCGCCGCGTCGCTGATGCCCCGCGAAACCGCAGAAGAGAGGGAGATCGTCCGCGAGGCGCAGAAGCGTTTCAAGGCTTGCCAGGACTGGGAGGCCGAGGCGCGCGACCGCTGGAATGCCGACCAGAAGTTCGCGGAAGGCGACAGCGATAACCAGTACCAGTGGGACGAGCAGCAGGTTCAGAGCCGGGTCAACGACCCGAACGGCCCGCGCCCCTGCCTGACCATCAACAAGGTCCGGCAGCACAACCTGCAGATCCTGAACGACGCGCGCCAGAACAAGGCCGGGATCGAAATCCGCCCGGTCGGCGACGGCGCGACCTACGACAGCGCCAAGATCTTCGAGGGCATCGTTCGGCATATCGAATACCGTTCAAACGCGACCGAAGCCTATGAGGCTGCATCCCGGCACCAGATCTATGGCGGCTGGGGCTACTGGCGCATCCTGACCGAGTATATCGACCCGACCTCGTTCGATCAGGACATCAAGATCCAGCGTGTGGCGGACCCACTCTCGGTCTACCTCGACCCGGACATCAAGGATTTCGACGGTTCCGACGCGCGGTTCGGCTTCGTGTTTCAGGACGTGCCGACCGACCTGTTCAAGACCGAGCACCCGCAGTGGAAGGACGTCGTGGGCTCCCGCGCCTTGTGCGACGAGGGCAACTCCTGGGACACCAAGGATCACGTCCGGATCTGCGAATACTATCGTCGCCGGGAGATCGCCGACACGCTCTATGCCCTGGACGATGGCACGAGCCTGCTGCGCAGCGACATCCCCCCGGATCTGCGCGAGCAATTCGATGCGGAGAAAGAAACCCGCGTTCGCGCCGAGCGCCCGACCAAACGGTTCGAGGTGCAGTGGTTCAAGATCGCGGGCTCGCGCATCGTGGACCGCAACGTGTGGCCCGGCCAGTTCGTCCCTCTCGTGCGGGTGATCGGGGAAGAGACCGTCATCGACGGCGTTCTGGATCGCAAGGGACACACCCGCGCGATGAAGGACGCACAGCGGATGTACAACTTCTGGACGTCGGCCGCGGCCGAGTTCGGAGCCCTGCAGGGCAAGAGCCCGTTCATGGCCCCCGCTCGCGCCATCGAGGGCTATGAGCAATACTGGAACAACGCGAACCGGGAGAACTATTCCGTCCTGCCGTGGAACGACGTCGCGGAGGACGGCACGCCGATTTCGTCGCCGCAACGCGCGCAGCCGCCGGTTCAGTCGTCCGCCTACCTCACCGGGATGCAGACCGCCTCGAATGAACTGATGCTCGTTTCCGGACAGTATCAGGCCGAGATGGGCGCCCCTTCGAACGAGCGCAGCGGCGTCGCGATCCAGCAGCGCCAGCGCCAGGGCGACAACGCGACCTACCACTACATCGACCACCTTGCGCAAGCCATCCGGTTCACCGGCCGCATCATGATCGACCTCATCCCGAAGGTCTACGACACCGAACGCGTCGTGAAGATCATGGCCGAGAGCGGGGATCAGAGCGACGTTCAGGTGGCGCCCGATGCCGATAAGCCGGTGCAGAAGATGGTGGCGGGGCGGCCGGCCTCGGACGAGGATCTGAAGCGCGCCCAAGCCGATCCGGATCTGCGCGACAAGGTGGCGACGATCTTCAACCCGAACGTGGGTCGGTACGCCGTCGAGGCGGATGTCGGTCCGGCCTTCGCGACCCGGCGGCAGGAGGCGTTCAACGCCATGTCGCAGATCCTGCAGCAGAACCAGGAACTCGCCAAGATCGCGGGCGACATCCTGTTCAAGAACGCTGACTTCCCCGGTGCCGACGAGCTTGTGGAGCGGATCAAGCGCACCATCCCGCCCGCCATCCTCGGGCAGGGTACGCCGCCAGCCGAAGAGCAGTTGCAGCAGCAGGTTCAGCAGCTTCACACGGCACTCGGGCAGGCGATGCAGCGGATCCAAGAGCAGCACGACGCCCTGCAGCAAAAGAACGACCGCGCCGAGGACGGCCATGCCCTCGATAGCTACCGCGCAGAGACGGATCGCCTGAAGGTAGTCGGGGCGACCGATCCCGACGCGATGCGGATGGTCTTCCGCAAACTGCTGCTTGAGATGATGCAACCCGGCCTGCCGGGCGATGCGGATCAGGACGCTGGCACGGAACAGGCGCCGCAGATGCCCCCCATGCCGCCTCAGGGGATGCCGGCCCCTCAGGAAATGCCGCAGCCGGGGATGGGGCCAGCCTGATCTATGGCCGAGAACCGTCTTCTCGACCTCTTCAGCCCCGAGGTGCAGCAGGCCCAAGGGAACCTGCTGTCGAAGTACCTCGGCCAATCGCTTCTGCGCCGCTCCGTGTTGGACGACGTGACCGGCAAGCCCGTCATCACGTCCGCGCCGACCGGCGAGGTGACGACGCGGGCGAACCTGTTGCCGCTCGGCATCACGGACGAGGGTCGGATGACCGTGGCGCTGCCGCAGGCGGTGCTGGGCGCCTACGATGCGTCGCTTTTCCCCGGTCAGGTGGCGCGCGGTGAGAAGGGTGTCTTCGACCCCGCGACCGGCCACGTCAGCCAGGAAGCGATGGACGCGGCTAACGGCATCGCTGGTCTGGCGATGACGGGCGGCCTCGGCGGCGCGGCTGTTCGCCAGGGGGAGACAGCGTTGGGCTCTGGCCCGATCCGCGCCTATCATGGTTCACCGCACGATTTCGACAAGTTCAGCCTGTCAAAGATCGGCACGGGGGAGGGCGCCCAAGCTTATGGGCACGGGCTTTATTTTGCTGGGAATGAAGGGGTCGCTCAGCACTATCGCGATATCCTCAGCGCTCGCCCCCAATTTACCCTTGATAGAAATCCCTTTGCCGCCAACACATCACAGCCGCAGTCCGCTGCTGACTTGGCTGCTGCCGTAATGGATGCTGCGCACGGCAACCCTGCCGTGGCACGTCAGCACCTCGACACGATGCTTCAGTACATGCCGCAGCACGCCCCGCAAGGCGCTGACGCGCGCGAAATTCTGGCGAGTGGGCGACTTCAATACGGTGCCGGCAAGAACCCTGGCCGCATGTACGAGGTCGCCATCGACGCCGACCCAGCTAAGATGCTGAATTGGGACGCGCTTCTTGCCGCGCAGCCCCGCGTCCGTGACCTCGCAGGCGACATGGGCGCACGGCTTCGCTCCGACGCAACGGGTGGCGACGCCTATGCGGCCATCCGTGACCGCTCGCCAATCCCTGGCTCTGATATGGGTGGTCTGATTGAGCCTGATTTCGGGTCGTCTGCTGCCGCCGCGCTGCGTCTTCGTGAGGCCGGCGTTCCCGGCATTCAGTACCTTGATGGCGGCTCGCGGCTCGCTGGCGACGGTTCTCGCAATTACGTCACCTTCTCCGACGACATCGTGAGCATCCTGCGCAAGTACGGACTAGCCGGCCTCATCGGCGGCGGCGCTGCGGCGGCGAGCATGATGCAGCCCGGTGAAGCGCAGGCCAATCAGCTTCAACCCTTCTTGGCGCCTCGCGCCCAGTGAGTTTCGGCCTTCGGGCCGCAAAGCCGACCGGACGGCAAATCCGGGCTAGACCCCTTGGGATACCCATGCTCGACAACGAAACCGAAGCCGCCCCCGAGGCGGATCGCGAAGCTACGCCTGCATCTCAAACCCCCGAGGGATCGCCCCAGGAGTCCCAGGACGGCGCTGATCGCCCCGAGGGCGAGGAAGCCACGTCCGGCGAGGCGGAAGCCGCTGCTGAGCCTGAGGCTAAGCCTGAGCGCGCCAAGACCCCGGAATGGCTGCAGCGTCGCTTCGATGAGATGACGCGTCAGCGCCATGAGGAAGCGCGTCGGGCCGAGGCCGCCGAGCGCCGCGCCGCTGAATTGGAAGCGCGGTTGCGCCGTGTGGCTGGCGGCGAGGAAGAGCAGCAGGCCGAGCAACAGCCGCAGCGTCGGCCCGAAGGCGACGACGCTGCCCTCAACGCCCGCGCCGCGGCCATCGTCGCGCGACGCGCCTTCGATCAAGCCTGCAACACCGTCGTGGAGCAGGGTGCGAAGGAATACGCCGATTTCAACGACGCGCTGTCCACCTTCCGCGCGTTCGGCGGCCTCGATCCTGCGCTGGCGCAGGCGGCTATCGACGCGGGCAACGCGCACAAGACGCTCTACCACCTCGGCACCAATCCGGAGGAGTACGAGCGCATCTTGCAGATGCCCGAGCGTCAGCAGGCCATCGCGCTTGCCCGTCTTTCCGACAAGCTGAGCGCCCCGCCGCCGCCCAAGGCCCTGTCCAAGGCCCCGCCGCCCATCGCGCCTGTCGGCAGCAATGGCGGGCGCAACGAGATCACCGACCCTGACAAACTGTCGGATGATGAGTGGTTCGCGCGGCGTCGTCGCGGCGAGATCAAGTAGGCGCCCCGGCGCTTCCCGCCCTCAAGACCCTTCTCGGCAGGGCAAGCCGTGCTCTTCGCGTGCCTCTCTCCGGACCTCACGCACCGGGCCACCACCCACCTCGGCGGGTCAAAGCCGTGCCCTCCCTCGCAGCACTCCGGATCGAGACCGGGCCTGAACCGCGGACGAAGGACCGCACCCTTTTCGCCCTGTGACGCGACGCGCCAGGGCCGGCACATGAGGCTCGCCAAATCATGGCAAACAATCTCCTTACCCTACAGCAGATCACGCGCGAGGCGCTGAACCGCTTCATCAACTCGAACGCTTTTTTGCAGGGCATCGACCGTCAGTACGACGACCAGTACGCCCGCGTCGGCGCCAAGATCGGCTCCACGCTGCGCATCCGCCTGCCGAACGATTACGTCGTCCGCTCCGGCCCGACCGCCGTTCCGCAGGATACCGTTGAGAACACCACGCCGCTGACGATCTCGCAGCAGAAGGGTGTGGACGTGTCGTTCTCCTCGGCGGACATGGCGCTCAGCTTGGACGACTTCGGCGAGCGCATTCTCGCCCCGATGATGAACAACCTCGCGGGCGCCGTCGCAGCCGACATCATGACCTTGGCGGAAACCATCCCGTCCGTGTCGCGCAATGCCGACCCGGCCACAAATGCCACGCTCTCGCCGAACCTCGCGACGTTCCTCGATGCCGGCGCCCGCCTCGATCACTACGGTGTTCGGCGTGGCCCTGGCGAGCGCAAGATCGTGTTCTCGCCGGAGACGCAGGCGCGCACCGTGTCGGCGCTGTCCGGTCTGTTCAACAACCAGCAGAAGATCGGTGAGCAGTATCGCACTGGCACGATGACGAACGACGCCATCGGCTTCGACTACATGATGGATCAGACGGTTCTGAACCATGTGACCGGCGCCTACGGCGCGCTGCCGACCGTGAATGGGGCCAATCAGTCCGGCTCGAACATCACCGTGTCCGCTACCGCCGGCCCGCTCAACAAGGGCGATTACGTCCGCTTCGCGGGCGTCTACTCGGTCAACCGCGTGACCAAGCAGTCTACCGGGCGCCTCGCCACCTTCCTGATCACCGCCAACGTCCCGACCGGCTCGACCAGCCTGCCGATCTACCCGGCGCTCATCCCCCCGGTGGGCGGCATCGCCGTGCCCTACCAGACCGTTGACTCGTCCCCGGCCAACGGCGCCGCCATCACCTCCCCGTTCAACGCAGGCGAGGTGTACCGGAAGAACATCGCCATGGGTAAGCAGGCCGTGACGATGGCGACCGCCGATCTGGAACTCCCCGGTGGTGTGGATCGAGCCGCCCGCGCCACCTTCGACGGCATCTCGCTCCGCATGGTGCGAGGCTACAACATCAACTCTGACCAGTTCATCACCCGTCTAGACATCCTCTACGGGTACGCGGCACTGCGGCCGGAATTTGCTACCGTAATTGCCGACGCAGTATGATCTAAGGAATACTTAAATGGACTACCCGCGAATGCTTTATAACGACGATGGCCGTGTAGCTATCGTCCAGAGTGCCCACGAACATGCGCATTCCTATGCGGGGTGGTCGTCGTCTCCCGGCGATGTCCACCGCGCCCACCCTGACGGCGGGCGCATGGTCACTCAGGCAAACGCGGGTGATCCGCTCATGGCTCAGAAGCGGGTGGACCCGCCTGGGCCAATCGACGCCGGGACCATGCGCGCGATGCTCCGCGAGGAACTGAGCACGCATCCCGGCTTCGACGGGGCGATCCTCGCGCCGATCCTTCAGGCCATCGTTCGCGCCGAATTGGCCCCGCTCATGACCGCCCTCGGCGTCAATGAGGCCCCCTTCGGCGAGGCCAACGCGTCCGAGGCCGTCCAATCCGACGACACCGAGGCCGGCGATCCTGCCGATGAGCCTCGCAAGCGCCGCGGCCGACCGCCCGGCTCCGTCAACCGTCTCACCGAAACTCAGGAGTAGCCGTCATGGCATCGAAGAACGATCCCGTCATCCCGCAGGGCAGCACGACCCGCAGCGGCGACCTTTCCCCGAGCGATGTGGCTCAGCAGGTGAAGAGCCAGCAGGAGATCGCCAAGGCCAACGTCGAGGCGTCTAAGCAGCCCGAGGAAGAGCGTGAGGAACCGGTTCGCACCGAGGCCGCGGCCGTTCTCTCCGGCAACACGCGCGCTTCGTTCGCGGGCTTTCCGAAGACGAAGTATCATCCCGTCCTCGGCGCCAAGGCCGCCAACGACCCGAACGAGGCGGCCAGCCTGTTCCAGCCGGAGCACGACTGGTTCGATACCCCCGGCGAGGCGGACATGCACCGCACCGACCGCGAGGCGCAGCTCGTGATCCATCACAACACCCGCGCCAAGCTCGACGGCATCGCGGAGAAGCAGGACGAGAACGCTCCCGTGCGCCTTTCCGTCCAGGCGCAGGAGAGCATGGACGCCGGCAACATCGAGCCCGTCTAAGGCCAACGAAGGCGGACGCCCATGACCCCGCTCGACCTCATCACGCAAGCGTTGAAGAAGACGGGTGTCCTGGGCGTCGGCGTGACGCCTCAGGCCGAGGACGTGAACGACGCGTTCCTCGACCTCAACATGATGCTGGCGCAGTGGAACCGAAAGCGCTGGATGGTTTACCATCTGGTCGATGTTTCGGCTCCCGCCACCGGGGCTACGGCATACCGGATCGGGCCGAATTTCGAATTCGCCACATCCGGCCGCATCACCAAGATCGAAAGCGCCTATTTCCGGATCAACCCCGGACAACGCATCGCGCCGGATTTCTCGCTCGACTTCAGCGCAGATTTCGGGCCTCAGATCCGCGAGGCGGCGAACGCGGTCGATGTCCCGCTGAGCGTCATTCGCAGCCGCGAGGACTACGCCGGCCTCGCATTGAAGGGTGCCCCGGGCTTCCCGGCGGCGGTCTACCTCGACGCCGACTTTCCGGTCGGGACGCTCTACGTGTGGCCGGCGCCCTCAACCGGCGAAATTCACATCGTCGTGCAGGCCACCCTGTCGGCATTCCCCGATCTGACGACGGATATCGTGCTGCCGGATGAGTACGCCGAGGCGCTGCTTTACAACCTCGCGGCTCGTCTTCGTCCGTCTTACCAGAAGGCGCCGGACCCGACGATGACGGCGCTGGCGCGCGCATCCCTGAACACGGTCAAGGTGGCGAACGGCCAGATCGGCACGTTGAGCATGCCCGACACGCTGACTACGGCGCCCGCCCGCTTCAACATCTACTCCGGGCAGCCGTACTGATGGCGCGCGTGACCCTTACAGGCGGCGCCTATCAGTCGCGCAGCGTCATCGCGAGCGCACAACGGTCGGTGAACCTATTCCCAGAGATCGCCCCCGCCCCCGGCGACGCTCCGGTGCCGGTCACGCACTACCCGACTGCGGGGCTGCGACAGGTCGGCATTCCTCCCTATGTCGGACCGTGCCGCGGGCTTTACGCCGCCACGAACGGCGACCTGTACCAAGTCGTGTCCGGTCAGGTGTTCTTCATCGACAGTGAGTTCAATTGGACGCTCGTCGGACGGATTGTGGACGGCATCAGCCAGATCCAGTTTTCCGACAATGGCGACGTGATCGTGCTCACCGATGGCGCCCGAGGCTACGTCATCGACATGACGAGCCGCGAGTTCGGGCAGATCACGGATGAAGCGTTCTACGGAGCGGCGTTCAATGTCTGCCTCGATACCTATTTCATCTTCGACAAGCCCGGCACCGCTCAATTCTACATTTCGCTGTCGCAGGTCAGTTTCGCGAACCTGACGCAGGGGACGATCAATCCGGACGCGACCTATGCCGCCTTCGACCCCCTCGACATCGCGCGCAAGGCGGGACAGGCCGATAAGATGGTGGCGTTGGCGACGGTCCACCGCGATCTCTGGCTGATCGGGGCGCGCACCGCGGAGGTGTGGTCGAACAACGGCGCGGCGGATTTCACCTTCGCCATCGTGCCCGGCGCGTTCATCGATCACGGATGCGTCGCGCCGGCCAGCGTGACAACCCAGGATGTGTCGGTCTTCTGGATCTCGCGGGACAAGGAAGGGCAGGGGATCGTCGTCCAAGGCTCCGGCTACTCGGTCACGCGGATCTCCACCCACGCCATCGAGGCCGAATTTCAGTCCTATGCCCGGATCGATGACGCGATAGGCCACTGCTACCAGCAGCAGGGACACGCCTTCTACGTTCTGTCGTTCCCGACTGCGAACAAGACCTGGGCCTACGAACTTTCGACCAAGCAGTGGCACGAACTGGCGTGGACCGACCAGAACGGCGGCCAGAACCGCCATCGCTCACGCGGCTGCGCCTTCGCCTATGGCCAGAACCTGTGCGGTGATTGGCAGAACGGCACGCTTTACGCGCTCGACCCGAACGTGTTCACGGATGCCGGTAATCCGATCCTGCGCCTGCGCACGTTCCCGCACCTCATCAACGACGGCAACCGCGTCTTCTACGAACGGTTCATCGCGGACATTCAGTCCGGCACGCTGGACGGTTCGACCCTCGACCAACCGCCTCAGATCAGCCTGCGCTTCTCGGACGACAAAGGCGCGTCCTACAGCAACCCGATCCTGCGACCCATTGGGGCGGGGGGCGATTACCGCAGCATTCCGACGTGGAACAGGCTCGGCATGGCACGCGACCGCGTGTTCGAGTTGTCGTGGTCGGCGCCGATCCGAACGGCGCTCAACGGCGCTTTTGTCGAGATGAATTCGAGCGCGTCGTAGGATGCCCACCCCGAACACCAATGCGCCCATCGCCGACCCTCAAACGGGGATGGTGACGGGGGAATGGCTGCAGTATTTTCAGTCTCTGCCCGGCAAACCCGCGGCCGAGAAGATCGTTCAGGCCACCGGGAGCCCGTTCGTCTACACGGCTACTGCCGCCGGCCATCTCGTCGTACAGGGCACGCTGACGGCGCTGAGCATCGTCCGAGGGCGAACCACGATCTCGATTTCGCCTTCCGTTGCGATGATCCCGCTGTCCCAAGGGGATCAGGCTGTCTTGGGCTACTCTTCCGCCCCTGGCCTCGTGTTCCTGCCGTCATGATCGTCCGCGAAGTCACCGCGGAGCGCATCAACGCCGTCGTGAACCACGAGGCGGTGCGGCCTTGGGTAACGATGCCGGGGCAGGGCGCCTTGGATCTGTCCGAGGTCGTGGCCGACCCCCGCAACGTCGTCCTGATGACGGAGGATGGGTCGGGCGGGATTGTGTTCCACCAGCACGAGCCCGGCATCTACGAGGCCCACACGCAGTTCCTGCCGGAGGCGCGGGGACGCGACGCGCTCGCGGCGGTTCGCGAGATGATCGACCACATGTTCGTGGCGACCGACTGCATGGAGCTGCTGACCCGGTGCCCGGTCGGGAACAGGCCCGCAGAGGCGCTATCGCGGGCCGTGGGCGGCGTCCTCGACTTCGAGCGGGCAAGTGGCTGGCTGACGGAGAAGGGGCCTGTAGGCGTCCGCTATTATGCAATCCGCTATCCCGAGTGGGTCAAACGCGCGCCCGGTCTGCCCGATGTCGGGCACTGGTTTCACGAGCGTCTAGAGGCTGAGAACGCGCGGCTGGGCCATCCCGACGAATTGCACGACGACGACCCTGCCCATGACCGCCACGTCGGCGCCGCCGTCTCCATGATCCTGTGCGGTCAGCCGGCCAAGGGGATCACCCTTTACAACCGGTGGGCGCGCTTCGCGGGCTACGCGCCGGTCGCCATCGTGCAGGCCGCGCCGCTCGTCATCGACATCCTGACTCACCTCGTCCTCGTGCAGGACGGAGACCTAGAGGTGCTTCAATGCCAGTAGGCGCTACAGTAGGGGGCGGCCTTGCGTCGGCCGGCGCCAGTCTGTTCGGATCCAGTGAGGCCGCTTCTGCGCAGAAGAAAGCTGCCCAGATCGCGGCTGCCACGCAGATGGCGATGTACAACCAGACCCGTTCGGATCTGCAGCCATACCGCGACCTCGGCTCCTATGCCGGCGGCCAGCTTCAGAACCGCCTGACGGATCTGACGTCGCCGATCACGATGGACGAGGCGACGCTTCAGAACACGCCGGGTTATCAGTTCAACCTCTCGCAGGGGCTGAAGGCTGCGCAGAACAGCGCCGCGGCGCGGGGGCTCGGGCTCTCCGGCGCGGCGATCAAGGGCGCCACGAGCTACGCTACCGGCCTCGCTGACAGCACCTATCAGAACCAGTTCAACAACGCGGTGACGAACCAGACCAACGCGTTCAACCGGCTGCTGCAGACCACCTCGCTCGGCGCCAATGCCGCCGGTCAGCAGGCATCGGCGAACACGACGACGGGGACGAATATTGCTGCAACTCAAATTGGCTCAGGCAACGCCCAGGCTGCAGCGGCAACCTCCGGAGCCAATGCTGTCGGCACGGCCCTGAATTCAGCCGCTCAGAACTACGCCCTTGCACCGATCTACAACAAGCTGCTCGGTTCCGGGTCCGGGTCTGGCGGTGGGTCGTCTTACTGGAACTTCACCCCCACCTCGAATTGGGGCTACTGACCAATGGCCGAGAAGACCGCAGCCATCGGTGGCATCGATACCTCAATGTACGGCAAGATGCCGGAGCAGCCGAATATGCTCTCGCAACTGTCGGGTCTCGTCGGCGTGCAGAACGCGATGCAGTCGGGCGAAATCCAAGCCCAGGCGCTGGCGAAGCTCAAGGCCGAGCAATCGGCCGGGCAGAACTTCCTGACCGCCATCGACCCGACGACGGGGCAGATCGACACCAACAAGCTTGGCGCGCTCCTGAAGGCCAATCCTCACGCGGCCTTCGTTGCGCCGCAGATGCTTCAGCAGCAGCAGTCGCTGCAGGGCGGCCAAATCGGCAACGCTCAGGCCGGCACGAACCTTGGCATCACGCGGCAGAGCCACATCGCCAATGGCATCGCCGGGTTGCTATCGAAACCGGACCTCTCCGCAAACGACCTGATCGGTTTCACTCGTCAGCAGGCTCAAGCGGGCGTCCTTCCGAGCAACCGCGCGGCAGAGATTGAGGCCGAGATCAACGCCGTAGGCGGGGACCGAC
Organism: Methylobacterium persicinum; assembly: GCF_022179525.1. Classification (GTDB taxonomy): domain Bacteria; phylum Pseudomonadota; class Alphaproteobacteria; order Rhizobiales; family Beijerinckiaceae; genus Methylobacterium; species Methylobacterium persicinum. The sequence goes on from NZ_BPQX01000021.1 coordinate 112,887, forward strand.
GCAAGCTGCGCGAGTATGCTTTCAACCACTACGCCACCGTGACGGGGGCCGGAGCCGTGGCGCCAGCGCAGGTCGGCGTCGATGCACAGGGCGCTCCCGTCGTCGGCACTGCTGGCGGGCTGGCTCGCGCCTCCACGGCCTCGACGCAAAATCCGGCCGGGATCGGCGGACGGGCCGCGCCAACCGGCATCGTAGTCAGTCAGGCTCCGGGCGTTCCCGAAGCACAGCGCGCCACGGCGCAGGCCAGTGCGGAACAGGGGATCGCCCTGCAGAAGCAGGCCGATGGCGTGCCGGTGCGCAAGGGGATGCTCGCCAACCTCGAAGACGATCTTGACAAGTTCACGTCCGGCCCGAAGGCCGATTGGAGCATGGTCGCCAAGTCCTTCGCGAACCGCAACATCCTGCCTCAGGGAATGCAGTTCGATCCGCAGTCCATCGCTTCGCAGGAGGCGTTCAACAAGCAGGCCACCCAGCTTGCGCAGCAGCAGTTCGCCGCACTCGGTGGGACCGGGACCGACAGCCAGTTGTCGTCGTCCTACAAGGCCAACCCAAACGAGGCCCTGTCGAAGCTCGGCAACAAGCAGATCATCCAGCTTTTGAAGGGCAACGAAGACGCGCTCGCGGCCAAGAATGCCGCGTGGCAGGAATGGCAGCGGAAGAACGGTCCCAGCGACTATGCCGGCTTCCAGCAGAAGTTCAATAAGACTTACAATCCGCGGGTCTATCAGGCGCAATATATGACGCCGGATCAGATCAAGGACATGCGCAAGAACATGTCACCAGCCGATCAGGCGCAGTTCCTGCGAGACTACAAGACCCTGCGCGATAATGGGTACGTTTCGCCAGGAGGCGCGAATGCCCGATAGTGATGTCTCGAACGCGGACCGCGACCTCGCCGTGCGCACCATGATGGGCGAGGCGCAGGGTCAGGGTGATGCCGGATTGGCCGCTGTCGGCCACGTCATCATGAACCGTGCGGCGTCCGGCAAGTACGGCGGCAACAACGTGGCCGACGTCGTGCTCGCGCCCAATCAGTTCGAGCCGTGGACGACGCGCAAGCAGGAGTTGCTGTCCTACTCGCCGAAGGATCCGAAATATCAGCGCGCACAGGCGATCTTCGATCAGATCGTTTCTGGCGAGATGCCCGACATCACGGATGGCTCCACGCACTTCCTGAATGCGAAGGTCGTGCGCGAGCGCGGTAACTACGGCGGTGCTCTGCCGAAGTGGACGGCCGGCGGGGGCCAGGATATCGGCGATCACACGTTCTACAAGCCGAACGGCGCAGTCCGGCGTCAGCCGCCGACGATCACGGCAACAGGCGGCAAGGCTCCCGATGCCGCGGGGGCCTCCTGGGATGACGTGCTCGGTGACGCGGCGAAGAACGCCCCCACCGGCACGAGCGTGACGTTGAAGCCGCAGGGTGGCGCGACCGCCGACGATCTCTGGAACGAGATCACGAAGAACGCTGAGCGCAACGTGCCGAAGGCCGGCGCCGCGCCCGCTACGGCCGATGCCACGAAGCCGGTAGCGCCGGCTGGCCCTGTCGGCACGGTCGGCGATGCCGCGGGCCAAGCTTTTATCAACGGCATTCCCGTGCTTGGCCCTGCCGTCATGGGTGGCGTGGACCGCGCTGCGGCGGCGATCCGGTCCTACCGCGACGGGACGCCCTACGCCGACGAACTCGCCAAGGTGCAGGCGTTCGGCAAGGCGACTGGCGATGCCTACCCCGTGACTTCGACGGCTGCAGGTTTGGCCGGCGGCGTGGCTTCCATGATGCCTGTCGGGGCTACGGCGCTCGGCGCACGGGCACTCGGCATCACGGGCGAAAACCTGCTGACCCGCGGCGTCGCGGGTGGCTTGACCGGTGGCCTCGTCGGCGCGGCTGATGCCGGCGTGCGCGGCGAGAACGTCGGCGCTAGCGGTGGGATGGGCGCGGTGCTTGGCGGGGCCGGCCCTGCGGTCGGTAAGGTCGTCGGCGCGGGCGCAGGCGCGGTCGTCAACAAGCTCGGTGAGTATCTGACGCCCGCCGCTCCCGGCGTGTCCGGCCCAGCCGGCAAGCTTCTGTCGAACATGGTCGCCGCAGATGGAGCGGATGCCGTTCGCAATCGCCTCATGGCGCTCGGCGGCCACGGCATGCTGGCCGAAGCCGGCCCGTCCCTAGAGGGCGCCGCGGCCGGTCTGATACCGAAGCCGGGCGAGGCCAAGTCGATCCTTACCAATGCCGTGCGCGAGCGCGCGGCGGGCGCCAACGCGCGCTTGAACGAAGACGTGCGCGGAGCCATCGGGCCGGCTGAGGACCCTGTGAGGGTCACGGCTGAGATCCTTGCGCTGCGCAAGGCGCAGGATGCCAAGAACTACACTTCCGCCCTCACGAACGCACCCGACGTAGATGTCTCTGGCCTCGTCCAGACCATCGACGGCATGCTGAAGACGGCTGAGGGCGGCCAGAAGACCGCGCTGACGACGCTTCGCGGACGGCTCGTCAAGGGAGAAGCAAAGGCGGCGGTGCCGGGCAGTCCGACGGGGCTTCTCGACGCGTCCGGCCAGCCGATCATGGGCGCCAACACGCCTGCCTCCCCGATGAAGTTGCAAACCTCTGCGGAGAACCTGCACAACATCAAGGGCGAACTCGACGCTGTGATCAATCACGGAGCGCCGGGGCTCGGCGTCGAGCAGGGCGCCGTCGCTCGAACGCAGGGCGCGCTGAAAAAGACCCGCGGCGAACTGAACGCGGCGTTGGAAGATCAGGTGCCGGGGTACGCCGAGGCCAACAAGGCGTCGGCCGCCCTCGCCAAGCGCGCGGAGGCCGTTGAGACGGGAACGGGGGTTCTCGGTTCCGGCAAGACGACGCCGACACCGGAGGCTCTGTCCGACACGCTGAATGCCATGTCACCGGGCGAGCGGATCGCGCTCGCGAAGGGCACCCGCGGCGAGATCGAACGCTTGCTCGGCGTGAAGGTCAACGACCTCACCGCGCTGAAGCAGGCACTGCAAGGCGAGGGCGGGTGGAACACTGCGAAACTCGGCGCGATCTTCGGGACCGATGAGACCGGGCGTCTCGTCAATGCCGTGGCGCGCGAGGCCACGTTCGCTGACACGACGAACAAGTTGCTGCAGAACTCGCAGACGGCCAACCGGCTCGGCGGCGCGAAGCTGATTGAGGATAAGGTTGGCGGCGGCATCGACCTCAAGGGCTCGACGCCGACCGGTTTGCTTCTGGCCGGTGGCAAGGCAGCGCTCGGCAAGATCGGGGGCGTGCTGACGAAGACCGACAATACCCGCCGCGATGCCGAGATCGCCCGCGTGCTGTCGGCTCGTGGGCCGGAGCGCGACACCCTGCTCAATGCCCTGACGAACCGCGGCGCGTCGCTAGAGAAGACCAACCGCCTTGCCGCGTTCCTCGCCCAGCGGTCGGATCGCGGCTCTAATCTGCTGATCCAAGGGACGACGCCGGCCTACGCGCGGTCGCGCTGACGCTGCTCGATCCTCTGTGCCAGCCAGTAGAGCACAAGCGCCGACATGAACCCGGCGCCGTAGGCTGCGGCCTCATTTTCGCTGACTGAGGTCATGGCCCATTTCACCAGCAGGGCAAAACCGACCATGCCTGCGATGCAGAAGGCGACGTAGGCGGCGCGAGCCATCAGTAGCTCGTACAAGTTGTGATGCCGCCGGGCATCGAACACGTCGTCGTTACGGGGCGCCGCACCGGCATTTGGTAAGCCTCCGGCGCCGCAGGCTGCGGAGTCCTCATCCCCTGGAGGGCTCCAAGCGCCGCCAGAGCCTGCTGCTGAGAAGCGGCATCCCGGCGCTGTCGGCACTCAGCATAAGCCGGCGTTCCAAACTTCAATCCGTAAGACTGACACGCCGCGTCGTCGGCCTGCGCCTCGTTCCTCGCCTGCTGCTGTGCGGTCTGACATCCGCCGAGCGCCGCGACCCCCGCCACAAGGGCAACCCGAATGAACCGCATCCTCGCGGCGCTCCTCGCGCTCGTCTGTCTGTGCCTGCCGGCCTCGGCTGCAACGCTTTTGCCACCTGGACAGCAGACCTTCACCGACGCCAACGGCAAGCCCCTGGCGGGCGGTTCCCTCTCCTTCTACGTGCCCAACACCACGACTGCCAAGCCCACCTACAAAAATGCGGCGCAGACGGTCCTGAACACCAACCCCGTCATCCTCGACGCGGCCGGTCGGGCCACCGTCTACGGGGCCGGCGCATATCGTCAAATCCTCAAAGACCGTTATGGAAATCTGATCTGGGATCAGCTCACCGCCGACACGTCGTCCTCGCAGATCGCGTGGGGCGGCACGAGCACCGGCACCGCCAACGCGCAGGTGGTGTCCGCCACGAACTTCACCTCCGCGGATGGGCAGATCGTCGGCTTCATCGCCGGGTTCACGAATACGGGGCAGCTTTCTGTCTCTGCCAACGGCTCCGGTGCGATCCCTGTTCTGGCCGACACGCAATCCGGATCGGTCAACCTGTCGGGCCAGGAGGTACAGGCCGGCGCGGCGGTGCTTCTGGTTTACGACGCGAACCGAGGCGCTTTTCACCTGATCGGCGGCAATGGATCAAGCGGCAGCGGGTTCGGTACAATCCAGAACCTTCCCGTCGCCAACGTGGTCGATCTCGGACTGGTCAACACGCACAACGTCGGGATCACCGGCAACGGCACGATCTCGTCTTTTGGATCCTCCGCGTCCACCACTTCTCCGATCTATCAAATTCTGATCGGCGGCTCCGTCTTCCTGCAAGGAAGCAGCAACCTTCTGGTTCCGGGGAACACCCTCTATCTCGGATCTGGCGATGCCTTGACGGCGCTCTATAGCGGCGGGGGGCAATGGCGCGTCATCAATTATCAGCCCGCCTCGAACTCCGGTCTCCCCGCTGGACTGATTGCATCGTTCGCTTCGCCGCAATGCCCCGCCTCCTGGGTCGCGGCGGACGGTTCCGCACAGAGCCGCACCACGTTCGCGGCCCTGTACGCCGTCATCGGAGGCACTTGGGGCGTCGGCGACGGATCCACGACGTTCAATCTGCCCGATCTGCGCGGCGTGTTCGCACGAGGCGTCGATAACGGCGCAGGGCAGGATCCAGGGCGCATCCTCGGCTCGTATCAGGCCGATGCGCTGCAGGATCACAATCACCCGACCTACAACGCGACCGGCGGCACGAGCGGGACAACCGCATTCAACTATCCGAACGCGAACGGCAGCAACGTGGTGGGCACGGGCAACGTCCTGAACGCCCGTGCGGCCAATGAAACACGGCCGAAGAACGTCGCCGTCCTCTACTGCGTCAAATACTGAGGGTAAAGTGATGCGGATTTTGCTTGCCGCGCTGCTCGCGCTTGGCCTTTTTCAGCCTCCGGCTTTCGCACAGAGCCAGAGCGATATCGCCAATCAGATCAATACGACCATATCCCCGAACGCGAGGGGGGCGATCACGGCCAACGGGCTTCAATCCGTTCTGAATGCTCTCAACAGCGGTAAGGTGTCGCCGGACAACGGGATCTTCACGGCCCCGATCACGACTCCTGGGTTCCGCGGAACGCCGACTGGCGACGGTTCGCAGTTCACCACGCCCAGCGCGATTGGGACTGTGGCTCGAAGCCTCGCCACCCGCGCCGCGGACACCCTGCAAGCCGCCGACTTCGGCGTGGTCTGCGACGGCGCTACGGCGAACGATGCCTCAATGCTGCTCGCCGTCACGGCAGGGCGAGGGTATGGGTCTGGCCGGCAGATCATGCTTCCGCCGGGCACTTGCCTGTTCAGCAACACGCTTGTGCTGTCGGGCGCCAACGTCGGTCTGCGCGGCGCCGGGCGGGACAAAACGATCATCAAGGCGCCCTCGGGCGTCCTGCCGGTGCAGGTCGGCAAGCCGAGCGATCCCAACCCGTGGACCACGACGAGCGGCTTTTCGACCTCGCTGGTCAGGCTCGCCGATCTGACGGTCGATGTGGGCGGCAAGAGCATCGGCGCCATCGGCGTGGATCGGTCCGCCACGGAAACCCGGTTCGAGCACGTCGCCGTGGTCGGCGATTGCGGGTGCTCCCTCATCTACGATCAGGGCGACACGTCGATCTACGACGACCCGTTCTTCTACGTGGGCGGCAATCAGACTTGGGGCCTCGAATGGGACACCTGGGGCCATAACCAGAGCATCATCGGCGGCACCTGTGCCGGGTCCGGCGGCTTCGGCAACGGCGGTTCGTGTATTCGCATCACACAGGGGCAGTACGCCGCGACCGGCGCCGACCCCCGCGCCGTCACTCATCGCGTTGAGGGCGCGAAGGTCACGGGAATGACCTTCATCAACGGCGGTCCCTACAACCTTCAGATCGGCAACAGCCTCTACGTTCAGGCCATCGCCAACGTCTTCGACCAGATCACGACCAACAATGTCGTCGTGCAGAATAACGCCGACGCGGCGCAGATCGTCGGGAATTACATCGGCTCCATTCAGCCTGTCACCAGCAAGGTTGGCGTCTATGTCTCGTGGACGGCGGGTTACGGGACCAACATCAGCAACAACATCTTCTATAATCTGAACTTCGGCGTGCTCGCGGACAGCAATGGCTCAGTCGGTGCCCCCGATATCCGGGTCACGAACAACAACTTCAACCTCTACGGCGGATCGGCCGCCATCGTCCTCGACAGCGTGGGCAGGAGCGTCGTCACCGGCAACATCGACAGCGGGACGACGACGGGCGGCTCGTTCTGGACCAAGGCCAGTTTCCGCAGCGGCGTCTATGCCGTCTCCGGCAACGTCTGGTCGCCGAACACCGTCACGGTCTGGGACGCCAACGGAACCTATACCTCCGGCAACGTCAACGGCGTCTACTCGGGCACGTCGCGGCAAACCCTGAACGGCGGCTCGGCTGGTCTGGCCTACCCCGCGAACTCCACGACGCCGCAATACATCACGCAGACGATGAGCACGGCCGAGGTCGCGGTCGCTCAGCCGGTCCCCTACTCGGGGACCCTGCGCCGGCTCGTCGTGGCGACGAATGCCAGCCCTGGCAGCGGGCAGTCCTACACCCTCACCCTGCGGGTGAACGGCGCGGACACGGCGGTCAGCTGCCAGATCACAGGCGCGAACCAGTCCTGCGCCGACATCGCGCACACGACGCAGATCGTGGTCGGCCAAACCTACTCGGTGAAGATCGTCGGCAGTTCCGGGTCGGCGGCGACGCTGGTGAACTATGGCCTCGAACTCGACGCGGCGAACTGATGCCCGCGCTTCTCGCCGCGCTTCTCGCGCTCGCCCTCACCACCCCCGCCGACGCTGCTCCGAAGCGCAAGGCCCGCCCTGTCTGTGTGCAGATCTGGGACCCCGGCGTCGGGCCAATGCGGATTTGCGAGCCGAAGCTTCGATAATCCTCACTGAGATTTGGAAATGGCTGATCGTGTGAACGAAGTGGCGGCCCACTACGGGCTTAAGCTCATGGCTGAATTCGGCCTGACTGCGGTTCAGGTGGCAGGGTTGCTCGGCAATCTAGCCCATGAGAGCGGCCGATTTACCGTCTTCAAAGAGATTGGCAGCGGCCCGAACAGCGGCGGGCGTGGGTGGGCTCAGTGGAGTGGCCAGCGCCGCCTCACGTTCCTCGGTTATGCCGCCGCCCATCGTCTAGACCCGAAGTCTGATGAAGCCAGCTATGGCTATCTCTGCGTCGAGTTCCACGGCGCTTACAAGAGTGTCATCACTGCACTGAAGCGGTGCGTGACCGTCGAGTCCGCCGCCACAACGGTGGAAAAACTTTACGAAGCCGCTGGTCGTCCGATGATGTCGAGCCGCATCGCTTTCGCGCGGCGCATTCTCGCCATCCTCAGCCCCGGCCATCCTGCGTCCGTGGCCCCGCCCGCCAGACGTTCCGCTCGCGCCCCTATGGCGAAGAAGAGAACGCGGTCCCGACACCATCGGCACGCTTGATGGCGACCTACTCCACAATCCAGATCCAGAAGGCGCTGATCGCCCTCGGTTACGCAATCAAGGCAGACGGGGATTATGGCCCGGCCACAGAGCGGGCCGTAACTGCCTTCCAGAAGGCGAACGGCCTCGTTGCGGATGGTGACGCTGGCCGCAAGACTTTGGCCGTCCTGTTCTCTGCCAAGCCCTCCGCACCTGTCGCGCCCTCCGACGTGCCCCCGTGGGTGGTCCTCGCTCGATCCAAGATCGGCCTCAGCGAGCGGTTCCACAACAAGGATCTGCGGGCTTTCCTCAAGTCGGACGGCCGCACGCTCGGCAATCCTGCGACTCTGCCGTGGTGTGGTGACTTCGTGCAGACCTGCATCGCTCTGAAGGTGCCGCACGATGTGATCCCTGCCAATCCCTACTACGCCCTGAACTGGAAGACGTTCGGGCGGGCACTGAAGGAACCGGCCCTCGGCGCCGTGCTGGTCTTCAAACGCCCCGGCGGCGGTCATGTCGGCTTCTACGAGGGCGAGCGCAAGGACGCCTACTACGTCCTCGGAGGCAACCAGTCGAACGCGATCAAGCGCTCTTGGGTCGCGAAAAACCGTTGTGTCGCGATCCGCTGGCCGAAGTCAGTTCCCCTGCCGACCGGCGGCCGGCTGATCAGCACGGCAGGCGGCAAGCTCTCCGAAAACGAAGCTTAATTGCAAGGACGCCGCATGGCCGCTGCCTCACCCATCAAGCCGCGCGATATCGCATGGTACGGCTTCCGTGCCGATCAGAATGATGGCCGTGACCGGATGTTCGCGCCGAACCCGGCGGCGCTCAAGTCCCTGCCGGCGGATGTGGATCTTCGTCAGTGGTGCCCCCCGGTGATGAACCAGGGCGCCATCGGCTCATGCTCAGCGCACGCGATCACGGCGGCGTTGCGGTTCGCGCTGATTAAGTCCGGCCAGCCGGATCGCGACCTGTCCCGGCTTCAGCTTTACTGGGATGAGCGGTCCATTGAAGGCACCACGGCCTCCGACAGCGGCGCGGAATTGCGCGACGGCATCAAGTGCGCGGCGAAACTCGGCGTCGCGCATGAGCCTCTATGGCCGTACGACATCGCGAAGTTCAAGCGGAAGCCGGTGAAGCAGGTCTACGCCGATGCTCTCAAGTTCACGGCGCTGACTTATCAGCGCGTCGAGGTGGACGCGACGAAGTTGAAGGCTGCGCTGGCGACGGGCGCCCCCGTGGTCATCGGCATCAACGTGTTCGACGCCTTCGAGAGCGATGACGTCGCCAAGACCGGCGTCGTTCCGATGCCCGCAACCGCAGATGCGCCGCTCGGCGGGCACGCGATGCTGTGCGTCGGCTACGGGCAAAAGCCGGGCTACTTCACCGTACAAAATTCCTGGGCAAGCGACTGGGGCGACAAGGGATTTTGCTACCTGCCGGAAGCCTACCTCGGCTCGCAGGATCTCGGCTCCGATTACTGGCAGATCTCCAACGTGAAGGTGTCTTGAGATGACCGATCCCCATAAGCCCGCTCCGGCGGCGAACGATCATACCCACGCGAAGCCGGCCGCCAAGAAGACGGTTCGGCCCGCTGCCCCGAAGCCTGCGATCCCTCGCGTCGAAATCCATCCTGAGGCGCCCCCGGGCAAGGGCCATCTCGCTGCGGCTGTGGCCGTGACGCTGGGGGCTGGCGCTCTGATCGGACGGGCGATCTTCGGAGCCGCCGGTTCGCTCATGAGGCATCCGCGCTGGCGTCGGTGGCGTCGATGAAGTGGTTCCTGAGCGGCGTCCTCATCTGCGGCCTCGCGCTGATGGCGTGGGGCAACTCAATTTCGAATGGCCCTGGCTCTGCCGACGAACGCATTGCCGGCGCGATCCCGGTCCTGCTCGGCGCAGGCTTCATCGCGCTTGATGTCGTGGTTGCCTTCGTCTGGCTGATCTTCAGGGCGTGAAGTCAGTGCGGGGTCGGTTCTGCGTGGGGCGGCTCGCTATGAGCGAAGTTAGCGCAGATATTCTCGACCACTTGGCGATGCGCTTTGATCGCATCATCGCCTAGCAGCATCGCAGGGATTTTGACGGTCGTTCTAGAAGTCTGACACCAATCGACTAAGCCTTTTTCGATATCAATATCGACTAAGCCGCGGCTCATTGAGGCCGGCTTCATGGACGGGCTTACGGCCCAAAACATGAATACGCCACAGAGCAAAATGCCGATTTTCTGCAACCGCATAGACATCGGCAAAGTCTAACACATCCGCGCCGCGCCGGAAGCCGGCATCTCCCCAAACCGAAGAGATTACGATGAAGAACCTCGCACTCGTGGGCGCGCTCGTCTGCGCCCTTCCTATGGCTGCCTGCACCCCGAGCCAGGAGAACCAAGTCCTGACCGGTCTCAACGCGGCCTGCGCTGGCCTCGCGGTCGGCACGACCATCGCTGTTGAGGTCGCTGCTGTCGTTCCTGGTGGGGCTGGCGCGGGGACGGTCGCCAACACGGTCGGGACCGTATCTGGCACGGCCTGCACCGCGCTTGTCCCCGCCGTCAAAGGCATCGTGGACAACATCATTGCATCGGGCGCCACCGCACAGGTGACGGCGACAACCACTGACCCTACGACCGGAGTTAAGACCCGCCGCCGCATGACCGTGGCTCCCGGTGCTGCGCCGTTCTTCCAGGGTGTGATCGCGCCGTCCACTGGCTTCCAGTTCTGAGCAAGGAGAGGCGCCCATGTCCAAGCGCACGTACAATATCCCTCTGCCCTACACCACCACTTCGTCGGACGGCGCCAAGATCGAAATGGCGCTGGGCATGCCGGAGGTTCAGGCGGCCCTCCCGCGGATTAAGCCGGAGATCGTCGCCAAGCTGAAGCGCGTCGGCATCATCCATCATGAGACGTTCTCACAGGCCGAGCTGGATAGCATTCCCTCGGACCTGTGGAACAAGCTCGCGCCGCATCTGGGCTGAGGAGGCGCAGGATGACCCCTCAGTCCCTCGCCGCCGCCCTCGGCGTCGTCCTCTCGTTCGTGGTCGGCATCCTGTCCAGCCGAGGCATCATCAGCAAGGAAATGGCCGACTATCTGGCCGGTCCTGAGACGCTGGCGTTCCTCGGCGTGCTGGCGACCGCCGGGCTCGGCGCCTACGCCTTCTGGTCGAACCGGCCCCACGGCATCATCAAGAGCGCCAACGCCCTGCCTCAGGTCGATGCGGTCATCACCAAGCAGAAAACCGCCGACGAGATCCAGACCCCTGGCATCGTCGGCTCTGTGGAGCAGGCTGAGAAGGTGGTTTCTACCTCGCGACGCCGGGCTCATCACGCCGACCCGACGCCCGCCGGCAACTGACCAGATGGAACTCGGAGCCATAGCAGTTCTACTGCGCGACTTTGGCGGATGGGGGGTTTCTGCCCTTCTTATCGTCGCCTTGGTCTATAGGGACCGCGAGTGCCAATCATGCCAGAAATCTCAGATCGCCCTGGTTGAACGGCTCGTGACCGCCATGCACGCCGCGAGCGTCGCCACGGCACAGTTCGAAGCCGCCCTGAAAAGCCTCACGGAAACCCTCGACGCGCGCGGGCAGACGGTCGGAGACCTGTCGCACCGCATCGACATCGTGGTCGAGAAGATCCAGCACGGCCTGGGCAATCTCGGCGGGTCCATGCAGGCCATCGCCAACTGGATCGAAAAGGAGAAAGACCGCGACCGCAACCGCGCCAGAGAGCGTGAAGAAGACCGCGAACGGGGGCGCCCCTGATGTGGAGGCGCATCGTGTCCCTATTCCACCGCAAGCCGTGCCCGGCCCAGAGCCACAACGTCGATGCGCTCTTCGCCGAGAACCTGTCCGCGCACGAGCGCGCAGCGCAGGCCGCACACCATGTCGAGCGGTCCGCGGATCGCAACCGTGGGCACTTGCAGAGGCTGCGCCAAGAGATCGCGGAGCGGACGCATCACGAACGACAGGCACGACCGGAACCGCACACCAGCGACGTCCGCTTGCTGGTAGAGACTGTGCTGACGCGCGTGCAGCCGCGTCCTGATCAGAAAGGGTAGGGCCGGTGTGGCGTACAGGCATCTATAATCACGACGGCCCGGAGAACGTGAACAGCACCATCGGTTGGGTCTGCTTTCTCCTCATCTTCGGGTACGTCGGGTTCAACGTTTTTTCGCCCAACAATGACATTAACATCGGGCTCGACACCATCATCGGCGTGCTCGGCATCTACGTCGTGTTCAAGTACCTGCGCCGGTCGGTCATCACGATCCTGACCGGTTCAGGGGACTCGTCCGATTTCCTGATCGTCGGAGTGCTGCTGTCGTGGCTCAGCCAGTCCGGCCGCGCGGCCGGCAGCATCGTGACCCGGCTCTCCGGCTTCGACCCGGCGTGGCTGAACTCGGAGTATTTCGGGATCGTCAAGGTGGTCACGATCCTGGCCGCCGTCTGTCACGTCGTCCCGGCCGGGGCGATCAAGGCCAACGGCAGAGAGAGCGTCCCGGCGCCGTCCCGCTTCGGGCTCGCGGCGGCGTTCCTCCTGTCGTTCGTCATGATCTTCGCGCTCCTGACCTACAAGCCGAACCTCAAGCCCTGGATCGACAGCATGCCGGGCTGGTCCAAGGACATGTTTCAGACCGGGGCGAACAAGGATCGGCAGCACCACGCCATCGCCGAGCCGCCACACTGACCGGCCCGACATCGCAGAGCCTACCCAAGCCCGCCCGGTTCGTCCTGGCGGGCTTTTTGCTGCGCTTTTTCGGCTAAGCTTACGGTGAGCGGATGCCCCCTCCGCCCTACTCGGCCCGCAGGTCGGCCGCGAGATCGCGTCCGGTCCAAGCGGCGTAACGCTTCGCCATCTTCTCCCGCAGTCGGCAGGCGTCCTCAGCGTCGAGCTGTTCCGGCATCCGTTGGCGCCCTTCCTCAGAGCACAAAAGCTCGGGCGGCATCGAAAGGGCGAGGTCGGACGGGGCCTCGGCAAGCTCCTCGGCGAGCCATCCAGGGGCGAGGGTTTCGCGCTTAATCATTCGAGTTTGACTCCTTTCCCCTCTGCCATCGGGTGACGGCCTGCGGTCTCCATCCTTCCGGGTAGGAGCCGCCCTGCACGCAGGGACGGGTCAAAGTCGCAGGCCGTCGCCAGACGGCAGATTTTCCCTTCCCCCCTAAGCCTCATCCTCACCGTAAACCCGCAGCACCGCCCGGCCTTCCTGCGTCAGATGCCAAGCCCGTCCGCTGGGATGGCTGGCCCGTGCGGCATCCCGCTCGACCACAAGACCCATCTCGACCAACGCGGCCATGAGGCTCGGGTACGCCCCGGATCGTAGCCCCGCCGGTGAACTCGCTATCGCGCGAAGGGCTGCGATCTGGCGGCCCCGGAGCGGTGGGGCTCTCACGCTACTGCTCCTCGTCGCCGACTGGCACGACCGGCCAGCCCAAGGCGATCAGGGCTTCGGCGGCAGACTGGGCGGCGAGGGGGTCGGGCATCGGGGGGAGATAGGGCGATCACATGGGGTGGCGCCATAGCCTCACAGCGACTGCCATACAGGCCATCACCGCGGCGATCAGCGCGATCAGATCCGGCGGCTTACCGTCAGAGTAATTCGACACCAGAAGCAAGCCGCTTGAGGCAAAACCGAGCGCTGGCATCAAGCGAAACGCCGTCCACATCCTACCCCTCCCTCTGGCTGCGATCTGCCTCGGCAAGGGCGGAACGGCCGAGGTCGGTGAGAGCGTAGCGCTCCCAACTTGGCATTCCGACTTGCTCTGCCAATCCGCGTTTGACGCACGAAAGCAGGGACCTTTTGTCTGGTGAGAATGCTGAAAGCTTCGACCAAACCCGGAAGCCCTCAACGCTCGTGCCGATGGTGAGCCAGCGTAGCGCGTGCTCCTGCAATTCGCTTAGCTTCACCTTGCCCATCCTACTCCCCCGTCTGCGTGGCTTTGGCGAGAGCGGAGCGGATCTTTTGCCAGATCGCGACGGTTTCACCCGAAAGCTGGCCGATGCCTCCCCATACTGAGGTATCCTCCGCGAAAGGCCCTTGGGGGAAACTCTCGGTCCACCAGTCGTCTATCGTCTTCAGCGCCTCGACCATCTCGGCGTGACAGTTGACGGCATCGGCATCTTGCACTTTGATGGATGCGGCTAGAGGCTCTGGTAAGCCATCCTCCAACGCGCGAATATAGTTCATCAGCTTCCAGTAGTTACCGCCGACCTGTTGTTTATGTTCGGCAAGTCGCTTCACAACGCGTGGAGAGTCGTGAGCGCCTTTTGTCTTGTGAAGGCATACAGCTTCGGCAGCGATGGCGCGACCGAACCGAACAATGAGCTTTCCGGCCCGGTCACGATCCCAGAAGTTTTCGGGGTTACACGGATGCACGCTCGTCTCGCTCATCTCTCACCTCGTTTCTCTCGGCGCCCCATCCTCGGGGGGAGGGGTTAGTTGAACGATAGCTTCCGCAGCTTGGCGATAGATTTCTCGTGGCTCGCGATCTTGGTCAGCCGCATCTTTTCGGCGCGAGCGATGGCGGCCTCGCGAGTATGATGATAATCTCGTCCGTGAAAGTAATTTACGCCATTAGCTCCGCCGCACCATTCAACAGTCGCCATGCCGTCGCACTCATTTACCAATATTTTTTCAATAATACCGCCAGTTAGCGCATACTTTGTCACGAACACTATCTTTGTCTCTTCGCTCATCTCTCTCTCCACAATCCAAGAACGCGACCAGAGGGACGCCGGGAGGGGTTAGGCAATCCATATTCGATTGCCATCCGCGAGGTCGTAGAGTTCATCCAGCGTCCAATTGAACGCCTTCTTGGGCTTGTCGCAGTCTGGCACGTCGGCAAAGCCATCCGCAATCTCCTCAAGACTGTCGGACAGAATTGGGTTTGCCCCTTCCACCTTCTTCGCGAGGGCGCGGACGCGCTCGGCGGCCACGGGCGCAACCCGAGTAGCCAGAGCATTGTCGTCGCCATCGTCATGCTCGTCGTCCATCCAAAGCTCTTTGAGCTTCAGCGTGTGATCCCAACGGGGCATCTCTCATCTCCTTCGCGATGGTGGAGGCGCCCCGGAAGGCGCCGGGGAGGGTTAGGCAGCACGCCGAAAGGCGGACCGGATCAGCCCCCAGCCAATGCGCAACAGTTCGCCGCGCGAGAGCGCCCAACGGGTGTGCTGCTCAGGGTTGAGATCCATAATGTGCAGCGTGAAGCCTTTGTATTCGCTGAAGCTGACCCGCAGCATCGGGCCTTCCGGCGCCCAGAAAATGCATTTGCCGTTGTCGCTCATTGCAGAAGCTCCTTGCAGGACATCATCACGCTGCGTGGATCATCAGGGCGACCGGCGGCGGTGACGGCGGCCGTGTATCCGCAGCGGCGGCATTCCACGACCCAGACGAGGCGTTCGGGGGGCGGGGTAAGGCAGCATGGCTTTGCAAGTCGCCGCGCCGGGCATCGCTGCCCCCACATCTTTCCCATCAGGATAGCTATGGTCGGGCGGACACTGTGGCGGTCCACGTCGATTGATGGCGCAAACCCGAAACTGCTCGCGCCTCTTCACCATTGGCCCGGTCTCCGCGCACATTCGAAGTCGGCGCGCGAAGCCCATGCAACTTCACACAGATCGCACGCCATGCCTTCATCACCATCAGCGCCGGCAAGGCATTGCTTCGGCGGGCGTTTATTCCATGGCTTGAACGCGCGGATGGCGTGGGGCGAATAGCGCGGCGACGACCAATCCCCGTCGAAAGTCAGGGCACGGTCATCAATCGTGATAAGCGCCGCAGGCTTGAACCAAGGCCACGAGAACTTGCGGTAGATACCTGCGGCGTCGGACCAGCATTCGCACTCGGTCAGCGACGGCTCCGTGCCGCCAGCCTCCCAGTGAGCCGCGATGGCTTTGCCAAGCCACAGCTGCATCGCCCATCGCCCCAGCAGGTTTCGACTTCTAGAAGAGAATACCGCCACATCGAAGTGATCCAGTGCGGCGAGCATGTACGGGATGGCGCCTGGGACAGGCGGGTCAGGAATGACGTGCGCTCCCCGCCACCCGCTCGTGTACGAATGGATCACGCCATCAAAATCGAGGCAAAGGACTGGCTTGGCCATCTAGGTCTCCACGTTCCCTAGACTTTATAACCGCCATACGATATGTCAATAAGCGCCATACAAAACAGGGCGTGCGTCTTGCGGGAATTTCAGCCACACGATACCGAGCGCCCCATGGGACGCCCGCCGCTCAAGCTCAAAGACCCGACGCTGAAGACGACGATCCGGCTGCCCACGAGCCTGCTTCGCCGCATGAAGGAGGTTGCCGGCGATGGCGACGTCGCCGCGTTCATCCGCGAAGCTGTAGAACGCGAGCTTGAGCGCCGACTTTCTGTCGGTGGGGGGATAAATGGGGGGATAGAACCCCCCGGAAGCTAAATTCCCCAAATAAAACAATACGGTCTGGCGGAAGGGGTGAGATTCGAACTCACGGTGGAGTTGCCCCCACGGCGGTTTTCAAGACCGCTGCCTTAAACCACTCGGCCACCCTTCCCGGCGCATACGCTACGATCTACGGCGTGGCTCGGATCGGCGTCAACAAGCAGGTTCGCACGAGCGCCTTCGCGCCACCTTGCGACGAAGCGAGTACGCTGTGGGAAAGCCATCGCGGAGTTTTCCAAACCCGGCTTGCCAAGTTCGGCGCGAGCCACTAGAAGCACGCCAACCCCGGTGCGCACCCGCTGCCGCCGCGGTTCAGGCGCCCGTAGCTCAGCTGGATAGAGCACCAGACTACGAATCTGGGGGTCAGAGGTTCGAATCCTTTCGGGCGCGCCAATTCACCAATAACTGCAACGAGTTAGCGACGGGCGATGACGCGGTAGCGGAATACCGTGCGCTGATTTCGTCTCGGGGTACGGCTCCGGGTACGGCATTCGCGACGTTGCCGACCTTTCTCAACCGTCCCGTCGTTCGCCTCGGGCGACCACGATCAGCGCCCCGTCGGCGAGCGGGCGCTGAAGTGACTTCGCCTCGGATCACGGAGCAGAAAGCCACGTCGCCCATTCTTCGGCTTGGTGAGGGTCACCGGCATCCCCTTCGGGTGAACCGCCCCGACCTCGGCGTTCGGCTCGGTCGTCAGCAAGGCGAACAGGTCGTCGGTCGTCTCGCCGTCCTTCACCTTCAGCACCGAGGCCCATCCCTCGACCCGGATGCCGGCGAAGCACGTCAAAGGTCGATCCTCGGCGAGCGCGAACCGCACGGGCGGATGCGAGCCGTCTCGGGCCTTCTCGTTCTCGTTGAAGCTGGTGAACGGCACGAGGCACCAATGCTCGGGCGAGAGCCAGCGCCGCCAATGCGGGGAGGCCGTGTTCCGTACGTTCGTAACGCCGGGGTCGACTTTCCGGCCCTTCAGGGCGAAGGCGGGCGACGGCATGCCCTATCGCATCATTGAAAGCGTGCGCACGCCCTCTCGCACGCGGACGATCGGCGCTGCGGTGTTCGGAAAAATGCCCGGCAAGGACGGCAGGTTTCCGGTCTCGTCGCGATCGATCCCGAACGCCTTCCCGATCTCGGACTGCGGGGCTCTGAGGCTATAGAGGTTGCACATCGCGCAATGCTCGCCGGTCGGGCGTGACGGTTCAAGCCCGCGACCGAAGGTCCGGTCCCTGTGAAAAGGGAGGACTGTCGCTGAAGAGGTGTGCCCCCCTCGATCGGCAATCGATAACGACTTAAGGTGCTGTTAAGGAGTCTTGAAGGGCGTTCACGGGCGCTCAAACTCCTTGACCGAAGCGGTCAGTCGCGCCGTGAGCGGCACGCGAGGAGCGTCTCAATGGAAGCCTATGCGGTTTGGAATAACAAAGGCGGCACCGGAAAGAGTACCGTTACCTTTCACATAGCATCACGCTTCGCGGAAAAAAATCCAGACCGCAGAGTTCTAGTAGTCGACATGTGTCCGCAGGCTAATAGTTCTATGCTTCTTCTGGGAGGCGGGCAAAGCGGCGAGACGAAACTCTTAAAGCTTTGCTCCGAGACGACTCCGAAGAGCGTAGTGGGCTACATAAGCGAAGCTATTATTAAGCTTTCGACGCCAAATCTTTCCGATTTTACTATTAAGGTCCATGACGAGAACGAAAAAATACCCCAAAATCTCTTTCTGTTGAGCGGCGATGGAAATTTAGAACTCCTTGCGCCCGCGATCACAGAGAATGCTAGCCGATCGGCACTGCCCGGTCTCTCGGATCCATGGCTTTGGACGCACGAAATACTTAAGAGGCTTCGAATTAATCTGGAAGACGATTGGACTGTATTTTACGATACTAATCCTTCATTCTCGATTTACACGGAGCTCGCAATTTGCGGTAGCACAAGGCTTCTTGTCCCCGTAAATGCGGACGATTCGTCCCGTGTAGCAGTAAAGGCTTTGTTTGCGCTTCTTCACGGAACGAATCCACCTCACCCGTTTTTCGGGGGCTACACGTTCGCCGCGAAGGCAAGCCAAAGAAAAATGATTCTTCCTCAAGTGCATCTTGCCATCGGCAACCGATTTACTCAATTTAAAGGCGCTGCTGCTGCTTTCGCTGCATTCTCAGAAGCGACGGCCGATCAGCTATATGGCGAGTTCCAAGCAAATCCAAATCGCTTTTCACCTCGGTCGCATAAAATTTCCTCGAAACCGGATTTTCTTGCGGATTATGTGGGCGAACTTCGCGATTTCAATACGGCCGGTGTGGTTGCTGCTCACCATGGGACCCCTCTATCAAAGATGAGACAAGACTATTACCCGGTTCACAGCGATCCCGACGTCAAGGTCAATATGGATCAGCTCAAACAGGGCCTAAAGGCAATAGATAGTGTGGTTTCGAAGATCGATCCATAAGGGCGAATGCGCACGAAGATCCGTCGCACATAGGCTAACGGTCTTAAGCGTAGGCCCGAGTGCATCGATCATCGGACTTCGATCGTAACCTTGATACTTGACAGGCGAAGCCCCGGCACCTTTGAGATGGCGCCGGGGCAATAAAATCTTGAGATCGATTTAGCTCGCGACTGAGATGGTCAGTGAGCCGCCGCCAGCGCCGAGGGCGACAATCCCCGCCGCCGTAGCGCGAACCCGCCCCATGGGCTTCTAAATGACGGCTAAACGTATCGGGCACGTACGCGACCGACGTAGATGCCGCTCAATTACCCGTTCCGCGCGATCCGCCCGGCTTCGAGGATCAGGCGTGCGGCCAACTCGTCTTGATCGACAACCGGCTTCGCGGCCGGCTTCTTCGGGGGATTGCGAAGCGAGGGGAACACCGGCTCGCTCCGATCGATCTGCGCTGCCATTTCCATCAGCAACGCCATGCCCGTCGCTTTCGGCGGCGTCGGGGGCATGGGGGGCGATGCGGTAGGCGCTTGCCGGATCGGGATCGGCGGTGAAACAGCGGTGGGCTTCAAGCGCGACGGGACGGGCTTCGCGGCGGTGGCCTTCTGAGCCACGCGCCGAGCCTCGATCTCAGCAAGTAGGTCGCTCCGCACGACAGCCCGAAGTGTGTCGACGCTCACAGGCGGCGGAAGGCCTTCCCTGGCCCGATCATCGCACGCCTTCTGAAGGCGCCGCTCGACCTCGATCCTGATCTCACTCTCAAACATATAGTCCCTACCTGAATCTCGAACCTGCGCCGCTGCTCGGCGCGGGATTGTCGGCGGTGCCGGCTACCGTGTGCCCTCGTGCCGCGAGCGGTGCGGCTCGCTCACGACTACGCCTCTCGCGGCCAATGCTGAGAGCCGCCGATCCGGCCTGCCGGAAGCCGGATATCGGTGACAGACGGAAGCCACGTATCCGCCCGCTTACGACCGGGGCGACGGATCTCACGCTTCACGATCCGCGTCGGGCCGTGCTCCGAACCCATCGATCCGTCACGTTGGCGGACAAGCTGAACGGCGCGGCTCCACTCACCGTCGATCTGAACCTGAGTTTCTTCGACGATCCGCATCGCATCGGGCTCTTGTCGCCCGGCAGCGAACCGGAAGCGACGGTCGATCGACTGAAGCATTTCGCTATGGCGCTTCGCGCCGGCAAGCGCGTCGTTCGTCCGTGCTACCTCTCGATCGAGATCGGCCTTTCGCGCCAGGACGGATGCCATCTGCGAAGCGAGCCGGTCATAGTCGTCGAGAAGGCTCGAAGCCTCGGCGCGCACGCGGCGTTCGATCGCCTCGCGCCGGGTCGTAAGGGCGTCGGCTGCCTCACGCGCCACGGCTTCAGCATGAGCCTTCTGAAGCTCGTTGATCGCATGATCTGCGACCTCGACTTCGGCCCGCGCGAGCTTGGCTTCGTCGTCGGCCGCAATCATCCCCACAGGGTTGAAATCGTCCTGCGCGGCGGCGCGGTTGAATGCGGCGGCGGCGACGCGGGCCTCGGCTTTCGCACGGGCAGCCTCTCGCGCTTCGATCTCAACCGCGATCTCAGCCGAGGCGAGCGGAGAGGCGGACCGAGCCCGGCGGGGGAAGAGCTTGTCGAGGATGCTCACGCGCATACCTCCAAATTCTCGGCGACGGCCAGGTCGAGCAATGCCCCGCGATTGTACTCAAGTTCGATCGAGAGCCGATCAAGGGCCGCATGACGTGCGGCGATGCGGCATTCGACCTCCGCGAAGTCACTAAGAGCGAGCGCGTTCCGACCGCGAAGCTCGTGAGACAGCGCGAGCAAACCCGCGTGCGCGGCCAGATCCGCGAAGCGGTCGACGGAGTTATTGGCGTGAGGCGTTCCGGGCTTTGCCGGAGGCCGGGGAGACAGGGCCATAGTTCAGATCCTCGGGCGCCGGCTCTTGGCCGGCACAGTGAGGTTCGCCCGATACGGTCTCGGCAGGGAGACAGGTTTAATATCCCCCAACGCCAAAAGGCGGACGGTCCGAAGACCGCCCGCTATGCTCACGCCCGAGGAAGGCCCGATTAAAATGCACGCGACGAGCGGATCACGCGGGGCAGATCTAATCGCCACGAAAAGCCGACGGTTATGCCAGTCGGGGTCTCTGCCTCAGGTCGAGCGCCCAGGCTGGCGATAGGCGATCTCGAAAGCGAAGCCGACCGCATCGCGCATTTCCAACCGCAATAGATCTGCGATCGGCTTCAGCGCCTCGCGGATGGAGTCGGGCAGAGCGCGCTCCCGCGGGATCGGAACGAACTCGAAATTCAGGAAGCCGAGTACGGCCGAGATACTTTCGAGGTTAGGATGGTTCTTATGACGCCATGCCTTAACGGTCGGGCGGTTGATTCCAGATCCTGCCTCGACGGAGTCATAAGTTTTGTTTTGGCGGTTCATTTCCGCGAAAACTAGCTTTACTGCCGGACTTGCTCGTTCCGGTATCGTGACAGTCGAGCGTCGCTGCTTTCTCGGCTCCGGGTTGCGACGTGAGTATTTCGCGATTGCAGTCATAGGGCGATTTTGATGATCGCATGACAGTTGGGGGAGGCTATTTTTCCCTCCCCGATCCAAGGTTGAGCGCGGCGCCGATGCGTGACCAGTCCTCGGTCTGACGCGACCATGATCGATTGGCGAGCCCGAGCGGGCCGCAGTGCCCGACCGCAAAGGCAATGCGGCTTGCCGCCGTCCAACAGCCGCCAGCGGCCCTTTGAATTGACGATGAAGCATCCTCAAGACCGAGCGCTAGCCGGACAGCCCGCCATCCGTGCGAGCCCATTCCGACAACAGCTTCGGGATCGAGGCGGGAAATAAGGGGGGTAAGTTGTGCTGACGAGCAGGCCCGCACCCAACGATCGGCGATCGGGCGGTTCATAGGCGGATGCTTGAGGCACAAAATCGAGTTCGTGAGATAGATCGGCGTATCGGGATCAGGCAGCGGCGGGCGACCCGGCGAGAAGCCCGCAATCGTGAGCAGCCGGTGAAGGTTCGCGTTCGTTGCGCTTCTTGGGTCATCGGCGCCGTGGTGCCACTCGAAATAGCCGGCATCACTAAAGTCCTGGCCGACAATCACGAGCCGGGGGTTCAGATGCCCGAGCCATTGCGCCCAATGGCTGACGACCTCGGGGTCGAACGAGAAAGATGCAGCCGACACGATGCGATCGGGATCGCGATCGACACAGATGCGACAGGCTTTACGTCTCTCGATTAAGTCGGCGAGGTCGTATGTAGAGCGCTCGACGTTAAATTTGGTTTTCATCGTTGAGTCAGAATAAAGATATTTTTTGATACTTTTCTAGACCTATGGTGCGTTGCACGTTCACCCGCATGGGAGGCGGTCCCAGAGGGACCCAAGCGCATGGCGGCGCATCCCATCGCGATCAGTCATGCGCCTAGCGCGGGTCGATCAGATCCGCTCTCGCATGTGCTCGCCGATGTAAGCATGCCCGCCCATGCCTGCATTCGCGCGTCGACAAGTCGACCGATCGCCTCAATCGAGGGTCGCGCCCACGCCGCGCAAGCCCTCTTCACGGTGATACGCTCGATCGGCCCGAGCCCGCGATCGTTCAGCCAACGCTTCAGAGCGTTCGGCCCTTTCGGCCCGTTCGGCAGAACGACGATCTCAGTCGGCGCGAAGCGGCCCGTGCGCTTTGCCTCGATAACGCTGACGCTCACCCCAAGGTCTATATAAACGTCTATATTAGACCTAAGGGTGAGCCTCACGGCTTCCGACATATTTTGAGCCGCTTTGGCGCTCGCCGCGAGATCGGGGAACGCCGCCTGAATATCGGACGCGGCGGTTAGCACGACGCCTTCAGCCGCCATGTCGGCCCATGCGCCAAGACGGACGGCGCTCCATTCCTCGACGCGGTCGACCGTGATCGGCAGAGGCACGTCCGATACGATATCGAGAAAGAACGCCTCGTCGGGACCGCGGCGCAGAGGGCGCAATCGGCCGATCGCTTGGATCAACTGCCCCTCGCAGATTTGCCAACGCAAAGCCTCGACCGTCAGATCGGAATGGCGGTGGCACTCGATCGGGTAGTTCGACCCGTCCCTGAGCCTGATTGCGCCGGGAACGCGCGGATACCAGCGGCGCTCGTCGAGCTTAAGCACCGCATCGGCGGCGTCGACGGGAGCGCCCGTCAGCGTGCCCGCGTCGGCTTCCATGGAGAAGATGGGCGGCATCGCCTGCCCGATCACGATCATCCCGGCGACCTTCTCCATGTCGTTCCGACCCGAGAGCGCGTTGAAGTGGCCAGTCACGACGTTCGCCGGCAGACCCATTCCGACGAGACGTTCTTCGACCGCCGCCTGAGCAATGACCGCGACCTGCTGTGTTTCGGCGTGCAACTT
>NZ_BPQX01000022.1 GCF_022179525.1 Methylobacterium persicinum
CGGGCCTCGCCATCGTGGCGCTGTACCTGCGCCACGATGGCGAGGCCCGCCCCGATGAAGAACGGGATGCGCCAGCCATAGGCGGTCAGTTCCGGCGCGGTCATGAAGGACTGGAGTGCCACCAGCACGAGGGAGGCGAGGAGTTGTCCGCCGATGAGGGTGACGTACTGGAACGAGGCATAGAAGCCCCGGCGCCCCTTGATGGCGACCTCGCTCATGTAGGTGGCGGAGGTGCCGTACTCACCGCCCACCGACAGGCCCTGGAGCATCCGGGCGAGGAGCAGGAGCACCGGCGCCAGGGTGCCCACCGTGTCGTAGGTCGGCAGCACGCCGATCAGCAGCGACCCCGCGCACATCATCAGCACGGAGATGACCATGGAGGTCCGCCGGCCGACCCGGTCGCCGATGCGGCCGAAGAGCCACCCGCCCACCGGGCGCATGAAGAATCCGACGGCGAAGATGCCGGCCGTCTGGAGAAGCTGGCTTGTGGAATCGCCCTTCGGGAAGAAGGCCGGGGCAAAGTAGAGTGCGAAAAAGGCGTAACAGTAAAAGTCGTACCACTCGACGAGGTTTCCCGAAGAGGAACCGACGATCGCCATGATACGGCGGCGCCGGTCGGCGGCATCGTGGGTATTCGAATCGATGCTGATATGCCCTGCGGGGGGAGTGGACATGGCGTCTCCGGAACTCACGACTGGCCGGCCCTGGACCGGCTTCTTGTAATCCCGGAGACGTGCCAGCCCAGGACTTCGACCGCAAGCGCCGACCTTCCGGCAGACCCGATTTGGTGACGCGATGTCACCCGGTTGCGGCGAAAGCGGCGCGGAACGGTTTCGAAGCATTTCCCGTTCCGGCCCGGGTCGAGCGCCCGTCGGGCGCGCCCACAGCGACGGCGGGACGGCGGATGAACAGAATACTTCGCGGCACGATTACCGCAGCGATCATCATCGCGGGGGCGACGACCGCCTTCGCCCAGGGCGGCCCGGGTGGCGGCGGTGGACCGGGTGCGGGCGGTCCCGGTGCGGCCGGCGGAGCGGCCGGCGCGGGCGGGCCCGGTGGTGCAGGTGGACCCGGCGCGGGTGGTCCGGCCGGTGGCGGCGGAGCGCCGGGGGGCATGCGCGGCGGCGAACCCGGTCGCGGCCCGGCGGCCGGCGGTCCTGCGGAGCGGGGTGGCGCCGCCGAGCGCGGCGGACCTGCCGAGCAGGGTGGCCCTGCCGAACGGGGCGCGGCCGATCGGGGCGGCCCCGGCGAGCGGGGCAACGGTCCGGGCGGTCCGAATGCCCGCGAGGAAGGGCCGAACGGTCCGGGTCGCGGCGCGGCGGAGCGGGGTGGCCCCGACGGACGGGGCGGCCCGAATGCCGGCGGCGAGCGCAGGGCGGGCGAGCGCGGTCCCGGGGCACGGGGTGGACGGGAAGCGGGCGGCTCGGCCCGTGGCGGCTATTCACGCCTCGACACGGCCCGGCGCGGCGAGTTCCGGCAGTCGATCACGCGGGCGGGCGTCTCGCGCCTGAACGATGTGAACTTCGCCCTCAGCGTCGGCACGGCGATCCCGCGCTCGATCGGCCTTCATCGGCTGCCGCCGTCGATCGTCGAACTCGTTCCGGACTACGAGGGGTACGATTACATCCTCGTGCGCGATGACATCGTCATCATCGATCCGGACACCTACGAGATCGTGGACGTGATCCCGTTGTAAGGGGCACCGCCCTCAGGCCCAAAGCCGTCATTTCAAGCATCGCGAAGCAATCCAGGGAGCGGGCCGCGTCGGTGAGTGGCGCGTCCCTGGATTGCTTCACTTCGTTCGCCATGACGGTGAGGATGTGAGTGCGGGTCGGTGGCTCATCGCCCGCCGTCGAGCAGTTTCGATACCACGCGGGCCGTGTAGTCGACCATCGGCACGATGCGGGCGTAGTTCAGCCGGGTCGGGCCGATCACTCCGACGACTCCGACGATCTTCTGCGACCCGTCGCGGAACGGCGCGGCGATGAGGGACGAGCCCGAGAGCGAGAACAGCTTGTTCTCGGAGCCGATAAAGATGCGCACCCCCTCCCCCTGCTCGGCCCGGGCGAGGAGGTCGATCACGTCCTTCTGGGTTTCCAGATCGTTGAACAGCAGGCGGATGCGTTCCAGATCCTCGGCCGCCCGCAGGTCGTCCAGGAGGTTGGCCTGGCCGCGGACGATGAGTTGCCGGGCCTCGGAGGGGCCGACGGGTGTTGCGAGGCCCGCATCCACCAGCCGCTCGGTCAGTTCGTCCAGTTCGCGCTTCTTGGCGAGGCGGCCGGCCTCGATCTCCGCGCGCAGCCCCCCGAGGGTGCGGCCGGCGAGACGTGAATTGAGGTAGTTCGTCGCCTCCTGCAGGGCGCCCGCCGGTAGGCCGGCGGGCAGGTCGAGGAGGCGATTCTCGACGGTGCCGTCGTCCGAGACGAGGACGACCAGAGCGCGGCTCGGATCCAGGCGCACGAACTCGATATGCTTGAGGTTCGCGTTGGCTTTGGTGGTGAGGACCACCCCAGCCCCCCGGGACACCCCGGACAGGAGGGTGGAGGCCTCCGTGAGGGCCGATTCGAAAGTGTGGCGCGAGGCGACCGACCGCATCTGGCCCTCGATCCGGTCCTTCTCATCCTGCCCGACATCGCCGAGTTCGAGCATGGCATCCACGAAGAATCGCAGGCCTTGCTCCGTCGGCAGACGGCCGGCGGAGGTATGCGGCGCGAAGATCAATCCCGAATGCTCCAGATCCGCCATGACGTTGCGGATGGAGGCCGGCGACAGGGCCATCGGCAGGATGCGCGCGAGGTTGCGCGAGCCCACGGGCTCACCTGTCGTCAGGTAGCTCTCGACGATCTGCCGGAAGATCTCGCGCGCTCGTTCGTTGAGGGCGGCGAGGGCCTGCATCGATGGGTTCTGCGAAATGTCGAAGCTCTGATGTGTCACGTTCGGCGATCCTGCGCGCGGATCATGTCCGCGCCGGGGCCGCGGATCAATCCGCCGCTTGCCCGCCGTGGCGGTGCGGCCTATGAGCCCGGCCCGCACCTCTCATACGGAAAGGGCCTCGCATGCGGCCATCCCACCGTGCCGCCGACGCGTTGCGGCCCGTGACCCTCGAACGCGCCGTCGCGCGCTACGCCGAGGGCTCGTGCCTCGTCTGCTTCGGCAACACCAAGGTGCTCTGCACCGCCACCCTGGAAGAGCGGGGACCGCCCTGGCTGCGGGGCTCCGGCAAGGGCTGGGTCACGGCGGAATACGCCATGCTGCCCCGCGCCACCCATGAGCGGACGCGCCGGGAGGTCAATTCCGGCAAGCCCTCCGGCCGGACGCAGGAAATTCAGCGGCTGATCGGCCGCTCGCTGCGCGCCGTCACCAACCTGTCGGCCCTGGGCGAGAAGCAGGTGACGGTGGATTGCGACGTGATCCAGGCCGATGGCGGCACCCGCACGGCGGCGATCACCGGGGCATGGGTCGCCCTTCACGATTGCTTCGCCTGGATGCGCAGCCGCTCGATCATTTCCGTCGATCCCCTGCGGGATCACGTCGCCGCAATATCCTGCGGGATCTACAAGGGCATGCCGATCCTCGATCTCGAATACGAGGAGGATTCCGCCGCCGAAACGGATGCCAACTTCGTCCTGACCGGCAAGGGCGGCATCGTCGAGGTGCAGGGCACGGCCGAGCAGGATCCCTTCACCGAGGCGCAGCTTCTGGAACTCCTCC
This sequence comes from Methylobacterium persicinum, assembly GCF_022179525.1. Lineage (GTDB taxonomy): Bacteria > Pseudomonadota > Alphaproteobacteria > Rhizobiales > Beijerinckiaceae > Methylobacterium > Methylobacterium persicinum. The sequence goes on from NZ_BPQX01000022.1 coordinate 3,712, forward strand.
GGCTCGCCCGGTCCGGCACCGAGCGCCTCGTCGCCCTGCAGAAGGAGGCCATCGCGTGAGGCGGCCCCTGACCGGCAAGGTGGTCATCGCCACCCACAACGCGGGCAAGTTGTCCGAGATGCGGGAGCTTCTGGGGCCCTTCGGCATCGAGGCGGTGTCGGCCGGCGAGCTCGGCCTGCCGGAGCCCGATGAAACCGGGACGATGTTTGCCGAGAACGCGGCGATCAAGGCCCATGCGGCCACCCGGGCCACGGGTCTGCCGGCCTTCGCCGACGATTCCGGCCTCTGCGTCGATGCCCTCGACGGGGCGCCGGGCATCTTCTCGGCCCGCTGGGCGGGACCGACGAAGGATTTTGCCGGGGCCATGGCGCGGATCTTCGCCGAGCTCGACGCCCGGGGGGCCACGGATCGCCGGGCGCATTTCGTCTCGGCCCTCGTGCTGGCCTGGCCGGACGGGCACACGGAACTGTTCGAGGGGCGGGTGTTCGGCGACATCGTGGAGCCCCGGGGCGATGCGGGCTTCGGCTACGATCCCCTGTTCCGGCCGGACGGGCACGTGCGCACCTTCGGCGAGATGTCCGCCGAGGAGAAGCACGGGGTGGACTGGCGGGCTGGACGTGGCCTTTCCCATAGGGCCCGGGCCTTCGTGAACCTTGCGCGGGAGTGCCTCACCCCGGCGGCGCGGATTTGACACCTGCCGCCTTTGCAGGCGACAGCGGAGCAAACCGGGAACGCGCGTTGGCTTTCCAGCAAGCACGGCTCCGGATCGCTTCGCTGCGCTCGCGATGACGGCACGAGGACATGCCGCGCGACCGCCCTGACAGGCGCGACATGCCACCGACCATCCCTGACCACCCCACCCGTGACGCGGGCTTCGGGGTTTACCTGCACTGGCCGTTCTGCGCCGCGAAGTGCCCCTATTGCGACTTCAACAGTCATGTCCGCCACGCGGGCGTCGACGAGGCGCGCTTCCTGACGGCCTTCCGCGCCGAGATGGCGCATGTCGCCGGGCGGGTGCCGGGCCGGGTGGTGACGAGCGTCTTCCTCGGCGGCGGCACGCCCTCGCTGATGCGGCCGGAGACGGTGGCCGGCCTGCTCGATGCGGTGGCGAACCACTGGAGCGTGGCGCCGGACGCCGAGATCACCCTCGAGGCCAACCCGTCGAGCGTGGAGGCCGGTCGCTTCCAGGGCTATCGGACGGCGGGGGTGAACCGCGTCTCCCTCGGGGTGCAGGCGCTGGATGACGCCTCGCTCAAGACCCTGGGGCGCCTGCACAATGCGGCCGAAGCGTTCACGGCGATCCGTATCGCGCAGACCACCTTCGCCCGAACCTCCTTTGACCTCATCTATGCCCGCCCCGGTCAGAGCCCAGACGCGTGGCGGGCCGAGCTGACGGAGGCGATCGGCCGGGCGGCGGAGCATCTCTCGCTCTATCAATTGACCATCGAGCCCGGCACGCCGTTCTACGGCCTCGCCGCCGCCGGCAAGCTCGTGATTCCCGACGAGGACGTCGCCCGCGCTCTCTACGACGTCACGCAGGAGGTCTGCGCCGCCGCCGGGCTGCCGGCCTACGAGATCTCAAACCACGCCCGCCCCGGCGCGGAGGCCCGGCACAACCTGCTCTACTGGCGCTACGGCGAATATGCCGGCATCGGCCCCGGCGCCCACGGCCGGCTCGTCACGACGGGGGGGCGGATCGGCACCGTCACGGAGCGCTCTCCCGAAGGATGGCTCGCCCGGGTCGAGGCCAAGGGCCACGGCATCGCAGAGACCGAGACTCTCGATGCCGCCGCCCAGGCGGACGAGTTCCTCGTCATGGGTCTGCGGCTGACCGAGGGGATCGCCCCCGCCCGCTACGCCGTCCTCAAGGGCAGGCCCCTCGACTCGGAGCGCATCACCGCCCTGGTGCAGGACGGTCTGCTGGCACGCCGGCCGGACGGCCGGATCGCCGCGACCGCCACCGGGGCTCCGGTGCTCAACGCCCTCGTGGCCGAGCTGGCCCGCTAATGGCCGCCCGTCCGGGCGCGCGCACGTCCTTGCGAACGCAGTGAAGCAATCCAGGGCAGCGGGCCGTGTCCGACCGTGGCGCCGCTGGATTGCTTCGCTCCGCTCGCAATGACGGCGGTGTTCAGTTCAGGACGACGACCTTGGTGCCGACGTTCACCCGGCTGAACAGGTCGATGGCGTCCTGGTTGATCATGCGGATGCAGCCGGACGACACGCTCTTGCCGATGGAGAAGGGCTCGAGGGTTCCGTGGATGCGGAACAGCGTGTCCTTGTTACCCTGCCAGAGATACATCGCACGGGCACCGAGCGGATTGCGCAGGCCGCCCGACACGCCGAGGCCGCTCTGCAGCTTGTCGACCTCGCTCGCGAGCTTCGGGCTGCGGGCGATCATCTCCTTGGGCGGATACCAGTCCGGCCAAGCCTGTTTCGAGTTGACCGTCGCGGTACCCGACCAAGAGAAGCCCTGCTTGCCGACGCCGACGCCGTAGCGGCGGGCGCGACCGCCCTCCTCCACCAGGGTCAGCTGGTGAGCCCGCGGATCGACGATGATCGTGCCGGGCTCGTAGGGGCCGTGATAGGCGATCTCCTGGCGCAGGTAGGCCGGGTTCATCTTCTTGTAGTCGAAGGCGCGCACGGGGAACACGTCGTCCTCGACCGGACCGTAGGCCCTCGCGTAATCGATCGGGCCGTTGTCGGGCGCGCGCAGGACGGCCTTCGCCTTGGCGGCTTCGATGGGCGAGAGGGCCGGGTCGCCCGACGCCTCAGGCTGCACGAGGGCGGCCTGACGGGATTGCTGCGCCTGGGCCGCGGGGGGCGGCGACATGGCGGGGACGGCGGCAGGCGCGGCGGCGGCCTGCCGGTCGAGAACCGCGCGGCCGAATTCGACCCGGCCGGCATAGGGGACGTAGCGGTCGCCGCGGCGCAGGTAAAAGGCGCCGTTCTGATCCTGGTAGAGGCGGTCGGCATCGCCATCCATCCGGGCATCGGCCACGGTGGCGCGGCTCTGCGCCAGGGCGGGTGAGGCCGCTGCGCACGCGGCGAGGCCGGCGAGGAGGAACAGGCGGAGCGGGGCGGACATCGCGGGACTTCCTGGAAGAAGAGTGCGGATCGCGGGTGGACCATACCACCGGCCATCGGCCAAGCTTACGCGAGATCTACAGATTTCGTGGCGCTGCGCCAAGCGCAGGCGGAGACATACCCGCCCGGCGCGGCCTTTCCGGCGGCTCTGTTGCACGAAGGCAGCAAGATCATCCCCGATTTCTTCGCAGACCGGTCCTGCGCCCGTTTGCGCAGCAGATTTGCCTTGTTCGCAAGCACCGCCACCGGCCAGGCCCTCCGTTGCGAAAACCGAAGTGGGGTGGGGCCGGCCTGCCGATCGGTCCCCCGGGCGCTGGCATGGCTCGTGCATTCTCACCCTCGCCGACCTTGGCGCGGCATGCGGAGCAACGGCGCTCCCGACAGCGGACGGTGTGAGTCCGGACCTCCGGCATGTGCGGCCGCGTCGCGGCTTGCAAACTCAGACGAGCACCTCATCGATGGCAAGCTTCAAGACTGTGATGAAGTCGGGGCATCCTCCGACTCTGTTTGCGGCCTTCCTCTATTTCGATTTCTGCTTCGCGATCTGGGTGCTGAACGGTGCGATGGGCCCGTTCATCACCGAAACCTACAAACTGACCCCGGCCCAAACGGGCTTCATGATCTCCCTGCCGATCCTGGCCGGCGCAATCATGCGGTTTCCCCTCGGCGTGCTGGCCCAGTATATCGGCCGGAAGAACGCCGCGATCACCGAGATGAGCATCATCATCCTGGCGATGGCGTACGGCTTCTTCGTCGTCTCGTCTTACAGTGACGTCCTCGCCATGGGCGTCCTGCTCGGCATCGCCGGCGCCTCCTTCGGCGTCGCCCTCTCCCTCGGGTCGGGCTGGTTCCCGCCGGAGCATAAAGGCCTCGCCATGGGCATCGCGGGTGCCGGCAATTCGGGCACCGTGCTGGCAGTGCTCTTCGCGCCGCCCCTGGCGCAGATGTACGGCTGGCAGGCCGTCTACGGCTTCGCGGGCGTGGTGATGCTCTTGCCGCTGGTGGTGATGATCGTCCTCGCCAAGGAGCCGCCGGATCTCCATGGCCAGTCCTTCAAGGAGCATATCTCCTGCCTGTTCACGAAGGATGGTTGGGCGTTCTCGCTGATCTACGTCATCACCTTCGGCGGCTTCATTGGTCTCTCGAACTTCCTGCCGACCTTCTTCTACGAGCAGTTTTCGGTGACGAAGGTTGAGGCCGGACGCCTCACGATGCTTGCCGCCCTGATGGGATCCGGCATCCGCATCGTCGGCGGCTACTTCGCCGACAAGCTCGGCGGCGTGGCCGTTCTCGCCGTGGTGCTGCTGGCCTCGGTGGCGGCGTTCCTCGGCCTGACGACGAACCCATCCCTCGCCCTGACGACGCTTCTGTTCATGTTCTGCTTCGCGGCGCTGGGTGCCGGGAACGGGGCCCTGTTCCAGCTGGTGCCTCTGCGCTGGCCGAACAACACCGCGGTGGCGGGTTCGATGATCGGCGAAGTCGGAGCCCTGGGCGGAGCGATCCTGCCCAACGTTATGGGGATGTCGAAGCAGTATACTGGACACTTCGCCACCGGCTTCGTGATCTATGCCGCCTTTGCGGCCGTGGTGCTGGGCTGCCTGTTCCTGTGGCAGCGGAGCTGGGTCGGCTCTTGGGTCGGTCCGCGGGGGAAAGCCCTCACCTCCCCCGATACGGGTGAATCCCGGGAGCTCCGTCCGGCCACCGCCTGACCACAACGATCCGTGGCGACGCGACGGGGGCCCTGCGGCCCCCGTTTGCGTTTGCCCCTGTCGCGCCGCATGAGGGAGAGAACGAGTGAACCGCCCTCCCCCCGCACGGTTTGTCCCGATTGCATAGGGGATCCAAGAATGATCTGCGGTTGCCAACGGCGCCGAGACGAGTTTGAATAACGTATTAGAAAAAGCGCTCGCCCTTCCGGGACGTGGCGCCGTGCGGGCGGGACGGTCAGACGTCCGCAGCACCGCCGGGAGGAACGGGCGATGATGAAGCGCGTGAGCGCCACGAACGGCGTGCTCGGCCTGCTCTGCATCATGTACTTCATCACCTACCTCGACAGGGTGAACCTGGCGACGGCCGGCACGGTGATGATGCACGACCTCGGCATGTCGAAGACCGAGTTCGGGCTGATGCTGTCGGCCTTCGCCTACCCCTACGCGATCTTTCAGGTGATCGGCGGCTCGGTGGGCGATCGCTTCGGCGCCCGGCGCACGCTGATGGTCTGCGGCATCATCTGGGCGGCCGCGACGGTGCTGACGGGCTTGGTCGGCGGCCTCGCCAGCCTGTTCCTCGCCCGTGTTCTCCTCGGCTTCGGCGAGGGCGCCACCTTCCCGACCGCCACCCGGGCCATGCAGAACTGGACGGCCCCCGGAAAGCGTGGTTTCGCCCAGGGGATCACCCACGCCTTCGCCCGGCTCGGCAATGCCGTCGCCCCGCCCATCGTCGCCTTCCTGATCTATCACTTCGGCTGGCGCGTGAGCTTCTACGTGCTCGGTGTGCTTAGCTTCGTCTGGGTGGTCGTCTGGTACCTCTACTTCCGGGACGATCCCTCCGATCACGCCCGAATTACGAAGGCCGAACTCGAGACCCTGCCTGCGCCGCGGAAGGTCGGCATCCGCCAAGCCGTCCCGTGGGGCGCCCTCACCCGCCGGATGCTTCCGGTGACGGTCACTTATTTCTGCTACGGCTGGACGCTGTGGCTGTTCCTCGGCTGGCTCCCGACCTTCTTCAAGGAGAGCTACGGACTCGATCTGAAAAACTCGGCCCTCTTCGCGTCGGGCGTGTTCTTCGCCGGGGTCATCGGCGATACCGTCGGCGGCATGGCGAGCGACCGCATCGGCCATGTCACCGGCAACGTGAAGCTAGCCCGCCTCTCGGTGATCGTGGTGGGCTTCCTCGGGGCGGCCGCCAGCCTGACGGGGGTGTTCTTCACCCATGACCTGACCCTGGTCGCCCTGCTTCTGTCGTCCGGCTTCTTCTTCTCCGAACTCGTCATCGGCCCAATCTGGTCGGTCCCCATGGATATCGCACCGAAATATGCCGGCACGGCGAGCGGCCTGATGAACACAGGCTCTGCCGTGGCGGCCATCGTCTCGCCCGTCGTGTTCGGCTTCATCGTCGACAAGACCGGAAGCTGGACCCTCCCCTTCATCGGATCGATCGGCCTTTGCCTCCTGGGCGCGGTACTCGCCTTCACGATGCATCCGGAGCGAGAGTTCGAGGCCGCACCGGCCGATCCGGCCGGGCGGATCGCCAGCGTCCCCGCGGGAGAGTGAGCATGGTCCACGCGCCGGGACGGCAAGGTCCCCTCACCGGCATGCGGGTGATCGAGCTCGCGCACATCATGGCGGGGCCAGTCTGTGGCCTGATGCTCGGCGACATGGGCGCCGAGGTGATCAAGGTCGAGAAGCTCGAAGGGGACGATACCCGCCGGACGGTGCCCCCCGCCCTGGAGGGCGAGAGCGCCGCCTACATGATGATGAACCGCGGCAAGCGCGGCATCGCCCTCGACCTGAAGGCCCCGGAGGGCGTGGCGGTTCTGCGGCGCCTCCTCGCCAAGGCCGACGCACTCATCGAGAACTATCGGGGCGGCACGATGGAGCGGCTGGGCCTCGGCTACGATACCCTGCACCGGGATTTCCCCGCCCTTGTCTACTGTTCGCTGTCCGGCTTCGGCCGCAGTGGCCCCTATGCCGACCGGGCGGGGTTCGATCTCGTGGCCCAGGGTATGAGCGGCCTCATGTCGGTGACGGGGGAAGGTCCCGGCCGGCCGCCGATGAAGTGCGGCCCGCCGGTCACCGACATCACCGCGGGCATCCTCGCGGCCATGGGCGTCCTCGCGGCCTACACAAGGCGCCTGAAGACCGGTGAGGGGCAGGCCGTCGACACATCCCTGTTCGAGGCGGGAATCACCCACACCTATTGGCAATCGGCCATCGCCATGGCGACGGGGATCGCCCCCGGCCCCATGGGCTCGGCACACCCCCTGAATGCCCCCTACGAGGCCTTCGAGACCGCGGACGGCTGGATCACCATCGGGGCGGCCAACCAGACCAACTGGCTCCGCCTGCTCAAGGCCATCGGCATGGACAGCCTCGCCGAGGATCCGCGCTTCGCCCACAACCGGGACCGGATGGCCAACCGGGAGGACCTCGCCGCCACCCTGGCACCCGCCTTCCGCGCTCAAAGTTCGGAGAGCTGGCTCGCCCGGCTCGAAGCCGGGGGCGTGCCGGCGGGGCCGGTCCTCGACGTGAATGCCATGCACCGCGATCCGCAGACCCTCGCCCGGGAGATGGTGGTCGAGGTGGAGCATCCCCGGATCGGGACAATGCAGACGCTCGGTCTTCCGGTGAAGTTCTCCGGGACGCCGGGGCGCGTGCACGGGGCCGCCCCTCTGCTCGGCGAGCATTCCCGTTCCATCCTGGCGGAAGCGGGATACGATGAGGCGGCGATCGACGACCTGATCACCCGGGGCATCGTGCGCGAAACCCGCGCCTGATCCCGTGCCCGCTCCCGACTGTCCGGAGGCTTCGATGAACGCTCACGCCCCGACCGACGAATTGGTCTTCACCAAGGACGAATCCGGCGTGGCCCGGATCGTCCTGAACCGGCCGCAGGCGCGCAACGCCCTCACCTTCGCGATGTATCGCGGGCTGATCGCCTGCTGCGAGGACATCGCCGCCGATCCGGCGGTCAAGGCCCTGATCATCACCGGCGCAGGCGACAAGGCCTTCGCCGCCGGCACCGACATCACGCAGTTCCGGGCGTTCGAGACGGCTGAGGATGCCCTCGGCTACGAGCGTTTCATGGATCAAGTCCTGGGCGGACTGGAATGTCTGCGCGTGCCGACCATCGCCGCCATCGCGGGCGCTTGCACGGGCGGGGGCGCGGCCATCGCGGCGGCTTGCGACCTGCGGATCGCCACCCGCGACGCACGGTTCGGCTTTCCCATCGCCCGGACGTTGGGCAACTGCCTCAGCCAGGGCAACCTGAAGCGGCTCTCGAACTTGATCGGCCCGGCCCGGGTGAAGGACATCATCTTCACCGCCCGGCTTGTCGGCGCCGAGGAAGCCCTGGCGATCGGCCTCGTCGGAGAGGTGGTGGACGACCGCTATGCCTTGACCGAACGCGTCGATGCCCTCGCCACGCTGCTCACGGGCCACGCGCCCCTGACCATGCAGGCTACGAAAGAGGGCCTCCGCCGGCTCGCCGAGGAAGAGGATCTTCCGGCCGACGCTCCCCGCCCCGGCGATGACCTGATCCTCATGTGCTACATGAGCCAGGATTTCCGGGAAGGCATGGAAGCGTTCCTGGGCAAGCGTCCGCCGGACTGGAAGGGACGCTGATCCGCGACGTGATTGCGAGCGTCAGCGGAGCAATCTAGGGAAGCATGCCACCTCCGAAGGTGCCGGATCCCTCGATTGCTTCGCTCTGCTCGCAATAACGACGCGGGTTTCGGAACTCGCCCGAACGCCGCGAGGACGTCCTAGCGTTCGCCCGGAGCCGCGAGCTTGTTCTCGTCCTCATCGAGCAGAGGAACGTCGTAGTCGCGCAGCACCTTCTCGATGTCGGCCTTGCGCTTGCGCAGGGCGGTATTGAGCGTGCGCTTCCAGTCGTTCTCGCCGATCCGGACACCCATGGCGATGCGATAGGCCATCGGCGGACGCTCAGGCTCCTTGAGCAGCGGCGTCACGACCATGGCCGTCCCGCTCTGTTTGGCAAGCCAGCCTGCGGCGGGCCCCCAGAGCACGGCCGCATCGATGGTCTTCGACGCGAGGTCAGCGATGACCTCGGCAGCTACCGTCTGATGCTTGCGCTGCGGGTCGAGGGCGTAAGGCGCGTAGGCCTTCATATCCGGGATGAGGCCGAGATCCCCCATCCGATTCACCGGCGGCGTGCCCGCGATGACGCCGATCTTTTTGCCCTTGAGCCGGGGGTCGTCGAGGGCGGTCACGCCGTCCAGGTCGCCGGCACGGGTCACCAGGGTATAGATCGAGCGGTAATAGGGATTGGTGGTCTGGACGAGATCGCTGCCGAAGGCTTGGCCGACGATCAGGTCGCATAGACCAGTACCGAGGGTGTTGCGAACGAAGCCTGGACCTTGAGTCAGCCAGTAATAGCGGACCTTGACCTTCAGCTCGTCCGCGATGATCGAGGCGATCTTGTTCTCGAAGCCGTCTTCCTTGCGCTCGGAAAACGGCATGTTGCCGGGGTCGCCGCAGACCCGCAGAACGTCGGTCGTCACGGTATCCGGCAGGTGCTGTGCGACAGCCCCCTGCGCCACCGTCATCGACAGGGCGCAGAGGATCGCAAGCTGAGGGGCGCGGGCCATTAGAAGCCCATGCACTCCTTCTCGGTCTTCTTGGCGGCGTCGGGCTTGTCTTCGTGGTCGCTCGGCCGGATGCGGCCGATCGCACCTGCGGCACGGGCCTTCAGGTACACGTAGAGGTCGTCCGAGTAGCACATGACGTTCTTGTTGTCGCCGAAGGCCGGCATGACCTTCTGCTCGGCGGCGTTTACGTCCTGCTTGCCGCCGACGAGGATGCCGATGAACTCCTCATAGGAGAGGTGCTTCAGCGAATCCTTGAGCGCCGGAGCGTAGGTCGAACCCATGCCGTCCGGACCGTGACAGACGTGGCACTCGGCGTGGTACCGGCGGTAGCCGGAATAGCTGTACCAATCGAGCTTCTTGCCGTCGTCGGTGACGTGGAAGGTCGGATGCCCGTCGGCGTCGATGTACTTTCCGTCCTCGATCTTCACCGCCGCATCCTTCTTCAGGAGAGCGGGATCCTGCTCAGCGGTCTTGTCGTTCGCGTTGAGCGAGTTGGCGAGGGCGGGATCGGGTTTGGCATCCTCAGCATGTACGGCGACCACGGAAACGGTCGCTAGGGCGAGGGCGGCCAGAACGGGCCGCGTGATGATGGTGCTGAGGTGGAGCAACGTGGGCTTCTCCCTGATTGAGGTCTTTCCGTCTCCCTTCGAGCAGAGACCCCTTGACCGCGTAGCTTAATCGCAAGGATGCCGGCGCGGAAGACCGCGCCGGCATCGTTTCTGTGGGGTTCGCTGCGGCCTATTAGTTCGGCAGAGCGAAGACGGTCAGCTGGCCGCCGAGGTTGGTGTACTGCGACAGAGCCGCGTAACCACCCACCGCGCCGAGGCCGGCGTTCGGGTCGGTCAGGCCGGCCGCAAGGCCGATGCCCGCCCAGCCGCCGACGCCCGAGAGGACGCCCACGTACTGCTTGCCCTTGTGCTGGTAGGTCATCACGTTGCCGATGATGCCCGACGGGGTCTTGAACTTCCAGAGCTCCTTGCCGGTCTTGTCGTCGACCGCCTTCAGGTAGCCCTCGAGGGTCCCGTAGAACACCACGTCACCGGCGGTGGCGAGCGCGCCCGACCACACCGAGAACTGCTCCGGATCCGACCACTTGATCTTACCGTTCACGCCGTCCCAGGCGATGAAGTTACCCATGCCGCCGTGAGAGTTCGGGGCCGGGTACATCGAGAGGGTCGCACCGACATAGGGCTGGCCCGGAGTGTAGGTCACCCGGAACGGCTCGTAGTCCATGCAAACGTGGTTGGTGGGAACGTAGAACAGCTGAGTCTTGGGCGAGTAGGCCGCCGGCTGCTGGTCCTTCGAACCGAGAGCCGCCGGGCAGATGCCCTTCGAGTTCACGTCCTCACCGTTCTGCTCGGTCGAGTACTTCGACACGACCAGCGGACGGCCGTAGGTCTTCGAACCCTTGTCCATGTCGACCTTGGACGCCCAGTTGACGGCCGGATCGTACTTCTCGGCGACGACGAGGGCGCCGGTCTCACGGTTCAGGGTGTAGCCGAAGCCGTTACGGTCGAAGTGGGTGAGAAGCGGCTGTTCCTTGCCGTCAACCTTCTGATCCGAGAGGATCATCTCGTTGATGCCGTCATAGTCCCACTCGTCGTGCGGGGTCATCTGGTAGACCCACTTGGCCACGCCGGTATCCGGGTTACGCGCCCAGATGGTCATGGACCACTTGTTGTCGCCCGGACGCTGCTTCGGGTTCCAGGTCGAGGGGTTGCCCGAGCCGTAGTACACGAGGTTCAGCTTGGGGTCGTAGGAGTACCAGCCCCAGGTGCAGCCGCCGCCGGTCTTCCACTGATCGCCTTCCCAGGTCTTCAGCGAAGAGTCCTTGCCGATCGGCTTGCCGAGCTCGGTGGTCTTCTCCGGGTCGACCAGCATCTGGTCATCCGGGCCTTCCGAGTAGCCGCGCCACACCAGCTTGCCGGTCTTGAGGTCGTAGGCGGTGACGGAGCACTGCACACCGAACTCGCCGCCGGAGATGCCGACGATGACCTTGTCCTTGACCGGGAGAACGGTCGCGGTGTTGGTCGCGCCCTTCGACGGGTCGCCGTTCTTCACCGACCAGTTGACCTTGCCGGACTTCGCATCGAGCGAAACCACGGTCGTGTCGGCCTGGTGGAGGAGGATGGCGCCGTCGGCATAGGCCAGACCACGGTTGACCGTGTCACAGCACATGACCGGGATCACGGACGGATCCTGCTTCGGCTCGTACTTCCACACGATCTTGGCGTCGTGGTCGAGGTCGAGCGCGTAGACGATGTTCGGGAACGGCGTGTGCACGTACATCATGTTGCCGACGACCAGGGGAGAACCCTCGTGGCCGCGCAGAACGCCGGTCGAGAACGTCCAGGCGACCTGGAGGTCCTTCACGTTCTTGGCATTGATCTGATCGAGCTTGGAATAACGCGTATTGGCGTAGTCGACCGTCTGAAGCACCTGCTCAGCAGGATTGTTGAGGTGCTTCATCACGTCGTCGTTGGCGAGCGCCGGCGTGGCGACGGCCGCAACGCCTGCCCCGAGGGCAAGGAGATGTACCGCTCTCATGGATTCCTCCGACAAGTCATTATCAAGTTCTCAGAACACGCCAAGAAGGCGATGTGAGAAGAACTGTAACCTGACTCTTTCGCGACAGGGATAAAGCCTCGATAGCGGGCGATTGGGTGACGGTAGTCTTTCAGACTACCGGCCAGAGGCCGCCCATCCCCTTGGGCCGCCCCCTCGAAACCGAAGCTGGGACGGACCTTAAGAGATTTTTGAGCGCCGTCAACACGGAGTTTGACGGCGGTTCCACCGGCAAGCCGCCTCATGGTTTCTGATTTACGAAAGCAACAGAATTGCCGCTTTGCACAATTTCAGTGTGCGGTGCGATGAAAAAGCGCGGCTCGGATCAGAATCGTTGTGGGCGTCGGAAGAGCTGTAGTGGCTTGGTCTACAAAACTTCGTTGTTCTGTCGTCTTCTAGCGCGAACTATATGGCGTTAGGCAGCCAAGCTTGACCATCGAGCAAAGATTTTGCGATGCGGCAGAGGGAGGCGCTTGCGCGCGACCGACGGGATTGCCGAACCGGCCTCACGAGGGGGTGATTGCGCCGTCTCGCCGCATGATGTTCCTAAAAATCTCGGGAAAATTCGGCAACGGATTACAGACCGAAGGGCTTCGGCAGGCGGCGATGCCCGGCGACCGGAAGAATCGCTCCCATCGACAGCGAAGTGGCAGATCTGAGCCCGCAGGCCAGAGCACTCATCGAACGTTATCCGAGCCACTGACCGCGCTAGCGAGCCGAGCGAAGCGTGAGCGCATTTGTGAGAAGCGTTCTGGATCGCCTCATCTCCCGTGCCGCTACGCCGTCATTGCGAGCGAAGCGAAGCAATCCAGGGCGGCGGGACCTCTTAGGATGTGGCGGATCCGTGGGTGGCTTCGCTTCGCTCGCAATGACCGCGGAGGTGATCCAAGGATGACAGAAGACGCTTCGGCGGTGTGAACGGCGGGAGCGGTCAGGCTTCCGGAACGGGCCCGGTCGATTCGAATTCCGCCACGTCGCCGACGAGGTCGGTGACGGAAATCGCGAGGGAGCGTCCGTTCTTTAGGCGGAGATGGGCATCGGGCTCGAGCCAGATCGGCCACAGGCCCGAGTGGCGCCCGGTCAGCGTGCCGTGGGCGAAGGGCCCTTCCGGGCGGCGCTCGATCACGAGGCGATACCGGACCCGCACCGGTTCGCAGCCCTCGGCCTGAACGAGCCCACGTCCGGTCGATACCTGGGGATCGTGCTCGGGCATTGTGGCCAGGATGAATCGGCAAACCTATTGCCGCTTAATCCCGAAGCAGGCCCCTGTCACCGCCCTGCAGCGACGATCATCACAGCTGTGTCAGGCGACGGGGGCCGTGAGGTCGTGCACCACGATGCGGTTGCCCCTTGCCGAGAGGGCCAGCCGGCCGTGCTTTAGAGCCAAGGCCTTTTCTCCGAAAAGCGAGCGGCGCCAGCCCTGCAGCACCGGTACCTCGGCAGCGTCGTCGTCGGCGAGCGCCTCCAGGTCGTCGACGGTGGCGATGATCTTGGGCGCCACGCCCTCCGCTTCGCACACCGCCTTGAGGAGGACCTTGAGAAGCTCCACCAGGGCGCCGTTGCCGCCGGATCGGCGGGTCCGCTCGGGCATCGCGATCGCCCCGTGATCGTTGGCGAGGCCGCGCTCGACCGCGGCCAGGATGTCGGCGCCGGTCCGTGACCGCTCGAAGCCGGCCGGTATCGTGCGCAGCCGCCCCAGCGCTTCGACACTGCGCGGTGCCGCCGAGGCGACGTCGATCACCGCCTCGTCTTTCAGAACCCGGCCCCGCGGGACGTTGCGCGACTGCGCTTCCTTCTCCCGCCATGCCGCGACCTCCATCAGGATCGCGATCTCACGCGGCTTGCGCATCCGCCCCGCCAGCCGGCGCCACGCCTGCTGCGGATCGGCCTGATAGGTCTCCGGAGAGGTGAGGACCGCCATCTCTTCGTCCAGCCACGCCCCGCGGTCGGTCCGCAGCAGTTCGGAGACCAGGACCTCGTAGATCTTTACGAGATGGGTCACGTCGGACAGCGCATAGGCGAGCTGTGCGTCCGAGAGCGGCCGGCGGGACCAGTCGGTGAACCGCGATGACTTGTCGATCTTGGCCTTGGCGACGTCGTTGACGAGCTGCTCGTAGGAGACGGAATCGCCGTAGCCGCAGACCATCGCGGCGACCTGTGTGTCGAAGAACGGATGCGGCAGGGTCTGTCCCAGCATCCAGACGATTTCCAGATCCTGACGGGCGGAATGAAAGACCTTCACCACGCCTTCGTCCGCCATCAGATCGACGAAGGGTTGCAAGTCGATGCCCTGCGCGAGGGGATCGACCAAGACTGCGCTGCCGTCGGGCGCCGCCATCTGGATAAGGCACAACTTAGGATAGTAGGTCGTTTCCCGCATGAATTCGGTATCGACGGTCACGAAGGGCTGCGTGGCCAGCCGCGTGCAGACGTCGCGCAATTCGCCGGTGGTCGTGATCAAATCCATCGCTCGGCTATACGCAAGCTCCGGCGGAATGGGGAGCCGTTCAGGCTCGAACGGGGCTGTTTCCCCGGGACTTGTCGCATTTTCCACGCGTCTGGCCATATCGCGTGGCGCAGCGGCCTGACCGCGGCGGCCGCGCCGGGCAGCGGGCCTCTACACTCCCGCGACGTGGCGGAACGATCGTCGGCAGGGGATCGGACCCGCGCGTAACGTGCGACGCTTGACTTGGACACCCCCTCGTGAATGGTGCCGGCCTCCTTCCAAGAAGAAACCGCCATGCACCGTTACCGTACCCATACCTGCGGGGCATTGCGCCCGTCCGAAGTCGGGCAGACCGTCCGGCTCTCCGGCTGGTGCCACCGCGTCCGCGACCACGGCGGTGTGCTGTTCGTGGACCTGCGCGACCATTATGGCGTGACACAGTGCGTCGTGGATTCGGATTCGCAGGCCTTCGCCGCCGCCGAGGCCGTGCGCTCCGAATGGGTCATCCGCATCGACGGCCGCGTACGCACCCGTCCTGCAGGTACCGAGAATGCCGAGCTGCCGACCGGCGCCGTCGAAGTCTATATCGACGATTTGGAAGTGCTGGGCCCGGCGGGCGAGTTGCCGTTGCCGGTCTTCGGCGACCTCGAATACCCGGAGGAGACTCGCCTCAAGTACCGCTTCCTCGATCTGCGCCGGGAGAAGCTGCACGCCAACATCATGAAGCGCGGCGCGATCATAGATTCGCTCCGCCGCCGGATGCGTGAGGGCGGCTTTTTTGAATTTCAGACGCCGATCCTCACCGCGTCCTCGCCGGAGGGTGCCCGCGACTACCTCGTGCCGTCCCGGGTTCACCCCGGTAAATTCTACGCGCTCCCGCAGGCGCCGCAGCAGTTCAAGCAGCTGACGATGATTGCGGGCTTCGACCGCTACTTCCAGATCGCGCCCTGCTTCCGCGACGAGGATGCCCGCGCCGACCGCTCGCCGGGCGAGTTCTATCAGCTCGATATCGAGATGAGCTTCGTCACCCAGGAGGATGTGTTCCAGGCGGTGGAACCTGTCCTGCGCGGGGTGTTCGATGAGTTCGCCGAGGGCAAGCGGGTCACGAAGGAGTTCCCGCGCATCACCTTCGCCGACGCGATGCTCAAGTACGGCGTCGACAAGCCGGACCTGCGCAACCCGTTGCTGATCGCCGATGTCACGGACGAGTTTGCCCGGGACGACGTGGAGTTCAAGGCGTTCAAGGGCGCCATCAAGGCGGGCGGCGTGGTCCGGGCGATCCCGGCCCCGGGCGCTGCGAGCCAGCCGCGCTCGTTCTTCGACAAGCTGAACGACTGGGCGCGTTCGGAAGGGGCGCCGGGCCTCGGCTATGTCGTATTCGAGGAGGAAGGCGGCCAGCTCGTCGGCAAGGGGCCGATCGCCAAGTTCATCCCGGCCCCCGTCCAGGCGATCATCGCGGAGAAGGCCAGGGTGAAGGCCGGCGATGCCGTGTTCTTCGCCGCCGGGGCCGAGGCCAAGGCCGCCGCCCTCGCCGGCAAGGCCCGCATCCGCGTCGGCGACGACCTGAACCTTTCGGATAAGGACCAGTACGCCTTCTGCTGGATCACCGACTTCCCGATGTACGAGTGGAACGAGGAGGACAAGAAGGTCGACTTCTCCCACAACCCCTTCTCAATGCCCAACATCGACCGGGACGAGTTCCTCGCCTTCGACGTCGAGGCCCTCGCCGCCTCGGGCGAGACCGGGGACCTCACCAAGCGGATCCTCGACCTGAAGGCGTTCCAGTACGACATCGTCTGCAACGGCGTGGAGCTGTCCTCGGGGGCAATCCGGAACCACCGTCCCGACGTGATGGAGAAGGCCTTCGCCATCGCCGGCTATGGCAAGGATGTGCTGGAGGCGAAGTTCGGCGGCATGCTGAACGCCCTGCGCCTCGGGGCCCCGCCCCACGGCGGCATCGCCCCGGGAGTGGACCGCATCGTGATGCTCCTGTGCAACGAGCCGAACATTCGTGAGGTCGTGCTCTTCCCCATGAACCAGCGGGCCGAGGATCTGATGATGGGCGCGCCCTCCGAGGCGACGGCCAAGCAGCTCCGGGAGCTGCACATCCGCCTCAACCTGCCGGAGAAGAAGGCGTAAGACCCCAGACAGCCCGATGCGGCGAGAATGGGACCAGTGCGAAACCGGTCCCACCTCTCGTTCCTGTTCCGCCCCTCGTCCTCATCCTGAGGTGCCCGCATCGGCGGGCCTCGAAGGAGGGTTCCAGGGATCGCGCGGCAGGCTGGAGCCGTCCTTCGAGGCCGCCGCTTCGCGCCGGCACCTCAGGATGAGGGGGAAGGACGGGAGAGGGGCGAGTCCTGAAACCCTCGCCGTCCTCGCGAGCACAGCGAAGCCAAGACGAGAGGGCGTCCGGTGATGCGCAGGACCCCCGCATACTGCAACGATCGCCGCGGAGGGGCCTGATGCCCGACCTCGTCGCCATCGTCGTCGCCCATGACAGCGCCGACGTCCTGCCCACCTGCCTCGCGGCCCTGGCGCGGGAGGGCGTGCCGGCCATCGTCGTGGACAATGCCAGCCGGGACGCCACCGCTGCGGTGGCCGAGGCCGCCGGCGCCCGCGTGGTGCGCAATGCCCGCAACGAGGGCTACGGTCGGGCCAACAATATCGGCGTCAGGGCGGCCGAGGGCGCCGCTCACGTCTTGATCGTCAACCCCGACGTGGAGTTGAAGGCGGGTGCGGCTTCGACGTTGCTCGCCGCGGCACGGGCGTGGCCCGATGCCGGCCTCCTTGCCCCTCGTATCGTGGAGCCGGACGGGCGGTACTTCTACCAGCCGCGCTCGCTGCTGGCGCCCTACCTCACCAATCCGCAGGGCCGGCGCGATCTGCCTGAGGGGGATGCCTGCGCCCCCTTCCTCTCCGGGGCGTGCTTCATGGTGAAGCGCGACCTGTTCCTCGCCCTCCGCGGCTTCGACGAGGCGATCTTCCTCTTCTACGAGGATGACGACCTGTGCCGCCGGATCGCCGAGTCCGGCCGGGCCCTCGTCCATGTGCATGCGGCGGTGGTCCTCCACGGTCGGGGCCGCTCCTCGGCGCCGGAGCGGGGACGGATGTTCCGCTCCCGCTGGCATCAGGCATGGTCGCGGGCCTATGTCAGCCGCAAATACGACCTGCCGGATCCGAGCCTGCCCACGATGATCGTCAATCTGCCGAAGGCCGCCCTGGCGGCGCTCGCGTTCCGGCGGGCCGGGTTCGAGCGCTACGGCGGCTCGGTCGCGGGCGCCTACGCCGCATGGCGGGGGCGTGGGGCTCTGGAACGGGAGGGGCTGTCGTGAGCGGAGCGCCGACCATTGCGGAAGCCCTCGCACGAGGGCCCAACGGCTTCACCGGCCTGCGACTCGGCCTCGCCGTGGCGGTGGTGGTGTCCCATGCCTTCAGCGTCGCGACGGGTATCGCCGCCGACGAGCCCCTGGCGAAGGCCACGGGCTACACCCTCGGCGAGCATGCGGTGAACGGCTTCTTCGCCGTATCGGGCTTCCTCGTCACCATGAGTTGCGACCAGCGGGGCCTGCGGGACTACGTCGTCGCGCGGACCCTGCGCATCCTGCCGGGGCTGGTGGCGGCCACCCTCGTCGTGTCGCTCATCCTTGGCGGCGCCATGACCACGCTGCCCCTCAGTGACTACTGGCGTGATCCGGGTATGTGGTCATTCATCCGCGGGACGCTCACGACCTTCAAGAGCAACGCAGCATTGCCCGGTGTCTTCGAGGCCAACCCCTACCGATCGCCGCTGGGCACCGTCTGGACCCTGAAATACGAGGTGCTTTGCTACTGCGGCGTGCTGGCCTTCGCCCTCTGCGGCCTGCTCCGGCGGCGGTGGATCGCGCCCTCGCTCTGCGTCGGCCTCGCCATCGCTCTGGGGATCGAGCTCGCGGTGCAGGGTGATGCGCTGCCCAAAGGAGTCGAGACCGCGCTCCGGCTGCCCATGATCTTCGCGGCCGGCGCCTCCCTCTACCTCTGGCGGGACACGTTGCGAATCGCGACCCCGGCGATGATCTGTCTTTCCATCGCCCTGTTCGTGCTGGCGCGGACGCCGGCCTACCCGCCCTTGCTGTTCCTGGGGACGGCCTACGCCGCGGTCTGGCTCGCCCTCGGCCCCCTTGCCGCGAAGCCGTTCGATCCGTCCGCCGACCTGTCCTACGGAATCTATCTCTACGGCTGGCCGGTGCAGCAGACCCTTCACGCCCTGTGGCCGGCGCCCTCCGGCCTCGCCTTGCTGGCGCCGGCCCTCGCCGTGACTCTACCGGTGGCAGCCCTGTCTTGGTACGCCGTCGAGCGCCCTGCCCTCGCCCTCAAGGCACGCACCCTTGGTCGCCGGAGTCTCGGCACCATCGAGCCCGCCGGCCCGTGAGCACCACGCTCCCGCCGCTGGCCGCCCTGGATCTGGCCGCGACGCTGCTGGCACGGGAGGGTTTCGCCATCGCCGCCAGGAACGAGCGCGGCGACAGCCTCTATCTCCACCGGCCCGGCAGCCCCTGGCACCTGCGCCTGTCGAACCATGCCCGCACGCCAAAGCAGCGCAAGCGGCGCACGGACATTCTGACGAGCCTAATCATCGATGCCCCCCGCTCGGCTGAGCAGGTGACTGCGCTGGTGCGGGGCGCGTTACGGGATTTCGAGGCGGGGCGAGTGCGGCGCGAAGCAGGCGCGACGCCACCGACCGCTCCTCCCGCTTCTGCCTGACGAGCTGGCCGGACGGCTCGCCCGGTCGCCGTCACCCAAATCCGTCTTTGCGAGCGCAGCGAAGCAATCCAGCAATGGCAGCCCGCGTCCGAGCGTGGGCGCTGCCCTGGTTTGCTTCACTTCGTTCGCAATGATGGTGGGGCCGTTGGCGATAGCGGCAGGGCCGCTCGCCTCGATGGAATGACGGCGCAGGACGACCCGGGTCGCCTGCGCCGCTTCGGCTACTCGGAGAGCATCCCTACGCCGGCCTCGCCGCCTTCCTGGGGGAAGTCCCCCACGGTCTGGGCCTCGACCACCGCCGCCGCCGTGACGTTCACGATGCCGCGGGCGGTCACCGAAGGCGTCAGGATGTGGGCGGGCCTCGCCGGGCCGATCAGCAACGGTCCGATGGGCAGCGCGTCGGCCAGCACCTTGGCGAATTGGAAGGCGATGTTCGCCGCGTCGAGGTTCGGGAAGATCAGCACGTTCGCCGCGCCCTTGAGGCGTGAACCGGGCAGGACCCGGTCACGCACCGTTTCCGACAGGGCCGAATCGGCCTGCATCTCGCCATCGACCTGGAGGCCAGGATCGCGCTCCCCGATCAGCGCGAGGGCCTGCCGCATCTTCATGGCCGAGGCCGAATCGGACTGGCCGAAATCCGAATGGCTGAGCAGCGCGATCTTCGGCGTGATGCCGAACCGGGCGACGTGGTTGGCACAGGCCTGGGCGATCTCGGCGATCTCCTCGGCGGTGGGGTCGGCGCGGACATGGGTGTCGGCGAGGAAGTACGGCCCCTCGTTGGTGATGATCAGGCTCATGGCCGCGAGCTGCTTAATGCCCGCCTGCAGGCCGATCACGTCGCGGATGATCCGAAGCCGCGTCTCGAACCGGCCTTCCAGGCCGCAGATCAGCGCATCAGCCTCGCCCCGCCGGACCGCGATGGCGCCGATAATCGTGCTGTTGGTGCGCACCAGGGTCCGGGCCGCGTCGGGGGTGATGCCCCGGCGGCCGGCGACGTCGAGATAGGTCTGGACGAAGGAGCGGTAACGGGGATCGTCCTCAGGATCGATGAGTTCGAAATCCCGACCGAGCTTGATCGAAAGGCCGAACCGCCTCAGCCGGGTCTCCACCACCCGCGGGCGCCCGACGAGGATCGGCAGGGCCACCCTGTCCTCGACGATGGCCTGCACAGCCCGGAGGACCCGCTCGTCCTCGCCCTCGGCGTAGATCACCCGCTTGGGGTTCTCCTTGGCCTTGGTGAAGAGCGGCTTCATGATGAGGCCGGAGCGGTGGACGAACCGGTCCAGGCTCTCGGTATAGGCCTCGATATCCTCGAGCGGGCGCCCGGCGACGCCCGACTCCATCGCCGCCTTGGCGACGGCGGGGGCGATGCGCAGAATCAGCCGCGGATCGAACGGGCTCGGGATCAGGGATTTTGGCCCGAACGGCCGCACCTCGCCGCCATAGGCCCGGGCCACCACGTCCGAGGTCGTCTCGTGGGCGAGGCCGGCGATCGCCATCACGGCGGCCTTCTTCATCTCCTCGTTGATTTTGTGGGCGCCGACATCCAGGGCCCCGCGGAAGATGTAGGGGAAGCACAGGACGTTGTTGACCTGATTCGGGAAATCCGACCGCCCGGTGCAGATCATCGCGTCCGGCCGCTCCTTCTCGGCGAGGTCCGGCATGATCTCAGGGTAAGGGTTGGCCAGCGCCATGATGAGTGGCTTCTCGGCCATCTCGCGAAGGTATTCGGGCTTCAGCACGCCGCCCGCCGAAAGGCCGATGAACACGTCGGCGCCGGGGATGACCTCCGCGAGCGTTCGCTTGTCGGTCTCCTTCGCGTAGATCTCCTTCCAGCGGTCCATCAGCTCGGGGCGGCCCTGATAGACCACGCCCTTGATGTCGGTGACCGTGATGTTCTCGACCCGGGCGCCAAGGGAGACGAGCAGGTTGAGGCAGGCCAGGGCGGCCGCGCCGGCGCCGGAGGTGACGATCCTGACGTCCTCCAGCTTCTTTCCGGCCAGCTCCAACCCGTTCATCACGGCCGCCGCCACGATGATCGCCGTGCCGTGCTGGTCGTCGTGGAAGACCGGAATGTTCATTCGAGCCCGGCACTGCTCCTCCACCTCGAAGCATTCCGGGGCCTTGATGTCCTCGAGGTTGATGCCGCCGAAAGTCGGCTCAAGGGCGCAGACGACGTCCACGAGCTTGGAGACGTCCTTCTGGTTCACCTCGATGTCGAACACGTCGATGCCGGCAAACTTCTTGAACAGGACCGCCTTGCCTTCCATCACGGGCTTCGAGGCGAGCGGGCCGATATCCCCCAGGCCAAGCACGGCCGTGCCGTTCGAGAGCACCGCGACGAGGTTCTGGCGGATCGTGAGGGTGGCCGCCTCCTGCGGATCGTCGTGGATCGCCATGCAGGCGGCGGCGACGCCGGGGGAATAGGCGAGCGCGAGATCCCGCTGGTTGCCGAGGGGCTTCGTGGCCTGGATCTCGAGCTTCCCCGGCTGCGGCAGCCGATGGTAGACGAGCGCCCCGGCCTTGAGGTCCTCGGACATGTTATCGGCCATCGATCGCTCTCCTGCTCGTCCTGTATCGTGCCCGGCCCGCCGGCCCGGCGGAGCTGTGCGCTGATGGGTCTGTTGCAACGCCTGCGCAGGGGGCGCAACCCGCTGAACGAAACCCGGCTGCATCTCGCCAAACTGACGAAGCGCTACGGTTTCTCCATCGGTCGCTATTCCTACGGCCGGCCCAAGGTCCGCTTCCCCGAAAGCGGCCGGACGCTGACGATTGGCCGCTATTGTTCCATCGCCGACCGGGTGGAGATCCTTCTGGGCGGCGATCACCGTCTCGACTGGGCCTCGACCTACCCTTTCGCCGCCATGCGCGGACACTTCCCGGATGCGCAGGCACCGGAGGATTACCATGCCTCCCGGGGCGATGTGGTGATCGGCCACGACGTGTGGCTCGGCTCCGGCTGCATGATCCTGTCGGGCGTCACCGTCGGGCACGGGGCGGTGGTGGCTGCCCGGGCGGTCGTCACCCGCGATGTGCCGCCCTATGCCGTCGTCGCGGGCAATCCGGCGCGGGTGGTGCGCCGCCGCTTCCCGCCGGAGGTGGCCGACGCCCTCGTCGCCGCGGCATGGTGGGACCTGCCGCAGGACGAGGTGAGCCGGCTCGTCCCTCTGTTGCAGAGTGGGGAGATCGACGCCCTGCTCGCCGCGTTGCGTGTGCCGGTGGAATCCCGTAACGGCGGGGCCGCGCCCGGACGTCCCGGGGCGTTGGACATGGAAGCCGGACCGAGGCGATGAGCGATACGCCCCCCGACCGCCTCGCGGCGAACCCGAACAGCCCGTTCTACGACGAGGCCTTGCTGGAGCGCGGCATCGGCGTGCGGTTCAACGGCGCCGAGAAGACGAACGTCGAGGAATACTGCGTCAGCGAAGGCTGGGTGCGCCTCTCTGCCGGCAAAGCCCTCGACCGGGCCGGCAACCCGATGACCGTGAAGCTGAAGGGTAAAGTCGAGCCCTATTTCAGGGCGGCGACGGAGGAATAAGCCCCGACGCGAGGGCCGGGGGCTCGCTAGACCGCGCATCCCGGCCTCCTCAAGCGCTCCGGCGCCGGCCCGTCACCCGACGAGGATCTGCCCTTCGAGCCCGAGCACCCGTCCGAGCCCGCGGATCCGGTTGATCATCCGCTCGCCACCGAGTTGGCTCCAATCCGTTGGGAGCCGGAGGGTGACGCGGCCATTTTCGATTGTGAGCGGCGCCCGCGGCAGGGCGCCGTCCATCCCCGCCGAGATCGGGAAAGCGACCCGCAGCAGGGCACCAAGCAACCGGGCCCGCTCGAAGAGCCGGGGACCCGCAAGATTGCGCAGAACGACGTCGGCCTTTTCCGGCGAGAGGCCCATGTGCCGCAGGGATACGGCGAGGCTGAGATAGGCCCGTCCGGGGTGATCGACCCCGACGAAGGCCGCGTTCTGGATGACCGCGATCGATTGCTCGCCCCGGTAATCCGGGTGAGCGCGCCAGCCCACATCCGACAGGAGGCAGGCGGCGTGGCGCAGGCGGCGTTCGTCCGTCGTCTCCGGGCCGTCGAGGTCGGAGACGAAACGGTCGGTCCAGGCGATCAATTCGTCCCCGTGTTTGGGAGCCCGGGCCCGTAGTTTGTTGAACTCCGCGGCCGACGCCAGGAGCGGGTCGATCATGCGGGTGTCGCGGTCCAGTTGCTCGAACAGCAACCCCTCGCGGACGCCGGAGGCTGACACCGCCACCGCCCGCGGGCGCCCGACCCGGATGATTTCTTCCAGCACGAGGGCACCGTAGACCAGAAGCGGCCTGCGGGCTTCCGACACCGTTTCCACATCTTGAAGCTGTGAGACGTCGGTTTGTTCGACGATCTGCAGGAAGCTCAATTCGTCGGTGGGATCGACGGTGTAGCCGTGCATGACGTGAACGGGGTAGCCCCGCGCCGCCTGATGCAGCTTTGCAAGAGCCCGCCACGTGCCGCCGACGGCGTAGAAGGTTCGCCCCTTCAGGGTCTCCAGCTGCGGCGCCGCCTTGCGCATGTGCTCGCGGACGAGCTTGCCGGCCTTCTTGATCGACCCACCCGAGAGGTCCTGAAGGGTGAGTCCGCCGAGCGGCATCGTCACGCCCTGGCCGACGACCGAGCCACGCAGATCCACGAGTTCCAGGGATCCACCGCCCATGTCTCCGACGACGCCATCGGGGGCGTGGAAGCCCGACACGACACCGAGCGCCGACAGTTCGGCCTCCCGGCGTCCGGAGAGCAGATGGATCGGCTGGCCGCACACATCCTCGGCGGCCCGCAGGAAGTCCGGCCCGTTCTGCGCGTCGCGGGCGGCGGCGGTGGCGAGGACGAAGATCTGCGAGACCCGCATCGTCCGGCACAGGATGCGGAACCGGGCCAGAGCCATCAACGCCCGGGAGACCGCCTCGTCGTTGAGGCGGCCCGTCGTGAACACGTTCCGGCCGAGACCGCAGAGGACCTTCTCGTTGTACATCGGCGTCGGCGCCCGGGTGAGCCCGTCATAGGCGACGAGCCGCACCGAGTTGGAACCGATATCGATGATGGCGACCGGCCGGTTCCGGTCATGTCCCTCCACCGCCGACACGGCGGAGGCGAGGATTGCGATGGGACTCGCCAAGCGGTTCGATCCTAGTCGTTCTGCGTGACGCGGGCTCGGCGGCTGAGCGCCCGCGGGCTCGACTTCTTGGAAGATTTCCCCCGCCCCGACAGACTCGGGTTCGTCATGAAGTACTTATGAGCATTGAATGGTTCCTCACCATCCAAGGGCTGGATTCGTTCGCATCCACCAGAGGCCAATACACGCCAGCTCTGCCGGTTGTCGAGGAGGTTTGCCAGCATGATCTGGTCGAGAACCTGCTGGTGGACGGTCGTGTTGGTGATCGGCAGCAAAGCCTCGACCCGTCGGTCCAGGTTGCGGCTCATGAGGTCCGCCGAGGAAATGTACACGATCGCCTTGGGGTGCGGCAGTCCGACCCCGTTGCCGAAGGCATAGATGCGCCCGTGCTCCAGGAACCGGCCGACGATGGATTTCACCCGGATCGTCTCGGACAAGCCGGGGATGCCCGGCCGCAGGCAGCAGATGCCGCGCACCACGCAGTCGATCTGCACCCCCGCCGCCGAGGCGTCGTAGAGGGCGTCGATGATCTGCTGATCGACCAACGAGTTGCACTTGATCCAGATCGCCGCCGGGCGCCCGGCCTTCGCATGGGCGACCTCCGCCTCGATATGCTCCAGCAGCCGGTTCTTGAGGGTCAGCGGCGAGACCGCCATGCGCTCCAATTCGGCGGGCTCGGCGTAACCGGTGATGAAGTTGAAGATCCGGCTGACGTCCCGGGCGATAGCCGGATCTGCGGTAAAGAAGGACAGGTCGGTGTAGATGCGCGCGGTGATCGGGTGATAGTTGCCCGTACCGACGTGGCAGTAGGTGACGAGCCGGTCACCCTCCCGCCGGACCACCATCGACAGCTTGGCGTGGGTCTTCAGTTCCACGAAGCCGAAGACGACCTGCGCACCCGCCTTCTCCAGGTTGCGCGCCCAACGGATGTTCGCCTCTTCATCGAAGCGCGCCTTCAACTCCACCAGGGCGGTGACGGACTTGCCGAGTTCGGCCGCCTCGGCCAGGGCGGCGACGATCGGTGAGTTCGATGAGGTCCGGTACAGCGTCTGCTTGATGGCGACGACGTTCGGGTCCCGGGCGGCCTGGGACAGGAACTGCACCACCGCATCGAACGACTCGTAGGGGTGGTGGACGATGAAGTCCTTCTGCCGGATGGCGGCGAAGACGTCGCCGCCGCTCTCACGGATCCGCTCCGGGAAGCGGGGCGCGTAGGGTTTGAACTTCAGGTCCGGTCGGTCGATTCCGACGATCTGTGACAGTTCGTTGAGGGCGAGCATCCCGTCCACGAGGAACACCGCGTCGGAGGAAATCTCCAACTCGTCCACGACGAAGTTGCGGAGCTCTTCCGACATGCCCGCTTCGACTTCGATGCGGATCACCACGCCCCGGCGGCGCTGCTTCAGAGCCGACTCGAAGTGGAGGACGAGGTCTTCCGCCTCCTCCTCAATTTCAAGATCTGAATCCCGCACCACCCGGAAGGCCCCCTGCCCCTTCACGAGGTAGCCGGGGAACAGGCGGGCGGTGAACATCACGATCACCTGCTCGATCGCGATGAACCGGGCCTGGGAATCGCCTTCCGCTGCCGGCAGGCGCACGAACCGGTCGAGGAGGCCCGGCATGCGGATCAGAGCTCGCAGCAAACGTCCGTCCCGGGGGCGCACCAGCATCAGCGCCAGGGTCGTGCCCAGGTTCGGGATGAACGGGAACGGGTGGGCCGGGTCGATGGCCAGGGGCGTCAGGACCGGGAAGACGTAGGTGAGGAAGTAGTCTTCCAGCCACGCCGCCTGCTCGCCCGAGAGGTCCGACGGCTCCACGAGGTCGATCTCGGCGGCGTGAAGCTCAGCCTTCAACTCCCGCCAACGGGCCTGCTGGTCCGCCGCGAGGCTCGCGACCTCGGCCCCGATCCGCGACAGCTGCTCCGACGGGCTCAGCCCGTCCTGCGAGGGCACGGTGATGCCGGCGCGGACCTGATCATGGAGTCCCGCCACGCGGACCATGAAGAACTCATCGAGATTGTTCGCGGAAATCGAGAGGAAGCGGAGCTGTTCCAGCAACGGGTGATTGCTGTTCGAGGCTTCCTCAAGCACCCGGCGATTGAATTGCAGCCAGGACAACTCCCGATTCACGAAGCGCTCGGGCGCGTGGCGCAGGCTGCGCCCGGCCTCCACCACCGGGTCCCAAGCCGGACCGGGTACAGGCGCGGCCGGCGGCTCGACCGTCGCGGCGGAGGCGGGCCATTCGTCGCCCGCATCCGCGGCCCTGTCGGCCAGGCGCGAACCCGATGCAGAGGACGCGGCCTTGGTGCGCACGGTACGGTGCCCCGAAGCCGACCGGCGGGAGACGGCGGC
This sequence comes from Methylobacterium persicinum, assembly GCF_022179525.1. Classification (GTDB taxonomy): domain Bacteria; phylum Pseudomonadota; class Alphaproteobacteria; order Rhizobiales; family Beijerinckiaceae; genus Methylobacterium; species Methylobacterium persicinum. The sequence goes on from NZ_BPQX01000022.1 coordinate 30,372, forward strand.
CTGAGTCGCGGGATTGGTCGGCTCCTCCGCCGTTTCCCCTTTCTCCATGCGTGCGAGGGGCTTGGGCGTCGATTCCATCGGAATGTCCCGTCTTCCCGGTTTGTCGTTCTCGTGCGCCCCATATCACCCGAGCGGAGGGGACGTCACGCCGTACCCGAATTACGACCTAGAGGTCGCCGTCTCCGGCAGTCTCGTCGAGGCCCATCCGCCGGAGGACTGCGACGGCGAGGGGCCGGCTGATCCGGCGGCCCCGGCCCAGGGCATCCCGGTCGAGTTCGGCCACCACGTCGCGCGCCCGGCCGAGGGACCGGTCGATCCGCAGGGCGACGGCCTCGATCACCCCGAGATCCACGATGAGCTGACGGTCCACGAACAGCTTCACGAGCACCGCCCGCAGGAGGGCGTCGTCGGGCGGCTCGATGGACACGCCGGGCGCCAGGCGAAGGCGCGAACGCAGGTCCGGTGTCGCCAGCCCAAGGGCGTCGATGGGCCGGCGGCTGGTGAGCAGAACCGGGCTTCCCCGCTCCCGGGCGAGGTTGAGCAGGTGGAAGAGGGCGGCCTCGTCCCGGCCCTCGGGGCGGTCCACGTCCTCGACCACGAGGGCGCCGTTGGAGGCGAGGTGCTGGACCCGCTCATGGGTGACGGACGAGGCGGGAACGGTCCAGGCATGGGCGCGCTCCGCCCAGATGGCCGACAGATGGCTCTTGCCGCTGCCCGCCGGCCCCGTCAGCACCAGGACCCGGTCGGGCCATTGGGGCCATGCCTCGACAAGGCCGTAGGCGGCCTCGTTGGCATCTCCCACCAGGAAATCCTCGCGGCCGTACCGCGGATCGAAGGGCAGATCGAAGGTGAGTTGCCGGGGCGGGGAGTCGTTGGGCATGCTCCCCAAGGGTCGGGACTTGATCGATGCAGGTCAAGAGCGACTCGCGCGGAGCGTCCCGACCCGTTAGAGCGGTCGCGAAATCAGTTCGGGATGGCGCTGGCATGACGGCGGACGACAAGGGCCTCACCTACGCGCAGGCGGGCGTCGATATCGACGCCGGCAATGCCATGGTGGAGACGATCAAGCCACTGGTGCGTTCGACCCGCCGGCCCGGGGCCGATGCGGAGATCGGCGGCTTCGGCGGCCTGTTCGACCTGAAGGCGGCGGGTTTTCGCGACCCGATCCTGGTCGCGGCCAACGACGGCGTCGGCACGAAGGTCAAGATCGCCATCGAGACCGGCCGGCACGACACGATCGGCATCGACCTCGTGGCGATGTGCGTGAACGACCTCGTGGTCCAGGGGGCCGAGCCCCTGTTCTTCCTCGACTACTACGCCACGGGAAAGCTCGTGCCCGGCGTCGGCGCGGACATCGTGCGCGGCATCGCCGAAGGCTGCCGGCAGGCCGGCTGTGCCCTGATCGGCGGCGAGACCGCGGAGATGCCAGGCCTCTACGACGGATCGGACTACGACCTCGCAGGCTTCGCCGTGGGCGCGGCGGAGCGGGGCACGCTGCTGCCCCGGCCCGGGATCGCCCCCGGCGACGTGGTGCTCGGCCTGCCGTCCTCCGGCGTCCATTCCAACGGTTACTCGCTGGTCCGGCGTATCGTGGCCCGGACCGGCATCGGCTGGGAAGCCCCAGCGCCCTTCGACACCGCCAGAAGCCTCGGCGCGGCCCTTCTCGAGCCGACGCGGATCTACGTGAAGCCCCTCCTCGCGGCCCTGCACGCCACCGACGGTATCCGGGCGCTCGCCCACATCACCGGCGGTGGTTTTCCCGACAACCTGCCCCGGGTCCTGCCCGACGCCGTCGGCATCGAGATCGACCTCGACGCCCTCTCGCCGCCGCCCGTCTTCGGCTGGCTCGCCCGCGAGGGCGGCGTGGCGCAGGCCGAGATGTTGCGCACCTTCAATTGCGGGATCGGCATGGTGGTCGTCGCCGCCGCCGGCGCGGAGAATACGGTCGCCGGGGCCCTTACCGCGGCCGGCGAGGCGCCCGTGCGGCTCGGCCGGATCACCGCCCGGGGTGCCGAACCCGTGACCTTCACCGGCAGCCTGAGCCTCTGATGCCGGCGCCGGACAAGGTCCGCGTCGCGGTTCTCATCTCCGGGCGCGGCTCGAATATGGTCGCCCTGGCCGAGGCGGCCCGCGATCCGTCCTTCCCGGCGGAGATCGTCCTCGTTCTGTCGAACGATCCGGGGGCCGAAGGACTGGCCCGTGCCGCTGCCCTCGGCATCCCGACACGCGCCATCGACCACCGGTCCTATCCCGACCGCGCGACCTTCGATGCGGCCATCGATATGGCCCTGCGGGAAGCCGGCGCAGACCTCATTTGTCTCGCCGGGTTCATGCGGATCCTGACGGACGGGTTCGTGGAGCGATGGGCCGGGCGGATGCTCAACATCCATCCGTCCTTGCTGCCCCTGTTCAAGGGCACGCATACCCATGCCCAGGCCCTGGCGGCCGGCGTGCGGCTGCACGGCTGCACCGTGCATTTCGTGGTGCCCGAACTCGATGCGGGCCCCATCGTGGCCCAGGCGGCCGTGCCGGTCCATGAAGGCGACGACCCGGACAGCCTCGCGGCGCGGGTCATCGTTCAGGAGCGGCGGCTCTACCCCAAGGCCCTCGCCCTCGTGGCGGGCCGCCGGGCTAGGCTCGACGGCGGGCGCGTGGTCATCGACGACCCGCCGCCGGACGGTGTCCTGGTCAGCCTGTAGGCGTCCCGCCGCCACGTCCCGTCATGGCGTCGCTAGCGCTCGCCATGATGGCGAAGGGCGTCAGACCGGCCGCTGCAGCTTGCAGGCGTCGAGGGCGGAAAGAGCCTTCGCGCGGGCGGTGTCGTTGAAATACCCGGTGACGCGGTAGGCCTCGAGCTCGGACTCGTCGAGGCTGCGCATGGTCTGCTTGGCGTAGCAGCCGCAGGGGCGCTCCAGCGAGGCTTCGGGGGCGCTGGTCATGCGGGCCTGGACGACGGCACAGGCATGGCGCACGCGGCCTTCGAGGTTGGCCTTGCTCGCGGACTTGAGGGTCGGATCGGGCTGGTACTGCTCGAACGGCGCCGAGGAGCCGCTGGCGAGGGCGGCATGGGCGCCGAGCGCAAGGAGGCCGGTCGCGATCAGCAGGGGAAGGCGGGTCGTCATCGTATTGTGGTCCCAGGTCTCGGCGTGTTTCACCGTAGACCCTGGTCGCGCCCCGGGACCCCCATCGTCAATGACGGAGCGGACACACCCTCCGGTCATCACGGTTCGGGACAATGCCCGTAGTGGATCCGGCGGGGCTGTGTGCCCCGCCGGCCACCGACTCGAGCGCGTCAGGCGGTGATGTCGGAGTCCTGGAAGAACTGCGCGATCTCGAGCTTCGCGTTCTCCTGGCTGTCCGAACCGTGGACGGTATTCTCACCGACGGACTCGGCGAACTGCTTGCGGATGGTGCCCTCGGCGGCCTGGGCCGGGTTGGTGGCGCCCATCACCTCACGGTACTTGGCGACGGCGTTCTCGCCCTCGAGCACCTGCACGACCACGGGGCCGGAGGTCATGAACTCCACGAGCTCGCCGTAGAACGGACGCTCCTTGTGGACCTCGTAGAACTTCTCGGCCTGGGCCTTGGTCATCTGGATGCGGCGCTGGCCGACGATGCGCAGGCCCGCCCCCTCAATCAGGGCGTTCACCGCGCCGGTGACGTTGCGGCGGGTCGCATCGGGCTTGAGGATCGAGAAGGTGCGCTCGGTGGCCATGTCCGTCGGTCTTTCTGTCGGGGAAATCGGGCGTCAGATCGGGCGCACGAAACTGGTCCGCATCGCTCCGCGGCCCAGAGTCAGCGCGAGATGAGACATCTCCGCGAAATCCCTTGGGCGGCGGGCTTATAGCCCCCCGCATCCCCTGCCTCAACCCGCACGGGGCGCTGGGGAAACCCCGGGTGGACGTGGCGCCGCCGCAACACTGCCGAAAAAACGCCTGATTGCGGGGGCCTCATCGCCGCATCGGGCTCCGGCGTCACAGCCGGGCCGTTCACACACGGAGCTGTTCATGACGCCGGTCCTGCGCCTCGCCCTCAGCCCCGCCTTCCTCCTCGCCGGCCTCGCCGCCGCCCAGGCCGAGACGCCGAAGGATCCCTCCGGGACGTGGCTCACCGGGGATGGTCGCGCGAAAATCCAGATCGACCATTGCGGGTCGAACCAGCACCTCGTTTGCGGCAAGGTGGTCTGGCTCAAGGTGCCGACGACCGATGCCGGGGCGCCCCGCACCGACATCAAGAACCCCGACCCGAAGAAGCGCGCCCGCCCGGTGCTCGGTCTGCAGCTCATCGAGGGCCTGCGGCCGGACGACGGCAAGTTCTCGGGGCAAATCTATAACGTCGAGGAGGGCAAGACCTACGACGTGAGCATGGAGCGCGAGAGCGAATCCGAACTCAGCGTCTCGGGTTGCCTGTTGAAGATCCTCTGCGGCTCGCAGACCTGGACGCGGGTGCCGGGGGTGAACCAGCAGGCGTCGAACAAGAATTGAGGGCCGGCAAGGTTCGTCAGATCGCCGCGAGGCCCCGCTGGACGGCGGGCCTCGCGAGCACCCGCTCCAGCCAGCGTGAGATGTTGGGAAGGGTGCCGATATCGACGCCCTGCTTGAAGTTGAGCTTGGCCCAGGTCACCGTGGCCATGTCGGCAATCGAGTAGTCGTCCGCGATGTATTCGCGGCTCTCAAGACGGCGTTCCAGGACGCCGTAGAGCCGCTTCGCCTCGGCGGTGAACCGCTCGATGGCGTAGGGCACCTTCTCCGGTGCGTAAATCTTGAAGTGGTGGGTTTGCCCGAGCATCGGGCCGAAGCCCGCGACCTGCCAGAACAGCCATTCGTCCACGGTTACCCGGGCGCGCTCGTCCACCGGGTAGAACTGGCCGGTCTTGCGGCCGAGATACTGGAGGATGGCACCGGATTCGAAGACCGAGATCGGCTGTCCGCCCGGACCATCGGGATCGACGATGGCCGGGATCTTGTTGTTCGGCGAGATCGCCAGGAAGTCGGCCGCGAACTGTTCGTTCTTCGCGATGTTCACCGGGACGATGCGGTACGGCAGGCCGCATTCCTCCAGCATGATCGGAACCTTCCAACCGTTCGGCGTGCTCCACGTGTGCACGTCGATCGGGCGGGCGCCCAGCGCTGCCATCAATCGCTTCCTCTCGAAACCGGATCGGTGGTCCGCTGCAGACCCGATGCTCGCCTGAGTGAAGACGATTTTGATCGTCCGCTCAAGCCACACGGCCCGGTTGTCTCACGTCTTCGTGAGGGGAAGACGCGCCCAGCTTGGCGGTTCCGGCTCGACGTGTCGCTTTAGCCGTGTCCCGGTCTCGCCGCCGCCGGAGGAGGCGGCACTTCAAGGACGTGACAATGATTGATCGGATGTTGCGGGCTTCTCTCGTGGCCCTGTCTTTGGCCGCCGCCCCGGCCGCCCTCGCCAAGGATGCGACTCCGGCGGCACCCGGCGCGAGCGCCCCCGCGCCAGCCCCGAAGGCCCCCAGCTCCGGACAGGCTGCGGCGCGGGAGCGTCAAAAGACCTGCGGGGCCGAGTGGCGCGGGCTCACCGACGCGCAGAAGGCGTCCCAGGGGCCGAAGTGGCCGCAGTTCTGGAGCAAGTGCAACAAGCGCCTGAAGGGCAACGACAAGGCCTGAATCGCTCAGCCCGACCCCGGCGTCGCAGGATTGAACTGCCCTGCCGCGCACGCGTTCTGTTCTCCGGACGGCCCAGCCTGTTTCGGAGGATCGATGAACGCGCGGCATCACGGTGTGGCTGCGACGGCCCATGCCTGACGCCGCCTCACAGGACGTCGCGGCGGCCGGCGGGTCACGATTCGATCGGCTGATCGACGTCGCGGACGCGTGGATACCCAAGCCCAGCGCCTGGGCCTTCGCCACGAGGATCTGGCTCGCCATGGTCCTGGCTCTCGGCGCGGGGTTCTGGCTGCAGCTCGACAGTGCATCCTCGGCGGCGACCTGCGTGGCGATCCTGGCGCAGCCGAAGCGTGGCCAGGCCCTGTCGAAGGCGCTCTACCGCCTCGTCGGCACCCTGATCGGCGCCGTGGCCTCCATCGTCATCGTCGCCCTCTTCGGCCAAGACCGGGTGATGATGCTGGTCTCAGTGTCGGTCTGGCTTGGCCTGTGTGTGTTCATCGCGCAGTACCTCCAGGATACCCGCGCCTACGGGGCGATGCTGTCCGGATACACCGTCGGCATCATCGCCCTGGCGCAGATCGACACGCCGCAGGATACGTTCGATGCGGCCACGGCCCGTGTCGCGGTGATCGTGCTCGGCATCGTCGCCATCACCTTCATCAACGATGCCCTCGCCTCGCCCAGCACGTGGCGTACCTTGCTCCCGACCATGACGGAGGCGTGGGGCGCGACCCGTGCCTTTGCCCGCGAATCCCTTGAGAAGGGTGATCTCGGCGTCTCGCGGACGGCGGCGCTGATCCGCCAGATCGCGCCGATGCGGGCGGATGCGAGCGCCATCGCCGGCGAGCTCGATGAGGGACCATTCAGGGCGGCCGGAGCCCGGAGCTGCACGGCGGCGCTCTACGCCATGGCCGCCTCGATCCGCACCGTCGCGGCGGCGACGGCGCATCTGCGCAGCCGCTCCCCCGCCGTGGAGGAAGCCCTGGCGATCTGCCGTAGGATCGCGGTAGGGCAGGACGCGCGCGCCCTCGACGAGGAGGACGAGCGCCTTCGCGCACTGGTCGATGATGCCATCCGAGACCGCGACCGACCCCTGGACGAGATCGTGGTGCTGCAGCGCGCCCTCGATTTCGCCTGCGCCGCGACCTTCGCGCAGGATGGGCTGAAGGCCCTCGCCGATGGGCACGAACCCCTGCGCGACGCCACCCTTCCCACCCACAGGGATTTTCCGGTGGCCCTGCGCGGGGCCTTGAGGGTGGTGATCGGCTTCGCCGTGACGGCGGGGATCTTTGTCGCCCTGGGGCTGCCGCAGGCGTCGTTCGCCCTCGTGCAGGTGGCCTCGACGGCCGCGCTGTCCTCCGTGACGCCCGACCCCAAGAAGTTCGCCAATGGCGTCCTCATCGGCATGACGCTTGCCGCGACCTTCGCAGGAATCGCGCAATACGGCTTCCTGAACGGCGTGCAGGGCTTTCCGATGCTCGCCATCGCGATGGCGCCGGTCATCTACCTGGGCTGCTTCCTTTCGCTGAACCAGAAGACATTCGGCATCGGCTTCATTCTCATCGTTTTCTTTCCCGTCCTCCTGAGTCCGTCGAACCCGCAGAGCTATGACGCCCAGACCTTTCTGCTGAATGCGTTCCTCGTCCTCGTCTCCGCGGTGATCCTCAGCGTGGTGGTGCGCCTCGTCCTGCCCGTGAGCCGGGCGCAGCAGCGGGTCTTCGCCCTCGATTCCGCCAAGCGCTCTCTGGCGGATGCGCTGCTCGGCGAGGGGGGCGATGCCACCACCCGGACGAGCCTGAACGCCGACCGTCTGTTCCAGTTCGCGGGTTACAGCTCCGGCAGCGGGGCGGTGCGCCGGGCGAACCTGACGCATGCCTTCGCGCTGGCGCGGCTGGAGGCGGCGGCGGCACGGGCCCATGCGGAACTGCGCGTCCTCTGGCGGATCGAGCCGATGCGTCCGCACGTGCCACAGGCCCGGCAAGCCCTTGCCACGGGGAACGACCGCGAGTTGGAGCAGGCCGCCCGCGCCGTGGTGCGGGCTGCGGCAGGCCACGAGCGCGCCGTGCGGCTGCTGACCGCCCGGGCGGCGAGCGATCTCGTCAGCGCCGCGCGAACCATCGCCGCCCATCGGCGCTTTCTTCAACGTCTCGACATCGCTCCGTTCTGAAAACAGGCGGCAAGACAGAATCATGCACGCGGATCTTCATTTCGGCGGGGTATTCGTATCCTCCTTCGTGGGATACGCGCTCATTGCATTCACGATTCTGATTGTCCTTCGACTGTTTTTCGCCCGCATCCGTTTCAGCCGCTACGTCGCGAACGCCCCCCTTGCCGAGGCGGGGATTTACGTGTGCGTGCTGGCTCTCCTGATTGCTTTGACCTGATGCCGCAGACGACCGCCGACGAGGACGACCCCAAGAAGGTGGCCCCCGGGGATTCCGACCGACCGGAGGCGGAGCCGCCGCCGGTCGATCCGCCGGCTACCCATGCCGGCTACACCCGCGCCACCGGCCGTGGCCGGGCGGCGAAGGTCTTCCGCATCTCCGCGACCATCCTGATCCTCATCGTCGCGTTCATCGCGGCGGCGTTCGTCTGGCAATTCTACGTCGAGGCGCCCTGGACCCGCGACGGCCGCGTCCGCGTCCAGGTCGCCAATATCGCTCCCCAGGTCTCCGGCCAGATCGTCGACGTGAAGGTCGCCGACAACCAGAACGTGAAGAAGGGCGACATTCTCTACGTCATCGACCCGGTCGATTTTCAGGTCGCCGTGACGTCCGCTAACGCGGAGGTGAAGAACCGGGAAGCCGATCTATCGGTCAAGAGTGCCCAGGCCGCCCGCCGGGAAGCCCTTTCGACGGTCTCCACCTCCATCGAAGAGAAGCAGATCTACGCGGGCAACGCCAAGATCGCGTCGGCCGCCCTGGATTCCGCAAAATCGCAACAGCGGCAGGCTCAGATCAACCTGGAGCGTACGGAGGTCCGCTCCACCGTCAACGGACGGGTGACGAACCTCTTGATGCGCGTCGGCGATTACGCGCGCAGCGGGACCTCGAACATCAGCATCGTCGACACCGATTCGTACTGGATCGACGGCTATTTCGAGGAAACCAAGATGGCCAACATCCGGGTGGGCTCCTCCGCCGACATCGCCTTGATGGGCTATTCGCAGCACCTCCGCGGGACGGTCGCCAGCATCACGCTTGGTATCTCCGCGGACAATGCCGCCCCGAGCACCCAAGGGCTCCCCAGCGTGAACCCTGTCTACACCTGGGTGCGCCTGGCGCAGCGGGTGCCCGTCCGGGTCAAGATCGATTACGTGCCGCCGGATATCCCCCTCGTGGCCGGCATGACGGCCACAGTCGTCGTCGGCGATGGCCGCGCACCGCCCCCCACTTGGTTCATGAACCTGCGTGATCGCTTGGCGGGCAAGCAGCCCGTGACCGTCGAGGCGGAGTCGCGATAGCGCCTGCCCCCGCTGTGATCGAGCCGTTGAGTTGTGGCCAACACGATCGAAGGCAACAATTTACATTTCCTTGTCGTGGCGTTTGCGTATGGCCACAAAGGTGATCTTGACCATACTTTTGTGTTGACGGCTCTTAAGGACGGGCGCAGTCTTCCCCTGTGCTTCGCAGATGCGTGCACTGGTCGTCCGTGACGCTGCAGACTGTGCTGGCGACATGGCGATTATTGCGAAAGCTGAAGGAGACAGGGATGACTCCACCTCAGCAGGACGCCGCGTTGATGGGAACGGGACGATTCGGCCCGTAGCCTAGCGGCCCACCGACGAATAACCGGATGCGAGCGGCCCCAGGGGCATGGAAGCGGCCTTCACGGCACGACTTCGAACACGCGAGACGCCCCACCTCAGCCCTCCCGTCCAGGGTTCGATCAGACTAGCAGACGACCCACCCGCACGGCTTCGCCGTCGCGGGATAAACGGCTGATCTCAAACCTTCGCCTGTCCCGCTCAGGACGCGGGGCCCATCCAGTCGGTGATGACGCGGATCTGGTCCGGGTCGAGCAGGGCCGGGGCATGACCGCAACCGGGGATCTCGACGCGGTAGGTCCTCGGACCCCGTCGCATCATCTCGTCGGCGGTCTCGGGCAGGAGAAGGTCGGATTGCGCGCCGCGCAGGAGCAGCACCGGGCAGGTGATGGCGTCCCAGTCGCGCCACATGCTCACGCTGTAGACCCGGCCGGGCCGGAAGGCCTGCCCAATCGCGGGATCGTAATGCGGCCGCCACCCCCCGGTGGGCTCGGGAAAGAAGCTATGCCGGGCGAGGTGGCGCCAGTGCTCGTCGGTGAGTGCTCCGAACGCGCCGAGGACGATCCGCAGCCGTGATTCGCCCGAGGCGAGGTTGTGGTGGAGCCGGGGTGCGTCGCGGAGGCGATCGCCGATGTGGCGGACCGGCGCCCAGGGCAAGAACGGGCCTATGTCGTTGATGACCATCCGGCGGATTGGGGCGTCCTGGGCCGATGCCAGCACCATACCGGTCAGCCCCCCGAGGGAGGTGCCGATCCAGTCGATCGGTTCGCTAATGCCGAGATGGGCGATAAGCGCAGCCATGTCGGAGGCATATTGCGGGAGGGCGTAGAGTTCGGGATCGCGCAGCCATCCCGACAGGCCCCGGCCCGGAAGGTCCGGGCAGACCACGCGGTAGCCCATCCTGGCGAGGGCGTAGGCGAGCGGATCGAAATCGCGACCCTGCCGGCTCAGGCCGTGAACGCAGACGACGACCCGGCGCGCGTCCTTATCTCCCCAATCGACAAAGGCGATGCGGTGGAAGTCCTTTGGGGCGTAGGCGAGGAAGTGCCCTGTCCTGAACGGGACGTCGGCCTCGCTGAGCGCGTCGAGCCGCAGGGGTTGCGCTCCCCCGCGCAGGGACTCGATCAGCCCCATCACTGCGATTGCGCGCGGGTCGCGGCTTCGCGGGCAAGGCGTGTCGTGGTCTGGTGGAGGTCCACCACCTGCTCGGTGATCCGCCGGGTCTGCTCTTGCAGGAACGACAGCTGCAATTGCAGCATCTCGCGGGGATCCAAGGTGCCGGCGAGCTGTTCGGCGAAATCGAAGGACGCGCGCACGTTCGTGTCCGAGGCGACGAGCATGCGGTGGCCGACCTCCCGCATCGCTGCGAGCATCTGGCTCGCATTGTCCTCGTAGGCGTTGTAGAGGCGCGCGCCCGTCGCCTCCCACTGCTCTCGGGCCTTGCGGGCGCCCGCGATGTGGCTGTCGGTGAGCTGTGCCGTCGCCTCCCGGTTCGAACCCGCCACCTTTCGCCATCCGTCGAAGGCCTGTGCCATGGCGGTCTCGAAGGTGTTGAGAGCCTGCTCGCCCGCCCGGGCGTACCATTCGTAGGCCTCCCGGGCCTTGCCGACGGCGTTCCCGGCCATCTCCCGGCGCGCGGCATCCTGGACGGCAGGCAGTCTCTTCTCGTTCACCCTCGGCTCCCGCTTGCGACGAGCCCGCACCCGGGCCGGCTCGTCCGGCATCTGACACGAACCCGAACGCCGTCAACTGGCGTCCCGTGACGGCGGGTGTCGACTCGTCACGGGACGGCAAGCCGTCCGGTCTGTCAGCGTTCGGCGATTGACAGTCCGGCGGGCTCAGAAATCATGGACGTCAGGGCGCACGCCACGCCCGGGGAGGATCACCTCTCCTGCCTGACCGAGAAGGCACGATCCCATGCCCGATACGCCGCCGCCCGCAAGCGCGGACCCGCACCGGTTCGAGGCCGGGCTCGAGAAGAGGGCGGCGAACTACGTGCCGCTGACGCCGGCCAGCCTCCTGGCACGCGCCGCCGCGGCCTTCGGTGCCCGGGTCGCGGTGATCGACGGCGAACGCCGGATCACCTACGCGGCCCTCCATGAGCGCTGCCTCCGCCTTGCCTCGGCGCTCGCCGGCCGTGGGATCAGACGGCTGGATACCGTCGCGATCCTGGCTTCCAACATCCCCGAGATGGTCGAAGCGCATTTCGCCGTGCCGATGCTCGGTGCGGTCCTGAACCCCCTCAACACACGCCTCGACCCGGCGACCATCGCCTTCTCCCTCCGGCACGGGGATGCGCGGGTGCTGATCGTGGAGGCGGCGCACGCCGCCCTCGCCGCCCGGGCCCTGGCCGAGCTGGAGCAGCCGCCCCTGGTCGTTTCGATCGGCCAGGCCGGCCAGGACGCGGGCGTGCCGTACGAAGCGCTGATTGAGGGCGGTGATCCCGCCTATGCCTGGAAGGGGCCGGAGGACGAGTGGCAGTCGCTCTGCCTCCTCTATACGTCCGGAACCACGGGGGATCCGAAGGGCGCGGTCTACAGCCACCGGGGCGCCTATCTCCAGGCGCTCGGCAACGCCGTGACCTTCGGCCTTTCGGGGGAGAGCGTGTATCTCTGGACCCTGCCGATGTTCCACTGCAGCGGCTGGTCCTACCCCTGGGCCTGCGTCGCGGCCGGGGCGACGCAGGTCTGCCTGCGCAAGGTCGAGCCTGCGGAGATCTTCCGGCTGATCGCGGAGCACGGCGTCACGCATCTGTGCGGCGCGCCCATCGTCCTCTCGATGATCGCCCATGCCCCCGCGCACGAGCGGCGGGACTTTCCCCAGGTCGTCCGATGCGCGGTGGGGGGCGCCGCGCCGTCCTCGACCATCATCCGCACGATGGAGGAGATGGGCTTCCGCATCACCCATCTCTACGGCGCCACCGAGAGCTACGGACCCGCCACCGCCTGCCTCGCCCAGCCCGATTGGCAGGACCTGTCGGACGAGGCCCGTTACCAGCGGATGGCCCGCCAGGGGGTCGCGTTGGCGACCCTCGAGGCCGTCACCGTGACCGACCCGGAGACCGGGGAACCGGTGCCCCGGGACGGGAGCCGGATCGGTGAGATCCGCCTGCGCGGCAACACCATCATGAAGGGCTATCTCGGCAATCCGGGCGCGACGGGCCGCGCCCTGGCCGACGGCTGGTACGCCACGGGCGACCTCGCCGTCTGGCATCCTGACGGGTCCGTGGAGATCAAGGACCGGTCCAAAGACATCATCATCTCGGGGGGTGAGAACATCTCCAGCTTGGAAGTCGAGGAGGTGCTGATGCGCCACCCGGCGGTGATGCTGGCCGCGGTGGTGGCCAGACCGGATGAGACCTGGGGCGAGACCCCTTGCGCCTTCCTCGAAGCCAAGCCCGACGCCACCCTCCCCTCCGCGGACGAGGTGATCGCCTTCTGCCGGGAGCGCATGGCCCGGTTCAAGGTGCCCAAGAGGGTGGTATTCGGCCCCCTGCCGAAGACCTCGACGGGCAAGATCCAGAAATTCGTGCTGCGGGAGTTGGCGAGGGAACTGGGGTGATTGCTGAAGGGAGCGAGGCAAACGACGCCTGCGCCCCTTTCCAGCCCGAGACGCACGCGTCAGCAGGTCAGAGGTGCGACGCGCTATTGCTTCACCCGGCGGCATTCGGTCTTCAGATACGTGGTCTTGCCGATGTCCTCGCGCATGTCGGTGCGGGCGATGATCTCCTGCCACCCCGTGGCACAGCCGAGTTCGTTGGCGACCTTGACCTTGCGGACTTCCAGCGCCTGCGCATCGTTGCAGGCCTCCTGGGCGATGCCGTTCGCGCAGACCAGAACCACGGCGATGAAGGCGTTCACGGGCGTTCTCCCCTTTCGTTGAAGGGGTGTACATGCCCTTCCCGAGGCGGGTTTCCATCCTTCAGCCCGCCATCCCTTTACCAGCGCGCTCCGGCCGCCTAGCGTTCGGGGGATGCCCCTGGTCCCCCCTCCCCGCCCCAAAGCGCCGCCGCTTTCGACCGACGTGCCGCCCTCCGCGGTGCTCGCCGGCAACCAGCCGGAATGGTCGGTCGGCGATCTCGCGGCGGCCCTCAAGCAGACCCTGGAGGAGCGCTTCGGCCATGTCCGCCTGCGGGGGGAGATCTCCGGGTTCCGGGGGGTTCATGGCTCCGGCCACGCCTACTTCTCCCTGAAGGACGGGCAGGCGCGCATCGACGCCGTGGTGTGGAAGGGCGTCTATGGCCGGCTTCGGCAGAAGCCGCAGGAGGGGTTGGAGGTCGTCGCCACCGGCCGCATCACGACCTTCGCCGGCAAGTCGTCCTACCAGATCGTTATCGACAGTCTGGAGCCCGCGGGACTGGGCGCCTGGATGGCGCTGCTCGAAGAGCGGCGGAAGATGCTCGCGGCCGAGGGGCTGTTCTCTCCCGAGCACCGCAAGCCCATCCCTTTCCTGCCGCGGGTCGTCGGCGTCGTGACCTCGCCGACCGGCGCGGTGATCCGCGACATCCTCCACCGGCTGCAGGATCGGTTTCCCCGGCCTGTCCTGGTCTGGCCCGTCCGGGTGCAGGGCGACGGGGCGGCGGAGGAAGTCGCTGCGGCCATCCGGGGCTTCAACGCCCTACCCCCCAGAGGCCCGATCCCGCGGCCCGACCTGCTGATCGTGGCCCGCGGTGGCGGCTCCATCGAAGACCTGTGGGCCTTCAACGAGGAATGCGTGGTTCGCGCGGCCTTCGAGAGCGTCATCCCCCTGATTTCGGCGGTCGGGCACGAGACCGACACGACCCTCATCGACCACGTCTCCGACCGCAGGGCCCCGACGCCGACCGGTGCGGCGGAGATGGCGGTCCCCGTCCGCGCCGACCTCATCGCGACCGTCGCCGAGCTGGCCGCCCGCGGTGGCGGCGCAATCCGCCGCCGGCTTGACCGCGACCGGGCCGACCTGCGCGGCCTCATCCGCGCGATGCCCGCGCCGGACATGCTCCTCGCGGCCAAGCGCCAGCGGCTCGATCTCGCGGAGGCCCGCCTCGCGCCCGCCCTCGCCGCCGGGGCGGCCCGGCACCGGGTCCGCTTGCAGGCCGTCCTCGACCGGCTGGCCCGGCGCTCGCCCGAGCTTGCCCTGGCTCAGGCCCGCGCCCGACTCGAACGGATCGACGACCGCGCCTCCCGTGCCCTCTCCGTCGATCTGCGACGGCGGGCGGATCATGTCGGCGAACTCGGGCGACGGCTCGTCCTGGCCAAGGGAGCAGGGCTGGAGCGCGCCCGTGCCGTCGAAGCCCGCCGCCGGGACCGCCTCTCCTCCCTCACCGCCCGACTCGTTCAGGCGGGCGTGCGGGATGTGGAGCGCCGCCGGGACCGGCTGCACGCGCTCGCCGGGCTGCTCGGAAGCTTGAGCTACCGGGCCGTGCTCGACCGGGGGTTCGCCCTGGTCCGGGACGGTGACGGCAATCCCCTGCGCCGGGCCGACGACGCCGAGGCCGCCGCAAGCCTCAGCCTGCAATTCGCCGACGGGGTCGTGGAGGCGGTACCGAATAAGCCGGACCGGCCGGTGAAGCGCACGAGGGCGAAGGCTGCGCCGCTGCGCCAGGGGACGCTGTTCGACACGTAGGGCGCGCACCCCCTTCGCGCTCCCCGCCGCGCCGTCATTGTGAGCGAAACGAAGCAACCCGGGGATCCGCACCATCCTGAGAGGGTCCGCTGCCCTGGATTGCTTCGCTGCGCTTGCGAAGACGACAGTGGGGCTGAGGCGGCCAGCGCCGAATGCCGGCTAGTCCCGCACCCGGTAATGGTAGCGGTACAGCTCTCGCTCGAAGCCGAGGCGGGCATAGAGTGCGCGGGCGGGGCCGTTGCCAGCCTCGACCTGCAGGCACACGGCGTCGGCGCCGGCCGTTGCGCCCCAGCCCATCAGAGCGCCGACCGCCCGGCGGGCGAGGCCCCGTCCGCGGAGGGGCTCCGGCACTGCCACGGATTCGATCACCAACAGGCGCCCGTCCCTGACGCCGAAGGCGATGGCGCCGAGACCGCCGGGGACGGCGACGGAGGCGAAGGCACGTGGCAGCGCGATGGCCCCCGTCACCGTGCGGAATGAGCGTGCGGTCATGGGATCGTGGCCGCTCAGGGCATCGCGCAAGGCGAGCCAGTCGGCGGCGGGCGCCTCCGACACGGTCACCTCCGCATCCTCTGTGCCCGGAAGGCCGGCGAGGGTGCGGTAGAGGGTGCATGTCTCGCCGATGGCGCGGTATCCCCGACTATCCAGCTTAGGCAGCATCTGCGCGGCGATATCCGGGATCCGGAAGATCGGCCGCTGCCCCAGGGCAGCATAGATGGCTTCGCTCGCGGGGATCGCGCGCTCGGGATCGCCCGCCCCGCGCAGGGGATTGCAGGAATTGATGCGCTTCGACGATCCCCCCGCCGCCCGCAGGAGGTATCCGTGCACGAGGACGTGGCGCGGGCTCGGCCATGCGTTGAGGCAGGCTTCCTCAACCTGCCAGCAGAGTGCGTCGTCCGGGCTCACGGTACGCTCCATTCCGACGCCATGCGGTGTCGCACCGTCTTGAACTCGGTCAAGCTCGCGCGATGTCGAGCCGATGAGCGGCCCATCTCCCGACCCCCTATACTGCCTGCACTTCCTGGGTGGCAGCGCCCGGACCTGGGAACCCGTGGCCGAGGCCCTCGCCGGCGCGATGCGCCTCGTGCCCCTCGACCTCCCTGGTTTCGGTGAAGCCCGCGGCGACGGCGGATATGCCGTCGATGCCATGGCCGACCGGGTTAGCGCGGCCATCGCGGCCGAATCGCCCGCACGGTTCCGCATCGCCGGTCACAGCATGGGCGCGAAGGTCGCCCTCGTCCTCGCCCGCCGCGCCGAGGACGGCGATCCCGCCCTGAAGGGCCTTGCGGGCCTCGTCCTCGTCTCCGGCTCGCCCCCGAGCCCGGAACCGATCCCCGAGGATCGCCGCAGCCACATGTTAAGCTGGATAGATGCCGACCCCGCGACCCGCGCCCGGGAGGCGCGGGAGTTCGTGAAGGCCAACACCGCCGAGACCCTGCCCTCCGAGGCAGAGGACCGGGCCGTGGAGGACGTCCTTCGCGCCGAACCGGCCGCGTGGCGGGCTTGGCTCGAAGCCGGTGCGAAGGAAGATTTCTCCGGCCGGGTCGGCGTGCTGCGCGTGCCCGTCGTCGTCATCGCGGGCTCAGAGGATGCCGATCTCGGCGCGGACGCCCAGGCGGCCTTGACGATGCCGCACCTTCCCCACGGCCGACTGATCACGGTCGAGGGCGTTGCCCATTTGCTGCCCCTGGAGCGGCCTGAGGAATTGGCCCGCCTGATCGCCTCGCTCGTCGAGACGGCGGACGCGTCGGTACGCCCTCCCGCCATTCCGCCGGCTTATGAGGAACTCATCGCATCCGACCGGGTGAACAACCGCCTTCGCTCCGCCCTGCATGAGCGAGCGGAACCCGACGATCCCGCCTACGCGCCCGCCGCCCTCGATGCCGTGGAGCTGGCGATCCTCAGGGCGGTCTTCGCCAGGGTTCTTCCCGCCCCCGGACTGGACTTCGCCGCGAGGACCGACCGCCGCTTGGCGTCCGGCGAGGGAGATGGCTGGCGCTTCAGCGCGCTTCCGCCGGACAAGGATGCCTATCGGGCCGCCCTGCGTACCCTCGACGCCGCCTCCCGCGCCGCCCATCAGCGGCCGTTCGTGGCCCTGCCGGCGGCCGAGCAGGACGCCTTCCTGACGCTGGCGCAGAAGGGCAAGTTGTCGGTTCCGCCGGCACTCAATGGCCGCCTCGACGCCGACCAGATGCGGTTCTGGTTCGAGGATGTCCGGGCCGATGCGGTTCGGCTCCACCTCGCCCACCCGGCCGGGCTGGCGCGGATCGGCTTTTCCGGAATCGGCGCGGGCGGGGACAGCCCCGAGCCGATCGCCGCCGGGCTGCCGGGCTTCGTGAAGACCGGCCTCGATTCACCCGAACCTTGGGAGCCCCGGACGGGGGAGTCCGCACGATGAACCTCGATACCATGCGGACCTACCCTGAGGACGACGTCGTGGACGCCGTCGTCATCGGAACCGGCGCCGGCGGCGCGCCCGTGATCGCTCGCCTCGCTACCGCGGGCCTGCGCATCGTGGCCCTGGAGGCCGGGCCGAACTTCACGCCCTCGCGCTTCGCCTTCGACGAGACGCTCGCCGACGAGATCTACTGGACCGAGGAGCGCCTGAGTGGCGGCTCGACCCCGGAAGCCTTCGGTGCCAACAACAGCGGGACGGGCGTCGGCGGCTCGACGCTCCACTGGGGCGCCTTCGTGCCCCGGGCCGACAACCGCGACCTTCGCCTTCACACTGAGACCGGCGAGGGTGTCGACTGGCCCCTGAGCCATGACGAGCTCGTGCCGTATTACGAGCAGGTCGAAGCGTTCATCGGCGTCTCCGGGCCGAAGACCTACCCGTGGGACGACACCCGCCGCTATCCCTTGCCTCCAGTGCCGCGCAACGGGCCGGCGGATCTCATGGCCGGGGCCTGCGACGACCTCGGCATCCGCTGGGCGGATGCCCCTGCCGCGGTGGTCTCCCGCGAGTTCCCCTCCGAGGGCGGACCGGTCCGTCACGCCTGCATCAATTGCGGGTTCTGCCACCAGGGCTGCCGCAACGGCGCCAAGACAAGCATGGACGTCACCTATCTGCCGCTCGCCGTCTCGCACGGCGCCGAGATCCGGCCCGAATGCTTCGTCCACGGTCTGGAGCGCGGGAGCGACGGGCGGATCACCGCCGTGGTGTACACCCATGAGGGTCGGACAAAGCGCCAGCGCTGCCGGGCGGTGTTTCTCTGTGCCGGTGCCGTCGAGACTCCACGGCTGCTGCTGCACCTCGGCCTCGCCAACGGCAGTGGGCAGGTCGGGCGCAACTACATGGGCCATGTGGCGACGCAGGTATGGGGCACCTTCGACCACGAGGTGCGAATGAACCGGGGCTACCCGTCTTCCCTGATCACCGAGGACTACATCCGACCCAGCGACGCGGATTTCGCCGGGGGCTACCTCATTCAGAGCCTCGGCGTAGTCCCCGTGACCTTCGGCAACGCCGTTGCCCGGGGGCGCGGCCTATGGGGCCAAGAGTTGCTCGACTATCTCGGCCGGTACAACCACCTCGCGGGGATCGGCATCAATGGCGAGACGCTGCCCAGCGATGCCAATGTCCTGACCCTGTCCGACGAGGTCGATGCCCACGGTATGCGCAAGGCCCGGATCGACTTCGGCTACAGCACCAACGAGGAGCGCCTGAACGCCCACGCCACCAAGGTGATGCGGGGCATCTGGGAGGCGGCCGGCGCCAAGGACATCTGGGTCATGGAGCGCGTCGCCCACACCATCGGCACCTGCCGGATGGGCCGCGACGGCGACATGGCCGTCGTCGATCCGTTCGGGAAGAGCTTCGACATCGACAACCTGTGGATCAGCGACGGCTCGACCTTCCCGAGTTCCCTCGCCGCCAACCCGGCCCTGACGATCATGGCGCTCGCCCTCCGGACGGCGGACCGGTTCCTGGCTCAGGGGCGCTGACGGCCATACGCCGTCATTGCGAGCGAAGCGAAGCAACCCTGGGCAGCGGGACGCCCCAAACCGTGGCGCGTCCCTGGGTTGCTTCACTGCGTTCGCAATGACGACAGGTGTGGCGCAATGACTACCCGGCCTCGCCACGCATCGCCGCCAGTCCGCGCCTTTGCTGCCCCTCCGCATCGAAATTCGACGGGTCGAGCCAGGCGGCGAAGGCGTCGCGCAGGGCGGGCCATTCGGCATCGGTGACGGAGTACCACGCGGTATCCCGTGAACGGCCCTTCACCACCACCGCATTCCGGAAAATGCCCTCGAACCGGAAGCCGTAGCGCAGGGCTGCGGCGCGGGAGGGTGCATTCAGGCTGTCGCACTTCCACTCGTAGCGCCGGTAGCCGAGTTCGTCGAAGGCCCGGGCCATCATCAGCGCCATCGCTTCCGTCGCCGCCGCCCGGCGCTTGAGGCCGTGGCCGAAATGAATGTGCCCGACTTCGATCACCCCGTTGCCGGGATCGATCCGCAGGTAGGAGGCGATGCCCAGCGGCTTGCCGCTCTGCCCGTCGAGGATTGTATGGAACAGCGGGTCCTCCCCTGCCGCCTGCTTGTCGAGGCGCTCGCGATAGGCGGCCGCGGTGGCGGGCAGGTCATCGACGAGGTAGGTCCAGCCACTGCGGTCCGGTGCACCGGCGTAGAGCTCATAGAGATTCGCAGCATGGGCCTCCGGATCGAGGGGCACGACCTGGCAGAACCGCCCGCTCATGAGCGTGCGCGGCGGTCGGGGCCGGGGCGTCCAGTCCGGCAGGGCCGGACCGATGGGCTGTCCGTACTCGTTGAGGCGGGGGCTGGGCTGAGTCGCGGTCATGGAATGGGTATAGCGATGAGGGAGCGCCGCGCATCCCCTCTGTCGGCTGCGAAGGTCTGCGGGCCAGGACGTTGCCGCCGCCGCTCCCATTCACCCCCTCATCCTGAGGTGCCGTCGCGCAGCGGCGGCCTCGAAGGAGGGCTCCAGAAGGCTCCGGCGATCCCTGGAGCCCTCCTTCGAGGCCCACTGACGCGGGCAGCTCAGAATGAGTTCCTGGGTGGGAGTGGCGGGGAACGCACGCGAGACCTGCCACCCTCCCCGTCTTTGCGAGCGCCCCCGAAGCAATCCAGGGCGGCGGGCCGTTTCAGGACGTGGCGCTTTCCTGGATTGCTTCGCTTCGCTCGCAATGACGGAGAAAGGGAGACGCCGTAGCGCTCCCGGCAGGGGAACCGGGCGCCTCAGGCCATCTCCACCGCCACCGGTTGCGGCCCGGCGCGGTAGGCGGCCGAGGCTTCCTCCGTGCGCCAGCAGGCGACGTCGTGGCCGGGGGAGATCGTGCCGACGGGCGGCATCTCCCGGCGGCAGCGGTCTTCGGCCAGGAAGCAGCGGGGGGCGAAGGGGCAGCCGGGCGGGCGGTTGGCGAGGTCGGGAGGGCTGCCGGGGATGGTCTGCAGGCGGCTGCCCTTGTCCATGGCCCCCTCGGCCCGGCTGCGCAGGAGGCCGATCGTGTAGGGATGGTGCGGATCGCGCACCACCTGACGGGCCGTGCCCACCTCGACGATCTTGCCGGCGTACATCACCGCGATCCGGTCGGCGACTTCGACCGCCGCCCCGAGATCGTGGGTGACGATGACGATCGACAGGCCGAGGTCCCGCTGCAACTCCCGCAGCAGGAGCAGCACCTGGATCTGCACCGTCGCATCGAGGGCCGTGGTCGGCTCGTCGGCGAGCAGCACCTGTGGCCGGCAGGCGAGCGCCAGGGCGATCATCGCCCGTTGGCGCATCCCGCCGGACATCTCGTGCGGATAGTTGTCGAGCCGCCGCTCGGGGCTCGGGATGCGGACGCGCTCGAACAGGGCGAGCGCCCGCGCGCGCGCATCCTGTGCCGAAATCTTTTCGTGGCGCTGGATCGACTCGGTGATCTGCCGGCCCACCGTATAGACCGGGTCGAAGGCGAGCAGCGGCTCCTGGAAGATCATCGAGACGTCGCCGCCGCGGAAGTCGGCCAGCGCCCGCTTGTCGAGGGCGAGCACGTCCTTTCCGGCCGCGGAGATCCGCCCCTCGATCCGGCTGCGCCCCGCCGGGAACAGCCGCAGGATCGAGCGCAGCGTCACGCTCTTGCCGGAGCCGGATTCGCCGATCAGCGCCAGGGCCTGCCCGCGGTCCAGCCGCAGATCGACGCCGTCGACCACCTGGGTCTTGCCGAAGGCGACGCGGAGGCCGGACAGCTCCACCGCCGCATCGTGGGTCATGTCGGTCGCGCTCATGCCGCCAGCACCTCCGCGGGGGCGGCGGAATGGCCGGAGCCTGGCTGCCGGGCAAGGCAGGCGACCCGGTTACCCGCCCGCACCGGTTCGAGGGGCGGTTCCACCTGCCCGCAGACGCCCTCCGCCAGGGCGCAGCGCGGATGGAATCGGCATCCGCCGGGCGGATCGATGGGGTTCGGCGGGTCGCCGGCCAGCAGCGCCTTCTGCGTCCGGTTGTCGGGATCGAGGGAGGGCATCGAGGCCAGCAACGCCTGGGTATAGGGATGGGCCGGCGCGGCCAGCACCGAATCCGACGGGCCGATCTCGGCGACGCGGCCGAGATACATCACCATCACCCGGTCGGAGATGAAGCGTACGACGTTCAGGTCATGGCTGATGAAGATGTAGGTCAGCCCGAACTCGGCCTTGAGGTCGAGGAGCAGGTTCAGAACCTGCGCCTCGACGGACTTGTCCAGCGCCGAGACGGCTTCATCGAGCAGCACGAGGCGCGGTTCCAGGGCGAGGGCCCGGGCGATGTTCACGCGCTGCCGCTGGCCGCCGGAAATCTCGTGCGGGTAGCGGCCGGCAAAGCGCTTCGGCTCCAGCCCGACCCGGGCGAGGAGCGCGCGGGCGCGCTCCACTGCCTCGCGGCCCGGCACGCCGTTGACCTTCGGCCCGAAGGCGATGGATTGCTCCACCGTCATGCGCGGGTTGAGGGAGGCATAGGAATCCTGAAAGACCATCTGCGCCTGCCGCCGGTAGCTGCGCCAGGGCATCGCCCGCTCGCCGATCGCCTGCCCGTCGAACAGCATCCCGCCGGTATCGCGCTCGATCAGCCCCATGATCAGCTTGGCGGTGGTGGACTTGCCGCAGCCGGATTCACCGACGATGCCGAGCGTTTCGCCCTTGAGGACATCGAAATTGACGCCGTCTACGGCGCGCACCACCTTCTTCGGGCCGGTACCCTTACGGACGGGGAAGTGCTTCACGAGGCCGGAGACCGAAAGGAGCGGCTGGGCGGGGCCGCCCCGGTCGGCGGCGAAGGGGTCCGGGCCGGGGGGGATGACGCTCACTGGCGGATCTCCATGGCGCTGCGCAGCCCATCCGAGAAAAGGTTGAACGAAATCGAGACGAGGAAGATCGCCACGCCCGGCAGGGCCGCGACGAGGGGGTTCACGTAGATCGCCGTCCGCAGGGTATTGAGCATCAGGCCCCATTCCGGCTCCGGCGGGCGTACGCCCAGACCGAGGAAGGACAGGCCCGAGGCCAGGATCATCGAGACCGAGATCAAGCTGGTCGAGTAGACGAAGATCGGCCCGACCACGTTGCCGAGCACCTGCACCCGCATGATGGTGAAGGCCGAGGCCCCGGATAGCTTGGCGGCATCGATGTAGTCCCGCCGCCGGATGCCGGTGGTGACACTCTCCGCGACGCGGGCGATCTGGGGCACGAACACGCAGGTCAGCGACACGATCGAGTTGAAGATGCCGGCGCCGAGCGCACCCGAAAGGGCGATGGCCAGCAGCACCGACGGAAAAGCAAAGAACACGTCGATCGTGCGCATCAGGATCGTGTTGGTCCAGCCGCCGACATAGCCGGCGAGGATACCGATCCCGGAGCCGAGGACGAAGGCGATCAGCACCGGCGTGACGCCCATGAACAGCGACAGCCGTGAGCCGAGCATCAGACGGCTGATCATGTCGCGGCCGAGCTCGTCGGAGCCGAGCCAGTAGGTGGCGTCGCCCACCGGCTTCAGCCGGCGCAACATCGACCCCTTGTACGGGTCCATCGGGGTGATCCACGGCGACAGGATCGCGATGGCGATGACCACGAGGATCACCACGCCCGCGGCCATCGCCACGGGATCGCGCACCAGCCGGTGGCCGACATGGCCCCAGAAGCCCCGGGAGGCCACGAAGGCTTCTGGTGCATCAGGGGCGGCGGCGAGGTTCCCGTCGAGGGCGACGGAGGCGGCGGTCAGGGGGGCTGTCATGGCCGTTCCTCCTGGCTCAGGCGCGTTCGATGCGCGGGTCGAGGGCGGTCTGCATCACGTCCACGATGAGGTTGAGGGCGACGAAGAACATCGCCAGCACGAGGATCGAGCCCTGAAGCAGGGGCAGGTCCCGCTGGAAGATCGCCGCGTTGAGGAGGAAGCCTGTGCCGGGCCACGCGAACACGGTCTCGATCAGGATCGAGCCGCCGAGCAGGTAGCCGAGCTGCAGCCCCATGATGGCGAGGGCGGTCGGCGCGGCGTTGCGCACGACGTGCTTGAACACGCCGAACTCGCTCATGCCCTTCGCACGCAGGGCTTCTACGAAATCCTGCCCAAGGATGTCGGCGACCAGCGCTCGGACGGTCCGGGCGATGATGCCCATCGGGATCACCGCCATCGTGACGGTGGGGAGGATGATGTAGCGCAGGTGCTCGATATCCGGCCGCCAGTTGCCGGAGCCGTCCGGCCCTGCCCCCGTGGGCGGCAGCCAGCCGAGGGTGGCCGAGAACACGATCACCAGCACCATGCCGAGCCAGTAATGCGGCACGCTTACGCCGAAGACCGACAGGGCCGAGGCCGCCCGGTCGAGGAGCGAGTTGCGCTTGTAGCCGGCGACGAAGCCGAAGAACGTCCCGAAGGTGAAGCCGATCAGGGTCGCGACGCTCGCCAGGATCAGCGAGTTCACCACCGCCCGGCCGACCTCCTGGGCGACGGGCCGCCCCGTGGCGATGGAGACGCCGAGATCCCCGTGCAGGACGTGCCACAGCCAGATCGCGTACTGCACCGGCAGCGGCTTATCGAAGCCGTAGGCGGAGCGCATCTCGTCGATTGTCTGCTGCGTGGCATCGGCCGGCAGCACCGCGCTCAGCGGATCGCCCGGGGCGAGGTGGACCAGCAGGAAGCACACCACGCTCACCCCGAAGGCGACGGGGGTGACGGTGACGAGGCGTTTGAGGATGTAGAGGAGCATTGGTCCTGGTCATGTCGCCACGGGAATCCCTCCCCCCTCGGCGGGGGAGGTTGGCCCCCGTCAGGGGGTTGGGAGAGGGGAGCGCCGGCACCGGAGATGTCGCGACGGGAGCCTTCTTCCGCACCGTCGCGCTGCCCCTCTCCCGCCTCGCTCCGCTCGGCACCCTCCCCCGCAGAGGGGGGAGGGACAATGCGGCCTCACCGTCCCGCGGTGGCGATGGTGATCGTCGAGAAGTCCTGGAACCAGTTCTGCGCCTGGACGAAGCCCTTCACCTTCGGGCTCATCGCCCGGGGGTTCACGTCGTGGGTGATCATCACGAACAGGGCGTCATCCACGTACTTCTCGTGGACCTTCTGCAACACCTTCGTCTGCGCGTCCTTGTCGAAGGTGTTGCGCACCTGATCGAACAGCTTGTCCATCTCGGGGTCGCAATAATACCCCCAGTTGGTGCCGTTCGGCGGCGCAAGGTTGCATTGCAGGTGGCGGATGAACCCGGTGAAGGGGTCCTGAATGAAATACGAGTAGTTGATCGCCGAAACGCCGCGGGAGATGTCGGCCTTGGCGCCGGCCCGCCAGATGTTGATCAGCGTGTTCCACTCCACGACCTGATAATCGACCTCGACGCCGACGTCCGCGAGGTTCTGCTGCACGAACTCGTTCATCGGCAGCGGCTGCATCTGGCCGGAACCCGAGGCCGAGATGGCGACCTTCAGCTTCAGCGGCTTCGCCTTGCTGTACCCCGCCTCGGCCAGCAGCTTCTTGGCCGCCTCGGGATCGTACTTCACGTCGAAGGTCGGGTGGCCGAACCACTGGTGGTTTGGCGGCATGAAGCCCTTGGCCGGGATGGCGAGTCCGCCGAGCAGTTCCTTCAGCCCGTCGCGGTCGATGGCGAGGTTCACCGCCTTACGGACGCGGATATCGTTCCAGGGCGAGCCCTCGACCCGGGAGAGGTGCCACGTCCAGTTGTGCGGATAGGCGTTGGTGACGATGGTGAAGCCCGCACCCTTCAGAGAGGCGACGGCATCCGGCGCCGGGGCCTCGATCCAGTCCACCTGCCCCGAGCGCAGGGCCGCGACACGGGCATTGGCCTCCGGCAACGGCACGAGGACCAGCTTGTCGAGCTTCGGGATGCGTTTCTTGTCCCAATAGGCCGGGTTCGGCACCATCTCGGCGCGTTCCCGGGGGGCGAACAGGGTCAGCTTCCACGGGCCGGTGCCGGAGGGATGCTTGGCGAACTCGTCCCAGGACTTACCGAGCTTCTCCCACTGTGCCGGGGAGGACATCATGATCCAGGCGATCTGATAGGGCAGCGTTGCGTCGGGGGCCTTGGTGACGATCTCGACGGTCATCGGATCGATGGCCTTATAGCTCGCTACCGAGGGGATGCGGGTCTTGCCCTGGGCCGACTGGCGCGGATCGTATTGCGGCGCGTCGCTCTTCAGAAGCTTGTCCAAATTCCACACCACCGCGTCGGCGGTGAAGTCGGACCCGTCATGGAATTTCACGCCGGGACGGAGTTTGAAGGTCCACTTGGTCTTGTCGGCGGGATCGACCGTCCAGCTCTCGGCGAGGCCGGGGACGAGGTCCGATGCCAGCTCCGCGCTGGTCAGGTCCCAATTGATGAGGCCGTCATAGACCGTGTAGCCCATGAACCGCATGCCCTCGCCGCCATTGTCGGTCTGGCCGGTGGTGAGGGGAATGTCCGATGCGGTCATGCCGATCCGCAGGACGCCCTGCGCGAGGGAGGCGGAGGTCGCCGCCAGCAGGATGGCTCCGGTGAGCACCGCAGGGGCGCCGATTGTCTTGAAAACCACAGGCATCGGGATTGGGTTCGCTCCTGGCCCCGGGCCTGTCGCGCCCGGTCAGGACAGCCCTGATGCAAAGCCTCGGCCAACTTCTGAATGAAGAATGCGGCGGCTCCTTCCGGAGGCCGCCGCATCGCTCGTCACGAAGTCCTGCGCCTGAGGGACGCCGTCTCGCCCTCAGAAGAGATGGCGAAGGATGAAGAACAGACCTGCCGCCAGGGTGATGGCGGCCGGCAGGGTGAGAACCCAGGCGAGCGCCATGTTGCGCACGGTCGAGACCTGCAGGCCCGAGCCGTTCGCCGCCATCGTTCCAGCGACGCCAGACGACAGGATGTGGGTCGTGGACACCGGCAGGCCGTAGAGTTCGGCAAGGCCGATCGTGCCCGCCGCCACGATCTCTGCCGAGGCGCCCTGCGCGTAGGTGAGATGGGTCTTGCCGATACGCTCGCCCACCGTGACGACGATCCGCTTCCAGCCGACCATCGTGCCGAGGCCGAGGGCCAGGGCGACGCAGACCTTCACCCAGGTGGGGATGTAGCGCGTGCCCTCGTTCAGAAGCCCGGTATAGCCCTTCAGGGTGGCGGTCTCGGAGTCATTCAGGCTCGCACCGGCCTTCGGCAGCAGGCGCACTGCATCGGAGGTGAGGTACATGTCGCTGCGCAGGTTCTGGGTCTGCGCCGCGGGGACGGCACGGACGGCGCCGTAATTCTTCACCTTGTCGGCGATGTCGGTGGAGAGGGTCTGGAGGGCGGCGAAGACATCCGGCTTGTTCAGGCCGTTGGTCTTGAGGGCATCGCTCACGATGGTCCGGGCCGCGGCGGGATCCGGCTTGGACGCGCCGGCGGCATGGGAGCCGAACACTGTGGCCGCCGCCTGCGACGACTGCACGAAGCCCGGGGTCGCCGACTCCGACATGGTCCGGTTCAGGGCGTACGCCGTGGGCGCCGCGCCGATCAGGATCAGCATGATGAGGCCCATGCCCTTCTGCCCGTCGTTGCCGCCATGGAAGAACGACACGAGGGTGCAGGTCAGGATCAGCAGGCCGCGGATCCAGAGCGGGGGCGGCGTGTCGCCCTTCGGCGCCTCGTAGAGATCCTTCCGGCGGACGACGAATTTCAGCACCAGCAACAGGCCCGCCGCCAGCACAAAGCCGCAGACCGGCGAGAACAGCAGCGCCTTGAAGACGTTCAGGGCCTGGCCCCAATCGACACCGGCGCTGCCGTCGCCGCCGCGCATGAGCTGGTTGGCCAAGCCGACGCCGAGGACCGAGCCGATCAGCGCGTGCGATGAGCTATTCGGCAGGCCGAGCGCCCAGGTGCCGAGGTTCCAGATGATCGCGGCGATCAGCAGCGAGAAGATCATCGCGTAACCCGCGCTCGATCCCACATCGAGGATCAGATCCACGGGCAGCAAGGTCACTATGGCGTAGGCCACCGCGCCGGACGAAAGCAGCACCCCGAGGAAGTTGAAGAACCCCGACCAGATCACCGCGACGAGCGGCGGAAGCGAGTGGGTGTAGATCACCGTGGCCACGGCGTTCGCGGTGTCGTGGAACCCGTTCACGAACTCGAAGCCCAGGGCGATCAGCAGCGCAAGGCCCAGGAGGGCGAAGGCACCGTAAGCGAGGGGCGCCTCGCCCACCGAATTCATATCGGCCAGCAGGTTGATGACCGCGTAGGCGAGCCCGGCCACGACAACGAGGAGGAAGACGACCACTCCCGCCATATGGGTTCCGCCGTCGAGACGGGGGCCCGTCCGCGGCATCGGTGAGGAGGCGGAAATCGCAGGTGCGTCTGACATCGTCTGTCTCACGGGAGCGGAAGCCTCACTTCAGGTAGCGCCGCTGCCCGACAGTCATGTGACACTTTGTTAACTTCTCTGGGAAACGCGTCAGGCTGACCGGCGTGTGCCTAAGGATGAGGCAAAGACCAAGCCGTATTGGTGCTTCGGTGGACGTCGCGCGGGCATCCCGCTGATGTGCGGGTTTCACAAATTGCAGGCCGCCGAACTGGCGGAATCGCCGTTCGCGTGGCCAGCTTTCCAAACTTGATTCACCGCGAAGGATGCACCATTTCTGCCTTATCGCCTGATGCCGATGCGACGTGCGGATGCTGGGTTTGCCCACTTCGCGGTGAAGGTCTGAGGCTTTTCCGCATCTGGCGGTGAAACTTTCCAAGTTCTCACGTCATTTGTGACGGAACGCACCGGCTATCTGCTTGCATGCGGTTGCTTTTGCTGACGGGAGCGTGCCATTGGCTGGCCGCCCCCGACTTTGGTTCGACCCGAGCGCTGTACCGCCGCGTGAGCGCTGGGGTCGAACCATCGGTATATCGATGGTTCGAGAGGGTCCCGTGCCAAGGGGACGGTACGTGGATTGGTCACCAGCTTCGCTGACTGGCTTTTGAGCCGGCT
Organism: Methylobacterium persicinum; assembly: GCF_022179525.1. Classification (GTDB taxonomy): domain Bacteria; phylum Pseudomonadota; class Alphaproteobacteria; order Rhizobiales; family Beijerinckiaceae; genus Methylobacterium; species Methylobacterium persicinum. The sequence continues at coordinate 58,765 of NZ_BPQX01000022.1, forward strand.
GTCCCCGCGAAACGTGTGACGTACCCAGAGAAAGGCCAGATGAGCGCATTCGACTATAGGAACTTCAACGACCGTCGTGAGAATTCCGCTGCTGCGAAGGCAGCCCTGTTGGCCAAGTTCAAGGCCCGCCCACCGTCGGATGATCCGGAGGTCCAGGCCCGCGCACAGGCTCGCGCCGAGGTAGCCCGCGCCCGCGAGTTGCGCGCGCGCGAGCGCGAGACCGCACGGATCGAGGCCGAGCGTAAGGCCGCCGAAGAAAAGCGGCAGCGGGAGGAGGCGGAACTCGCCGCCCAACTCGCTCGCGAGGCCGCCGAACTTGCCGCATCGCAGGAGCGGAAGTCGGCCGAGCTGGAAGCCAAGAAGGCCCTGCGCGATGCGCGCTACGCGGCCCGGAAGGCGAAGGCGAAAGTCAAGCGCTGATGCCGCGCCCGGTGAGCCGGGCAAGGCCAGTTGCTCACCGTCAGACCGCCCGCTTAGCGGGCGGTTTTTTTATGCAGTCAGTCTTTCAGCCGAAATAGGCCCGATTGCTCGTCTTTTCTTGTGAAAAAGCTTCACCGTTGTCTCGGCTGTCCTATCTAGCCTTCTCAGGGAAGGTTGGCGCCGGACATGAAGCGGATCGAACAGAGCATTGGCATCGCTGCCGGCGTCTTGGCCGTGCTCGGCTTCGGCCTCAGTACTGCCCAGGCGGAGCCGCCGATCAAGAGCCCGGAGGATGCGGCCTGCCGGGCTGAAGCGAAAGCGCGAATCTTCTCGACTCCCAATCCCCGCTCGCTCCCGATCGAGGAAGTGGGAAAGGGCATCTATTTCGCGTGCATGGACCGCATCGCCCCGAAGGCGAAATCCGCCCACAAACGTGGCCGCCACCACGCACGGTGACGGCCCGACCTAGGCCTCACGCGTCGAGAGGCGCGCCGATCCGGGTGCGCAGAAGTCGCTTCAACCCGTCGTCACCGCCCTCCGCATCGAGGGCGGACATGAGCTTCAGCAATTGGCTCAGGGGCGTCGTCCGGTTGCGCACGGCCTCGGCAACCTGTTCCGCGAGGCTGCGGCTTCGTTGGCTGAAGCATGGCTCGCTCGCGATCTCGCGGGTCTGAAGCATGCGCGGCGGGTCCTTTGAAGGATTCCAGGGGCGGGCGGGTCGCTAAACCTTTCGCCGGCTTCGCGCCAGCCCTCCCGGCAGTTTTCCATAGCCGGCGCTCGAAGCCGACGCTCCGCGGACACACACGCCGGAATGCTGCTGCCAGGCTCAGGCACGACTAAAGGTGGCCTCCTCCAGAGGTGAATTCCCCGTCCTGGACAAAGGCATGCATGCTCTCGACGAGATACGCGGGGTGACGGGAGGGACCCGGATCGGCTCGATCGGCGTGCATGCGATGCAGGCCTTCCGCGCAAAAAACGCACTGACACGGCGCCGGCCGGTCGCTCCTCCGGTCGTCGTCTACCCTTTGCGGAGAGGCGAGCTTTCGAACCCGTCGAGGATGTCCTGCGGATCGCGGTAGATCGCGATGCAGCCTGCTTGCGACAGATCCGATTCGGGAAAGCCGCCACACAGGACACCGACCGTCGCGAGGCCGGCCTTTTGCGCCGCCTCCGCATCGTAAGGTGTGTCGCCGATGACGATCATGTCCGAGGCGGAGAGACCCTCGAGCTTGCCGATGGCTGCTTGAAAGATGTCGGGATGGGGCTTCGAGCGATCGGCATCGTCCGAACTCGTGGCGACATCGACGAGATCACCGATGCCGAGGAGCTTCTGATAATGCTCGACCTCGTCCTTCTTGCCCGACGAGGCGAGGGCGATGGTCAGCCCTTCGCGGCGGATCCGCTCGAACAACGGACGGACGGCGGGGAAGGGACGGACCTTGTCCAAATAGTCGCGCTTGAAGAGGTCCGAACGGTAGGACGAGATCTCGTCGCCCTGCTTCGCCACCTGCTCGTCGGACAGAAAAACGGGCATCAGCTGATCGCCGCCTTTCCCGATCTGCCGGCGGACCTCGGCCTCCTCGGTCTCGACGCCGAAATGCCGGAACGCCTCGACCCAGGCTTTGGCATGAAGATCGACGCTGTCGAGCAGGGTCCCGTCGATATCGAAGATGACTGCCCGCATCTGCCCCACCGGCCCCTCGCCGCCCGACCCCGGCGGGGAGGCTTCAGGCCGGTCAACCGTATTCCCGCAGGTCCGTTCCCCACCTGCCGGAACGGCAAAGGCCCGCTACCGGGGCGGGCCTCTCGCACGTCTGCGCGGTGTCGAAGCCGATCAGTGAAGCGGAGCGCGGCTGCGGGAGGACTTGGCCTTGCCGACGGAGGCGGCAGCAACAGCGACCTCTGCGACGGCCTTGGGCTTGCTGGCCTTGCGTGCCGTCATCGGCGGAACCGCAGCCTCGATGGCCTTCGCCGAAGACGCCTGCTTGGCGGCGGGCTTGGCAGCTGCCTTGGCGGCAGGCTTGGCCGCGGCCTTCTCGGCGGCGGGCTTCGCCGCAGCCGACTTCGCGACGGACTTGGCAGCCTTCGGGGCGGACACGACCGCCGTCAACTCGGCCTCGGCGCGCATCCAATGGATGTCCGCGCGGCCGTGGATACGGCCTTCGCCTTCCCAGATGTAATAGGCGCGCTCGCGCACCGCCTGCTCGTTGACCTGCATATCGCTCCTCCGGACGGGCCCGGCGCCGGCACGACCCCAAGGGTCCTGGCATGGCGGGTCCGCGATCTCGCACTCTCTCCCGGTGGCCGGTGCCGGCCTCGCCGGAGAGCGCCATGGGGGGACGATCGAGCCGGCTGGTTAAGGGTCGGTTAAAACCGAGGGTCCCCTGCCCCGCGGACCGGCGTCACCGGGCGGTTGAGAAAATCCGGTGCACGGTCCACATGGGAGTTGCGTCTTTTCAGGCGCACCGTCCCCTTCCCCGCCGGCCTTGAACCGGCGCAGCGGAGCCCGCCATGTTCATTCAGACCGAAGCCACGCCGAATCCCGCCACGCTCAAGTTCCTGCCCGGCCGGGTGGTGCTGCCCGAATCGACCTTCGAGGCCCGTGATCCCGAGGCCGCCGCCCGCTCGCCGTTGGCCTCTGCCCTGTTTTCAGTGCCGGGTGTCTCCGGCGTCTACTTCGGGCACGACTTCATCTCGGTGACCAAGGCCGAGGACGGTTCGGAATGGCCGCAGGTGAAGCCCGCCGTGCTCGGCGCGATCATGGAGCACTTCCAGTCCGGGGTGCCCGTCATGGACGAGTCGGCCGGTGCCCACCAGGAAGAGGCCGGCGACGAGTTCTACGACGAGGCGGACCACGACACCGTGGTGACCATCAAGGATCTCCTTGAGACCCGCGTGCGCCCGGCGGTGGCGGGCGACGGTGGCGACATCACCTTCCGGGGCTACAAGGACGGGATTGTCTACCTGGAGATGAAGGGCGCGTGCTCGGGCTGTCCGTCCTCGACGGCGACCCTGCGCCACGGCGTGCAGAACCTGTTCCGCCACTTCCTGCCGGAGGTCCGCGAGGTCCAGGCGGTCTGATCAGGCGCGGGAGCGCCGGCGCAAGCCGGCAACACTCGCGATCAGACAGGGGATGGAACCGCCGGACGGCGCTGACGGTGCGGCGGTTCTGTTTTATGCCATACCTTTCGCGTCCTGCGGCGCGACGGGAGTGGGCGTGCGAGTACTGGCCATCGATACGGCGCTGGATGTCTGCGCCGCCTGCGTCATGGGGGGGAGCGATGCCGAGCTCCTGGCCTCGGAATCCCTTCCGATGGTCCGGGGGCATGCGGAGGCGCTGCTGCCGCTGATCGAACGTGTTCTGGCGCGCGTCGAAGGCGGCTTCGGCGGTCTCGACCGGATCGCGGTCACGGTCGGACCGGGCAGCTACACCGGCCTGCGCGTCGGGCTCTCCGCCGCCCGGGCCATCGGCCTCGCGACGGGGCAGCCCGTCGTCGGAGTCGGGACCCTGTCGGCCCTCCTCGCCCCCCTCCTCGCGGACCCTGCCGAGGGAACCCTCGCCGCCGCCATCGATGCCCGCCACGGGGCGATCTATGTGCAGGCCCTCAACACGACGTCGGGGGAGGCCCTGGCGCCTGTCTACCTGCCCGTCGCGGAGGCTGCGGGTCACCTCGGCCCCTCGCCGGTGACCTTGACCGGTTCAGGCGCGCCCCTCCTCGCGGCAGCCCTGGCCGAACGGGGCATCACGGTGACGATCGCCGGCACCGGGGCTCCGGACATCGCCGCCGTAGCGCAGCTCGGGATGGTCGCCGATCCTGCCCACGCCCTGCCGCGGCCCCTCTATCTCCGCGGGCCGGATGCGCGTCCGCAGGACCATGCCCGGGTCGCTCGCCAATGAGCCGCCCCGCTTTCCCGTTCTGGCCGATGGAATGGTGGATGGCGTGGTGGGATGCGCTGACACCCCCTCCGAGTGTGGCCCCGCTCACGGATGCCTCGCAGGCGTCGGCCCTCGCCCGGATCCACGCCACCGCGTTCGCACGGCCATGGGAGGCCCACGAATTCGAGCGCATCCTGTGTGAGCGCTCGGCTTACGCCCACGGGCTGTGGCGTTCGGGGACCCTGCAGGGCTTTGTCCTGTCCCGCCGGGCGGCGGACGAGGCCGAGATCCTCACCGTCGTCATCGCCCCTTCCCTGCGCGGGGGTGGCCATGCCCGCGGCCTGCTCCGGGAGCACCTGAACGGCCTCGCCTTCAACGGGACGAGGCGCGTCCATCTGGAGGTGGATGAGGGCAACGTTCCCGCGCTTAAGCTTTACCAGCGGCTGGGCTTCAAGAAGGTCGGGACCCGCACCGGCTATTACACCAAGGCCGACGGCACCCGGGCGACCGCGTTGACCATGGCGGCCGAGCTGTAACCGCGTGAGCCGGATCGGTCTCGTCCTGCGCGTCTTGGCGCTGGCCCTCGCCCTCGCGTTTCTCGGACCGCCGCATCTTTTCGCGATCCGGGTGCTGGGGCGCCGGTCCGGCCTCGCGCCGCTCCTGTTCCATCGCAGCTTCCTGCGGCTGTTCTCGGTGCGGGTGACCCAGAGCGGCTCGCCCCCCGCGCCGGGCGAGGCCGCCCTTGTCCTGGCGAACCACGTGTCCTGGCTGGACATCGCCGCGATCGGCTCGCTGCGTCCGCTCTCCTTCGTGGCGAAGGCGGAGATCGCCGGCTGGCCGGTGATCGGCTTTCTCGCGTACCTGCAACGCACCCTCTTCATCGACCGGGCCCGGCGGAGTGCCACCGCCAGCGTCAGCGCCGCCATGGGTCACCGGCTGGCCGGGGGTGAACTCGTGGTGCTCTTCGCGGAAGGGACGACCGGCGACGGCACGCGCCTCCTGCCCTTCCGCTCGTCCCTAGTCGGCGCGGCCAGGGCGGCCCTGCAGGCAGAGGGGGACAGGGGCCGGGTCCGGCTCCAGCCGCTCGCGATCACCTATCCCCGGCGGAACGGCCTCCCCGTGGTGCGCTCCGAGCGGCCCGAGATCGCGTGGTACGGCGACATGGAACTGGCGCCCCACCTTGCCGCCTTCGTGAAGGGTGGCCCCATCGACGTGCATGTGGTGTGGGGCACACCGATCCTGTTCGATGCGGAGACTGACCGGAAGGCCGCCACCGCCGCCGCCGAGGCGGAGGTCCGCCGGGCGATCCAGGGGGTGGTGACCGGAAGGCCAGTCCGGGACCCGCTCCCAGCGCCGGCACCGGCATCCGATCTCGGCACGGTGGGCGGCCTGTCCGCGGCCTGACCGCGGGCGAATTCTGTGCTAGAGGCCCGGCGAAGACCTGCCGCCCCCACGCGCCCCGAACCGGATTACGGCCCGTTGAAGAAAGCCTTCGTCAAGTCCTACGGCTGCCAGATGAACGCCTATGACGCGGCCCGCATGGCCGACGTGCTGGGTGCCGAGGGTTACTCCGCCACCGACACCGTGGAAGACGCCGACGTCGTCATCCTCAACACCTGCCACATCCGCGAGAAGGCGGCCGAGAAGGTCTACTCCGAACTCGGGCGACTGCGCGTCCTGAAGCAGGAACGGCGCGGTCGTGGGCTCGACACGAGAATCGTCGTGGCCGGTTGCGTGGCGCAGGCGGAAGGCGCTGAGATCCAGGCGCGCCAGCCCGCCGTGGACGTGGTGGTGGGCCCGCAGAGCTATCACCGCCTGCCGGACCTCCTCGCCCGCTCGGCCAAGGGCCGGGTGGTCGATACGGACTTTCCCATAGAGGATAAGTTCGACCACCTGCCCGCCCGCCGGGGGCTCGGACCGTCCGCCTTCCTCACGGTGCAGGAAGGCTGCGACAAGTTCTGCGCCTTCTGCGTCGTGCCCTACACCCGCGGTGCGGAGGTCTCCCGCCCGGTGGCCGCCGTGCTGACGGAGGCCGGACGCCTCGCGGCGGGCGGCGTCCGGGAGGTCACGCTGATCGGACAGAACGTCAACGCCTACCATGGCGCGGGCGCGGATGGGGGGCCGGTCAGCCTTGCTGCCCTGGTGCGCGAGGTGGCCCGCATCCCCGGCATCGCCCGGATCCGCTACACCACGAGCCATCCCAACGATTTCGGCGACGACCTCGTGCGCGCCCATGCGGAGGTGCCGGCGCTGATGCCCTACCTGCACCTGCCCGTGCAGTCGGGGTCCGACCGGATCCTCGCGGCCATGAACCGGAAGCACACGGCCGACGCCTACCGCCGCCTCGTGGACCGGGTGCGGTCGGCCCGCCCCGACATCGCCCTCTCGTCGGACTTCATCGTCGGCTTCCCGGGCGAAACCGACGCGGATTTCGCCGACACCCTCGCCCTCGTGCGGGATATCGGCTTCGAGAGCGCCTTCTCGTTCAAGTACAGCCCCCGTCCCGGAACCCCGGCGGCGGACAATTCCGACCAGATCCCCGAGGCGGTGATGGCGGAGCGGCTCGCCGAGCTTCAGCGGCTCCTCGACACCCGCCGCCACGCCTACCAGCAGGAGGCCGTCGGCCAGGTCTTCGACGTGCTGGTGGAGAAGGCCGGCCGTTATCCCGGGCAGGTGGCAGGCAAGACGCCGCACCTCCTGGCAGTGCAGTTCGACGCCCCGCAGGACCATATCGGACGCATCGTGCCGGTTCGGATCACCGAGGCCGGAGCCAACAGCCTGTTCGGCGAGCGCCTTCCGGAGGCCGCCGCCGCGTGAGGAAGCCAGACGTGAGAGTGTGCGCTTGAGTGCGACGGACGGGGGACGCGGGGGCTCACCCCTGCGCGGGCGGCCACCCGGATTCGGGCGGCCCGGTGCCGATGATGGGGTCGAGGTGCCGCTGACCTTCGACGACAACCGCCTCGCCAGCCTCGTCTTCGGCCAATACGACCAGAACGTCGCCCATATCGAACGCCGGCTCGGCATCACTGCGACGGCCCTCGGCAACCATCTCGTGATCAAAGGACCGGCCGACGCCGCCGAGAAGGCGAGGCGGGTGTTCCAGAAGCTCTACGCCCGGGTCCGCGCGGGCGGGACCGCGCTCAGCATCGGTGACGTCGATGGGGCGATCCGCGAAGCCACGGCGCAGGCGAATCTCTTCCCCGCGGCGGAGGTGACCTCCGAAGCCGACAAGCCGCATTTCGACCAGATCGCCACCCGTCGCCGGGGCGCCGTGCGCGCCCGCAATCCGGCCCAGGATGCCTACATCAAGGCCCTGCGCAGCAACGAACTCGTCTTCGCCGAGGGTCCTGCCGGCACCGGCAAGACGTGGCTCGCGGTGGGACACGCGGTCTCCCTCCTCGAACAGGGGCACGCGGAGCGGCTGATCCTTTCCCGCCCCGCCGTGGAGGCCGGCGAGCGCCTGGGCTTCCTGCCCGGCGACATGCGGGAAAAGGTCGATCCCTACCTGCGGCCGATCTACGATGCCCTCTACGACTTCATGGAAGCCCGGCACGTCGATCGCGGTTTGCAGACCGGCACGATCGAGATCGCACCCCTCGCCTTCATGCGCGGACGGACCCTGACGAACGCCGTGGTGCTCCTCGACGAGGCGCAGAACACGACATCCATGCAGATGAAGATGTTCCTCACCCGTCTCGGTGAGAACTCACGGATGATCGTGACCGGCGATCCAAGCCAGATCGACCTGCCGCCGGGGCAAAAATCCGGGCTGGTGGAGGCCGTGAACGTCCTCGACGGCGTCGAGGGTATCGGCCGCGTGGTGTTCAAGGACGTGGACGTCGTGCGTCACGACCTCGTCCGCCGGATCGTCACGGCCTACGAACGTGCCGCCCATGGCGAGGGCGACGCCGATCGCAACCCCAACCCGCGCCGCCGGCCCCTGGCGTGATGACCGGCCACGAGATCGACGTCGCCGTCGAGGACGACCGTTGGGACAAGGCCGTGTCCGACCTCGAATCGCTGGTGATTCGCGCCGTCGAGGCCGGGCTCGCTCTCGCGCCGGACAGGCCCGAAGGGGCCGTGGAGGTGAGTGTCCTCCTGGCCGACGACGCCACCGTGCAGGATTTGAACAGGACGTGGCGCGGCAAGGACAAGCCCACGAACGTATTGTCTTTTCCGGCCGCGCCGCAACCCCGCCACGCGGGCTCCGCCACCCCTTTGGGCGACGTGGTCCTTGCCTATGAGACGATGGTGCGCGAAAGTGCGGAGCAGGATAAGCCGCTCCAGAATCACCTCGCCCACCTCCTCGTCCATGGGACCTTGCACCTTGTCGGACAGGACCACGAACTCGGCGAGGCCGAGGCTGAGGCGATGGAAGCCCTCGAGATCGCAGCCCTCGCGACCCTGGGCATACCTGACCCCTATGCCGATTGAGCGGGCAATCCTCGTTCCTTCCCAGATCCGAGAGACATGAGCAACGATCGAAGTCGCGGCGCGGCCCTGGCCGCGCCGAATACCTCCGAGGCCGACGCCCCCCAGCGTGAACCTTGGTACGACCGCCTGCTTCAGGCCCTTCACCTGAAGCCGCGGGAAACGCTCCGGGAGGGCCTCGAGGAGGCCTTGTCCGAGCCGGACGAGAGCGAGACGGGCCTGTCCCCCCTCGAACGGGCGATGCTCAAGAACGTCCTCGGCCTGCACAAGGTGCGGGTGGACGACGTGATGATCCCCCGGGCCGACATCGTCGCCGTCTCGAACGAGACGAATCTCGGCGATCTCCTGAAGCTTTTCCGCACCGCAGGGCATTCGCGCCTGCCGGTCTACGGCGAGACGTTGGACGACCCCCGCGGCATGGTCCACATCCGCGACCTCGTGGATTTCATCGCCGCCAAGGCCGAGCCGGGCGCCCGGCGCCCCGTGGCTGCCCGGGCCCCTTCTGCACCGGTGGACGTCGCGGGCACCGCGGAGGACACCGTACCGCCGCCGCGCGCCCGCCGGCCCGCCGTGCGCCTGCCCCGGAGCCTCGACCTGGGTAAGGTCGATCTCGGGACGACTCTGGCGGCGGCGCGCATCCAGCGCCCGGTCCTGTTCGTGCCGCCCTCCATGCCGGCGATCGACCTTCTGGTCCGGATGCAGGCGACCCGCACCCACATGGCCCTGGTCATCGACGAATATGGGGGGACCGACGGCCTCATCTCCATCGAGGACCTGATCGAGGTGGTGGTCGGCGACATCGAGGACGAGCACGACGTGGCCGAGGCCAAGCAAGTCCAGCGCGTCGAGGGCGAAGGCGAGGTCTTCGTGGCCGACGCCCGGACGCCGCTGGCCGAGGTGTCCGAGGCCACAGGGATCGACCTCGTCGCCGCGGTCGGCGACATGGCCGAGGAATTCGACACGATCGGTGGCATGATCGTCACCCTGGCCGGGCGGGTGCCGTCCCGGGGTGAGCTGATCGTCGGTCCCGGGGATCTCGAATTCGAGGTCCTCGATGCGGATCCCCGCCGCCTCAAGCGCTTGCGTTTCCACAAGGGGGCCGCGCGCATCACAGCGGTGGTGCCCCTCGCCCTGCCGCCGCCCTCCTCCTCGCCGGTCACCGAGACACCGCGCCCGTGACGGTGCCGACAGGGGCCTTGGCCCGCGGCACCGCGATTCCAAAGGATAACGCGCGGCTTGGCCGTGCCGGCGGAGTGCCCCGCCGCATCGCGGCGTCGCGGGGCTGGCGGCGCCTCGGCCTCGCCTGGATCGCCGGAGCCTTCGGCGCCCTGGCGATGCCGCCTTATGGCCTCCTGCCGGCGCTGGCGGTCTCCCTCTGCATCGCCGTCTGGCTCACGGATGGCGCGGTGTCCGGGCGCTCCCTTGGTCGGCGGGCCGGCCCTGCCTTCCTGATCGGCTGGGCCTGGGGCTTCGGCTTCCTCACCGCTGGCCTGTGGTGGCTGGGCTCGGCCTTCCTTGTCGAGGCCGACGAGTTCCTCTGGGCCTTGCCTCTCGGGGTGATCGGCCTGCCCTTCGGCGTGGGGATCTTCTACGGCGCGGGTTTCTCCGCCGCGGCGGCGCTTTGGAGCGAGGGGCCGGCGCGGATCGCGGCCCTCGCCCTGGGGCTCGGCGGGGCGGAATGGCTGCGCGGCCACGTCCTGACGGGATTCCCGTGGAACGTGCTGGGCATGGCCCTGGGACAGAACCTGTGGCTGATGCAGGCCGCCGCATCGGTCGGCCTTTACGGTCTCACCGTCCTCGCCGTCCTCATCTGTGCCGCACCGGCTACTTTGTTCGATGCGGGGTCTCCCCGTCACAGTTACGGGCCGCTGGCCGCCGCCGCGATCCTGCTGGTCGCCCTGGCCCTGGCGGGGGCAGACCGGGTCGGCCAGGCCGATCCAGCCGTGAGCGGCGTGAGATTGCGCCTCGTCCAGCCCAATCTCCAGCAGGATGCCAAATTCCGTCCGGAGAACCGGGACGACATCGTCGATCGCTACATCGAATTAAGCGACCGGCCTCCCGAGGCCGGGGAAGCGACGCCGACCCATATCGTCTGGCCGGAATCGGCTTTCCCCTTCCTCATCCAACGGGACCCGGACACCCTGGCGAAGATCGCTGCCGGCCTGAAGCCCGGCCGCGTGCTGCTGACCGGGGCGGCGCGGGCGGACGAACCCCTGCCCGGGGAGCGCCCCCGGATCTACAACGCCATCATGGTGATCGAGCCCGATGGCACGATCACCGACACCTACGACAAGGTGCATCTCGTCCCGTTCGGGGAGTACCTGCCGGGCTTCCTCGACGGGGCCCTGCGCGCGTTCGGACTCCGGCAGTTCGTGGCCATTCCCGGAGGCTTCAGCGCCGGCAACCCCGCGGCGCAGCGGATCCTCACGGTGCCGGGCCTGCCCCCCGTGGTCGGGACGATCTGCTACGAGGCGATCTTTCCGGCCGCAATCCGGCCGCTCGGGCAGCCCATCGACGCGGCGAGACCGCCCGGCCTGATCCTGAACGTCACCAATGACGGCTGGTTCGGGGACACGCCGGGACCGCGCCAGCACCTCGCCCAGGCTCGCCTCCGGGCGGTCGAGGAGGGGCTGCCGATGGTGCGGGATGCCAATACGGGGATTTCGGCGGTCATCGACCCCCACGGCCGCATCACTGCGCAGAGCGCGATCGATGTCGAGACCGTGCTCGATGCCGACCTTCCTGCCCGGATCATCGGCGGAACGATCTATGCCCGGTTCGGCGATCTTCTCTTCGCCGGCATGCTGGTCGCCTGCGCGGCTGCGGCGACGGCACGAAGGAAGCGCGCGTGAGGCAGGACCAGAGTCCCGCGTCCGGCTGGGTCCTCGGCCTCGCGATGATGCTGGTGGCGTTCAATCTGCGACCGGCCCTGAGCACCGTTGGGCCGGTGCTCGGCCTCATCCGCGAGACGACCGGATTGACGGCGGCGGGGGCGGCGACCCTCACCACCCTGCCGGTCGTGTGCCTCGGCCTCGCCTGCGCCCTCGCCGCCCCGGTGATCCGCCGCATGGGACCGGATCTCGGCGTGCTGGCAGGGATGGCCCTCGTCGCCCTGGGCCTAGCCCTGCGCGGGATCGGTGATCTGCCCATGCTGTTCGTCGGGACGGCGATCGCCGCCACGGGGATCGGCTTCGCCAACGTACTCCTGCCCGCGCTGGTGAAGCGCGATTTTTCCGCCACCGCCGGTCCGATGACCGGCCTCTACACGATGACTCTCTGTCTCGGCGCGGCGGCGGGGGCCGGTGCGGCCGTACCGGTGGAGCGGGCTCTCGACGGTTGGTCCGTCGCCCTCGCCGTCTGGTCCGTCCCCGCCGTTCTCGCCGCGGCGGCGTGGTTTCCCTTCGCCCGCCGGAGCGGGCCCGCGCGACCGCCCCGGCCGGGACGGCTCCTGCGCGATCCCCTGGCGTGGCGGGTGACCGCCTTCATGGGCCTGCAATCCTCCCTTGCCTACATCCTGTTCGGATGGCTCCCGCTCCTCCTGCAAGGACGTGGCCTCGATCCGCTCCATGCCGGCCTCTACGCGTCGCTGGCCACGTTGAACCAAGCGCCCGGCGCCCTTGTCACGGCGACCCTGGCCGCCCGTGCCCGGGACCAGCGCGCCTGGATCGTCGGCATCCCGGGGATGACGGCGGCGGCCTTCCTGCTCGTCGCCTTAGGGGCAGACGAGTTGCGGGTGCCGGCCGCATGCGCCCTCGGCTTCGGCGTGGGCGGGTGTTTCGGGTTGGCCCTCACCCTGATCGTCCTGCGCGCCGCCGACGCCGCGAGCGCTGCGGGTCTCTCGGCCATGGCACAGGGCATCGGCTACGTCTTCGCCGCCCTCGGCCCCCTGGCCTTCGGCCTCGCCCACGAGGCGACAGGTGGTTGGGGATTGGCCGGCGTGCTCTTCGTCGCGATCACCCTGACGGCCATCGCGGCAGGTCTGCCGGCAGGCCGCGCCCAGACCGTTGCGGCGGCAGAGCCCGTCGCGGGCTGAGGCGCATCCGGAAGGCGGGGCCATCGGCAGTCCCACTCGACGCAATCGGCATGGACTTTCAACGTTACTGCCAAGCTCAAGGCATAAGCCGGCTTAAACTGCCAATCTGTTTTATTGTCGCGATGCCAAAAAAACGGAGATCGAAAGTCGTCGTTGTGCGTTCACCCATCAACAAGCAGTCATGCATGGTGAAAACAATGACACACGGCAAATTGGGTCTCGCGCTGTTCTCCGTGGCAGCCCTTGGGTTTGCGGCGATGCCGGGCAGTGCTGACGCCCGTGGCTTCGGTGGCGGCGGTGGCTTCCATGGCGGCGGTTTCGGCGGTGGCGGCTTCCACGGCGGTGGTTTCGGCGGCGGCGGTTTCCGGGGCGCCGGCTTCTCGGGCGGTCGCGGCAACGCCCTTGCGGGTGGCGGCTTCTCGACTGGCGGCTTCTCGACTGGCGGCTTCCGCGGTGCGGGGATCGGGCGTGGCGGCCTTGCGGGCGCCGGCCGTGTCGGGGGTGCCGGCTTTAATCGTGGTGGCTTCAACCGCGGCGCCTACGGCTTCAACCGGGGTGGTTTCAACCGTGGCTATTACGGCCGGGGTTACGGTCGCGGTGGCTACGGTGGCTACGGCCTCGCGGCTGGCCTGGGTCTCGGCCTCGCCGCCGGCGGCCTTTATGGGGCGGGCTATGGCTACGGCTATCCGGCCGGTTATGACTACGGTTACGGCTACGACGACGGCTACTACGGCACCGAGTACGGCCCGGCCACTGTCGGCTACGCCCCCGTTGGTTATGCGGCCCCGGCTGCGACGGAGACCGTGACGGGAACCGATGAGGCCGCCATCGCGGCCTGCGCGGCCCGGTTCAAGACCTACGACCCGCGGACCCAGACCTATATCGGCCGCGGCTACGTTCGCCATTCCTGCCCGTAATCACGGAAAGCCTCCTCTCGTCCTTGCGGGTGGAGCGAGGCAAAACCGGGTGGCGCCACGCTTGCGAGCGTGGCGCTGCCGGATTGCTTCGCCTCTGATCGCATTGACGGGATCAGCCCATCGAAAAGCCCCGCGCGGTCTCCCGCGCGGGGCTTTTTTTGTCTTGGCAGGGCCCGGCGAACCGGGCCCTCCGAAACCTTACTCGGCGGCGACCCGTGGGGCCGACTCGGTGTAAGTCTCGGCCGCGAGACGCTTGCCCGGGGCGGCACGGCCCGGAAGCGGCGGCAGGGCCTTGGCCTTCTCCAGATCGATACCGGCACCCTCGGCGACCCGACGGCCGTAATCCTCGTCGGCGTGCCAGAAGTGCCAAACCATCCGCAGCTGGATCGGCTCGGGGCACTGCTTCATGTCGTTGACGAGGTTGGCGATAAGGTCGTCACGCTCCCAGGCCTCGAAGGTCCGGTAGCGCACGCCTGCCTGCGTGTAGTCGTCCTCGGTACGCGAGGTCTGGTAGCGGCCGAGGCGACCCTCGACAGGCTGGTGGTACTCGGTGCGCTTGGACGCCTCGCGCAGACCCTCGGCGAGGGTCGACGGCTCGTAGTTGATGTGACGGTTCGGACCCGTGCCATCGACCGAATAGGTCATCTGGCCATCCCGCTGGTTCGAGTAGACCTTCACACCGGGCTGCGGCGCGTTGATCGGCAGCTGCAGATAGTTGGCGCCGACCCGATAGCGCTGGGTATCGGAGTACGACAGCGTCCGGCCCTGGAGCATCTTGTCGTCCGAGAAGTCGATGCCGTCCACGAGCACGCCCGTGCCGAAGGCCGACTGCTCGACTTCCGCGAAGAAGTTGTCCGGCACCCGGTCGAGCACCATCCGGCCGCAGGGCAGCAGCGGGAACTGGTCCACCGGCCACAGCTTCGTGTCGTCCAGCGGATCGAAGGACAGGTGGTCGTTCGGGCCGTCCGGCATGATCTGCACGCAGAACTCCCACTCGGGGAAGTTGCCGGCCTTGATGTTGTCGTACAGGTCGCGGGTGGCGTGCCCGACATCCTTGGCCTGGATCTCGGAGGCTTGGCTCGAGGTCAGGTTCCGCACACCCTGCTTGGGCTGCCAGTGGAACTTGCAGAGCACCGCCTCGCCCTGATCGTTGACCAGCTTGTAGGTGTTGACGCCCGAGCCTTCCATCTCGCGATAGTTGGCGGGGATGCCCCACGGCGACTTCAGGTGTGTCACCATGTGGATCGCTTCGGGGTGCTGAGCCACGAAGTCGAAGAAGCGCCAAGCCTCCTGCCGGTTGGTGACCGGGTCGGGCTTGAAGGCGTGGATCATGTCGGGAAACTTGATCGCGTCCCGGATGAAGAACACCTTGAGGTTGTTCCCCACCAGATCCCAGTTGCCGTCCACGGTCTTGAACTTGACGGCGAAGCCCCGCGGGTCGCGCTCGGTCTCCGGCGACTCCTTCGCACCGGCCACGGTGGAAAAGCGCACGAACATCGGCGTCTTCACGCCGGTTTCAGTTAGGACGCGGGCGCGGGTGTACTTGGAGGCCGGTTCGTCACCGATCTTGCCATAGGCCTCGAACCAGCCGTGGGCGCCGGCGCCGCGGGCATGGACGACACGCTCCGGAATCCGCTCCCGGTCGAAATGGGTGATCTTCTCGATGAACTGATAGTTCTCGAGGGTCGCCGGGCCGCGCTCGCCGACGGTGCGGGTGCTCTGGTTGTCGCGGACTGGGTGACCCTGCCGGGTCGTCAGAATCGGGCGTTGATCGCTCATGCGTCTCGTGTCTCCTCGCGTCGTGGGCGCCAGACGGGCCGGCGCTTTCAGACTGGAACCGTTCTGGCGAGTTTATGGACCCGCCGCAGGCCAGTGACAAATGCATCGTCGCAAAGGCTGTGATAGACAGCGTCTATGAACCTTTCGGGACTGTCGCTGCGCGATCTCGAATATGTCGTCGCCGTCGCTGACGAGGGGCACTTCGGGCGGGCGGCGGAACGCTGCAACGTCAGCCAGCCGACCTTGAGCGTGCAGGTGCGCAAGCTCGAAGGTGCGCTGGGCCTGACGCTGTTCGAGCGGTCGAACCGCCGGGTGCTGCTTACCGAGGCCGGGCAGGCCATCGTACGCCAAGCGCGGACGGTGCTTGCCGAGGCGCAACGTCTTCTGGCGATGGCCACCGAGGGGCGGGGCGCGCCGCTCACCGGGCGGCTGTCCCTCGCCGCGATCCAGACGCTTGGGCCCTATCTCTTCCCGCTGATCCTACGACCCCTGAGGGAGGCGTTTCCCCTTCTGAGCCTCTCTTTATCCGAATCGCGCACCGCCGATATCGTCGATGGGCTGCGCGAAGGTCGGATCGACGCCGCGTTGGTTTCCCTACCCCTGAGCCAGGGGCGCCTTTCGCTGTCACCGTTGTTCATCGAACCGTTCTTCCTCGCCTGCCCGGCCGAGCATGCCCTGGCCCAGGGTGGCGCCCTCTCGGCCGGGTCCGTCGCGGGGCCCGACCTTCTGCTCCTCGATGAGGGCAACTGCCTGCGCGACCAAGCCATCGCCGCCTGCGGAGCCGGATCCTCGGCCGGCCGCCACGCCACCAGCCTCGAAACCCTCCGGTCGATGGTGGCCGCAGGGGCGGGATACACCCTGCTGCCGGCCCTCGCGGTGCCGCAGGGGCCGGACCCGAGCGGTCTGACCGTGATCCGGGATTTCGACGTGGACGGCCCCGGCCGGACGATCGCCCTGGCGTGGCGGACGAGCGACCCCCGGTCCGCGGGACTCGCGCACCTCGCCGCCTTCTTCCGTGCCCACGCTCCGGCGGGAACGATCGCCTGCCGGGACACCGGGAGTTGACGCCGCGACCGGTGGGCACGGGCGCTCGGACGGAATATCGCCCCCGAAGGGATAGGGTGAGGGCAATCCATGAGTCGGGTGATCGTAATTCTGCTGGTGGCGCTCGTGTTCGGGCATTCCGCGAGGGCTGCCGAGGATGAGAACCTCCACGATACGTTCGCGCGGATCGACGAGATCAACCGCGCTTCCCTAGTGATGACGGTGGAGACCGGGATCGTCCCCCGCGCCCTAGGCCGGACGATCGCCAAAGCACTCGATCAGGTCGCGGCGGATGCGGCCCAGTCGGGCGCGAAGCGGCCCGACGACTACCTGAAGGTCGAGCCGCTGATCACCGCCATCGCCGGCCCGGACGCGACGCGGATGCATGCCGGCCGTAGCCGCCAGGACATCATCCCGACCGTTTTGAAGCTGGAGCAGCGCGACCGGCTCCTGGCCCTCGCCGCCTCCCTGGATTCCGCCAGGGCGAGCCTCCTCGACGTGGCCGAAAGGGAGGCCGAGACGGTGGTGCCGGCCTACACGAACGGCGTGCAGGCCCAGCCCACGACCCTCGGGCATGTCCTGCTGGGCTATGCCGCCGCGATGGCTCGCGATTCGGACCGGCTCCGCGAGGCTTGGGCGCGAACTAATCTGTCGCCGCTGGGTGCGGCCGCCCTGGGGACGTCGAGCTTCCCCGTCGACCGCAAGCGCCTTGCCGACCTCCTCGGCTTCGACGCCCCCGTGGAGAACAGCTACGACGCGGGGCAGCTCGCGCCCTTGGATCTCGGCCTGGAACTGACCGGGATCGCCGCCAACCTCGCCACGACGGCGGGCAGCTTTGCGCAGGACCTCTACGCCCAGTATCACCAGACCCGGCCGTGGATCCTCCTGCGGGAGGGAGCCCTGACGGGCCCGAGCAGCATCATGCCGCAGAAGCGCAATCCCGTGGCGCTCTACAGCCTGCGCATGAAGGCGAGCGACGTGGTGGGTGGGGCGATGGCCTTCACCGTGATGGCGCACAACGTCGATTCGGGGATGCCGGACTACAAGCGCAACCAGATGATCCCGCCCGCCCAAGTCCTGAGCACGGCCGCCGAGATGTGCCGGCGCTGGAAGTCGGTTCTGGATGGGTTGGTCGTGGACCGGGCGCGGGCGGCGGACGAAGTGGCCGCGGACTACTCGACGACGACCGAACTCGCCGACACCCTTCAGCGGGAGGCGGATGTGCCCTTCCGCCTCGGCCACCACTTCGCATCCGAACTCGTGACGTACGGGCGCGGCAACGGCCTTCGCCCGGCCGATCTGCCCTTTGATGAGGTGAAGCGGATCTATGCCGAAGCCGCCTCCGCGCCCGGCCTTCCCGCAGACATGCCGAAAGAATTGCCCCTCACTGAAGCGCGCTTCCGGCAGGCTCTCTCTGCCCCCGGGATGATCGCGGCGGCCAAGGGACTGGGCGGTCCTCAGAAGGCGGAGGTCACGCGGATGCTCGGCGAGGCGAGGATGAAGCTCGCCTCCGATCGGGCGTGGCTCGCCGGAAAGCGGGATGGGCTCGCCGAGGCCCGGTCCGGCCTCGATACGGCCTTCGCAACCCTGGCCACGACACCCTGACGACGATTTTGCGGTGACAGGACAGCCCTGCGGGTGTAGCGCGCGGGGAGGCCCGCCACATCCGACGGGCATGCATCCCCGAACGATTGCCGTGCCTTCGCTCCGCACCATCGGCCTCTGGCTCGCGCTTGTGGCGACCTCGGCCGCCATCGCCTATGGCCTGTCGCTCGCGCAGTTTCCCGCGGCCTTACTCCTGGGGCCGATGATCGCGGCCATCGCGTTCGGTGTGGGCGGCTCGAACATCACGGTGCCGCGGCCGGGCTTCCTCGCCGCTCAGGCGATGATCGGCTGCCTCGTGGCCCATGCCGTGACCGGACAGATCGCGCAGACGCTGTTCGAGGACGGTCCCCTCATCGTCGCAGTGGTTCTGGTCACCGTGGCGGTCTCCGGCCTCGTGGGGTGGCTGCTGACGCGCTGGCGAATCCTGCCCGGCACGACCGCCGCCTGGGGCTCATCCCCCGGAGGCGCCTCGGCGATGGTGGCCATGGCCGAGGATTTCGGCGCCGATCCGCGCCTCGTGGCCTTCATGCAATATGTCCGCGTCGCGGCGGTGGTGTTCTCCGCATCCCTGGCCGCAAGGTTCCTGATGGCTGGGACGACCCCCGGCGCGGGCGCCGGGGCGGGGGATGCATCGGCGGCGAGTTCGGTCCTGGCAACGCTGCTGGTCGCCGTGATCGGGGCCACCGTCGCCTTGAAACTGCGCGTGCCGGCGGGCGCGCAGATTGGACCGATGGTGCTCGGCGCCGTGCTGCATGCCACCGGGGTGGCCCGCATGGCGCTGCCCGTCCCGATCCTCGAACTCGCCTATGCCTGCATCGGTTGGTATGTCGGCCTGCGCTTCACCCGCGAGACCCTCCGGCTGACCTTCACCGCCCTCCCCGGCATCCTGACCGCGACCTTCGCGGTGATCGCCCTCTGCGCGGGATGGGGTTTCCTGCTCACCCTTCTCCTGCCCATCGATCTCCTGACCGCCGTTCTGGCCACGAGCCCCGGCGGGCTCGATTCCGTGGCGATCATCGCAGTGGGATCTCAGGCGGACGTGTCGTTCGTCCTGGCCGTACAGACGCTGCGCCTGTTCGTGGTGCTGCTCACTGGGCCACTCGTGGCCAAATGGATCAGCCGCTCCGTCCCCGAGGGGGCGACCTCGTAAGGGCCATCGCTGGCCAGGGGGCGTTCCCGCCGGGATTGCGCCGGGTGGGTCGCCGACCCCCCTCCTCCCACCTCCGTGCTCATCCTGAGGTGCCGTCGTGAAACGACGGCCTCGAAGGAGAGCTGCAGTTCGCCCACGTCATCTGGAGCCCTCCTTCGAGGCGGCTTCGCCGCGCCTCAGGATGAGGGAGTGGGTGGGAAAAGTTCGAACTCTTTGCCAAGCTTAAGCCGGGTGAAAACGCGC
>NZ_BPQX01000023.1 GCF_022179525.1 Methylobacterium persicinum
GCCTTCATCGCCACCGAGGACTGGTTCTTCGCGTCGCATTTCCTGCCGATGGCGCGGGCGGCGGTGTCGATGGACTTCGACGTGACGGTGATTGCAAGGGTGCGGGCGCATGGTGCGATCATCGCCGCGACGGGTGCGAGGGTCGTCCCGTTGGAGGCGGAGCGGTCGAGTCTCAACCCCATGGCGGCGGGTTACGCGGCGGGGCAACTCGCCGCGATCCTCAAAGCCCTCAAGCCCGACATCGTGCATTGCATCGCCCTGCGCTCGATCCTCGTTGGGGGAACGGCGGCGGCGATGGCGGACATTCCGCGCCGCGTCTTCGCGGTGACGGGGCTTGGCCTGATCGGCGCCCGAGACGATCGGGTCGGTAAGGCGGCCCGTCTGACTCTTCGTGCGCTGATCCGCGGGCCGCTGGCCTCCAAGCGGACGCGCTTTCTGTTCGAGAACCCCGACGATGCCCTCGCTCTCGGGCTCGACCCGTCGGACCGTACGGTGACGGTCGTGGGAGGCGCCGGTATCGACCCAGCAGCGTACAGTCCCGGTCCGATGCCGCCGCAGCCTCCCTTGAAGGTCGCCGTGGTCGCGCGGATGCTTTGGTCGAAGGGGATCGACATCGCCGTCGAGGGCGTCCGCCTCGCCCGGAGCCGCGGTGCCCTGGTCGAGCTCTCGCTCTACGGAGCGCCCGATCCCGACAACCGCCGTGCGATCCCGGAAGCGACCCTGCGCGGTTGGACAGGGGAGGGGATCGCATGGCACGGGGCGACGACGGATGTGGAAGGGGTCTGGGCCGCTCATCACGTCGCCTGCCTGCCCTCCCGCGGCGGTGAAGGGTTGCCGCGCAGCCTGCTGGAGGCCGCTTCCTGCGGACGGGCCTGTGTCACCACGGACGTTCCGGGTTGCCGTGCCTTGGTGCGGGATGGGATCGAAGGCTTGCTCGTAGCCCCCGGCGATCCCGAGGCACTGGCGGCGGCCCTCGTTCGGCTCGCCGACGATCCCGCCCTCGTGGCCGAATACGGCGCGGCCGCGCGCCGGAGGATCGATACGGACGGTTTTTCCGAAGCCGCCGTCACCGATGCCACATGCCGTCTCTGGCAAGACCTTCTGGACGAGTGACCATGCCCCCGCTCGACGATCCGGAAGGCTTCATCACTGCCAATACGCGGGTCTTGCCCGTCCCGCATGCGCCGGAGATCCGTCTGCATGTCGCCGACGAAGCGACGGAGCTGTGGCAGCGGACGGAGGACGAGCTCCAGGAAATCGGTCTGCCGCCGCCCTTCTGGGCCTTCGCCTGGGCGGGTGGGCAGGCCCTCGCCCGCTACATCCTCGATAACCCGACCCTCGTCGCCGGCCGGCGTGTCGTCGATTTCGCCTCCGGCTCCGGGCTCTGCGCCATCGCCGCCGCCATGGCCGGCGCACGGCATGTGATCGCGAGCGATCTCGACTCCTTCGCGATCGCTGCGATCGGTCTGAATGCCAGGCTGAACGATGTGGCCGACTGCATCGAGGCGACCTCTACCAACCTGTTGGGGACGGACAGCGAGGCAGACCTCGTTCTGGCCGCCGACGTCTTCTACGAACGCGACCTCGCCGGAGCGGTCACGCAGTGGCTGTCCCGGATCCATGGCACGGGGTGTGCCGTGCTGATCGGCGATCCCGGCCGCACCTACCTCCCGAAGGATCGACTCGACTGCCTGGCCACATACACCGTGCCGGTGATGCGCAGCCTTGAGGATGCGGAGGCGAAGCGTAGCCACGTCTGGCGTCTGCGGGCCTGAAGCTCAGGCCGCTGCGCTTCGCATCACGCCGCCGATGCCCTACCTATTGTGGTGCGGCCCGAACCTTGCGCCACCGGCCCCACCTGACCCGAAGGTGTACCATCGTGACACTCCCGCCGCGCCTTCCCCGCGTCGTCGCATTCGCCGCCAGTGCCAAGCGTCCGGCCCGGTCGCGGTTTCTCGTGGAAGCCGTCGCGACGGAACTGTCGCGCCTGCGCCGGATCGATCTGCGGGTTTACGATCTTCTCGACGCAGGGCCCGGCCTCGGTGCTCCCCGGCGTGAGGATCTCACCCTGCCGGCGGCGCGCATGGTCGACGAGATCGAGAGGGCGGATGCCCTGATCCTCGGCACGCCGGTCTACCAGGGCGGTTATGCGGGGCTGTTCAAGCACGTTTTCGATTTCATCGAGCCGGCCAAGCTCGCCGGCAGGCCGGTGGTGCTGACCGCCACGGGCGGCGGGCTGCGCCATTCGCTGGTGGTCGAACATTCTATGAGGCCGCTGTTCGGCTTCTTCGCCGCCCATGTCGCCCCGACATCGATCTATGCCGGGCCGGATTGCATCGCCAACGACGCGGTGCTCGACCCCGCCATCGGCAATCGGATCGCGGCGGCGGCGTCTGAACTCTCAGCGCTGATCGACGTCGCCCGCGCGGCGAAAGCGGGTGCGGCTGCATAACGCGGGCCGCCATTTTCGCGGCGCTCTACCTGAGCAGTAGGCGAGCCGACACACCGTCGAAACATCGGCGGGCCACCGTGTTCATTGCACGACCGCTCACATGGCTCGGGGGCGGCGTGTCATCTTTCTCGGGGGCGGCATGTCTGGTTCCACGGCGACTTCGCGGCAAACGACCGGATCGGTTCTGCCGGCGACCTACGTGACCGCGGCGGGCATGCCCCGCTACAACCCAATCTCACAGCTCCTGCACTGGTTGACGGCCGCCTTCGCCCTCGCGGTGCTGCCGCTGGCCTGGGTCGCCATCAGCCTTCCGCCCAGCGAGACTAAGGGCGCGATGTTCGTCCTGCACAAGTCGGTCGGCATCACGATCTTCGCCATCGTGGCGATCCGCATCCTGTGGCGGGCAGTCCACCCGGCTCCCGCGGACCCGAACACGCCTCGGGCCCTGGAATTGATCGCTAGGGTCAATCATTGGTTGCTTTACGCGATCTTCCTGATCATGCCGGTTAGCGGCTATCTGCTCAGCGCCCTTTCCGGGCGGAGCACGCCGTACTTCTGGCTGTTCACGATCCCCGGACTCGAGAAGAACGAGTCGCTTCAGAAGACATTCGAGGCGATCCACGTCTTTGGGCAGTACGCGGTCTACCTGCTCGTGCTCCTGCACATCGCCGGCACCGTGTGGCACCTCGTGATCCGCAGGGACGGTATCCTGGAGCGGATGCTGCCGGTCCAGGACGGCCGCGGGATGCGCCGTTAATTCACCTGGTTACGGCTCGGTGCGGCGCAGGACGAGCGTCGTGCCGACCTCGGGGTCGCGCCGCCAGTTCCCCTCTCCGTTCGCGACGAGCTCGATCGTGTGGCCCCGCTTGGCCACAAGCGTCATCCGGCCGTTGGCGAAACGCCAGCGCACAGGATTGAACACCTCGATCCCCTCGTCCTGACATCCGGGGAGGAGCTTCACGATGCCGCCCTCTGCAAGGCCGAGGCGGCAGGTGCCCTGTTGGCGGAAGCGGTCGAGGGCGTAGGTGCCCGGCTGAGGGGCACCCTCCTGGACCAAAGGCCGTGCCGCCGGCTGGGGCGCGGGCGGGGCCAGGGCCGCCGGCTGAGCGAGGTCCGGAGCGGGCGCAGGCGCAGCCACCACGGCTTCGGCCTGGGGCGGCTCGGATCCGGGCGGACGCATTCCAATGATATCGAGGGGGACGAGGCTGTAGGTCTCCCCCTGCTCGGTGGCGACGTAGCTCCGCCGGTCCGGTCGCCGCTTGAACAGCAGGACGGGGCGGACGTTGGCATCGACCAAGCGAACGGCTTCATCTGAATAGAGCCAGCCGGCCACCGCTCCCATGAGCGGAAGAGCCCGCCGGCATCCGGCCGGGAAGTTCACCTTCTGCCCGGCTGGTCCGCGATCCCGCAGGAGGGTCATCACGCAACGCCGGGTCGTCCCGTCGCGGGACAGGTCCCACGTCCCCGGAACGTCCGCGACCTTGGTGGGCAACGTCTCCTCGGGGAAGGCGGGCGCGGACGGCGGTGGGCTGGCCGCCGGCATCGTCGCTCCCGGTGCCTCGGGCTGATCCTCCTGAGCGCGGCCCGGTACGGGAACCGCAGCCAGCAGGACGGACAGGGCCGCGGCGTGGAATCGCCTCACGTTCCGGGGCTCCAGGGAGTCTCGGCCACCGGTGTGATCGGCCCGCGTCCCTCGAACCACGACAGGACGTTATCGACCACCAGTTGCGCCATGGCGTTCCGCGTATGCTCCGAGGCAGAGCCGACATGCGGCAGAAGGACGGTGTTGTCCAAGGCCGCGAGGTCGGCCGGGACATGGGGCTCGTTCTCGAACACGTCGAGCCCAGCACCGAGGATCGTCCTGGCCTTGAGGGCTGCGATCAAAGCTGCCTCATCCACGACGCTGCCGCGGGCCACGTTGACGAGGATCCCTTCCGGCCCGAGCGCATCCAGCACGTCCGCATTCACGAGCCCCTTCGTCTCGGCCCCGCCGGGGGCCACCACAATCAGCACATGCACGGCCGCCGCGAGGCTGACCGGCGTCGCGTGATAGGTGTAGGCGACGCCGGCTTGGCGGGTTCGCCCGTAGTAGTCGATCGCCACATCGAATCCTTCGAGGCGCCGGGCGATGGCACGGCCGATCCGCCCGAGGCCCAGGATCCCCACCCTCCGGCCACGCAGGGACGCGGTGAGGGGGAACGGCGAATGGGGCCACCGGCCTTCGCGAAGGTAGCGGTCCGCCTGCGGAAGCCGGCGGATGGTCGCCAGGACAAGGCCGATGGCGAGGTCTGCAACCTCGTCGGTCAGCACGTCGGGCGTGTTCGTTACGATGATGTTCCGCCGGGCGGCAGCGCCCGCGTCAACGGCATCGTAGCCGACGCCGAAATTGGCGATGAGTTCGAGCTTCGGGAGCCGGTCCATCAGCGACCCGTCGATGGCGCCGCCGACGCATACGGCCCTGACGCGCGGGCCAACGCCCCGCAGCAGGGCGTCCGGGTCGGCGGCGTGCTCCAGGCGATGAACCGTGAAGCGGCTGTCGAGCGTTCGCTCGACCAGGGGATGCATCTTGCGCAGAAGCAGGATGTCGGCGGGCGGGGCTCCGGTCATCGGTGCTTAGCTCTTCCCAGAGTTCGATCCGGCGGGATCAGCGAGGCCATACGCCCTGGCGGGCCGGGGGCGCTAGCGTCAGGATGCACGCTTCCTGACAGACGCGACCCTTTCGCCCTTCAACTCTCCCCTGTGTAAGGCCGGCGCCCCTTTCGAAACGCGCCGCCGGTCCTTACTAAGGGGGCTCGGACAGAAGCGACAGCGCTGAACCGAGGCCATCTCCGAAGACAGCAAGACCATGACCAGCCCACGCACCCTCTACGACAAGATCTGGGACGAACACGTCGTCGATGTTCAGCCGGACGGCACGAGCCTCCTCTACATCGACCGCCACCTCGTTCACGAGGTGACGAGTCCCCAGGCGTTCGAAGGGCTTCGCGCCGCCGGCCGGAAGGTCCGGGCGCCGGCCAAGACGCTGGCCGTGGTGGACCACAACGTCCAGACCTCCGACCGCAGCAAGGGCATCGACGACCCCGACAGCCGCACGCAGCTCGAGGCTTTGGCCGAGAACGTCCGTGACTTCGGCATCGAGTTCTACGATGCCCTCGACCGGCGTCAGGGCATCGTCCACATCATCGGGCCGGAGCAGGGCTTCACCCTGCCGGGCCAGACCATCGTGTGCGGCGATTCCCACACCTCGACCCATGGGGCCTTCGGGGCGCTGGCGCACGGCATCGGCACGTCGGAGGTCGAGCACGTGCTCGCGACGCAGACGCTGGTGCAGAAGAAGGCCCGGAACATGCGCATCACCGTCGACGGCAGATTGCCGGCGGGGGTGACGGCCAAGGACATCATCCTGGCGATCATCGGCGAGATCGGCACCGCCGGCGGCACCGGCCACGTGATGGAATATGCCGGCGAGGCGATCCGCGCCCTCTCGATGGAGGGGCGGATGACGATCTGCAATATGTCCATCGAAGGCGGCGCCCGGGCCGGCATGGTCGCCCCGGACGAGACTACCTTCGCCTACGTGAAGGACCGGCCGAAGGCGCCGAAGGGCGCGGCCTTCGACCGGGCCCGGGCCTACTGGGAAAGCCTCGTCACCGACGAGGGCGCGCATTTCGACCGGGAGGTTCGCCTCGACGCGGCCAACCTGCCGCCGCTCGTGAGCTGGGGCACGAGTCCGGAGGACGTGATCTCGGTCCAGGGTCGGATCCCCGATCCGTCGGAGATCGCCGACGAGAACAAGCGGCAATCCAAGGAGAAGGCCCTGGCCTATATGGGCCTGACGCCGGGCACCCGGATCACCGACATCGCGCTCGATCGTGTCTTCATCGGATCGTGCACGAACGGCCGGATCGAGGATCTGCGCGAAGTCGCCCGGGTGGTCGGCGAGCGGAAGGTCCATCAGAGCGTCTCGGCGATGATCGTGCCGGGTTCGGGCCTCGTGAAGGCCCAGGCGGAGGCCGAGGGTCTCGACAAGATTCTGAAGGCGGCGGGCTTCGACTGGCGGGAGCCGGGCTGCTCCATGTGCCTCGGCATGAACCCGGACAAGCTCCGGCCGGGCGAGCGTTGCGCCTCGACCTCGAACCGTAATTTCGAGGGCCGGCAGGGACCCCGCGGGCGGACGCACCTCGTCTCGCCGGCGATGGCGGCCGCGGCGGCCGTGGCTGGACGCTTCGTGGATATCCGCGAGTGGCCCCACGCCTGACGACACGAAAATGACGGCGCGGCGGAATCGCGATTGACGCAGGGCCCCGCGCCGCCTAAACGAACCCGGTCGCCGGCCAAGGCCGACGGCATGCCCAGGTGGCGGAATTGGTAGACGCGCTGGTTTCAGGTACCAGTCTTGCAAGAGGTGAAGGTTCGAGTCCTTTCCTGGGCACCATCAGCCGCCTAAAGCGCTGATCCGCACGACATCATCAGAACAATTTGAGCGACGCAGGCACCATTCGGTAAGCGAATGCGTTCCCTGCCGTTGTGACGTCGTTTGGCCCTCACAGAGCCATTTACATGACGTCGATACACCTCATTTGAGTCCAATATTTTTTCAGATATGTTCGATATTAATGGGATTGTATAGGTTGCTTGACCAGAGCTAATCGGATGTTTTGCCGATCAGCGCGGCCATTGAGCTCAAAATTTGCGTAAACGAGTGATTTACGTACTCCGAACGACTTGCAGAATCGCTCGGTGTTCACCGAAGATGAGCTGAATATCATCTTTGCCGGAGCGATTCTTGCACCCCGCGATCCGCTCACTCGCCGCTGCGATCCTGGTCGCGGCGATCGCGACACCCTCCTTCGCCAGCCCACGCAGCGGCATGTCAAACCGTGGGCGAGATGCAATCGAACGGGATGGGGAGTCCGTCCTGGCCAGGGAGTCGGCGACGGTGGATCGCCAGGAGAAAATGTGGACGCACCTCTCGGCATCCATTTGCGTGGGATGTATCACCGCGGCCAACCGGGTCGCGCCCTCGACGTATGAGCGGACTGCCGCGAACCCCATTGCCGGGGCGAAGGTCATCGCGGCGGGGAATGTCGAGCATATCAAGACGATCCTCAGCCAGAACCCGACCCCGCGTCGGTTCGTCAACATGAAGAAGCGCGTGGCCAAGCTCCACCGGCGGGACCGCAGGCGCCTGGCGGCGCGGGCGCATCGGCTCCGGCTCGCCATGCGCGTGAAGCGCCATGCCGCCCACCTCGCAGCGTTCAGGGCTGCCCCGGCTACCCGGCCGCACCGGATCGGAGCCGTGCAAGCCATATTCCTCCCGGTCTACAAGGCGGGTATGGAAAGCCGCGTCTATCGCATCCCCGTGGACCAACCCTGGGCGCCGCAGGACGATGGGCGTATCTTCGAGACGTTCCGTCCCGTCCCCCCCCGTTTTCGGCGGAGTTGAAGGCGTACCCCGCTCCGGCGAAGGGGGCGGGCGTGATGCCGCGCAGAGGAACCCCACCCGGCATCGCTCCTTGACCGGTCACCGCACTGATGCGGTCGGAGCCCATGTGATGCGATATTCCCCGGCGGCTGCCCTCGGGCTGGCCTTCACCCTGCTGCCTGCCATCGCCCTGGCGCAGGGCAAGCCGCTGCCGCCGCCGTCGAGCGACGTCACGCCACCCATCGAGATGACGATCAGCATGAAGGATGGAAAGCCGGATTGCGCGCCGGCCGAACTCCTCGTTCCGGCGAACACGAACATCACGCTGACCCTCGTCAGCCATGCCGATGCCGAGGTGACGCTCACCATTCCAGGCCAATTCTCGAACGGTCTTGTGCTCCATTCGGACGGTGACTTGGTCCACGTTGAGAGCGAGAAAGGTTATCTCGTCAAGCGCAACGGCAAGGGCACCCTCAAATTGCGTACGGAAGCGCCCGGCAAGGTCGAATACGCCTGCACAAGCACGACGAACCAGAAGGCGCCGTTCATCGGCAATTACGTGCGCAAGTCGCCGAACGGTTGAGTGGAATAAGTCCTCAGAGATCGTCCGGACGCCGATTTAAGGCGACCTCCGGCTCGTCGTCACCCATGGGGATCGGCTCGTTCGTCATTCCGGCCTCGGCATCCGCTTCGGTCCCGGCCCGATCCATCGGGCCATCCTGAGCTTGGACGCCTCCAGTGACGGTGCCCCGCGGCGTGACGGCAAGCCCCTCCCTGTTTTGCGGGCCGCAGGCGGTGTTGCTGTTCGGGTCGGGGCGCATGGGGTCTTCCTGGCTCGTGCGGACGTCATGCCGTCAACATGCTGCGGCCGTCGGCGTTTCCCGAGGCCGCAGCGAGGCGAACGGTCCCGGCTCTGTAAGCGGAGCCCTCAACGTGACGGGTTACAGGTGGGGACGCTGCCGTCTGACCTAGCCTGAAAGGTCTTCCCCTTGTCGGCGCCCGGGATCTTGATCTCTCGAGGGACTGACTTCCCGTCCTTCGAGACCTCGGCTTCGAAGGCCTTCCCGCCGTCGGCCACTTGTTGCATCGGTTCGTGACCAGCCGGCGCCGATGCCGCCGGGGATCCTGATGGGATCCTAATGGGAACGGCCGCCTCTCCCTCTCGAACCCTCACGCGGTTCGCGGCCAGTATGGCCGTCGGCGGGGATCGGTCGCGGAATGGCCGCGGCGGCCCGCCGAACGGACTGCGTGACCATGCTCGATGTCGTTTTCATCGCCGGGGGGCTCGCTTTCTTCGCGGCCAGTGCCGGCTATGCCGCCCTGTGCGAGCGGCTGTGAGGCGGCGGCCATGACCCTCGACCTCGCCCTCGGCGCCCTCGTGACCGCCGGCCTCCTCGTCTACCTCACCTACGCCCTCGTCCGCCCTGAGCGGTTCTGAGCGGCCCGCCGGACCAAACTCCCATGACACTCAACGGCTGGATCCAGATCGCGCTCTTCTGCGTGGTCGTGCTGGCGCTCGTGAAGCCTCTGGGCTTCTACATGACCCGAGTCTTCACCGGGGAGCGCACCTTTCTCTCGCCCGTTCTCGCTCCCATCGAGCGCGGCCTCTACCGCGCGGCGGGCCTCGATGAGCGCCAGGAGCAGACGTGGCTCGGCTATGCCGGCGCCCTGGTGCTGTTCCACGTCTTCGGGTTCGTGCTGCTCTACGCGATTCTGCGCCTGCAGACGCTCTTGCCGCTCAATCCTGCGGGGCAGGGGGAGGTGGCGCCGGACCTCGCCTTCAACACGTCCACGAGCTTTCTGACCAACACCAACTGGCAATCCTACGGCGGGGAGACGACGCTCTCCTACCTATCGCAGATGCTGGGGCTGACGCATCAGAACTTCCTTTCGGCTGCTTCCGGCATCGCCGTGGCGGTGGCGATGATCCGCGGCTTCGGCCGCGCCTCCACCCGAACCCTCGGCTCGTTCTGGGTCGATCTCACCCGGGCGACCCTCTACCTGCTGCTGCCCCTCTGCGTGATCTACACGCTGTTTCTCGTCTGGCAGGGCATCCCGCAGACGCTGGGCGCCTCCGTCGATGCCACGACCCTGGAAGGGGCGACGCAGACGATCGCCCTCGGGCCGGTGGCGAGCCAGGTCGCCATCAAGATGCTCGGCACTAACGGCGGCGGCTTCTTCAACGCCAACGCCGCCCATCCCTTCGAGAACCCAACCGCCCTGGCGAACTTCGTGCAGATGGTCACGATCTTCGCGATCGGGGCCGGCCTGACGAACGTCTTCGGCCGGATGGTCGGAGACGAGCGTCAGGGCTGGGCGATCCTGGCGGCGATGGGGGTCCTGTTCCTAGCCGGCGTCGCCGTCACTTACTGGGCCGAGGCCCAGGGTAGCTCCGTGCTAAACGGGCTCGGCCTCACCGGCGGCAATATGGAGGGGAAGGAGACCCGCTTCGGCATAGCAGCCTCGGCCCTGTTCGCCGTCATCACCACCGCCGCCTCCTGCGGCGCGGTGAATGCCATGCACGATTCGTTCACCGCGCTCGGAGGGCTGGTCCCGCTCATCAACATGCAGCTCGGCGAGGTGATCGTCGGCGGTGTCGGCGCCGGCCTTTACGGGATGCTGATCTTCGTTCTGATCGCGATCTTCGTCGCCGGCCTGATGGTAGGCCGCACCCCGGAATACCTCGGCAAGAAGATCGAGGCGAAGGAGGTGAAGATGGCCATGCTTGGCATCCTCTGCCTGCCGCTGATGATGCTGGGCTTTACCGCGGTGGCGACGGTGCTGCCGGCGGGCCTCGCCGGCCCGGCCAATGCGGGGCCGCACGGCTTCTCGGAGATCCTCTACGCCTACACCTCCGCGGCCGCCAATAACGGATCCGCCTTCGGCGGGCTCACGGCCAACACGCTGTTCTACAACACGACCCTCGCTATCGCGATGCTGGTGGGGCGGTTCTTCGTAAAGATCCCGGCGCTCGCCATCGCCGGCTCCCTCGCGGCCAAGAAGACGCTTCCCGCTTCGGCCGGCACTTTCCCGACCCACGGTGGCCTGTTCGTCGGGCTGTTGGTCGGCGTGGTGCTGATCATCGGCGGCCTGACCTTCTTCCCATCCCTCGCCCTCGGCCCGGTGGTCGAACACTTGGCCGGCAGTGCCGGGCAGACCTTCGGCACGGGCGGCTGACCCCCCCCCCCGGGTCGCCGCCGCCCCATCCTTCCCCATTCGGACATCCGCCATGTCTCGTCCCTCGACGTCCCTGTTCAGTGCCGCCCTCGTCGGGCCGGCCCTCCTTGGAGCCGCCGCCAAGCTCGATCCCCGCGCCATGATCCGGAACCCGGTCATGTTCGTGGTCGAGGTGGTAGCCGCCCTCACGACGGTCCTGTTCCTCCGGGATCTGATCGCCGGGGGATCGGACCTGCTCTTCTCCGGCCAGATCATCCTCTGGCTGTGGTTCACCCTTCTGTTCGCCAACTTCGCCGAGGCCCTGGCCGAGGGGCGGGGCAAGGCGCAAGCGGAATCCCTCCGGCGCACCCGCACGGAGATGACCGCCAAGAGGCTGACCGGTGCTAACCGCAGCTACGAGACCGTTCCCGGCACGTCCCTGAAAGTCGGCGATCTAGTGCTGGTGGAAGCGGGCGACCTCATCCCCTCCGACGGTGAGGTCGTGGCTGGCGTCGCCTCGGTGAACGAGGCGGCCATCACCGGGGAATCGGCCCCGGTGATCCGCGAATCCGGCGGCGACCGGTCGGCGGTGACCGGAGGCACGCAAGTGCTTTCCGACGAGATCACCGTGCGCATCACGGCGGCGGCCGGCTCCACCTTCGTGGACCGGATGATCGCCCTGGTGGAAGGCGCCTCCCGACAAAAGACCCCCAACGAGATCGCCCTGAACATCCTGCTCGCTGGGCTCACCCTCGTCTTCGTCTTCGCGGTAGCGAGCATCCCGAGCTTCGCGAGCTATGCCGGGGGCAGCATCCCCGTGGTGGTGCTCGTGGCATTGTTCGTCACCCTCATTCCCACGACCATCGGCGCGCTGCTCTCAGCCATCGGCATCGCGGGCATGGACAGGCTGGTGCGGTTCAATGTGCTGGCCATGTCGGGCCGGGCCGTCGAGGCGGCCGGAGACGTGGACACGCTGCTCCTCGACAAGACCGGCACGATCACCCTGGGCAACCGGCAGGCGACGGAGTTCCGGCCGATCCGCGGCATCGGCGAGAAGGACCTGGCGGACGCGGCGCAGCTCGCCTCCCTCGCCGACGAAACTCCCGAGGGCCGCTCCATTGTGGTCCTTGCCAAGGAGAAGTACGGCATCCGCGCCCGGGATATGGGCGGTTTGAATGCCACCTTCGTGCCCTTCACCGCGCAGACGCGGATGTCCGGTGTGGACCTTCAGGGTTCGTCGATTCGCAAGGGCGCCGTCGAGGCCGTGATCGCGTCCTTGACCGAGCAGCCGGCCGCCGCCCGCGGACAGGGTGCCGGGCTCGCCGTCCTCGAGCGGGAGCCGGCCGCCGCCGCGGAGGTCCGGGCCATCGCCGAGGACATCGCCAAGGGCGGCGGCACGCCGCTCGCCGTCGCCCGCGACGGACGCCTGCTCGGGGTCGTCTACCTCAAGGACATCGTGAAGGGTGGCATCCGCGAACGCTTCGCCGAGCTGCGGCGGATGGGCATCCGGACGGTGATGATCACCGGCGACAACCCTATGACCGCCGCCGCCATCGCTGCTGAAGCGGGCGTGGACGATTTCCTCGCCCAGGCGACGCCCGAGGACAAGCTGGCGCTCATCCGCCGGGAGCAGGCCGAAGGCAAGCTCGTCGCCATGTGCGGAGACGGCACCAACGATGCCCCGGCCCTCGCCCAGGCCGATGTCGGTGTCGCCATGAACACCGGCACGGTCGCCGCCCGCGAGGCCGGCAACATGGTGGACCTCGACAGCGATCCCACGAAGCTCATCGAGATCGTCGGCATCGGCAAGCAGTTGCTGATGACCCGGGGTGCGCTCACCACCTTCTCCATCGCCAACGACGTGGCGAAGTACTTCGCCATCATCCCGGCGATGTTCCTCGCGCTCTATCCCCAGTTGCAGGCATTGAACGTCATGGGCCTCGCCTCGCCGCAGAGCGCGATCCTGTCGGCGATCATCTTCAATGCGCTGATCATCATTGCCCTGATCCCGCTCGCCCTGAAGGGCGTCGCCTACCGGCCGGTCGGCGCCGCCTCGCTCCTGCGCCGGAACCTCCTGATCTACGGCCTCGGTGGGATGATCGTCCCTTTCATCGGCATCAAGGCCATCGACCTCGCCGTCAGCGCCCTGCACCTCGCCTGATGCCCCGCCACCGTCATAGCCGCCCGGTGCGCGCGATGACGGCGAGGGGACTGAAACGACGCCAGTGAATCGTGAAAGCTTCCGTCATGCTCACCCATCTCCGCCCCACCCTCGTGATCGGCCTTGCCCTGACGGTGATCACGGGTCTCGCCTACCCCCTCGCCATGACCGGTCTGGCCGGGGCCCTTTTCCCCGCGAAGGCGGCCGGCAGCCTTATCGAGCGCGACGGTCGCGTCGTCGGCTCCGGTTTTATCGGCCAGAATTTCACGAAGGCCGGCTATTTCCACGGGCGTCCCTCGGCCACCACCGCGCCGGACCCGGCCGATGCGACCAAGACCTTGCCCGCCCCCTACAACGCGTCGAACTCCGCGGGCTCGAACCTCGGACCGACCAGCAAGGCCCTGGCCGAGCGCGTGAGCGGTGACCTCGCTGCGCTCAGGGCCGAGAACCCCACCGATGCCGTCCCGGTGGATCTCGTCACCACCAGCGGCTCGGGGCTCGATCCGGAGATCTCACCCGAGGCAGCCCTGTTCCAGGTACCCCGCGTCGCCAAGGCGCGCGGTGTTCCGGAGGAGAGTCTGCGCGCCCTGGTGACGTCGCGTGTCCAGGGACGTACCCTCGGCATCCTCGGCGAGCCGCGCGTGAACGTTCTGGCGCTGAACCTCGCCCTGAATGATCTCGCTCGCCCCTGAACCATGCCAGAGACCGGCCGCGACCCGAACCGCCCCTCGCCCGACGCCCTGCTCGAAGCAGTCCGTCGGGAGGAGCGGACGCGTGGCCGGCTGAAGGTCTTCCTCGGCGCCGCCCCCGGCGTCGGCAAGACCTTCGAGATGCTGACCATCGGCCGGGCGAGGCTGACCGCCGGAACCGACGTGGTGGTCGGCGTAGTCGAGACCCATGGCCGGGTGGAGACTGAGGCGCTGCTCGAGGGATTCGAGGTCATCACCCGGCGGAGGGTACCCTATCACGGTGCGACCCTGGAGGAGATGGATCTCGACGCCATCCTCGCCCGCAGGCCGGCCGTGGCTTTGGTCGACGAACTCGCCCACACCAACGCGCCGGGTTCGCGCCATCCCAAGCGCTACCAGGATGTGGAAGAGTTGCTGGATGCCGGCATCGACGTCCTGACGACCCTCAACATCCAGCATGTCGAGAGTTTGAACGACGTGGTGGCCTCGATCACCCGTATCCGCGTGCGTGAGACCGTCCCCGATAGCGTCTTGGACCGGGCCGACGACATCGAGGTCGTGGACCTCAACCCGGACGATCTCATCCAGCGCTTGAAGGACGGCAAGGTCTATGTGCCGGACAATGCCGAACGGGCGCTCAAGCATTACTTCTCCCGGGGCAACCTCACTGCCCTTCGCGAACTAGCCCTGCGCCGCACCGCAGACCGGGTCGATGACGAGTTGCTCAGCCACATGCGGGCCAACGCCATCGCCGGTCCCTGGGCGGCGGGGGAGCGCGTCCTCGTCTGCCTCGACGACGATCCCCGGGCGGGCAACCTTGTCCGGTATGCCAAACGCCTCGCCGACCGCCTGCACGCCCCCTGGACTGCCCTGGTCGTCGAAGGCCCGCGCTCGGCCGCGCACAACGACGTCCAGCGCGACCGCATCGCCGACGCCCTGCGCCTCGCCGACCGGCTCGGGGGCGACGCCGTCACGGTCCCGGGGGGGCGCCGGATCGCCGAGGACATCGTGGCCTATGCCCGGACCGCCAACGTCAATCACATCGTGGTCGGCAAGGCGTCCCGCTCGTGGCTGTTCGAACTGGTGAACGGCTCGGTGGTCCACGACCTCGTGCGGCTGTCGGGGGCGATCAGCGTCCATGTGGTACCCGGCGAGGCGATGGCGCTGGAGCCTGTGCGGCCCCGGAATATCGCTGTGGCGGAAACGGTGCGTGGCCCGGGCGCGGCGCCCTACGCCTTCGCGATGCTGGTCACGGCCATCGGCCTCGGCCTCGCCCTCCTGCTTCAGCCCTTCCTGGGGTCGGAGAACGCGGACCTGTTTCTGCTGACGGGGGTCGTGTCCGTGGCGATCCGCTGGGGCCTCGGCCCGTCCCTCGCCTCGGTGGTCGCGGCGTCACTCGCCTACAACTTCTTCTTCCTGCCGCCCCTTTACACCTTCACGATCGCCGACCCGTCGAACGTGGCGGCCTTTATCCTGTTCACCATCGTCGCCGTCCTCGTCTCCAACCTCGCGGCGCGCTCGCGCCTGACGGCGGTGATCAGCCAGTCCCGAGCGCGGGCGACCGAACGGCTCTACGGGTTCTCCCGGAAGCTCGCCGGCTGCGGGACCCTGGACGACGTGCTGTGGGCGACCTGCGCCCAGATGGCGGCGATGCTGAAGGTCCGTACGGTGATCCTCCTGCCTGAGGGCGATACGGTCACGGTCCGGGCCGGCTATCCGCCAGAAGACCGCCTCGACGGGGCTGACCTCGCCGCCGCCCGCTGGGCCTTCGACAACGAGTGTCCGGCGGGGCGCGGGGCCGACACGCTGCCCGGTGCGCGGCGGCTGTTCATCCCCATGCGGACCGGCCGCGGCATCATCGGCGTCGTCGGCCTCGACGCGGACAGGACGGGGCCGATCCTCACACCGGAGGACCGGCGCCTCCTTGATGCCCTGGCCGATATGGGGGCGCTGGCGATCGAGCGCGTGCGTCTCGTCGAGGACCTCGACCGGGCCGAGAGGGCTGCCGAGACGGACCGCCTGCGGCAGGCGCTGCTGACGTCGATCAGCCACGACCTGCGCACGCCCCTGTCGTCGGTGCTGGGGGCGGCGAGCACCCTGAGAGACCTCGATTCCGCCCTCGGGCCGGAGGCGAAGGCCGAGCTCCTGGGCACCATCATCGCGGAATCGGAGCGGTTGAACCGCTTCATCGCCAACCTCCTCGACATGACGCGCCTGGAAGCCGGGGCGGTGGCGCCGAATCTTGTGCCGCAGGACTTCGCCGAAACGATCGATACCGCCTTGCGCCGGGTCGAGAAGGTGCTCGACGGCCACGAGGTCGTCCTCGATATCGAGCCGGATCTGCCGGCTTTATCCCTTGATCCGGTGCTGTTCGAACAGGTGCTCGTGAACATCCTGGACAACGCCGCCAAATACGCCCCCGAAGGATCCGCCGTGACGGTGAAGGCCCGCGCCGATGCCGGCGCGGTGCGGATCGACCTGATGGACGAGGGCGAGGGGTTGCCCGACGAGGAGACCGAGCGGGTGTTCGATAAGTTCTATCGCGCCCGGAAGGGAGACCGTGTCCGGGCCGGGACCGGGCTCGGCCTCGCCATCTCGCGCGGGTTCGTGGAAGCCATGGGGGGCACCGTCACCGCCGCCAACCGGCGCGACCGCTCCGGTGCCTGCTTCACGGTGACCTTCCCGGTCCCGGCCGGAGCCGCCCGCAGGGATATCGCCGCATGAGCGCCACCGTCCTCGTGATCGATGACGAGCCGCCGATCCGCAAGCTCCTGCGCATGGGGCTTTCGACTCAGGGCTACGCCATCCTGGAGGCGCCGGACGGGCGTACCGCCCTCGACCTGCTGGCGCGGGAGGGGGCCGACCTTGCGATCCTCGATCTCGGACTGCCCGACATGCGCGGACACGACCTCCTAAAGGCGATCCGCGCCGCCTATCCGGCCCTTCCCGTCGTGGTGCTCTCGAGCCGTGATGATGAGACCGGAAAGGTCGAAGCCCTCGACCTCGGAGCCGACGACTACGTCACCAAGCCTTTCGGCATGGCTGAACTCCTGGCGCGCCTGCGGGCGGCTCTGCGCCACCAACTCGCCACGCAGGGCGAGCAGCCGATCTTCCGCGTCGAGGGTCTCACCGTCGATCTCGTGAGGCGCATCGTCAGGGTGGGCGAGGACGAGGTGAAGTTGACCCCACGGGAATACGATTTTTTGCGGGTGCTCGTGCTCCATGCCGGTAAGGTTCTGACCCATGCTCAACTGATGCAGGCGGTCTCGACCTCGTCCGATCCACAATATCTGCGGGTATACATGCGCCAGCTCCGTCAGAAGCTCGAAGCGGATCCCGAACGACCCCGCCTCCTCCTGACGGAGACCGGGGTCGGCTACCGTCTCCGCGCCCCCGATACGCCGTGACGTCGGTCAGGTGGCAAGCTCGATTTTGTCGTGGGAAATGATCACGGCGTCAGCCCGCCGCCCGGTCTCGCCCGCCGCGTAATGGCAGGCAGTCTTCCTGTCTTTGAACAGGCCGCCACCGCGTCCGTGGATCTCCACGGCGACCCATCGCCCCTGGGAATCCTGGCCGACGACGAAGCGGTTCTCCTCAGGGCGGATGGGCCGGGCGGGGATATCGCTGAGTGAAAGGGCGGTGGACATGAAAGTGAGGGGTTCGCGCGATCCTCAGGGGGCCGCGCGCAACACATGGCGTGGCCGGCATGAGCATTCGAGGGGGCGAACGGCGGCCAGGAATGAGGAAGTCGTGAGGACCGGCCCGTCGCATGTCGCTCGTGGACGTCACCGGGCACCGGATGCCGTCACAACGCGCGTTCCGGCTTTTTGCTCAACAGGCGTAGGCTCAGGGGCCGACCGGCGATGGCGCCCCCGAGACCATCGGTGATCTGCGCCGGAAGACAGCGCGACACGGCGCCCAGGGACGCCGCGATGAAGGCCCGCTGGTCCTCGCCGCTGCCGATGAGATGGGAATGGGTGATCCGCGGCTGGCCGAGGAGCGACCCATCCCGCCGGAGGCTGAACAGCACCGTCACCTCCGAGCCCGCAGCGCCCGGCGGCACGCCCTTCAAGCGGGCGCAGCCTCCGAGATAGGACCAGAAGCCGGCGAGGCTGTCGGCCGGGGCGCTCAAGGCGGGCATCGCGTGCGCCAAGGCGCAGAGCGCGCCTGCGATCACGCGGCCCCGGCCGACGCTGTCCATCGGTCTAACGGGGAGCCGCAGTCTGCCCGAACATGATCTTCTTGGCATCCTCGCTCATCGTCTTCCCGAAATCAGGGTTGATCCTCGGGGCATGGGCATAGGCGGCCTTGGTGCCGGGCCGCTCCGCGATGGCGTGGAACCAGCGCTTCAGGTTCGGATGCTCATCGAGGTTCTGCCCCTGCTTCTCCCACGGGACGATCCAGGGGTACGACGCCATGTCGGCGATGGTGTAGTCGGCACCCGTGATGAACTCCCGGTCGGCGAGGCGCCGGTCGAGGACGCCGTAGAGCCGGTTGGTCTCGTTGACGTAGCGCTTGATCGCGTAATCGATCTTCTCGGGGGCATACTGGTTGAAGTGATGGTTCTGCCCGAGCATCGGGCCGAGGCCGCCCATCTGCCAGAATAGCCACTGGAGCGTCTCGTAACGGCCGCACATCTCCTTGGGGAGGAAGCGGCCGGTCTTCTCCGCGAGATACAGCAGGATCGCGCCGGATTCGAACAGGCTGAGAGTCCCACCGCCCTCGGGCGCGTGATCGACGATGGCCGGCATGCGGTTGTTCGGAGCGATCTTCAGGAAGTCCGGTTCGAACTGCTCGCCCTTGCCGATGTTCACCGGCTTGATGGTATAGGGCAGCCCCGCCTCTTCCAGGAACATCGTGATCTTGTGGCCGTTCGGGGTCGGCCAATAATACAGGTCGATCATCACACGTCCTCGTTGCGGGCCGAAAGGCGGACCCGGACACTGACCGGCAGGAGGTGGGTCGAAGGGCGACCCGGATCAAGCGGACAGAACCGAATCGTGCCGGGGGACTTATTCTCCCGCCCGAGGCCGCCGAAGGCCACCCGGAGCGACGCCGAAGGAAAAACACCGATGCCGTGGTACGCCGTGCGTCCCCGCGATCCCGCCGACCCGCGCTGGCCCCTTCCCGGGAAAGACAAAATCGTCCTCAAGGCTGACAGCCCTGACGAGGCGAGGGCACGGTTCGAAGAGGCCTACCCCAGTGAGCCCTACGGCAGCCCCGCCGTTCCAGTCGCCGAATCCGGCCTCGGCAGCTTCCGCGGCGATGATGAAGCGCTTCTCGTGGAGCCGACGGACGAGCCTCCGCCACCGAAGGAGTGACAGCATGGACCGCAAGATCGCTGCCGTGCGCGTGACGCTCGACGGGCAACTGGTGGATTACTGGATGCGCGAGGCCGCCCGCCTCGACGCCCTCGCGGCGCAAGCCCGGTTCGGGTGGCAGAGGCGGCGGTTGGCTAGGAAGGCGGAGCGGGCACGCCTCCAGGCCGAGCGCAGCCGGATCCGCGAGACGGCCCGTGGCAGGCCGGCAAACGGCGCCACCATGGATTTGAGCCAAGGCTAAAGGGTATTCCCGTCGCTCGAAGCTTTGCCGTGGTCTTCCGAGGGGGCACTCGGATATGGACCGTGAGCCCTTCACACCGGTTCGGCCATGGAACGCTCGCAGCAAGCCGCCCTGCTCAGCGCAGGGATCGGCGTCGCCGTCACGGCGCTGAAATTCTACGCCGCATGGCTCACCGGGAGCCTCGCGCTCTATTCGGATGCGCTTGAGAGCATCATCAACGTGGTCGCGGCGGTGGGGGCGTTCATCGCCTTGCGCATCGCCGCCCAGCCGGCGGACGACGACCACCCCTATGGTCACCATAAGGCTGAGTTCTTCTCCGCGGTGATCGAGGGCGCGCTGATCGTCGTCGCCTCGCTGCTGATATTGCGGGAAGCCTATATCGGCTTCCTCGAACCCAAACCCCTCGACGCGCCGGCCTCCGGCCTTGCCATCAACGCCCTCGCCGGGGTGATCAACGCCGCCTGGGCCTGGGCGCTCCTGCGCTGGGGGAAGGAATGGCGTTCGCCTGCGCTGATCGCCGACGCCCGGCATATCTTCGCGGACGTCCTCACCTCCATCGGCGTGCTCGGAGGCGTCGCTGCGGTCTGGTTCTCCGGGGTGCAGGTGCTTGATCCGGCCATCGCCGGGCTCGTCGCCCTCAACATCCTCTGGTCCGGCTACCGCATGGTCCGCGAATCGGTCGATGGCCTGATGGACAAGGCTGCGGCGCCGGAGATCCTCGGCAAGGTCCGCGCGGTGATCTCAGAGCACGGCGAGGGGGCCCTGGAGGCGCACGACGTCCGCACCCGCTCGGCAGGTCAGGCGACCTTCGTTGATTTCCATCTGGTGGTGCCGGGGGACATGACGGTCGCCGACTCTCACATCATCTGCGACCGCCTGGAAAACGCCCTGGAGAGCTCGATCCCCGGGACCGTGGTGACGATCCATGTCGAACCGGGGGACGAGGCCAAGGCCCGTGGATTGCCGGTTCTCTGAAGGGATAGGCTAATTGGCTGCTGAAAGAGTCCTTCGGGGGCGACGAGGTCTTCTCAACCTCGACGTTCCGCCTCCCTGGATTGCTTCGCTGCGCTCGCAAAGACGGCGGCGCAGGCACGCTCGCCCGACACCCTGGGCGAATGATCTCCCCGTCGAACTCAAGCAGCAGCCGGCTGGAACAATCCGGATCAGGCTGCTGCGGCCGCCTCCGTCCCGGCGCGGGCAGCTTCCAGGGCGCGGACCCGTGGCAGGATCTCCCGGCCGAAATATGCGACGTCTTCCTGGAAATGCAGGAAGCCCAGCAGCACGAGGTTCGCGCCCGCATCCTTGAGGTCGATGATCCGCGCAGCGATCTGGTCCGGCGTGCCGATCAGGTTCGACCGGAAGCCGTCGTTGTACTGCACGAGATCGTCGAAGCTGGATTTTGCCCAGTTGCCCTCGCCCTCGGGGCTCGCCTTGCCGGCATTCTTCACTTCGTGTCCGAACGCCTTGACCGCCTCCGGATCCGCATGGGCGATGATGTCGTCCAGGACGGCCCGGGCCTCCTCCTCGGTGTCGCGGGCGATGACGAAGGCATTCACGCCGATCTTCGGCGCATCGCCCTGGGACGCCGCC
The DNA here is from genome assembly GCF_022179525.1 of Methylobacterium persicinum. Lineage (GTDB taxonomy): Bacteria > Pseudomonadota > Alphaproteobacteria > Rhizobiales > Beijerinckiaceae > Methylobacterium > Methylobacterium persicinum. The sequence goes on from NZ_BPQX01000023.1 coordinate 21,036, forward strand.
TTGGCGCGGATATCCTCGACTTGCGCTTGAAGGCCCTCGGGAGTGTTGCCGTTGGTGAAGTACCAGTCGGACACCCGTGCGGCCATGTCCCGGGCCGCCCGGGACGATCCCCCCTGGAATATCTCTGGCAGGGCGTCGACGGGTTTCGGCTTCAATGTGTAGTTCGTGAAGCGATAAAAATCTCCGCGGAACGTGAAGGCGTCCTGCGTCCAGATTCCCCGCAAGCAGCGGATGAATTCCTCCGAACGCCGATACCGCTCGTCGTGATCCAGCCACGGTTCGCCGATGGCCCTGAACTCGCCGGAGAACCAGCCGGAGACGATGTTCACAGCGATCCGCCCGCCGCTCAGATGCGAGATGGTTGCGATCTGCTTCGCGGCGAGGGTCGGGTTCCACGGCCCCGGTAGCAGGGCCGCGATGACCTTCAGACGACTGGTCGCGGCCAGAAGGGCGTGGCTGAAGGCAACAGATTCATGCTGGTACTCGGCACCATAGCCGGCGGTGAAGCGGATCTGGGTCAAGGCATAGTCGAAGCCGGCCTCTTCGGCGATCTGAGCGAGCCTGCGATTGTAGTCGGCGTCCCAGCTCGTCCGCTGGGGAATGCGGCTGATCACGAGTCCGCCGGAGACGTTCGGCACCCAATAGGCAAAGCGAATGGGTTCGGATGGATCCCCTTGGATCCGATGATGATCGCTATGATTCGTCATGGCTAGCCGACAACCTTCGCACGCGAGACGTGTCGCCTTTGATCGATAAGTCGATCACTTTATTGGCGACAGATCTTCTTGTTCCTCGATGAACCAAGTATTCATAGCGAGGCAGGGGCTGTCAAAAGGACGATCAGTCGAATTTTGAGCTTTGCAGGTGAAGACATACCCCATCGGCCCCTAGGTCGGGGGCGGTTCGTTCTCCTGTCGGAATGAATGCAGAATATGCGGTATCAGGCCGGCTCGTGCAGGCGTCGCCACGCAAAGACGCCGAACACGCCCACGAGGCAGGCCGCGATGCCGAACCATGTGAATGCATATTGCAGGTGGTTGTTCGGCAGATCGACGCGGAGTTGCCCGCCGCGGGGCCAGGAGGTCTGGCCCGCCACGGCATCGGCCTCGACGAGGTAAGGCGCGACATCGCCCAGGCCGCGCGCCGCAGCGATCCCGGCAACGTCCCGGTTGAACCACTCGCCACGGACGGGATCCGGCGCAGGCACGAACATCGTCCGGGGTTCGCTCGCCCGGAGGATGCCGGTGACGGCCGTCTCACCTTCGATCAGGCCGGACGTCCGATCGCCCTGCGCCTTCAGCTCGGTCGGGACGAAGCCGCGGTTGACCAGGACCGTCCCCCCGTCATCCCGAATGAACGGGGTGATGACGTAGTATCCCTGCAAAGCCCGGCCCGGCGTCTCACCGGGCGCGAGCCCATGAACCAGCGTTTCCTTGTCGTTGAGGAAGTGCCCGCTCATGCGGACGTGGTGGAATTCGTCGCGCTGCGGGTCCCACGCCGCTCCGGGAGGCGGAGCGGTGGGCTCAGCCTTCGACTCTCGAACGATCCGCGCGATCAGATCTTCTTTCCACGCCTTGCGTTCGATCTGCCAGACGCCAAGCCCGAGAAGAATCGAAAGGGCAAGAAGGCTCGCGAGTCCCGGCGCGATGAGACTACGCCAAGCGCCAGATCGGATGGCGCTCACTGCTCGAAACGGCCTTGTTCCGCCTCGTTGGCGTACTGCAGGGCAATGAGGAGCCCCTTCAGCGGCCTGACCAGCAGCAGGCTCAGCCCGATCGAGAGCGTGCCGGCCACGAGGGCATGAACCCAAATGGGCGGCTCGTAACTGATCTCCAGCCAAAGGGCGGTGCCGACGACGATGAGCCCGACGATGGACATCACGAAGAAGGCGGGCCCATCAGCCGAGTCGAAGCTCGAATAATCGAGCTTGCAGGCTTCACAACGGGGCCTAACCGCCAGAAATCCCTGGAAGAGATGTCCCTCTCCGCAGCGCGGACAACGGCCGCGCAGGCCTGTCGGGATCGGCGGGGGGGTGGGCATGGCTGTCCGTGGTTCCTGCGAGCCGCGACCCGGATAGCCGATCGCCGTCCAACGAAGAAGGGGCGGCCGAAGCCGCCCCGACATGTGTCCAGATCAAGCAACCTGGAGTTTTGGCTGGAACGAGTTCCGGGACGACCCGTCAGTGGGCGGAATGGCCGAAGCCGGAGCCCCACACGTAGATGGCCGCGAAGAGGAACAGCCACACGACATCTACGAAGTGCCAGTACCACGCGGCGAACTCGAACCCGAGGTGCTGCTTGGGGGTGAACTGGCCGGCATAGGCCCGCATCAGGCAGACCGCGAGGAAGATCGTGCCGATGATGACATGGGCCCCGTGGAAGCCCGTCGCCATGAAGAAGGTGGACGAGTAGATGCTGCCGGCGAAGCCGAACTCCGCGTGGCTGTACTCATAAGCCTGACAGCCGGTGAACAGCACGCCGAGGATGATCGTCAGCCACAGGCCGTACTTGAGGCCCTTGCGGTCGCCCTCGAGCAGGGCATGGTGGGCCCAGGTCACGGTGGTGCCGGAGGTCAGCAGGATCAGGGTGTTCAGCAACGGCAGGTGCCAGGGATCGAATGCCTCGATGCCCTTCGGCGGCCAGACACCGCCGGTGAACTCCACCCGGGTCGCCTGGATCGGGTCGGCGGTGTAGAGCGCGGCCTCGAAGTAGGCCCAGAACCACGCGACGAAGAACATCACCTCGGAGGCGATGAACATCATCATGCCGTAGCGGTGGTGAAGCTGGACCACCCGGGTATGGTCGCCGGCATTCGCCTCGTGGGTGACGTCCTTCCACCACGAGAACATGGTGTAGAGCACGCCCACGGCGCCGAGACCGAACACATAGGGACCAGGGGTCAACGTGCCGATCTGCAGGCTCTTCATCCAGAACACGGCGCCGAACGCCATGAGAAAGCCGGAGAAAGCACCGATCAGCGGCCACGGGCTCGGGGCCAGGATATGGAAGTCGTGATTCTTGGCGTGCGCCTCGGCCATCGTCCCGTCGCTCCTCACCCGGCGGCGTAAGCCCTTTCGGCACCGCCGCTCTTGCCCAGCTTACCAGCAGCTTTAATCGCTGCGGCCCCTTATTGTCACGCGCCTGCGATCAGAAATCGCGTTTCGTCCCCGATGCCCCGGTCGCGGCGACCGCGGCGGTCACCGGCTGGCCGTTCTTCGAGGCGAAATAGGTATAGGACAGCGTCATCTCGGTGAGATCCGCCGTGTTCGAGTCGGTCCGCACGGCGGGATCGACGTAGAATACCACCGGGACGTCGATCGTCTCGCCCGGCTGCAGCGTCTGCTCGTTGAAGCAGAAGCAGGCGACCTTCACGAAATAGCCGCCCATCAAGCCGGGCTGGACGTTGAACGTCGCCACGCCCGTCGTCGGCTTGGGGCCGGTGTTCTTCACGCGGAAGAAGACAGTCTTCGTCTCGCCGAGCTTCGCTTCGACGCTGTTCACCTCCGGGGCGAACTTCCACGACAGGCCAGGCGCCACGTTCGTATCGAAGTGCACGACCATGCTGTCGGTGCTCTGCGCCGCGGCGACCGAGAGCGCCGGGCCCTGCCGGGGCGTGCCGTCATAGCCCGTGGCCTTGCAGAAGGCGTTGTAGAGCGGCACCGACGCATACGCGAGACCGACCATGCCGAAGGCCACGCCCGCGCAGATCACCGCCGTCCGTGCCGCTCCGCGAGAATGAGCGGATGGTGTTGTAGGGGAGGGGGATGTCATCGCGTCACCCTCTACAGCGGCCGGTTGAGGACCTGAGGTCCGAGTTTTGCAATCGTCAGCACGAAGAACAGGAGGACCATGGCGCCCAGCGCGAGGGCGATGGCCACGGACCGCTTGCGGCGGCGGGCCTCTTCCTCCGGTGTCAGCGCGCGATACTCGATCTTCGGATCCTGCTGCATGGGATCAGGCCAGGACCGAGTGGAACAGGCCTAGGCTCTGTTCCGCCAGAAGGGCCGAGAACAGGGCGAAGAGGTAGAGGATCGAGAAGCCGAACAGGCCCATCGCCGCCTTCTTCTCCGCCTCGCCCGTCCGGTTGTGGAGGACCCGGAAGCTCAGTGCCACCATGCCGACGCCGCCTACCGTTCCGATGACGGCATAGAGCAGGCCGCCGTAACCAAGGGCGACCGGGGCGAGGCCGAGGGGCGCCAGGAAGAGCGAATACCAGACGATCTGGCGACGGGTGGATTCCGGGCCAGCCACGTTCGGCATCATCGGGATGCCAGCGCGGGCGTACTCGCCGGCCTTGATGAGGGCGAGCGCCCAGAAGTGCGGCGGCGTCCAGATGAAGATGATCGCGAAGAGGATGAGGGACTCGACCCCGAGCCGTCCATCGACCACGGCCTGGCCGATGACCGGGGGGAGGGCGCCGGCCGCGCCGCCGATCACGATGTTCTGGGCCGTGGAGCGCTTCAGCCACATCGAATAGATGACCGCGTAGAACACGATCGTGAAGGCGAGCAGCGCCGCCGACAGCACGTTGGCCGCGAGACCCAGCACCAGCACTGACGCTACAGAGAGGAATAGGCCGAAGCCCAGTGCCTCGCCGGAGGTGATGCGGCCGGCCGGAATGGGGCGGCTAGCGGTCCGGGTCATCACGGCGTCGACATCGGCGTCCCACCACATGTTGAGGCAGCCCGACGCCCCCGCGCCGACGGCGATGGCAAAGAGGGAGATCGCGCCGATCGCGGGCGAGACATGGCCGTGCGAGACGCTCATTCCGACCAGTGCCGTGAAGATCACGAGCACCATGACCCGCGGCTTGAGCAGGGCGAAATAGTCCGGAACGTCACCGCCGACCGTCGAGAGGGCGGGGTTCAGGGTGTGGCTGGCGCTTGTCATCAGGTCCGCTGCTGTTCGGCCCGTGCTCCGGTGGTACGGCTCACGACAGGATCGTCCCCCGGGATTCGGTCGGGTCAAGGTGTCGCGCGCTGCGACCCGCATCCCCGGCTTTCGCCCCGGGGCGCCCTTGCCGGGAGGTCGCGCGGGGCGGCCTCCGGGAAAGGGCGGGGGCCGCTAGCGGCCCCCGGCTACTCGTCTCAGTGTGCGCCCGGCTCGTCGACGATGTGGGGCAGCGTCTCGAACTGGTGGAAGGGCGGCGGGGAGGACAGGGTCCATTCCAGCGTGGTCGCACCCTCGCCCCACGGGTTATCCGCAGCCCGCTCCTTCGACCGGAACGCCAGGACGACGCCGATGACGAAGACAAACATGCCGAGCCCGAAGATATGGCCGCCGTAGGTGGATACCTTGTGCCAGCCGGCGAAGGCCTCCGGATAGTCGGCATAACGGCGCGGCATGCCGGCGAGGCCGAGGAAGTGCATCGGGAAGAACAGGACGTTCGCACCGATGAAGGCCAGCCAGAAGTGCAGCTTGCCGGCCCATTCCGGGATGATGCGGCCGGTCATCTTCGGGAACCAGTAGTAGATACCCGCGAAGATGATGAAGACCGCGCCGAGCGACAGCACATAGTGGAAGTGCGCGACCACGTAGTAGGTGTCGTGCAGGTACTTGTCGACGGCCGAGTTGGCGAGGACGACGCCGGTGACGCCGCCGACGGTGAAGAGGAAGATGAAGCCCACCGCCCAGTGCATCGCGGCGGTGAAGCGGATCGAACCGCCCCACATGGTCGCGATCCAGGAGAAGATCTTCACACCCGTCGGCACCGCGATGACCATCGTCGCGAAGACGAAGTAAGACTGCGTCTGGAGCGACAGACCCACCGTGTACATGTGGTGCGCCCAGACCACGAAGCCGACCACGCCGATGGCGACCATCGCGTAGGCCATCGCGAGGTAGCCGAAGACCGGCTTGCGCGAGAACGTCGAGATGATGTGCGACACGATGCCGAAGGCCGGCAGGATCATGATGTACACTTCAGGGTGACCGAAGAACCAGAACAGGTGCTGGTACAGGATCGGATCACCGCCGCCGGCCGGGTCGAAGAACGTCGTGCCGAAGTTGCGGTCCGTGAGCAGCATCGTGATTGCGCCCGCAAGCACCGGCAGCGAGAGCAGGAGCAGGAAGGCGGTCACCAGCTCGGCCCAGGCGAATAGCGGCATCTTGTGCAGCGTCATGCCCGGGGCGCGCATGTTCAGGATGGTGGTGATGAAGTTGATGGCGCCGAGGATCGAGCCCGCGCCGGACAGGTGCAGGGCGAAGATCGCAAAGTCGACGGCCGGGCCGGGATGGCCGGCGGTGGACAGGGGCGGGTAGACGGTCCAGCCGGTGCCGGCGCCGTTCGCGCCGGGAGCGCCCTCGACGAACAGCGAGCACAGCAGGGAGCAGAAGCCCGCCACCGTCAGCCAGAAGGAGATGTTGTTCATCCGCGGGAACGCCATGTCGGGCGCACCGATCATCAGCGGCACGAACCAGTTGCCGAAGCCGCCGATGAGCGCGGGCATCACCATGAAGAACACCATGATGAGGCCGTGACCCGTGACGAAGACGTTATAGGTCGCGGGGTTCGAGAAGTACTGCAGGCCGGGCTGTTCCATCTCCATGCGGATGCCGAAGGAGAGGAAGGCGCCGATCATGCCCGCGCAGAACGCGAACAGCAGGTACAGGGTGCCGATATCCTTGTGGTTCGTGGACAGGAACCAGCGCGCGAAGAAGCTCGGCTTGTGATCGTGGGCCTCGTGGGCCCCGGCATGGGTGGCGGCTGTTGCCATCTGAGACGTGCCTTGCAGGTGGATGGGGTGCCGTTCGGGATGCGGACGCGTCTCAGCGCGCCTCAGCGAAGCTCTTGCCGTTGTCGATGGCGGCGTACTTGGTCTTGGCGTCCTTCAGCCATTCCGCATAGGCTTGGTCGCTGACGACGCGCACGACGATCGGCATGTAGGCGTGGCGCTGGCCGCACAGCTCCGAGCACTGGCCGTGGAACGTGCCTTCCTTCTCGGCGCGGAACCACATCTGGTTCAGGCGGCCCGGGACGGCGTCGATCTTGAAGCCGAAGGCCGGCATCGCCCAGGAATGGATCACGTCGGCCGCCGTCACCTGGACCTTCACGATCTTGCCCACCGGCACGACCATCTCGTTGTCGGTCTGCAGAAGGCGGGGCTGCTTGTCCTCATCGATGTTGGCATCGAACGTGAAGCCGCCGCCCTGCTCGGTCTGGGGATACTCGTAGGACCAGTACCACGCGTGGCCGATCACCTTCACGATCATGTCCGCCTTCGGGTCGCCGAGCTGCGTGCGCAGCAGGCGGAAGGACGGGATCGCGACCGCGACGAGGATCAGCACCGGCACGATCGTCCAGGCGACCTCGATGGCGGTGTTGTGGGTGAAGCGCGAGGGCGACGGGTTCCGCTTCTCGCCGAAGCGGAAGATGCACCACAGGATCAGGCCCAGCACGAAGAGCGAGATCGCCAGGGAAAGCCAGTGGAGCCCGATCTCGAAGTTGAGAATGTCGCGGGCATTCTCGGTGACGGGGATCTGGCGGCTCATCTCCCAGGGGACAGGCTGGCCGAAGCCGGCGGCCGATGCCTGCAGGGTACCGGCCAAAGAAGCGCCGATGAACGGGATGGTCCAGAGACCTCTGGTGATCGTCCGCACCGTGCGCATTCCCCTCATGGCTCCCCGTCCACTTGTTTCAGCCCGGGCGCCCCATCTTGACTGTGCGGGGACCATCACCGACCTGACGGATAGCCCGACCAATCGCAGATCGGGCCTCCGCGTGTGGCTTCAGATCACAAGGACGAGCGTGGTGCAACCACCCAAGCGTCGCATGGGCGGCTTTCCGGCCCGGTGGCACACGGCACTTTGGCATGGGGGAAGGGTGGTCGGCTCATGACCTCGTCGCGAGCAGAGCACGACGCCGCTCCGGACGGAATGCCATTGTCGGTGGAGGTGCCCATTGCGGTCGTCGCCTATGACGAGGGCGCGTCCCGCGAAGGTTCGAGACCTATCGCCGTGGAGGCCCCGGTGAACCTCGTCTACGGCAGCGTGCCGCACGCCGTGATGATGGCCACGCCCGGCGACCTGGAGGATTTCGCCTACGGCTTCAGCCTGACGGAAGGGATCATCGAGGAAGCGGCCGAGATCCGGAGCGTCCGGGTGGAGGCTGCGGAAGGCGGGTTGCGTCTGCTCGTCGAACTCGCCCCTGGCCGGCTGCGCGAGCACCTCGCCCGGAAGCGGGCGATCAGTGGTCGCACGGGCTGCGGTGTCTGCGGTATCGAGGATCTGGACGCCCTGCCGCGGGCGGTTCCCCGGCCGGCGCCCAACTCGATCCTTGGGGTGAGGGCGATCGCCCGGGCGCTCACGGCCCTGGAGGCCGAGCAGCATCTCGGCGCCACGACGAGGGCCGTCCATGCGGCGGCCTGGGCTCGCCTCGACGGGTCGCTCCTGGCGGTGCGCGAGGATGTCGGCAGGCACAATGCCTTGGACAAGCTGATCGGCGCCCTCATCAGAGTCGGGGCCGACCCCGCCGACGGCTTCCTGATCATCACGAGCCGCTGTTCGTTCGAGATGGTCGAGAAGGCGGCTCGTCTGGGTGCCGGAGCCATCGTGGCGATCTCCGCGCCCACTTCCCTCGCCCTGGAGCGGGCGAAGGCCCACGGGCTCACCCTCTGCGCCATCGCGAGGTCCGACACCCTCACCGTCTTCACCGGCGGGGAGCGGCTGGTGCGGGGGGACTGAGGGGGCCTTCGCGCCGCGCGCCGGGGCTAGGGCTGCGCCGGGGCCGATTCGCCTTCCTTGCCGGGCGTCCCCGGCACGACGGTCGCGCCGCCGATGACCCGGACCGGACGCTTGCCCTCGCTGGGCGGGTCCTTCCAATCCTGCTTCGGAGGAGCCGTCGAGGCGATGGGCTTCGGCTCGGTTACCGGGGCTGGCGCCTTGTCCGGTGCTTCGTTCGCGTTGGCCGCAGGGGTCGCCGGCGTGTTCTCCGGCTTGGCCGTCTCGGGAGCAGCCTTCTCGACGGCCGCTTTGGGAGACGGCGCGGGTGGGCTTACCCGGAGTGCGGGTTTGTCGGGCGTCCGCGTCGGGCTTGTACGGGCGATCCGCCGCGGCGGATCGGCGCGGTGGTTGCCGTCGGGATTGAGGCCGAGGGGGTTGGGCTCCGTCGGGCGCGCGGCCTCCGAGCCGGGGCGGCGGAGGGCACGGGCCGCGGGGCCGGGTTCGGACGTGAGGGGGCGGGCGACGTCGTCCTCCGTCCAGCCGTAGCCCGGCACCGGACGCGTGGGCGGGCGTTCAAGGCGGGCATAGACGTCCTGCCCCTGCACCCGCTCCCGGCCTACGATGACGCCGTTGGCCGGATCGAGGACGAGACGCACGGGCAAGCCCGCCGGGCTGATGGCATCGACGACGTAGAACCGGCCATCGAACCGCGGTCGCGAGACGCCGGTGAAGCCCCGGTCCGCCAAGCGCCACGCGATGACCCGCGGCGGAAGGACGTCATCCTCGAAGAAAGTTCGCCCGAAGCCCTGGGCTTCCGCAGCACCGGTCCCTGTCAGCGGAAAGCAAGGCAACAGAAGGCCCGCGGAGAGGAGTCCCGCGCGCAGGGCACGGTTCCACGGCATGGCGCTCTGGCTCATCGATACTCGTTCCCGTGTCTGGAGACCCGGTCGGGTAGTCCGGTTCCGGCATGGCCCCGCCCGGTTCGCCCGGGTCGTCGGCCATGCCGGCGGAGTCGTTGCCCCGCATGCCGCTTGTGCTCGGCGGCTTCCGTAGACCCGTCGATTCGGGCGACATTGCGAAGAGCGATACCGGTGCGACGCCGCCGCTCCCCTCGTGCGGGGGGCAGAGGATGCGGCAACCTGCTGCGGCCCTTGCTGAAACCATTTCAATCTGCCACCTTCACTATTTAGGACAGCACCACTGTCCCATTCGCCTCGATCGCGTGTCGCGCGCGGGCGCAACTGCCGGCAGAAGAGACCGCGCCGCCTTCGTGCGGGCGGGCCTCCGGGCACCGCCACACGGGGCGGCCCGCTGCGTCTTTTGCGCCCCGGCCGGTCGAAGGTGTTATCGAGGCACGAAACCTGCTGGCGGAGCCCGAACGATCGGGCGCGGCTCGCGACGAGGGAAGGAACGAGAGGAAGCATGGCTGGACGCGGACACGCCCCCGAGCCGAACGCTCCCCGCGGCGCCAAGGCGCCGCTCATCGTGCGTGACCCTGCGCTTCCCAAAGCCCAGGGCGCCTACGATCCTGCCCATGAGCGCGACGCCTGTGGCGTCGGCTTCATCGCCGACATGCACGACCGGCGCAGCCATTCGATCGTCGAGCAGGGGCTGAAGATCCTTGAGAACCTCGACCACCGGGGCGCCGTCGGCGCGGACCCGAAGATGGGCGACGGTTGCGGCATCCTCACGCAGATCCCCCATGCCTTCTTCGCGGAGGAGTGCTCGCGGCTGGGCTTCGAGCTTCCGCCGGCCGGGCACTATGCCATCGCGCAGCTCTTCTTGCCGAAGGCCGAGCAGCCGCGCCGGGTCATCGAGGGGATCGTCGCCTCCACCCTCGCGGCCGAGGGTCTGCCCCTCCTCGGCTGGCGCGACGTGCCGGTCGATTCGTCCGACCTCGGCAAGGCCGTGCTGGCCACGGAGCCCTGCCACCGGCAGGTCTTCATCGGCCGCCCGGCTTCGGCGGGGGATCAGGATGCCTTCGAGCGGCGGATCTACGTCGCCCGCAAGGCGATCTCGAACACCATCTATGGTCATGACGACCAGCGGATGAAGGAGTTCTACCCGGTCTCCGTCTCGACCCGCACCATCGTCTACAAGGGCATGGTGCTGGTGAACCAGCTCGGGAACTACTTCCTCGACCTCAAGGACGAGCGGTTCGTCTCGGCCCTGGCCCTCGTGCACCAGCGCTTCGCCACCAACACCTTCCCGACCTGGCGCCTGTCGCACCCGTACCGCTTCGTCGCCCATAACGGCGAGATCAACACGCTCCGCGGCAACGTGAACTGGATGGCCGCCCGGCAGGCGAGCGTCGATTCGGAGCTGTTCGGCAACGACATCTCCAAGCTCTGGCCGATCTCCTACGAGGGCCAGTCCGACACCGCCTGCTTCGACAACGCCCTCGAATTCCTGGTGATGGGCGGCTACCCGCTCGCCCATGCCATGATGATGCTGATCCCCGAGGCCTGGGCCGGCAACCCCCTCATGGACGAGGAGCGGCGTGCCTTCTACGAGTACCACGCCGCCCTGATGGAGCCGTGGGACGGCCCGGCGGCCGTGGCCTTCACAGACGGGCGCCAGATCGGCGCGACGCTGGACCGCAACGGCCTGCGTCCGGCCCGCTACATCGTCACCGATGACGGGCTCGTCGTGCTCGCCTCCGAGGCCGGCACCCTGCCGATCCCGGATGAGAAGATCGTCCAGTCCTGGCGGCTTCAGCCGGGCCGGATGCTGCTCATCGACCTGCAGAAGGGCCGGATCGTCTCGGACGAGGAGATCAAGGGCGAGCTCGCCAAGGCGCACCCTTATGCCGACTGGGTGCGCAACACGCAGATCGTGCTGGAAGACCTGAAGCCGGTCGTGCCGCGGGAGAGCCGCAGCGACGTCGACCTGCTCGATCGCCAGCAGGCCTTCGGCTACACGCAGGAAGACCTCAAGCTGCTGATGCAGCCCATGGCCGTGACCGGCCAGGAGGCGGTCGGCTCGATGGGCACGGATACGCCGCTCTCGGCGCTCTCCGAGAAGTCGAAGCTGCTCTACACCTATTTCAAGCAGAACTTCGCGCAGGTGACGAACCCGCCGATCGACCCGATCCGCGAGGAGGCCGTGATGAGCCTCGTCTCGTTCATCGGCCCGCGGCCGAACCTGCTCGACATGGAAGGCGCGTCCCGCCGGAAGCGGCTCGAGGTGCGCCAGCCGATCCTGACGAATGGCGACCTGGAGAAGATCCGCTCCATCGGCCATTTCGAGGACCGCTTCGACACCAAGACCCTCGACATGACCTACCCCGCCGAGAGCGGTGCGGCGGCCATGGAGGGGGCCCTCGACCGGCTCTGCGACCGGGCCGAGGCGGCGGTGCGCGGGGGCTACAACATCATCGTGCTCACCGACCGGGCCGTGGGGCCGGATCGCATCCCGATCCCGGCGCTGCTCGCGACGGCGGCCGTCCACAACTACCTGATCAGGAAGGGCCTTCGCACCTCGGTGGGCCTCGTGGTCGAATCGGGCGAGCCGCGGGAGGTGCACCACTTCGCCTGCCTCGCCGGCTACGGTGCCGAGGCGATCAATCCGTACCTGGCCTTCGAGACCCTGCTCGAGATGAAGGACGAGTTCCCGCCGGACCTGACCGACGACGAGATCATCTATCGCTACATCAAGGCGATCGATAAGGGCCTGCTCAAGGTGATGTCCAAGATGGGCATCTCGACCTATCAGTCCTATTGCGGCGCGCAGATCTTCGATGCGGTCGGCTTGAACTCGGCCTTCGTGGCCCGGGACTTCTTCGGTACGGCCACCACTATCGAGGGCGTCGGCATGGCCGAGGTCGCCGAGGAGACCGTGCGCCGTCACCGGGACGCGTTCGGCGACGCCCCAGTCTACCGCAACGCGCTGGATGTGGGCGGCGAGTACGCCTACCGCCTCCGGGGTGAGGCCCACACCTGGACGCCCGACACCGTCGCCACCCTGCAGCACGCGGTGCGCCTCAACGTGCCCGAGCGCTACCGGGAATACGCCAAGCTGGTGAATCAACAGGAGAACCAGCTCAAGACCCTGCGCGGCCTCTTCCGTATCAAGTCCGCCGAAGAGCTCGGCCGGGCCCCGGTGCCGCTCGACGCGGTCGAGCCGGCCGCGGAGATCGTGAAGCGCTTCGCCACGGGTGCGATGTCCTACGGTTCCATCTCCAAGGAGGCGCACGAGACGCTCGCCATCGCCCTCAACTCGTTCGGCGGACGCTCGAACTCGGGCGAGGGCGGCGAGGAAGTCGAGCGGTTCAAGCCCCTGCCGGATGGGCGCTCACGACGCTCTTCCATCAAGCAGGTCGCCTCGGGCCGCTTTGGGGTAACGACGGAGTACCTCGTCAACTCCGACATGATGCAGATCAAGGTCGCCCAGGGCGCCAAGCCCGGGGAGGGCGGCCAGCTGCCGGGCCACAAGGTCGATGCCAAGATCGCCAAGGTCCGCTACGCGACGCCGGGGGTGGGCCTGATCTCCCCGCCGCCGCACCACGACATCTACTCGATCGAGGATCTGGCCCAGCTGATCTTCGACTTGAAGAACGTGAATCCTTCGGCCGACGTGTCGGTGAAGCTCGTCTCCGAGGTCGGGGTGGGCACCGTCGCGGCGGGCGTCGCTAAGGCGCGGGCCGACCATATCACCATCTCCGGCTTCGACGGGGGCACGGGCGCTGCGCCGCTCACTTCCCTGAAGCATGCCGGCGGCCCGTGGGAGACCGGTCTGGCCGAGACCCAGCAGACGCTGGTGCTCAACTCCCTTCGCGGCCGTGTCGCCCTCCAGGCCGATGGCGGGCTGCGCACCGGCCGGGACGTGATCATCGCGGCGCTGCTCGGCGCGGACCAGATGGGCTTCTCGACCGCCCCGCTGATCGCGGCCGGCTGCATCATGATGCGCAAGTGCCACCTGAACACATGCCCGGTGGGCGTGGCGACGCAGGACCCCGTCCTGCGCAAGCGCTTCAAGGGCACGCCCGAGCACGTGGTGAACTACTTCTTCTTCGTGGCCGAGGAGGTCCGGGAGATCCTGGCGTCGCTTGGCTTCACCAAGATGGAAGAGGTGGTCGGCCGCTCGGATATTCTCGACAAGGTCGCGGCCATCTCCCACTGGAAGGCCCGGGGCCTCGATTTCTCCAAGCTGTTCCACCGGCCGGACGTCGGCCCCGAGGTGGCGATCCGCCATGTCGAGAAGCAGCATCACCCCATCGAGCATGTCCTCGACCGGCGGCTGATCGAGGGCGCTCGCAACGCCATCGCGACCGGCGAGCCGGTGGTGCTCACCGACACGATCCGAAACTCGGACCGTGCGGCGGGTGCCATGCTCTCCGGGGAGGTCGCCAAGGCCCACGGGCATGACGGGCTACCCGACGACACGATCAAGGTGCAGCTCTCCGGCACCGCCGGCCAGAGTTTCGGCGCCTGGGCGGCGGCTGGGGTGACCCTCGAACTGACCGGCCACGGCAACGACTACGTCGGCAAGGGTCTGTCCGGCGGCAAGCTGATCATCCGCCCGAGCGACGCGCTGAAGTCGCCGGTGGATCGGACCATCATGGTCGGCAACACGGTGCTGTATGGGGCCATCGCGGGCGAGTGCTACATCCGCGGTTCGGCGGGCGAGCGGTTCGCCGTGCGCAACTCAGGCGCCATCGCGGTGGTCGAGGGCATGGGCGACCATGGCTGCGAGTACATGACCGGCGGCGTGGTCGTCTCGATCGGCGAGACCGGGCGCAACTTCGCGGCGGGCATGTCGGGCGGCCTCGCCTATGTCCTCGACGAGGACGGTTCGTTCTCGAAGCGTTGCAACCTGTCGATGGTCGACCTCGAACCCGTCGAGGAGGAGGACGACCTGATGCGTCGATTCCACCAGGACGGCGACCTCGAGACCAAGGGCCGGGTCGACATCCTCGCCGACATGTCGGGTCACGACGAGGAGCGGCTGAGCCAGCTCATCACCAACCATCTCAAGTACACGGGTAGCCCGAAGGCCAAGGCGATCCTCGACGATTGGGCGAATTATCGGACCAAGTTCGTCAAGGTGATGCCGGTGGAGTACCGTCGGGCGCTCCGCGAGATGGAAATGGCCCGGATGCCGGTGGCTGCGGAGTAGGGACGCTCAACGGCCTCCCGCGATCGTGCGCATCACCTTTGATCCTGAAAAGCGCGCTCGCATTTTCGCGAGCGCGGATTGGCCTTCGTGAGGTGCGGTGAGATCTTTGACGGTACCGAACTGACCCACCGGGATACGCGGGGCGAATACGGGGAGACGCGGTGGATCACCGTCGGCTATCTTGAGAACCGCCTGGTGGTGACGGTGTGGACCGAAAGAGACGGCAATCGTCGGGTTATCAGCTTGAGGAAGGCCAATGAGCGCGAACAAGGCCGGTTCGGCGCCCGACTCAGGTCGGACGATGTCGCCGGATGAAATCGGTTGGGACCCGGACGACGCGCCCGAACTCGACGATCGCTGGTTTGCGGAAGCCGAGCTTCGGATGAATGGGACTCTCGTTCGTCGGGAGCGTCTGACGCGGGAGACAGAGCAGGTTCCGCTCCCCGCAGATGTGGTTGCAAAGTTCCGCGCGCGCGGAGCCGGTTGGCAGGGCCGGATCGAGGCGGCCCTGAAGGAATGGATGGCGGAGCACCCTGAGCGGGTGTGACCCGAGGCATCACGGACGCATGTCCGGCCGGTGCAGGTCGATGTGATCTAGGACGAGCGGGCAGGAAGAGACGAGGACGATGGGCAAGATCACGGGCTTCCTCGAATTCGATCGGCAGGAGCAGAAATACCAGCTAGCCGCCGACCGGGTCCGGCATTTCCGCGAGTTCACGCTCCCGCTGGACGAGCATGACCTCACCAAGCAGGCCGCCCGCTGCATGGATTGCGGCATTCCGTTCTGCCATGGCCCGACGGGCTGCCCGGTCCACAACCAAATCCCGGACTGGAACGACCTCGTCTTCCAGTCGGACTGGGAGGAGGCGTCCCGCAACCTCCACTCGACAAACAACTTTCCGGAATTCACCGGCCGCATCTGCCCCGCTCCCTGCGAGGAAGCCTGCACCCTGAACCTGGAAAACCAGCCGGTTGCCATCAAGACGATCGAGCAGGCCATCGCCGACCGCGCTTGGAACATGGGCTGGATCAAGCCCGAGCCGTCGGAGATGCGCACCGGCAAGCGCGTCGCCGTGGTGGGCTCCGGGCCGGCAGGGCTCGCGGCGGCTCAGCAGCTCGCCCGGGTGGGTCACACCGTCCACGTGTTCGAGCGCGAGCCGAAGGCCGGTGGCCTGCTCCGCTACGGCATCCCGGACTTCAAGATGGAGAAGCGCCATATCGACCGGCGCGTGAAGCAGATGGAAGGCGAAGGCGTCGTCTTCTACTACAACCAGAATATCGGGGTGACGAAGCCCGTCGAGGAACTGAAGGCCGAGTACGACGCGGTGATCTTCTGCGGCGGCGCCGAAGATCCCCGGAATCCGAACCTGCCGGGCCAGGAACTGGAGGGCGTGCACTACGCCATGCCTTACCTCGTCCAGTCGAATCGGCGGGTCGGCCAGGAGTCCATGCGGGGGAACGGCGAAGCGCCGATCCTCGCGAACGGCAAGAACGTCGTGGTGATCGGCGGCGGCGATACGGCCTCGGACTGCGTCGGCACTGCATTCCGGCAGGGTGCCCTGTCGGTGACGCAGCTCGACATCCGCCCCCGCCCCCCGGAGCGGGAAGACAAGCTCACGGTGTGGCCCTACTGGCCGACCAAGATGCGGACGTCGTCCAGCCAGGCCGAGGGTGCGGAGCGCGAGTTCCAGGCGGCGACGCTGCGTCTGGAGGGCAACAAGAAGGGCGTGCTCACCGGCGTCGTCTGCGCCCGCGTGGATGCGAAGCGCCAGCCGATTCCCGGCAGCGAATTTGTCATGCCCGCCGACCTCGTCTTCATGGCGATCGGCTTCGCCG
Source organism: Methylobacterium persicinum (assembly GCF_022179525.1). GTDB lineage: Bacteria > Pseudomonadota > Alphaproteobacteria > Rhizobiales > Beijerinckiaceae > Methylobacterium > Methylobacterium persicinum. Next base: position 37,649 of record NZ_BPQX01000023.1, read on the forward strand.
GCTCCGTGCAGAAGGGCCTCGTGGAGCAATCCGGCGTCACCGTCACGAAGCGCGGCAACATCGACGCCAACGAGGAGGATTACCGCACCTCCGATGCGAAGATCTGGGCGGCGGGAGACATGCGCCGGGGCCAGTCCCTCGTCGTCTGGGCAATCCGCGAGGGCCGTCAGGCCGCCCGCGCCATCGACGAAGCGCTGATGGGCGCGAGCGTCCTGCCGCGCTAAGCCTTACGGGGGCGCCCGCAGTCCCCCCGGCAAGGTCATCCCGGCGGCCAGCGGAAATCGTCGGCCCGCCCCGGTTGCGGGGCGGGGGCATTCCCGCGCAACAGCGTGCGTTCCACGGTGCCCATGGAGTCGCCGTCGAGGGGGCGACCGGTCACCAGGGCGCCGCCGGGCGATGTTTCGCTGCGCGAGAGCGGCACGACGGGCCCGGCAGCCGGCTTGACCGGGAGGGCGGGGATCCCGGCCGGTTCCGGGAGGCTCGGGAGCATGGCCGTGATCTGGCGGTCGATGGTGGCCGTGTCCGATGACGCCTCGCTGCCATCCAGGCTGGCCCCCGGCACGGCGACCGGGGTCCCCGGCGTCACCGACGCCGTCGCGGGCTGATCGGAGACGGCGGGGACAGTCGTGCCCATCAGGCGCTTCAGTTCGATATCGGCGAAATGGGCGAGCTTGCGGTCGCCCGCCTTGGTGAAATGCACGCCATCGGACGTCCGGAGCTTGGCGATCTGCCCTTCCGGATCAGGGCCGGAGGCGGTGTAGCGGTCGCGGTCGTCCACGAAGCCCGGCCAGATGTCGACATAGGTCGCCCCCGCCTTGGTCACGGCCTCACGGACCACGTCGTTGATGGCGGCGAGATCCCGTGTCAGGCTCTGGCTCTGCATCGGCGGCAGGCCGACCCAGATCAGCGGGATCTTGTGATCGGTGAAGGGCTTCACCATCGCCTCGACACGCGCCCGGTAGAGTTCTTTCCATCGGTCCGTCAGCGGATCGACCGTGGTGTCCCCGTCGCGGATCGCTTGGCGATCGTTGGCGCCCATCATCACGAGGCCGTAGCGGACCTTGGGATTGGCCTGAAGATAATCCTCGGCCACCTTCGGCCAGTCGACCAAATCCTTGCGCACGAGGCCGCTGTCGCCTTTCGCGCGGTCGATCACCGCCACGTCCGAATTGTCCTCGAAGACGTCGTCCAGTCCTTTGGCCAGGTGATCGGCGAGGGAATCGCCGAATACGGCGATCTGCATGCTCGGATCGGTCTTGGCGGTGGCTGCCTTCGGCGGCTCCGGCGCGCGAACGGGCCGCTGCCGCCGCCGGATCGAAGGACGCTGGCTGTCGGCGGTTCCATAGCCGCGCTGGCGTGGGGGCGGGGGACGATAGGCCCGCTCCGGGGGCGGAGCGGCCTGCTGGGGGCGATCCTCCCAAGGCCAGTAGAATTGACGCGGAGCCTCCTGCGGCGGCGCATAGCGCGGTGGCCGGGCGTAGGGCCCGTCGTCACGGTAATAGGCATCGCGCGGGCGGCGGCGCGGGGGCGCTTGATAATAGCCACCCCGGGGATCGGTATAGCCGTCGCCCCATTGCGCCATCGCCGGCACGGGCACGAGGGCCGTGAGGCCGAGAAGCGCGCTGAGAAAGGCGCCCGGCCGAAGGATACGGCCTCGCCGGGAACGCGGCAGAGGGAAAGAAGAAGAGCCCGTCATTCACCCACAACGTTCGTGTTCACCCGCAGGCTAGGGTCACGATAGCGGAATGCGCCGCCGCCGTCTAAGCGACCTACCGTTCAGTGAGCGTGAAGGTGGCTTAGCAAGGCAGGGGTCGCGTAGCCGTCCACGGGGAGGCCGGCGTCGAGCTGGTATCGGCGCACCGCTTCTCGCAGCTTTGGCCCAGCCCGGCCGTCGGCGTCGCCGCGGTAGAAGCCTTTGGCAGTCAGGCCCTCCTGCAAGGCTTTGATGCCGGCGCCGTCGAGGCGAGGCGCTTTGGTGGGCCAGGGGGCGGACAAGGGGGCGCCACCGGCAAGGCGATCCGCGAGATGCCCCACGGCGAGGGCATAGGAGTCCGAGGTGTTGTAGCCGCGGATCACCTCAAAGTTGTCGGTCAGAAGGAAGGCCGGTCCGCCGAGGCCGCCGGGGAGGAACAGGCTCGCCTTGCCCGCGGCGGGGAGCGCTGCACCGTCCGTGCGGGCGACGCCGCGGGCAGTGAAATCGGAGAGGTCGCCCGCATAGCGGCCGAGGTCGAAGCCCACGGGCAGGCGAACCTCGTAGCCCCAAGATAGACCGGGTTTCCACCCCAGATCTTTCAGGTATGAGGCAATGGAGCCGAGGGCATCGGCATCGTCCCGCCAGATGTCCCGCCGTCCGTCGGCGTCGAAATCGACGGCGTGGGCGAGATAGGTCGAGGGCAGGAACTGCACTTGTCCCATCGCCCCCGCCCAGCTCCCGCTCATGGCGGAGGGCGTCACATCGCCCCGCTGAAGGATCGTCAGGGCATCGAGCAGTTCGTCACGGAACAGCATTCCGCGATGCCCCGAAACGGCGAGGGAGGCCAGGGCGCGGATCGTCGGCACCGTGCCGGGGCTGGCGCCGAAATCGGATTCGACCCCCCAGATCGCCAGGACGACGGATCGGGGGACGCCGTAGCGCGCTTCGATGGCGCGGAGCGTCGCGGCGAGGGCCTGCCCCCGGGCGGTCCCGCGGGCGATCCGGGCCGGCGTGACGGCGCCGACCAGATAGTCCCAGACGGGGCGGCTGAACTCGCCCTGGCGGCGGGTCCGGGCGATGACCGCGGGGTCCGGCCCCTTCACATCCCGGAAGGCGCCGTCGAACGTCGCTTCCGAGACGCCCCGGGCCAGGGCATCGCGCTTGAGGCCAGCGACGAACTCGTTGAACGATGCATCTCCGCCCGGAGCTGAAATTGCCGGGCGGGCGATGATGAAGACGAGGGTGGCAAGAGCCGCCGCGAGCCGTCGCACGCCTCAGACCCGATTGCGTTTGGAAAGGTGATCCTCCCAGGCCAAGGCCTGAGTCACGATGGTCTGCAGATCATCGTAGCGCGGGACCCAACCGAGATGCGCGCGGATCCGGTCGGCTCCGGCCACGATCCGGGCAGGGTCTCCCGGCCGGCGCGGGCCGATCCGCACGGCGAAATCCTTGCCGGAGACGCGCTTCACCACCTCGACGACCTCAAGCACCGAATAGCCGCGGCCGTAGCCGCAATTCAGCACGAGGCTTTCGCCGCCGCCGTGCAGGTGATCGAGGGCGAGGCGGTGCGCTTCGGCGAGATCGGTGACTTGGATGTAGTCCCGCAGGCAGGACCCGTCCGGGGTCGGGTAATCCGTGCCGTAGACGTCGAGGCGGTCCCGGTGGCCGAGGGCCGCCTGGGTGGCCACCTTGATGAGATGGGTGGCGTTGGGCGTCGACTGGCCGGACCGGCCCTGCGGATCTGCGCCCGCGACGTTGAAGTAGCGCAGGATGACGTAGGTGAAGCCGAGGGCCGCCGCGGCGTCGGCGATCATCCATTCGCTCATCAGCTTGGAACGGCCGTAGGGGTTGATGGGGTTCAGGGGAACCGTTTCCATCACCGGAACGGTTTCCGGCTCACCATAGACCGCCGCAGTCGAGGAGAAGATGACGTGTCGTACGCCGGCGCCCACCGCCGCCTCTATCAGTGCGCGGGTCTTTACAGTGTTGGCAAGATAATAGCCGAGGGGATCCGACACCGAATCGGGAACGACGATTTTGGCCGCGAAATGTGCGAGGGAGTCGATCCCGTGTTCGCGGACGGTGCGCGCTACGAGATCCTGGTCCGCGACGTCCCCGACAACGAGGTGCACGCCTTCCGGAACCGCCCAGTCGAAACCCGTGGAAAGGTCGTCCAGCACGACGACGTCCTTATGACCGGCATCGAGAAGTGCCAGCACCATGTGGCTGCCGATATACCCAGCACCACCCGTAACCAGGACTGCCATCTCGCCTCCACTGCCCCGCTTGGGATTTCGCCCGACAGGTAACGTCCGACGATAGATTTACACCGGACTGCTTGTCAGTATCACGTCCCGGGCCTTGCGGCGGACGGCGCTGTCTGTCTCATCGTCCTGGGCATTGTTCAACTCCCTCGTTTCAAGGCCATCGCTCGATGAAACCAATCCGCAAGGCCGTCCTCCCCGTCGCGGGTTTGGGCACGCGTTTCCTGCCGGCGACCAAGGCCGTACCGAAGGAGATGCTGACCGTCGTGGATCGGCCGGTCGTCCAGCATGTGGTGGACGAGGCGCGGGAGGCCGGCATCGAGCATTTCATCTTCGTCACCGGCCGCGGCAAGGCGGTGATCGAGGATCACTTCGACATCGCCTTCGAACTCGACCGCACCTTGGTCGAACGCGGCAAGCAGGCCGCCTACGACGAACTCAAGAAGGACCTCCCGCAGGCCGGTCAGACGAGTTTCACGCGCCAGCAGGCACCTCTCGGCCTCGGTCATGCGGTCTGGTGCGCCCGGGAGATCGTCGGCGACGAGCCCTTCGCGGTCCTTCTGCCGGACATGCTGAGCCGTGGATGCATGGCGCAGATGCTCGCCGCCTACGAGCGGCACGGCGGCAACGTTGTGGCCGTGGAGGAGGTCGCCCCCGAGGAGACCCATCAGTACGGCATCGTGAGTGTCGGCGAGACCTACGGCCAGACCTTCGAGATCACCGGCATGGTGGAGAAGCCGAAGCAGGGCACCGCTCCTTCGAACTACATCATCTCCGGCCGCTATATCCTCCAGCCCGAAATTTTCGGGATCCTCGAGCACGGCAAGAAGGGCGCAGGCGGTGAGATCCAGCTCACCGACGCCATGATCGACCTGATGGCGGAGCAGTCGTTCTACGGCATGCGCTACGAAGGGCGAACCTACGATACCGGTTCGAAGCTCGGCTTCCTCACGGCCAACGTGGCCTATGCCCTGGAGCGTCCGGACCTCGCTGGCCCGCTGAAGGCCGAGATCGCCAAGCTGCTGGCGGATCAGTGACGAGCCCCGCACCCCGGGGCAGGGAGGCATGCGCATCAAGCGGGGTCGGCAAACATTTTGACCCTTGCTTTTTGTGCGACGCACTTTAATTTGTGCATTGCAGGAACGCGATGGCGTCGCGATCCTGCTGCCCTTCTTGGGCGTTTCCTCCCTAGACTTCGGGCCACTCCTTCGGGGGTGGCCTTTTTTCTTTGCGCAGACACGATGACTGCGCGTAGTCGCCCCCGCCGACGGCCTATTCGGCGGCCATGCGAGGAGCCGGCATCTCACCCGGCCCGTTCGCCACCGCCGCGACGATGGCCGTGAGGCTTTCCATCAGCCTGGGAAAATCGGCCGTGAGGGCGAGGCTCGACTCGTTCATGTAGAGCGCCCGGTTCACCTCGATCTGCAGGGCGTGCCGCCCGAGACTGGGCTCGCCGTAATGCTCGGTGATGAAGCCCCCGGCATAGGGCTTGTTGCGGACGACCCGGAATCCATGCGCCTGGAACTGCGCTTCGAACGCATCGATCAGCATCGGCGCACAGGCCGTCCCATAGCGGTCCCCCAGGATCACATCGGCCTTTACGTCGTCGCGCCCGAGGCTCGTCGACGGCATGGAATGACAATCGATCAGGACGCACGAGCCATGCGCCTTTGCCGTGCGCTGGATCAGGCTTCGCAAGGTTCGGTGGTATGGCTTGTAGAGGGTCTCGATCCGCGCGACCGCCTCCGCGGCGGCGATCCGGCCCGGGTAGATTTCCTGCCCATCGGCCACGACCCGCGGCACCGTGCCGAGCCCCCCGGCGACGCGCATGGAGCGCGTGTTGGCATAGGGGGGAAGCCGGCCCTCGAACATGCGCGGGTCGAGTTCGTAGGGCTCCCGGTTCACATCCAGGAACGCGCGGGGAAAGTTCGCCCGGAGCAGCGGCGCGCCGAGGCGGACCACCGGCGCGAAGAGGCGATCCACATGGGCGTCTTCCGAACGGCGAAGGCTCAGGCCATCGAGTCGCGATGCCGCGAGGAAGCTCGGCGGATAGACCGCCCCGGAATGTCCGGTGTTGAAGACGTAGGGAAGGGAGTGGCAAGCCGGCTCATCCACCTCGAAAGGCGGATCGAACAGGTTTGCAGGCCCTGCAGGCCCTTGGGGGTCGTTGGCGGAGATTGTCATCGACGGCGTGGACGCTCCGATCGCGATCCCGTATCCCGGCTGCTGCACAGTCTGGGGCGGAGACCCGCCCCTGTCCACTGGCTGGTGGGTGAAACGAGGCGACCCGTCCACTCGCGGCTTCGTCAATGCCGCCAGCCTTTTCGGTTACCCGTTATTTACCAAACCGTCCCTTTATGGGATCAACGCTTCGATTCGAGGGTCCGGAACCGTTCGATGAAAATTCTGCTGGCGGAAGACGACAATGACATGCGCCGGTTCCTTGCGAAGGCGCTGCAGAACGCAGGCTACGACGTGCTCTCGTTCGACAACGGTCTCTCGGCATACAACCGCCTGAGGGAAGAGCCGTTCGAGCTGCTTCTGACCGACATCGTGATGCCTGAGATGGACGGGATCGAGCTGGCCCGCCGGGCTACCGAGCTCGATCCGGACATCAAGGTGATGTTCATCACCGGTTTCGCGGCGGTGGCACTGAACCCCGATTCCAAGGCGCCGAAGGACGCGAAGGTTCTGTCGAAGCCGTTCCACCTTCGCGATCTCGTCAACGAGGTCGAGAAGCTTTTGGCGGCCTGAGGTCTTTCGGGATCGGGCGATGCCTGGCGTGACCGTGCTGCCATAGGCAACGTCCGCAGGAAGACCCTATATGGGGGATCTTCCGCGCGGGACGCAGCCGACATGCAGCCGGTGACGATCTATACGACATCCTGGTGCCCCTATTGCGCGGCGGCGAAAAGCCTGCTGTCGCAGAAGGGCGTCTCCTTCCAAGAGATCGACGTCGAGCGGGTGAGCGGCTCCCGGGCGACTATGGTCGAGCGGGCCGGCGGCCGTACCAGCGTTCCGCAGATCTTCATCGGAGACACCCATGTGGGTGGCTGCGACGATTTGTACGCCCTCGACAAGTCCGGAAAACTCGATCCGCTTCTGAAGGCGTCCGCCGATGCCTGAGCAATTCGTCGCCGCCTGCGTGCAGATGCGCTCCGGGCGAGACCCGGCCGTCAACCGAGACGCTGCGGTGGCGGGTGTCCGCGAGGCGGCGTCCCGGGGGGCGCACTACGTGCAAACCCCTGAGATGACCTCCCTGGTGGAACGCAGCCGGGAAAGGCTTTTCGCGGTCGTCACGGACGAGGCGTCCGATCCGACCCTCTCGGCCCTCCGCCAGACGGCGAGTGAGTTAGGGGTGTGGGTTCAGATCGGCTCCATCGCCGTCCGGAACAGCGACAAGATCGCCAACCGCGCCTACCTGATCGGTCCGGACGGTGGCGTAGTCGCCTCGTACGACAAGCTGCACCTGTTCGATGTGGACCTCCCGAGCGGCGAAAGCTGGCGGGAATCCTCGACCTACACAGGGGGCGGTTGTGCCGTGGTGGCCGAGACCGCCCTCGCCGCCGTCGGCTTGACGATCTGCTACGATGTTCGCTTCGCTGCGCTTTATCGGGCGCTGGCCGAGGCCGGGGCCGTGATGCTAACCGCCCCTGCCTGCTTTACACGGCAGACGGGTGAAGCCCACTGGAGCGTTCTCCAGAGGGCACGGGCCATCGAGACCGGCTCGTTCATGGTGTCGGCGGCCCAGGGTGGCGTGCACGAGGATGGCCGCGAAACCTACGGCCATTCCATGATCGTCGATCCGTGGGGTCGAGTGCTGGCGGAGGCGGGTACCGAGCCGGGTGTGATCCTCGCGGAGATCGACCTTTCGCTGGTGGCGGATGCGCGGGCGCGTATCCCGGCCTTGCGCCATGCCCGCCCCTTCACCGTCGAGCGTGTTGGCGACCGCTCCTGAACTCCATTCGATTGGGCAATGATCCGGTACAATCTGGTTTGCGAAGCCGCTCACAGCTTCGAATGTTGGTTTCCCTCGTCGGAGTCCTACGACACGCAGATCGCCCGTGGCTTGGTGAGCTGCCCGACCTGCGGGACCACGACCGTTTTTAAGGCGATGATGGCCCCCAGGGTGGCGCGGAAGGACAGGGTGCCGCCCCCGGCTACGTCCGGTCCTCTGCCCGAAAGACCCGTCACCCTGATCTCCGAGCCGGAGCGCACGTTGCGGGAGGCGATTAAGGCGCTCCATGCCCATGTGGCGGCCACATCGGAGCATGTCGGCGCCCGGTTCGCCGAAGAGGCACGGAAGATCCATTACGGCGAGGCGGAAGGCCGTTCGATTCACGGACAAGCGAGCCTCGACGAGGCCCGCGCCCTGTTCGATGAGGGCATCGAGGTCGCCCCCCTGCCGTTTCTACCGGACGACCGAAATTAGCCTGCGTCCTACGATCCTGTGATTTTAGGACCGGCGCCAGGGATGATTCCCTCAGACTCGAATCGGCCGAATCCCTCCATCAGCCCATTCCGTCATTGCGAGCAGGGTGAAGCAATCCAGGGAGCCGCTTCGATCTGAAGTGTTTCGCCGCCCTGGAGTGCTTCGCTGCGCTCGCAAGGACGGCGAGAGTTTTCTTGTCGGATCGGATCTCGACGGACCTCGCTTTAACGCCGCAACGCAACAGTTCCGGCGAGGGAGGCGAGGGCAAACGAAATTACGGCGCTCCACCCGGCAAGGGACACACCGACCACGCGAAAGGCCGCCACGGAGCAGTCGACGACGTGAGCGGACTTGAGCGCGTTCATGAAGTCCCCCACCGCCGCAGGGTTGGCGCCGGTGCCGCCCCCGCAATCCGTCGGTCCCGGCCAGAAGCCCCATTCGGCGCCCGCATGGTAGACGCCGACCCCCGCGCCATAGAGCAGGCCGATGGCGGCGAGGCCAAGGGCGAGGCGGGCGATCCGCTCGGGGGCGAACAGCGCCATCAGCCCAAGGGGGATCGCCGCATAGTAGGGAAGCCGCTCGATCAGGCACAGTTTGCACGGCACGTAGCCGTAGACGTACTGGAGCACGAGGGCCGCACCGACCGTGAGGGCGGCGACGATGGCGACCCAGAGGGCGGCGGTCTTGATGCGGAGGGCGGCCTTCGTATCCAGCGTCACAGGATCACCTTGAACAGGATGAAGCCGAGGATGATCACCGCCACGGAGATGGCGGCGACAACGTTGAGATGCCTGTCGAGAACACCCCGGATCTGCACGCCGTAGCGGCCGAGCAGGGCAGCGAGAATGAAGAAGCGCGCGCCGCGGGTGATGATCGACAGCACCGTGAACCAGAACAGGCTGTAATGGGCAAAGCCGGAGGTAATGGTCACCAGCTTGTACGGAATCGGCGTCAGGCCTTTCAACAAGATGACCCAGTGACCGTATTCCGCGTAACTGTGCTGGAACGCCTCTGCTGAATTCTGCAAGCCATAGAGCTTGATCAAGGTTTGCCCGATGGAGTCGAACAGCAGGGCGCCAATGGCGTAGCCCACGAGCCCGCCGATCACCGAGCACGTCGTCGCCACGGCAGCATAGAGCCAGACCTTGTCCGGTCGGCTAACGGCCATGGGCACCATCATGGCGTCCGGCGGCAGGGGAAAGAACGAACTTTCCGCGAAAGCCACCGCCCCGAGGGCGTAAGGCGCGGAGGGCCGGTCGCTCAGGGCCAGGATCCAGGCGTAGAGCCGGCGGAGCATCAAATCTTCCGGGGAGGAGGGGAGGGAGGTGGCGCCCCTTCAAGCACAGGCCACCGCCCAAGGCCAGAGAGGGGCTCCTTCAGAAAAGTCTTGGCCCGGCAGGCCTACCTGTGCCATGAGCCCCGGCGCGCGGGTATGGCGGAACTGGTAGACGCGGGCGACTCAAAATCGCCAGCCGCAAGGCGTGGGGGTTCGATTCCCTCTACCCGCACCATCCTCAGATGGAATGACTGGCCTCGCGGCGCGTGGGGCGCACTCACGCAGATCCGGCTATCCAGACGCAGATCACACTGGATCGGTTCAGGGGTTCGCGGCGATAGCGCATCGCGACGTCGAGCCGATCGTCAGCCGCGATCCTCTGTGATGTCGCGGAACTCCATCTGAACGTTGCTGTAAAGACGCTTCAGCCACATCTGCGCTTCGGCCAGCTTGGCCCGGCTCAGCTCGGTTTCTTGTTCCGCCCGGCGTGCCCGGGCATCGGCCATCTTCGCCGCCAGTTCCGCGCGTTCCGCCCGGAGATGCGCGTCCCGCGCCGTAGATTCCGCGAGCCGCAAGCGGCGTTCGGTCTCTTCCAGGCGATGCCGGGTCGCGTCGATCATCGCCTGCGAATGCTGGACGACGTCCTGCGTGAAACGCCGTGCCTGACGGATCCGGGCGCCGACGTCGCGGATCAGCTCGATCGCCGCCGGCCAGTTGGGCGGATTGCTATCGGGGCCCGAAGCGGGGCAATCCGGAAACAGCTGCACGACGCCGGGCCGTTCGCCGGCACTTTTCACAGGGGTGAGAAGCTGGCGCAAGGTCGGGCGCATGGCGTCGTCGGAGACGGGCTGGACGGCCCCCTTCTGGCCCCCTTCGGCAACCGGACGCCCCTGTGCGCTTAGCGGCATCAGCCTTGAACCTCGTCCGGAATCGAGAACTCATCCACGATCGTGTCGTGAACTTGCCGCAGCCATGCCTCGCAGGCGCGGGCTCGATCCTCGGCGATCCTGGCCCGCTCTTCAAGGGACCGGATCCGCTCCGCGGCGGCAGCTTCTGCCTGCGAGGCCTTCGCCTCGGCGGCACGGACCCGCTCTTCTGCGACGCCCATATCGGCACGGAATCGTTCGACCATCTTATCGAACTCGAGTTCGCGTTCGCGCGCCTGCGCTTCCACTTCCCGCACCCGGCTTGCGCTCAATCGAATTCTGTCGATCAGCATCGACCAATCGGAACCGGGCTCGCGCATCGTCGTCCTCGGCGAATCGTCGTCGATCGAAGATCCAAAGGCCTTGAGGATCGTCGCAATGCTGGCCGCCGGACGAGTCGCTAGAGGCGTAATCGTAGTATCGGCGTCAGAATACTTATTCCGCTCCTGTCGCAGCGCCATCTCGGAATTGATATGGGGAAGCATGACTGGCGGGCCTGTAAGAACGCACTGCTCAACCCTGAGCCGTGTCCTTAATTTTGTCTAAAGCGTCGGCTGACTCAAGTCCCAAAAGGATTGCTGCGCGGCGTTTTCCCGAATTTCGCCGGGCTGTGCCCTTGACATTCGTCGAGACAGTTAATGGCTGCGCAGTCGAACCCATTTTATAAAAGACCACGCCGTTGCGCGAGTGGAACATCAAAGGATCGATTTCAGTCATCCGTCATCGCCATGGTGTTCTTGATGCAGATGTGGAAACGGGCCGGCGACGACCTACCCCGTAATGGTGAAAGGTGTCATTCACCCTGATAGGGCTGCGGTCGGTCGGCCGTCTCGCCTGCCCGGCTAACGGTCACCGCGCGGGGAGGGACGGCGATTGCTGCGAGGGTCATCGCGGGTTCGGCAGGGATGAACACCTATGCAATCGGAGATATTCACGGTTGCTACGATGGTCTCCGGCTTCTTCTGGAGCGGATCGCGGGGCATGCCGCAGGCGAACCGCACCGGGTCGTGCTGTTGGGCGATTACGTCAATATCGGCCCGGATACGGGCAAAGTCCTCGATCTGCTGATCGCCAACCTCTCGATCACCGTTCTGCGGGGCGATCATGAAATGATGTTGCTGGCAGCCGCCCGCGGCGATGCCCGCTCCAATTGGAATTTCGACTATCACGGGGGTGGCGAAACCCTGCGAAGTCTTGGTGTGACCAAGGCTTCAGCGATCCCTGAGCGCTATACCGCGTTCCTGCGCCGGAACCTCGTGCGGTACGTCGAAGACGATCAGCGGGTGTTCGTCCACGCCTCGATCGACGCCACCATCGCCGAGATGGCCGACCAGGACGACACGACCCTCCTGTTCGCCAGGACGCCGTTGTCGCCTGCGCCCGGCCTCTTCTTCCGGTACCTCGTGCACGGGCATTTCCCGCAGGCCGACGGACTGCCCGAGATCCTGTCGCACCGCTGCAACCTCGACACGGCCGGTTGCGTAACCGGCGTGTTCACTTGCGGCATATTCGACGACAGCCAGCCCGATCCGATCGACATCATTCAGGTCCGTTAGGGCGGGTTAAGAAAAGGTCCGGCACAGGTTGCAATTATGCAACAAGCAGAAAAAGCTTGGCCACGCACTGTTTTCGGCATTCGTCAGTTGCGACGGAGACTGAAATTTGCTTGAGAAAGCGCGAGTTCCACCATCGCCAGCTTGCTCGATGAGCCCGAACGAGGATCGCTCCGCCCCGCTCGACAACGTCGGTGGATGTTCTGGATGTCCGGACGCGACCGGGGCGGTCTGGTCTTGCTGCCGGTAAGTCAATAGGGTCTGACGAGCGCTATCAGCGAGGAGTGGGCCACATGGCGGCTGAGCGCCAGGGAGATCGGGCAATGGCTTGGATGCCGATCAAGCGCCTGCTCGGGCAGGGAGCGGGATCGTCGGAATCGTCTCGGGATGCGGGAGCGCCTCGATCCGATTGGCTGTCCGATATCGATCAGAATGTGGTCCTACCGCCGGAAAGTTCGCAGCGCGCGTCGACAGCCCCTGCACCGCGTCCGCCCCTGCAGCAGCGCCGCCCGCAGGCCCAATATGCGCAGGATCAGGCGTCCGGGCCGGCCCAGGAGGCTGATCGCGATCAGGCCGAGGTTCGGAAGGCCGCCCATACCCAGGCCCGCCAGGACAGTGTCGAGGCGGCCCAGCACCCCTACAGCGCCTTCGACGCGATCGGGCAGCGCAACGAACTGGTGCGCGTGCGCATCAGCCAGATGATGGAGCGCCTGGACGACCTGAAATCCCTCCAGGCGGATTTCTCGCAGATCCTCGAACCCCTGGCGGTGGTGGCCGACGAACTGCCCCAAGCCAAGATTCGCATCGCCGAGCTTGAGGTTCTTCTGGCGCGCGAGCAGGAGCACATCCGGAGCGTGCGCCGGGAACTCGGCGAGGTGAACAGCCGCGCCGCCACCAGCGCCAACGAGTTGGCCGCCGCCTCCACGGAGTTGCAGCGCCTTGAAGGGCAGCTGCGCGAGCGTGAAGCCGAGGCCGAGGAGCTTCGCGTCCGGGTCCGGGACCGGACCGTGGCAGTCGAGAACATGGAGCGCCAGCTCTTCGCCGAGACGGAGCAGGTGCGGGCCCTCACCGGCGAGAACAAGTCCCTTCGCCTCGAAGCCCAGGCCGCCGACCAGGCGATGACCCGGGCCGAGCGGGAATTGAACGACCTCGGCGAGCGGCTGAGCCTAAGTGAGCAGGATGCCCGCCGGCTTCAGGCACTGGCCAGCGAGCAGGCGGTCCGCCTCTCGGAGGCCGAAGCCCGGGTCGTCGAGTTGACGCAGCAGGTCGAGCTTCTGCGTCAGCGCAACCGGGATCTCGAGGCACAGCTTGCCGCCGAGACGTCTGCCCGGGAACGGGGCGAGGGTCAGTTCGAGACCGAGATGGCGACGATCCGGGCGGACCGGGCCAACCTCGCCATGAAGCTCGACGCGGCCCTGGGCCGGTCCGGCACCCTGGAGCAGTTGCTCGGCCAGGTCCGCAGCCAGCTCCGGGAGCGGGAGGAGGCGGCCCGCACCGCCGACAGGGCGCTGAAGGAATTCCAGATCGAGCGGACGACCCTCGATCGGCGTCTGGAGGGTCTGCAGGGCGAACTGCAGCGCCAGACTGAGCGCGTCTCCGAACTGCAGCGCCTCCGTGGGGATGCGGACAGCCGAGCGGACATGCTGACCAAGGCCCTGGCGGCGAAGGAAGCCGCGATGGATCAGGCCCAGACCCGGGTCGCCACCCTGGCAGACCGTATGGAGCAACTCGGGCGCCGTCATGAGGCCGAGAAGGGCGAGCTCCAGGCCGCGAACCGCCGTCTCGTGGAGGAGTTGCAGAACGAGCGCTCCGAACGGGCCCTGGCGCAGGGCGCCCTCGACATCGCGCGGGAAACCCGCTCCTCGCTCCAGAAACAGCACGAAGCGCTCAAGCGCGCGGTCCGCAACCTGCACGGGGTCGATCCGGCCGCCCTCCTGGGGATTGCATCCCCCGAGGCGAAGGCCGAGCGTGCTGAGGAAAGCAACGTCACGCCGTTCGTTCCGCCGGAGCGGGACGGTCGAGAGGGACGGTCGAGTGCCGACGCGAACACATGAATAGGTCACCATGATGGAACCAGTCCGCATGCCCGCCGAGGACGAGACCGAGTCTGCGGCCTACGCCGCCCTCAAGGCCCACGCCCCGGTGGGGGCAGAGGGCATCCCGCATTTCGAGCCGGTCCCGGTGAACGGCACCGTCTCGTTCTTTCCCGCTCAGCCCCCTATCCAGGAGGGCGGACCGGTTCGGGACTTCAAGTCGGCCATCGACCTCATCAAGGAGGCGAGCGAGGCCATTCGGTTCTCGGAAGAGCGGGCCGGCGAACTGGAGCAGCAGCTCCATCAGGTCAGTCACCGTTCGGCGGAGCAGGTGAAGGCCCTGGAGCTTCAGGTCGCCACGCTCGAGCGGAGGCTGATCAAGGCCGAAGAGCGCGCCCGCGCTGCCGAAGTGCGCGCGAACGACGCCGAAACGTGGCTGTCCCGGCTTCACGACACGATCATCACCAGCTTCCGCCGGCCGCAACATCCCGGGGAAGGCGAACTGAACTAAGTGGCGCCCCTTCGGATGGGAATGGTACCGCCGCGCGCATCGCCGTAAGGGAACGGATGGTGCGGGCTGCGGTCCGGATCGGCACGGCCATCGGGCGAGTTCAGTGCGATCCATGCTCCGAGGGGGGCGGCCGTAATTCGATCGACGGTGCGATCCTGAGCGGAGCGGGACGGTGACTGAGATCAACCTCAAGGTCGGGACGCGGGATAGGACCATGGAACCGGTTCAGCTTTTGATGACACCGACCATGCGCAAGGAGCTTCAGGCTCTGACCCCCACGGACCGGCCGACGGGTTCGGACCTCGCCAAAATCGGGGGCAAGCGCTTCGGTCAGGAGGAATGGGCGGCCGTCTGCGAGCGCATTCAGGATGCCGCCGAGTACATCCAGGAGATCGAGGCCGGCCGGCATCAGCAGGAGATGCAGGCGCAGAAGATCTTCGCGACGTTGCAGGACGAGATCGCCACGGCGAACGCCCGTGCGGCCGCGGCCGAGCGGATGTTGCAGGAGGTGCAGCAGCGGGCGACCAACGTGGTCAAGACGCTGGAGGACAAGCTCCAGGCCGCAGAGGAACGAGCCAAGGAGGCCGAGGATTGGCTGGCGCGGATTTCCGAGGCCGTCCGCTCCAATCTCAACTTTTCCTGATCGGCGAGCCCGTCAGGCCGCCTTCACCCGGCCCGGTTTCGTCTCGATCGCCATGGCGTTTCCCCGCCAAACGACGTCGCTGCGCAACCACGCAAAGCCCCAGACGAAGGGGATGAGCAGGTCACGGACGATGAAGGCGGCCAGGAGGGCCGGGGAGCGCAGCCATCCGGCCCGGAGCGCCAGGGCGTATTCCCCCGCGTAGACGACGGCGACCAGGGCCGCGAGGCCGAGGGTGACATCTTCCGTGCTGACATAGAGCGCCGTGGCGAGGCAGGGCAGCAGCACGCCGCTGGCGATCTCGGGAGCGAAGAACAGCGCGAAGGTCACCCGGCGCAGACGGGCCCAGCGGAGCTGCCGGGACCAGATCTCTCCGTACGTCCGATGGCCGAGCGGTTGCGCGAACGGAGCGGCGACGAGGTTGACCCGCTTGCCGGCCGCCCGGACGAGCTTCGTGGCCGCCGCGTCCTCAGCTATTTCGGCGGCCAGGGCGCGGATGCCGCCCTGGCTGTCGAGGAAGGGGCGGTGCCAGAGCATGCTCTTGCCCTGTGCGAAGCCGATGCCGATGGACTCCGCCGCGTATTGCCAGCGGGCCTGCAGGGTATTGAGGAACGCGCATTCCACCAGAGCCCAGAAGTTGTCGGGCCGGGCGCCGATGGGCGTCGCGCAGACGAGGCCGGTATCCGGCCGCCACGCGGCTTGAAGGGTCTGAAGGTAGTCCGGCGGCATCAGGACGTTGGAGTCGGCCAGCACGATCCAGTCATGGGCCGCCGCGTCCCAGCCGCGGACGCAGTTGTTCAACTTCGGATTGTCGCTGACCCGCTCTTCGCCAACGATGATCCTAGAGCGGATCCGCGGATGGCGGGCAATCAGGCGCCGCACGAGGGGGAGCACGGGATCGCCCGCATCGGCCACGCAGAAGATCAACTCGTAGTCGCTGTAGTGCAGACGGAACCCGCTCTCCAGGGTCTCCTCGCTGAACCGCTCCAGGCCGCAGACCGGTCGGATGAGAGACACGGGCGCTCCCTCCGGGAAGGCCGAACGCGGCATGGCGCGGCGGAGCCGCATCCCCGCGAGTGCCAGACTGCCGAGGTGCACGAGCACCATGGCGAGGCAGGCGACGAGGGCGAGGAGAGGGCCGTCTTGCGCGCTGATCATCCAGGGGCAGGCCGTCGGCGCCGAACCGGGCGCGTCGTGGGGGCGCAGCAACGCCCGCGGCCGGCGGGTAACAGCAGCAGGGTATCAGTTGTATGACACGGTGAATCGCAATCTCGCGCTCCAGGGCGGCATGCCTCCCCCCATCTGCTTCCACCCGGCCTACGAGGCTCCGCTCCCCGACGGCCATCGCTTTCCCATGCGCAAGTACGGGCTTCTGGCGGAGATCCTCCGCAGCCGGGGGCTCGTCCCAGACGGCTTCGTGGAGCCTGAGCCGGCGAGCGCCGCGATGCTCGAGAGGGCGCACGAGGCCGATTATGTCGCCGCCGTGCTGGATTGCGCCGTGTCCCGGCCCATCGAGCGGGAGATCGGCCTGCCCGTGACCG
Source organism: Methylobacterium persicinum (assembly GCF_022179525.1). GTDB lineage: Bacteria > Pseudomonadota > Alphaproteobacteria > Rhizobiales > Beijerinckiaceae > Methylobacterium > Methylobacterium persicinum. Next base: position 54,518 of record NZ_BPQX01000023.1, read on the forward strand.
AGGCATTGGTCCGGCGTTCCCGGGCGAGCGTCGGAGGCACCGTCCTTGCCGCCCGGCTCGCCCTTGCCGGGGGATTGGCGGGAAGCGCGGCGGGCGGCAGCCACCATGCCCGCCGTTCCCAAGGGGCAGGCTTCTGCGTGCTCAACGACGTCGCGGTGGCCGCATTGACGCTCCGCGCGGAGGGACTGATCGGGCGCGCCCTGATCGTCGATCTCGACGTGCACCAGGGGGACGGCACGGCCGATTGCCTGTCGCGGGAGCCGGACCTGTTCACCCTCTCGATCCATTGCGAGAAGAATTACCCGTCCCACAAGATCCCAAGCGACCTCGATATCGGCCTGCCGGATGGGCTCGGCGACGGAGAGTACCTCGCGGTGCTCGAAGCCCGTCTGCCGCCGCTGCTCGATGCGCTGCGCCCGGATATCGTGTTCTACAATGCCGGCGTGGATCCGCACCGGGACGACAGGCTCGGCCGGCTCAACCTGAGCAACGAGGGTTTGTACGCCCGGGACCGGTTCGTGGTGCGCTCCGCACGGGCGCGGGGGTTGCCCATCGTGGGGGTGATCGGCGGGGGCTACTCGGCCGATGTCGAGGCGCTGGCGGCCCGTCATGCCCTGGTCTTCCAGGCCCTGGCCGCCGAGGCGGAGGGAGCCTGAGGCGTCCGGGCCACGGCCGTTGTGCAATGCGGTGAAATCTGAGCGTCGTAAGAGTTTGGGAAGGTGCTCGCCGGAGGATCACCTCATCGCATTGGCCTGCCCGGAGACGGTGCCGGTCATGCGCTCATCCGGTGTTGCGTCGAGGCACGATCATGTTCGCGCGGATCTGGGAAGCGATCAAAGCGACGCTTGCGGTCGCCGCCCTGATCGCCGCGGCCCTGATCTCGGCGGACAAGCTCGACCATGAGAAAGGCGGTCCGCCCCGGGGTGCCGCCCTGATCGACCCGGTCGTCACGGGCGCGATCCTGCCGCCATCCCGGTGAGGGGCCCCGCCGTTTTTCAGCCCGGCGGTATCCGCCCCACCGAGCACAGGGTGCGCATGGAACTGCTGGCCGGGTCGGCGTAGCAGCTTGCCGACCAGCCATTCTGCTGAATGAAGGACTTCCGCCCCTCGGAGAGGGCCGTGCGGTAGGCCTTGGCGATGATCGGCTCCACCGTGGACGCCGCTTCGCCGACGAGGATCTCCGAGGCCGTCGAGAGCTCGCGGAAGAACGTGGCGGAGGGCGTCGGCTCGGAGGACGTGGCCTGCACGATCGGCTCCGCCCGGCATGTCACGTCGAACCGGATCGGCCCTGGAACGCGGATGTCGATGCTCGGCCCCGAGCGGCGGCCCATCTTGCCGCCGATGGCCGTCGCGATCTGGCGGGTGAGGTCGTCGCATTCGTCGGCCCTGGCCGCGGCCGGGAGCAAGGCGAGGGCAAGACAGGCGGTGAAGAGGGCGGACAGGCGCGGCATCGGGCGTTTTTCTCTCCCAGGACGGCTGATGTTCTGGCGCGGGACGCGGGCGCTGTCGAGCCTGTGCGGAGGGCGTGCCAGGGTCTTGAACGAATGGCGTTCTTGGACCAAATCACCGCCTCCGCCACAGGAGTGATGAATGGCTGAGCAGACGACCGAACAGACGTATTACGGGCTCACCCTCGCGCAGCACCGCGAACGCATCAAGAAGCTTGGTGCCGAGAAGGGTCTTCAGGGTGAGCATCTCGAGCGGATCACCGCCAAGGCCCTCGAGATGCTCCCGACGATCCGCCTGGACGAGTCCTCGCATCGGTGACGTGAAGGCCGGCTTCCCCTGATGGCCTCAGTGGAAGTCCCGGCTTCTGTAGGGGTGCCGGTGGGTCGGCACCCCGAAATCGTTCGTCTCCGCCGGCAGCCGCAATCCGGCCTCCCTCAGGTCCCTCAGGGACTCGGTGAGATCGCGAAACCCGTCCGCGACGAGATGGACCACCTCCCCCGCCCGCTGGACACGCCCGCGGACCGCCAGGAACCGCGCCTGCATGGCGACGCGGCGGTGGGCCTCGAACACCTTCTTCCAAACGATGATGTTGGCGATGCCGGTCTCGTCCTCGACGGTGAGGAAGACTACGCCCTTGGCCGTGCCCGGTCTCTGCCGCACGAGCACGATCCCCGCCACGGTCACCCATGACCCCTGGGGCAGGGTGGGGTCGAGATGCGCGCGGGCGGTCATCGCTCCGATCCGCGCCAGCCGGTCCCGGAAGAACGCGACCGGATGTCCCCGCAGGGACAGGCTCGTGGTGGCGTAGTCGTCGGCCACGGTCTCCGATGCCGCCATGATGGGAAGCTCGGCCGCCGGCTCGTGGCGGAACAGGCCGTCGTCGGCGTGCCACGCAAAGAGGGGGAGGGGGGCCTCCAGAAGGTCGGCCCGGCGCTCGTCCCGACCATCGCCGTCGGCGCTGCGCCCCGCTCGCGACGGTCGACGGGACAGGCCCTCCAATGCCCTGACCGCCCACAGGGCATCCCGCCTCCCGAGGCCGAGGGCCCGGAAGGCATCGGCCTCGGCAAGGCGTTCCAGTACGTTGCGGGGCAGCGCGAGGGCCGCCTGCAACCCTTCGATGCTGGCATAGCCATTGGCCCGGAGACTCACGAGGCGGCGCATGGCCATCTCCGGCAACCCGCTGACAAGCCGCAGCCCGAGGCGGACGGCATGGAGGTGCGGGGATTCGGAGGGCTCCAGGGTGCAGTCCCAGTCGCTGGCGTTCACGCAGACGGCGCGGACCTCGACCCCGTGGGCGCGGGCGTCGCGGACGAGCTGGGCCGGCTGGTAGAAGCCCATCGGCTGGGCGTTGAGGATTGCCGCCAGGAAGACGTCCGGATGGGCGCACTTCATCCAGGCCGAGGCGTAGACGAGCAGTGCGAAGCTCGCCGCATGGCTCTCGGGGAAGCCGTAGGTCGAGAACCCGCGGATCTGGGCGAAGCAGCGCTCGGCGAAGTCCGGCGGGTAGCCGCGGCGGGTCATCCCGCCGACGAACTTCTCCGCGAAACCGCCGATCGAGCCGACATGCCGGAAGGTCGCCATGGCCCGGCGGAGGCCATCCGCCTCGGCGGGGGAAAAGCCCGCCGCCGTGATGGCGATCTGCATGGCGTGTTCCTGAAACAGCGGCACGCCGTAGGTCTTCTTCAGGACCGACTCCAGCTCGTCCGCCGGCCCGTGATCGGGATGGGGAGCCGGATAGACCACCGGCTCCTCGCCGCAGCGGCGCTTCAGGTAAGGGTGGACCATGTCCCCCTGGATCGGGCCGGGGCGGACGATCGCCACCTGCACCACGAGGTCGTAGAACTCCTTCGGCTTGAGGCGGGGCAGCATCGACATCTGCGCCCGACTCTCGACCTGGAATACGCCGACGGAATCCGCCTTGGACAGCATGGCATAGGTGGCCCGGTCCTCCTGGGGCAGGTCGGCCAGGGTCGGGTAGTCTATCCCGTGGTCGCGCTTCAGGAAATCGAGCCCGCGCTTGAGGCAGGTGAGCATCCCCAGCGCCAGGACATCGACCTTCATCAGCCCGAGGACGTCGATGTCGTCCTTGTCCCATTCGATGAAGGTCCGGTCCGGCATCGCGCCGTTGCCGACCGGAACGGTCTCGTCGAGGCGTCCCCGGGTCAGCACGAACCCGCCCACATGCTGCGACAGGTGGCGGGGGAAGCCGATCAGCGCGTGGGCCAGGGTCAGGGCCTGGCGGAGGGCCGGATTGGCGGGATCGAGCCCCGCCTGCATCACATGGGTGTCGGGCAGGTCCTTGCCCCAGGAACCCCAGACGGTGTCGGCGATGGAAGCCGCCACGTCGTCCGAAAGGTCAAGGACCTTGGCCACCTCCCGGATCGCCATGCGCGGGCGATAGTGGATCACCGTACCGCAGAGGGCCGCCCTGTCCCGGCCGTAGCGCTCGTAGAGGTGCTGGATCACCTCCTCCCGGCGCTCGTGCTCGAAATCGACGTCGATATCCGGCGGCTCCCCCCGGTTCTCTGAGATGAAGCGGGCGAAGAGCAGCCTATGCTTCGACGGGTCCACTGCAGTGATGCCGAGGCAGAAGCACACGGCCGAATTGGCTGCCGAGCCCCTTCCCTGGCAGAGGATACCCTTGTCGCGGGCGAAATCCACGATCTGGCTGATCGTCAGGAAGTAATGGGCGAACTCCATCTTGGCGATGAAGGCCAGTTCCGCTGTAAGGGTCTCTTCCACGGCTTTGGGGATGCCGTCCGGGTAGCGCCAGTACCGGGCGCGGTGCCATGTCTTCTCTTCCAGATACTCCTGGGCGCCCCGGCCCGGGGGCACCGGCTCGTCGGGGTATTCATAGCAGAGTTGCGAAAGATCGAAGTCGCAATGGGCGGCGATCTCGGCCGTGCGGGCAACGGCCTCGGGATGGTCCCGGAACAGCCGGGCCATCTCCGCCCCCGGCTTCAGGTGGCGCTCGGCATTGGCTTCCAGGCGGTAGCCCGCCGTAGGGACGGTGCAGCCCTCCCGGATGCAGGTCAGCACGTCCTGCAATTGGCGCCGATCCGGATGGTGGTAGAGGGCGTCGGCCACGGCCACCATCGGCGTGCCGAACCGCCGGCCAATCCCGTCGAGGAGGCAAAGGCGCAGGCGCTCGTCCCCCCGGCGGCGGTGGCTGGCGCCGAGCCAGACCCGCCCCGGCGCCGCCGCGGCGAGGGCTTCGAGCCGGGCGAGGAAGGCGGCCGGCGGTTCCGGCCGGCGGCCTGAGGGCATGGCGACGAAGACCTGTCCCTCGGCGGCATCCAACATCTCCGTGAAGGAGAACCGGCACTCGCCCTTCCGGGACCGGCGGTTGCCGGCGGTCAGCAGGCGGCAGAGCCGCCCCCAACCCGTGCGGTTCATCGGGTAGGTCAGGGCCTCGAACCCGTCCTCCGTCACGAGGCGCACGCCCGGAAGGAAGCGCACGGGCGTGCCGTCCTCCCGCATCTGCCGGGCGGCGGAATAGGCCCGCACCAGCCCAGCCACGGTATTCCGGTCGGCGATCCCGATCCCCGCGAGACCGTAGGCCGCCGCTTGCATCACATATTCCTGCGGATGCGACGCCCCGCGCAGGAAGGAGAAGTTCGTCGTCGCGCCGAGTTCGACGTAATCCGCGCTCACGGGAACATCCCATGGACGTACCACGTCGCCGGCCGCTCCTGACCGTGCGGCCCGTCCCGGTAGAGCCACAGACGCTGCCCGGCTTCACACTCGATGCGATAATAGTCCCGGGGCTCTCCGCTTTCGCGCCACCATTCGGGAGCGATCCGCTCCGGTCCCTCGGCGCGGGCGACCCGGTATTCCCGCGCCCGCCACCGGAAACGGTGGGGCGGCCCGTCCGGGGCCGTGGCGAAGACGTCCCGGGCTGCCTCGCTCTTGGCGAACAGGACGAGGGGGCGGGCGGGGAGGTCGGCCGGATAGGGGCGGGCCGGGGCGATCCACGGCACGATCCCCTCGGCCCGCTCGGGCACGTGGCTGTCCTGCGGGGCAAGGCGCACCAGCCGCCGGCCGATGCGCTGGGCGAGGGTATCGGCGAGGCTCGCGATCCGTTCCCCCGAACCGGAGCCGCCGAGCGTCCCCTGACGGGGGCTCATCGTCTCCGCGGAGGTGACGGTGAGTTCCACCGTCTCGAAGCCGAACCCGGCATCGAGGCCCGCACCCAGCCGTTCAAGGCGCAGGCTTACCAGGGCCGCGATGCGCTCCGGGCTGCGCTCTGGCCGGGACAGGCCGATCTCCAGGGCGCGCATGGCCCCATCGACCCGGTGCAGGGTGAGGCGCAGGGCGCAGGCCCCGAGGCCGGCCCGTTCGAGCCGGGGGGCGATCTCGTCCATCAGAGAGCGGGACGCGGCGACCACGTCCTCCTGCCGCCCGATCGGATCGAGGAAGCCGCGGGCGCCCGAGAAGGTCCGGGTCTCGGCCAGGGGCGCCAGGGGTTCGGGCCGGCGGCCGATGGCCTGATCGAGCCGCAACAGTGGCGCCAGCCCGAACCGTCGGGCCAGACCGGACCGGGGCAGGGCCTCGACATCGCCGATCCGGCGCAGGCCGAGGCGCCTCAGGCCGGTGCTCACCTCCCTTTCGAGGCGCAGGGCCTCCACGGGCAGGGCCATCAGATGCGCCGCCGTCTCGCCGGACGGGACGAGCAGGCTCCCGGCAGCCCCGCACCGGGCCAGGGCGAAGGCGCCCCCCGGCGTGTCGGCCAGGGCGATCCGGGCCGGGACATCCGCCCGGGCGAGGCGCATGGCGAGGTCGTCGAGGAGGGCCCGCTCGCCGCCCATGAGATGGGATGCTCCCTCGATATCGATGTAGAAGCCGTGACAGGACTCCGCCGGGCCGAAGGGTGCGACCAACGGGGCGTAGCGCATCGCCCAGCGGCAGAGGCGGTGCAGGGCCTTCGCCTCCGCCTCGGGGTCAGCCGGATGGATGTGCAGGGGAACGCCTACCCTCGCCCGGACACGGCCAAGGAGCTCCCCCGGACGCAGGCCGTGGGCACGGGCGGGTCCGTCGAGGGCGACGATGCGAAGGCCCCCCGGCCCCACGGCGGCGACCGCGTGCGGCCCCTCCTCAGGAGCAAGCCCGGCCCGCCGCAGCCGCGTCATCGGCCAGTCGCTCAGGCAGATGCAGACGATGCGCGGCACTGTCCCACTCCAGCAGCCAGGATCCGCCGCGCCCGTTGCGGCACCGTTCGAGCCGCGCTCTCCAGCGCGGGGCGTGAAGACCACCGAAGCGGTCCACCGCAGCGGGTGCGGAGGAGATCGACCAGCGGGTCGCGGCCCCATTGGGCGGCCCCGGTCCGGCTGGCCTCAGGATGATGAGGAGGGGAGGGGCGGCCCCCTCGGCGGCGAGTTGCAGCCGCCTGCCCGCCTTGAGCGGGAGGCCCTCGCCGACGAGCCCGATGAGGGCCGCGAGGCAGCCCGCATGGAGGGCGGCTTCGAGGGCGCGGAACACCTCCCGGTCGCCGGCAGCCTCCAGCAGGAGCAAGCGCCTCGGATCCAGGCCAAGGTCGGCGAGGCCGTGGCCGTAGGGGAGGGGGTGCCCCGGAGCCGCGGCGATCAACGCCTCGCCGGGCACGCCGGAAAGGCGACGGGCGCACAGGGCAAGGGCGAAGGCTAAGGCGGCGGTCCCGTCGCAGGGATCGGCCGGCGTGACCTCGTGGGGCGGCCCCAGCACGAGGCCGCCTCCCGGCAGATGGGAATCGACGGCCGTCAGCCCGAGGGGCATGACGGGCAGGGCGGTGGCTTCCCCCGTCGACAGTTCCAGCCGCAACCGGGCGAGCCGGTCCGGGACCGTTGCCTCCTGCGGCTGCCTCATGGGCTCCTGCACCATTCTCGTCGGGTCCGGTCATGGCCCGAGATAGGAACATAACAGGAACAAACTCAACCGGATCCTGGGCGCGACCGGAATTTGCCGGCATCGCAATGCTTTGGCCTGTGGACTGGTGTGGATGGCTGTGGACGCAACCCCGACTCACCGGGCTTCCACAACCATAAGCATGATTTTCGGGTAACGGACGATTCCTGGAACGATTCGTTCGCGAAGGTCTGCGAGTTTAACGATAGACCAAGATCTTCAGTCCGGCCGCAAACTTAACTTAACCGCTGCAAAAAGCTCAAAATTTACGATGAATATCTTCAATCTTTGACAAAAGCCCTTTGCAGCGCAAGGGTGCAACCATCAGTAGAGGATATCGCAATGGTCTCCGACGACATCATCAGGGACATTCTTCGGCAGAACGAAGCCATGTCTCCGATCGTCGATAGCCTCGGCGAAGACGACGATCTGTTCGAAAAGGGTCTCGATTCCTTCGGTTCGGTCCAGCTCATGCTGGCTCTGGAAGAGCGGTTCGAGGTCGAATTCCCGGATACGCTCCTGAACCGCCGTTCGTTCTCGACCATCCGCATCATCCGCGAGACGGTCACCAAGCTTTCGATGGGAGCCGCCGCGTGAGCTGCGACCTCGTCCGCCGGGCCAAGCGAGTCGCGGAAGTCGCCGCGCTCCACGCGGATTCCGTCGACCGCGAGGGCCGTTTCCCCGCGGAGGCCGTCGCGGCCCTGAAGACCGAGCGGCTGCTCGGGTTGCAGGTCCCGACGCAGTATGGCGGCGAAGGCGCGGGCCTCGCGCAGATCGCCGAGGTGTGCTGCACCCTCGGCCAGGCCTGCAGCGCCTCGGCGATGGTCTTCGCCATGCACCACATCAAGCTTGCGAGCCTCGTCACCCACGGGCTCACGAGCGACTGGCATTGCGGCCTGATGGCCAAGGTTGCCAACGAGCAATTGCTCATCGCCTCCTCGACCACCGAGGCGGGCATCGGCGGCGACCTGCGCAACAGCCTCTGTGCCGTTGAGGCCGCGGGCGACATGTTCTCCCTCGGCAAGGACGCCAGCGTCATCTCCTACGGTGCGCAGGCGGATGTGATCCTCGTCACCGCCAGGCGCAATCCGGAGGCGCCGACCTCCGATCAGGTCCTCGTCGCCCTGATGCGCGACCAGATGAGCCTGACCCGGACCTCGACCTGGGACACCCTCGGGATGCGCGGCACCTGCAGCGAGGGCTTCCGCCTGGAAGCCAAGGGCGTGCCCTGCGTCCAGATTTTGCCCAAGCCCTTCGCGGAGATCGCAGCGCAATCGATGCTGGCCTCCTCCCACCTGCTGTGGTCGAGCGTGTGGTTCGGCATCGCGAGCTACGCCGTGGACCGGGCGCGGAGCTTCGTCCAGGGGGAGGCCCGCCGCCGCCCCGGCACGGTGCCCCCGAGCGCGATCCGCCTCGCCGAGGCGGCCAGCGCCCTCCAGGCGATGAAAGCCACCGTCGTCTCGGGCCTGCGCCGCTACGAAGGGGCCCAGCACGAGCCCGACGAACTCAGCTCGATCGGGTTCGCGGTGAGCCTCAACAACATCAAGACGACCGCCTCGGCCATGGCCGTCGACATCGTGCAGCGGGCGCTCGGGATCGTCGGGATCTCCGGCTACCGGAACGACACGCCGTTCAGTCTCGGCCGTCCGCTCCGCGACGTGATGTCGGCACCGCTGATGATCGCCAACGACCGCATCCTCTCCAACACCGCCAACCTTCTGCTGGTGCAGAAGGGCGGCGGCCAGCTCCTGAGCGCCTGATGGACAGCCTGCCCGCCCTCGACCCCGACGCCTCCGCCGAGGCGATCCCGGGTTCCGCCGCCGCGGAGGCCCCGACCTTCCTCGACCGGCTGTTCGATGCCGGCCTGCTCGTCCGCACCGGGGTCGATGGCCTCTACGGCCGGAGCGGTGCGTTCGAATCCGTGGTCGATGCCCTCGACCGCCTCATCTCCCGCCTCGGCGGCGAGGACGGCGCCGAGGTGATGCGCTTTCCGCCGGGCATGAGCCGCCCGGCCTTCGAGCGCAGCGGCTACCTGAAGGGCTTTCCCCACCTCGCAGGCACCGTTCACAGCTTCTGCGGCAACGAGGCCGACCACGCCCGGCTCCTCGCCTGCGTCGAGGCCGGCACGGACTGGACGGAGAAGCAGGCGGCCACCGATATCGTCCTGACCCCGGCGGCCTGCTATCCGCTCTATCCGACGGCAGCCGCCCGCGGCCCGCTGCCGGAGGGCGGCCTGCTGTTCGACCTGCAATCCTACTGCTTTCGGCACGAGCCCTCCCTGGAGCCGACCCGGATGCAGATGTTCCGGATGCGGGAATACGTGCGCATGGGCAGCCCGGAGGAGGTGCTGGCGTTCCGTGAACTCTGGCTTGACCGGGGTACGACGATGATGGCCGGGCTCGGCCTGCCACTCGCCGTCGATCTGGCCAACGATCCGTTCTTCGGCCGCGCCGGCAAGATGCTCGCCAACAACCAGCGCAATCAGAACCTGAAGTTCGAGCTCAACGTGCCGGTCAACAGCGTCGAGAAGCCGACCGCCTGCCTCAGCTTCAACTACCATCAGGACCATTTTGGCACGACCTGGGGCCTCACCCAGGCGGACGGAAACGTCGCGCATACGGCCTGCGTCGGATTCGGCCTGGAGCGGATCACCCTCGCGCTTCTGCGTCACCACGGTCTCGATCTCGCGCAGTGGCCGGCCGATGTCCGCTCCACCCTCTGGGGCTGAGACCGTGTCGGCGAGCCTCGCCTTCCGCGAAGAGCAGCCGGATGCGCCGATCTACCCGGCGCATGCCCTGCACGGCCAGGACCGGGCGTGGCCCGAAACCAACTGCTACGTCGATCTCTGGATCGAGCTGCTGCATCATCGCGGACTCGTTCCGGAGGCGATGCTCGGCTTCACGGTGCGGCAGGATTTCGAGGGTGACCAATTCACCTTCTTCAAGCCGTCCATGGCCGAAATCGAGACCCTGTACGGCCTACGCCTCGACGAACTCGCCATCTATGAGGGGCTTGAGGGCCACGCCCTGATCCAGGCGGCGCGGGGAAACGTGGTGCTGGTGGAGGTGGACGCGATCCATCTTCCGGATACCGCGGGCACGACCTACGGCCGGGAGCATTCCAAGACGACGATCGGCATCCTTGCGATCGACAAGGCCGCCCGGCGTCTCGACTACCTCCACAATGCCGGGCGCTTTCTGCTCTCCGGGGCCGATTACGACGGCATCTTCGCCGAGACCACGCTTCCGCCCTATGCGGAATTTGTGCGTCCGGTGGCCGATCCCCTTCCGGCAGGGCGCCTGCCGGCGGTGGCCCTCGATCTTCTGCGGGCGAACCTGCGCCATATGCCGGGGCGCAACCCCGTCACGGCTTTCGCCGCCGCCCTCGCCGAGACCGGCGAGGCGTTGGTGCAGCGTCCCCTGAGCGTGTTCCACAAATACGCATTCAATACGACCCGACAGCTCGGGGCCAACTACGAGATGCTCGGCAGCCACCTGGCTTGGCTGACGGCGTCGGGCGCCGGAGACTTTTCCGCCGCCGCCGAGGCCGCGACGCGCCTTGGGAGCGAGGCCAAGGCGTTCCAGTTCCAGCTGGCCCGTGCCTTCGCCAAGCGCAACGCCGCCGGCCTGCCGGAGCGTCTCGACAGGGCGGCAGGAACCTACGAGGACGTCTTCGGCGCCCTGCGCCGCGCCCTGGCCTGACGCAGATGGCCCGGATCCGTGCCATCGACGGGGCGGCGCACCGCGTCGTCACGGGTCCGTGGCAGCTCCTGGACACGCAGGCCGGGTCCTGCGCGGGCCCGGGCGACCTCGTGGCCCATGACGGCTGGATCCCCGCCCTGGTCCCCGGCACGGCCGCCGCGGCCCTGCGCGCCGCCGGCCTCTGGACCGAGGCCGAGCCTGCGCCTCTCCACGACCGGGACATCTGGTATCGCACACCGATCCCCGGATCGTGCCGGGAGCGCCTGCGCTTCGAGGGTCTCGCGACCATCGCCGAGATCTGGCTCGACGGCGTGCCGGTTCTCACCACCGATTCGATGTTCCGCCCCTACACCGTCGAGGCCGATCTGACGGCGACGAGCGAACTCGTCGTCTGCTTCCGATCTCTCGCCGCCACCCTGGCGCGCCCGCACAAGCGTGGCCGCTGGCGTCCGCGCCTTGCGACCCCCGGATCCCTGCGCAACCTGCGCACGACGCTGCTCGGGTTCATGCCCGGCTGGTCGCCAGCCATCGACCATGTCGGACCTTTCCGGCCAGTGCTCCGCGAGTCGGCCGACGCCGCACCTGCCGAAGCGGACCTCCGCGCCGTTCTCGACGGCACGACCGGCTTTCTGAGCGCCCGCCTGCGCTTCCCCGGAGGCGAGGGAACAGGGGCCGTGCTCCGCTGCGACGGCCGGGAGACGGCCCTCACGGAGGAGGAGCCCGGCCTATTCGTCGGCACCTTGCAGTTGCCTGACGTCACCCCCTGGTGGCCGCATACCCACGGCGAGCCGCGTCTTCATGACGTCGAGGCAACCATCGCCGGCCGCAGGGTCGATCTCGGGCGGGTCGGCTTCCGCCATATCTCGACGACACGTCCGTTCGAGGACGGGCTTAGCCTCGCCGTCAACGGCGTGCCGATCTTCTGCCGGGGCGCCGTCTGGACGCCGGCCGATCTCGTCGGGCTGTCGGGCGACCGGGAGAGCCTGCGGCCCCTGCTCGACCTCGCCCGGGAGGCGGGGCTGAACATGCTCCGCGTGCCCGGTATCACCCTCTACGAATCGGACGCGTTCCACGATCTGTGTGACGTGTACGGCATCCTGGTCTGGCAGGACCTGATGCTCGCCAACTTCGATTATCCCCACGACGACCCGGCGTTCCGCGACAGCCTCGCAGCGGAGATCACGTCCTTCCTCGACCGGACCCAGACCTCGCCCTCCCTCTGCGTGCTCTGCGGCGGCAGCGAGGTCTGGCAGCAGGCGGCCATGCTCGGGCTTCCCCGTGGGACATGGTCTGGGGGCTTCCCTGTCGAGACCCTCCCGAATCTCGTCGCGGGCCTTCGGCCGGACTTGATCGTAGTGCCGAATTCGCCCGCCGGTGGGGACCTTCCCTTTTCAATCAGTTCGGGGGTTGCGCACTATTTCGGCGTCGGCGCCTACCTGCGTCCCCTCGCGGATGCCCGCCGGGCGGAGGTTGGATTCGCGAGCGAATGCCTCGCCTTCGCCAACGTACCCGAGCCGGAAAGCCTGCGCCGCGCCCGGCTGACTGACCCCGCCGATCCCCGGTGGCCGGCAGGCGTCCCCCGCGACCGGGGCGCCGATTGGGACTTCGAGACGGTGCGCGACCACTACGTCACCACGCTCTTCGGCGCCGATCCGGAGCGTCTCAGGCGGGATGATCCGGAGCGCTACCTCGCCCTCGGCCGGGCTGCGGTGGCCGAGGCCATCGAGGCGACCTTCGCCGAATGGCGTCGGGCCCGTTCGCCCACGGCGGGCGGCCTCATCCTGGCTTGGCGAGACCTCGCCCCCGGCGCCGGCTGGGGCGTGATCGCCCACGACGGGCTGCCGAAATCCGCATGGTACGCGATGAAGCGTGCCTTCCGGCCCTTGCAAGTGTTCCTCTCGGACGAGGGTCTGAACGGCCTGCATGTCCACGTCATCAACGAAACGTCCGAACCCGTGGAGGCGACGCTCCGCCTTTCCTTCCTCGACGCATCGGGCAAACCGGTGGCGAAAGCCGAACGCGTCGTCCCACTGGCGCCGCGGACCTCTCAGACATTCAGTTCGGCCGACCTGCTTGGCCGCTTCTACGACGCGACAAGCGCCTACCGCTTCGGCCCGGCGCAGCATCGCCTCGCCCACGCCGCCCTGTTCAATGCGGCCGGTGCCCTCCTGGGTCAGGCGTTCCAATTCCCTGGCGGCTTGGACGTGACACCCGGACCCACGGGACTATCGGCCGAACTCATCCAAGATGTCCAGGGCTGGAATCTGGAACTGTCAACGGCCCGTCCGGCCCTGGGCGTCCACATCGATATCGAAGGCAACGGCCGTCCGTCCGATAACGGCTTCCACCTCGTACCGGACCTTCCGCGCAGGATCGCCCTCACCGGGACCGACCTTCCGCCCCGGGGAACCGTGCGCGCCCTCAACGACGACATCTGGCTGAGGTTCTGATCCGATGATACTCGCCCCGATCGATGCCGCCTTCGCCGAAGGGACCCCGATCGACGCAGTACCGGTCACCTTCGACGGGCTCACCGGTTGGTACGGCGCGGGAATGTCCCGCCGGGGCGTCGTCCTGTGCGGGACCCTCGGCTACGAGCAGATCTCGGCCTATCGCGGCTGGCGACGCCTCGCCGCCGACCTGACTGGCGCAGGACATCCGACTCTGCGCTTCGATTATCCCGGCGAGGGCGATTCGTCCGATCCGGAGATTGCGGACATCGACGCGCTCGTCCGCGCCATCCGCAGCGCCGTCCATTTCCTGCGGGAGGAGGGCGGCGCGGAGGAGATCGTGCTCGTCGGCCTCCGCTTCGGAGGGACGCTCGCCGCCCTGGCCGCCAGCGAGGGCGGCATCGACCGGCTCATCCTCCTCGCACCCTTCGCCACCGGCCGTGCCTACCTGCGCGAAATGACGATGCGCACGAAGGCCATCGACCAGTTGCCGGATGGGCGCCCCTTCCCGCAGGATCCGGCGGCGCCCGTCTTCGGCGGCTTTCGCCCGCCAGCGAGCATGATCGCCTCCCTCGCCGCCACCGATCTCGGCGCGAGACCACCCGCGCCCGTCCCGGACGTGCTGCTGCTAGGGCCCGACCCGGCCGGCCTCGCCGGCCGCCTGCGCGCAGGCGGCAGCGCCGTCACCACCGGTCCCTTTCCGGGCCTCGCGTCGTTTCTCTCGAATGCCCTCATTTCCGAGACGCCCCGGGAGGCCTTCGCCGAGATTCTCGCCTTCGTCGCAAGCGGCGCGCCCCTCCGTCCGCGCGGACCGCAGCTGATACCGCCAGCCCTTCCCCTATCGGGTGCGGGCTGGACAGAGACGGTGATCCGGTTCGGCGGTAATGCCGGGATCGTATGCACGCCGCGCGCGGCGGCTCCGGCCATGCCGGCCGTCCTCTTTCTCAACTCCGGCGTGAACCCGCGCTCCGGTTACGGGCGCCAGACGACCGACCTCGCCCGTCTCCTGGCGGCGAGGGGCGTGAAATCCCTGCGAATGGATCTCAGGGGCGTGGGCGACAGCGAGGACCGTCCGGATGGGACGCCGCCCCTCTACAACCTCGACGCGCTCGACGAGGTCAAACCCGCCATCGACAGGTTGGACGATGGATGCGGCGTCCTCGTCACGGGCAATTGCAGCGGCGCCTTCCTGGGTTTCCATCTGCTCTGCACGGATGCCCGCGTCCGCACGGCGGTCCTGTCGAACCTCTATTGCTTCGACTGGGACCCGAAGACGGACCTTGCCGCCGCCCTGAAGCCGAGCTTCCGCAGCCCGGCTGCCTACGCCTCGCTCCTGCGGCAGCCGGATGCGTGGCGGCGGGTTCTCCGGGGAGAGGTCAATATCCGGGCCATCGCGTCCCGCCTCGCGGGGATCGGGCTCAGCCGGCTCCGGCAGACGGGGGCGGCAATTCTGCAGCGATTCCCGTCGGCGGGAAGCGTCGCCGGGCGCGTCGCCGCGATCCGCCGCCGGGGCGGGCGGATCGTCCTCGTCTTCAGCGCGGGCGAAGCGGGACTTGGCGAGATCGCGGCCCATCTCGGTCGCTCGGCGGCGACCGTCGCCAGGCGTCTCGGCCAACCCATGGTCGTGTTGCCCGAGACGGATCACAATCTCAGCACGGAAGGTGCTCAGGAGCGCATCCGGGAGATCCTTCTTGCCGCCCTGGCAGCAACCGCCGCCGAGACCGGCCGGTATCGCCGGTCGCATGCCGGTTAGGGCATTCTTGGGCACCCTCGGATCATGCCGCGTCTCCCGTCATTGCCAGCGAAGCGAAGCGATCCAGGGATCCTCCACCTCCGGTCAGGTACCGCTGCCCTGGATTGCTTCGCTGTCGCTCGCAATGACGGTGAAGCGGGTGATCCAGATCAAGCGGATATAGCGAAACACCGTCGAGAAGCGGGATGCGTCAGAACCACCGCCGCAGTACGCCCCCCTCGAGCCGCGATACGATGGCGTCGACGTGGCTGCGGAGCCCGGCGCGCAATGTCTCGTCGATGTTCCTCAGGTTCGCGATCTCCGCCAGCAGCACTGCCCGGACTTGTGCGGCCGGGTATTCGATCTCCATCCGCAACTGGCCTCGTGCCTCACCGACGACGGAGAACAGTTCCCAATAGGTCATCACGCACCACAGGGGCAGGTAGCCGAAGGGCGACCGGGATATGATCTGCTTCGTCTCCGAGCTGAGAGTTTCGAACACGTGGCATAGGTACGTCCACGAGTTAAGCTGCGATCCCGCAGCGCCGGTATTGCTGTGCATGCTGCTCACGCGCGGCTCGAAATCCGGAAAGACGTGCACGTCTTCCTCCAGATCCATCACCCGGAAGCCGAGGCGGGAGTCGCCGGCGAAACGATCGGCGACGAGGGCTCCATAACGTGTCCGCACACGGTCCAGGAGCTCGGCTGAGTAGACGGCGTGACAGGCGAAGGGCATCCGCAGATGCGTCGCCACGTGTGGCCCGCCATAGCCGTGATCTCCAAACAGTCGGACGTTCTCCGCAAACAGGTCATAGCTCCTGAATCGCAACGGTGCGACGCCGTCCCATGAAGTTCCGAACTGGCATTGGGGCAACGATCCGACGCCGGTCGGAACCGTGTGAATGTCCATATTCAAATAAAGGGACTTGAATGCGAAGCACGGCAGTTCGGGATATCGGTCGAGAATACGGTGAATGTTCTCGACGGCATCCGATCTCCACATGGCCTTGTGCGTCATCGCGCACACGTGGCTGCCTCGGGCCTGGGCGAAGGCATATTCGAACGCTGCCGCCATGTCCGGTGAAGGCAGGGGCACCCGGGCGTAACGGAAGCGCCCGTCGAGTTGTCGCGCGAAGTCCCGCCACCAGCGCTCCTGTGTGCGCATGTCGGCGCTCGTATCGATCAGGACATGCTCGAACTCGTTGCAGGATTGCCGGATCAGGCTGTCGAACAGCCTGTCCAGCAGATGGGGCGCATTGCGCGTCGGCGTCACGATCGAAAGGCGCGGCGCAGCGGTCGGGGAAGTCTTCGCCCACATTCCAGTTAAGAGCCTATCGGTCAATCGAAGGCGGTGTAACCGATCCGTTCTCGAAATAATATCAATTGCAAATTGTAATATTACCGGGTTGTACCGTGTTCCTGAGGCTGAATTGCGCGTTCGATTCATAAAAAACCGCCCGGCTGTGTTGCGGCCGGGCGGGTTATTCGACCTAGAGTGTGATGGAAGGCAAAGATCCCCTCAAGCCATGCACTAAACCGTTGATTTTCTTCGGTTGGTTGTTGAATTTCGCGAGCCGCATTACCGCAATCTGGGGCGAAGCCCTTCCGCAACTAAGGTGCGGGCCCGATCCCGACGCTGCATCGGACACGAAAAAGCCCGGCCGCAAATGGCGGCCGGGCTTTGGTAGTGCCGTACGTTTTGGGGTGTCCTAGTCCGGAATGGCCTCACGCAGATAGAACGTCGCTGGCACCGTTGAATGATCAAATGCGGGCTGAATGCCGCGGTCGATCAGGTCCCTCTTAAGGGCCATGAAGTGAATGCCCTTCTCGCGAGCCAGCGCGTGAAGCGAGACATAGCGCGCCGAAAACGCCTCCAGGTCATCTTTTCGCACCGCCGTGTAGGGGCAGCGGTTCAGGGGGTTCGTCGCGCGGCGGGAAGGCAGAACGCCAATCGCCACCAACGCGTCAACGACCCTTGTCGAAGTCCTCAGCTCAGCTTCGACGGCTCTCAGGTTCAGATCGGGACCATAATCCTGGCGGATCATGTTCCTGATCTCCTCGCAGTCCACGAAAACCGATGCGTAGCCCTGTGCGCCCGCCCGGCGCCAGACCTTGGCAAGCTTACGACCCAGGATGAGCCGAACCACCTCCGCCGCCCCACAATTGGCTCGCTTAGCCGCCTCGGGAATGTTGACGATCGGGAAATACGGAGCCTCCACCTCGATGGCGCCGTCGAGCAGGGAGACAAGAAAGGCATCGAGATCGACGGGGTCGTACGTTGGGCCGCGCAATCCCTTCTTTTCTGACGTGACCCCTGCCTTGATGAACCCGTGGTTCACAAGAAGGGCGAATTGCACGCGACCGGCATCGGTATAGGCCGCCGCCGCGGCTTGAGATATTGCCCTTCGTGCGCTCGCGAGAAGTTCGGAGGCCTCGTCGGCGTCGAAGACAACACGGTCGTCAGACAGGTCAGTGTGGCTTGGCGGGAGCAGTCCACCAGCGGCAAGGATCTTGCGCAGGCGCTTCGGGTGTAGCCCCGTTTCCAACGCGGCAGTGCGGATCGAATGCAGGCGTCTGCGCTGCACTACGCGGCGCCCGAAGAATTCGTCCTCGGGGCCGACAGGAACGGTATCCGCCACGTAGCCGACCACGAGGTCTCGGAGTGGCTCGTAGGCCCGCTCCGACACGCTGTCGGTCAGCCACGTGTGGAGGCGGCCAAACCAGGCCTGAGGCCCACCATTGTCGACGCGGCGATCCGGGTAGGAACGCCGCATGCGATCAAGGAATCGGCGGATCTCGACGACACCGCCCGAGGCTATTTCAAAGCCCGCCTCGCCGGCCCTCCGCCAGTCCTCGTCGACGTAGTCCCTAATAGTTGCCATGGGCCCGTTCACGGCCACGGCCCCCATCATCTCGCAAACTCGCGCCACGGCGTGCCAGGACAAAGCGTCCAGCCAACCATGCCTAGTTTCGTCGATGCCGGCGACGCGATCAAGAAGGTAGGCCTCCAACTTGGTGGACGGAGCGACGGTGGCCTCGTCGGCCATGCGTCCAACGTCCGGGAGGATCCCCTCGATGTTCCGGGCGAAGTCGTGGATGGCATGTGCAGAGGTCACATGTGCCGCCTCGACGAGGGTAACCCCATGTCGGTGGCATGTACGTATTGGCGTCAGGAGCCACTCGACGCGCCCCGACGCATGCCATGGCGGCCGGCCATCCGCGAGGTCCTCCGCGAGGCAGCGTGGGCAGACCGCGACACGAGAACGCCGGAGGGATTGGCGCAAGAGGCTTTGCCCCCTGAACTCGTAGCCTACCTCCGTGCGGGTAATGGCACTCCGAGTTAGCAGCCCGACTGGGACCTGCAGGAGATCGGAGATGCGTCCGAGCGCCGCCGTCCTCCCATCGACCACGTCCTGAAAAGTCAGGCCGAGGTCGAGGCAGAACGCGCGTGCTGATGGCGCACGGTGGCGCAGCGCGTTGCGTGAGATCACGCTCGCCGGCGTCTCGCCGACGAGCGGGCCCAGGGCCGGGTGGAGCTTCATCTGCCCCCCTTCTCGTGCTTACCCTTATTTTTGCGTGACTTGGGCCTATCCCGCTTCCGTGGGTCCGCGGGTAACACCTGTTCCGGAGGAGCCTCGTCGAGGAGGATGAGCGAGCAGTCGATCTCCGCCCAACTCACCGCGACGAACGGGTTCAAGAGGTCGCCGACCCCCGTTCGGTCGAAGTAGGCTGTGGCAAACGTATCGAGGTCCAGCGGGACACCGTCGGCGATGGCAATCTCGATAGCCTCATGGACCAGTTCCACCGCGATCCCGAACCGGTGTATCCCGGCATGGGCGAGCCGCGGCGCGGTGTTCTCGGCGAAGTCCTTCTCCACGGTGACCCCAGCGATCCCCGCGAGATGCGTGATTACCTGAGCGACGCTGCTGAGATCCCCCGGGATGTCGAGCAGAGGGACGCGGACGAAACGGCCGCGCCTCCGGATCTCCTCGACGGCACGGAGGTCCGGCACGATGGAGGGAAGGCCGGAGACGACGAGACCCACCGGCCATTCCGGGGAGACCATCAGCGCCTTCAGCGTCTTCTGTATCGTGTCGATCTCGGCAACGTTCGCGCCGTCGGTCAGGTTGTGCATCTCGTCGAGGTGGAGGACGAGCGTGCCCGAGAGTTCGAGGTGCTCGAAGACGAGATTCCACACCAGGTGCTCGCGCATGTCTCGCGCGAGCGGGTAACCTAGCGCTCGTAGGAGACGGATGCCGAGGGTCTTAAGCGTGCAAGGGCTGGGTACGCTCACCGTGACGAGCGGGCAGCCCGAACCCAAAACGCCATAGCCCTGCAAGACCGGGTGGGTCCTGAAAAGACGGGAGAGAGACTCGGTCTTCCCGGTTCCGGCCTCACCAACGACGACGAGGGCGCGGGTCTCGCGCCGGCGCTCGGACGCCTCGTCATCGATTTGGTCATCGTGCCGGGTCGCGACCGTACGCAGCAGGCCGTCGAACGCGCGCCGAAGGTCTTCGTCCCAGCCACTGGGCAGATATTCGCCACGGACCTTTTCCATGACTGCAACGACGCCGAGCTCCTTTTCCGTCATGGATGCCCTCAAGCGATTGAGGGCGTTGTTTTCATCGGGCATCTCGCTCATTGATCAATCCTCGAACTTGACGGCGCGCCCGCGGCGGCGGGTGGGTGCGGTGGTGGATGGGACGGGGGTCAGGCCGCCCGCCGTGGGGATGGCGGCCGCGGTAAGGTCGGACCCGAGCTGGCTCGGTCCCTCCGGCAAGCGCTCGGGCGACGGGAAGCCGAAGCCGAGTTTCTCCTCGTCACGGTCGAGCTCCTCGCGGGTCGGACGGGTCGTCAGGATGCCGGCGCGGGCTTGAGCCTGAGCGGCGACCTCCCATGCGTCGCGGATTGCCGCCGCGACGATCTCGTCGTTCAGACGAGCCTCGGCGGCGAAGCTGCGCCGCAGCTGGGCCGATGCGATCCGCCAGGTCTCGACCGAAACGTCGTCGAACAACGGGCGCAGGCACGGAACGGCCAGCCAGCCGGCATCGCCGACCCGCACGGACACGTGTCCGAGGTCCATCGAGTCAACCTTCACCTCGACGGCGACGTCGCCATGCTGTCTGCGATAGGCTTGGAGCTCGTGGCAGTTGTAGTAGAGGCCAAGGACCCGGACGCCCTTGGCAGAGACAACGCGATCGATCTCGGTGCCGAAGATCGCCCGCTTGACGTGACGGTCGGGCGGCGGGATCACGCCGTAGGCCGCCACGAGGCGCTTCCACGCGTTGGCCGGCGTCTCCCCACCTAGGCCCGCGTGAGGAGTGTTATGGTAGACGTCGACGCTCCACCGTACGAGCACGCGGCAAAGCTCGGGCAATTCAAGGCTGACGCGTTTCTCGGGGTCGTAGTCACCCTTCTCGTTGATCGAGCCGAAGGTCCGACCCGTGAACGGCGATAGCGCCTGCATGCCGACCGTCTTGAAAAGGCGCTCGACCCGGCCGCGCATGTTCGCAAGGCCCGCAGGCGGGGCGTCTGCCTCAGCCTCCAGATCTATGACCGCACGCCGGAAGACGACCGAGAGGAATGACCGGGCCTGATCGTGTACGACCGTCTCCGGGCTGCCGCACTGATCCCAGGGAGATCGGGCCCCGGCGGCGTCCGCGTAGGGCTTCTTCGACGAGACGACCATCTCCAACACTTCAAGCGCGAGGCTGGCGTCAGGGCTGGGACCCATTTTCATGCCAAGGATGACACGGGTCCGCGCGTCGATGGCGGCGCAGACCCACAGTCGGACGGCTGCGATCTGCGTCTTGAGGTCGTCCGAGAGCCTTTCCAGGATTCCGGCGTCCCGGCACAGGGCGAACAGTTCGACCCGCCACTCGTCGATCTCGACCCGTTGGAGTGGCCGTTCCACGTCGGCGCCGTTTGCCACCATGGCGAATTTCGCCATCGCTGCCGGCAAGCCATGCCGCCCGGCATAGACGTCAAACGCAGGCAGAGCCCGGATCTCCTGGCACATCCTGTGGTACGAGGGCAGCCTCAGGAGCGGCAGTCCCATGGGCTTGCGCTCACCGTTGCGCCTTTCAACCTCCGCTGCGAATAGCCGATAGATGTCCTGGATCGTAGGCCGGGTCTCGGAGGCGTACTTAAGCGCGTACTCGGCGAGAAGAGTGCGCTCCTCGTGAGTGAAGCGCTGCGTGATGCGGTCCCCGCATAACCGAAGCCGCTTACGCAAGGCGATCGCCTTCCACTGGCCAGCCTCCAGCCGGCGCAGCCAAGTGCGCAGCGTCCGGGGGCTTGGCGACCGCCGCGCGGGCGGGATCGGCTCGCCGGCGCGAGGCTGCAACAGATCGCCGTTCGCATTTAGCCTCGCGGCCTTCTTCTCCTCCTCCACGGCCATCTCGGCTTGGATCAGGGGAAGGACCGCCTTGATGGAGCGGTCAGAGCGCGTGGCACGCTTCTTCCGCTCCATACGCAGGAAGCCGTGACAGAGCCGGTACCTCCACAGGAGTTCGTCTACCTCTTTCTTCGGCAGGTCGCCCAGGCGGTCGAGGCCGCCCTCGTGACGGGCCTTGATCACTCCCGGATCGAAAGCGCCCTTCTCGAAAGCGTAGCCGGGCTGCTCAGATAGCTGGTGGATACGCGCGTGCGAGAACGGCGCCGTGACCTTTGGATCATCGACGCGGGCGAGGATGTAACCGCCGACAAGGTTCTGTTCGTGCCTTCGGTAACGCACGCCGCCCAAAGTCACGCAGTCGAGCGGCCCGATGCGGAAGACGGGAATGAACGGATCAGCCATCACGCCACCTCCCCATGGATGTCCCCGGTCCAGACCAGGGTGGTGCCATGGTCGATGCGGGCATGCTCGACGAGCGTGACCCTGCCCTTAGCGACGAGGCGCACGACGGCTCGAAATCCGGCCCCTCCCAACCCACTCGCTGCGACCAGAGCGCCGATGGTGCTGCGCCCCGGCTTGGCAATGAGCCGCTCGACAGCGGCGTCGTGGTCCGGGTTCGCGCCGCGGCGGGCGTGATGCAGGAGTGCGGCGTTGTGAACGACGTCACGAGGAAGGTCGGCGTCGGTGATGGGCAGGATGCCGTCGGCAAACCCCCGCGGAAGCTGGCCGGCCATGAGCTTGCACGTCTCCCTGAGACGCTTGCGCACGGCCCTCGCCATCGGCTTCACCGGAATTGCGAGCTTGCGCCCGTCCGTCAGCGTCGCGAGAAAGTCGAAGGTGTGTCGGTGCTCGATGCCGGCGGCGTCACGGTATGTGACGGCAGCGGGCTGCTCCCGCAGGTCGGCGACCTGTGGATGCGTCAGGAGGAAGAGCGCGGCTTTCCGCTCTAAACCGCTCTCGCACCTGATCTCGCGCGGGTGGTGGGCTCCGCCGACTAGGGAGGGGCGACAAGAGGCGCTACAGCGCTCGTGGATCGCTATATCGCGGGACGAGCGGGACCGACCCGGTGGCCGCCAGGGCGCCACCGGAGAGTTGGGAAGGGTCTGCATGTGTCCGGAGTCCTCGATTGAGGCTCTCGGCCTTTTCACAGGGCAGCCGGACTGCACCCCTTGCTTTGCGAAAAGCGAGCGGACATATTCCGTCAGTCCTGGTAGAGGCAGAAGCCTTTACTGGATGGGTCCTCGCTCCAGAGGGATTTACGGTTTTTCGGGAGCGAACGGTCTTTGGGGCACTCCGATGTGGCGTCGGGGTGCCCTTTTTCGTTCGTGTTGCCGCTAGGACCGCGCCTTTTTCCTTGGCGCTCGCGGCTTTGTTTTCTCCTCTCCTTTCTCCTCGAAGGTCTTGGCTCGCTCGGTCCGGGCCGCCTCGACATCAGCGGGGCCGCAGCCGGCAGCGTACCAACGAAGTGCACGCGGATCGTGGCCGATCACGCCCTCCTTCTTCAGTGCTGCCTTCGCCTTCTCCGCCGTGTCCAGGGCCATGTCGGCGTCCGTGATGAGCGAGTTCAGGGCACTCGCTGTTATGCCCTGGGCACCTGCCGCCTCCAGTGCCTCGATCATCATGCGGCGCGCCGGGCTTCTCTGTCGTGCCGCGGCAGATTCAAGTCGCGGCTTCGTTGTGCTCGATATTTCCGCGGTCTCCGCCGCGATTATCTCGTTATTTGACGGCAGTGCATGCAGAAAAGCGAGTGCGACTTCCGATGTGACTATCTGCTCCCGAACAAGCCGACACTGCTCGTCGAGTTGAGACAGCTGTCGTCTATGGAACGCCAGAAGCTGTTGGTGCAGGGCAATTTCCGCCTTCAAGGCGTCGTTGTTCATTCTATTCGCTTCCTCCTTGAGTGGAACGCGCCACCGAGCGTTGCCGGCCGCTGCCACATGAATTAGGCCATGGGCTTCCATGGTGCAATAGGTATGTGACCGGATTTTTTGGGCGCTCTCCCTCCTCCGCCCAGGGGTCGGCAGGTGGCTGAGATCCACATCTTTGTTGTTAGACCGACACAATAAACGCAGGATCAAAGGACGCTTGGCAGTGCATTCGGGGATTGGCGACGACCCGGGTTCGCCCGACCATGACATCGACCGGCCCAGGCACGTGCCCGTGAATCCAAAGCGTAGGCGCTCCCCAGGCATGCATGACAGCTTCAAGGTCAGATGCGAGCGATGCTCCCACCCACTCGTCGCAGATATCAGGTAGCTTTTCCGGCGGCAGGCAGCGCACCGATGGGGCATGATGAGTGACGACGACCGCGCGATCCCCTGGCCTGGCGCCCTGGACGAGTGCGACCGGCGACGGCGAAAAGCCGGTAGACTGAGCGACAATCGATCCAAGAGCATCCTCGATGTACGCGCGGGATCGAGCATGCGCGCCGGCTGCGTCGTGCGGCAGGTAAGGGGACGAGCCGGCGCGCCGGATCAGCCTGCAGTCGCTGTGATGGTGCCGAGCATGGCCGCGGGCGAGGGTCGCCCGCCCAGCGCCATTTAGTGCCCAGTCCGTCCACAAGGTGGCGCCGAGAACAAAAAGGCCAGCTCCGCGCCCATCGTCGATGCGTAGGGCATCGTCCGAAAGTAGCGCGATACCGTGCAGGTTCGCCAATTCCAGCCCTCGACCCAGGGTTTCCTCTACGTCCTTGCCTCCCCAATACTCCCGATTGCCGGGCACGAGGATAACGGGACGGGATCCCTGCCGCCCGTCGAGGCTTTGCACCAGCCACTGGATCGAACCCTGGAGGTCGTCGGAGACGTCGCCGGCCACCACAAGCGCGTCGAAGTCCGGAAGCGGGGCGGGCAGGGCGAGGGGATGGCGTTCGACGACGAGGTCGGACATCACCCAAAGCCGGTACCGTCGCGGCCTCGGTGCCGCGGCGCGGGCGAGTTCCGGCGCGGGGACGGCGCCCCGACCCGCCACTCGGGGATCAGCGTGCCGGGTCATCGGTCGCCGCCTCCCGCCTGCCTGGCCGGACGCGGCCGCGCGTCGGCGATGAACCGGCGCAGCGCGTCGCCGCCCAGCACGCGGCGGTCGAGCAGCGCCTCGGCGACACCCTGCACGACATCCTGGTATTCGGAGACCAGGCGCTCCGCCTCGGCCTGCAGTCGGGCGAGGTCCGCCTCCACGGCCGCGCGCAAGGCCGGTTCGGCGCCCAAGGCACGAGCGACATCCTCCATCGGGCCGCGATAGACGATGCTGCCCCCGAGCCCGAACGATCCGTGGATGCCGGCGACGAACGCGGTGGCGCGCGCGAGATCGGAAGTCTCGTCGCCGCCAGAGCCCGCGCTCGCCTCCCCGAGGAACACGGTCTCGGCGGCGCGGCCGCACAGAAGGCCGATCACCATCCGCTCCAGGTCGTCGCGCGTGGGTATCGGGCCGAGGCGCGAGCGCATGCTCGTGCCGCCCGCGGCGGTCTCGCGCAGGATGAGGTCCACCTGCGCGACATGCCCGATTTGCAGCAGCTCGGCGCCGACCGCGTGGCCCGCCTCGTGGAGGGCACTCCGCATTTTTTCCCCGGCCGTCCGGGTGTCCGGCGGCGCGACCGCTTCCAGCAGGTCGTCGGCCTCTATCGGGCGCCTCTCCGCGCGGGCCCTGGCGCGCGCCGCCTTGACCCAGCCGACGACCTGCGCCCCGCTGGCCCCGAGCCCCAGCTCGGCGACGACGGTCAGATCGAGGTCGGGCAAGTCGGCGCCGAGATGCTGCCGGACGATGGCCGCCAGGTCCGGCGCCGCCGGGGGAGCGATGCGGATGACCTGCCCCAACCGTCCCGGGCGGACCAGGGCGGGGTCTAACTTGTCCGGATAATTGGTCGCGCCGATGATGCATACGCCCGCACCCTCCCGCGCACAGCATTCGTCGATTTTTAAAAGCATGTGGGTCACCACGGGGGTCCACCACGAAGAATTTCTTCCGTCCATTGACGATCTACTCGGAATACTGTCGATTTCATCCAGGAATAAAAGTGAAGGAGCTCGTGCGTAAGCTTCCTCAAAAGTCGAATCGATGTGCTTTACAACTCCGTCCAAGTACCCGTTAGACTGAGAAAACCACGAGGAAACAGAACTAACCAGAAGCGGGAGGCGAGCCGACTTCGCCAGGGACCGCACGTAAGTCGATTTGCCTAATCCTGGATTGGATGCCAGCACGACGTTGCGGTCGATGTCCGCGAAGGAACCGATGCGGCCTTCGCGCCAGGCTTCGAGCTCTTCGAGCAGGCGCATGCCCCAGGCGTGGGAACGGCCGTAGCCGCACAGAGCCGGGAACGGCACCGCGTCGGCGACGTGACCATCCACCGTGGACCGCGCCTCGGACGCGGCGGCGAGGCGCTCCACGCAGGCGCGGGCCGACCCGGCGCGGATCGCGGCACAGAGATCCCAGATCCCAAGGCCGACGGCGACCGACGCGGGCATGGCAGGCGGGCGCTGGCCGGTCGCGGCGCGGATCACGCGCGCGATGACCGCGTTCGACGGAACTGGAACCCGATAGCGCCCGTCGGCTGCGGCGAGGAGGGCAGACGGCAGGTACCGCTCGCAGGCCTGCGAGACCCCGAGCACCCGCCCGCCGTCGGCCAGGCGCCGCGCCACGGTGTCGTTGCCGCGGTCGGGGCGATCCTCCCGCGAGGCGCCGGTGCGGGCGAAGACGGTCGCCCCCCAGTTCCCCAGCGTCGTGCAGGCCGACCGGACCGGCTCGACCCATTCCGCCGATGGCACCTCGATCACGAGGGCGAAAGACCTGGCGCGGGCGATGCGGCGGCGGTCGGCCGCCGGGATGGCCTCCTCCAGGGCGAAGAGGGCCAGGGTGTCGATGGACGGGGCGCGCCGCCCCGGGCGGCCGAGGACGGCCTCGCCGTCCTCGGCGTCGTCGCGGAAGTAGGTGAGATCGGCGATCATGGGCTCCCCGTCGTGCAGGTCGGCGTTCGTCTTCGGCGTTCATCTTCGGCGTTCGTGTTCGCCGTTCGTCTTCGGCGCCCGGGGCGGGGCCCGGTTCAGAGCTCGATCACCAACCCGGGGTCGAAGCCGGGATTCTCCCCCGGGTAGCCGTGCGGGTTGCAGACCACCCGGGTCGCGCCGAGGCGGTAGTCGAACGGCGTGTGGACGTGCCCGTGCACCCAGAGGTCGGGCCGCCCCGCGCGGATGAGCGCGTCGAGGTCCGAGGCGAAGGCCGGGTTGAGGGGGTGCCCCGCATAGGCGGGTGCGACCGAGCCGGCGCTGGGGGCGTGGTGCGTGATCACCACGTGCGGGCGGCACCGCCCAGGATGCGGGTCGCGCTCCAGCAAGGCGCGCTCAAGGAAGCGGCGCGAGGCGTGGTGCAGGGCCAGGGCGTCCTCGGGCCGGAACGGCTTGAAGCGCGGTTCGTACGACCGGGCGACTAGGCGGTGGTCCGTAAGCCCGATGCGCGCGGCGTCCATCGCGGCGGCGCGCCCGGGAACGCCATTGAGGGCGTAGTCGGTCCACAGGGTGCAACCCGAGAACGTGCAGCCGCCGAGCGCCACGGTGTCGTTCTCCAGCAGATCGATGCCTTGGCGCGCCGCGGCCCGGCGCCCGTGGGCGAGTTCCGCATCGATGGCGCCGCGGTAGAACTCATGGTTTCCCGGCACGAGCACGACCGGCATGGCGGGACGGATGGTGGCGGCGAGCCAGGCGACCGTGTCGGCGAGGCCCTCCCCGACATCGCCGGCCACGACGGCGACGTCCGCGTCGGGGATGGCCGCCGGCGTCCAGGGTCTCGCGTAGGTGCGCCGGTGAAGGTCCGAAAAGGTCCAGATACGCAATCCTTGCACTCCCAGGTTGGGCGGGTCGCGGGTGGGCGAAGCTCATCCGCGCGCGGGCGGCATCGGGTGTCGGCGCGGCCAGCGGGGGGCCCAGCGCGCGGCCCGGTCGACCAGTTCGCCCGGCCGCGGATGCCGACGCGCGAGGGCGGCCAGACCGTGGGCGAGCACCAGGGCCGCGGTCGCGTCGCCGCGCGCGGCGTGGACGAGCAGCCCGCTCATCGCGAGGTCGGTCGCGGCCGTGCCGGGCGGGTGGCGATGGAGGACGTCGACCGCCACGGCCACCGCCGCGGCCGGGTCCCCGCGCAGGGCCTCCGGCCAGCGCCGGTGGTGCAGGAGCAGCGCGGTCCCAGCGACCGCTCGCTCGATCTCGGCGACGGTCGCGGGCGCGATCTCGCCCGGATCGCATCGGCGCCACACGGTCAGTGGCTGACCGGTCGCGGAAGGGGCTCCGGCGATCCCGGCCCGCCTCGCGCTTCCGCCCTCGCTCACCGGCATCCGCTTTCCTCCGAATTGGACATGGCTCCGCGATCCGGCGCGCGGCCGGGCGGGGAGGGGCGGGAAGGGAAGGGGTGGAAGGCGGAGTGGCCGGGGCCGGCGGCCTAGGACAGCGCGGCGGGACCGGGCGCGGGGGATCCCAAAGTGTAGTACCGCGAGGTCGTCCGCGCCCACGTCAGCATGTCGGAGGCATAAAGATCAGACGTGGTGATCCTTCTGCCGTCCGGGATGCTCGGGTGCCCGTAGACGCGACCAGTGAGGATGCGGACCTCGCGGGTCGTGGGTCGCCACTCCTCCAGGCGCGGCACGTCGGCGAGATCGGCGGCCGTGGGCTTGGCCCCGTCCCGGATGCCCTGGAGCTCGTCGGCGAGGTCGTGGAGCCGGTCGCCGGCCTCCCGCTGGTCGGGTTGCCGCGCCGCCGCGAACTCGGCTCCGAGCGCGGCCGCGTACGCCTCCGGATCGACCGCTTCCGCGTGGGGATTTTCGGCGACGAGGCGCAAGGCGGCGAGGAGCGGCACGCCGGCCGCGAGGGTCCGCGCAGTCCGATCGCCCTCGATAACGCGGGCCGCCTCCGCGCGGCTCAGCGACGGTAGGACCGTGGGCAGCACGCGCAGGGGCCCGGCCCCGACGGCGAGCCGCGCCATCGCGGCCGTGAATGCCGCACCGGCGGGGGTGCCACCGCCGCGGCCGCAGCCCAGCAGCCATGGCGGCGCCGGACCGCCCGGAACCGCACCGGCGGGCTCGGGCCGGTCGGCGTCGGCCTCCGCCCCGACGTCGGCGAGGGTGCAGGCCGCCATGTGCTCGTCGAGAGGGGTAGGGCCGACGACCATCACGGGCACATCGATGCGGGCGCGCAGCGCGGCGTCCGCGAGGCAGGGCCCGGGCAGGTCGAGGATCACGTGACGGTCGGCCGCCGCGGCGATCTCGCCGGCGATAAGGGGATCGGCCTCGCAGACCGTCGCGGCATCGTGCTCCGCCACCGCGACCTCGTCGAGGCGGTAATGGCGTTCGGGGAGGTGCGCCTCACCGGGCAAGGTGATGCGGACGAGGGTCACCGCCTCGCCGAGCGCGGCGTAGGCATCGGCGAGGATCAGGGCGGCATGCGTGGCGTCGGTGCGCCCAGAGCATCCGAAGGTGGCGCTGATCACGAGAGCCTCCGTGAAAGGCACGGACGCGACCGCCCGGCGAAACGGTCGCCGGGCGGTCGCGTCAGACATGCGTTGTTGAGGAAGCGAATATTAGCGCAAAACCTGTGATTAATGCAACAAGTTTCGAGCACACGCAAGTAGTCTTACGCGTAGAAGGTTAATATCCACAGCGAACTGTGGATATCTTTCTCTTACGACACCACCGCATCAAGGGCGGGTGCCAGGGCGAGGCGTCTGGGCCGCTCACGACTGGGCCCAGCCATCCTCTTCGTCGCGGACGGCTTGGTGCAGGCGCAGGGCGAGGGTCACCGCCCCATCGTCGTCGTGGTCGAAGTCGCCGTCGAGCAGCAGCGGGAGCGGGGGCTCGTCCCAGGCGGCATGGGTCGCGCCGACCGGGTTCGCGGGGCCGGCGGGCGCCGCGAGGCGCCCCATGGTCCGGTCGAGGGCCTTCCGGGCGGCGGAGCGTTTGCGCGCGCGGCGGCCCGGTCCGGGCCCCGGCCTCGGGCGGGCGGCGGGCGTGTCGTTCCGGGCATGCTTGGTGCGGACGGTCATGGCAGGCTCCATCAGGCGAGGGTGGCACACGCGCAGCCCGCCGTGTGGCGGGGCGCGATGTGGGGCTTGGCGGTCCCGAGCCTGCGCAGGCTCGACGCCCGCGGCTTGCGCCGGGCGATCGGACGCGGGACCGACATCCTGCGGGCGGGTGCCCCGGCGGCATCGCTCGGGTCGCCGTCGAGGTCGGCGGCCAGCTCCAGGAGGCTCATCCGGAGCCTCAGGTCGGCGGCGGTTCCCGCCTCATCGAACAGCGCGTTGAGGCGACCCGGATCGAGGCGCGGCGCGTGCGGGTCCTCCGCGACGAGGTACAGTGCGGCGGCGAGACCGGCGGAGCGGGACATCAGGTCGACGCAGGGCTCGCCGGCGAGCAGCCGGGCGGCCTTCTCGCGCCGGAGGGCCTCCAGCGTCACCGGCAGCGCGCGCAGGCCGGCCGGACGGGCGCTGCCGCAACAGGCGAGCAACCAGGGCGGGGGGAGGTCGGGCAGGGCGTCCGCGGCCACCGCGCGCAGTGCCGCGGACGCCGCCAGCGGCCTCGGCCCGAACGAGACGACCGCGACGTCGACACGGCTCCTGATGGAGCGGTCGCCGAGGTGCGCCAGCGGCAGCGCGACCATGAGGTGGCGCCCATGGACGCGCGCGGCGTCGAGGGCGTTCGGGAGCGCCTCGACGATCCGGCCGCTGCCGGCCATGAGGCTCGGCGGGGCGTCATCGTCGGCGGCGCGGCGGTCGAGGGCGCTGCTCGCGAGGAGGGCTGCTTGGCTGGCCGACACGTCATCGGCAAAGAACGCTGCGATCACGGGAAGTCTCCGTGAGTGAGTCCGTGCTTCTTGGCACGAACGAATATTACCGCAGGTCCGACCAGTAAGACCAGCAAAATCTCTAGTCACTAGAGGTTTCCCGCGTCTGAGGTTAAGGCGGAGTTGCTTTCCGAGGCCGAGCCAGCGGCGGGTCGCGCGCGAGCCGCTCAAGCCTCGGGTCGCCTCGGCCCGATCATGCGGCATGCGCCTCATCGGCACGTCGCCGGACGCGAATGCCGCTTTCGGTCGTCCCACCGGCCCGCACGAACCGTCGGCGCAGCGGACCGAGTTGGCGTAGTCGGTAACGCGTAACGCTATGCGTAACCCGCTACGACCGTCGACACCTCGGACGGCGCCTGGAGCGTGGAACCACTCGCCCGTGTCGACGCGTATGCGCGCCGCGGAACCGGCACGGTCGTCCCCTCCTTGCCGGTGGCGTTCCGGTGCGGGCTGAGCGGTGGGCGCGACGACCATTCCTTCATCGCTCGCGGGCGCTTCGGCCTGATGGAGGCGGTACCGAAACCTGGACCGCTGGCCGACCGGCCGGCGGAGCCGACGGTCGCGGACGAGCCACCGGCAATGAGCAAGCGGCGGTTCTGGCGCCGGTTCGTGCAGGCGGTCCACGCCCTCCTGGCGAAGGAAGGTTCGCTGACGGCCGAGGAGATCCTGGAGCGGATCGATCCCGAGTGGATCGGGGCATCCGAGCGGTTTCAGCGGATCACCCCCGGACGTCTCCGGTACAAGCTGCGCGGGCGGATCGACGAGGGCAGGCCCTTCGAGGAGCTCCCGGGCGAGCGGTTCGCCGCCGTTTCCGGAGAGGAACCCTGGGACGGCGAGAGCGCGATGTCCGGGGCGGTGCGGAACGGGTGACACCCTGCGCCGTTGCCCGCTCGCTCGAACGGGAGGCGATTGCGTGACCCCTGCGGAAATCGAGGCCAAGGTCCGAGGTGCGCATGTGGAGGCACTGCGGAACCGCTTCATGCAGAGGCACCGGAGCCCGCGCATCACCGACCTGTTCCGCGACGTGAGGCTGTACGGCCGGGAGGCGGGGGTCGACTTCGCCGAGACGCATCTCGGCCGGCTCGTCGACGAGGCCGTCGGGGTGGCCGGGTGCAGGGAATGCGCGTTGGAGATGACGCTCCCCGGCTCGGGCCGCGCAGCCCTCGAAGGGATGGCGCAGGCGCTTCGGGATCTCACCGGCCTGGAGGTCGAGGTGGACGGGACGACGGTTCGGCTGAGCTGGGCTTGATCTGCCGGGGTTCGTCCTCTGACGAGCCTGATCGGATCGTGCCCTGCGCGATCAGGCTTTGCTCGGCCCGCGCACGGGTTTTTTCCGCGCCGGCCCAGGGGCGCTTCGGGTGACGGACTGCGAACCTTGCGGCTTGACGGGGGATGCGGGCTTGGTCGGGGGACCCGGTCTGGTCTTCGGGACGGCGCGCTTCGCCCGCACGGGCCGGGCCGGGGCCGCGGTCATGTCCTTGCGAACCGCCGCGACCACGCGCCGAATGCCCTGGGCGACGTTGAGGTACGCCTCGTCGGCGCTGCGCCACCGGGTCACGTCGCGCCCGTCCTCGGGCAGGAGCTTGAAACCGGCGGGCGGGGTCGACTTCCAGTCGCAGGGGCGCACGACGACGGCGACCACGCGCATGGCCCCGCGGGCGCGGCGGTTCATGGCGCGGCGGTACTCGATCTTCCAGCAATAATTGCTGGCCAGGTAGTCGGGGCTGAGCAGGCCGACGAAGACGTGGGCGTCGCGCAGCGCCCGAGCGATGCCGGTATCGAGCTTGTCGCCGGCATCCATGTCGCCGTCGAACCAGCTCCTCACGTTGTCACGCTCCAGGGGCGCGAGGTGGATGCCGAGCCTCCTCCGGGCCTCGGCGTCGCGGTGCGAGTACGAGACGAAGATCCGGACCTCGGGCTTCTCTGCCTTAGCCCGCGGGGCCGCTGCGGACTTCGGGGTCGGATGCGTCCGGGAGGCCGCTTTCGCAGGCACGCCGGGCTTTTCGGGACGCGTACGGGCGCGGGCGCGCATGGAAGCCCCCGTCAGGTTGCCGGCCAAGTTCGGGATTCATGCGCTCCGAACCGGGTTTGTTCCCTACGGGGAAGGGGATAACCCGGCTGGCGTCGGCCTTGGTCGCCGGGTGGGCGACTCGGCCGGGAACGCATAGCGCATAGCGGCATCCGCTACGTGTTACGGCTCCAGTCGGAAGGCGCGATCTCGGACGCGCTTGCCGGCCCGCTCCGCCGCCTCGGCCGTGCTCCAATTCCGGCTCCAGGACCAGGGCGCGGGCGCGCCGCGTGCTTGGCCGGAGGTTTCGTCACGGCCTCTTGCTCCTCTAGCCACTAGAGGAAGTACAGCGATGTCCGAGAGATGCGGAAGGCACCGGCGATGAGCGACGCTGTAACCCTGGACCGGACGGAGGCCCCCCCGACGCGCCTGCGCGTTTCGGGGATGGATTGCGCTTCCTGCGCCGCCAAGGTCGAGAATGCCGTGCGGCGCCTGCCCGGCATCGAGGACATTCAGATTTCTGTGGCGACAGAGACGCTGACGGTGCGTCACGGCCCGGGCATCGATGCGCGGGCCATCGCCGCGACAGTTCGTGGACTGGGCTACGGCGCCGAGGATCCCGAGGCGACCACCGCGTCGGACACGGACACGCCTGAGCTTCCCTGGTGGCGGGCACCGAAGGCGCTTCTGGCCTTCGCCTGCGGGACGGCCCTGGTGTTGGCCTACGCCATCGGCCATGCCGCGCCGGTGACGGAGCGCTGGGCTTTCCTAGTCGCCATGATGGTCGGGCTAGTGCCGGTCGCACGGCGTGCCGTCGCCGCGGCCTGGCACGGGACGCCGTTCTCCATCGAGACACTGATGTCGGTGGCGGCGATCGGCGCGACCCTGATCGGGGCGACCGAGGAGGCGGCGACGGTCGTGTTCCTGTTCCTGGTCGGCGAGGTGCTGGAGGGCGTCGCCGCCGGCCGCGCCCGGGCGAGCATCCGCGGCCTCACGGGCCTGGTGCCGGACACGGCGCTGCTGGAGCGCGGAGGGGAGACGGAGCGGGTGCCCGCAGCGAGCCTGAGGGTCGGGACGACCGTCCTGGTGCGTCCCGGCGACCGCGTCCCGGCCGACGGGACCGTCCTCGACGGCGAGAGTGCGGTGGACGAGGCGCCGGTCACCGGCGAGAGCGTGCCGCGGCGCAAGGGCCCGGGCGAGCCCGTCTTCGCCGGGACGGTCAACGGCGACGGCGCGCTCCGCGTCCAGGTGACTGCGGCGGCGCGAGACAACACCATCGCGCGGGTGGTTCGTTTGGTGGAGGAGGCGCAGGAGGCCAAGGCTCCGACCGAGCGCCTGATCGACCGGGTCTCCAAGGTCTACACCCCGGCCGTCGTGGGCGTTGCATTCCTCGTCGCCGTGCTCCCGCCCCTCGTCGCCGGGGCCGCCTGGGCCGAGTGGGTCTACAAGGGGCTGGCCATCCTGCTGATCGGCTGCCCGTGCGCCTTGGTCATCTCGACCCCGGCAGCCATCGCGGCCGGGCTCTCGGCGGGCGCCCGGCGCGGCCTGCTCATCAAGGGCGGCGCCGTCCTGGAGCGGCTAGCCGCCGTCACCATGGTCGCCTTCGACAAGACCGGTACCCTGACCGAGGGCAAGCCGGTCGTCACCGACGTCGTGGGATTCGGTCGGTCCGAACGGGACGTACTCTCGCTCGCGGGCGCCCTTGAGGGCGGCTCCTCGCACCCCCTCGCCCGGGCGGTCCTGGCGAAGGCGGCGGAGGCCGGGGCGCCAGTGCCCCCGGCCTTCGGGGCTCAGGCGCTCGGCGGCAAGGGCGTGACCGGCAAGGTCGGCGGCCTCGACCTGTTCCTCGGTTCGCCGCGCGAGGCGGCGGCGCGCGCGGCGCTCACGGCTGAGCAGGAGGCGCGGGTCTCCGCCCTGCACGGCGAGGGCAAGACCGTCGCCGCCCTGGTGGTGAACGGGGTGCTGGCCGGCCTGCTCGGCATGCGCGACGAGCCTCGGTCCGATGCGAAGGCCGGGATCGACCGGCTTGCGGCGCAGGGCATCGAAGCAATCGTGCTCACCGGCGACAACGCCCGCACCGCCGGGGCCGTGGCCGGGGCCCTCGGCATCGAGGCGCAGGCGGAGCTCCTGCCGGAGGACAAGCAGCGGATCGTGCGCGAGCTTCAGGCCCGGGGCCTGGTCGTGGCGAAGGTTGGCGACGGCATCAACGACGCCCCGGCGCTCGCGGCGGCCGACGTCGGCATCGCGATGGGCGGCGGCACCGACGTCGCCCTGGAGACGGCCGACGCCGCGGTGCTGCACGGGCGCGTCGCCGACGTGGCGCGCATGGTCGAGCTCTCCCGCCGGACACTGGCGAACATCCGGGCGAACATCGGCATCGCCCTCGGCCTGAAGGCGGTGTTCCTGGCGACGACGGTGGCCGGCCTCACCGGGCTCTGGCCCGCGATCCTCGCCGACACCGGCGCCACGGTCCTCGTGACCGCGAATGCCCTGCGGCTCCTGCGGACGCCGGCTGGATGACGCCCGCGGTCCGGCACGCGTCCGGCCCAGGAAAGTCAGAGCGCGCGGCCGATGCGGGGCCTCATGCGCTGAATGTACGTGGATAGGCGGGATGGCGAACGAGGTTTCGATGAGGCGGCGCGCGCTCTCCGGCTGTGCAGGCATCCTGCTGTCGTTCCTATCCGGCTGTGGAGGAGAGGGGCTGCCCGGTATCCAAGTCGGCTCGGGCGAGGGCGGCAGCACGTTCGGCCTGGACTCCCTGCCTTTCCAGATCCAGCGCGCCGACGGCAGCGTCCTGACCGGTCACGCATCGGTCCGCCTGCTACGGGTCAGCTTCTTCACGCGGGACGCGAAGGGCTACGTCGTGTGCAGCGGCAGCTTCACGTTGGATCTCAAGCATGCGCCGGCGCCGGTGAGCGTCGATTGCACCGGCGCGGGCATCCTGCCCGGTACAGTCACGACGGCGTGGGCCGATCATGGGGAGGGTTCGTTCACCGAACGGTCCGGAGGCACCGCGACGTTCCGTTACGGCGCGTCGCTCTCGCCGGCCACGGGCAGCTGAGGGCCACGCCGGCCCTGGGGCATCTCAGTCGTCCGCCCTCTCGGACAAGATTGCTCCCGTCCGCGGGTCGACGTGAAATCTCACCTCCATGCCGTTCTTGATCCCCTTGCCGTCCCAGAGGCCGTCATCGGGTTTGAGCTCGGTGACCGACGTATAACCCGTGTCCAAAAGCTTCTGCCGGATCTCCGTGGCCGGCATCCAGTCCGCGCCGACACGGCCGTCGGCAAGGTCCGCCGGCGGGATCTGTCCCGTCTCGCGCGGCGTCGCCCAGGACCATAGCCCAAGGCCGCCGAGTGCGGTGAGGATGAGCAACCCGCCGGCGAGCGCGGGACGTCCCGATACTCGGCGCGCCGCGAGCCGGGCCCGCACCGCGGGCTCGGTCTCACCGTCGTCGACCGGCAGCGCCAGTATGGCCTTGGCGGGTAGTGCGAACACGCCGACCGGCCGGGCGATGTTCTTCAACGCCTGCTTGCCCCGGTCCTCGAACGGGTAGCCGAGTTTGTCCCGCACCTGATCGTGAACCGTGTGCGAGATGCAGATCCCGCCCGGCTCCGCCAAGGGTTCGAGCCGGGCCGCCACGTTGACGCCGTCACCGTAAAGGTCGCCGTCCGGCTCGGCGACCACGTCGCCGACGTTGATGCCGATGCGCAGCCTGAACGCGTGATCATCGGACATGCCGGCTTCACGCGTCAGCATCGCTCGCTGGATCGCGACGGCGCAGGACACCGCCCGAACCGGGCTGGGAAATTCGGCGATCAGCCCGTCGCCGGTCGACTTCACGACGCGGCCCCGGGCCGCCTCGATGCGTGGATCGAGCAGCTCACGACGCAAGCCCCTCAATCGGCGCAGCGTTCCCGCCTCGTCGCCGCCCATAAGGCGGCTATAGCCGACAACGTCGGCAACCAGGATGGCGGCGAGCCGTCGCTCGTCGACCTCGTCCATGCGTTTCTCCCGGAACCCTCCCAGCCAGCCTGCACCGCGCCCGCCGCGGATGGAAGGTCATGTTCCGAAGGAATCAGGTGAGCAGACATCCGAGATCACGACAGGCAAGTGCGGGCTGAAGCCTCTTTGCGAAGGTTTCACGGGCTGGGTCATCGGCTCCTTATCTGGACGATGCGATGCTTGGAACTGACCGATGAAAGGCTCGTGTAGACCGCTCCCATTCGGGAGGACGGCGACGATCTCTCGCGGCGGTCTGTGAGCGGTCGCGCCACGGCCGCGACCAGTGGCGGGAGGGACTTCCGCCATCGTCAGCGGCGTGCGCCTAGCGTTTTACGAACCCGATGTCGGCGGCGACCGCCTTCAGGCGGTCCGGCTCGCGTTCCTTGCGCTCGCTGTAGCGGTCGACGAGGTAGTCGGCCCGCTCACGGGTCAGCAGCGTGAACTTCATCAGCTCCTCGCACACGTCGACCACGCGCTCATAGAGCGGCCCAGACTTCATCCGGCCGGCGTCGTCGAACTCCTTGTAGGCCATCGGCACCGAGGACTGGTTCGGGATGGTGATCATCCGCATCCAGCGACCGAGCAGGCGCAGGGCATTCACCGCGTTGAAGCTCTGCGAGCCGCCGGACACCTGCATGACGGCGAGCGTGCGCCCCTGCGTCGGTCGCACTGAGCCCTCGCTCAGCGGCAGCCAGTCGATCTGGCTCTTCATCACACCGGTGAGGTTACCGTGCCGCTCGGGGCTCACCCACACATGTCCTTCCGACCAGAGCGAGAGCGCGCGCAGCTCCTGCACCTTTGGGTGATCCGCTGTGGTGTCGTCGGGCAGCGGCAGCCCGTGCGCGTCGTAGATCCGCACCTCGCCACCCATAGCTTCGAGCAGGCGAGCCGCCTCGTAGGCGAGAAACCGGCTGAATGAGCGCTCCCGCAGCGAGCCGTACAGGATCAGGAAGCGCGGCGCGTGCGTGAATGGCTGCTCTACCTGCAGCCGCTCCCGCGTGGGCACCTCGAAATGCGGAGCGCAGACATTCGGCAGGCCACCCGTGAATGGCGGAAGGGGCTTGTCCAAGACGCGCGTTTCTCCTACGTTCAAGCGATAATCGTAAGATTGGAACAAAGATGGACGAACGGCAAGCCCTCGCCGCCTTCGTCGGCCTCGGCCAGGAACATCGCTTGCGGCTCGTCCGGTCGCTGGTGACAGCCGGGCCGGATGGGATGGCATCCGGTGCGCTGGCTGCCGCGGTCGGCGTCTCAGCCTCCTCGGTCTCCTTCCACCTCAAGGAACTTGAACACGCTGGGCTGGTCCGGTCACGCCGCGACGGACGGTCGATCATCTACAGTGCCGACTTCCCGGCCCTGTCTGGGCTGATCGCCTTCCTGATGCGCGACTGCTGCCAAGGGCGGCCGGAAGTCTGCGCGCCCGCCCTCGCCGCACTGTCCGCCTGCTGCATTCCTCTCGGAGACACTGCCCATGCCTGACCGCGTCTACAACGTCCTGTTCTTGTGTACCGGCAACTCGGCCCGCTCGATCCTGGCCGAATCCATGCTCAACAAGGACGGAAAGGGTGTCTTCCGCGCCTTCTCGGCGGGGAGCCAGCCGAAGGCCGACGTGAACCCGATGGCCGTCCAGGTCCTGCGCGAGAGCGAGTACCCGACCGAGGGCCTCCGCTCGAAGTCGTGGGACGAGTTCGCCGGCCCCGACGCGCCGGTGATGGATTTCGTCTTCACGGTCTGTGACAACGCCGCCGGCGAGGCGTGCCCGTACTGGCCCGGCCAGCCGGTCACCGCCCATTGGGGCATTGAGGATCCCGCCGCAGTCGAGGGTTCGGAGATCGAGCGGAAGACGGCCTTCATCACCGCGCAGCGCTTCCTCAAAAACCGGATCTCGGCGTTCGTGGCGCTGCCCATCGGCGGCCTCGATCAGGTCGCGCTGTCTTCCAGGGTCCGGGAGATCGGGCAGCTCGCCGGTGCCACCTCGCCCCGCCCGGAGTTCGCGTGATGGACGTCGTCATCTACCACAACCCGGATTGCGGCACGTCGCGTAACACCCTGGCGCTGATCCGCAACGCTGGGGTCGAGCCGCACGTGGTCGAGTACCTGAAGACGCCCCCGAGCCGCGCCATGATACGCGACCTCGCCCGGCGGGCGGGCATCAACGTCCGTGACCTGCTGCGCGAGAAGGGCACGCCGTATGCGGAATTGGGGCTGTCCGACCTGGCGCTCTCCGACGAGCAACTGCTCGATGTCATCGGCGAGCACCCGATCCTGATGAACCGTCCGCTAGTGGTCAGCCCGAAGGGCGTGCGCCTGTGCCGCCCGTCGGAGGCGGTCCTCGACCTCCTGCCCGCTCAGCAGGGCGAGTTCGTCAAGGAGGACGGCGAGCGCGTCGTTGACGAACAAGGTCGGCGCGTGGCCACCGCCTGACATTCTCGCATCCACCGACGACGTGCCGCAGGGCGATCCGGACCCCGGACCGTCCACGCTGCCGTGCGGCCCGATCCCGCCCCGTCCCACGCAAGAACAGGCCGCGATGCTCGCGCTCATCATCTTCGCCGTCACCCTGGTGTTCGTCATCTGGCAGCCGAAGGGTTTCGGGATCGGCTGGAGCGCACTGATCGGCGCGGCGGTCGCGCTCGCGACCGGCGTCATCCACCCCGGCGACATTCCGACCGTCTGGCACATCGTCTGGGACGCCACCTTCACGTTCGTGGCGCTGATCATCATCTCGCTGCTGCTCGATGAGGCCGGGTTCTTCCACTGGGCGGCCCTGCACATCGCCCGATGGGGCGGCGGTCGCGGTCGGCGGCTGTTCCCACTGGTGGTCCTTCTCGGGGCGGCCATCGCGGCGGTGTTCGCCAATGACGGCGCGGCCCTGCTGCTGACGCCCATCGTGCTCGCCATCTTGATCCGGCTCGACTTCAGGCCGGCCGCCGCGCTCGCCTTCATCGTCGCCTGCGGGTTCGTGGCGGATTCGACCAGCCTGCCGCTGGTGATCTCCAACCTCGTGAACATCGTCAGCGCGAACTACTTCGACGTCGGCTTCGGTCGGTATGCCGCCATAATGGTGCCGGTGGACCTGGTGTCGCTCGCCGCCACCCTGATCGTGCTCTGGGCCTACTACCGGCGGGACGTCCCCGATGCGTACCCCGTCCAAGAGCTGGAGCCGCCCCGGGAAGCCATCAAGGACCCGCTCGTGTTCCGCGCCGCCTTCCCGCTGCTTGGGCTCCTGCTCGTGGCCTACTTCGTCACCGCACCGTTCGGCGTCCCGGTGTCGGTCGTCACCTGTGCCGGCGCGGCGGTGCTCCTGCTGCTGGCCGGCCGGACCGGCGTGATCCCGATCCGGAAGGTGCTGACCGGCGCCCCCTGGCAAATCGTGCTGTTCAGCCTCGGCATGTACCTCGTGGTCTACGGCCTGCGGAATGCCGGTCTCACCGACTACCTGGCACGGGGCCTGGTCTGGCTGGCGGCCCATGGGATCTGGGTCGCCACCATCGGTACCGGCTTCGCCGCCGCCATCCTGTCCTCGGTGATGAACAACATGCCGAGCGTGCTCGTCGGGGCGCTCTCCATCCAGCAGGCCCCGGACCTGTCGCCGCTGACCCGGGAGCTGATGGTCTACGCCAACGTCATCGGCTGCGACCTCGGCCCGAAGTTCACGCCGATCGGCAGCCTCGCGACCCTGCTGTGGCTGCACGTCCTCGACACCAAGGGCCAGAGGATCACGTGGGGCCAGTACATGAAAGTCGGCCTGACCATCACCCCGCCGGTGCTTCTCGTCACCCTCATCGCCCTCGCGATCTGGCTCCCGATCCTCGGGGCGCGCTGAACCCGGGCCGGCGCGTGGGCCCTGTCCACCCCGACGCTGGTCGCCCGTCATCGCTGTCCTCGACCGCGAACGGTCCGAGGCTTCCGCTGCCGCCCGGTTCGGACCGCCTGTAATTCCACAGTTATCGAATTAGGTGTTGCACCTGCGGGTGTCCCGCGCCATCATACTTCCATGGACATCGAATTAGCCGCCCGGCAGCTTGAGGCGCTCGGCAGCCCGACGCGCCTGAAGGTTTATCGTGCCCTCGTCCGCGCGGGCCATGACGGCCTGCCGGTGAGGGGGCTCCAGCAGCGCGTCGGCATCCCGGCCTCGACGCTTTCGCACCACCTTCACCGCCTGATCCTGACCGGATTGGTGGTTCAGGAGCGCCAGGCCACGACGCTGATCTGCCGGGCGGTCTACCCGGCGATGCGAAGCCTCGTCGGGTTCCTGGTGGATGAGTGCTGCTTGGACGAACAATGCGGCCGGGCCGGCGAGGCGGCCTGACCGTCTCATCGTATCTGATATTTCGATTATTCTGGAATATAGGAAGGATAGGTCGATGGCGACGGAGAACCAACATCCCGTGACGGTCATCGGTGCTGGGCCCGTGGGCCTTGCCGCCGCTGCGCACCTCATTGCGCGCGGTCTGCCGGTCAGGGTCTACGAGGCTGGCGCCACCGTAGCGGCACACGTGCGCGACTGGGGGCACGTTCGCCTGTTCTCGCCCTGGGAGTACAACGTCGATCCGATGGCCCGCGAGATCCTGCTGCGGCATGGCTGGCGGGAGCCGGCGGCTGACGCGTTCCCCACTGGGGCGGAACTAGCATCGGCCTACCTCGAACCTCTCGCCGGGACCCCGGAGCTCGCCCCCGTCATCGAGACCGGTGCGCGGGTGAGCGCCATCAGCCGCCTTGGCATCGACAAGGTCGGCAGTCGTGACCGAGCGGACCGACCGTTCGTCCTGACGGTGATCGATGCCCACGGCGGAACGCGGCGCGAGCTGGCCCGGGCCGTCATCGATGCCTCCGGAACCTGGTCGACCCAGAACCCGCTCGGCGCGGACGGACTGACCGCGGCGGGCGAGGCGGACAATGTCACCCGCGTCGCGCGCGGCATCCCGGACGTCGCCGGGCGGGAGCGCACCGCATTCCAGGGCCGGACGACAGCTGTGGTCGGCGCCGGGCATTCCGCGGCGACGGTGCTGCTCGATTTGGCGCGGCTGGCCGAGGAGTCCCCGGATACCCGGGTCGTATGGGTCACCCGCAGCGGCAACCTCGCCCGCGTGTTCGGGGGTGGATCCGCCGACCGATTGGCCGCGCGCGGCGCCCTGGGTTCCCGCCTCAGGGCGCTCGTCGATGCGGGCCGCGTCGAGCTCGTCCCGGGTTTCGCCGTGGCGGGCGTCCATCGCGACGGGGATCGGGTCGCGCTTGAGGGCCGGGATACCGGAGGATCACGCCGCCTGTGTCCGGTCGACCGCGTCGTCGTGGCGACCGGCCAGCGACCGGACCCGAACCTCACGCGCGAGATCCGCGTCGACCTCGACCCCGCGCTGGAGAGCGTGCGGGCGCTCGGGCCGCTCATCGACCCGAACGAGCATAGCTGCGGTTCGGTGAGGCCGCACGGCCATCGCGAGCTCGCCCATCCCGAGCCGGGCTTCTACACCGTCGGCATCAAGTCTTACGGACGCGCGCCGAACTTCCTGATGCTGACCGGCTACGAGCAGGTCCGCTCGGTGGTCGCCGCCCTGGCCGGCGACCTGGCGGCCGCCGACGACGTCCGCCTCGTCCTGCCCGAGACCGGGGTCTGCTCCCTGCAGCCCGCCGAGGCCGCGCAGGGCTGCTGCGGTGGGACATCCGTCACCGGTGTGGCGGCGGTCGAGGCCCCGTCCTCCGCCGAACCGGCCCGCTGCTGCGGTGCCGCGGCATGAGGGATCGTCACCGCCTGGTGGTGATCAGCGCCCTCGGCATCGTTCAGATCCTCGCTTGGGGGTCGTCGTTCTACCTCCTGGCGGTGCTCGGCCAGCCGATCGCGACCGATACCGGCTGGCCTCTTGCCTGGATCATCGGCGGCCTCTCGGTGGGGCTGCTGGTGGCCGGCTTGGTGTCGCCCCGGGTCGGTTCGTATATCGGCCGGAACGGAGGGCGGTCGGTCCTCGCGCTCGCCACTGTCCTACTCGCGGCCGGCCTCGTGATCCTCGCCCTGGCACCGACCCTGCCGACCTTCGTCGCCGGCTGGCTGGTCCTCGGCCTCGGGATGGGGACAGGCCTGTACGATCCAGCCTTCGCCACCCTCGGCCGGCTCTACGGCGCCGAGGCGCGGCCGGCCATCACCACGCTCACCCTCTGGGGCGGGTTCGCCAGCACCGTGAGCTGGCCGCTCTCCGCCTTCCTCCTCGAACGGGTCGGCTGGCGGGGGACGTGCCTCGCCTACGCCGGGCT
Source organism: Methylobacterium persicinum (assembly GCF_022179525.1). Taxonomy (GTDB): domain Bacteria; phylum Pseudomonadota; class Alphaproteobacteria; order Rhizobiales; family Beijerinckiaceae; genus Methylobacterium; species Methylobacterium persicinum. Next base: position 97,194 of record NZ_BPQX01000023.1, read on the forward strand.
GCACCTCGCAGTGACCCTGCCGCTGGTCCTCGCCCTGATCCCCGAGGCTGCGGCGCTCCCGACCGGGTCGGCATCGGGCCCGATCCGGACCGCCCCCCTGGATGCGCGCGAGCGCCGGGCCTTCCTGCTCATGGCCGGGGTCCTGACCTTGGGTGGCACGGTGATGGCGCTGGTCTCGGTCCATCTGATCACGCTGCTGCAGGCCCGCGGCGTCGCGCTCGGCTCGGCCGTGGCCTACGGTGCCCTGATCGGTCCCGCCCAGGTCGGAGCGCGGGTAATCGAGATGGCCGGCGGTGGCCGGCACCATCCATTGTGGACGCTGACGGCGGCGATGCTCCTCGTCGCCCTCGGGATCGTGATGCTGGCTTTAAGAGTACCGGTCGTTGGGCTGGCCCTGGTCCTCTACGGGGCCGGAAACGGGATCTACTCCATCGCGCGCGGCACGGTGCCGCTGGCTCTCTTCGGCCCGACCCGCTACGCGCCGCTCGTCGGCCGTCTAGCGCGGCCTGGCCTGGTGGCGCAGGCCTTGGCCCCGTCGCTCGGAGCGGTCCTGCTGACCCACGGCGGCCCAGACGCGGCCTACGGTCTGCTCGCCGCCCTGGCGTTGGCGAACGTGGGGTTGGCCCTGGCGCTCTGGCGGGTCCGGGAGCCGACCGTCGCGGCGCCGGCGGCGTGACGGCCGTTGGCGCGACCTGAGAAGGTCGTCCTCAAGGTCGCCCCGGGACCGATTGCGACACCCGGCGCGGTGATGTTGTCCCATGTGAGTGTGTGAGCCGGTCAGTCCTGCCAGGGACACCGATCCTGACCACGGCGGGATGTGTCGTGCGCCCTTCTCGCTCCCTACCGCCACGGTGGCCATGCCGGACGACTTGACCCTTGAGGCGCGCCTGGAGCGCGTTCTCGACCGCCAGCGCATCCTCGGCGCCTTCGCCCGCATCGCCTCCGAACCGCTCTCGCGCGAACGGCTGATGCAGAACGCCACCGCCCTGGTATCACGGGCCTTCCAGGTCCGGCGCGTCAAGATCATGCGCTATCGAACCGACCCTGGGGACCTCCTTGTCGAGGCGGGGGTGGGCTGGAAGCCCGGCGTGGTCGGGCAGGTCACCCTTGCCATCGACCGTGCCTCGCCGCCCGGCCGGACGCTGCAGACCGCCTCGCCCGTCATCATTGAGGACCTGCCGCACGACCCGGACTTCCGTTACGCGCCGAGCTTGCGCGATCACGGGATCATCTCCGTCGTCAACGTGCCGATCATGTTTGATGGCCGCGTCTGGGGCGTGTTCGAGGTCGATGCCGACGAGCCCCGCACGTTCGACGAGGCGGACGTCGGTTTCCTGACCGCGTTCGCCAACCTGCTCGGCATGGCTCTGCAGCGGCAGGACGCCCAGGACAGGACCGTAGAGGTCCTCGCCGAGAACGCGCGGGCCACGGAACGCGCCGAGATGCTCCTGCGCGAGCTCCAGCATCGCGTGAAGAACAACTTCCAAGTCATTCTGTCCTTCCTGGCGCTCCAGCGGCGGCATACCCAGACGCCGGACGCGCGCGAGCGCTTCGGCACGGTCATGGACCGGGTGCATGCCATCGCACTGGCGCACGATCAGCTCTCGACAAGGGAGGGCGGCGCCGACGTGGTGTTCGGCGACTACGTCCGGGCTCTGTGCGCGAACATCGACCCGGGTCGGGACGGCGTCATCATCGAGGTGGTGGACGGCTACGCGACGCTGCCGCTGGACCGGGCGGTGCCGGCCGGGCTCATCGTCAACGAGCTGGTCACCAACTCGCTGAAATACGCCTTTGACGATGATGGCCGGGGCATGATCCGCGTGGTCATCGAGCAGCATCCGGACCTCGGCGAGGTCTGCCTCACGGTCGAGGACGACGGCAAGGGGCTCGGACCGCCGCGCGAGGGCGGTTTGGGGCTGACCTTGGTCGAGGGATTCGCGCTGCAACTCGGCGGTCGGGTCGAGCGGGGTGCGCCGGAGCGGGGCACCCGGACGACGACCTGCTTCCCGATGCCGTTGTGATGCGGTGAAGCGGTCCAGCCGCGTGGCGGCGTTCGCAGCCTATTGACCTTCCCACTATGGCAAGCCCCACATCAGCGGGACGCCACCGATGGGGGAGCGTCATGGTCCGCCGCGCGGTTTCGACGATGGGTTGCGACGGCCGCGGCGAGGCGGTCACCTGTGCTGGCCATCGCCTGACGAGCGCAGGCAACCGAGGCTGCTCGCGCCGTTCGACGAAAACAGAGATGGACTTCCGCCCGGCCCCGGAATTTGGCATGCTAATTCTGTGAACCTCTGGCTTGCCCTTCGGCGACTGTTGCCGCTCCTGGCGGTCCTCAGCCTCGTCCTGACGCCGGTGACCGCCCCAGCGGCTACCGCGGGCATGCGTATGTCCATGACGGCTCAGGCCGGTTCCGTCGCGCCCGCAGGTCATCGCCGCGACGCGGACGGCATGACCATGGATCAAGCCGATACGGACGGGATGGGCATGGCCGATATGGCCATGGACGACATGCCCTGCTGCCCGCACGAGAAGGCCACCGTGCCCGATTGCGGCAAAGGCTGCCCGATGATGGCGCTCTGCCTGGCGAGCGTCGCCTCCGTGCTGCCGACTGAAATCCCCGTCCCGGTCCCATTCGCGACACGTGCGAGCCTGTCCTGGCCCGACCTGACCTCCTCGGTCGGCATACGCGGGACGCCGTTACCCGAGCCCCCCCGAGCCTGAACCCGATGCCGCCGGCGTGAGCGCCGGCTCGATGCTGCACGCCCGCGTGCGGCCTGCCATCGCGTTCAGGAGATAACACCCGTGACCAAGAAGCTTTTTGCGCGCGCCCTCACGGCCGCGCTGTTCGGTGCCGCCCTTTCGGCGACCGCGCTCCCAGCGCTCGCCGACATCAAGGACTACCACTTCGAGCTCGTGCAGCAGCAGGCCAAGGTCGGCGAAGCCGTCCTGACGGTGCGCCTCCTCGACAAGCGAACTGGGAAGCCCGTGCCCGATGCCGTGATCTTCGCCAAGCGCATCGACATGGCGCCTGACGGCATGGACGAGATGACCTCGAAGATCGAGCAGATCGCCTCCACGGAGCCGGGCATCTATCGCTTCAAGGCGAAGCTCACGATGGCCGGCGGCTGGCGGGTGTCGCTCGGGGCGAAGGTCCAGGGCGAAACCGGCACCGTCGAGGACAAACTCGTCCTCCAGGCCGTCAAGTGAACCGCTCGATCTGGCTTGCGGGAACCCTCGTCGCGCTCGCGGCGGGGGGCACCGGCTATGTCGTGGGGCACGGGGGCGACCCCGTGCCGGCCCTCGTCGAGCGCGCCCGGACGGAGTTCGCCCACTGGCTCCCCCTTTCCGGGAAGCCGGCCGCCAAGGCCGCCTCCGCGCCCGCGAAGGCGACGGGGCCGGTGGTCTACTACCAGGACCCGGACGGGAAGCCGTCCTATGCCTCTGAGCCGACGCGCACCGCGGACGGTCGCGAATACCGCGCCGTTCACGCCGGCGAGGACGTGCGCTTCGACGAACCCGACGAGCCTGCTGCGGTCCCCGACACTGGGCACGGCGACATGACCATGGATCGGGTCGCCATGGGTCAGGGCGGCACGCCGGGCTCTGCAAGCCGCAAGGTGCGCTTCTACCGCAACCCGATGGGGCTTCCCGACACCTCTCCGGTGCCGAAGAAGGACTCGATGGGGATGGACTACATCCCCGTCTACGAGGGCGAGGACACCGACGGCGGCACCGTGGCCCTATCTCCGGGCAAGGTTCAGCGCACTGGCGTGCGGACCGCGGCCGTGGAGCGCCGGGTGCTGTCGCTGCCGGTGCGGGCGCCCGGCAGCATCGAGGAGGACGAGCGCCGGATCTCGGTCATCGCGATGCGCAGCGATGCCTTCATCGACAAGGTTGAGGGCGTCACCACGGGCGACCACGTCCACAAGGGCCAGCCACTGCTGCGGCTGTTCTCACCCGAGATGAACGCAGCCGCCGCGCAGTACCTCACCGGGATCGGCTTCGAGGGCGCCCGCCGGCGCCTTGAGAACCTCGCCATCCCGCCGGAGGTCATCGACGAGATCGAGCGCACCCGCAAGGTGCCCGCGTCCATCACGTGGTCCTCGCCGCGCGATGGCGTCGTGGTCGAGCGCAACGTCTCGGACGGGATGAAGGCCAAGTCCGGCGACGTCCTGTTCCGCATCGTCGATCACACCCGGGTCTGGGTTGTGGTCGACGTGACCGAGCGCGACCTGGCCGCAGTCGCGGAGGGTCAGAAGGCGACGGTTCGGGTCCGGGCCTTCCCGGGGCGGGCGTTCACCGGGACGGTCACGCGGATCTACCCGCACCTCAACATGGAGACCCGCACCGCGCGCCTGCGGATCGAGTTGCCGAACCCGGACGGCGAGCTGCGCCCGTCCATGTACGCCGAGGTCGAGATCGCGACGGGCACGGACAAGCCCGTGGTCGCGGTGCCGGAGGACGCCCTCATCGACACCGGGACGAAGCAGGTGCTTCTCGTCGACCGGGACGAAGGCCGCTTCGAGCCGCGTGAGGTCCAGGTTGGCGTCCGCGGCGCCGGCTACGTCGAGATCCGGAAGGGCATCTCGGCAGGCGACCGGGTGGTGACCTCGGCCAATTTCCTGATCGACGCCGAGAGCAACCTGAAGGCCGCCCTGCAGGCGCTCGCAGCGCCGCCACCAGCCGAGACGTCGGCGCTCGCCGAGGAGAAGCCGCGATGATCGCACGCCTCATCGGCTGGTCGGCCCGCAACCTCGTCTTGGTGCTGGTCGGGACGGTTTTCGCGGTCGCGGCCGGCGTCCTGGCGCTGCGGACCCTGCCCCTCGACGCCATCCCCGACCTCTCGGACGTGCAGGCCATCGTCTACACCGAGTATCCGGGTCAGGCGCCGCAGGTGGTCGAGGACCAGATCACCTATCCGCTGACCACCGCCATGCTGACGGTGCCGAGGGCGAAGGTCGTGCGCGGCTTCTCGTTCTTCGGCGTATCGTTCGTTTACGTCATCTTCGAGGACGGAACCGACCCGTACTGGGGCCGCTCGCGGGTGCTGGAGTACCTCAACGGTGCGGCCAGCCGCCTGCCGGCCGGCGTGACCCCGACGCTCGGACCCGACGCCACCGGTGTTGGCTGGGTCTATCAGTACGTCGTCGTTGCACGGGAGCGGACGCTCGCCGAGCTTCGGTCGCTGCAGGACTGGGTGGTCCGGTTCGGTGCGTCCAGGGCCGAGGGGGTGGCCGAGGTCGCCGGCGTCGGCGGCTTCGTCAAGCAGTACAACGTGGTCGTCGACCCGAACCGCCTGCGGGCGCAGGGCATCTCCCTCAACAAGCTCCGGGACGCCATCCGGGCGAGCAATGCCGACGTCGGCGGTCGCACCGTCGAGCTGTCCGAGTTCGAGTTCATGGTGCGTGGCCGCGGCTACCTGAGGAGCGTCGCCGACATCGAGAACATCGTCCTGAAGACGGCGGGCGGCACGCCGCTGCGCGTGCGGGACGTCGCTCGGGTCGAGCTAGGGCCGGATGAGCGTCGCGGCATCACCGAGATGAATGGCGAGGGCGAGGTCGCTGGCGGCATCGTCCTCCAGCGCTTCGGCGCGAACGCCCTGAACGTCATCGAAGGGGTGAAAGCGAAGCTCGCGGAGGTTGCGAAAAGCTTGCCCGCGGGCACCGAGATCCTGCCGGTCTACGACCGCTCGCAGCTCATCGACGCGGCCATCGAAACCCTGCGCCACACGCTGATCGAGGAGAGCATCGTCGTCTCGCTCGTCTGCATCGTGTTCCTGCTGCACGTGAGGAGTGCCCTCGTCGCCATCCTGATGCTGCCCGTCGGCATCCTGATGGCGTTCGTAGGCATGCGAGCCCTGGGGCTCGGGGCCAACATCATGAGCCTGGGCGGCATCGCCATCGCGGTCGGCGCCATGATCGACGCCGCCATTGTCATGATCGAGAACGCCCACAAGCACCTGGAGCGGGCGCACCCGGACAAGCCCCGGGTCGAGATCCTGGTGGAGGCCGCGGCAGAGGTGGGCCCCTCGCTGTTCTTCTCGCTCCTCATCATCACGGTGAGCTTCCTGCCGATCTTCACCCTGGAGAGCCAGGAGGGGCGGCTGTTCGGGCCGCTGGCCTACACCAAGACCTTCGCGATGGCGGCGGCCGCCCTGTTGTCGGTGACGCTGGTGCCGGCCCTCATGGTGCTGTTCGTGCGCGGGCGCATCGTGCCCGAGCACCGCAACCCGCTGAACCGGCTCCTGATCTGGCTCTATCGGCCGCTCATCGCCGGTGTCCTGCGGGCGCGGGTCCTGACCATCCTGCTCGCTGTCGGCGTGCTGGCGGCGACCGCTTGGCCGGTTGGTCAGCTCGGCTCGGAGTTCATGCCGGAGCTGAACGAGGGCACGCTGCTCTACATGCCGACGACGTTGCCGGGCATCTCGGTCACCAAGGCGGGTGAGCTCCTCGCCACCCAGGACCGCATCATCAAGTCCTTCCCCGAAGTCGCCTCGGTCTACGGCAAGGCGGGCCGCGCCAACACCGCGACCGACCCGGCGCCGATGGAGATGTTCGAGACGGTCATCGCCCTGAAGCCGAAGGCGGAGTGGCGCCCCGGCGTGACCCTCGCCAGCCTGAAGGCGGAGATGGACGGGGCGCTGCAGTTCCCAGGCGTGTCGAATGCCTGGACGCAGCCGATCCGTGCCCGCATCGACATGCTCTCGACCGGCATCCGCACGCCGGTCGGCGTCAAGGTTCTGGGCACCGACCTGACGGCCATGGAGGGCGTCGCCCGCCAGGTCGAGGCGGTGATCCGGGTGGTGCCGGGCACGTCCAGCGCCTATGCCGAGCGGGTCATCGGCGGCTACTTCCTCGACATCACGCC
>NZ_BPQX01000024.1 GCF_022179525.1 Methylobacterium persicinum
CGTTGGACTTCGTCAGCACAGCGCCGGCGGGACAGACGTAGTGATCGGCCGCCGCGTCGTAGACGAAGTCGGCGCGTACGAAGAGTCCCTTCTTGGCTCGACCCGACGTGTCGGCCCGCGGCATGGCCGGCAGGATGCCCGTGCCTTCGCAGGCCAGAACCTCGTCGCCACTGTAGTAGCCGCGATCGGCCAGGACCACGATCTCCCCCGCGTCGGTAGCCTGCTTGGCCCGATCGCCCATCAGCACGAGCTGGGTGCGGTCGTGACCCTCGTTGACGACCTCGTGGGCGACGACGAGATGATGCTCAGGATCGACCGCGATCTGGACGTTGTAGCCGACGATGCCGGTGCCGCGCCCGCTCGTCGCCATCGAGCGCGCGTCCGGGTCGGTCAGGGAGACCTGTCCGTCGTCCGCGGCCTCTACCTGCTCCTGCATCTCGCGCAGGAAGGCCATCTGCCGGCGTAGGGCGGCGATCTTCTCGCCGATCCGCTGCGTCCGTGCCTCGGGCACGTCGCTGCCCTCCCTGTCCGCTCGGTCAAGCGCCGCGAGGTAGCGGGCGATGCTGGCCTCCACCTGTTCCAGGCGCTTGGCGACCTTGGCCACGGTGTAGTTGCGGTCCCGGTTGTTGACCGCCTTGAACTTCGACCCGTCCAAGGCGACGGTCGCCCCGGCGAAGAGCTGCAGATCCCGGCACAGCACCACAAACTGCCGACAGGCCGCCTGGATCGCAGGCCCGTTGTCGCGCCTGAAGTCGGCGATCGTCTTGTGATCGGGAGCCAAGCGACCGGTCAGCCACATCACCTCGATGTTGCGCTGTGCCTCACGCTCAAGCCGCCGGCTCGACGGCACCCGGTTGAGATAGCCGTAGAGGTAGAGCTTCAGAAGCGTGGCCGGATCATAGGCAGGCCATCCCGTCGCCGCGGGCTCGAAGCGGGTGAAGCCGAGGGCGCCCAGATCGAGTTCGTCGGTGACCTCGATCACCCGAACTGGATTGTCGGCGGTGACGTAGTCGTCCAGCGAACTGGGCAGCAACCAGGACTGCCGACGGTCCTGCCCTTCGACAAACCGACCCATGCTGGCCTCCGCAGATGAGGCCGCAAGTCTATCTCAGATGGGACTTTTGACACAGCCTAGACCC
>NZ_BPQX01000025.1 GCF_022179525.1 Methylobacterium persicinum
GTTCGTCGTCTCGTACTCCACGTGCGCCGTCGAGATCGTGATCCCGCGCGCCTTCTCCTCCGGCGCCTTGTCGATCTGGTCGTAGGCCGTGAACGTCGCCCCGCCCGACTCCGCCAGGACCTTCGTGATCGCCGCCGTCAGCGACGTCTTCCCGTGGTCCACGTGGCCGATCGTGCCGATGTTGCAGTGCGGCTTGGTGCGGGAGAACTTTTCCTTACCCATCAGAGCCTCCTAAATCGAAAATTCGTGTTGCGGATCGAAGGGATGCGTCAGGCCCAGAGCCTTACGCGTACTTGGCGATGACCTTGTCGGCTTCGCCGCGCGGCACCTCTTCGTAGTGATCGAACTGCATCGTGAAGTTGGCGCGGCCCTGGGAGAAGGAGCGCAGCTGGTTCACGTAGCCGAACATGTTCGCCAGCGGCACCATCGCGTTGATGACGTTGGCGTTGCCGCGCATATCCTGGCCCTGGATCTGGCCGCGGCGGGAGTTCAGATCGCCGATGACCGAGCCGGTGTACTCCTCCGGAGACACCACCTCGACCTTCATCACCGGCTCGAGCAACACCGAGCCGCCCTTCTGCAGGGCCTCCCGGAGCGCCGCCCGGGACGCGATCTCGAAGGCCAGGGCCGACGAGTCGACGTCGTGGTAGGCGCCGTCCACCAGCTCCACTTTGATGTCGACCACCGGGAAGCCGGCAAGGACGCCCGCGGTCAGGACCGAGTTGAGGCCCTTCTCGACACCGGGGATGTACTCCTTCGGCACCGCGCCGCCGACGATCTTCGACTCGAACGCGAAGCCGGCGCCCGGCTCGTTCGGCTCGACCACGAACTTCACCCGGGCGAACTGACCGGTACCACCGGTCTGCTTCTTATGGGTGTAGTCGATCTCGGTCCGGCGGGTCAGCTTCTCCCGATACGCCACCTGCGGCTGGCCGATATTCGCGTCGACCTTGTAGGTGCGGCGCAGAATGTCGACCTTGATGTCCAGGTGAAGCTCGCCCATCCCCTTAAGGATGGTCTGGCCCGACTCCTGGTCCGTCGACACACGAAAGGACGGATCCTCCGCGGCGAGCTTTGAGAGTGCGATGCCGAGCTTCTCTTGGTCCGCCTTGGACTTCGGCTCGACGGCGATCTCGATCACCGGCTCGGGGAACTCCATCTTCTCCAGGATGACCGCCTTCTGCGGGTCGCAGAGAGTATCACCCGTGCGGGTGTCCTTGAGGCCGGCTAAGGCGACGATGTCACCGGCGAAAGCTTCCTTAACGTCCTCACGGTTGTTGGCGTGCATCAGAAGCATGCGGCCGACACGCTCCTTCTTGTCGCGCGTCGAGTTGATGACGTTGGCGCCCGACTCGACCTTGCCCGAGTACACGCGGCAGAAGGTGATCGTGCCCACGTGGGGGTCGTCCATGATCTTGAAGGCGAGCATGGCGAAGGGATCCGAGTCGATCGGGTGGCGGACCACCTCTTCCTCGGTCTTGAAGTCGAGACCCTTGATCTCACCGCGATCGGCCGGGGACGGCAGGTAATCCACGACGGCGTCGAGGAGGGGCTGCACGCCCTTGTTCTTGAACGCCGAGCCGCAGAGGACCGGATGGAACGCGCGACGCTGCACGGCGGTGCGCACCAGCTTCCGAAGACCCTCCTCGCTCGGCTCCTGGCCGTCGAGGTAGGCCATCATCGCCTCGTCATCCATCTCGACGCAGGCTTCCACCAGCTTGGCACGGTACTCGACCGCCTGATCGGCGAGATCCGCGGGGATCTCCTCCTCGGTGTAGTTCGCACCGAGCGCTTCGCCCGACCACACGATCGCCTTCATCTTGATCAGGTCGATCACACCCTTGAAGGTGTTCTCGGCGCCGATCGGCAGCTGCAAGCACACCGGCTTGCCAGCGACGCGGTCGATGATGTCGGCCACGCACTTGAAGAAGTCGGCGCCGATCTTGTCCATCTTGTTGACGAACACGACGCGCGGCACGTCATACTTGTCGGCCTGGCGCCACACGGTTTCAGTCTGGGGCTCGACGCCCTGGTTGCCGTCGAGCACGCATACCGCGCCGTCGAGGACGCGCAGCGACCGCTCGACCTCAATGGTGAAATCGACGTGGCCGGGCGTGTCGATGATGTTCAGGCGCTTCTCGCGCCAGAAGCACGTCGTCGCGGCGGACGTGATCGTGATGCCGCGCTCCTGCTCCTGCTCCATCCAGTCCATCGTGGCGGCGCCCTCATGGACCTCGCCGATCTTATGGGACTTTCCGGTGTAGTAGAGGATCCGCTCGGTCGTCGTGGTCTTGCCGGCATCAATGTGGGCCATGATGCCGAAGTTGCGGTAGTCCTCGATCGCGTGCGTGCGGGGCATCGGACTGCTCCTGAGAAACGGGTGGGCCGCTTTACCAGCGGTAGTGCGAGAAGGCGCGGTTGGCTTCCGCCATCCGGTGCGTGTCTTCCCGCTTCTTCACGGCGTTGCCGCGGTTGTTGGCGGCGTCGAGGAGTTCGGCCGAAAGGCGCTCGATCATCGTACGGTCGTTGCGCGAACGGGCCGCCTGGATGAGCCAGCGGATCGCGAGGGCCTGACGGCGCTCGGTGCGGACTTCGACCGGGACCTGATAGGTCGCGCCGCCAACGCGGCGGGACCGGACCTCGATCATCGGGGCGACGTTGTCCAGAGCGGCGCGGAACACCTCGATCGGATTGGCGCGGGCGCGGTTCTCGACGATGTCGAAGGCGCCATAGACGATCCGCTCAGCGGTCGACTTCTTGCCCTCGTACATGATCGAATTCATGAACTTCGTCAGCACCACGTCCCCGTACTTCGGGTCCGGGATGATCTCACGCTTCTCTGCAGAGTGACGACGGGACATTGGCTAAACTTCCAATGAGTAGACTTTAAGCACCTGACGCAGGCCACCTTGAGCACGAAGCCGGCGGCATCCTTGTCAGGCAGTGGAAAACCTGCCTGCGATCCGAAGAAATTACTTCGGCCGCTTGGCGCCGTACTTCGAGCGGCGCTGCTTCCGGTTCTTCACGCCCTGCGTGTCGAGCACGCCGCGGAGAATGTGGTAGCGCACGCCCGGAAGATCCTTCACGCGGCCGCCGCGGATCATCACCACGGAGTGCTCCTGAAGGTTATGGCCTTCACCCGGGATGTACCCGATGACCTCGAACCCGTTCGTCAGGCGCACCTTGGCGACCTTACGCAGAGCGGAGTTCGGCTTCTTCGGCGTCGTCGTGTAGACGCGGGTGCACACGCCACGCTTCTGCGGGCAAGCATCCAGAGCCGGAACCTTATTGCGGCTCCGCTGGATCTTCCGCGGCTGGGCGATCAGCTGATTGATCGTCGGCATCCTGTGCCCTCTTCCTCGAACACCTTTCGAGCTGCACCGCAGCCCGCAAAACGAATATGCGCCGGAAGAGCCCGGCAGGGCCCCTCGGCGCGGTGTGGGCAGAGGATCGCGCCTCGGAAGGCGCGCTCGTACCTACGGATCTGACTTAAGCGTCAGGCGATTTGAGCCTTCAGGTCGCGTCGGGGGCGAGGACGGCGGTTCGGGACAAACCCGCAGGCCGTCGGCAGCCGAGGGCCGACCGAAGTCCGGCGCTTCTAGACGCAACATCCCGCCCGGTCAATGCGTCCCGGCAGAAAATCGCGGCTCCCAAAGCCATTAAAGAAGCGTGTGCGGGTCGAGGCCACCTCAAGCCGTACCGGATCGGGGCAGGACGCCCCCGGGATGCTCCACGGGAGGTTAATCCGATTCGTCGAAACGTCCTCATCAGCGGGGCGCGATTCGCCGTCCGCGGGGTCGGGTTCGAGTTCGAGGTTCCAGCGTATGGGTTGCGTAGCGGTCAGCAACGTCGTCCCCTTCCGTCGCGTCATGTCTCCTCCGCCGATGGGCGAAAGGGAAGTCGGACTCCGCCGCCGGGGCGAGCAGCGGGTGCTCATGGAGACGGTCTACGCCCTCGGCACCATGGTGGTGGCTGCAGAGGACCGCGAGACCAAGCTCACCGCGTCCCGTCTGCAGGTCTACGGGTTCGTCACCATCGAGGAACTGGGCGAGGATGGCCGCGGCCGCCGGCTGCGCCCGTCCGAGGCGATTCGCGCCCGGACGGATCGCCCATGGCGCCTCTCCCGCCCGGCCATCGCTACCGCCGTCACGATCCCTAGCCTCGAAGGCTTCCTGTTCGAGAGCGAATCGCTGAACCAGCCGGCCTGATTCGTCCGGCGGCCCACAGGAGATCAGAGGCGAGGAGCAATCCGGGGAGACCCCCCGGGTCGCGCCTTTGTTTTTACCGCCTTTCCCCATCAGGGCGCGTTGTAAAGGCAATCCCATCTTGGACCTCATCCTGAGGCGCCGCCGCCATGCGGTGGCCTCGAAGGAGGGCTGCAGCGCGTTCTGTGATCCCTGGAACCTCCCTTCGAAGCGGCTATTGCCGCACCTCAGGATGAGGTTGTGATTAGGAGCGGTGGCCGAAGGGTGAATGCCTCCCTCGCGGTGGCCACCGAAATGGGGCCCAAATAGCCTCGGCTCTCGGCGGGAAATCACCCTTGGACCGCCACGGCCGGTTGCCTTTCGGGCCGTGCCGATGTATGGCCCCCACCTTCGCGACAATCTGGATGGGTCTCGCACCCGTTCCACCGCGGTGACCGCGCCGGCGTTTCTGACGCCGATAGCGCGGTCGTTCACATGAGCCGGGGACCACAGATCCCCATCAGGCGTCGTCCGCCGGGCAATACCGCCCGCGTGCGGAAACCCGCCTGAAACAAGGAGTCACGCACGTGATCCAGATGCAGACGAATCTGGACGTCGCCGACAACTCGGGTGCACGCCGTGTGATGTGCATCAAGGTTCTCGGCGGGTCGAAGCGGAAATATGCCGGCGTGGGCGACGTGATCGTCGTGTCGGTCAAGGAGGCGATCCCGCGGGGTCGCGTGAAGAAGGGCGACGTCATGAAGGCGGTGGTCGTGCGCACCGCCAAGGACGTGAAGCGCGCCGACGGTTCGGTGATCCGGTTCGACAAGAACGCCGCCGTCCTGATCAACAATCAGAAGGAGCCGATCGGCACCCGTATCTTCGGGCCGGTCCCCCGCGAGCTGCGCGCCCGCAACCACATGAAGATCATCTCGCTCGCCCCGGAGGTGCTGTGATGGCTGCCAAGATCCGCAAGGGCGACAAGGTCGTCGTGCTGACCGGCCGTGACGCCGGCCGGTCGGGCGAAGTGATCCAGGTGCTGCCGAAGGAAGGCCGGGCGTTCGTGCGCGGCGTGAACCTCGTCAAGAAGCACCAGAAGCAGTCCCAGAACCAGGAAGGCGGCATCATCTCCAAGGAGGCCGCCATCCAACTCTCGAACATCGCGGTCGCCGATGCCAACGGCAAGCCGACCCGCGTGGGTTTCCGCATCCTCGAAGACGGGCGCAAGGTCCGGTTCGCCAAGAGCACGGGGGATCAGATCGATGGCTGAGGCCGACAAGAACGCGTACATCCCCCGTCTGCGCAAGCACTACGACGAGGTGGTTCGCCAGAAGCTGATCGAAGAGTTCGGCTACAAGAACCCCATGCAGGTGCCGCAGATCGAGAAGATCGTCATCAACATGGGCGTCGGCGAGTCCACCGCGGACTCGAAGAAGGCCACTGTGGCGGCGGGCGACCTCGCCCTGATCGCCGGCCAGAAGCCGGTCATCACCCGGGCCCGCAAGGCCATCGCGACCTTCAAGGTCCGCGAGGGCATGCCGATCGGCTGCAAGGTGACCCTGCGCAAGCAGCGCATGTACGAATTCATGGACCGCCTGATCACCATCGCGCTCCCGCGCGTGCGTGACTTCCGCGGCCTGAACCCGCGCTCGTTCGACGGTCGCGGCAACTACGCCCTGGGTCTCAAGGAGCACCTCGTGTTCCCGGAGATCTCCTACGACAAGGCGGAGCAGATGTGGGGCATGGACATCGTCGTGGCGACTTCCGCCCAGACGGATGCCGAGGCCAAGGCACTGCTCGCGGCCTTCAAGTTCCCGTTCCGGCAGTGACGTTCCCGAACGTCAGACGCGGACACTGGAGATAGACGACATGTCGAAGAAAAGCTCAGTCGAGAAGAACAACCATCGCAAGGAGCTCGTGAAGCGGTTCGCCGCCAAGCGGAAGGCGCTCCTCGATATCGCCAACAACGAGTCGATCGAGATGCAGGACCGCTTCGAAGCGCGCTTGAAGCTCGCCGAACTGCCGCGCAACTCGTCGGCTACCCGGATCCGCAACCGCTGCGAGATCACCGGCCGTCCGCGGGCCTTCTACCGCAAGATGGGCATCTCGCGCGTCGCGCTGCGGGAGCTCGGCAACCGGGGCCTCATCCCCGGCCTCGTCAAGTCGAGCTGGTAAGGAGGTCCTCCCATGGTCAACGATCCCGTGGGTGACATGCTCACCCGTATCCGCAACGGCCAGCTGCGCCGCCGGAACGTCGTCCAGACGCCCGGTTCGAAGCTGCGCGCGAGCGTGCTCAACGTGCTGAAGCGCGAAGGCTACATCCGCGACTTCGCGCAGACCGAGCTGGGCAACGGCCGGTCCGAGTTCGCCATCGAGCTCAAGTACTACGACGGCAAGCCCGTGATCCGTGAGATCAAGCGCGTGTCGAAGCCGGGCCGCCGGGTCTACTCGTCGGTCGGCGAGCTGCCGCGCGTGGCCGACGGCCTCGGCGTCACCATCGTCTCCACCCCGCAGGGCGTCATGGCCGACCACGAGGCGCGCGAGCGCAACGTCGGCGGTGAAGTGCTCTGCACCGTGTTCTGATCGGGACGGAGGAGGACATCCCATGTCTCGCGTAGGCAAGAAGCCAGTTCCCGTTCCGGCTGGCGTCACCGCCACCGTTTCGGGCCAGACCGTGACGATGAAGGGCTCGAAGGGCGAACTGAAGTTCGTCGTTCCGTCCCTCGTCAGCGTCGAAATGAAGGACGGCGCCATCGAGGTGCAGCCCATCAACCAGACCAAGCCCGCCCGGTCGCTCTGGGGCACCTCGCGCGCCCAGATCGCCAACATCGCCACCGGCGTCTCGACCGGCTTCGCCAAGAAGCTCGAGATCACCGGCGTCGGTTACCGTGCCGCCATGGCCGGCAAGGCGCTCAAGCTGTCGCTCGGCTACAGCCACGACATCGAGTACGCCGTGCCGGAGGGCATCACCATCGCCACGCCGAAGCCGACCGAGATCACCATCTCCGGCATCGACCGGCAGAAGGTCGGCCAGGTCGCCGCCGAGATCCGCGATTACCGCGGTCCCGAGCCCTACAAGGGCAAGGGCGTGCGGTACGAGGGTGAGTTCATCTTCCGCAAGGAAGGCAAGAAGAAGTAAAGGAGGGCGAAGATGTCTCGTAAGCTCGAAGCCCTCGATCGGCGCAAGGCGCGCGTTCGTCGGGCGATCAAGGCGGCGGCCAATGGCCGTCCGCGTCTGTCCGTGTTCCGCTCCTCGAAGCAGATCTACGCGCAGGTTATTGATGACGTGAACGGCCATACCCTGGCCTCCGCGTCCACGATCGACAAGTCGCTCAAGGGCGATCTGAAGACCGGCGCGGACGTCGCTGCGGCGACCGCCGTCGGCAAGCTCGTCGCCGAGCGTGCCAAGGCGGCCGGGGTCACCAAGGTGATCTTCGACCGCTCCGGCTACATCTACCACGGCCGCGTCAAGGCCGTGGCCGAGGCGGCCCGCGAGGGCGGCCTGGAGTTCTAAAGAGATCCCCCCGCGCGGCCTCCGGCGGCGCGGGGCTCCCTTCTTTCCGTAGAAGGGAATCGAGCGAGCGGGTCCGAGCGACCTGCGCCAGTGAGATAGGTAGAGACAATGGCACGTGAACGTGAGGGCGGGGGCCGCGGCCGCCGCGAAGACCGCGAGGAGCACGACAGCGAGTTCGTGGACAAGCTCGTCCACATCAACCGCGTCGCGAAGGTTGTGAAGGGTGGCCGTCGCTTCGGCTTCGCCGCCCTGGTCGTCGTCGGCGACCAAAAGGGCCGCGTCGGCTTCGGCCACGGCAAGGCCCGCGAAGTGCCGGAGGCCATCCGCAAGGCGACGGAAGCCGCCAAGCGTGGTCTGATCCGCGTGTCGCTCCGCGAGGGTCGCACCCTGCACCACGACGTCAACGGACGTCATGGCGCCGGCAAGGTGATCCTCCGTGCGGCTCCGCAGGGTACCGGCATCATCGCCGGCGGCCCGATGCGCGCCGTGTTCGAGACGCTGGGCATGCAGGACGTCGTGGCGAAGAGCCTCGGCTCGTCGAACCCCTACAACCTCGTGCGCGCCACCTTCGAGGCGCTGAAGAACGAGGACAGCCCGCGCTCCGTGGCGGCCCGCCGCGGCCTCAAGGTGTCGAGCCTCCAGTCTCGCCGCCGTGACGCCGATCCGGCCGACCAGTCCGAAGCTGCGGTCGCGTAAGGGAGGATGGCATGGCTGAGAACACCAAGACCGTCCGTATCGAGCAGATCGGTTCGCCGATCCGCCGCGAGGCCAGCCAGCGCGCGACGCTGGTCGGTCTGAAGCTGAACAAGCTGCACCGGGTCGCCGAGCTTGAGGACACGCCGGCGGTGCGCGGCATGATCCGCAAGGTGCACCACCTCGTGCGCGTCCTCGAAGCCTGAGGAGGCGACCGATGAAGCTTAACCAGATCAGCGACAATCCCGGCGCCACCAAGGACCGGATGCGTGTCGGCCGGGGCATCGGCTCCGGCAAGGGCAAGACCGCGGGACGCGGCGTAAAGGGTCAGAAGGCCCGGACCGGCGTGGCCATCAAGGGCTTCGAGGGCGGCCAGATGCCGCTTCACCGTCGCCTTCCGAAGCGCGGCTTCAACAACATCCATGCGGCGGACCTGAACGAGGTGAACCTCGGCCGGATCCAGACCGCCGTGGACACGGGGCAGCTCGAGGCTGGCGCGACCATCACGGTCGAGACCCTCGTCGCCGCCGGCATCCTCGCCCGTCCCCGTGACGGCGTGAAGCTGCTCGGCGTCGGCGAGCTGACCTCGAAGCTCAGCTTCGAGGTGACCCGCGCCTCCAAGTCGGCCATTGAGGCCGTCGAGAAGGCCGGCGGTTCGGTCAGCGTGGTGTACGCCTCCGGCGTGTCGACCCGCGGCAAGGCCGAGGCCGAGGCCACCGCCTGAGGCGGAAGGCGGCCGCGCGACACATTGCGCGGCTCGTCCCCGGCCTTTAAGTCGGAGACCATCGAGCGGCGGCCACGCGACCTCGCGCTGGCCGCCGTTTTTCGTTTCATCCGGGCCTGACACCCGGCGACACCTCCAGGACGCGACGCTATGGCCTCAGCCGCCGAGCAGCTTGCCGCCAACCTCAACTTCGGCGCCATCGCCAAGGCCGATGAGCTGAAGAAGCGCATCTGGTTCACAGTCGGCGCACTGATCGTGTTCCGACTGGGCACCTATGTGCCGATCCCGGGCATCGACCCGGAGCAGTTTGCGCGGAACTTCCAGCAGCAGTCGGGCGGCGTGCTCGGCCTGTTTAACATGTTCTCGGGCGGCGCCGTGGAGCGCATGGCGATCTTCGCCCTGAACATCATGCCCTACATCTCGGCCTCGATTATCGTTCAGCTCCTCACATCGGTCATCCCGAGCCTTGAGGCGCTGAAGAAGGAGGGCGAGTCGGGCCGGAAGGTCATCAACCAGTACACCCGCTACCTCACGGTGGTGCTGGCCCTCGTGCAGTCCTGGGGGATCGCGGTGGGCCTTCAGGGCTCGTCGGCGGCGATTGATCCAGGGCCGTTCTTCCTGGCCTCGACGGTCATCACCCTAACCGGTGGCACCCTGTTCCTGATGTGGCTCGGCGAGCAGATCACCTCCCGCGGCATCGGCAACGGCTCGTCCCTGATCATCTTCGCAGGCATCGTCGCGCACCTTCCGGTGACGATCATTGGCGCCCTGGAACTCGGCCGTACCGGCGCCCTGTCGCCGGCGATCATCCTCGGCGTGGCAGTGGCGGCGGTGGCGCTTGTCTACTTCATCGTGTTCATGGAGCGCGCCCAGCGCCGTATCCTGATCAACTATCCGAAGCGCCAGGTCGGCAACCGGATGTACGAGGGGCAGACCTCGTTCCTGCCGCTCAAGCTCAACACCTCGGGCGTTATCCCGCCGATCTTCGCGTCTTCGCTCCTGCTGCTGCCGGCCACTGCAGCGAGCTTCTCGTCGAACAACGGCAGCGGCTGGCTCGGGGCAGTGACCGCCTATCTCGGTCACGGCACGCCGTTGTTCATCGTGGCCTATGCGGCCCTGATCATCTTCTTCACGTTCTTCTACACGGCGGTGGTCTTCAATCCGCAGGAGACAGCCGACAACCTCAAGAAGCACGGCGGCTTCATCCCCGGCATCCGTCCAGGTGAGCGCACGGCGGCGTTCCTGGATAAGGTGCTCACCCGCATCACGGTGATCGGCGCCCTGTACCTGACTTTCGTGTGCCTGTGCCCGGAGATCCTGTCCTCCTACGCTTCGGCCAGCCTGGGCTTCGGCGGCACGTCCCTGCTGATCCTCGTGACGGTCACCATGGATACCGTGGCGCAGATCCACGGGCACCTCATGGCGCACCAGTACGAGGGCTTGGTGAAGCGTGCGAAGCTCCGGGGCGCCTCTCCCGGTCAGCGTCGGCGCTGATCGCCGTCCCTGCGTCGCGACAGACGCAGGGAAATGAGCGATGTCCGACCAAGGGCGGGCTTTCGCCCCGCGCCGGAGGCGTTAGAAAACGAGCGAGGGGGCGATGCCCGGGATGGCGTCGTCGATTGCACCCGGAGCCCCGAAACGCGGGCCCAACGAGGACAACGCCATGCGCATCATTCTGCTCGGACCGCCTGGGGCGGGGAAGGGCACGCAATCCGAGCGGATCGTTCAACGATACGGAATCCCCCAGCTCTCGACGGGCGACATGCTCCGCGCCGCCGTCGCCGCGGGGACGCCGGTCGGCCTGCAGGCGAAGGCGGTGATGGAATCGGGCGGACTCGTATCGGACGAGATCGTCGTCGGCATCGTGGCCGACCGGATCGAGCAGGCCGATGCCAAGCGCGGCTTCATCCTCGATGGGTTCCCGCGCACCGTGGCCCAGGCCGAGGCCCTGGGGACGATGCTGGCGGGCAAGGGGCTCGACCTATCAGCCATCATCGAACTGAAGGTGGACGAGGATGCCCTCCTCGGTCGTATTGCCAACCGCGCTGCGGAAGCCGCGGCCCGGGGCGAGCCGGTCCGGAAGGACGATACGCCGGAGGTGTTCAAACAGCGCCTCGACGCCTACCGCGCACAGACCGCGCCGCTCTCCGCTTATTACGACAAGCTCGGGATGCTGAAGATCATCGACGGCATGAAGCCGATCGATTCGGTCACGACGGAACTCGTGGAGATTCTGGAGCCCCACCGGGAGCGCATCGCGTCCTGAGGCGTTGGCCGGGTCATCCGACGGGCGTCCGCCTCCCCGCGGGCGCCCTTTTTCGTGCCGGAATGCCCGATGATCCTTCGCCTGTCCCTCGTCGCCTCCCTCATCGTCGCGGCCGGCATTTTGCCCGAGGCCGCCGCGGCACAGAGCCCGGCGCAATCCTTCGTGTACGGGCAGAAGCGGTTCCGGAATTTCTGTCGCCCGCCGCTGAAATACGCCGCCGGCGCCTGCGTCCGCCACTGTCCCGCCGGGTATCGAAACGATGGCCGGTATTGCCGTCTGTCCAACCAGCGGATGCACTGAGATTGCTCACCGCCCTCGGGTACGGAAGGCTTGCGCCTCCCGGCTGGGCCCGAAGAAGTTGGTGATGTCCATGGCGAGGGAGCGTCGGCCGAACAGCCTCAAGGGGTGACCGTCGAGCGTTCCCGCCCGAAGCTCGATCATCGCGCTCATGGGGTTGTAGCGGAAGGCCATTCTTTCCCCGCCGAAGGACGCCCAGAGAACGCCGCCGGCGCCGTCATCAATATCGCGCAAGGTCACTGTGCCGGGTTCTGCACTGGCGAGGATCCCCCCGGCGACCGCCATGATCACGGGGACGACTCCCTTCGCATCGTCCGCCGCGGCGTCCAACACCGCCACGGTGAAGGCCCGCAGGGTCTCGCCGTCGCCCATCGCCCGCGCCATGCATTTCTCCCTCTGGTCATTGACAGGTTGATCAGGCCGGAGTAGCAGACCCCCCTTCGTCTAAACGAATGACGGTCCGAGGTACCCTTTCCGGGGCGACCACGGGCCGCGTTGTCGTTTCACGCGTGCATGGGCCGGCCTCCACCGGACGCACGTGAAACCCGCCCGGCTCAGCCGGGCCTCACATGGAGTGAGACTGTGGCCCGTATCGCAGGCGTCAACATCCCGACTGGCAAGCGCGTCGTCATCGCGCTTCAGTACATCCACGGCATCGGCCCGAAGAAGGCTGAGGAGATCACCGGTAAGGTTGGCATCGCTGCCGAGCGTCGCGTCAACGAACTGACCGACGCCGAGGTTCTCCAGATCCGTGAGGCTATCGACCGCGATTATATCGTGGAAGGCGATCTGCGCCGCGAAGTCTCGATGAACATCAAGCGCTTGATGGACCTCGGCTGCTACCGCGGCCTGCGTCACCGCAAGCAGCTGCCGGTTCGCGGCCAGCGCACCCACACCAACGCCCGCACCCGCAAGGGCAAGGCGAAGCCGATCGCCGGCAAGAAGAAGTAATTTTTTGGAACTGGGAGGCCGTGCTTCGCTCGGCCTCCTTTCCGTTGCGTCGGATGCCTCTCTCAGGCGTCCAGCAGACCGCGCCACCTCTGCGCAGGCGCAAGTCCGAGTCCCGAAAAGAATCCCGAGCGCCTGGTGTTACGGGCGTGCTTGAAGGAAGAGTGGAAAGAGAATGGCCAAGGAACCGCAACGCGTCCGCCGTCGTGAACGCAAGAACATCGTGTCCGGCGTCGCCCACGTGAACGCCTCGTTCAACAACACGATGATCACCATCACCGACGCCCAGGGCAACACGATCTCGTGGTCCTCTGCCGGCGCGATGGGCTTCAAGGGCTCCCGTAAGTCCACGCCCTACGCCGCCCAGGTGGCCGCCGAGGATGCCGGCCGCAAGGCTGCCGAGCACGGCATGCGCACCCTCGAGGTCGAGGTTTCCGGTCCGGGCTCCGGCCGTGAGTCGGCGCTGCGCGCCCTCCAGGCTGCGGGCTTCACCGTCACCTCGATCCGCGACGTGACCGCGATCCCGCACAACGGCTGCCGGCCGCGCAAGCGTCGCCGCGTCTGATCGACTGAACTTTCGGCGGAGAGGGAGAAGCTTATGGCGGGATCGAAGCCACTGCCCGGCGTGTTGCGTTGGAACCTCGGCGACCTCACGGTCACCGCGCTCAATGACGGCTGGATGCAGGCGAGCCTCGATCTCGTCACCGGCATCGACAAGGACGAGGCCGCGCGCTTGCAGCGGGCCGGCTTCCGTACCGAGCAGCCGAAAATCACCCTCAACGCGTTCCTGATCACCGGGGCCGGCCTTAAGCCGACTTTGGTGGATACCGGTTACGGCGCCCTGGCGCCGACCGAAACCGTGGGTCGCCTGGGCGCTGCCCTGGCGACTGCGGGAATCAAGCCGGAGGATGTGGGTACAGTGCTCCTGACGCACCTGCACCCCGATCATTGCGGCGGTCTCACCGAGGACGGCAAGGCCGTCTACCCGAATGCCGAGATCGTCGTGCATTCGGATGAGGTGGCTCACTGGCTTCCGGATGAGGCGCTGGCGAAGGCGCCCGAGGGGGCCAAGGCGTATTTTGAAGGCGCGCGGAACTCGGTGGCCCCTTACGCGGACCGGATGCGCGAGCATCGCGGCGGCGAGGTGCTCCCGGGAATCGAGGCGGTTCCCCTCCCCGGCCACACGCCGGGGCATTGCGGTTTCCGCATCACGTCGGGGGCCGAGTCGCTGCTGATCTGGACCGACGTGGTCCACCTCCCGACGATCCAGTTCAAGAACCCGGATGCGGGAGTGGGCTTCGACGTCGATGGGGATCAGGCTCGCGCGACCCGCAAGCGGATCATGGAACAGGCGGCGGCGGAGCGCAGCTTCATCGCCGGCTGTCATTTGGAGTTTCCCGCCTTCGGCTACGTGGACCGGGAGGGAGCGGGCTACCGCTTCGTGCCGGCCCTGTGGGTCGGCGGCGAGTAAGGTTTTTTCGGTTCAGGGACCGGGCGGTGTGCCAGGGGGCGCCTCCACCCGGCCGAAACACGGGCACCGGACGAAGCGGGCCCGTGAGGCGCGAGAGGTAGGACCGTGGTCATTCAAAAGAATTGGCAGGAACTCATCAAGCCGAACAAGCTGCAGGTCTCGACAGGCGACGACCCCAAGCGGATCGCGACGGTCGTCGCCGAGCCGCTCGAGCGCGGCTTCGGCACCACCCTGGGCAACGCCCTGCGGCGCGTTCTGCTGTCGTCCCTCCAGGGCGCGGCAGTGACGTCGGTGCAGATCGACGGCGTGCTGCACGAGTTCTCGTCCATCCCCGGCGTCCGTGAGGACGTCACCGATATCGTCCTGAACATCAAGACGATCGCCATCCGCTCGCAGACCGACGCCCCCAAGCGCATGACCCTGCGCAAGACCGGCCCCGGCACGGTGACGGCGGGCGACATCGGCACGGTTGGCGATATCCAGATCCTGAACCCCGACCTCGTCATCTGCACGCTCGATGACGGCGCCGAGATCCGCATGGAGTTCACGGTCGCCACCGGCAAGGGCTACGTCCCGGCCGAGCGCAACCGCCCCGAGGACGCGCCGATCGGCCTGATCCCGGTGGACTCCCTGTTCTCCCCGGTGACCAAGGTCAGCTACCGCGTCGAGACCACCCGCGAGGGCCAGGATCTCGACAAGGACAAGTTGACCATGACGGTCGAGACCAACGGCGCCGTGAGCCCCGAGGATGCCCTGGCCTACGCGGCCCGGATCATCCAGGACCAGCTCCAGGTGTTCGTGAACTTCGAAGATCCGCGCAAGGAAGAGGCTGCGCCGCTCACCCCGCAGCTGCCCTTCAACCCGGCGCTGCTCAAGAAGGTGGACGAGTTGGAACTGTCGGTCCGTTCGGCGAACTGCCTGAAGAACGACAACATCGTCTACATCGGCGACCTCATCCAGAAGTCCGAGGGCGAGATGCTGCGCACCCCGAACTTCGGCCGCAAGTCCCTCAACGAGATCAAGGAAGTGCTGGCCGGCATGGGCCTGCACCTCGGCATGGACGTCCCCGGCTGGCCGCCGGAGAACATCGAGGACCTCGCCAAGCGGTTCGAAGAGCACTACTGAGCGGCTGCGCCACTCAGGCGAGTAGGGAATAGCGAATAGCGAATAGGGTTTTTTGCGAAGCGAACCGGTCGTGCCTCTGATGGCTGGCTATCCGCGTTTTGCTCCTCCCTATTCGCTCAACAGAGCGTCCGACCCGTGGCACGGCGGTCGCAAAAACCAGGAGAGCCACCATGCGTCACGGTTTCCGCGGTCGTCGTTTCAACCGCACCGCCGAGCATCGTCAGGCGATGTTCGCCAACATGTCTGCCGCGCTCATCAAGCACGAGCAGATCGTCACCACGCTTCCCAAGGCGAAGGATCTTCGTCCGGTCGTTGAGAAGCTAATTACGCTGGCCCGCACCGACAGCGTGCACGCCCGCCGTCTCGCCATGTCGAAGCTGCGCGATGCCGATATGGTCAAGAAGCTGTTTGCGGTGCTCGGCCCGCGCTACCAGGGCCGCCCGGGCGGTTACTGCCGCATCATGAAGGCCGGCTTCCGCCAGGGCGACAACGCCCCGATGGCGGTGATCGAGTTCGTGGATCGCGACGTCGACGCCCGCGGCAAGGATTCCGGCCCCTCGCAGGTCGCCGAAGCCGCCTGAGGCATTCGCCGCTCCATCGAAAGGCCGTCCCGGTTCGCGCCGGGGCGGCCTTTTCCGTTTGGGACACCAACGACCAACCAGCCCAACCACCTCATCATGAGATGCTGCGAAGCAGCCTCGAAGGAGCGTTCCAGGGATCGCAGAGTTTGCTGGAGCCCTCCTTCGAGGCCCGCTGGCGCGGGCACCTCAGGATGAGGTGAGGGGTGGACGAAGGATGAGTGGACGGCGGGGTCCTGAGACGGTCTCGGTTTAAGGACTTCGGTCAGCTCCTGCGCCGTCATTGCGAGGCGAAGCCGAAGCAATCCAGAGCGCGACTTCTCCGGACAAGGCAGCGCTGCCCTGGATCGCTTCGCTCCGCTCGCGAAGACGGCGGGGAACTACTGCAGGGACGGCGCGCGCGATTTCTGACAGACCCCCGTCGAGCGCGGGGAGGCCGCGCCTCAATCCGCCATCGTCTTCTTCACCGTTTCCACGAGCTGCTTCAGGCTGAAGGGCTTCGGCAGGAAGTTGAAGGCTTCGCCCTCGGGGAGATTCTTGCGGAAGGCGTCCTCCGCATAGCCCGACACGAAGATAACCTTCAGGTGCGGCTGGTGCTTGCGCACCTCCCGCAGCAGGGATGGGCCGTCCATCTCCGGCATCACCACGTCGGACACCACGAGGTCGATCGGCTGCGCGTTGTCGCGGACGATGGCCAGAGCCTCCAGGCCGGAGGCCGCCTCAAGCACCGTGTAGCCCCGGGCCGAGAGGGCGCGGCTGTTCACCGCGCGCACCGGATCCTCGTCCTCCACGAGGAGGATGGTGCCCTGGCCGGTATGGTCCGTCGCTGGGCGGCGGGGGGGAGGCGCGGCGGGGGCAGTCGCCGTGCCCGGCTTGTCGCCGGCCTGGCCAGTGGTCTCGGAGTGTGTCGGGGCCTCCGCAGGCACCACCTCCGGCGCCGGGATGTGCCGGGGCAGGTAGATCTTGAAGGCCGTGCCCCGACCGAGCGTCGACTGCACGTCGATCGTCCCGCCCGACTGCTTGACGATGCCGAACACCGTGGAGAGCCCCAGGCCGGTTCCCTTTCCGATCTCCTTGGTGGTGAAGAACGGCTCGAAGATCTTCTCCATCAGCTCGGCCGGGATGCCCTGGCCGGTATCCCCGACTTCGATCAGCACGTGATCGCCGGGCGGCGGGCCGCCCCTTCCCTCCGTGGCGGCCTTGGGGCCGGGATCGACGACGTTCTCCGTGCGGATCGTCAGCTTGCCACCGTCCGGCATGGCATCGCGGGCGTTGACCGCGAGGTTCACGATCACCTGCTCGAACTGGTTCACGTCGGCCTTCACGGGCCACAATTCCCGGCCGTGCTTCAGTTCCAGGCTGACCCGTTCGCCGAGCAGCCGCTTGAGCAGAAGCGTCAGCTCCGACAGGCTCTCCCCGACATTCATGACCTCCGGCCGCAGGGTCTGCCTGCGGGAGAACGCCAGAAGCTGCCGGACGAGGCCCGCCGCCCGGTTGGCGTTCTGCTTGATCTGCATGATGTCCTGAAAGGCCGGGTCGTTCGGCCGGTGGCTCGCCAGGAGCAGGTCCGAGTAGCCGATGATGGCCTGGAGGACGTTGTTGAAGTCGTGGGCGATGCCGCCGGCCAGCTGGCCGACCGCATTCATCTTCTGCGCCTGGGCAACCTGCTGCTCCAGCTGGCGTTGCGCGGTGGTGTCGAGGGCGTAGAGGATCACCCGCTCCGCTTCGTCGGCCTGCTCGCCCTCGGCGCCGCCGTCGGCGGGGCTGAGCCACAGTCGGGCCGAGCGCCCGCCCGGCCCCTGCAACTGCACCTCAATGGGCTCGGCTTCGGTGATGCCGCTGGCGGCCCGGTTCAACCCGGCCTCGAGGGCGGTCCGGTCTAGGACCGAATCGGCGAGGTTCGGCTCAGCGCGGGTGCCGCCCTCCCCGTCCGGAACCGCCTCGTCCGACGTGAGGGGCGCCGTGCCGAACAGCCGGGTGAAGGAAGCGTTGGCCCGGGCGATGCGCCCGGAGCGATCCAGGGTCGCGATGGCGATGGGCGAGTTGTTGAGGAAGCGGGCGAGGCGGACTTCCGCGGCCCGCTGCGGCTCGTCGGCGTCGGCGCCGGCGGAGCGGTTGATGACGAAGGTGCGCGAGGCGCCGGGCTTGCCATCCTTGCCGAAGGCCACCCGGTGGTACAGCCGCACGGGGACCGTGTGGCCGTTGCGGCGGCGCAGGTCGAGGTCGAACCGGTCGGTGCGCACCTCCCCCGGCAGGCCGGCGGTGCGAATCAGGACGTCGGCGCTGGGCGCGATCTCGGCGAGGCGGAGCCCGCCGGAGCCGACGCTGGCGAGGTCGTAGCCGAGCCACGCTGCCAGGGTGGCGTTCATGTAGACGATCGTGCCCGTCGGGTTAATCGACAGGAAACCCGCCGGGGCGTGGTCGAGGTAGTCGATGGCGTGCTGGAGTTCCTGGAAGACGTTCTCCTGCCGCTCCCGCTCAGCGGTGACGTCGGCCACCGTCCAGAGGGAGGCTGCCCGGCGCGGGCGCGGAAGGGGCCGCACCGAGACCCGGTACCAGCCGAAATCACGCTCGGCGCTCGCCCCCTCGACATGCCCCAGGGGTGGGGCCATCCGCATCTCCTCAGTGTGGGGCCGGCCATCCCGGGCCGCCTGGGAGAGGCGGTAGACGGCCTCCGACACCTCCGGCGAGCCGACGAAGATCCGCTCCACGGGGGCGAGGTTGGAGAAGCTGTCGCCTCCGGCGAGGCGCAGGTAGGAGGCGTTGGCATAGATCAACCGGCCGCCATCCTCGACCACGAGGGCTCCGTCCGGTGCGCCATCGACGATGCCCCGGGTGATGTCGTCCCGGGCGCTGCTGCCGGAGAGATGGATCGCGCCGATCGCCAGGGCGAAGAGGAAGAACACGCCGGCCATGGCCAGCAGGGCCAGCAGCCAGACGATGAGCGCCTGCGCCTGCTCGTTGGCGACGAAGGAGAGGCCGATGGCCGCGCCGACCAGCAGGCCGGCCAGCATCAACAACAGCCCGACCCGTCCGGGCTGCTCCGACCGGTCGATCGAGCCGTTCACCGGCGCCTGCGCCGGTAGCGGATCGGCCATGTGCTCCGACCGCGCGGGGTCTGCCTTCAGAATCGGGGCCGGGGATCCGGTCACGTCGGCCATCGGGGTCTTTCCAGAAACGGGCTCCGGTTTGGCCCGCGGCCCGCCCCACGGCAAGGGGGCGTCGGACCGCGGACGGCACCAAGCCCGTCACGAGCTTCGCGCAAAAAGGTGGAGGAAGGCCAAACGGTGACGGATTTCCCCTCCTTCACGCGGCCCGCCGGCGCAGGCGCATGACGAAGCCGATCACCTCGGCCACCGCCCGGTAGTGCTCGGCCGGGATCTCCCTGTCGATCTCGACGGTGGCGTGCAGGGCCCGGGCCAGGGGCGGGTTCTCCACCACCGCCACATCGTGGGCCTTGGCGACCTCGCGGATTCGCAGGGCCAGGGCATCGACCCCCTTCGCCACGCAGACCGGGGCGACCATGCCGGGCTCGTAGCGCAGGGCGACGGCGTAGTGGGTCGGATTGGTGACGACGACCGTCGCGCCCGGCACGGCGGCCATCATGCGCTTTTTCGACCGGGCCATCCGGATTTGCTTGAGCTTGCCCTTGATCTCCGGGTTGCCCTCGGACTCCTTCATCTCCTGCTTGATCTCCTCCTTCGACATGCGCAGGCGTCCCTTCCAGCGCATGCGGGCGTAGAAGTAGTCGGCGCCGGCGATGGTGACGTGGACCGCGAGCATCCCCGCGAGGAGCTTGAGGCTGATCGACAGGATGGCCGGCAGGCAGGATGCGGGATCGAGGCGGGCGAAGACCTCCAGGCGGTCGCGGTCCTGCCACAGGATCACGCCGCCCACGACGCCCACGGTGATCATCTTCGCCAGCCCCTTGCCGAACTGGAAAAGGGCCTCCACACCGAGCAGCCGCTTCAGCCCGCTCATGGGCGAGATGCGCTCGAATTTCGGCATCAGCGCCTCGGCGTTGAACACCGGCGGATGCTGCAGGTAGCCCGCCGCCACCCCGGCCACGGCGGCCGCCGCCACGGGGATCGCCACCGCCTTGAGCCACAGCAGCAGCCCGGCCCGGCCCGCCGCCGCCATGGCCCCCGGCCCGTCTGGGACCTCGTGGGCGTTGGCGAGGTAGGCCGTCAGCCCGTGCATCAGGTCCGTCGCCACCGACGGCGCCGCGACGACGAGGGCGAGGGTGAAGGCCCCCAGGATCGCGAAGGTGTTGATCTCCACGCTCTTGGCGACGTCGCCGCGCTCAATCGCCTGATCGATGCGTCGCTGGGTCGGGTCTTCTGTCTTGTCTTCCTGTTCCGCGCCCTCGGCCATGGCTCAGGGTCTCCGGGCGGCCGGCGTCAGCGCCCGACGAACTCGCCGAGATAACGCCCCATGTCGTCGATGAAGACACCCATCATCACCCCGAGCGATCCGGCGAGGATCAGCATCCCGATCAGCACCGAGGCGGGGACGGCCAGGAAGAATACCTGCAACTGCGGCATCAGCCGCGACAGAACCCCGAGCCCGAGGTTGAACAGGATGCCGAACGCGATGAACGGGCCGGAGATCTGCACGGCCAGGGTGAAGCCCCGCGCCACCGCCCGCAGGGCAAGCATCAAGGCGTCCCCGAAGCCGGGGACCCCGTCCGGCGGCAGGACCTGATAGCTCCGGGCGATCCCCTCGATGGCGAGGTGATGCAGGTCGGCGGCGAAGATCAGGGTGATGCCGAGCAGGGACAGGAAGTTGCCCACCGCCGCCGACTGGCCGCCCTGCGTGGGATCCACCGTCATGGCGTAGGCGAGGCCGAGTTGCTGCGAGATGATGAGTCCGGCCGTCTGCAGGGCGGCGAGCACCATCCGCACACTGAGGCCGATGACGAGGCCGATGATGGTCTCCCCGAACAGCAGCCCGATGAGGCGCGGGCCCCCGATCCCCTCCGTCCCCCCGAGCAGCGGCCGGACCATCGGGTACAGCACCAGGGACACCAGCAGCGCGAAGCTGAGCCGCAGGCGCGGCGACACGGTCTGCTCGCCAACGCCGGGCATCAGCATGATCAGCGTGCCGACCCGCGCGAAGACGAGGAGATAAGCCGAGGCGATGCCCGGGAGGAGCAGGTTCATGCCGCCCCCTATAACCCAAGGCGGGCGCCATCACCCGCCCGCCGCGATCCGGGCCGCGATGCGGGTCATATAGCCGGCCATGGCATCGCCCATGAACGGCAGCATCAGCAGCAGGGTGGCGAAGACCGCCACGATCTTGGGCACGTAGATCAACGTTTGTTCCTGGATCTGCGTCAGGGCCTGCACCAGGGAGACCACGAGACCGACGAACAGGGCGACGAGCATAAGCGGCCCGGCGACCTTCAGGAAGACGAAGATGCCGTCGCGGGCGACGTCGAGGATGGCGAGGCCGGTCATCGGTCCGATCCAGGAAGGCTTCTCCACCCGGGCCGGGAGGGAAGACGGGAGGATTGCTACCCCCGGTTGTTGTGAATGGAGCGAGGCACGCCGGGATGGCGCGTCGATCGGTGATGACGTCAGATCTGCATCCGCATGATCTCTTCGTAGGCGGAAAGCATGCGGTCACGGACGGCGACCATGGTCTGGAGGGCGGTCTCGCTCTCGGCCACAGCGGTGACCACATCGACCACGTTGGCCTTGCCGGTCACGGCGGTGATCGCCTGGGCATCCGCCCTGCGGCCCGCGTCGCCGACGGTGTCGATGGCCTGCCCGAGGAGGCCGGCGAAGTTCTCGCCTGCCGACTGGGTCGGCTGGACCCGGGGAGTGGCCCGCCCGGAGGTGAGGCCCTGGACGGCGGCGTAGGCGCCTGCCGCGAAGTTGCTCGACGCCATGACGATACCCCTACTTCAGGATCGCGAGGGTCGAGGCGATGAGCTTGCGCGTCGTCGTGACCATGTTGAGGTTGGCCTCGTAGCTGCGCTGGGCCTCGCGCATGTCCATGTTCTCGATGAGCGGATTGACGTTGGGCATCGGCACGTCGCCCTTGGCGTCGGCGACCGGGTTGCCGGGGTCGTGCTTCGTGCGGAAGGCGCTCTGGTCCCGGCGGACGCGTCCGGTGTCCACGATGGTGGCGCCGGTCTCCCGATCGAGATGGCTGGAAAAGGTCGGGATCTTGCGCCGGTAGGGCTCCGCCCCCCGGGTCGTGGGTGCGGAATCCGCGTTGGCGATGTTCTCTGCGATGACCCGCATCCGCCCGGACTGAGCCTTCAGGCCCGAGGTCGACGCCACAAGGGATTTAGAGAAGTCCATCGCCCGCCCCGCTGTTCACTCGATGCCGGTGCCGCCGGAAAGTCATCAGCTCTTGCCGATGGCGATCTTCAGGGTGGTCAGGCTGTGCTGATAAAGCGACGCAGCGAGCTGATAGTCGGTCTGGATATCGCCGGCCTTCATCATCTCGTCTTCCAGATTGACGCCGTTACCGCTCGGCCGGATCTCGAAATCCTTGACCTTCCGGGGATCGACCCCCGGCTCGGCCTGTCCAATCGGGGCCATGTGCCCGGCCGCCGTCAACGCGAGGCCGGGCGAGGTCGAGACGGGGCTGCCCGTCGCCTGGTCGACGCGCAATTCGGCCAGGTCGTGGGGCCTGAAGCCCGGCGTATCCGCGTTAGCGACGTTCTCGGCGATCACGGTCTGCCGGGCTTGGTTCCACTGCATGCGGCTGCGCAGCATCGCCAGCATGGGCATGTCGGTGATGGCCATGGACCCCTCCGGCAGCCGGACGCACATGCATCCGGGCTCGGCAAAAACTGCCGTGTCCATGGTTAACGGCTCGTTAAAGTGCCCAGGCGAAAGCGGGCGATCGGCCCGGGACGGGGGGGCGCATCGTGGATTGACACGATACCGCGCTTCTGCGGCCAAGGAGCTGTTAACGAAACCTTAACTTGCCTGCCACGAGCCCAAAGGGTCGTGTTATGACGCTGTCCCGCCGTGGATCCCACCGCGGCCGGAACGTGCGAGTGCGTACCCTTGTCATGGCTACGATCCGTGTTCGGCTCTGACGGCTCCCCTATCATCCAGTACCTCGTCATCTTCGCGGTCATCTTCTCGGCCCTGGCCGCGATCGTGTTCGTGGTCCGGCGTCTCACGGGGGGCAGCAGCGCCCTGCAGACGCGCGGCGCCCGTGCGCGCCAGCCGCGGCTGGGGATCATCGACGTCTACGAACTCGACCGGTCGCGCCAACTCATCCTGCTGAGGCGGGACAACGTCGAACACCTGCTGCTCGTGGGCGGACCCAACGACGTGGTGGTCGAGCGCAACATCCAGCGGGGGCAGCGGCCGCTGCCGGAGGCAACGCTCCGCCCCGAACCGTCCACCGAGCCCCTCCCCGATCCCCTAGCCGAGGCGGGACGCCTACCCGAGCCACCCCGCGCCATCGCCGAAGGCATGCCCCGGCGCGCCGAGCCCGCCTTCGAGATGCCGGTGGTGGTGCCGGCGCCGGTCCCGGGCTCCCAGGCCACGCCGGCCGTGCGCTTGCCCCTCGATGCCGCGCTGATCGGCGGCGACGAACCCGGCCGGGACATTCCCGTGCCTCCGCAGACCGCAGCGCAGGCCATCCCCCAGGCCCCTGCCCGGACCCGGCCCCTGCGCACGACGCTGCCCCCCCTCGACCGGCAGCCTACCCCCGAACGGGCGACGGAAACGGCAAGGCCGGACGAGCCGGCCTTCGTCCTGCCGCCCCTTTCGGCGCCTCCCATCGAGCCGCGGCCCGTCGATCCCGCGATCCTGTCCGACATGGCCCGGCAGCTGCAGGCCGCGATCGCGCGGCCGACCTCCGCGGCCCCCCCGCCGCCCGCCGCCGTGACCGCGCCCCCGGCCGAGCCGGTGCCGCCCGCACCTGCTCCGGCACCGGTCAGACCCGCACCAGCGGTTCCCGCGCCGGCCGCCCCGGTGCCGACGGTGGAGACCGCAGCCCCTGTCATGGCGCCCCCCATCCCGGCGCCCCTTGTCGCGCCCCCCCCTGCCCCGGTGACCACTGCCCCGCCGCGCCCTGCCCCAGCGCCCCGGAGCCCGGAACCGCAGCTGCCGCCGGCCCTGGACATCCCTGCGCTGGTCGCCCCGCCCCCTCCGGCGCCGGCGCCAGCCCGTCCGGCTCCTCCGCCACCGGACCGGCCGAGGCCGATCCCGCCGCCGCGGACCGAGCCGGTCCCGCCCAAGGCGGAGCCGAAGACGCCGGGCAGCCCCTTCTCCGTCGAGGAAATCGAGGCGGAATTCGCACGGTTGCTCGGACGGCCCCTCGACAAACGGTGACGGTGGCCGTCCTGGACCTCCTCAGCTGTGAGAGGTCGCCCGGCCGGCCTTGCCTTCGCCCGGGCGCTTCGCCAAGCTGAAAGACCGTATTCCTGGGGCCGCCGCGGTCCCGAGCAGTCAGAGTTGAGCGATGAGAGTCATCGTCGAGCGCGCGGCCCTTCTCAGGTCGCTCGGCCACGTTCACCGGGTCGTGGAACGCCGCAACACGATCCCGATCCTGTCGAACGTGCTGCTGCGCAGCGACGGCGCTGCGCTTCAATTGAAGGCCACCGACCTCGACATCGAGGTGACGGAGAGCATTCCCGCCGACGTGTCGGATCCCGGCGCGACGACGGTGCCGGCCCATGTCCTCTACGACATCGTCCGCAAGCTGCCGGACGGCGCGCAGGTCTCGCTGGAGACCGGCGGCGAGGGCGGCCAGATGACGATCCGGTCCGGGCGCTCCCGCTTCGCGCTCGGCGCCCTGCCCGAGGGAGATTTCCCGGACCTCGCGACCGGTGAGATGCCGCACGGCTTCGAGATCGCAGCCGCCGACCTCAAGCGGCTCATCGACAAGACGCAGTTCGCCATCTCCACCGAGGAGACGCGCTATTACCTGAACGGCATCTACCTTCACGTCCTGGAATCGGACGGTGAGCCGGTGCTGCGCGCGGTCGCCACCGATGGGCACCGCCTCGCCCGGGTCGAGCTTCCGGCCCCCGCCGGCAGCACCGGCATGCCGGGGGTGATCGTCCCCCGCAAGGCGGTGGCGGAGATCCAGAAGCTCCTCGACGACGGCGGGGAGTCCGTGGGGATCGACCTGTCTCCGGCGAAGATCCGCCTGCGGTTCGCCGACGGCCTGACGCTGATCTCGAAGCTGATCGACGGCACCTTCCCCGACTACCAGCGGGTGATCCCGGCCAACAACGACAAGCGCCTGACCGTCGAGCGGGACACTTTCGCCAAGGCGGTGGACCGCGTTTCGACGATCTCTTCGGAGCGGGGCCGGGCGGTGAAGCTCGGGCTGACGGACGGGCGGCTCGCCCTCTCGGTGAACAACCCTGACGCGGGCAGTGCCACGGAAGAACTGGACGTGGAGTACGGCTCGGGGGCCCTCGATATCGGCTTCAACGCCCGCTACCTGCTGGACATCACGGCTCAGCTCGAGGGCGATACCGCCCTGTTCAAACTCGCCGATCCGGGCTCCCCGACCCTGATCCAGGATCGCGAGGGCGCGCCCGCCCTCTACGTCCTCATGCCCATGCGCGTGTGAGGCTGCGGGCCGGTCGCCCGCAGCCCGAACCGGTTATTCGCAGACTTCGACGCGCTTGAAAGTGAAGTTCTCGTCATCGAGCCACACCTTGCGGCGCTCGTAATGGCAGATCGGGCCACGGCGCTCGCGAATGATCACGGGCTCCGGCTCCTCTACGACGACCCGGCGGGGGCGGTATTCCGGCGGGGGCGGCGGGGGCGGGTTGTTGGCGCCGTTGACGAGGGCACTGCCGACCACACCGCCGACGACGCCGGCGGCCAGACCGCCGATGATCGCGCCGTTCTGGCCGTCGCGGGCCGAGGCGGGGGCGGCTGTGATGGTGAGAAGACCGGCCAGCGCGAGGGCGCCGGCCCTAAGGACGGTGAAGGGCATCTGAACCGACACGCGAGAACTCTCCTGCTCGTGTTGACCGATCAGAGCGCGAGAGCCTTAATTTTGTCGCAACGGGGACTTGCCGAGTTCGTGATGGCCGCGCCGGCGGTGAAGCCCGACCCCCACGCCGGCTCCGGCAGGGTGCCGCAAAAGTCCCTTGGAGGAGACGACAATTCTCCACCACCGATGATATCCTCACCGTCCTTGCGAGCGGAGCGAAGCAACCCAGGGATCCGCTCAGTCGTGAGATGTCCCGCTGCCCTGGATTGTATCGCTCCGCTCGCAATGACGAAAGCCCGCTAGAGGAGACCCTCGAGGGACGACAGCACCGCGGCCGGGGCGAGGTCGCCGTACTCGTCCGGCAGGCCCTTCCGGTTGATCCAAACGGGCCGGAACCCGAAGGCGGCGGCGCCCGCGATGTCCCAACGGTTCGACGAGCAGAACACCACCTCGCGCGGGCCCACCCCGAGCCGGTCGAGGGCGATCCGGTAGGCGTCGGGATGGGTCTTGAACATGCGGGCATCGTCGACGGAGAGGACCGCGTCGAGATGCTTCCCCAGCCCCGCCGAGGCGACCGCCCGATCGACCATCGGCTGGTCACCGTTGGTGAGGATCGCCGTGCGGATGCCCCGGGCGCGGATTGCGGCGAGGGTGGACGGCACCTCCCCGTAGGCATCGAGGTCACGATACGCGTCGAGGAGCCGTTCCCGCAGGGCCCGGTCGACCGCGGGATGACGGGCGAGGGCGTAATCGAGGGCGCGTTCGGTCAGGTGCCAGAATGGCTCGTAGCGGCCCATCAGCCCGAGCACCCAGCTGTATTCGAGCTGCTTTGTCCGCCACATCTCCGATAGGGCCGTCGCCTCGGGCCCCACGGCCCCGGCATGGCGCTGCACTGCCGAGTTCACGTCGAAGAGCGTCCCGTAGGCGTCGAATACGACGGCGCCGACGCCATCGAGAAGTCGTGTTCCGGACATGCGGCCTCCTCAAGCCCCCGCTCCCATCTAGGGCGGAAGATGGGCGGGTCAGGCCCGTCGCAGGCGAAGACCGAACAGATGCAGCAGGCCCACGAGCAGGCCGCCGTAGACCACGGCCCCCGCCGCCCCGAGGACGGCGAGCACCGCAATCTCCCGCCCATGGCCCATGGCGGGGACCAAGGCCTCGGCGACGGGCCGCCCGGACAGGGCCACGCCGGTAAGGGCGAGGCAAGCGAGCGCCACGCCGACCACCGTCAGGCCGAGGGTGCGCCCCGGCGCCGTCCAGCCCCGGCGCTTGGCGAGGCCCATGAGGATCGCAAGGTTGACCCATTGGCTGACCGCGGTCGCCAGGGCGAGGCCGGTGACGCCATAGGGACCCGTCAGCCACAGCTTCAGGGCGACGTTCACGGCGATGGCCGTGAGGGAGGCCCAGAGGGGCGTCTTGGTATCCTGCCTCGCGTAGAAACTCGCGACGGCGCTGCGCACCAGCACCACCGCCGGCAGGGCGAGTCCATACGCCGCCAGCACCGAGGCGGCGCGGGCGGCGTCCTCGGCGGTGAACTGGCCCCGCTGGAACAGGGCGGCCATGATCAGGCCGGGGATCGTCAGGAAGGCGACCGTGAAGGGGGCCGAGAGGGCGAGGGAGAACCCCGCCGCCCGGTTCTGCGCCCCGTGGGCGCCGGCCACGTCCCCGGCGGCGATGCGCCGGCTCATCTCCGGAAGGAGCACCGTCCCCGCCGCGATGGCGATGACGCCGAAGGGCAGCTGATAGAGCCGGTCCGCATAGTAGAGGGCCGAGACGGCCCCCGTCGGCAGCCAGCTGGCGATGATCGTGTCGGCAAAGGCCGCGATCTGGAACCCGGCGGAGCCGATGACGGCGGGGCCAAGCACGGCGAAGAACCGCTTCAGGGCCGGGTCGAGGCGCGGAACCGCCAGCCCCGGCATGACCCCCGCCCGGCGACACTCCCACCACAGCAGGCCGAACTGCAGCAGCCCCGAGACCGCCACGCCCCATGAGGCGGCGAAGGCGGCATTCGGGAACAGGAAGGTCAGGGCCAGCGCCGCCAGCATGGCGAGGTTGAGGAGGACCGGCGCCCCCGCCGGGACGGCGAAGCGGCGGTGGGCGTTGAGGATGCCCGACAGCAGCGTCACCAGGGTCATGAACAGGAGATAGGGGAAGGTGATGCGCGTCAGCGCCACCGCGAGCTGGAACCGCTCGCCCCCCTCCTCGAAGCCCGGCGCCAGGGCATGGACCACGAAGGGCATCAGCGGCAGGGCGATATTCAGCAGCACGAGCTGCACGATCAACATGAGCGTGAAGACGCGGTCGGCGAAGCGCCGGGCGGCACCGGTGGCCCCCGCCTCCTCCAGGGAGGCGTAGGACGGGACGAAGGCGGTGTTGAACGCCCCCTCGCCGAAGATCGCGCGGAAGTGGTTCGGCAACCGGAAGGCGACGACGAAGGCGTCAGCAATGGGCCCGGCACCCATCACGGCCGCCATCACCACGTCGCGGGCGAACCCGGTTACGCGGGAGACGAGGGTCCACCCTCCGACCGACAGGATGGAGCGGATCATGGACACGGGACGATCCCGCGACCGCCCGGAGGGGGCGTGTGGCCCAGGCAGGCGTCCGGCACGGTTCGATCGATGGAAATGGCCGCGCCCCCGTCAGGCCGGGTCGGCCCGGCGGGCGCATCAAGAGCGGGTTTTACCGTTCATCTCAAGGGGCCGGGCACCACAACGGCATGGTGCCCGGCCGGCACGCGCCTCAGGCGGTCGCCTCGGCGAACATCTTCTCCACGTGTTCCCAGTTCACGAGGTTCTCGATGAACGCTTTCAGGTAGTCGGGCCGGCGATTGCGGTAGTCGATGTAGTAGGAATGCTCCCACACATCGACGCCGAGGATCGGCTTGGCGCCGTGGACCAGGGGGTTCTCGCCGTTCGGGGTCTTCATGATGGCGAGCTTGCCGTCCTTCACGGCGAGCCACGCCCAGCCCGAGCCGAACTGGCCGATGCCGGCCTGGATGAAGTCCGCCTTGAACTTCTCGGCACCGCCGAGATCCTCGTCGATCTTCTTGGCGAGCGCACCGGGGATAGCACCACCACCGTTAGGCTTCATCCACTGCCAGAAATGGATGTGGTTGTAATGCTGCCCGGCATTGTTAAAGAGCGCCTGATTCGTGTTGTAGGCCGCCTTGACGATCTCTTCGACGCTCTTGCCTGCGAGATCGGTTCCTTCGAGCAGCTTGTTGCCGGTATCCACATAAGCTTTGTGGTGCTTGTCGTGGTGGAACTCCAGCGTCTCCTTCGACATGTACGGCCCGAGGGCGTCGTAGGCGTAGGGCAGTTCCGGCAGTGTGAAGGTCATCATGCGTCTCCGTGCGGCCTGGGGCCCATTGCGCGCCCCCGGCGGGGTGCTCCCGGGTTGACGTCCGGTACGTAAGTCGGGCTTGCGTCGTCGGCAACGCCGATGGACCGGCACGAACAGGTTTTGCAAAACCTCGGCAGCGCCTTACTGTGCCGGCCACTCCGGGACCCCTGACCACCCGAGTTCAGAGAGTACTATGATCGCTGCGCTGTTCGCGCTCGCCGCCGCCATGATCATCGCCGGGGTGACCGCCGTCATCGAAGGCTTCCCCTACGTGCGCCTCGAAAGCGGGATGGCGATGGTCTACGGCGGTTCCGTCGTCGGATCGTCCGGCGTCCTGCTGTTCGGGCTCGCCGTCGTCGCCACGGGGCTGCGGCGGGTGGAGAAGACCCTGCGCCAGGGGCGAGGTTCCGATGACGCTGTGCTCCCCGCACCTGTCCGCGAGGCCGGCAACGCCGACATCGACCCGTTCCAGGATTTCGTCACCCCCCCCGTCACGGCGGGTCCCGGCGCGACAGCGGACCGGACGCGGATCGAGCCTTCCCTAAGCGAGACTGCGCTCGCCGCGCCGGATGCCGGGCCTCGCTCGCCGCGGCAGCCGGAGGTTCCCGCCGCCATCGAGCCGGAGCTTCCCCTGCCGGGCCTGACCCCGCCCCATGCGGCGGACAAGCCGGCCACCGAGGTCCGGACGGAGACGGGAGACGACCTTTTCGTACCCCCGCGTCCGACGCCGGAGCCCGTCGCCGCGGGACCGGCCCACACGGAAACGGCCCTGCGTTCGAGCCTTGACGAGG
The DNA here is from genome assembly GCF_022179525.1 of Methylobacterium persicinum. Classification (GTDB taxonomy): domain Bacteria; phylum Pseudomonadota; class Alphaproteobacteria; order Rhizobiales; family Beijerinckiaceae; genus Methylobacterium; species Methylobacterium persicinum. The sequence goes on from NZ_BPQX01000025.1 coordinate 29,870, forward strand.
CCCCGGCCGCCGGCCCGGAGCGCACCGTGGTCGGCCGCTACAGCTCCGGCGGCAACACCTACATGATGTTCGACGACGGAGCGATCGAGGCAGATACGCCGAACGGCCGCTTCACCTTCGCCTCCCTCGACGAACTGAAGGCGTTCGTGGACGGCGGTGGAGAAGCCGGCGCCCGGGGTGCCGCCTGACGGGCATTCCGCCTGACGCATCGATAGGATGGGGCGGGCGGCACGCCGCCTGCAGTGGGGGTTCGTGACCGACAGCCACACCCCGAGCCCTGCCCCACCCCGGTACGGATCCGCCCCAGCCAGGGACGCGGGCCCGTCCGCGAACCCGATGCCATGATCGCCCGTCACAGCCTGATCTATGTCGGCTCGCGCGGCATCGCGGCGGCCCTCAACATGGCCTCCGTGGCGGTGTTCACGCGCCTGTCGCCGGCGCAGACCTACGGCAGCTACCTGTACCTGCTGTCGTGGGCCCTCGTCCTCTACGGGGCGACGTGTCAATGGCCCAAGTTCTCGTTCTTCGCCCTCTACGATGAGGGTCGCGCGCAGGCGCAGATCGGCACCGTGGTGCGCATCCTCGCGGGCTCGCTCCTCCTGGCCGGGCTCGCCGCCGGCCTCGCCGCGGCCCTTGGGCTGATCGCCGCGCCCGCGGCGGGGGCGATCCTGCTCCTGGCGGTCGGCTTCACCCTCTTCGAAGGCTCCACCGAGATCGCCCGCACCCGCCTCAAGGCCGGGGCGGTGGCGGCGTCGGTCCTCTGCCGTGCCGTGCTGATGCTCGGCCTCGGCAGTGCCGTCCTGCGGGCCACGGGCGATCCCGTAGATCTCGCCCTGGCCATCGCGGCATCGAACGCCCTGGGCGCTCTGCCCGCCCTCATCACGATGGGCCCGCTCATGCGCGGACAGGGCAGCCGGGCCGAGGCCCGGCGCCTGATCGCCTATGGCTGGCCGCTGGTCCTCTCCTTCGGCGTCGCCGCCCTGGCCCAAAGCCTCGACCGGCTGATCATCGCCAAGACCGTCGGCCCGGCGGGGCTCGGCGCCTACGGGGCCATCGCCGACTTCCTGCGGCAGAGCTTCATCGTGTTCGGGGAGGCGCTCGCCCTCTCGCTGATGTCGATCGCCAAGCGGGAGGCCCGGATCGACGGCATGGCCGCGGCCTCGGGGGTCTTGTGCGACGCCGCCCGGGCGATGACGGCCATCGCCGCCTTCGGCGCGGTGTTCTTCCTGTGCTTCGACGACCTCGTGGTCGCGATCCTGCTGGGACCGGGATACCGCGAGGAGGCACGCCGCCTCGCCCCGATCCTGATCCTGGCGAGCATCCTGATGATGTTCCGGTCCTATTATTTCGGGCAGGTCATCTATTTCACCCGCACGAGCCGGCTCGAGGCGGCGGCCGCCTTCGCGACCCTCATCACCGTCGCCTTCGCCTCGCTCCTGCTGATCCCGCCCTTCGGCGCCTTCGGGGCCGCCGTGGCCTTCGCAGCGGGACAGGCGGCGGCCTGCTTCGTGCTCGTCGTCGGGGCCGAACGGGCCGGCACCGCGATGCCCTTGCCCCTGGCGGACATGGCCGGGATCACCGTTGCCGCCCTGGCCGTGGGCCTCGCCATCAGCGGCATCGGCCTGCTGCCGGGGGGAACGCAGCTTCCGGGGATCGCCCTGCGGCTGATTTTGCTCGGCGTCGCGTTCCTCGCGGTGGCGTGGCGCATCGACATGCTGGGCCTGGCCGGGGCCATCCGCCGCCGGCTGGCAGCATGACGGCGCCGTTTCCCATGCCGAAGCGTCCTCCGCCGGATCGGCACCACGACCCGGCGACGGTGAGGTTGCCGGGCGGCCTCGTCGCCGCCTTCCGGCCCCTCGATCCTGCCGCGGCATGGGTCCCGGCCTGGGAGGCCCTCGGGGCCACCGCCCTCGTCGCCAACCCGTTCTACGAGGCGGCTTACGCCCTGGCCGCCGCCCCGGCCTTCGGGGCTGGCGTGCGGATGCTCCTCATCGCCGACAGGCCGCCGGAGGAGCCCGGGGTCCGCCTGCTGGCCGCGTGGCCCCATCGCCTGGTGCGGTCTCGCTGGGGCGTTCCCCTGCCCCTGCTGATGGGGTGGACTCACGGCTACGCGCCGCTCGGCGTGCCCCTCATCGATGCCGGCGATCCCGGCACGGCCCTCGCCGCCTTCCTCGCCGCCCCGGGTGCCGTGGGAGCGCCGGGGCGGCTCCTGCTGACCAACGCTCCCGCCGAGGGGCCATTCCGCGACCTTCTGGACCGGGCCGGGAACCGGCAAGCCGCCTACTGGCCCCATCGCCGCGGGATGCTGAGCCCCGCCTCGGATCCGGCTTCCCGGGAGACCTATCTCGACCACTTGTCCGGCAACCGGCGTCGCAGGCTGCGCCGGGCCCGGCGGCGCCTCGACGCATCCGGCACGGTCACCTTCGAGCTGCTGACCGATCCGGCCGTCTTCCCCGCCGCCCTGGACGCGCATATCGCTCTGGAGTCGGCGAGCTGGAAAGGCCGGGTGGGAACGGCCCTGGCGCAGCGCCCGGACGAGGCCGCCTTCCTACGCGACGCCGTCGCGGCCCTCGCCGAACGGGGCCAAGTAAGGATCGCCCGCCTCCAACAGGGCGGCAGACTCCTGGCCTCGGCGGTCCTGCCCCTGACGGGCCATGACGCCTTCGTGCTCAAGGTCGCCCATGACGACAGCGACCCGGCCGCGGCGCCCGGCGTGCAGTTGGTCCACCGCCTGACGGAGGACGTCCTCACGGGTTCGGACATCGCGCGGATCGATTCCTGCGCCCCCCCCGGCTTCGAACTCGCCACGCTGTTCTGGCGGGAGCGCAGGGCGATTGCCCACCTCCTCGTCGAGGCGGGGCACGACCCGCTCTTCCCCGTCGCGTCACGACTGGAGCGGGCGCGGGAGGCGGTCGCGCGCCTGCGGCTCGCCCTCAGGGAGCGGCGGGAGAAATCGCGGGGCTAAAGCGGTTTCCGGAACACTTGGATCACGTCATCACCACGGTCATTGCGAGCGAAGGGTAGCAACCGAGGGATCCGCAACATCCTGAGATGTCTCGCGGCCCTGGATTGCTTCGCTCCGCTCGTAAAGACGGAAATCACGCGATCCAAAGATTTCCGGACCCGCTTGAGCGGGCGTCGGAAAAACACCCCGTCCGTCATCCGCCGGATCGCGCCCCTAATCGCCTTCCTCGAACCGGGTGCGATAAAACACCTCGCGGCCGGCGCCGTCGATCACGCGCACCGCTTGCGCTGGCTCGGCCCGGCGCTGCGGAACCCGTGCCCGTGCGAAGAGGCGCAGCGCCCGCTCCTGTGCGGCTTCCGGACCGGAGACCCGGACCGAGATGCGGGTCACGACCTCATCGCCGTCGGGGCCGATGACTTCGATATGGAAAGTCTCGCGCAACCGGGTCAACCTGCTCTATGTGGGTGCGCGACCGACGGCACGAGGCGCCGGGTCCGGTCCGCTTCGCCGCAATAGGGGAGTTGCGTGGATCCACTCAAGGCCGCCGCCGCCACCCTGTTCTGCCTTGCCCTGTTCTGGCTCGTCCTGCGCCTGACGCAGCGGCTGATGGAGATGGCCATCGCCGCCGGCCGGGCCGAAGAGCAGCGCCGGGCGGACGCGGAGGCCCTCGCGGCGCAGGCGGATCAGACCGCCGGGGTGGTGCCGTAGGCCTCGGCCATCCGGGCGATCGCGGCAAGCTTGGCTTCGAAGGCCGACCAGTCGTCCGCCTCGGCAATGGGCGCCCACAGCGCCTCGACCTCCTCAATCAGCATCGTGCACGGCTCGCCCGCGAAATATGGGTGGTCGAGGTGGGCGTCGGCGGCGGGCGCCATCCCTTCCAGCGCGGCCCGCACGGGCGCGAAGGCCGCTGAGCCGTAATGGTCCGCGTTCGGGCTTTCGGCGGCGCGCCCGGCGCTGGCGAGGCCGCCGCGCCAGTCGAAGAAGAAACGCTCGAACGGCGCCCGGCTGTCGCCGAGGAACTTCCACACTGCGGCCACGAGCCGGTCCGTCTCCGGCCGCGGCGCGGGGGCGAGGCCGAGCCGGGCGAACAGGGCCTGGGCGAACCCATCCTGCAGGGCGGGCCCGAACCCTCCCAGGGCCTCCTCCAGCCGCGCCTGGGGGGCGAGGGTCAGCAGGCAGTCGGCCAGCCGGCACAGGTTCCAGAACAGGGCCTCCGGCTGGCGGCCGAAGCTGTAGAGGCCGGACTGATCGAAATACGCCGCCGTGAAATTCGGATCGAAGGCCGGCAGGAAGCGCCAGGGCCCGTAATCGAAACTCTCGCCGGTGACGTTGATGTTGTCGGTGTTGAGCACGCCGTGGACGAACCCCGCCGCGGCCCACTGGGCGCCCATCCGTGCCACCCGGACGATCACGTCTTCCAGAAAGGCGACGGCGCGGTCCTCCGGCGTCTCGCGCCAGAGTTCGGGCATATGGGTGGAGATGGTGTGGTCCAGAAGCCGCGCGATGTTGCCGGACTCGTCGAGGGCCAGGAACCGCTGGAACGTGCCGATGCGGATATGGCCGTGGGACAGCCGCACCAGCACCGAGGATCGTGTCGGCGACGGTTCGTCGCCGCGGATCAGGTCCTCTCCGGTCTCGATCAGGCTGAAGGATTTGGAGGTGTAGACGCCGAGGGCCTCCAGCATCGCCGTGGCGAGCACCTCGCGCACCCCGCCCTTCAGGGTCAGGCGGCCGTCAGCGGTGCGGGACCACGGGGTGGTGCCGCTGCCCTTCGTCCCCAGATCGAGGAGCCGCCCGTCAACGAGGTCATGCAGCTGCGCGAAGAGGAAGCCGCGCCCGTCCCCGAGTTCGGGGTTGTACGAACGGAACTGATGCCCGTGATAGCGCAGGGCCAGGGGCTGATCGAAGCTGCCCGGCAGGGGCTCGAACCGACCGAAATGGGCGATCCATTCCTCGTCCGACAGGCCGCCCAACCCGACGCGCTCAGCCCAGACCTGATTGCGATGGCGCAGGATCGTCGTCGGAAAGCGGGCCGCGGCCACGATGTCGTAGAAGTCGGGGCCGAGGTCGGCGTGGCGCCGGGACGGGCGGGGCGTGCGCGGATCGGGCAAGGCTGCTCTCGGGATAGTGAAGGCCGGGTGTCTTCCGGGTCAAGCGCGCTGGCGGCGATCCGTTGCGTCGCCGGTCTGCCGAAGGGCCTCGCCGAGGATCATCGCCGCCGCCACCGCGACGTTGAGCGAGCGCATCCCCGACCGCATCGGCACGACGACCCGGGCGTCGGCGGCAACGTGGACGGCCTCAGGCACGCCGGCCGATTCCCGCCCGACCATTACGCAGTCGCCGGGCCGGAAGGTGAAATCCGTATAGGGCACGGCCCCCGCCGTGGTGGCCAGTATAAGGCGCGAAGCCGCCTCCCCCCGCCATGCCTCGAACGCCGCGAAGGAGCGGTGGCGGGTGATCGCGACATGGTCGAGGTAATCGAGACCGGACCGGCGAAGGTGCCGGTCGGAGACGTCGAATCCCGCCGGCTCCACGATCTCCACGGGCAGCCCGAGACAGGCGGCCATGCGCATCATCGTACCGGCATTCTGCGGGATATCGGGCTGGTACAGGACGAGACGGGGCATGGGCGACTTCGCTTCCTGTGAAGGGCCTCACCAGCGAAGCCGGCAAAACGCAACGATTTCAACACAGAGCGTGGAACCGTGCCCTGCCCCTCCGCCTTGTGCGGGCGTTGCAGCCGCCGCGGCTGCTACGACCGGAAGGCTCCCGCCCCATGCGCATCTCGATCCCGACCGTCGCCCTGGCGGCGGCCCTCTCCTCCGCCGCCCTGGCTCCGGCTGTCGCCCAGACATCCGATACACCGGCCAACACCACGCCGAACACGGCGGCGCCCGCCGATGCCGGACCGGTCCAGTCCAAGCCGGCGACCCTGTCCGACGACCTCCGGCCGAAATTCGTCGCCCAGACACCCACCGACATGGTGTCGAGCAAGCTGGTCGGGCTCAGCGTCACCAACAATGCGGGCGACACGATCGGCCAGATCGCAGACCTCGTCCTCGACGAGAAGCAGCAGGTTAAGGCGTGGGTCGTCGGCGTCGGGGGCTTTTTGGGGATCGGGGCGAAATACGTCGCCATCGACCCCTCGGCGCTCAAGGTCACCCGTGGCGATGGCGACACCCTGAAGGCCACGATCGACACCACCAAGGACCAGCTCCGCGCCGCGCCGGAATACATCTATCTCGGCAAGGAGAAGCCGAAGGACGCGCAGGCGACATCGCCGGCCCGCCAGCCCTGATCACCGGCGGGACGGCCGGCAGGCGTCATCGTGCGGGCTTGCCGGCCTGAGGCGTTCCGTGCTCTGCCCCCGGCCATACCGAGCCGGGGTCCCCACCGACATGCGCCGTGCCCTCATCCCGATCATCGCGTTCTGCCTCGGCCTCCTCGGCGTCACAGCCGCCGCGTTCCTCGTCCTGAAGCCGGAGAGCAGCGCCGTCGGGACCGCCGCCGTGGGCGGGCCGTTCACCCTGATCGATCAGGACGGGCGGACGGTCACGGACAAGGACTTCCGGGGGGCGACCCACCTCGTCTTCTTCGGCTTCACCCATTGCCCGGATGTCTGCCCGACGACGCTTCAGCAGATCTCCGACGTGTTGGCCGCCCTCGGGCCCAAGGCGAAGGACATCAAGGTCGCGTTCGTGACCGTCGATCCCGAGCGGGACGACCCCGCGAGCCTCAAGACGTATCTGTCGAGCTTCGATCCGCGCATCACCGGGCTGACCGGCACGCCCGAGCAGGTCGCCGCGACGGAAAAGGCGTACCGTGCCTATGCCCGCAAGGTCCCCGACAAGAACGGCGACTACGTCATGGAGCACACGGCCATCGTCTACGTGATGGATGCGCAGAACCGGTTCGTGGGCGCCCTCGACCTGTCGCGCCCCCCCGAGCAGACCGCCGCTGAGCTGGCGAAGCGGATCTGAGGGAACGCCGCCCTAAAGCGTCATGCCCGCGTGGAACCGGTCGGGGGAGAGGGGCAGCAAAAACTGCACGCCGAAACCGCCCTCGAAGATGCGGACGAGGCGGCCGGGGGTGCTGCCCACCGTGACGATGCTGCCCATCGGAGGGACGGTGGCGCAGGTCATCGCCGCGCCGGAGAGGGAGATGTCGATGAGCCGGGCCGCGACCTCGCGGTTGTTCTCCAGCCGCAGGGTGACCATCGGCTTATCCGGGATGACGCGCTCGTGGCTGCGGCCCTCGGGCAGGCCCAGGATCTCGCGGTTGGTGAGCCATGTGAGCTGGGAGGCGAGCTTATCCCGTTTCCGGGGCGAGGCGGCGAGGCGCACCGCGAAGCCCCCGGAGGTGTGGCGAGCCACCACGCCTTCAAGACGCCCGATGAATTCCAAATAGAGGACGACCCGTTCGCCGATCTCGCCGAGGACGGCGCAGGTCAGGCGAACGCCGCCGGGCGACATGTCCACGGTCTGGCAGGGATATTCCCGCCGGTCGGCCAGCATGTAGCGGCCCAGGACGGCGACCCGAACCCGTTGATGTTTGCGCTCGTCCGAAGCCACCCGCGTGCCGGTGCCTTGCCTCACAAGCTGATGTGTACCGGCATCTGCTGCAAGCATACCTGACGAGCCGCCGACGAAGTTATCCCAGGCGCCAGTGTAAATGCTCAGCCGTTACGGAAAGCCTTCACCCCGCGCGAATGTGTCCATCAATTGCCGGTTCGCGTTATTTCGCTCAGGCGCGGCCGCCCGGATGCACCATGAGATGGCCGCGCCGGACCGGCGCATCGGGGATCATCGCCCGCCGCATGCCCTCGCCGGCCCCGGCTGATGGCGGACGCATGCTCCGGTTGCGGGGCGCGAGGATCCTCAGGGAGGTCGTCTCCGCCCGGACCAGGGGCTTCAGGCCGAGCCAGGGGGGAGCGCCCATGAAACTCAAGGCGCCGAGAGCGCGAACATGGGGGCGGCCCCGGTGCCGCAGGGGCAGGAGCAGCAATTCGAGATCGACTTCCTCCTCCGCCCGGTTGATCCCGCGCATCCCCGTCACGACGCCCAGGGTGTCGAGGGCGACGGTCTCGGCGAGGCGCCATGCGTCACCGGGGCGGTCGCCCCACAGGACGCCGAAGGGCTGCCCGCGCAGTTCACGGCCGTAGAGGGCGCAAACCCGCGTTCCCGCGAGGCGGATGACGGCCGAGCGCGCCGGCACGTCGAGTTCCAGGATCAGACTGTCCGCCAGGAGGTGGCGGATCTCGCCGGGTTCGATCTCCGCACGCTCGGGCGCGGCGCGGTCGCCCCGGATCTTTTCCCAGTAAGCGTGAAGCAGATGACTCGTTGAATGCTTCATGTCTGTCCCGGATCGGTACAATTGTGCCGCGTAAGGTGCCCGTTCGAGACATCGGGATGACGTCCCTGCCCGCGCACCGTGCGGTGACCGGCCCTTTCCGCAATCACTATGCCCTCGGTCCGGCCGATGCATCCGGCGAATTGAGCTTTGGTTAAGGTTGATCGCTACCGCAGCCTGTGCACGCCGACACAACACAACCAGCATAAGCAGATAGGACCGGAAACGGCTCATTGCCGAGCTTGCGAGGGCCTGTCGGGCTTGCCGCCGGCACCCGCGTGACAACATGTGGAGGCGATGGACGCCTCCCCCGACTTCCCGCGCCAGAGCCGCGCCCCGGTTTTCAACATGCCGGGGGTCGTGACGGTATCGATCGGCGTGCTTTTCGCGATCCAGGCGATTCGCGAGTACCTGCTCTCGGAGGTGCTCGACATCCAGGTCGTCCTCGACCTCGCCCTCGTGCCGGCCCGTTGGACGGTGTGGTTCGATCCGGCGCGGGCGCTGGAGGTGATCCAGGCCGCGGTCTCCGGCGACGCGGAGACCGGGGCGATGCGCGAGGCCTTCGCCCGCTACGTCACGGGCCAGCAGAGCCTCGAGCCCTGGACGTTGGCGACCTACGCCCTGCTCCACGGCTCATGGATGCATGTGATCTTCAACAGCGTGTGGCTGGCGGCCTTCGGTACGCCGGTCGCCCGGCGCTGCGGGGCGTGGCGCTACGGCGCCCTCGCCCTCGCCGGGATCGTCGCCGGCGGCCTACTGCACGTCCTGATTGATCCCTTGAGCGCCACGCCCCTGGTCGGCGCCTCCGCGGGCATCTCCGCCCTGATGGCGGCGGCGGCCCGCTTCGTCTTCCAGCCCCCGGCTTCCGCCTATGGCGGTCCCCCCTGGCAGATCGCCCCGCATCGCCGGGCCGAGACCATTCCGGAACTCTTGCGCAACCGGACCGTGGTGGCGTTCCTCGCGATCTGGCTCGTGACCAACCTGCTCTTCGGCCTCGTCAGCCTCCCCCTGGGGGCCGAGACGGCCGCCATCGCCTGGGATGCACATCTCGGCGGCTTCATCGCCGGCTTCGCGCTCTTTCCCCTCCTCGACCGGAAGATCCCCGCCGGACACTGACGACCGGCCTTGCCAGACCGGGGGATCGGCCACACACTCGCGGTCAATCGAGGAAGCCGGGATCAACCCGGCCCGCACTGGCGCAACCGGCGCGCCGGGCTGACGGCGTGCCCACCGGCTTGCAGGGAGGGATCGATGACCGTCGCGCGTATCCTGTCGGAGAAGGGGCATTCCGTGGCCACGGTGAGCCCGGACAAGACTCTTGGAGATGTCATCCATAGTCTCGCCGAGAAGCGCATCGGCGCCCTCGTCGTGGCCCATGCCGACGGTACGGTGGCGGGCATCGTGTCGGAGCGGGACATCATGCGCGCCCTGGCGCAACTGGGTGCCGCCACCTTCGATGCGCCGGTCAGCGACCACATGACGGCCCACGTGACGACTTGCAACCGGTCCGCCACGATCGAGGATGTCATGGCGCTGATGACCAACGGGCGCTTCCGCCACCTCCCCGTCTGCGAGGACGGGCGCCTCGTCGGCATCGTGTCGATCGGCGACGTGGTGGCGAAGCGCATCGCCACCGTCGAGGCCGAGCATCAGGCTCTGCGCGAATACATCACCATGGCCTGAGGGCCGGCGGCGGGATCCGGGGTCGGCCGACGGTGCCTACAGCCATTTCTTCCAGCGGAAGAAGGCATAGGGCAGCACGGCCGCCACCACCATCATCACCACCGCCATCGGATAGCCGAAGGACCAGTCGAGTTCCGGGATGGTCTTGAAGTTCATGCCGTAGATCGACGCGATCAGCGTCGGCGGCATGAACACCACGGCCATGACCGAGAACAACTTGATGATGTTGTTCTGTTCCAGGTTCACGAGACCGAGGGTCGCGTCGAGGAGGAACTGAATCTTGGTCGAGAGGAAGGTGGCGTGCTCCTCCAGGGATTGGAGGTCGCGCAGGGTCGAGCGCACGTCCTCGCGCAGATCCCGGGGGGCCTTATTCGTACGGTAGGTCGCCGAGAGCGAGAGCAGGATCCGCTCCATGGAGACGAGGCTCTCGCGCTGCTTCGAGATGAGGTCCCCGTGCCGGCCGAGCGCCCGCAGGGTGTCCTGGAGGGCGGTGTTGCGGGCGCTGGGGTCGTCCTGCACCTCGAAGATCGAGCCCGACAGGCGGTCGATCCGCTCACCCTGAAGCTGGAGGACGTCCGCGGCCCGGTCGATCACCGCTTCGATCAGGCCGGCGAGGATCGCGTCACCGGAGGCCACGACCGACTGGTTCTGCCCGCTCGTCGCCCGCCCCGCCCGCTGGGCGAACATGCGGAAGGCCTGGGGCTCCTCGTGCCGGACGGTGATGAGGCGGTTGCCCCGCAGGATGAAGGTGATGCCCGCGAGGCCCGGATCCTCCGATTCGCTGACCTTCGACAGGACGCGGCCGGTCATATACCGGGCCCCATCCTCGACGTAGAGCAGTTCGGACGGCTCGATGTCCTTCATCTCCTCCCGGGTCGGCACCTCAATCCCGGCGAATTCCTCGACCTTCAGTTCCTCCTCCCGGGTGGGCCGGATGAGGTCGAGCCAGAGGGTGTCTTCGGGGATGACGTCCTGCAGATTGACGGCCCGGCGCTCGAGCAAATGATGCCCGGCCTCCGTCACGGGCTGGTGGATGAAGATCACGCGGGAATCTCTTCAGGGACACGGCGTCGAGGGACGGCCCCGCATCCCGCAGGCGGGCGTGCGGTGCAAGGGGCCGAGCGCATGTGGCGCCGTTTCTTGAAGGTTCCGTGACAGCGGGCCGGTCCGCGGAGCATCCGCCCCGGGCACCGACCGCATGCGCAACGTTCAGTTGCAGCCGTCGCAGATGCTCTTCTCGATCCGCTTCGACAGGCCCCGGTCCTCCCGCCTCTCCCGCGGGGATTCCACCTCGCCGGGGCCGAGCGAGGTGCCCGGCGGCTTCGTGACGCCGAGGTGGTTCGTGTAGGGGGCGGTGATGGTCGTGCCGGGACCGCCTCCGGTCCCGGTCTGGTCGGGCGCCACGAGCCCTTGAGCGAAGGCGGCCCCTGGAACGAGAAGGGCACCGAGCAGCAGGATGAGGGTTGTCCGGGGCATCGTCGTGTCTCCGTCTGTGGAAAAACGTTCGATTCCCCTGGTGGTTGCGCGAGGCTTCAGCGTCGGGCCTTCTCTCGGCGAAACACGCCGACCATCTCGACATGCCCGGCATGGCGGAATTGATCGACCGGTGTGACCTGTTCGAGCCGGTAGCCCCCCGCCGCCAGGATCGCCCCGTCCCGCCCGAAGGTGCCGGCATCGCAGGCCACGCCGACGACGAGGGGCACCCGCGAGGCGGCGAGTTGCCTGGCCTGCGCCTCGGCGCCCGCCCGGGGCGGATCGAACACCACCGCGTCGTAGGCGTTGAGTTCGATCGGCAGGAGCGGGCGGCGGAACAGGTCACGCCGCTCGGTGGTGATCCGCTTGAGGCCGTTCGCCTCCCGGGCCGACCGGTCGAGCCCTGCTAGGGCCGCCGCCTCACCCTCCACCGCGTGGACGGAGGCCTTCGCCGCCATCGCCAGGGCCAGGGGTCCGCAACCCGAGAACAGATCCGCCACCCGCCGGACCCGGGGGCCCATCGCCTCCATGACGAGGCGTGTGAGGGCGGCCTGCCCGTCCGCCGTGGCCTGCAAGAAGCCGCCCGACTGGGGATAGAGCCGGATGCCCTCGGCCGAGACCGTGACCGGCTGCGCCTCCATCAGCCTCTCCCCGTGGAGGGACAGGCGCGCGAGCCCGAGTTCCCCCGCAAGGCGCACGAGGGCCGCGTGAACCCCCGGCGAGACCGGGCCATGACCGCGCAGATCGACATCGAGCCCCTGGTCGACCTCCGTCACGGCCACGTCCAGGGGCTTGCGCCCACCGCCGACCGGGACGGCCAGGACGCGGGCGATCTCCGGCGCCCGGCGCAGGGCCGGCACGGTGATGGGGCAATGGTCGAGGGCGACGATGGAATGGCTGCGGGCTTCCATCAGCCCGGCTACCGTCGCGCCGTCCACGTGCCGGACATGCAGGGTGATCCGCCGCCGGCCTGCCCCGTGGGCGTCGATGGCCGGCTCGGGCGCCACGGGGAGACCCGCCTGGGCGAGACCGCCCGCGACGATCCCACCCTTCCAGGCGAGTTCCGCCTCCCGGGACAGGTGCTGCGTGCGGCAGCCGCCGCAGCGCATGAAGTAGGGGCAGAAGGGCTCCACCCGCTCCGGTGCGGCGCGTTCCAAAGCGACAACCTCCCCGCGCTGCCCCTCCCGGCGGATCTCCGCGCGCTCGCCGGGCAGGGTGAAGGGCACGATGGTGCCGTCCTGGGCGATCCCGTCGCCCCGGGCGCCCAGGCGCAGGATCTCGATGCTCTCGTTCACGGCAGCTTCGCCCCAATCAGGAATTCGGTGTTGCCGTCGCCGCCTTCGACGGGCGACGGGATCAGGCCGAGGATCGCCGCACCCCGGTCTTCAAGCTGGGTGCGCACCGCGGCGCAGACCTCCGCGTGGACCTGAGCGTCACGGACGATCCCACCCCGGCCGACCCGCTCGCGCCCCGCCTCGAATTGCGGCTTGATAAGCGCCGCCAGCGTGGCGCCGGGCGCCAGGAGCGGCCACAGGGCCGGCAGGACGAGGCGCAGGGAGATGAAGCTCACATCGACACTCGCGAGGCGGGGACGCGGATCGAGGCTCGCCGGGTCGAGGTGGCGGATGTCCCTACCTTCGAGGCTCGTCACCTGCGGATTTCCGCGCAGGCGCGGATGCAGCTGGTCCCGGCCGACGTCGACGGCATGCACATGGGCCGCCCCCCGGGTGAGCAGCACGTCGGTGAAGCCGCCCGTCGACGCGCCGACGTCCAGGCAGGGCAGACCGGCCGGATCGATCCCGAAGGCATCGAGGGCGGCGGCGAGCTTGAGCCCGCCACGGGAGGCGAAGGGATGGGCGGCCTGGGCCTCCACCCGGGCGCCGGGGGCGATCATCTCCGAGGCCCGGCCGAGGACGCGACCGTCCACCCGCACGAGCCCGGCACGGATGGCGGCCTGTGCCCTCGCCCGGCTCTCGAAATGGCCGTGCTCCACCAGGAACAGGTCCGCCCTCTGGCGCTCGCGGGTCATCGCTCTCCGGTCTCGCGGCGACGGAGTCACCCTGGCCCTGTCGGCGCCGCCTGCGACCCCTACCTAACCGCGACCAGACAAGAGGGCCATTGCATGACACGCACGCTGACGCTGCTCGCGCTGCTGGGAACCCTGACCGCAGGCGCAGCCTTCGCGCAGGAACCAGCCAAAGACCCCGCCAAAGCCGCCGCGCCGGAGAACTACGAGAGCCCGATCAAGAACGCCAAGGGCGATACGATCGGCAAGCTCTCGATCCGGGATGGTGCGAACACGCTGGTCATGCGTGTGACCATCCAGCCCGGTGGTCTCCCGCCCGGCTGGCATGGGATCCATTTCCACGCGGTGGGCGATTGCTCCGATCCCAAATTCATGAACTCGAAGGCCCATGTGAACCACGATCAGAGCAAGCATGGCCTTCTGAATCCGGACGGGCCGGACGAGGGCGACTTGCCCAACATCTTCGCCAATCAGGACGGCTCGGCCAATGCCGAGGTGTCATCGGAGACCGCGCTGACCGGTGAGGGCGGCCTCAAGGACGGCGACGGCTCGGCGCTCATCATCCACGCCAACGAGGACGACTACACCACCCAGCCGATCGGCGGGGCGGGGGACCGGATCGCCTGTGGCGTGATCAAGTAGGGATCGGGCGCGGGCGGCCCTCGTCGTCGATGGCGACGAAGGTGAAGGTCGCCCGCGTCACCCGTTCCCGATGCTGGGTGCGGAAGCGGCGCGCCCAGGCCTCGACCTCGATCTTCATGGAGGTCCGGCCGACATGCGACACCCGCGTGTAGACGCAGAGCACATCGCCCACCGAGACGGGACGGATGAACGTCATGGCGTCGACGGCCACGGTGACGACCCGGCCGTGGGCCCGTTCGACGCCCGCGATGCCCCCCGCCTGATCCATCTGCGACAGCACCCAGCCGCCGAAGATGTCGCCGTTCGCGTTGGTGTCGGCGGGCATGGCAATAGTGCGCACGGTGAGGTCGCCCTGGGGCGCTTCCTCGTCGCCCTGGGCTGCTGTGCCGGAGACCTGCATGACCGCCCTCAGGGAAACACCCCGGCCAGGGTAAGCCCCGCCGCGGCGAACACAAAGAAGGCGCACAGGATGCAATCGAGCGGGATCGATTGCCAGAGGTCGCGCGATGTCCGCGCCTGCGCCGCGCGCTCGGCGATATCGTTCATGGCGAATGGTCCGCGTTTCCTCGCGGCCAGCCGGATCTGACGCCCGCCGTGCCGAACCGGCACCATACCGCAGGACGACACGGGACGCACGGGCACGTCGGGTCAATGTTCGGGTAACGTCACCCGCTGCGTCATCGCGAGCGAGGCGGTGCGGCGCTGGGAAGGCCAGATAGAATGTGGCGTCCCAGAACCGTTTCGCATCGTTCGCAATGACGGCGGGAGCTTGGGGGCGAGGCTTAGGCGATCTTCGTCGTCATGTCCTCGATCTTCGCCTCGGCACTCTGTCGAACGAGGGCGATGCCGTGCTCGCAATCCTCGCGGCGGACATAGCCCTCACCCGAGTCGGCGATCGTTTCGCCGTTGCGGGCGCGCAGGCGCCAGCGCCATTCGCCGCCGGCATCCCGGTAAATCTCAAAGCGCATCACCATCTCCCACAAAAACGGCCGCGACGCGGAACGCATCGCGGCCGGATGGCCTCAAGATAAGGTCGATGCGGCCCGTCGGAAGACGGGTCGTTTACGAGCGCGGGGCGCGGTCGAGCCAGCCGATGCTGCGGCCATCGTTGCCGCCGCGGCCCGCCGCGTCACCCTGGCGGGGACGGTTGTCCCGGCCGGAACGGGGCTGCTGCGGACGGGCATCGCGGCCCTGGCCGTCGCGGGCCTGAGCCGGCCGGCCGCCCTGGGCGGGACGGCCCTGCCCGTGTCCGGCACCCTGGCCGCCGGTACCACGACCGCCCTCGGGGCGACCCTGCTGCGGACGACCCGATTGCTGCGGTCGGCCTTGCTGCGGACGGCCCTGGCTGGGGCGACCGCGCCCTTCCTGCGGGCGGGCGCCGCGGGGCTGCTGCTGGCGCGGGGGCCGGCGGGATTCCTCACGGGCGATCTCGGCCGCCGCCTCGCCGGACGGGGCCACAAATCCCTCGGGGAAGCCCACGACCGGCACCTTCTGGCGGGTCAGCCGCTCGATGTCGCGGAGGTAGGCGCGCTCCTCGTCGTTGCAGAACGAGATGGCCAGCCCATCCTTGCCGGCGCGGGCCGTGCGGCCGATCCGGTGGACGTAGCTCTCCGGCACGTTCGGCAGGTCGAAGTTCAACACGTGACTGACGCCATCGACGTCGATGCCGCGGGCGGCGATGTCGGTGGCGACGAGCACCCGGCACTCGCCGTCGCGGAACGCCTGGAGGGCGCGCTCGCGCTGGGGCTGGCTCTTGTTGCCGTGGATGGCGGCGCCGGCGATGCCGGACTTGTCGAGGCCGCGCACCACCCGGTCGGCGCCGTGCTTGGTGCGGGTGAAGACGAGCACCCGGTCGATGGCCGGATCGCGCAGGATGTGGGCGAGGAGTGCCTGCTTCGCGCCGGTATGGGCGAAGATCACCTGCTGCTCGACGCGCTCGGCCGTGGTGGCGACGGGCGTCACCGCGACCTGAACCGGATCATCGAGATACTGGGCCGCGAGCCCGGCGATGTTCTTCGGCATGGTGGCCGAGAAGAACAGGCTCTGGCGCTTCGAGGGCAGCATCCGCACGATGCGCTTCAGGGCGTGGATGAAGCCCAGGTCGAGCATCTGGTCGGCCTCGTCGAGCACGAGGATCTCGACGCCTTCCAGGGTCAGGGAGCGTCGGTCGACAAGGTCGATCAGCCGCCCCGGCGTGGCGACGAGGATATCGACGCCCGGCGCCAGCGCCCGCTCCTGGCGGCCGATGGTGACGCCGCCGAACACCACGGTGTTCGTGTAGCGCAGGTGCTTGCCGTAATCGGAGAACGAGTCGGCGATCTGGTTGGCGAGCTCACGGGTGGGGGACAGCACGAGCACCCGGCAGCCCCGGCGGGGCGGCCGACGGTCTTCGAGGCTCAGGCGGTGGAGGATCGGGAGGGCGAAGGCGGCGGTCTTGCCGGTGCCGGTCTGGGCGATGCCGCAGAGGTCGCGGCCTTCCATGGCGGGGCGGATGGCCTGCGCCTGGATCGGCGTCGGCGTGGTGTAGCCGGCCTCCTCGAGCGCCCGGAGCACGGGCGGAGCGAGTCCGAAATCGGAGAATTGGGTCAAGTCGGTATCCGTCGCAGCAGGATCGGCCGCGCCGCACGATGGGCGGCGCCGTAAGGGCGATCCGTCGAGTGGGGAAAGCCCGCGTGATGGGGCCGTCCGGGTGCATGCACGTTATGAAGAGGGGGGCCGGACCGCGGCGCTCAAGCCCGTCCGTCACGCAGCCCCCTCAGGCGATCCGGCGATGCGGTCGCTGACGCTGCACCGCCGATATGCGGCTGTGCGGGTGCGAAGTCAATGGCGCCCCCGGGTCCGACACGTCCGGGCGGGGGCGGACCCGAGCTTCTCCGGTGGAGGGTCGGACGTTTCCCCCCCCGAGGCAGCGGGCGCGAAGGAGGGTCCGCCCGGCCCCGGCTGGCTCACGCCAGGGGGTTCAGGCTCGCGTTCCGCGGCGGCAGGGGCGCCCGCATGGTGAGGGAGAACCCGTCGGGCGAATAGTCGGTGATCACCTCGGCCTGAACCTGGGTGATCAGCACCCGGTGCAGGAGCCGCGAGCCGAAGCCCTGGCGGCGGGGCGGCTCGACGGTCGGGCCGCCACTCTCGCGCCAAGTGAGGCGCAGGGTGCCGGCCGGGCCGCCGGGCTCGAGATCCCAGTTGACGGTGACGCGGCCGGTGCGGTTCGAAAGCGCCCCATACTTCGCAGCGTTGGTGGTGAGCTCATGGATCGCCATGCCCACCGGCACGGCGATGTCGGAGGGCAGATCGATGGGCGGCCCTTCAAGCACGACGCGCCCGTCCTCGCCCCCCGCCTCCGCCACCTCGGCATAGGGCCGAAGCTCGTTGACGAGGAGCCCGGTGAGGGACGCCGTCTGCCACGTGGCCTCGGTGAGAACCGAATGGGTGTGGGCCAGGGATTTGATGCGGCCGACGAAGGCCTCGTAGAAGCTGTCGATATCGGTCGCGGTGCGGGCCGTGGAGCCGACGATGGCCTGCACCGTCGCCAGGGTGTTCTTCACCCGGTGGTGCAGTTCGCGGATCAGCAGGGTCTGCCGCTCCTCCGCGAGGCGGCGGTCGGTGACGTCGGCGACCACGCCGATGAGGCGCCGGGGCAGGCGGTCCGGGGCGTCGCGCTCGAACCGGCCGGCCATGTCGATGGTGCGCCACGCCCCGTCCGACTTGCGGCGAATGCGGCCGCTGATGTGCAGGTCGCGGTCTTCCCTCAGGGCGGCCGAGATCGCCTTGCGGACGGCCGGCCGGTCGTCGGGGTGGAGGATGCCGCTCAGGAAGTCGGTCTTGCCGATGGTCCCGTCCTCGGGCGCGTGCCCGAAGATCTCGTACATGCGGTCGTTCTCCCAGACCGCATGGTCGTCGAGCATGTGCCAGTCGAAGATGCCGAGCTTGGCCACCGCCGTCGCGGCCCGCAGGCGGTGCGCGTGGGCGAGCAGCTCGCTGCGAGTCTCGATCCGCGTGGTGATGTCCTGCACCACACCGACCATGCCGCTGAACGTTCCGGCCTCGTCGGTCAGGGCCTGACCGCTCACCTGCACCACGATCCCCCGCCCTTCGATGGCGAGATGCGTCTCGAACCGGTAGGGCTCAAGGCGCTCGACGGCTTCGGCGATGAGGCGGGAGACCCGTTCGGGTTCCACGAGGAAGGGCCGGAGGACCCCCCATGTGACGGACCGGCCCGGCGGCTGGCCGAGGATGCGCGCCGCCCGGTGGGAGAGGGTGACGGAGCCGCTGGCCCTGTCCCAGCGCCACTCGCCGAGGCCGGCGGCGGCCATCGCGTCGCGGTTCGCCTCGGAATGCGCCGCCTCGTCGGGGTCCACCGCTTCGACGACGAGAGTCTCGCCGGAACGCCTCACCCGCACGTCGATCTCGTTCCCGTCCGCCCGCTCCCAGACCCGGATGCCGGAGTGCAGCGCCGCCGGATCCCGGGCGAGGTCGGTCGCCGGGGCGCCGTCGAGGCTCCCCGAGGGACGCGCCAGAAGCGCGTGGAGTGCCGGGTTGGCGGCGAGCACCGTCGCCCCATCGTCCGACAGGTGGGCGAGCCCCACGAGAGCGCCTTCGAATGCCAGGCGGCACACGTCGCTACCCCTTGGATCGTGCTTAGTCCTTCCCGTCACGCCAGGAACCCTTGGACGCGCGACCCGGCCGACATGAAGCGTCCCGAACCGCCACAAGATCCAGCCACCCCGCAGCCCAAGGATGGGGCCCAAGCGTGGCGGCGGCAAGGCTGGCCTTTTCGCGCACTGACGTTGTCACGGCAAATCGAACGGGGAAATCCGCCGGGCCGTTCGTCTCCGCGCGTTTCCTGTGGGTGGCGGGACGCGATCCGGCGCGTGGGACGTGGTGTGTCCCGGGATTGCTTCGCTCCGCTCGCAAGGACGAGGGTGCTGTGAAAACCAGTCAGCGCGGACGGCGCACGAATTCCAGGTAGGTGGGGCGCCGACCGGTGGCCAGGGCCTTCGCCTCGTAGCGGGTGCCGGGCCAACCGGGGAACGGGGTGAGCCAATCCCGCGCCGAAGCCGCCGTCCAGTGCAGGTCCGGCGACCGGGCGACCCGCGCCAAGGTCCATCCGGCATAGTCGTCGATGTCGCTGGCGAAGCGGAACGTGCCGCCATCCTTCAACAGCCGGGAGATCTGGGCGAGGGATTCGTCAGAGACGAAGCGGCGCTTCCGCTGGCGGCGCTTGGGCCAGGGATCGGGATAGAGAAGGCTGACCTGCCCGAGGCAGGCATCCGGCAGGCGTGCGAGGAGCGGGGCCACGTCCCCATCCCGGACACGCACGTTGCGCAAGTCCCGGGCCTCGATCTCCGCGAGGAGCTTCACCACCCCGTTGACGAAGGCCTCGGCGCCGATGAAGCCGATCTGCGGATGAGCCGCCGCCCGCGCGGCGAGATGCTCCCCGCCCCCGAAACCGATCTCGAGCCAGATCTCCTCCGGCCCGGTCCCCATCTGCGAGAAGAGCCTTCGCGGCTCGATCCGGCCTCCCCCCGGCGGAAGATCGATCCGCAGGGTAGGAAGCAGGCTCTCGAGGCGATCTTCCTGGGCTCCCCGCAGGCGCTTGCCCTTGCGCCGGCCGAAGAAGGCGCGATCCGCCTCCTCCGCTTCGCCGTATCCGCCCTCCAGGTCGGGAGGGACTTCCGCCCTCCCGGTCATGGCAGGGTCAGGCGAGGGCCGAACGCAGCTTGTCGGCGAGGTCGGTGCGCTCCCAGGAGAAGCCGCCATCCGCGTCGGGGGCCCGCCCGAAATGGCCGTAGGCCGAGGTGCGGGCGTAGATCGGCTTGTTCAGGCCAAGCGCCGTCCGGATGCCCCGGGGCGAGAGGTCGATGGCGTCCATCAGGACGGATTCGAGCTTCGCCTCGTCCACCTTCCCGGTCCCGTGCAGGTCGACGTAGATCGACAGGGGCTTGGACACGCCGATGGCGTAGGACAGCTGAATCGTCGCCCGGGAGGCGAGGCCCGCAGCCACCACGTTCTTGGCGAGGTAGCGGGCGGCGTAGGCGGCCGAACGGTCCACCTTCGTCGGGTCCTTGCCCGAGAAGGCGCCGCCGCCGTGGGGCGCCGCGCCGCCGTAGGTGTCCACGATGATCTTGCGCCCGGTGAGGCCGCAATCGCCATCGGGGCCGCCGATGACGAACTTGCCGGTCGGGTTGACGTGCCAGACGGTGCCCTCGTTCACCCAGCCCTGCGGCAGGGCCTTGAGGATATAGGGCTCCACGATGGCGCGCACGTCGGCGGAATCGAGGGATTCGTCGAGATGCTGCGTCGAGAGGACGATCTGCGTCACCTCGACGGGGCGGCCATTCTCGTAACGCACCGTCACCTGGCTCTTGGCATCGGGCCCGAGCTTGGCGGCGTCGCCGGCCTTGCCCTTGCGGGCGTCGGCGAGGTCCTTGAGGATCTTGTGGGCGTAGAAGATCGGCGCCGGCATCAGCTCGGGCGTCTCGTCCGACGCATAGCCGAACATGATGCCCTGGTCGCCAGCCCCTTCATCCTTGTTGCCGGCCGCGTCCACGCCCTGGGCGATGTCGGCGGACTGGGCGTGCAGGTAGATCTGCACGTCGTTGTTCTTCCAGTGGAAGCCGTCCTGCTCGTAGCCGATGTCCTTCACGGCCTCGCGGGTCAGCTCCTCCAGGTCCTTGAAGGTCACCGAATCGGGGCCGCGGACCTCGCCGGCGATGACGACGCGGTTGGTGGTGGTCAGCGTCTCGACACCGAGCCGGGCCTCCGGCATCGCGGTGATGTAGGCATCCACGACCGTGTCGGAGATCCGGTCGCTGACCTTGTCGGGATGCCCTTCGGACACGGATTCACTGGTGAAGAGGTAGTTTGAACGCGCCATCGGTCGTCTCGCCGCCTTCGGGTGCCGGGGGCTCGACCTGTCCGGCCCCGCCCTTCTTGCCGGCCGGCTTGTCCCACCGGCATAGCGGATGGTCAAGCCGATTGGCCGGATCCGTTCGTTTTACAGGACGGCGCCTCTTGCCATAGCGCCTGATCTGCCGCCGCTCAGGTGCGGAGCCGCCGCTCCAGCATGTGGACGGCGGCGGCGATGTTGCGCCGTGTCTCGTCGGGATAGGTCTCGTTGATGTGCCGACCGACGAGATCGGCCAACCCGACGAGGCCGCCTTCGGCCAGGGGGGTCTGCGCCTCCTCGGCGAAACCGTCCGGCATACCCTCTTCGGACTGGGGCATACCACGGAAGAAGTATTCCATCGGCACGCCGATCATCCGCGAGAAAATGTCGAGGTGGACCGCACTAATGCGGTTCGTCCCCTTTTCGTATTTCTGAAGCTGCGCTGCGGACATGCCGAAGCTCTGCGCCACCCGGCGTTGGGTCAGGGAGGCCTTCCGCCGCTGCTCGGCGATGCGCTGACCGATATACACGTCGCGCTGGTCCGTCTTCTGGCCTGCCATCGATGAACTCTCAGACCTCCTGACTGCTTCCCGGCTCGCCCTCGTCAGCGCGAGTTCGTCGAAGCTTAGCTGCGGGCTGACAATTTGTCACGGCACGGTGCAACGGGCGAGCGCAGACCGGGGCCTGCGCGACAGGCCCCGGTCACGACTTTCTGATCGCACAACCCCAGTCTAGGACGGTCAGGCGACGGCGGCGAGACGCTCCACGGCCGCCTTCCCGACCCGGCCGGTGGCGGCTTCCTCCCCGGGGGGCAGCACAGGCGGCTGCGTCCATCGGCCGGCGTCGATCTCCGCGATCCGGGAATCGATCTCGCGCATGACGTAGCGGGAGAACGGGTAGACGTGGAGGTAGATCACGATGTTCGTGACCACAGCCTCCAGGGCCGCCGGGTTGCGCCGGGCGGTGTCGAAGAAGACGCTCCAGGCGTGCTTGGCGAGTTCCGGCCGGCGCACGCTGACCCGCCACATGATCCGCGTCAGAGCCACGAGGTCCTTGGCGACGGCGCCCCAGCGGAGTTTCTGTGCCGCGAAGCTCGGCCGGTCGAGCAGGCGCCCGAGTTCGCGCACCCGGTCGAAGAAGGCCTTGGGATCGTAGATGTCTTCCAGCACGCCCCGGTAGTCGGAGAGCACGTCGCGCTGGGGGCGGAGGGTCACGAAGTTCAGGCCCTGGGTGCACTGGTCACCCTGGTCGGACGTGGTGACGGCGTAATTCTCGTAAAGGCGTCCTTCCCGGCGCAGGCGGCGGGAGAGCTGCGTGTTCGGCAACGCGAACAGCAGGCCGACCATGGCGATCGGAATGCCCGTATCGGCGATGCAGGTGGACATGGCCTTGGTGATGCTGTCGGTCTCGCTGTCGAAGCCGACGATGAAGCCCGCGGTGACGAACATCCCCGCGGCGTAGAGCTTGTGCACGCTCTCGGCGATCGAGCGGCGGGTGTTCTGCTTCTTCTGCGTCTGGATCAGCGTCGCCTCGTCGGGCGTCTCGATCCCCGTGAACAAGGCGAAGAAGTTCGCCCGCCGCATCAGGTCCAGGAGTTCGTCGTCGTCCGCGAGGTTCAAGGACGCCTCGGTGGAGAACTTGAACGGGTATCCGCGCTCCTCCTGCCACGCGATCAGGTGGGGCAGGAAGAGCTTGATCGCCTTCTTGTTGCCGATGAGGTTGTCGTCCACGAAATCGACGTGGCCCCGGTAGCCCAGGGTGAACAGGCGGTCGAGTTCGGCGAGCATCTGCGGCGTGGTCTTGGTCCGCGGGGCCCGGCCGTACAGCTCGATGATGTCGCAGAACTCGCAAGTGAACGGACAACCGCGGGAGAACTGCACGCCGATATAAAGGTAGTGGCTGAAGGTCAGCAGGTCGAACCGGGGAATCGGGCTCTTCGTGACGTCCGCCTTGAACTTGACGGCGGTGAAACGACCCGTCCGCTCGCCCCGCTCCCAGGCGGCGACGAATTCGGGAAGGATTCCCTCCGCCTCGCCCGCGACGACGAAGTCCGCCCGGTCGTACACCTCCGGTGTCGAGGTCGGCGCCGGGCCGCCGACGCAGACCGGCGTGCCCAGGGTGCGGCAACGCTCGATGATCTCGAGGCAATCCGGCTCCTGGGGGAGCATGCCGCCGGTCATCACAAGGTCGACGCCGCGGATCGCCTCGTCGGTGAGGGGTTCGCAATTGGCGTTCAGGAGGCCGATCTGCCACGTCTCGGGCAGCATGGCGGCGAGGGTGATAAGGCCCAGCGGCGGAGCGGCGGCCTTGGCCCCCTGGATCTCCATCGCCTCCTTGAAGTTCCACATCGAGTTTTCGTAGAACTTCGGAAACACGAGCAATACCCGCGGAGCCGTGTTCACGTCCGACTTGCGGTTCATCTGTGCCTCACCGGTGGGGCCACCGGGGAAGACAATTCCCCGGACACCATGCCGCCCCTGACTTTAGACCACCTAGGCCGGAATTGAGGCCGTTTTGCGCGGAGGGCGTCAAGCCTCGACGTGAAGGCGGCCGGGACGCCCCCCATCCACGTCGGTGAAACCGTACCGGCTCGCAAGGTCGCCCACATGGAGGACCTGCCCCGCCCGGGCTGCCACGTCGGGGTCGGCTGCCAGCGCCGCGAGGGCGCGGCCGGCATAGAGGGGGGTCTCGCTGCCCGGCCCGTCGCGGCCGATCTCCCGGGCCCGCTCGGTGGCGACCGCCCCCGGGGAGAGGCCGAGGGCCGTGACCCCGTGGGGTCCGAGTTCCTGCCCGAGGGCGAAGGCAAGGCGGTTCGTGGCCGCCTTGGCCGCATCGTAATAGACGTCGCCGAGATAGGCGTCGTCCGTTCCGAAGGAGACCAGGGCGAGGAGACCCGACCGGGCAGCGACCATGGCTGGCGCCACCGCCCGGGCCAGGAGCAGGGCAGGTAAGGGTCCCGCCTGCATGAGGGCGAGATAGGGCTCGGCAGAGCGGCGCCAGAACGGGGTGCCCCAGGGCGTGCCGTCGGCGAATCGCTCCCCGTCGAACCCTTCGTTCCCGCCCCAGACGGCGCAGGCGGTGACGTCGATCCGTCCGAAGCGCCGCAGGACCCAGTGGACCATCTCGTCCGTCGCCCGCTCCGAGCGGTGGTCGCAGAGGTAGTGGTGGCCCCTCCCCCCGGCGAGATCCACCATGCGGGCGGTGTCCTCAATGGCCTCCCCGCGCATCTCGGTCCGCGGCCCGGTCTCGCTCGACCGGGCGGTGACGACCACCGTCGCCCCGCCCTCCCCCAGCGCCTGAGCAAGGCCGCGCCCGACACCCCTGGAGGCTCCCGCCACGAGGCAGATCTTCTGGCTGAGATCGGGCGCCGTCACAGCGCGGAGGCCGGCTTCGCTCGCGAGAGGAAGGCCTGGAGCCGTTCCCGCGATTCCGGCGATTGCAGTTGCGCGTCGAAGGCCTTCGCCTCGGCCTCGAGGGCCGCCTCGACCCGGTCCCGGTCGCCGCGGATGAGCCTCCGCGAGGCGGCGAGCGCTCCCTGCGGAAGGGCCGCCAGCCGGGCCGCTTGGGCCAGGGCATGGTCCAGCAGCATGTCGGCCGGCATCACGGCGTTCACGAGGCCCAGGGCGTGGGCGGCGTCGGCATCCAGGGTCTCGGACAGGAGCAGCAGCTCCGTCGCCTTCAGCCGGCCGACCCGGAGGGGCAGCAGGTAACTCGACGCGGCCTCCGGCACGAGGCCGAGCTCCACGAACGGCATGCGCAGCCGGGCCACCGGGCTTGCGTAGACGAGGTCGCAATGGAGCGTCAGGGTCGCGCCGATCCCCACGGCGACGCCGTCCACCGCCGCGACCAGGGGGGTCTCGGTCCGGGCGAGCTGACGGATGAAACGCAGGGCCGGCTTGTCGCTGAAGCCCCGCTCGGGCTGGGCGAGGAAGTCGGACAGGTCGTTGCCGGCGCTGAACATGCCCGGCTGGCCCGCAAAGACCACGGCGCGGATCGCCGCCGAGGCGTCGGCCTCCTCCAGGGCGACGCGCATGGCATCGTACATGGCACCGGTCAGGGCGTTCTTCTTCTGCGGCCGGTCGATGACGACGAGGCGCACGCCGTTCCTGCCGTCGCTGATTGTGACGTGATCGGTCATCGTGTGTGCCCTCGCCGCTTCCGTTCCCGACATCTCTTCCGGCCCTGCGGTGGCCAACCGGTCGTTCATACCGCCAGCGCCAGGGCGGCCTCCTCGGTGAAGCTGCCGCCCGCGAGCACGGCCTCCTCCAGGCCGCCCGAGGCCGGAAGCAGGTTCTCCGCATAGAAGCGAGCCAGGGCGATCCGGCCGGCATGGGCGGGATCCGTCTCCCCCGCCTTCCGCGCCGCCGCCGCGGCGAGGGCCGTCCGGGCGAGGCAGGCCCCACCCAGCGTCAGCCCGAACAGCCGCAGGTACGGCGCCGCCCCCGCGAGCGCCGCCTCCGGCCGGTTCGAGGCCAGGGCGGCCAGCTGATGGCTCGTCGCCCGGTCGAGGGATTCGACTCCCCCGCGCAGGCGGGCCGCCATGTGCCCGAAGGCCGGTTCGGGGCTCTTCAGTAGGCCCTCGGCGGCCCGGCGCATCCAGGCGATCTGCGCCCGCACCGTGGCTCCGCCGTTCAGGGGGAGCTTGCGCCCGGTCAGGTCGATGGCCTGGATGCCGTTGGTGCCCTCGTAGATGCCGAGGATGCGCGCATCGCGCATGAACTGCGCCGCGCCGGTCTCCTCGACGAAGCCCATTCCGCCATGCACCTGCACGCCCAGCGAGGTCACCTCGTTGGCGAGATCGGTGGAGAAGGCCTTCGCGACCGGCGTCAGCAGCGAGGCCCGGTCATGGGCCGCCCGTCCCTCCGGCCCGTGGGCGGCGTCGAGGGCCGCGGCGGTGAGATAGCAGATGCCCCGCGCCGCCGCCGTGTAGGCCTTCATCGTCAGCAGCATGCGCTGGACATCGGGGTGGGCGATGATCGGGCTCGTCGCCTCAGCGGCACCGATCGCCTTCCCCTGGCGGCGCTCGGCGGCGTAGGCCGACGCCTTCTGCGTCGCGGCTTCGGCCACGCCCACGCCCTGCACCCCGACCATGAGCCGGGCCGCGTTCATCATCGTGAACATACAGGCCAGCCCCTTGTTCTCCTGGCCGATCAGCCAGCCGGTGGCGCCGCCGTCGTCGCCGAAGGCCATGGAGCAGGTGGGCGACGCATTGATGCCGAGCTTGTGCTCGATCCCGGAGCACCGGAGATCGTTCGCCGACCCGTCCTGCAGGATCTTCGGCACGAGGAAAAGGGAGATGCCCCGCGTGCCGGCGGGCGCATTCTTCAGCCGGGCGAGGACGAGGTGGACGATGTTCTCCGAAAGGTCGTGCTCGCCGTAGGTGATGTAGATCTTCGCGCCGGTGATCCGATATGTGCCGTCACCCACCGGCTCCGCCCGGGTCCTGAGGAGGGCGAGGTCCGAGCCGGCCTGGGACTCGGTCAGGTTCATGGTCGCGGGCCATTCCCCCGACACGAGCTTGTCTAGGTACCGCGCCTTCAGCTCCTCCGAGCCGTGGGTCGCCAGTGCCTCGATGCCGCCCTGCGTCAGAAGGGGGCAAAGGCCGAAGGCGAGGTTTGCGCCGTTCCACATCTCGGCGCAGGCCGCATCCAAGGCCTTCGGCAGACCTTGTCCACCGTAGTCGGGGTCCGCCGAAAGGCCGTTCCAGCCCCCCGCGGTGAAGGTGGCATAGGCGTCCCGCCAGCCCGGCGGGGTTGTGACCCGCCCTGCGGCGAAGGGCGTCCCATGCCGGTCGCCGACCCTGTTGAGGGGCGCCAGCACGTCGGCGGCGAGACGCCCGGCCTCGGTGAGGATCGCCTGCGCGTCCTCGGGATCGACGCCCCCAAGCCCCGCCACGTGGCGCAGGGTGAACAGTATCTCGGCAACGGGGGCGCGGTAGCTCATCCAAGGTCCTCCCGGCATCGTACGGCGAGTTTGACCCCGCCCCGCGGCCGGCGCTAGGGCGAAGGTCATCCGAACCCGCGAGGCGGCGCGACGCCGCCGGAGATGGCATCCCGCATGAGTGATCCGGGGTCAACGGTCCCGGCCGGGACCAAGCTGCTGAGGCCGGACGACGCCGGCATCGCCGAGGCGGCGGCGATCCTGCGCGCCGGCGGCCTCGTCGCCTTCCCGACGGAGACGGTCTACGGGCTTGGCGGCGACGCCACCGACCCGGCGGCCGTGGCCGGGATCTACGCCGCCAAGGCACGCCCGAGCTTCAATCCCCTCATTGCCCACGTCCACGATGCGGCGGCGGCGCGGATCCAGGGGGTGTTCGGGGACGAGGCGAGCCGCCTCGCGGACGCCTTCTGGCCAGGCCCCCTCACCTTGGTCGTGCCCGCCTCGGCGGAGACCCGCGTGTGCGACCTTGCCCGCGCGGGCCTCCCGAGCGTGGCCCTGCGGGTTCCGGACGACGACGCCACCCGCGCCCTGCTGGCCGCCTTCGGCCGCCCCCTCGCGGGGCCGTCGGCCAACCGGTCCGGCCGGGTGAGTCCGACCCGTGCCGCCCACGTTCTGGCGGACCTCGACGGCCGTATCGCCGCGGTGCTCGATGGGGGCGATACCCAGGTGGGCTTGGAATCGACCGTCATCGCCTGCCTCGCCGGGCCGGCGCGGCTCCTGCGACCGGGTGGCATCACCCGGGACCGCCTGCGCGCTATCCTCGGCTACGACCCTGCAGGCCCAGAAACCACCGACGCCGAGGCCCCCGTCGGGCCCGGGCTCCTCGCCTCCCACTACGCGCCGAATGCCCGGGTGCGCCTGGACGTGACCCGCGTGGCGCCCGGCGAGGCGCTGCTGCTGTTCGGCTCTTTCCTGCCCGAGGGCCAAGAGACCGCCCGCGCCCGCCTGAACCTCAGCCCCGCCGGCAATCCCGCCGAAGCGGCGGCCCGGCTGTTCGGTGCGTTGCGCGAACTCGATGCGTCGGGAGCACCGACCATCGCCGTGGCACCCATCCCGCCCGATGGTCTCGGTGAAGCGATCCGCGACCGCCTCGTCCGGGCCGCGGCCCCCCGCTGAATTTTTTGCCGGCGTCCATGGAACAACCGGGGTGACATCCCGTTTATCGGCTTAGGAAGGCCACTCAGCCCCCATACGGCCTTCAACCTTTCGAGGCTCGGAGAAATCCGAGCCTTTTTTCTTGTCCGCGATGTTCCGCCACACCGTCCGTCATCGCGACCATCGCGGGGCGACCCCGGGGCAGCGGCGTTTCCCTGCCCCTGCATGACGTCCCGGGATCGCTGCGATCTGCCCGCGTCGATGGGCGGTGTATGAGCGTGCCGGTCAGGCCAGCTTGCCCGCGATGGTCGCCACGTGGCGGCCCTGGAAGCGGGCGCCATCCAACTCGATCTGGCTCGGCTGGCGGGAGCCGTCGCTGTCGGCGATGGTGCTGGCGCCGTAGGGGGTTCCACCCTTCACCGCCTCGACGCCGCCCTGGCCCTGGAACGCGTAGGGCAGGCCCACGACGACCATGCCGTGGTGGAAAAGCACCGTGTGGAAGCTGGTGAGCGTCGTCTCCTGCCCGCCATGCTGGGACGCCGTGGAGGTGAAGACCGAGCCGACCTTGCCGACCAGCGCACCCTTCATCCACAGGCCGCCGGTCTGGTCGATGAACTGCTTCATCTGCGAGGCCATGTTGCCGTAGCGGGTGGGCGTGCCGAAGATGATGCCATCGTACTGGGGCAGCTCCTCGACGGTGGCGACAGGCGCCTGCTGGTCGAGCTTGAAATGGTTCTGCCGGGCGACGTCCTCCGGCACCAGTTCCGGCACGCGCTTGACCACCACCTCGGCTCCGGACCCCCGGGCTCCCTCGGCGACGGCGTAGGCCATCTGCTCCACATGGCCGTAGGTCGAGTAATAGAGCACGAGGATCTTGGCCACGGCGGACTCTCCTTGTTCGACGCGCCTGCGCGGCGCCACCAGGCACAGATCACCCCTCCCGACGCTTGCAGGAAGCCCAAAAGACGCAAGAATGTCCTTGCGGATTTGCAAGGACGCGACATGCAACCCGGCTGGGACGACTTTCGCTTCGTGAAGGCTGTGGGTGATCGCCGGGGCCTGACGGGCGCCGCCGAACTCCTCGGGATCGACCACTCCACGGCATTCCGGCGCCTCGGCGCCATCGAAAAGGCCCTCGACGCACGGCTGTTCGAGCGGGGCCGCGCTGGCTACGTCCCCACCCCGGCGGGGCGGGCGATGATCGAGGCCGCAAGCCGCATCGAGACCGACGTGGCGGCCTTCTCCCGCGCCGTCGCCGGCGGCTCGGAGGAGGTGGCCGGCGACCTGCGTGTCACGGCCCCGGCCGGCCTCGCCGGCACGCTTCTCATGCCGATCCTGGCGAGCTTCTCACAAAAGTATCCGGCGGTGCGCCTCGACCTGATCCTCGCCGACGAGACCCTCAACCTCTCCCGGCGGGATGCCGACGTCGCGATCCGGGCCAGCCGGGGCCCCGATGAGACCCTCGTCGGCCGCCGGCTCACCGCCGTCGCCTGGGCCGTCTACGGTCGCGCCGACCGGATCTATGGTCCCCTCGCCGACGAGGCCTGGATCGGCCTCCGGGAGGGCGTGGCAGGGGGGCTGTTCCACCGTTTCATGAAGGGTCGCGCCCAGCCGGAGCGGATCGTGCTTCGCCTCAACGCGGTGACGTCTCTGCGTGAGGCCGTCGCCTCGGGTATCGGGATCGCGCCGCTGCCCTGTTTCGAGGGGGATGCCGACCCGACCCTCCGGCGGCTCGGTCAGCTCGAGCCGGAGCTCCGCGCCGACCTCTGGGTGCTGACCCACCAGGATCTGCGCCGCTCCGCCCGCATCCGCGCCTTCATGGACCATGTCGCGGGGGCGATCGTGCCCCTCCGTCCGGCCTTCGAAGGTAGATTGAGCTAACGGAAGGACGATGAGGGTGTCATCGACGGGGAGAAACCTCCCCAACTTCGCAGGACCTCTACAGTAGCCTGTTATGCCTTGATCTCGACGATCTCGACCTCGTGGCCGTTCACCTCGACCACGTCGCCGACGACCTTGCCGGTGATCGCCCGGGCCAGGGGCGCGACGTAGGAAATCGACCCCTTGTGCGGGTCGGCCTCGTCCTCGCCTACGATCCGGAAGGTCTGTTTGGTTTCCTTGCCGGAATCGTCCTCGCGGACCACCGTGACCGTCGCGCCGAAATGCACTGTGTCGCCCGCCATCGGCTCCACGAGTTGCGCGGTGTTCTTCCGCGCCACCCAGTAGCGCAGATCCCGCCCGATCCGGGAATCCTCGGCCTTATCGGTGCGGTCGAGGGAGCCGACCTCCTTCTCTAGACGGGCGACCTCGGCTTCGATCTGCCGGAGGCCCTCCGGCGTGACGAAGTTCGTGTGGGGGGAGATCGGCCGGTCGGGGAGGTTCTCGAACGCTTCCCCACCTTCGGGCTCTTTGACGAATGCGACGCTCATGGAAGCATCAACACGCAAGCCCGGGCTACGGTTGCGCGGGTCCGTCGGGCGTCAGGCAACCCGCACCACCGTCCGCCCCCGGACATGGCCGGACAGGATCTCATCGCCCATCGTCCCGACCTCCTCCAGCTCCACCGTCCGGGTCATCGCCGCCAGCTTGCCGAGGTCGAGTTCCCGGGCTATCCGGCCCCAGGCCGCCCGGCGCTTGTCGCGGGGCGTGGTGACGCTGTTGATGCCCAGCAACGACACGCCGCGGAGGATGAAGGGCGCGACGGAGGTCGGCAGGTCCATGCCCTGGGCGAGACCGCAGGCCGCGACGGCCCCGTCCGCCTTGGTCATGGACAGCACGTTGGCCAGCGTCTGGGAGCCGACGGCATCCACGGCGGCCGCCCAGCGCTCCTTCCCGAGGGGACGGCCGGGCTTCTCCAACTCGGCCCTGTCGAGGATCTCGGCAGCGCCGAGGCTCTTGAGATAATCGCCCTCTCCTGTCCGCCCGGTGGAGGCGATGACATGCCAGCCTGCCCGCGCGAGGAGCGCCACGGCGACCGACCCGACGCCGCCCGAAGCACCGGTCACGAGGGCGGGGCCGTCCGAGGGCTTCACCCCGTGGGCGTCGAGGGCCATCAGGCACAACATCGCGGTGTAGCCCGCCGTGCCGACCGCCATGGCCTGTTCGGGTGTCAGCCCGTCGGGCAGGGGCACCAGCCAGTCCCCCCTTACCCGGGCCTTCTGACCGTAGGCGCCGAGATGCGTCTCGCCCACGCCCCAGCCCGTCAATACGACGGGATCACCCGGCTTGTACTCATCATGCCCAGAGGTCTCGACCACGCCCGCGAAATCGATGCCCGGGATCATCGGGAAGCGGCGCACGACCGGCGAGCGGCCCGTAAGGGCCAGACCGTCCTTGTAGTTCAGGGTGGAGTGGGTGACGCGGACGGTGACGTCGCCGTCCATCAGGTCGGCCTCGTCGAAGTCGCGGAAGGCGAGGCTCTGCCCGCCCTCGGTCTTCTCAATCACCCACGCCTTGAAGGTGCCCATCGTCCGTTCCTCCCGATCTTGCCGGGGAGGTACGCCGCGGGGCTCAGGATTCAAGCCGCCCGGATCCCCGATCCGGGCGGCCCGTTTCTCAGTAACCGTCGTAGATGCTGCCGCGCGAGAAGCCGAGGCCCACGCCGATATCGGCGGAGCTGGCGCCGGTGATGCCCAGCGCATCCGGCAGCGAGCCGACCAGAGGGCCGCCGTAGCCGCCCACCGGCACCCAGCCCGCCCTCGCGGGGGCCACCAGCACCCGGCGGCTCACCGTGGCGTATTCCGGCGGGAAGGTCTCCGGCACCGTCTCGGCGGGGCGCACCAGCACCGTCCTGCGGCGGAGGGCGAAACGCGGCGGCGTGGAGACCCAGCAGCCGATCAGCTCGCCGCCGGGGCCACGGCTCTCCTGCCAGAACCGTCCACCGGGAGCGACGAGCACCCGCTCCTCGACGGTGTCGTAGACCGGCGGAACGGTGCGGTAGATCGTGCGCGGCGGCCGGACCAGCACGTTCTGCTGCTCGGTGGCGTAGACCGGCGGGGTCACCGCGTAGCGGTAGCATTCGCCGCCGTAGCAGCCGCCGGCCATGGCGGGCCCGGCGAAGGCCATGCCGCCCAACGCAGCGGCAATCATGAACGTCCTGGTGACCGACGCGGCCATCGTTCCCACCTTCACAACACGAGTTGACATCCGGGCGGGAGTCCATCCGCGCCCGATCCTCGCGCAAAGAAGCGGTAATCCGAGCTTCGCAGCAACCGATAAGCTGGATCACAGTAAAATTAATCTATGGGACGGACTGCGTAGAGGCCCGCGATTCGCCTGTTAACTGTTATTCCCGAAGGAGCGGAACCAATTGAGCTTTGGGTGGCCGAGGCGACGATCCAAACAAGAAAACCCCCGCCGGGCGTGCCGGGCGGGGGCTTGAGGACTGAAAAGAGGTGTCGGAAATCGGCCTGCTCAGGTCTGGCCCGGCTTCAACCCGTAGAAGATGTGGCGGCCGATCACGTCGAGCTTGCGCATCCGGCGCGACCAGCCCGGACGCACGTAATCGGCGTGGTAGTGGGTCGCGCCACCGACCTCTGCAACGTAGGTCCGTCCCTCGAGCACGGAGCGGGCGACGCGGGTCGCGTTGGCCCAGGCCCCGGCATCGGAGATGCGCAGGGAGCGGCCCTCGCAGGCGAAGGAGAACTGGCAGCCCATGTAATGGTGCCGGTTCTGGTAGACGACGCCGCAGATGCTCTGCGGATAGAGCCCGCTCTTCACCCGGTTGAGCACGACCTGGGCCACCGCTGCCTGCCCGGTCTCCGACTCGCTGCGGGCCTCGAAATACACGGCCTCGGAGAGGCAGCGCTGTTCCTTGTCCTGGGCCTCGGGGTCGATCAGGTCGGCGTAGCGGCTGCGGGCCTCGTCGGACGGGGCGGGCTCGGCCTCGGTGCCGCTGCGCAGGGCGTAGTCCGGCATCATAAGGCTCGCGGCGGTGATCTCAACGGGAATGGCGTCGGCCGGGGCCGGTGTGGTCGATGACAGGGCGACGGCCTTCGGCACCGCGGGGGTCGAACCGTCGACGCGCCCTCCGTCCTCGTCGTCGGTGAGGTCGGCGCTGGCTGCGCCGGTGGAGGCCGCGCTGCCCGCGCCCGTCGTCAGGCCGAGATCCGGGACCGGCACGAAGGCGGAGACCGGCTCCGCCTCGGCATCCCACACGGCGGACCCCGCCGTCATCATGCCGCTGACGCCCCCCGTGACGTCGCCGAACAACATGGCCAACCCGGATTCCCGGGAGAAGGCCACGGGCTCGGGTCGCATCGGATCCTCGCCGATCCGGCGGATGGCCGCGCCGATCAGCGCCGTGCCGGCCGGCAGGGATGGCACGGCGCGGCGGACATCCGCAGCCCCGAGGACGCCCGAGCCGACCGTGCTCTCCGTACCGGCGCTCGCCGTGAAGGAGACCAGCAGCCCAAGGCCGGCCATCCACGGCGCGAACACCGCCGACAGCCACCGCAGGTTCGTTTCCTGTCGCACTCGTCTCGTCGCCACGACTTGCCGACCCGTTCCGATGTGCCGCATCCGCCACGCTGTCCGCCGAAGACGGCGGCAAGGGGCCCTGGGCAAATTTATCGAATGGGTTGGTTGACCGGTGGTTAACAGAGCGCGCTGAGGCGCAATCGGAGCGGGAAGTAGGGGGGCTTCGACCCTTTCCGGTCTCCGTCAGAGCATTTCCCGGGCAACTCCGATCATGCCGCATCTCCCGCCTTTGCGAGCGAAGCGAAGCAATCCAGGCATCCACCTCATCCGGTCAGGTCCCGCTGCCCTGGATTGCTTCGTGCTCGCTCGCAAAGACGGTGAAGCGCGCGATCCCAATCAAACCGAAACCGACCTGGTGCCACGAAGCGGCAAAGGCCGAACCGGGGAATGCCCACAAAAAAGGGGCGGCCTTCCGGCCGCCCCCTTGGTCCTCACAGGTCGTGGATCTTACTCCGCGGCAGGCGGAAGCTCTTCGACCGGCTCGATGCCGCTCTCGGTCTGGCGCTGCTGCAGGATCATCGTGTCGCGGCGGCGGGCCACCGAGCGGATGTCGGCGACGAGCGAGCCGGTGCCGGCCGGGATGAGCGAGCCGACGATCACGTTCTCCTTCAGACCCTCCAGGGTATCCACCTTGCCGTTGACCGCGGCTTCGGTGAGCACCCTCGTGGTCTCCTGGAACGAGGCCGCCGAGATGAACGACTTCGTCTGGAGCGACGCCTTGGTGATGCCGAGCAGAACCGGCACGCCCTGGATCGGCTTCTTGCCCTCGGCAAGGAGCTTCTCGTTGAACTCGGCGAGTTCGGTCCGGTCGATCTGGTCACCCGAGAGGATGTCGGAATCGCCGCCATCGGTCACTTCGACCTTCTGCAGCATCTGCCGGACGATCACCTCGATGTGCTTGTCGTTGATCGACACGCCCTGGAGCCGGTAGACCTCCTGGATCTCGTTGACGAGGTAAGCCGCAAGCTCCTCCACGCCCTTGATCGCCAGGATGTCGTGCGGCGCCGGATTGCCGTCGACGATGTAGTCGCCGATCTCGACCACGTCCCCGTCCTGCAAGTGGATGTGCTTGCCCTTGGGGATGAGGTACTCGACCGCCTCCGACCCGTCATGCGGCGTCAGCGTCAGGCGACGCTTGTTCTTGTAGTCGCGCCCGAAGGCGATGGTGCCCGACTTCTCGGCGATGATCGCCGCGTCCTTCGGGCGCCGCGCCTCGAACAGCTCCGCCACCCGCGGCAGACCGCCGGTGATGTCGCGGGTCTTGGCCGACTCGGTGGAGACGCGGGCGAGGATGTCGCCGGCCTTCACCTTCGAACCCGGATCGAAGCCGATGATGGCATCGACCGGCAGGGCGTAGCGGGCATCCGCGCCGCGGGGCAGCTTCACGGCCTTCCCGTCCTTGTCGACGATGACCATCGACGGCTTCAGGTCGGAGGTCCGGGCGGACCCGCGCCAATCGATCACGACGCGCTTAGCGATACCCGTCGACTCGTCGGTCGTCTCGGTGATCGACTGGCCGTCGTAAAGGTCCTCGTAGGCCACCACGCCGTCGACCTCGGTGAGGATCGGACGGGTGTAGGGGTCCCACTCGGCGATGCGCTGGCCGCGCTTGATCTTGTCGCCTTCGTCCACGCGGACCCGGGCGCCGTATTGCAGGCGGTGGACCGCCCGCTCCACGCCGTCCGACCCTACGATGACCACCGCCACGTTACGGCCCGTCGCGACCAGATCCCCGTCCGAGTTCTTCGCCAGAGCCCGGTTGCGGATCTTGATCGTGCCCTCGAAGCTCGACTCGATGAAGGACGAGTCGGCGATCTGGGCGGCACCACCGATGTGGAAGGTACGCATGGTGAGCTGGGTGCCCGGCTCGCCGATGGACTGCGCCGCGATGACGCCGACGGCCTCGCCCATGTTGACGGGCGTGCCCCGGGCGAGGTCGCGCCCGTAGCAGGTGGCGCAGACGCCGCTCCGGGTGGCGCAGACCAGCACGGAGCGGATCTTCACCTCCTGGATACCGGCAGCGGTGATTGCCGGCAGGTGCTTCTCCTCGATGGTCTCGCCGGTCTTCACGATGACCGTGCCGTCCTGCGCGACGAGATCCTCCGCCGTGGCGCGGCCGAGGATGCGGGTGGCGAGCGTCGCCACCACCTGGCCGGCATCGACGATGGCGCGCATCTTGATGCCGTTGGTGGTGCCGCAATCCACCTCGCGGATCACCGCGTCCTGCGCCACGTCCACGAGACGACGGGTCAGGTAGCCGGAGTTGGCGGTCTTCAGGGCGGTGTCGGCGAGGCCCTTACGGGCGCCGTGCGTGGAGTTGAAGTACTCCAGCACGTCCAGACCTTCCTTGAAGTTCGAGATGATCGGCGTCTCGATGATCTCACCCGACGGCTTGGCCATGAGGCCACGCATGGCAGCGAGCTGCTTCATCTGCGCGGGCGACCCACGGGCGCCCGAGTGGCTCATCATGTAGATCGAGTTGACCTGCTTGTCGGCGCCGGTGTCGTCCTTCTGCACGGACGAGATCCGGCCCATCATCTCCTGGGCCAGCTTGTCCGAGCACTTGGCCCAGGCATCGACGACCTTGTTGTACTTCTCACCCTGGGTGATCAGGCCGTCGTTGTACTGCTGCTCGTAATCCTTCACGAGCGTGCGGGTACCCTCGACGATCTCCCACTTGTTCTCCGGCACGACCATGTCGTCCTTGCCGAAGGAGATGCCGGCCTTGAAGGCGTGGGTGAAGCCCAGCCCCATGATCCGGTCACAGAAGATCACCGACTCCTTCTGACCGCAGTGGCGGTAGACGGTGTCGATCATCGCCGAGATCTCCTTCTTGGTCATCAGCTTGTTGACGACGTCGAAGGGCACCTTGCGGTGCTTGGGCAGTGCGCCGGACAGGATCACCCGGCCGGGCGTGGTGTCGTAGGTCTTGGTCAGGGGCTCCCCGTCCGGGCCGATGCCCTTCCAGCGCCACTTGATCTTCGAGTGCAGCTTCACGACGCCCGCGGCCAGGGCGTGCTCGAGCTCGCCGATGTTGCCGTAGACACCCTGCATTGGGTTCAGCTTGTTGGTGCCGTCGAAGGCACCGGGCAGCCCCTCGCCGACGATCGACAGGTAGTAGAGGCCGAGCACAATGTCCTGCGAGGGCACGATGATCGGCTGGCCGTTGGCCGGGTGCAGGATGTTGTTGGTCGACATCATCAGCACGCGCGCTTCCAGCTGCGCTTCGAGCGACAGCGGGACGTGCACGGCCATCTGATCGCCGTCGAAGTCGGCGTTGAACGCGGCGCAGACCAGCGGGTGAAGCTGGATGGCCTTGCCCTCGATCAGCTTCGGCTCGAACGCCTGGATGCCAAGACGGTGGAGCGTCGGCGCGCGGTTCAGCATCACCGGGTGTTCGCGGATCACCTCGTCGAGGATGTCCCAAACCTCCGGCTTCTCCTTCTCCACGAGCTTCTTGGCCTGCTTGACCGTGGCCGAGAATCCCTTGGCATCGAGGCGCGCGTAGATGAACGGCTTGAACAGCTCCAGAGCCATCTTCTTCGGTAGGCCACACTGGTGCAGCTTCAGCTCGGGACCGACCACGATAACCGAACGGCCCGAGTAGTCCACGCGCTTGCCGAGCAGGTTCTGGCGGAACCGGCCCTGCTTACCCTTAAGCATGTCGGCGAGCGACTTCAGCGGACGCTTGTTGGCACCCGTAATGACCCGGCCACGGCGGCCGTTGTCGAACAGGGCGTCGACAGCCTCCTGCAGCATCCGCTTCTCGTTGCGGATGATGATGTCGGGGGCGCGCAGCTCGATCAGCCGCTTCAGGCGGTTGTTACGGTTGATGACGCGGCGGTACAGGTCGTTCAGGTCGGACGTGGCGAAACGGCCGCCGTCCAGCGGGACCAGCGGGCGCAGGTCCGGCGGGATGACGGGGATCACCGTCAGGATCATCCACTCGGGGCGGTTGCCGGACTGCTGGAACGCCTCGATGATCTTGAGGCGCTTCAAGAGCTTCTTCGGCTTCAGCTCAGAGGTGGTGACTGCGATCTCCTCGCGGAGGTCGTTGGCGATTCTGTCGAGGTCGAGTTCCTGAAGGATCCGGCGGATGGCCTCGGCGCCGATCATCGCCGTGAACGAATCCTCGCCGTATTCCTCCTGGGCGCGCAGGTACTCCTCCTCCGTCAGGAGCTGACGTTCCTTGAGGGGGGTGAGGCCCGGCTCGATGACGCAGTACGACTCGAAGTACAGGATCCGCTCGAGGTCCTTGAGGGCCATGTCGAGCAGCAGGCCGATGCGGCTCGGGAGGGACTTCAGGAACCAGATATGCGCGACGGGGGCGGCCAGTTCGATATGGCCCATGCGGTCGCGCCGGACGCGGGCCAGCGTCACCTCGACGCCGCACTTCTCACAGATGACGCCCTTGTACTTCATGCGCTTGTACTTGCCGCACAAGCACTCGTAGTCCTTGATCGGCCCGAAAATGCGCGCACAGAACAGGCCGTCGCGCTCGGGCTTGAAGGTCCGGTAGTTGATGGTCTCGGGCTTCTTGATCTCTCCGTAGGACCAGGAAAGGATCTTCTCCGGCGACGAGATCGAGATCTTGATCTGGTCGAAGCTAACCGGCTGGGGCTGCTGGTTAAAAAGGTTCATGACCTCTTGGTTCATGATCCGCTCCTCGGCTCGACACCGCCGGCCCCGCGCCGGGCCGCAGCGTCTTCAAAAAAAGGGCCGGCGCCGCACCCTGATGGGCCCGTCTGCCGTCGTGCCGGAGGCTCCTCCCCTCCCCGCTCGACCGTGGCGGCGCGGACGCCGCCACGGGAGGTTTATTGCTACACGATCACTCCGCCGCGTCGGCGGGCGGCTCCAGCTGGTCGTTCGCCGCCTTCTTGGAGGATGTCAGCTCGACGTTGAGGCCGAGCGAGCGCATCTCCTTGACGAGCACGTTGAACGACTCGGGGATGCCCGCCTCGAACGTGTCGTCGCCGCGCACGATGGCCTCGTAGACCTTGGTGCGGCCGGCCACGTCGTCCGACTTGACGGTGAGCATCTCCTGCAGGGTGTAGGCCGCGCCGTACGCCTCCAGCGCCCAGACCTCCATCTCGCCGAAGCGCTGACCGCCGAACTGCGCCTTGCCGCCCAGCGGCTGCTGGGTGACGAGCGAGTACGGGCCGATCGACCGGGCGTGGATCTTGTCGTCCACGAGGTGGTGGAGCTTCAGCATGTAGATGTAGCCCATCGTGACCTTGCGGTCGAAGGGCTCGCCGGTCCGCCCGTCGTAGAGCGTCGACTGCGCCGAGCGGTCCAGCCCGGCCATCTCCAGCATCTGCTCGATATCCGCCTCCTTGGCGCCGTTGAACACCGGGGTGGCCATCGGCACGCCGCGGCGGACGTTGTTGCCGGCCTCCACGAGGTCCTCGTCGGACAGGCCTTCCAGCTCCGAGGGGGAGTAGATCGCCTGCATCTCCTCACGGAGAGGCACGATGTCCTGGTTCTTCAGATAGGCATCGACCGCCTTCGCCACCTTGCGACCCAAGCCCGCAGCGGCCCACCCGAGGTGCGTCTCCAGGATCTGCCCAACGTTCATGCGCGAGGGCACGCCCAGCGGATTGAGCACGATGTCGGCATGCGTCCCATCCTCCAGGAACGGCATGTCCTCGATCGGCACGATCCGCGACACGACACCCTTGTTGCCGTGGCGCCCGGCCATCTTGTCGCCCGGCTGGATCTTGCGCTTCACCGCCACGAAGACCTTGACCATCTTCATAACGCCGGGGGGCAGCTCGTCGCCGCGCTGCAGCTTCTCGACCTTGTCGAGGAAGCGCTGCTCGAGGCGCTTCTTCGACTCGTCGTACTGCTTCTGCATGGCTTCCATCTCGGTCATGAGACGGTCGTCGATGACGGCGAACTGCCACCACTGGGAGCGGGGGTAGTCGTTGATCAGCTCGCGGGTGAGCGTGGTGTCCTTCTTGAAGCCCTTCGGCCCGGCCACCGGCGCCTGACCGATCAGCACATCCGCCAGACGGGCGTAGGTGTTGCGGTCGAGGATCGCCTGCTCGTCGTCGCGGTCCTTGGCGAGCCGCTCGATTTCCTCGCGCTCGATCGCCTGGGCGCGCTCGTCCTTGTCGACACCGTGCCGGTTGAACACCCGCACCTCGACGATGGTGCCGGTGACGCCCGGGGGCACCCGCAGGGACGTATCGCGCACGTCCGAGGCCTTCTCACCGAAGATGGCGCGAAGGAGCTTCTCCTCCGGCGTCATCGGGCTCTCGCCCTTCGGCGTGATCTTGCCGACGAGGATGTCGCCGGCATGGACCTCGGCGCCGATGTAGACGATGCCGGCTTCGTCGAGGTTCTTGAGCGCCTCTTCCGAGACGTTCGGGATGTCGCGGGTGATTTCCTCCGGACCCAGCTTGGTGTCGCGGGCCATCACCTCGAATTCCTCGATGTGGATCGAGGTGAACACGTCATCCTTCACGATCCGCTCGGAAAGCAGGATCGAGTCCTCAAAGTTGTAGCCGTTCCACGGCATGAACGCGACGAGCACGTTCCGGCCGAGCGCCAGTTCACCGAACTCGGTCGAGGGACCGTCGGCGATGATCTCGCCCTTCTTCACGAACTCGCCGACGCGGACCAGCGGCTTCTGCGTGATGCAGGTCGACTGGTTGGAGCGCTGGAACTTCTGCAGCCGGTAGATGTCGACGCCCGGCTTGTTGGCGTCGGCCTCTTCCGTGGCGCGGATGACGATACGGGTGGCATCCACCTGATCGATGATGCCGGCCCGGCGGGCCGCGATGGCCGCGCCGGAATCCCGGGCGACCACCGCCTCCATGCCGGTGCCCACGAACGGGGCGTCGGCGCGGACCAGCGGCACCGCCTGGCGCTGCATGTTCGAGCCCATGAGGGCGCGGTTGGCGTCGTCGTTCTCGAGGAACGGGATGAGCGCCGCGGCGACCGACACGAGCTGCTTCGGCGACACGTCCATGAGGTCCACGCGCTCGGGACCGACGACGATGACTTCACCCGCCCGGCGGCAGACCACGAGGTCTTCCGTTAGCTTGCGGGCCTCGTCCATCTGCGCGTTGGCCTGGGCGACGTAGTACTTCGCCTCCTCCATGGCCGAGAGGTAGGCGACCTCGTCCGTCACCACGCCGTCGCGGACCCGGCGGAACGGGGTCTCGATGAAGCCGTACTTGTTCACGCGGGCGAAGGTCGCCAGCGAGTTGATCAGGCCGATGTTCGGGCCTTCCGGCGTCTCGATCGGACAGATGCGGCCGTAATGGGTCGGGTGCACGTCGCGCACCTCGAACCCGGCGCGCTCGCGGGTCAGACCGCCCGGGCCCAACGCCGAGAGGCGGCGCTTGTGCGTCACCTCGGAGAGCGGGTTGGTCTGGTCCATGAACTGCGAGAGCTGCGACGAGCCGAAGAACTCGCGCACCGCCGCCGCCGCCGGCTTGGCGTTGATCAGGTCCTGCGGCATCACCGTGTCGATATCGACCTGGCTCATGCGCTCGCGGATGGCGCGCTCCATGCGGAGCAGGCCCAGGCGGTACTGGTTCTCCATGAGCTCACCCACCGAACGCACCCGGCGGTTGCCGAGGTGGTCGATGTCGTCGATCTCGCCCTTGCCGTCGCGCAATTCCACAAGCGCCTTCACCACGGCCAGCATGTCCTCCTTGCGGAGGGTACGCACCGTGTCGGCGGCATCGAGGTCGAGGCGCATGTTCATCTTAACGCGGCCGACCGCCGAGAGGTCGTAGCGCTCGGAATCGAAGAACAGCGAGTGGAACATCGCCTCGGCGGTGTCGAGGGTCGGCGGCTCGCCCGGGCGCATGACCCGGTAGATGTCGAACAGCGCGCCTTCGCGGGCGGAGTTCTTGTCCACGGCGAGGGTGTTGCGGATGTACGGACCGACATTCACGTGGTCGATGTCGAGCACCGGCAGCTCGGTCATGCCGACGTCGTCGAGGGCCTTCAGCAGCTTCTCGGTGATCTCTTCGCCGGCCTCGGCCCAGATCTCGCCGGTCTGCATGTTGACGAGATCTTCGGCGATGTACTGGCCGACGAGGTCCTCGTCGGTCGCCTTGAGGAAGTTCACGCCCTTCTCGGTGATCTGGCGGGCGTTGCGGGCGTTGAGCTTCTTGCCCGCTTCCAGCACGACCTCGCCGGACTCGGCGTCGATCAGGTCCGAGGTCGCCTTCATGCCTTTCATGCGCTCGGCATCGAACGGCACGCGCCAGTCGGCGCCGTCGCGGTCATAGACCACGCGGTTGTAGAAGGTCGAGAGGATCTCCTCGCCGTCAAGGCCGAGGGCGTAGAGCAGCGACGTGACCGGCAGCTTGCGCTTCCGGTCGATGCGGACATGCACGATGTCCTTGGCGTCGAACTCCACGTCGAGCCACGAGCCGCGGTACGGGATGATCCGCGCCGCGAACAGGAGCTTGCCCGAGGAGTGGGTCTTGCCCTTGTCGTGGTCGAAGAACACGCCCGGCGAGCGGTGCATCTGCGAGACGATGACGCGCTCGGTGCCGTTGACGATAAAGGTGCCGTTCTCCGTCATCAGGGGCATGTCGCCCATGTAGACGTCCTGCTCCTTGATGTCCTTGACCGACTTCGCCTGGGTGTCCGGATCGACGTCGAACACGAT
Source organism: Methylobacterium persicinum (assembly GCF_022179525.1). Lineage (GTDB taxonomy): Bacteria > Pseudomonadota > Alphaproteobacteria > Rhizobiales > Beijerinckiaceae > Methylobacterium > Methylobacterium persicinum. The sequence goes on from NZ_BPQX01000025.1 coordinate 72,042, forward strand.
GAGGCGCAGCGTCACCTTCAGCGGGGCCGCGAAGGTGATGCCGCGCTGGCGGCACTCGTCCACGTCGTACTTCGGCGGCTCGAACGTGTAGCGGACGAACTCGAGCAGGGCCGTCGAGGCGAAGTCCGAAATCGGGAAGACCGACTTGAACACGCTCTGGAGACCCTCGTCGGCGCGGCCGCCCTCCGGCTCGTCGACCATCAGGAACTGGTCGTAGGATGCCTTCTGAACCTCGATGAGGTTCGGCATCTGGGCCACTTCCTTGATCTTGCCGAAGAACTTCCGAATGCGCTTGCGACCGACCGGCGTGTTGGCCATGTGACCTCGCTCCATTCCGCGTGCCCGTTGCCCGGGGAAGCGCAAGGCTCCCGCACCGTGGCTGTGACGCGCGCCCCGCCGGACCGCGCCACCCGTCTCGAATTCCGTCAGATCCGTTCCAGAATCCCCCGACCGCCAGAAGCGGCCTTAGCCCGCGGGTGCGAACACCCGCGGGCTCCGGTCCCGGTCATCCCTGTACGGAAAGCCGGGGGATGATGGGCCGCTGCCGGCCCATCGCCGTCTTACTTGAGCTCGACCTTGGCGCCAGCCTTCTCGAGCTGGGCCTTGAGCTTGGCGGCGTCGTCCTTGGACACGCCTTCCTTGACCGGCTTCGGAGCGCCTTCGACGAGGTCCTTGGCTTCCTTGAGGCCGAGGCCGGTGATCGCGCGGACCTCCTTGATGACCTCGATCTTCTTGTCGCCGGCGGCGGCGAGGACGACCGTGAACTCGGTCTGCTCCTCGACGGCGGCGGCAGCACCACCGGCAGCCGGGCCGGCGGCCACGGCGACGGCGGCAGCAGCCGAGACGCCCCACTTCTCTTCGAGCATCTTGGCGAGCTCGGCGGCCTCGAGCACGGTCAGCGAGGACAGGTCGTCGACGATCTTGGCGAGATCAGCCATGTCGGGTTCCTTTCAGGATATCGGTTTGAACGAGTGAGATTTGAAGGGGCCTCAGGCGGCCTCGTCCTTCTTGGCATAAGCCCCGAACACGCGAGCGAGCTTGGCCGCCGGCGCGGTGCTGAGCTGAGCGATCTTGGTCGCGGGAGCCTGGATGAGGCCCACGAGCTTGGCGCGCAGTTCGTCGAGCGACGGCAGCGAGGCGAGCGCCTTCACACCATCGGGGTTCAGAGCGGTCGTGCCCATCGCTCCGCCAAGAATCACGAGCTTGTCGTTGGTCTTGGAGAAGTCGACCGCGACCTTGGCGGCGGCGACCGGATCGCCCGAATAGGCGAGCAGGGTCGGGCCCTTCAGGAGCGGCTTGATGGAGGCGACGTCCGTGCCTTCCAGAGCGATGCCGGCGAGGCTGTTCTTGGCGACCTTCACGGTGGCGCCGGCCTGCTTCATCTGCGAACGCAGCTTCTGCATGTCGGCAACCGTGAGGCCCTTGTAGTGGGCCACGACGACGACGGCGCTCTGATTGAACACGCCGTTGAGCGTCGAGACGAGATCAGCCTTTGCTGTCCTGTCCACTGGGCTCTCTCCGGTTGGCGGAACCGGGAATCGGCTCCGCCGGTTGCACTTGCCGCCCGGACACACTCGGCCTTGCGAAAGACCGTGAACGTCCGAACGACGCTTCGCGGCCCTGTCTCCGATCGGTCCCTGAAGACCCACCGGGTGAGTTGGTTCAAACCGATTGCCTGCCCTGGCTGAAGCCCTGGCGCGGCTGTCGTCAAACGTCGGTCATCCCCGTCTGTGCAGGCTTGGCGGATTAAGCCGGCGAACCGGCGCCTGCAGTCTCGGACAGGACATGGCCGGACTAGGCTCCATCGGGCGTGCGCCCCCTGGATCCCGCCGGCCAGTGACGTCCGGTTGCCCGGACGACATTTCAAACGGAAACCGGCCTATCGGCCGTATCCCCTCGTCGTGTGAATAGCGTGAGGCGCGGCTTATAGATCTTAGCAAGCCACCTGCCAAGGGCTGAAGTACGACTTTTCCGCCGCAGGCAAGGGCCGAACGCGCGAATGGCAGGCATGCACTCGTTACGCGCAGCGGGCAGCGGCGATCCCGGTGGCTTTGCTTTTTCGCGAGTCGGGGATATCTTCCTTGGTGAGGTCCCACGGGGGGCAAGCCCGTGGGACCTCTTATCAGACGATCCGACTAGATCATCAAAGCGAGATGGATGGCGAACTGCCACCCATCTCGCGTTTTCGCGATGGTGATGCTCACCATCAGCGGAAACACGATCAACGTCCTCACCTCCCCCGACAGGCCTGCTCTCTGGCAGCGGCCGGCAAGCTCCGCCGCAGGCTTCCCTATGCCCGAAGCCGTCGCATCGGAAGATGATCGACTGACCGGCCAAGCTTAGGACCGGCGTCTTAGGCTGTCACATCTTTGCCCCGTCCTTGGGGGCCCATTTTCGCATCGAGGCAAAGCTTCCTCTGCCTCGATAGCTTATCCACACGACTTACACTGGTCTTTCGGTAGTCGGATAAAACCCGCGGTGGTTACGGCCTAGGCCGCCTCCCGCTCCGGCACGAATCGGCGGCGGGCGTTTTCCCACCAGCTCCGGTCCTGGGCCTCCTTCGCCTCGGCGGCCTTCGCCGCGTAGAACGAAGCGTTGTGCTCGCCGCGCAGGGCCTCGCGGGTGAAGCGGATCAGGTGGTGGGCGACGAAGCCCATATTGAACACCGCCTCGATCTGGCCCCGACGCAGGGCGTAGCCCGCCGCCCGCCAGAACGGTCCGCGATAGTTGGAGAGCAGCCCGACCCTCGTGACGATGTTGAAGCCGAGAATCAGCCCTCGGCGCAGGTTGGTGAAGGTGAGCTTGCCCGCGGTCGGCGTCTTGATCCGGTGCGGGTAGGTCGTCTCGCACTGGTGCTTGAAGCGCTCGAACAGGTTCTCCGGCTGGTAGGCATGGGCAATGGCCCGGCGCCAGCTCGCCACCACCGTGTCATGCGGCCGCTTGAACAGGACGTTCGATTCGAGGGCCGCGTCATGGACCAGCCGATTCTCCTTCTCCAACCGATCCCACAGGGGCGTCTTCGGCAAGGCCTGGAGAAGGTTGATGGTGAGGACCGGGATCGCCGACTTGTCGATGAAGTCGATCAGGTTCTGCTCGGACTTGTCGGAGTCGGAATCGAGGCCGAGGATGATGCCTGAGGTAACTTCCAACCCATAGGAATTCAGCGTCGAGATTGCCTCGTACATCGGCACGGCGGCGTTGTGGGTCTTGTCGATCCCCTTCAGGGCGTCGGCCTCCGGCGTCTCGATGCCGACGAAAACGGTCATGAAGTTCGCCTGGCGCATCAGCTCGAGGATCTCGGGCTGCTTGGCCATGTTGAGGGTCGCCTCGCAGGCGAATTGCAGCGGGTAATTGTTCCGCTTCTGCCAATCGACCAGCACCGGCAGCATCTCCCGCGTCGCCTTGCGGTTGCCGATGAAGTTGTCGTCCACGAAATAGACCACCGCCGGATGGCCGGGCTGGCTGACGATGGCGTCTAGCTCCGCACAGAGCTGTTCGGGGGTCTTCAGCCGGGGCTGGCGCCCGTAGAGCTGCGGGATGTCGCAGAACTCGCAGCGATAGGGGCAGCCCGAGGAGAACTGAAGGGAGCCGATCAAGTAACGCTTGAGCGGCACGGCCTCATAGGCCGGCGCCGGGAAATCCGCGAGGGCGAGGCGGTCGCCGGTCTCGTAGGTCTCCGGCGTCTCCGGGCGGGCGATGCTCGCATCGAGGCGGGCAATCAGCCTGTCGGTGGCGTCGCCGATCTCACCGATGTGGAGGCAGTCGAAATCGGGATACTTCTCGGGCGCACCCGAGACCGACGGCCCGCCGAGCACGGCGAGCTTACCCGCCGCATGGGCGCGGGCCCGGATATCGTGGATCTGGCCTTCCTGGATGTGCATCCCGGAGACGAACACCGCGTCGGCCCAGGCGAAATCGGCGGCCGTGGCGCGCTTGATGTTCTCGTCGATGAACCGGCACTCCCAGGTCTCGGGCATGTACGCCGCGATGACGAGGAGGCCCTGGGGCGGCATGAACGCCTTCACGCCACCCATTAAGGGGTATGCGTGGGAGAATGTGCCGAAGGACGGCGTGTAGGCGGGGAAGACGCAGAGGATGCGTCGACGGGACGTGACGGAGACGGTGCTGCGCATGGGCGCTTATCTAGCACAGCTCTGCGCGAGGGCGCCCCCTCCCCCATCACGAATGACGCAATTGAGAATGCGACTTCTCGCTCCCGCGAACGCAAAACGCCCGGCCATCTCCGGCCGGGCGTCTGACTGCGTCGCAGGGTCGCGGTGTCGGCTTAGGCGGTCAGAACCGTGTTCGGCTCGACCTTCACGCCCGGGCCCATCGTCGAGGTGACGGCGATGCGCTGGACGTAGGTGCCCTTGGCGCCCGCCGGCTTGGCCTTGGCGACCGCGTCGGCGAACGCCTTGATGTTCTCAACGAGCTTGTCGGCGTCGAACGAGACCTTGCCGACGCCGGCATGGACGATGCCCGCCTTCTCGACGCGGAACTCCACGGCGCCGCCCTTGGCGGCGGCCACGGCGCCCTTCACGTCCATCGTGACGGTGCCGACCTTCGGGTTCGGCATCAGGCCGCGCGGGCCCAGCACCTTACCGAGACGGCCGACGAGGGGCATCATGTCCGGGGTGGCGATGCAACGATCGAACTCGATCTTGCCGCCCTGGACGATCTCCAGGAGATCCTCGGCGCCGACGATGTCGGCACCCGCCGCCTTGGCGTCGTCCGCCTTGGCGCCGCGGGCGAAGACCGCCACGCGCACCGTCCGGCCGGAACCGTTCGGCAGGTTGCAGACGCCGCGGACCATCTGGTCGGCGTGGCGCGGATCGACACCCAGGTTCATGGAGACCTCGACGGTCTCATCGAACTTGGCGGTCGCCCGCTCCTTCACGAGCTTGATCGCCTCGGCGATCGTGTAGAGCTTGGTCGGCTCCAGGCCCTCGCGGGCGGCGCGGATGCGCTTTCCTTCGCGTGCCATCTGTCCCTCCTCAGGCCGTGACTTCGAGGCCCATGGCCCGGGCGGAACCCCGGATCATGGCAACGGCCGCCTCGACGGAATCGCAGTTGAGGTCGGGCATCTTCTTCTCGGCGATCTCGCGAAGCTGGGCCTCGGTGATCTTGCCGACGGTCGGGCCCTTGCCCGGCGTCTTGGAGCCGGAGGCCGGCTTCTTGCCGATCTTCAGGCCCACCGCCTTCTTCAGGAAGAAGGTGACCGGGGGCTGCTTCATCTCGAAGGTGAAGGACCGGTCCTGATACGCGGTGATGATCACCGGGATCGGGGTGCCCTTCTCCATCTGCGCGGTCTTCGCGTTGAAGGCCTTGCAGAATTCCATGATGTTGAGGCCGCGCTGACCGAGCGCGGGGCCGATCGGCGGCGACGGGTTCGCCGCGCCGGCCGGGACCTGAAGCTTCACGTAGCCCGTGATCTTCTTCGCCATAGGGACTGCTCCCAATGTTCATCCGCCCCCACGCTGCCGAGGCGCGGCGGGTCGGACGGTTGCAGGTCGCGGTGCGATCCGAAGCTCCCGGAGGCGAGGCCGGGCGGATCTCCCGCGTGGGTTTGGCGAACAGGGAGTTACGAATAGCGAATGGCCGGCGTCGCGTTTGACACTGGCGGCGGTGCCGCGCTCGGCACCCCCTACTCGCTATTCGCTACTCCCTATTCGCTCTCTACACTCAGGCCTTCTCGACCTGGGCGTATTCCAGTTCCACCGGGGTGGCGCGGCCGAAGATCGACACAGCCACCTTCAGGCGGGAACGGGCATCGTCGATCTCCTCGACGGTGCCGTTGAAGCTCGCGAACGGGCCGTCCGCCACGCGGACGGTCTCGCCGATCTCGAACGAAATCGAGGGCTTGGGCCGGTCGACGCCTTCGGCGACCTGACCCTTGATCCGCTCGGCCTCGGCGTCGGGGATCGGCACCGGCTTGGACTTGTCCGCGCCGAGGAAGCCCGTGACCTTCGGGGTGTTCTTGATGAGGTGGTAGACCTCGTCGGTTAGGTCGCACTTCACGAGCACGTAGCCCGGGAAGAACTTCCGCTCCGCATCGACCTTACGGCCGCGGCGCACCTCGACGACCTTCTCGGTCGGGACCATCACCTCGTCGAACAGGTCGGTCAGGCCGCGCTGAGCGGCCTGGTCCTTGATGGACTGGGCGACCTTGTTCTCGAAATTCGAATAGGCGTGGACGATGTACCAGCGCTTGGACACGGCGTTCACTCAACTCCGAAGTAGTCCGGGACCTGCGTCCCTCAGAGCCCGAGGATCAGGCCGACGATGAAGCGCATGGCCTGATCGACCACGGTGAAGAACAGGCTGGTCACCACCACCATGATGAACACCATCATCGTGGTGATGGTGGTCTCCCGGCGGGACGGCCACGTGACCTTCCGGCCCTCGTCCCGCACCTGCGCGATGAACTCGCCGGGCCCGACGCGCTTCGGCGGCACCTTGGCCGGCGGAGTCTGGCGGGCCGGCGGCGCAACGTCGCGACCGCGGTTGGTGCCGCGGGCGAGGTCCACCTTCTTCGTCGCTTCGTTCGATGCCATGGCGCCAGGTTCGTTGACGGATTCGGGCCTTCCGGCCGCGTTCGGAAACGCGAACGCTCGGCGCCTTGGGCCGTTTAAGCCCGCACCGACGGTCGGTTCAGATCTCGGATCGAAGCCGCTCTAGCGCAAGTCGGAGGACTTGTCGACCACGGAGCAGCAGGCGCCCGGACTGGCAGGAGTGGAGGGACTCGAACCCGCAACCTCCGGTTTTGGAGACCGGCGCTCTGACCAGTTGAGCTACACTCCTGTGTGCGCCGCTCGCGCGGCGCGTCCGCTCCATGCCGCAACCGCTTCACGGATGCAAGGGGCTCAAGGCGCCTCGGCGCGGCGATCCCGATCAATCATGGCTTTGAATCCCGGCTTTCGTTGGGGGCTCACGCCCGCGAGGCAGCCAACGATAAGCGGTCAGCGGCCGTGGCCGGCCCGCTCGGTCGCGCCCAGCGGGCGCAGGTTTCGTCCATCGAACTGAAACAGCTCGTCGCTACGACTGTAGGGCCCCTCATTCATCAGTTTCGTCGCGGCGACGGCGAGCGCCGCATGCTTCGTGCTGTCCGACGGCCAAGCCATGAGAAGACCCCGTGTCGGCGCCGCCACCACGATGGATTCGGCCTTCAAAGCCTTGCGCAACTCATCCAGGAAACGAGGCAGCAGGAGCCGGGCGGCGTCGTAATCGTCGCCGCTTCGGGAGAGAAGATAGAATGGCTGATCGCCGTCGACGGCAAGTTCGGCGGCCACATCCTGGGAGGCCTCTGCGAGGTTCGTCACGGCGACCGCCTCGACGGCAGCCAGATCGACCCCCCATTCCGCCACCATGTCGCGGGTGACGTATCGGTAGCGCTTGGGCTCGTCGAGGACATAGACGACAGCCAGGGTGGTGGAGAACGGGCGCTGGACGAGTTCCGGATGCTCCCGCAGAAAATCGCGGGGCAGAAGCTGGACGCGCAGGCGGGGCTTCACCTTCTCGTAGGTCGCGGACGCGCAGCAAACCGTCCCCCCGGACCCCGGAAGGAAGCTGGCGAGAAACGACTCGATCTCCCGCCGCCTCCCGGACGCGGCGATGTTCCGGAGATGGGCGTAGAGGTTATCGAGGGCGATCGTCCGTTCTCCGATGCGGATCTGCGTCGGATCCGCATCCGGGATGATGACGGCCGCCGGCCGGATCTCATGGATGATCGACACGACCTCGTCGCGAAAGCGACCGTCGCGCAGCGCATCGGCCCACCCCGGAACGGCATGGCCGACGATCAACGCCAGGATGACGACGGCGAGGCGACAAAACCTCACGGCGAACCGAGCGTCACTCATCCCATCACCCCGCACCGGAAAGACGAGGCAAGAACACGAAACGCCGGAGCACCGTCAATGCGGCGTCCGGCGTTTTCCATAATATCTTTCAAGCACAAGTCAGAGGCTAAATTAGTTCAGCCTGCAACTTTTACTTGAGATCTGCGCCCAGTCGTTGATGGCGGCGGCGACGCCGGCACCGGAACCCGTTCGCGCTTGTCGCGGACGGGCCGGTGCCGTCGATCAATCGTTGATCGCCGCCACCACCCCTGCTCCAACCGTGCGGCCGCCTTCGCGGATGGCGAAGCGCAGCTTCTCTTCCATGGCCACCGGCACGATCAGCACCACGTCCATGGTCACGTTGTCGCCCGGCATCACCATCTCGGTGCCCTCGGGAAGCGTCACCACGCCCGTCACGTCCGTCGTGCGGAAGTAGAACTGCGGCCGG
>NZ_BPQX01000026.1 GCF_022179525.1 Methylobacterium persicinum
GGTCCACGCCGGATGAGTACTGAGCACGAAGATCCTACTGCAAACCAATGACGCACTAGGGCTACTGATTGCCCGAGCGACAGCCGGGACGAAATTCCTGGCCCAAGTCGTCCTAAAATCGATGACACGTCCTGAGCTCGCCACGTCCCGCACATCTTTGGTGGCGCAGCCACTCGTCTCCCCTGCGGCGCAGGCCTGAGATAAGTCCCATCCTTACGCGAGGATCCCTGCCCGTGATCATTGCGGGCGATCCGGCGTCAACATGCCTTCGCATCCGCATCGCACCCCCTATGCCCCTGGGCCTCATCGGGACGTCGTTTCCGTGTTAGAGTGTGCGTGTCCCGTCACAATCGTCATCTGTGCGCATGATCGAGCCGCAACCCGTCTTCGATAATCTCACCCGCTATCACTTCGCCCGGGAGATTGAGCGGTGGGGCTGGACGGTGGGGGCGCATACTTACGGTCGGGCTGCCGTCCTCGAGCCCGAAATGGCACGCCTGCACATCGGGCGTTTTTGTTCAATTGGCCCGGACGTCACGATTGCCCTCGGCAATCATCGAACCGACCTCGTGACGACGTACCCGTTCAAGGCTATTGCCGGGATCACTGGCGGGGGCCTGTGGCACGATGCGCTCACCTGCTCCGATGATCACGCCACCCGAGGCGACGTCGTGATCGGCGATGATGTCTGGCTTGGGGCGGGTAGTCTCATCCTGTCGGGCGTCACAATTGGAACCGGCGCGGTTGTCGGCGCCGGGTCCGTGGTCCGGCGCGATGTACCGCCCTACGCCATCGTCACCGGCGATCCCGCAGGGGTCATCCGATATCGGTTCGATCATGAGACGATCGCCCGACTTCTGAGTGTGGGATGGTGGGCGTGGTCAGACGACTTGATCGCTCAGTTCATGCCGCTCATTCTGGGAAGCAACATCAACGCGTTCCTGGAGGCCGCCGAGGCGCGTGAGGATGCCGGCTTACCGCGGGCTCGGGCCAAACCCGCCTCACCCAAAAGAAAGCCTTCGCGGAGAGCGACGTCGTCACGCCAGGATGTACGCTCCTGAGTTTCAATAGAGCTTTGCTTGGCCTTCCAAGCGTCATCGTGGCATCCTTGCTCACGAAAGCCGCCCTTCCGCCCGGGTGAACAGCTTTGTGCTCGGACCGATGGTGAGGGCTCTCCTCACGTTGGCAGAGCAGGCTGCCCTCTGCCGGCTCAGGCCCTCCGGCTTCCTGAATTCCGCAACCGTTGCGCAGGTGCCTACCGGGAATTCCGAAGCCCTGACTGCTCAAGCACCGTGTTGGCAGCGCTCGATTGCCTCACCCCGCCGCGATATGGTTGGACGGTCCCCGCCCGGTGTCGATTCCTGCTCGACTGACGAGACGCCACCGAGCGGAACCGTCCCACACGGCGCTCAGGACCGCGCCGCCTAAGACCACATACACCGGCAGCGACGACAACGGGCGCTGCTCTGGCGCGATCACACAGATCATATCCCTGCGGGCAGCTGGCTGGCATCCCAATTGCCCGCCAATGCGCTACGATTCACGGAAGGCTCATGCGAGCAACAAGCCATCGGCCGTGTGGACCGTGAATGCCGCTCCCTCATCGACCCACCCGGTTCCCGCTGCGCCGTGATTGATGCCGTAGGCCTCGGCACTGGAGGCCAAATGGTGGAGGCCGGTGGTGGTGTTGTAGAACCTCTCCAGTGTTTCCATGCCAGGGGCACCTGTGTTCGCCGCGTAAACTTCGAAGGCGACTCCCTCGTAGTGGTAGGTGCCGTTGCTTGCGATGATTTGATCCCGCTCCGTGGTGCTAGCGGTAAAGAAGTGTGTCCCAGATTTACTATCGAAAAAGCGGAATACGTCTTCGGTCCCCGCCCCTTTGTCCGGAGACGCCCAGCTTACACCCTCGTAGTTGTAATAGGGAATGGTTGCTTTGATCTGTTCGGCTTCCGAGGCACTCGCCGTGAAGAAATGATCCCCCGTATGCGTGTCGTAAAAGCGATAGACTCCGCTGAGATGGTCCGATGCGTTAGTATTGGAACTTGCTGTCGCGCCTGCCGCCGGGTTGACGACGGTTGCCGTATCGGCTGCGGATGTCGTCGTGGCGACAGCCGCTTGCGAAGAGGTCGTCGAAGTCGCCGCAACAGCCGCGGTGGTCGTATTGCTGACTGTCGCGCTGTCGGTCGTATGGGTTGCCGAGGTATCCGTTGCCGAGCTGACGGGCGTCACGGTGCCGGTCGACGCCGTGTCGACCGATTGCGTGGCCGCCGGCGCACTCACGGCCGTCGTGGGTGAAACGCTCGCAACCGGTTTCGCCACCGTCGCGCCGTAGGTCCCAGGATCGTTGCCATCCGGCGCGGAAACCGTGTCCTGCGCGATCGCGACGGCATTTGGGGCATTCGAATAGGCCCGGATGTAATCGATCGACGACGAGATAGGCACACCGGCGGCGTCTGCGTCCGATTGCGTCGCCAGGTCGGCCAACAGATACATCGGCCCGTGCATGTCGCTCGGCGTCGCCTGCGACCCGACCAGATGGCCATCGACATAGAAACTGATCTTGTCGGCTTCCCAGTCCATCCCGTAGGTATGATATCCGGGAGAGCTGGTCAGCTCGCTGTAGACCTGCAGTTCCTGCTGCCAATTTTGGTTCGGCGCGGCGTCCGTCGTATGGATCGTGCTGTAGACGCCCTTGTCGTTGGCGCCATAATGCTCGACAACATCGAGCTCCTGCCAACGACCAGCATTATTGGGGTCGGGCAGCGAATTGACCGGCAGAAGCCAGAATGCGTCCCACGCGCCCTTCAGGGACGAGAAGTCGGCGCGGATCTCGAAATAGCCGTAGGTCTGCGAGAAGTTGCCCTGCGTCGTGATCAGGCCGGATTCCCAGCTGCCGGGATATCCGGCGCTCGTCTGGTCAGGAACGGCCGTGATGGTCAGAGCGCCCCCAGCCACATGGAACGGGTCGTAACCCGAGGCGGGATCGACGAAGGAGGAGTGACCGAACCCGATGTCCGAGTTGGCATCGTACCGCCATTCCTGGCGGATATCCGCCCAGGTGGTTCCCGCACCGGTTTGGGAAATACTGCGCGTGTTGAATTCGTCGTCGAAGGTCAGTTTGTAACCGGTCAGATCGAGCATCGACGTACCTCAAGCAGACGCTTCCGACCCAACCACGTACAGATTACCAACCACCTAAGGACATTCGGCGAAAGCATCCGTTTACCGAGTGGTTCATCGCCAACTTGGTCGCAGCATGAAATAGTATCCATGCATCGTGGGGCACGCAGGCGTGAGATCGATAAGCGCCGTGCCCGCAAGCTTCAGGATGTAGTAACCTTCTTTTCAGCGCGCGATGCCCTTCGGGCCTCATACAGGAAAACTTATCCTTGCTGGTCTTCGCCGTTGGTGCGGAGAGTGCGGACGATGCCGCTCGTCTGAGGTTGTTTGTGGCCAAGGCAAGATACGGGGCAATGCCACGATCCAGGCAGCCGATCGCTGCAGCCTGCAGGCCGATCCCGACGAGGTCGCGGAGCGCTTGCGGCCCTTTTGATGGCACCACAGCCGGCCGTTGAACGGCGGCCCGGGACCGAGCCCTGCGCCCCGCTGCGGAACCATGACCGCGAACGGTGCTTGCCACGTGCATGCTCCGATGTCCGGGCAGATCAGAAGGACTTCCCCTCCTCGATGACGACGGTTCGATCCTCCCATGCCCGCGCCGGTTCAAACGGCTTCCGCGTCGCCGGCCTTCTCGTGGCCGCGAGCCTTGCGCTAGCCGGTCCCGCGGCGGCCCAGTCCGCCAAGAGCGCCGTCGATCAGCCGACGGCTGGAACGCTTCCGCCGGGGACATCGACGGTGAAGGGCAGCGGGTCCGCGCGCGACACGGGCAACGGCCAGGTCGCACCGCCCAGCGCGATCCAGTCCTCGACGGATGTGATGCAGGGTGGCGGATCGGTCCAGAGCAAGACCCAGGGGGGAACGACGGATCCGATCAAGCATCTCCCCAAGGACATGCGCTGACGGACATGCGCTGACGGGGACCGGCCCACCCGGATTCGCCGCGCACCGCCACGAACCAGGGTGCCGAGGGAGCCCGGCGCCGAAGGCTCTTACTTTCCAAATGACTGCGGCGGCCGACCCAGGGCACGGATTGTAAACCCTAAGTTGCCGCAAAAACGCTGTTTTAACCGCCTGAAAACCCGCCGAGCGCAGGAGATGACGTAAGCAAAAGAAACGTAGGCAGGCAAAGTGCTATCGCGGGAACTAGCTCGTAAACTGGTAAAGCTGCTTCCCTTGCTGGCAAGCGAGCAGGATGGCGAGGTCGCCGGCGCGGCACGAGCGATCACCCGCGCACTCGCCGCCGACAACCTCGATCTGCACGACCTCTCCCGGCTGTTGACGGGTCGAGCCAGTGCCGACAGCGCTCGGCACGATCACGCCAATCCCAAACCTCCCCACCCCGGAGAGACGCCGGAGGAGAGACGCTCCGAACCCCGGTTCAGACGCGTCCTGTTGACGGGAAAGATTCTGCTTCCCAACGGCGGAATCATCGATTGCAAAGTCAGGAACCGGTCTGCGGATGGCGCTCTCCTCCAGTTGGCGAGCCTGATCGGTATCCCGGACCAATTCGTTCTGCGGTTTCCATCGACCAACGAGGCTTTTGGCGTGGAAATAATCTGGCGCGGCGAGCGCGAGATCGGCGTCCGGAGGATATGACCGGGCCCCGCGTCACGCGGTCGGATCCAGTAGCCGTCTTCAAACCCGCTTTCGTCCGCTCCGCGCAAAACCCCACTGCGATCGCCTGAAGCCCATCGGCCGCTAATCGTCACGGCGCTCCTTGCCCGGACTCGTTCCGGATGCACGAGGGCCGACGTCGGCGCTGTCCGTGCGGTGATCGGCCCAATCGCCACCGCGCGGCCGCGCGGCTAGAGCGTCTTCCGGGAAATTGGATCACGTCATCACCGCTGTCATTGCGAGCGAAGCGAAGCAACCCAGGGATCCGCTCAGGTCTGAGATGTCCCGCTGCCCTGGATTGCTTCGCTTCGCTCGCAATGACGGAAAGCACGCGATCCAAGGATTTCCGAAACTGTGTCAGACGAACCGCCGTCGGAGCTGAACGCCCACCGCCCCGATGCAGGCGGTCCGCCGCCCACCGGATTGGCCTCGGAGCGATCCTGGATCTCACCGTGTCCCATCGCAAGCGAGTCCCGGCCCGGCCGGGCGTCCCTCCCCACCGGCCGATGCTCTGGCGGGCCGGGACATGGGCGCAACGTCCACACTGCGGGTTACCCAATGCATCCCCATGAGAGCAGCAGGCGCGAGCGGCGCATCGCCGTCGCGCTGGGCGTCTTGTGCCACATCCTCTTCGTCCTCGGAGTCGGGACGATGATGGTGGCGATGTTCTATGGGATGAGCCGGTCCCTCGGCCGGCTCGGCTCCCCCTGGGCCGGAATCGCCAACGGGTTGCTGCTGCTCCAGTTTCCGATCCTCCATTCCCTACTGTTGAGCCGGTCGGGCCGGCGCTTCATGAGCAACTTTGCCCCCGGCGGTCTCGGCGCAAAGCTGTCCACCACCATCTACGCGACGGTGGCATCCCTGCAGGTCGGGCTGCTGTTCGCGCTCTGGACCCCGAGCGGCGTCGTCTGGTGGCAGGCCGAGGGGCCGGCCCGCGTCGTCCTGTGCCTGTGCTACGCGGCGTCCTGGCTTCTCTTGTTGAAGTCCATCATCGATGCGGGCCTCCCCGTGCAGATCGGGCTGCTCGGCTGGTGGGCGGTCGCGCGGGGTCGAAAGCCGGTCTACCCGCCGATGCCGCGCCAGGGGCTGTTCCGCTTCTGCCGCCAGCCGATCTACCTCGCCTTCGCGCTCACCCTCTGGACGGTGCCGACCATCACGCCGGACCAGCTGTGCGTCGCCCTGGTCCTCACCGCCTATTGCGTGCTCGGCCCCCTGTTCAAGGAAGCGCGGTTTCACCGGATCTTCGGGGCGGAGTTTGCGGGCTATCAGCGGAGCGTGCCCTACTTCCTGCCCCGGCTTCCCCGGCGGAGCCGGCAGGACGTCGAATGACCGACAGCGGCACCAGCCTCTACGACCGCCACGGTCCGGATTGGTGGGGCGGCTCGACGCGCTGGCTCCGGCAATTGTCCAAGCTCGTCCCCGCACGCCTCGCCCGGTTCGACCCGGTGGTCGGCGACTGGCGCGGGCTCGCCGTGCTCGATCTCGGCTGCGGCGGCGGCTTCATGGCCGAAGCCCTGGCCCTCCGGGGTGCCGCTGTGACGGGGGTCGATCCCTCGGAACCGGCGCTCGAGGCGGCCCGCAGTCACGCGGCCGAGGGCTCGCTCTCGATCGCCTACAGGCAGGGCGTCGGCGAGGCGATCCCGGTGGCGACGGGCAGCATGGACGTCGTCGTCTGCGTCGACGTGCTGGAGCATGTCGATGACCTCGACAGGGTACTCGACGAGGTGCGCCGCGTCCTGAAGCCCGGGGGCCTGTTCCTCTTCGATACGGTCAACCGCACGTGGCTCGCCACGCTGGTGATGGTCCGGTTCGCCGAAACGATCCTGCGGATCCTGCCGCCGGGCACCCACGAGCCCGACCGGTTCGTCCGGCCCGAGGAGCTCCGCGCGGCGCTGTCAGCCCGCGGCTTCACGGTGCCGCCCTTCGTCGGGTTCGGGCCGCGCGGGCTCGATTCCCGCGGGGATTTCACCTTCGGGCCGCTCCCGACGACGGCGGTGCTGTATCTCGGTCAGGCCCGGGCACCCGGGTGAGGATCGTCCCCGGCCTCCCGCCAGGGGACGGGCGAACCGACGAAGAGCAACGTCACCACGGCGCCGAGGGTCAGGACCGCCACCAACGCCCAGGCCTCGCCGATCGCCTGCGCCAGGGCGGCCCGGCCGACGAGCTGCTCCAGCGCGGCCTTAAGCGCGGGCGTGAGCCGGCTCTCGCCGTCCTTGAGGGCGGCCACCGGGATCCCGAGGCTGATGGCCGTCGCCGCATCGCCCGCCGCGAGGCGTTCGAGGATCCCACGGCCGATGGCCGGCGTCCGGCCGAACACCAGCGAGCCGATCAGGGCGAGGCCCACGGCGCCGCCGAGGTTGCGCATCAGGTTGAACAGGCCGCTCGCATCGGGCACGCGGGCCGGGGGGAGATGCCCCAGGGCGAGGCGGGTCGGCGGCAGCAGACAGAACATGATCGCGCAACCGCGGATCACCTGGGGCCAGAACATCGCATCGTAATCGGCCAAGGGCCCGTCCCAGGCACTCAATCCGAGGCCGACGCCGAACAGCACGAAGCCGAACAGGGTGAGGATGCGCCCGTCGATCCGGCGTTCCAGGATCACCGCCAGCGGCGCTGTGCAGAGCTGCGCCACGCCGGTCACGAGCATGATCTGCCCGATCCTCAAGGGATCGTGGCCGCGGACCAGGGCGAGGAACACGGGCATTAGGTAGATCATGCCGAACAGCCCGATACCGAGCACGAAGCTGAGGATGCACCCCATGGCGAAGGCGCGGTCGCCGAGGAGGCGCAGGTCGACGATCATGATCCTCGCCCGCAGCGTGCGGAACGCGAAGGCCCCGGCGGACGCGGCGCTGTAGGCGAGAAGGCCGAGCACCGGCCCGGAGAGCCAGCCGTTCTCCGGCGCCTGGGTGAGGCCGATCTCCAGGGTCGCGAGGCTCGAGGCCAGGAGGGCGAGGGCCGTCAGGTCGATGGCGCGCAGGCGATCGAGCGCCGTGTCGTCGCGTGGTAGCTGCAGCGCGCCGCAGAGGGCCGCCGCGATGCCGGGCGCGACGTTGATGAGGAACAGCCAGTGCCACGCGAAGGTCTGGGTGATCCACCCGCCGATCACGGGGCCGACCGTGGGCGCCAGGACGGCGAGAACACCGGCCAGCGTCGTGGCGATGCCCTGCCGCTTCGGCGGGAACAACAGGAAGACGGCGGAGAACACCGCGGGGATGAGCGTGCCCCCGGCAAAGCCCTGGACCACGCGCCATGCGATCAGCGACGCGAAGCCCGTGCTCGCCGCGCAGCCCACCGAGGCGATGGTGAAGAGCGACACCGCCAGGACGAACAGCCAGCGCATCGTCAGGGCCCGCGTCAGCAGACCCGTGAGCGGAATGGCGACGACCTCGGCGACCAGATAGGCGGTCTGGATCCAGGTCATGGCGGCGGGCGGGATGCCCAGGGCCTCCTGGATGGTCGGCAGTGAGGTCGCCACCACCTGGACGTCCAGGATCGCCATGAACATGCCGACGCACATGGCGACGAAGCCGAGCGTGTGGGTCCCCGTCCCGGTCCCTGCCCGGGTGCGGGAGGACGGCTTGTCCTGCACTATCGTCACACCGGCACCGCCGGGCCCACGGCCAGCGCCCGGTTCTCGGCCCGGATTCGCACGACGAGGATAGCCGCGTTGAGGGCGCTGAACAGGAGCGCGAACCAGGGCAGGTGGAAGGTCAGGGGCAGCACGGCGATCTCGGACGCCACGACGACATAGTTGGGGTGGGACAGCCAGCGGTAGGGTCCGGTGGCGACCAGGGGGCGGCCGGGTGCGATGATGATGCGCGTCGTCCAGCGCGGACCGAGGGTCGCGATGACCCAGACGCGCAGGAGCTGGAGCAGGCCGAACAGGGCGAGCCAGACCGGCTGAACCGGCGCGTTCCAGGCGAAGTACCACAGGCCGGCGAGCCACAGCGCGTGGACCGCGATGATGCCGGGGTAATGCCCCGGCGCGACTTCGACCGCGCCGGCGGCGAGCAGGCGCCGGGTGTTGCGGCGCGCGAGGACGAGCTCGCCGAGCCGCTGAACGGTCACGAGCGCCAGGATCAATGTCGCGAAAGTCACGCCGCGCGCCTCAGCACCGCGCAGCTCGCCGTGAAGCCCGGGCCGAGGGCGGTGATTGCCGTCATGTCCGGCAACCCCTGTTTCAGCACGCGCTCCAGCACGAAGAGGACCGTGGGCGAGGACATGTTGCCATGCTCCCGCAGGACGTCGCGCTCATGATCGAGGGTCCCGCTTTCCAGGGCGAGGGCACTTTCCAACGACGAGACGACCTTGCGTCCGCCGGGATGACAGACGAACCGGTCGATCTCGGCCATGGAGAGACCCGCGTTGGCAAGAATCCCCGAGACGGCCGGCCCGACCTTGGTGCGGGCGAAGGGGGGGATGGCCTGGGCGAAGATCACCCCGAATCCCATCGGATCGACCGCCCAGCCCATGACGTCGAGCGTATCGGGCCACGTGTGCTCGCCGGTGGCTTCGACGGAGGCGAGGCCGCCGTCCCCGGCCCGGAGAACGCAGGCGGCCGCGCCGTCCCCGAACAGGGCCGTCGCGACGATGTTGGCCTTCGTCAGCAGGTCGAGCCGGAACGACAGGGTGCACAGCTCGATCACCACGACGAGGACGTTGGTCCCCGGACGGGCCTCCGCGAGCCGCGCGCCGATGGACAGGCCCGAGACGCCGGCGGCGCAGCCGAGGCCGAAGACCGGGACGCGGGACACGTCCGGGCGGAACCCCATCGCGGCCGAGACCCGCGCCTCGAGGCTCGGCGTCGCCACCCCGGTGGAGGTCACCGTCACCACCGTATCGACGTCGGCCCCGGACAGACCCGCCGCCTTGAGCGCCCGGCCCGCCGCCTCGATGAAGAGGGCTTCGCCGCCTTCGATGAACGCCGCCGTCCGCTCGGGCCAGCCCAGGGTCTGCCGATACCAGTCGAGCGGCCGGACCGACTGTCGGGTCTCGATGCCGGAGGTCGTAAAGACCTTCGAGAGCCGTTCGAAATCGTCATAGCGAAGCGAGAACATTTCCCCAGCGACGGCAGCGACATCGGTTTGATCGAGCTGGAACGGCGGCGAGGCCGTTGCCAGTGACAGCAGGTGGGCTGGATTACGCAAAATTAATCTTTCAATGTGGCCCAGGCGCGGGCCTGTATTGGTATGAATTAACTGGTGCGGCAGGACATTTTCGCGTTCGGTCTTCTACTATAACTTTTCTATACGCCCAGCCTACAGGAGTCGAAGACTGAACGTGTCACGATGCCGCGCTCTCAAGGGTGCGCGTCACCATTGTGCGACAGGAATTTGTGAAGCGCTTCTTCGGCTCGTCTATCCGGCGTCGAACCGGGATCGAAAGGCTCGCCCTCTCACCCTTGTGAGAACCGGTGCGGCATGCGGCATCTCCGAGCATCCCCACCCGCCGCCCCCGTCAGGACGAGCCAGCGCCGAGCCATGACGGTACGGGTGTGAGCCTCAGCCGAGGTCTACGCCGATCCCCATGAGCGCGAGGGCAGATGAGCCGCCCTCCGGTGCGCCCGAGACTGCCATGGTTCATGGCTTGGGACGCGTTGCGGCTTCGGCAACCGCCCGCGAGTCGGCGACGAGATCGTGGAGAATCGTCAAGGCATCGTGGGTGATCTTCGGACCTGCCGTGACGGGGCTTCCCGCGGCGAAGGGCGGTTCCGGTGCATACTCGGCCACGAGCTGTGCCGTTTGGGCATACGCGTCGCCACGCAGCCGCGCGGCGAGGGCAAGGGCGAAGTCGAGCCCTGCGGAGATGCCGGCGGCGGTCACGCGGTTGCGGTCGAACACGACGCGCTCGTTCACCGGTATCGCCCCGAGGAGCGGAAGGACGGTGTCACGCACGCACCAGTGAGAGGTCGCGCGGTACCCTTGCAACAATCCTGCGGCACCGAGGATCAGGGATCCTGTGCAGACGCTCGTGACCCACCTCGTCCGGCTGGCCCGGTCGCGGAGAAATGCCAGGGTGTCGGGATCGCGCATCTGCCCCGGCGTGCCGTCACCGCCGGGCACGAACAGAACGTCGAGCTCGCCCGGGCAGTCGGCGAAGCTCGTGGTGGCGATCAGGCTCAGGCCGGTGTCGCTGGGGACCGGGCCGGCGGTCCTTGCCACGAGGGTGAGGCTCCCGGGGGCGAGACCCGCCAGCAGCTCCTGCGGGCCGACCAGATCGAGCGCCGTCATGCCCGGATACAGCAGCATGGCGATACGCACCGGCGGCCTCGTCCCGGAGGGACCCGATGCCTCCTGCGCCCGGGCGGGCCGGGTCATCATCAGGCTGGCCGCGGCGAGTGCCGCGGCGCCGACCTCGCGCCTACTCACCATGGCCGGTCCCACGAGAAGCGGCTGCCGCTAAGAGGGTAGGTCCGGTGTGAGGCGGCATGCGGATCACCACGGGGGGCACACAGGAACGGATGGGAGACCGCTTAATCGCCAGAGAAGCCCAAAACGAGGCGTCGTCAGCACACCACCGCCTGCCCATCCCGTCGCGGATCGCTCGCCGCGACATAGCCTTCCCCTGCCGGATCGCCCCTCCGCCTGATGAACTGGCCATAAGGCGGAATCTCGTGCAGCGCGGAGCCGCCGGGGAGGTTCGCATGCTACCGAAGGATCGCGGCGGGTGCGAGGCGGCCGTCCGGCGCGACGTCCCCACCCGCCAATCCCGTCTTGAAGAGCATCGGCACGACCGGATCCGAGCCATTCGTTCGAGCGCGCAACGAGCGGCTCAGATGTAGTTCGAGGCGAGGGCCGGCGAGCCTTCGAGGGCGTGGGCGAGCATCTCCAACCCACGGGTGATCTGCTGCCGGGTCGAGGGGCCGCCGAGGCACAGGCGCACCGCCTCCGGCGGCGTTCCCGCCACGCAGAAGGCGTCGCTGCTCACCACGCCGAGGGCCGCGGACCGTCCCTGGCTGGCGAAGGCGGAGCGCGTCCAGCCCGCCGGCAGGGTGATCCACACATGAAATCCGTGCGGATCGGCAGTGTAGGTGCTTGCCGGGAGCAGGGAGGCCGCGATGCGCTGCCGTGCGGCCGATTCCTCGCGCACGAACTGCACGATCGCCTCCGCCGTGCCGTCCATGATCCAGCGCGTCGTCAGCGCCGTCGCGATCGGCGAGGCCATGACGGTCGCGGCGCGCAGGGCCCCCGCGAGCGGCAGGGTCGTCCGGGCGCTTGGAGTCACGAGGAAGGCGAGACGCAGCCCGGCGCCCAGACACTTGGCGACGCCGGCCACGTAGTAGGTGATCTCGGGCGCGAGCTCCGCGAAGCTCGGGGGAGGGGCCGGGCAGATCCGGGCGTAGGCGTCGTCCTCGATGATGGCCACGGCGTAACGCCGGGCCACGGCGATGATCGCTTCCCGGCGGGAGCGGGGCAGGGTCGCGGTGGTCGGGTTCTGCAAAAGGGGATTCAGATAGATCGCCTTCGGGGCCACCTTGGTGCAGGCGGCGGCGAAGGCATCCGGATCGACCCCGTACCGGTCCATGGGCAGGTCGACGAGCCGCAATCCCAGATGCGCCGAGAGCGAGCGGATGCCCGGATAGGTAATCCGCTCGGCGCAGATCGTGTCCCCTGGCCGGGCGACCTGACCCAGCACGCTGAACAGGGCGCTGTGCGTGCCGGGGCAGATCAGCAGGCGCTCCCGGGCCGTGCCGATGCCGCGCCCCCTCAGCCATCGCAGGGCGGCTTCCTTGTCCGCGTCGGAGCCGCCGAACCCCTGGTAGCGCAGAAGGTTGGCGAGATCGCTCGACAAGTCCGCGAACGAGGCCTGCATGCGCGCCTGCAGGGCGGATGTATCGGGCTCGGGCGGGAGATTCATGGTGAAGTCCACCGGCCCGATCCGCGTCGCACCGGCGGCCGCACCCGGGCGCCCTGACCGCGCCGGATCGACCACGAAGGTGCCCTGGCCGACGCGCCCCTCGATCAGGCCGCGCTTGTGAGCCTCGACGTATCCCCGGGACACCGTCGTGAAGTTGAGGTCGAGGGCGTCGGCGAGGGCCCGCTGGGTGGGAAGACGCGTGCCCGGCGTGAGCCGCCCCGTGCGGATGTCCTCCGCGAGGGCCTCCGCGATGGCGAGATAGTGGGGCTTGCCCCAGCGCTTGAGGTCCGGCGTCCAATGCCCCGTCGAGCCTGAGGGACCCGGCCGTTCGTCCCGTTCCGTCGAGCCCATCCGTCCGACGCCCATGCGGTCATCATGCAATCAATGGTCGATTGTATGGCTAGCAAGCGTCATACCGTAATCCCTTGCGGATGCGTTCAAGTTGTCTGTCCATACAATGCAAGCAATTGGTGGCGCCATTTCGAGCATAGAATGAATAAGCAGGAAGCAAAATTTGCTTGTCCTGCGGGCCGTGATCCGCAAAGTCGCGATATCCGGTCACTCGAATTGATCGCATAATTGTATGCAGATCACTGTGGCGGATTGATCGGCTCTTTGATCGAGGACGCTTGGCACATCGCTTGCCCTATTCCGGGGTGACCGCTCGCGGCTCCGCACGCCGCGGTCCACCTGTTCAAGGAGCGAGTGACATGCCTGCCGTGAACCGCGAACATCACAAGAAGGGTGATTTCCTGGTCGACTACGAGGAGAAGGTCTTCGAGGACGTGAAGGCCGAGCCGGGCCAGAAGGCCCTCGTCACCTTCCACACCGTCGCGTTCGAAGGCTCCATCGGCCTCGTCAACCTGCTCCAGGCCACCCGCCTCCAGCGCAAGGGCTTCGAGACCTCCATCCTGCTCTACGGGCCCGGCATCACCCTCGGCGTCCAGCGCGGCTTCCCGCGGCTCGGCGACGAGGCTTTCCCGGGCCACCTGAACTTCAACAACCAGCTCGAGAAGTTCATGGCCGAGGGTGGCAAGGTCTATGCCTGCCGGTTCTCGACCCAGGCGCTGTACGGCCACGGCGAAGCGGCCTTCATCGAGGGCATCCGCATGATCAACCCCCTCGACGTGCTCGACTGCATCCTCCTGCACAAGCGCGACAACGCGGTAATCATCGACACCTGGACCGTCTGACCCGCGCCACGCATCCGGCGGCCGCGCGACGCGGCCGCCGTCTCAGCCGGAGGACCTGCCATGTCAGAGAACCGGATCGTGCGGGCCGCCGCCGTCCAGATCGCGCCGGACCTCGAGAGGCCGGACGGGACTTTGGAGCGCGTGCTCAACGCCATCGACGAGGCCGCCGCCAAGGGCGCGCGCTTCATGGTCTTCCCCGAGACCTTCGTTCCCTACTACCCATATTTCTCCTTCGTCCTCCCGCCCGCGATGCAGGGGCCCGAACACCTTCGCCTCTACGAGAGGGCGGTCGTCGTGCCGGGTCCGGTGACGCAGGCCGTCTCTGCTGCCGCCCGGCGCCACGGCGCGGTCATCGTGCTCGGCGTCAACGAGCGCGACCACGGCTCCCTCTACAACGCGCAACTGATCTTCGATGCGGATGGCGCACTGAAGCTCAAGCGCCGCAAGATCACCCCGACCTACCACGAGCGCATGATCTGGGGGCAGGGCGACGGGGCGGGCCTCGCGGTGGTCGAGACCGCCGTCGGCCGGGTCGGCGCGCTCGCCTGCTGGGAGCACTACAACCCGCTCGCCCGCTACGCCCTGATGGCCCGCCACGAGGAGATCCACGCGGCGCAGTTCCCGGGCTCCCTGGTCGGCCAGATTTTCGCCGACCAGATGGAGGTCACGATCCGCCACCACGCCCTGGAAGCGGCCTGCTTCGTGGTGAACGCCACGGGCTGGCTCACCGACGAGCAGGTGGCGCAGGTCTGCCCGGACGAGCGCCTGCGCGGCGCCTGCCGCGGCGGCAACTGCACGGCGATCGTCTCGCCCGAGGGCCGGCACCTGGCCGAGCCCCTCGGGTCCGGGGAGGGCATCCTCGTCGCCGACATGGACCTCGCCCTCGTCACCAAGCGCAAGCGGATGATGGATTCGGTCGGCCATTACGCCCGGCCCGAGCTCCTCAGCCTCGTCCACGACGACCGCCCGGCCTCCTTCGTGCACCAGCCTCACCGTTCCCAGCCCGATGTCCGGAGCCTCGACCATGAGCAGCAGCCCGCTTCCGACGAGCCTTCCCGCCTTCCCGCCGGTCGTGGCGGGTCTGGCCGGGATGCCGACGGAGCGCCTGATCAACGCGTTGCAATCGTACGGCGTTAGGCTCGCCGACAGCCGCGCCGGGGCGCCGAGCCGCCGGGGAGGGGCGGGGCCTTCGGACCACAAGGCGATGACCATCGCCGGCCGCACCGTGATGGTCCCGGTCCATACCGAGGCCGCCTTCGACTCGCCCTTCCTCGTGCGCCGCCCGGATGCGGACGGGGTCTCGGTGATCGAGCATGAGGGGGTGGTGATCGGCCGGGCCACATTCCCCGGCAAGCCGCGCTTCTACGCGCTCTCGACCTTCGACGGCGTGCCCTATTCGAAGATCGCGGTGCTGCACGGAAAAGACGTGCTCGCCACCACCGTGCTGCAGACCTGCATCCGCTACCAGAGCCGGACGAAGACCTGCCAGTTCTGCTCCATCGGCCAGTCGCTCGCCGCCGGCCGCACCGTCGCGCACAAGACGCCGGACCAGCTCGCCGAGGTGGCCCGCGCCGCCGTGCTGCTCGACGGCGTCAAGCACATGGTGATGACCACCGGCACGCCCAACGCCACCGACCGGGGCGCGGCGATCCTGTGCGAGAGCGCCTTCGCCGTGAAGGCGGCCGTGGACCTGCCGATCCAGGCCCAGTGCGAGCCGCCGGACGACGACCGCTGGTTCGAGCGGATGAAGGCCTCGGGCATCGACGCCCTCGGCATGCATCTGGAGGCCGTCACGCCGGAGGTGCGGGCGCGGATCATGCCCGGCAAGGCCGGCGTGCCGCTGGAGCGCTACTTTGCAGCCTTCGAGGCCGCCGTGGCGGTCTTCGGGCGGGGGCAAGTCTCGACCTACATCCTCGCCGGCCTCGGCGACACGCCGGAGGCGATCCTGGCCATGGCCGGGCGCCTGATCGGGATGGGCGTCTACCCCTTCGTGGTCCCCTTCGTGCCGATCTCGGGCACGCCGCTGGAGAGCCACCCGGCCCCCGGCCCTGACTTCATGCACGCCATCCTCGCCCCCCTCGCGGAGATGCTCGGGCGGGCGGATCTGCGCTCCACCGACATCAAGGCCGGTTGCGGCCGCTGCGGCGCCTGCTCGGCGCTCTCCACCTACGAGCGCGCGGGGTTGGCGGCATGATCCTCGATCCCGTGCCCCCGTACCGCCCGAGCCATTTCCGGGTAAAGTTCGCGGTCGCGCCCTGGGAGCGACGCGCCTGCGCCGCCCTGCGCCGCCAGGTGTTCTGCCAGGAGCAGGGCCTGTTCGAGGGCGACGACCGGGACGCGATCGACGCGCATGCCATCCCGATCTGCGCCCTCTCGACCCTGGCCGGGGACGCCGACGCGGTGGTCGGGACCGTGCGCATCCACGAGGTCGCGGAGCGGCCCGGCGAATGGTGGGGCTCGCGGCTCGCCGTCGAGCGCAGCTTCCGCGGCACCGCCGCCCTCGGCGCCGGGCTCATCCAGGTGGCGGTCTCCTCGGCCCATGCCCGCGGCTGCACCCGCTTCTTCGCCCATGTGCAGGAGAAGAACGTCCCGCTCTTCCAGGCCCTGGACTGGGAGAGCCTCGCCGGCCTGGATCTTCACGGGCGCCCCCACTGTCTGATGCGGGCGGATCTTTCGGCCTACCCGCCGATGCACGACCCGGAGCACGGGCTCGTCACCTTCCGCAGGGCCGCCTGATGAACGCGCCCCTCGATCTCCGGGCCTTCGATCTCGAGGCCCTCGCCGGCCAGATCCGGGAGGCGCGGGGCGTCGCCCACAAGCGGGACATCGACGCCGTGGTCGGCCGGCTCGGGCTGGGCAGCCGGCACGACGCGGTGGCGGTCGGCGACGACTGCGCCGCCATTCCCGACGGCGAGGGCCATCTGCTGTTCGCCATTGAGGGATTCCTCGAAGGCTTCGTCGCCGCCGACCCGTATTTCGCCGGGTATTGCGGGATCATGGTCAACCTCAGCGACGTCGCCGCCATGGGCGGGCGTCCGCTCGCCGTCGTGGACGCCCTGTGGAGCCGGGATGCCGGCGCGGCCGACCCGATCCTCGCCGGCCTCTCCGATGCGGCGGCGCTCTACGGCGTGCCCATCGTCGGGGGCCACACCAACACCCGCGCCGGCGCCGGCAACCTCGCCGTCGCCATCCTCGGCCGGGCGGGCCCGCGCCTGCTGACGAGCTTCGACGCGGCGCCGGGCGACGACCTCGTCGCGGCCATCGACCTGCGCGGGCGCTTCCGCGAGCCGCACCCGTATTGGGACGCGTCGACCGGCGCGCCGGGCGGGCGGTTGCGGGGCGACCTCGCCCTCCTGCCCGGCCTCGCGGAGGACGGCCTCTGCCACGCCGCCAAGGACATCAGCATGGCGGGAATCGTCGGGACGGCGCTGATGCTGCTCGAATGCTCCGGCGTCGGCGGCCTCATCGACCTCGACGCGATCCCCCGGCCCGACCACGTTCCCCTGGCCCGCTGGCTGACCGCCTTCCCGAGCTTCGGCTACCTCCTGAGCCTGCGCCCGGACCGCACCCCGGCCGTGCTCGCCCGCTTCGCGGAGCGAGGCATCGCCGCCGCGCGGATCGGCGGCCTCGATGCCAGCCGCGTCGCGCGGGTGCGGGATCGCGGTGGCGACGAGGCGGTGGTCTGGGACTTTCAGGCGAGCCCGCTCATCGGCTGCGGCCGGGACGGGGCGGGGGCCGCATCGTGACCGGCCTTCGCATCGCTATCCTGACCCATTCCACCAACCCGCGGGGCGGCGTCGCCCATTGCCTCGCCCTCGGCGAGGCCCTCTGCGCCCTCGGGCACGAGGCCGTGGTCCATGCCCCCGACCCGACCGGCCGGGGCTTCTTCCGGGACGCAGCCTGTCCCACCCTGCCGGTGGCCGCCGAGGCGGTCGCGGGCAAGACAGTCGCGGGCAAGACGGTCGACCTCGTCCGGGCCCGCATCTACGATTACCTGCGCCACTTCGCGACGCCGGCCGCCTGCGACTTCGACGTCTTCCACGCCCATGACGGCATCGGCGGCAACGCGCTGGCAACCCTGAAGCATCGACGCCTCATCCCGGGCTTCGCGCGCACCGTCCATCACGTCGACAGCTTCTCCGATCCGATGCTCGCGGAATGGCAGGACCGCGCGATCCGGGAGGCCACGCGCCTGCTCTGCGTCAGCCGCCTCTGGGCGGACTGGATCCGGGACGACCTCGGCGCGGCGGCGGAGGTCGTCGGGAACGGGGTGGACCTGTCGGCCTTCCGCCCTGAGCCGGAGGCGGCGGATGCGACCCTGCGGATCCGGCTCGGCCTCGGGCCGGGGCCGGTGGTCCTCAGTGTCGGCGGCTTCGAGGAGCGCAAGAACACGGCGGGCATCATCGCGGCCTTCGCGCGGTTGCGCGCGGTTCACCCGCAGGCGCAACTCGTGGTGGCCGGCGGCGCCTCGCTCCTCGACCATACCTCCTATCGCGCCCGCTGCCGTGCGGCGCTGGCCGCCGCCGGGCTCGAGGTCGGGCACGGGCTGGCAGTCATCGAGACGGGCCCGGTCCCGCAGGCCGACATGGCCGGGCTCTACCGGGTCGCGGACGTGCTCGCCTTCCCGTCCTGGAAGGAAGGGTTCGGGCTCTGCGTCCTGGAAGCGATGGCCTGCGGCACGCCCGCCATCGTGTCCCGCCAGCCGCCCTTCACCGAGTATCTCGCGGCGGACGATGCCCTGTTCGTCGACCCCGCCGACCCGGACGGGATCGCCCGGGCGATGGCCGCCGCCCTGACGCCGGAGGTCCGCGCCGGCCTGCGCGCGGCCGGGCTCAAACGGGCCGCCTTCCATGCGTGGCGCGCCTGCGCCGAACGCCACCTCGATGCCTATGCGGGCTGCGCCCGCGTCCGGCCGGAGCCGATCCATGCCTGAGATGCGCTTCCATGTCCGCTGGCCCGATGGCCGGCGCGAGGCCTGCTACTCCCCCTCCCTGGTGGTGAGAGACTACTTGGCGGCGGGGGAGAGCTACGCCCTCGACGACTTCGTCGAAAAGACCCGCACGGCCCTCACGATCGCCAGCGAGCGGGTGCGCGAGAAGTACGGCTTCGCGTGCTCCTCGGCCCTCGACCAGCTCGCTCGCATCGAGGCCGCGGCGAAGGGGCAGGCCCCCGATGGCCGGGTCACGGTCGAAACCTTCGAGCTCTAGCCAAGCGCATTCGCACGGAGCGCGCCCATGACCTCCCCACCCCGCCACGTTCCCGTCGCCATCGTCGGCGGCGGCCAAGCCGGCCTGTCGGTGAGCTACCACCTGAAGGAGCGGGGGATCGACCACCTCGTCTTCGAGAAGGAGACCGCCGCCCACACCTGGGCGACCCAGCGCTGGGACACGTTCTGCCTCGTCACGCCGAACTGGCAATGCGACCTGCCGGGCCACCGCTACGACGGCCCGGACCCGGACGGTTTCATGAAGAAGGACGAGATCGTCGCCTACCTGAAGGCCTTCGTCGCCAAGGTGAAGCCGCCAATCCGCGAGGGCGTCGCGGTCACGCGCGTGGAGCGACGGGAGGACGGCCTCTTCGCGGTCCAGACCTCCGAAGGCGACTACACTGCGCAGGCAGTCGTGGTCGCCTCGGGGGGCTACCACACCCCGATCATCCCGCGCATGGCCGAGAAACTGCCCAGTACGGTCACGCAGATCCACTCGAACCAGTACCGCACCCCCACCCAGCTGCCGGAGGGCGAGGTGCTGGTCGTCGGCTCGGGTCAGTCCGGCGCCCAGATCGCCGAGGACCTGCACCTCGCGGGGCGCAGGGTGCATCTGGCGGTGGGCGACGCGCCCCGCTGCGCCCGGTTCTACCGGGGGCGGGACGTCGTCACTTGGCTCGCCGACATGGGCTATTACTCGATGACCGTCGATGACCATCCGCTGCGCGACGGCGTCCGGGACAACACCAACCACTACGTGACCGGCCGCGACGGCGGGCGCGACATCGACCTGCGCCGCTTCGCGACCGAGGGCATGGCGCTCTACGGCGCGCTGGAGGATTACGAGGCCGGCAGCCTGCGCTTCCGCGACACCCTCAAGCGCTCCCTCGACCAGGCAGACCGGACCTACAACAGCATCAACGCGGCCATCGACAAGCACATCGCCGAGAACGGGATCGAGGCCCCGGCGCAGGCGCACTACACGCCGGTCTGGGAGCCGGAGGAGCCGGTCACCCACCTCACCCTCGACGGGTCCGGCATCACCGGCATCGTCTGGTGCATCGGCTTCACGCCGGATTTCCGCTGGCTCGACGCGTCGGTGTTCAACGGGGCCGGACGGCCCAAGCACAAGCGAGGCGTGACGGCCGAGGACGGCGTCTATTTCATCGGCCTGCCGTGGCTGAACACCTGGGGCTCCGGCCGGTTCGGCGCGGTCGGCCGCGACGCCGAGTACATCGTGCAGGTCATCCAGACACGCCTCGGCGCCGAACGGATCGCGCTGAAATACGCGGTCTAGCAGGTTGCTGAAAAGGTCTCGCGGTCATTGCGAGCATCAGCGAAGCAATGACGAGAGGAGCACGACCGGCGCTCATTCCCGGAAACGTCAAAACACCGTCTCGGCAGCCTGCTGGAGGAGCGCCGCGATCGAACGGGTTGGCTCAACCTGCTTCCCTTCTTCTGCCATCATCCTGAGGGGCCGCGCCAGCCGCCTCGAAGACCTCATCCTGAGGTGCGGCGTCAGCCGCCTCGAAGGAGGGCTCCAGATAACGCCGCGATCCCTGGATCCCTCCTTCGAGGCCCGCCGAGGCGGGCGCCTCAGGATGAGGGGGAGGGTTGGGGCCGCCTCGGGCAGCGGGACCACCCACGCGCTCTGCCCATCGCCGAAGCATTTGCCTCCTAGGCAGGCGTGTTATCGCCGCAACACTGCTGCATCTCTTCGATTTCCAATCGATTGAGATAGTAGACTCGCAGTCGAAGCGTGGCACAATCAATTTGTAATTGGGAATGCATGCAAATTGATAGCATTTCCATACAACCAAAACACGGCAACTGCACGATAACAACAGGGCGAGACCTACGCCGGGGCGATCCGGCGAACGGCAACGCTTGGCCTGGGCTCGGCGAAAGGGGATTTGACCATGCTGAAGAGGTGGACGGCAGTACTCACGGGAGCCGCGGCAGTCGCCTTGAGCGCCACCGCGTCCTACGCGCAATCGACGACGGTCCCGGGCGAGCAGGTCGGCCTCGCCGCCGGCGCACCCTTGCCGGAGGGGCTCTACGCCGTCGACACCTTCACCTACCGGCGCACGGACCAGCCGAACTCGGCGGATACGTCCGTCAACGTCCCGTTCCTGCTGTGGTCGACGCCGTTCACGCCCCTTGGCGGCCGCATCGAGGCCCTGGTGGCGCAGCCCACCGTGTTCGCCTTCACGCGCAACGGCGCCGGCCAGGGCAACAAGGACATCTCGATCAATGTCGGCACCCTCCTCGCCGGCATCTGGGCGTTCGACCTCGGCGGCAATTTCGGCGTCAGCCTCCTCGGCGGCGTTCACCTGAACGACCTCGACGCCGGGCGCGGCTCGCTGTTCACCGGCGCGTTCGCGCCGAACCCCCGGGTGCCGGGTGGCCTGAGCCCCGTGGGCACGCCGGTCCTGCCGATCTTCTCCTCGAACACCTACCGCTTCGGCGTGGCGGGCAGCTACACCGGCGATGGCTGGGACATCACAGCGAACCTGACCGCCAACATCTACGATTCACCCGGCCGGTTCGGTGGTCCGGTCGGCGCCGTGATCGGTCCGATCCGCCTGTCCGACGCCCTCAACCTCGACCTGACGGCGACCAAGACCTTCGGCAATTTTGAGATCGGCGCCGTCGGCTACGGCACCTACAATTTCGACATCAGCCAGTTCAGCGCGGCGGTGAACAACCGCGGCCGCTTCGCCCTCGGCGGTCTCGTGGGCTACGACTTCAAGGTGTTCAAGGTTCAGGCCTATGTCGCCCGCGATGTGGTCACCGGTGCGCAATACACGAATGCCCTGGGTCGGACCCGCGACAACTACTCGACCGACGGCTGGATCCGCTTCATCATCCCGCTCTACACACCGCCGGCCGTCTCGCCCGTCGCCGCGCCGCTGATGCGCAAAGGCTGAACCGACAGGATCGAGCGCCGCGGCCCCCGGGGGCCGCGGCGCTGACGGAATCGGAGTGGCAATCCTTCCCAGGGCGATCACTTCGATGGGGCCGGGCGGTTCCGTCTCAACAGCCCAATCCGCTCGGCCCCGCTTCTTCCAGCCCTCTCGCGGAACGGCCTCGCCGACCGCGTCCAGCGCCCGCCGTCGTACGTGGCAGCGCCCGGCAGCTTTAGCGCCAGATAAATGCCCGCCCCATCGGGGGGAAAGTGGTGCTCGGTGTGGCTATGGGTGCCAATTTGTCAGGACGGACGACGGCCGCGAACGAGTCCCGAACCCGTTCCCACTTCGATTCCACCCGTGCGTTTAGCGAGGCCGGAAATCTCTAAGCGTTTCAGTTTGCTGAAAAGTGAGATGGTGCTGCGAGACAGGATTGAACTGTCGACCTCTTCATTACCAATGAAGTGCTCTACCACTGAGCTACCGCAGCATCGTGCATCCCGGGGGATGCGAGGCGGGGAGGTGGCCGTCTGGGCCGTTCCGTCCGCGCGAGTGGGGCCATAACGGATCATGGCCGGCTTGGCAACGCCCGTCAGGCGTCCAACGTCGTCTCGCCGCCCGCTTCCGCGTTCGGCCGCGAAGGCAACACGGCACGGATGATCGCCGCAAGGCCCGGTTCCGTCACCGCCTCCGCCGCCTCCACAGGCGTAAACCAGCGCAATTCCCGCTGGTGCGCCTCGGGGAAACGCTTCAGCTGCTTGCGCACCTGCAGCGGAAACACCTTCACCTTGCAGGTGACCGCGTCGAGGTTCTTCAGGCGCTTCTCGTAGAGGTAATAGCCGAGGGGGCGCTTGCCGACCTCCCCGCGCAGTCCCGCCTCCTCGTAGGCCTCCTGCGCCGCCGCCTCGAAGGGCTTGAGCCCCTTCATCGGCCAGCCCTTCGGGATCACCCAGCGGCGACTCTCCCGCGACGTGACGAGCAAAACCTTCACCACGCCATCGCGGCCGCGGCAGATCGGCAGGACCCCCACTTGCCGCCGGGGCTCGTCTCCCTCGTCCTGAAGGAGATGGGAAGGCTGCTGCCGGCGCGTCGCAGGCTTGGCAGGTTGAACAGAGATGACGCGCTCCTCACGACGCCCGAGCCCCACGCCCGCGACGCCTCGCGGGCAGAATGCTCCGCCCGCATTAGAATGACCAGTTGTCTAGATATTGCTACGTCCTGCCCGGGGGGCAAGATCGACATCCTGTGCAGGAATGTCACGCGTGCCGGCCGGCAGGGTCTGAATCGCCTTCGGAGAACCGGAGGCCGGAACGGGGAGCGCCGCGGCGGCCATTCCGGCCGAGACGGGGTCGGCGACCGGCGCAGGGGTTTTCTCGGGGGCGGGCGGCTTCGCCGGAACCAGGACCGGCACCTCGTGCGGCGCGTGCGGCGCGTCGTCGTCCCGCGCAGCCTGCTCCGTCGGGGCGCCGAGGGCGCTGGGCGGAGCCTCCCACCGGAAGGCGTCGAGCTGCCCGGTCACGGGAGAAATCGGCTCCCACGTCTGCGAGGCGGCACCGTCGGCGAACCAGAGCGGGTCCCGCGGGGCCCGGGCGGCCCGGGAGAGCCATTCCCGCGCCCGGCCGGACTGGGCGCCGTACTCGGCCTCGTCGATGGCCGCCATCATCAGGCAGGTGCGCGCGGTGGGCTGGTCGGCGACGAGGGGCTTGAGCGCCTCCCGGGCCCGGCCGAACTCCTTGGCGTCGAGGCCGGCCTGGGCCACCGCGAGGCGAGCCTCCGGGTCCCAGGAGGATATCCTGGCCAGCGTCTCGGCGCGGTAGAGCCGGTCGCGCACGGAATCCCCGGTGCGCAGGCCGAGATAGACCTTGGCGAGGTCGGGATGCGGGTTGGCCCGCCACGCGGCCTCCACGATCTTGGCGGCCTTCTTCAGGTCGCCCCGGCGGGCGAGCAGCCGCCCGGCGAGGCAGGCCGCAGGCACGAGGTCGGGGGCGAGCTTCACGGCCTGGAGCACGCGCTCCGTCGCGGCTTCCGGCTCCCCGGCTTCCCGGTCCCGGGCGATGGCGGTGAGCAGCACCGCCTTCTGCCGCCGGGCGACCTGCTTGTCGATGAGCCCCAGCGAGGCGCGGCGCTCCACCGTCTCGAGGGCGCCGGTCCAGTCGGTGTCGGCGCAATGGGCCTCGAGCATGGCATCGTTGGCCCAGGTCACGCTCGGCGCCAGCCGGGCGGCCTCCGAGGCGTAGGCCCGGGCGGCGATCTCGTCGTCCCGGCGCCTTGCCTCCACGAACAGCCCCCGCAGGCCGAGCACCCGGGTCTCGGGGTCGTCGGCCATCGCCTGGAAGGCGCGCTCGGCGCCTTCCCGGTCGCCGGAGATCTGCGCCGCCTGGGCCTTGAGCAACAGGGTCAGGGGCTCGGTGCCCAGCAGCCGCTCCGCATCGCCCGCGTAGCGCCGGGCGGCGAGGGGATCGCCCGACCCCACCGCGACCATGCCCCGCGACAGGGCCGAGAGCCCCTTGGTCCGGCGCCGCTCGGCCGAACCGCGGACCAGGGCCTCCGGCAGGCCGATCACCCCGCGCACGATCGCCCACACGATGCCGAGCACGATCGCCGCCGCGATCACGCCGACGATCGCCAGCGAGAGGCTGGTGCCGATCTGGTAGCCGTTCCACACCACCGTGACGGTGCCGGGCCTGTCGGCGATCCAGACCGCTCCGAAGGCGGCCACGGCCAGCAGGACGAGATAGGCGAGGGCGCGCCACATGGGGTCAGTCTCTCCTGGCGTCGGCCGTCCGGCGGCCGGCGCGGATGCGGGATGGCGCGGGGCCCCTGAGGCCCCGTGCCGACGGGTTGCGAAGGCGGGCGGGCGCCTTCGTCATTTCGCGGTGGGGGCGGGCAGGGCCTGGAACGCCGACGCGGTCAGCGCCTGCGATGCCTCGGCCGCCTTGGCCCGGGCCGACAGGGTCGCCCCAAAATCCCCGGCCTGGGCCTTCGCCTCGGGCGGCAGCGCCTCGAAGGCCTTGGCCGCCCCGGCGAGGTCGCCCCGGTCGAGGGCCGCCTGCACCGCCACTTCCGGCGCCGCCGCCGGCCCCTCGGCCGGGCCGGCATCGACCTTGCGCACCTGCACGAGGCTGTCGGCCATGTTCAGCAGCTTCGAGCGGAAGTCGCCGGTCTCGGAAGCCGCCTTGGCCTTCGCCGCCTGCCGGGCCTGGGCGATCTTGTCTGCGATGCCCCGGAAGGTCCCCGCGAGCTGCCCGGCGGTGGGCGCGCCCTTGTCGGCGAAGGGCGCCAGGGCGGAGGCTTGGTCCCCCGCGCCGGGATCGAGCTTGCGCAGGGTCGCCAGCGGCTCGGCATAGGGGACGCCGCTGGCAAGCGCCGAGGCGATCCGGTCTGCGACGACCACCTGTAGGGCCGCCTGGACGGTCGAGGTGGGGGCCCGGTCAGCCAAGCCCTTGTCGAGGGCAGCGATCCGGTCCGCCTGCTCGGCAAGCTTGCGGTCGGTCGCCTTGGCGGATTCCGCCGCCTGGGCCTGCCCGGCCTCCGCCGCCTTGCGGCTCGCGTCCGTGGCCGCCTGGACCGATTCGGTGGCGGATTTGACCCGTTCGTTGAGGCTTTGCTGGAGGGAGTCGAGGCGCTGGCCCAGGGCCGCGTCCGCGTCGGCATTCTGCTTGGTGCGGGTCTCAACCTCGCCCTTCAGGGCCGCGATCGCGTCGGCCGTCTGCTTGGCCTGCTCCTTGGCCTGTTCCTGGGCCTGACCGTCATTGGCCCCGCCCGAGGCGCTTTCCAGGGCCTTCACCCGGGCGTCGAGTTCGGCGAGCTGTTTCGTTCCGTCGGCCTGCGCCACGCCCAAACCGGTCGTGCCACCCTGGTCGCGGCCGGGCTCCTCCTGCAGAGCCGAGACCCGCTGGTCGAGGCTGTCGAGGCGGGAGACAAGGTCGGCCGGCAGGGCGGCCTGACCGCCGGCCGGGGCTTGTCCGGCATTGTTCGCCTTGTCGAGGGCCTGTTTGGCGGCCGCCTGGGCATCCGAGACGCGCTTATCGAGGGCGGCCACGGCATCCTTGGGCGCCAGCGATCCGACCCGTTGGTCGAGGGCAGCGATCTGCGCCGTGAGCGCCTGATCCTGGCCGTTCTGGCGACCCGCCTCACCGCCGATACCGGCTCTCTCCGCCGCGAAGAGCAGGCCCGCGCCGATCACGCCGCCGACGAGGCCCGCCGCGGCGATGGAGCCGAACCCGGCCCTCGCCCTTGCCGCGGAGGGCACGGAGGCCGCCGCCGCGGCGGCGCCAGTTCCCGACGCGCCGGAGCCGGAGCCGGTGGGGCTAGGCTTGGCGGTGGCATCCGGCTTGGCAGCCATGCTGGGCTTGGCCGCCGATCCCGCATCCGGAGGACGGGTTCCGGCGCCGGGCGCCTTCGGCCCGTCCTTGCCCGGAGAGGCGGCAGCCGGATCGGGGACGCGAGTCGCCTTGAGGTCGAGGATGGGGCCGGCCGTCACAGCCGCGCCCGCTACGGGGCCCGCCGGGCCGCCGGGCCGGGCACTGGGGCCGGCGGTGTTGACCGGGTCGGACTTCGACGGGTCCGTCTTCGGGGCGTCCGTCTTCGGGGCGTCCGTCTTGGATGAGTCGGTCTTCATGGAATCGATCTTGGGCGCGTCGGCGCCCATGGCGGTGGGCTTCGCCGCCTCGGGCTTGGTGCCGG
This sequence comes from Methylobacterium persicinum, assembly GCF_022179525.1. GTDB lineage: Bacteria > Pseudomonadota > Alphaproteobacteria > Rhizobiales > Beijerinckiaceae > Methylobacterium > Methylobacterium persicinum. The sequence goes on from NZ_BPQX01000026.1 coordinate 26,589, forward strand.
CGGACGGGCCGACCGGCGCCGCACCGGGCTTCGGCGGAGTGCCGGCATGCGACGGCGTCACGGGCTTCGTCGCCGAGACCGGCACGGCCTCCGGCTTCAAGTCCGTCTTCGGATCCGCCTTGGGATCCACCTTCGGGTCGGACTTGGCCTCCGGCTTGGCGTTGCCGGCGGCCGGACCGGTCTTCGCCTCGTCGGAGGAGGCGACCTTCGGCGCCGGGGAGGACGGGCCGCCCTTCACGGGCGACGCGTCCGGCTTCCCGCCGGCCGGCCCGGAGCCGGGCTTGTCTGCGTCGCTGGGCGCTGGCGTCACGGGCAGATCCTCCACTCTCGGCGTCATGGCCGCCCCGGCTTCGGCGCGGCCCGTTCCCCTACCACCCCGCCGCCGGTTCCGGCGATGGAGGCCAGATGCGTTTGGCGGGCCGCCGCTCATCGGGCAAGCCCATCGAGCAACACGGTCTCGCGCGGGCACGCCGCGACGAAATGGACCGGGATGCCCGCCTCTTCCAGGGCCCGCGCGACATCCGCGGACAGGCAGTAATGATTAAGAGAGCGGAAAGCTCCCCCCCGTCCCGCCGCCTCGCAGAGGGACACCGCTGTTTCGGCGCTCCGCCGGGAATAATGGAGGGAGGCGTCGAGGCCGTTCCTGCCGAGGGCAGCAGCGACCGCGTCCGGCAGCGTTCCGACCGGTTCGGCCCGGTAGGCGACATGGGTGACGAGGCGGAAGCCTGCCACACGCAGGGAGGCGGCGGGCTCGGCCTTGCGCTCGGTGCCCGCGGCATGGAGCAGGCACGCCCCCGGCCGCAGGTGCCGCATGACGAGGGCGGCGAGACCCGCGCCGTCGCCCGGCCCCTCCACCACGGGACCGAATCCGGCGCGGGCGGCCTTCTCCGCCGTGCGCGCCCCCACGGCGAAGACCGGCACCCCGGCGAGATCTGCCCCCAGGGCCGGCACCGCGTGGGCGCTGGTGAGGAGGATTCCGTCGAAGGGCCCCTGCGGAACCGGTCCATCCACGGGGCAGACCACCAGGACCGGGGCGACGAGGGGCTCATGGCCGAGTCCCGCCAGGGCCGCGCCCGTGCGCGAGGCCCCCGGTTCCGGCCGCGCCACCCAGACGCGCACGCGCCTCAGCCTTCCAGGCTCAGGCGCACCCCGTGGTGCGCCTGCGCGCCGGGGGCGAGGAGGCGCTGCGAATCGCGGTCCGCCAGCTCGCCGTCGAACCTGGCCCAGTCGGCATGGCCGGTCCAGCATTCGAGGGAGAGGAACGGTGCGGTGGGCTTGGTCCAGACGGCGAGGTGGGGGAAATCCTCCGCCTCCATGCGGATCGCCGTCCCGCCCGGACCGGTGAAACGCATCACCCGGCTCCGGGCGTTCCGAAGCACGAAGGCCTCGGTGAAGATCGCCGGATCGAGGGGGAGGGTGGCCCCGTCGAAGGGCACCGGCTGCTCGTCGCGCAGAAGAAGGCCGCCCTCGCCGACCTTTGGGGCGAAGGGCCGCTCGGCCTCTTCGAACGCCACCGCGTAGCCGCCGCCCTTGGCCCGCTCGCCGCCGGCGAAGGGCCACGGGAAGGCCGGGTGGAAGCCGAGCGCGTAGGGCAGGGGCGTCTCGCCGGGATTGGCCACCGTCACCGTGAAATCGAGCCCCGCCGGGCGCAGCCGGGCCGCCACGTCGAGGCGGAAGGCGAAGGGGTAATGCTCCCGGGTCCGGGGGCTGTCTGTGAGGCGCAAGAGCACCGCGTCGGCGCTGCGCTCGACCACCGCGAAGGGAAGGTCGCGGGCGAAGCCGTGCTGCCCCATCGGGTAGCGGCGACCCTCCACGGTCACCGCGCCGCCGGCCGAGGCGCCGACCACCGGGAAGAGCCAGGGGGCGTGACGATTCCAGTGTGCCGGGTCCCCGCTCCAGAGATAGTCCCGGCCGCCGACCCGCCAGGAGACGGGCTCCGCCCCGTGGGCCGAGAGGGACGCGGTGCTCCTGTCCCGCGCGATGAGGTCGATCCGCTCAGCCACGGCCTGCTCCCGGTCCTGCCACGCCTCCGAGTTAACGGACGCACCGGAGGGCGCAAGGCCCCCGGCCCGTCCGCGCCGTTCCCTTTCCCCCGCGGGGGAAGGGGAGGGCGCGGGGCGTTACGCTCAATCGACCTTCTTCAACGAGCCGAGATCGACCTCGCCGTTCTGGCTGGTGAAGGTGAGGGACTTGGATCCGCCGTCGGCCTGCGAGACGCCGCCGATGCGGTGGTCGCCGCTGTCGTAGGTCTCGACCCGTCCGTTCGTCTCGATGAGCAGCCGGTGCTTGTCCGGGAAGAAGGCGTACTTCATCCCGTTCTGCGCACCGCTGGTGGCAGGGGATCCGAGATCCTCAGGCCACCAGGGCTTCGTGCCTTCCATGGGCTTCATCGGCTCCATGGGCTTCATGGGTTCCATCGGCTTCATCGGTTCCATATCGCGTCCTCCGCCCCGTTCCTGAATGCGGAGGACGCGCCGGATCGCGATCGGTTGCATGCCGGCGCCCGTTCAGGGCGTCGGCCGCTCCCGGACCTGCCCGTCGAAGCCGACATGGAGCTGGTGATCCTGGCCGTTCCGGTCCCTGGCGGCCACCTCGAGATGGCGCGGCCCGCGTCCGGTGATCCGGACGTCGCCGTAGCCCGCCGCCTGCACCGCCGCCGTCAGGGCGGGCACGTCGGGGGCCGGGGCGAGGCCGACCCGGTCCTTCGCCCAGTCGAGGCTGCCGAAGGGCGGCCCACCCGCCGGTCCGAGCACCTCCTGCCGTCCGTCGCCGTGGGTCAGAAGCCGGGCGTGGAGGAACCCGTCCGCGAACCGGCCCTGGACCGTGACGCCCTCGCCCTTGGCGACGAGCTTGCCCCCTTCGCCCGCCGGGCCGGTCTCCACCAGGGCCCGCCCCGTTGGATCCTGCACCACGAACTTGTTGCCGAACAACTCGGCCACCTCGCCCTTGATCGCCGTGGCGCCCGACGGAGCAAGCGCCTGGATCGCCACCGGCGCGACGGGGGTCAGGGTCAAGGCGTTGGTCTTGGCCAGGGACAGCCCCACCGCCCCGAAGGCCAGGGGAAGAGCCAGCGCCCCGATCACCCAGGTCCGCCGGGGGATGCGGCCGGATCGGGCGTCCGGCGCCCGGACCTCCGTCGCCGTGCCGTCGATCGTCTTGGTCTCGTTGTGTGTCTCGCTCATGGCCGTCGCTTTCCGTTCCGGACCCGCTCGGTCCGTGGCGACAGGTCTTAGGGAGGGGGCGGCGACGGGAACTGAACCCGGCGGTTCAGCCCCGGTTAAACGGCCTGACCTACCCGGATCACGGCGAAACTCCGCCGCTCTTGCGAGCGGGAGCGGCCTTGGATGGGTGATGGGCCGTGCGAGGGAGACGGGCGTGAAGATCCTGCTGGTCGAGGACGATGCGGCATTGGCGGCGGAGATCGACCGCGCCTTGCGCGCGGAGAACTTCGTCCTCGACCGGGCGGCGACGGGCGAGGATGCCCGCCATCTCGGCGAGACGGAGGGCTACGATGCCTGCATCCTCGATCTCGGCCTGCCGCGCGGCGACGGCGTCTCCGTCCTGAATGCGTGGCGGGCGGCGGGACAGACCCTGCCGGTGCTGGTGCTCACCGCCCGGGACGGGTGGAGCGACAAGGTCGCCGCCTTCAAGGCGGGCGCCGACGACTACCTCGTCAAGCCGGTGCGGGTGGAGGAGCTGGTCATCCGCCTTCGCGCCCTCGTGCGTCGGACGCAGGGGCACGGGGCGAGTCGGATCGCCTGCGGGCCCCTCAGCTTCGATCCCGGCCTCGGCGCCTTCGAGCGCGATGGGCTGCCCCTCCGCCTCACCGGCCTCGAATGGCGCGTCCTGTCCTGCCTGATGCTGAACCGGGATTCGGTGGTGCCGCGCAGCTACCTCATCGAACGCGTCTACGACGGCGACGCCGAGGTCGACTCGAACTCCGTGGAGGTGATCGTCGCCCGGCTGCGCAAGAAGATCGCCCCGGCCAGGATCGAGGGCGTGCGCGGCCACGGCTACCGCCTTACGGCAGACCCCGCCTGATGCGCTCCCTCCGCGCCCGGCTCGTGGCCGCCGCCCTCGGCCTAGTGGCCATCGCGCTGGTGATCGCCGGCCTCGCCGTGGGCGTGATCCTGACCCGGTTCGTGCGCGGCCAGGTCGACGAGCGGCTGGACGCGCAGATCACGGCGCTCCGGGCCGGCCTCGAGGCCGGTATCCTGGCCGCCCATCCCGAACGCTTCGAGGGGCCGCCCTTCGACCGCCCGGGCCGCTGGGTCTGGGAGGTCCGCCGTGGCGACGACATCGTCCGGTCGGACTCCCTCGACGGGCACCCGATCGCCCTCGGCCGGACAGGACCGGAGGAACCGGGCGACCGCCCCCTCCCGGCCGAGGGACGCGGCCCCGGCGGCGGCGACCTCGTCCTGCGCGTGCTCACCCTGCGGGGCGCGCAGCCCGCGACGATCCTCGCCGGCGCCCCCCAGGGGGCGATCTACGGCCCCCTCCGGGATGTGATGGCGAGCCTCGCCCTGGCGCTCGGCCTGCTCGGCCTGTTCCTCGCCGCCGGGGCGGTGGCGCAGGTGCGCCTCGGCCTCGCCCCTCTCGCACGCCTGCGCGAGGGCCTCGCCGCCGTCCGCGCGGGACGGCAGGCGCGGATACCCGCCGACCAGCCGGAGGAAGTGGGCCCCCTCGTCGCCGAAATGAACGCCCTGCTCGATCAGAACGACCGGAACCTGGAGCGGGCCAGGGGCCATGTCGCCAACCTCGCCCACGGCCTCAAGACACCGCTCGCGACCCTGGCCATGGCGCTGCGCGACCCCGCCCGGGACCCGGACGGCCGGCTCGCGGCGCAGGTGACCGATCTGGACCGGCGGGTCCGCCACCACCTCCGCCGGGCCCGCGCGGCCGCCCTGGAGGGTCCGGCCCGGGTCCGCACCCCGCTCCTCCCCCGGATCGCCGACCTGCGGGAGGTGCTGCTGCGGATTCACGCCGACAGGCGGCCGGCCATCGCCCTCGCCGTGCCGGAGGAGGCCTCGGTCGCCTGCGAGGGCCAGGATCTCGACGAGATGCTCGGCAACCTCCTCGACAATGCCTGCCGCTGGTGCGCGGGCACGGTGCGGGTCGCCGCGGAGCGGTCCGGCGGTCAGGTGGAGATCCGCATCGAGGATGACGGTCCGGGCCTCGCGCCGGAGGCGGCCTCGGCGATGCAGGAGCGGGGCCGGCGCCTCGACGAGGGCGTCCCCGGTGACGGCTTCGGCCTCCCGATCACCCTGGAGCTCGCCGAACTCTACGGTGGCACGCTCAGCCTCGGCCGCTCGTCCCTCGGCGGCCTGTGCGCCACCCTGCGCCTGCCGGGGTAGGGGGGTCCCGCACGCGGCGCCGAACGGTCCCCGACGGGATGGCCCCGTCATACCCACCCTCGCCCTCATCCTGAGGTGCCGTCGCGAGGCCACGGCCCCGAAGGAGGCCCCCCACCAGCCGCGCGATCCCTGGATGCCTCCTTCGAGGCCGCGTCGCGGCGCCTCAGGATGAGGGCGAGGGTGGGAACGGATCGCTCACACCGACACGTCGCTCACCGTGCCCAGCGCCGAGAGGGTGACGCCGTCGCTGCCGATGTCGGCGCCGCCGTAGCCGAGCATCCGTGCGAGTTGCGCCCGCGCCCGCCAGACCCGGCTCTTGGCAGTGCCGATCTGGCACTCCATCACCGCGGCGGCCTCCTCGTAGCTGAGGTTCTCGATCCCGACGAGGACGAGGGCCTCGCGCATCACCGGAGCAAGGCGGTCGAGGGCGGCGCGGACATCCTGAAGGTCGAGGTGGCCGCCCTGCTCCGGGGCGGCGGCGAGGCGGCCGGCATAATCGCCGTCGGTGTCCGGCACTTCGCGGGTCTGCCGGCGGTGCCGGCTGTAGAAGACGTTGCGCAGGATGGTGAAGAGCCACGCTTCCAGGTTCGTGCCCGGCTCGAAGCCGCCGCGCCCGCGCCATGCCCGCAGGAGCGCGTCCTGCACGAGGTCGTCGGCCGCCGCGGGCTCCCGGGCGAGGGAAAGTGCGAACCGGCGCAGGGCCGGGACGCTGGCGAGGAGCCCCGTGCGGAACGCGGCCTCGTGCGAGGCCGCCAAGCCGCCGGCCCGGTCCAGCGCCTTCTCGAGGCGCGTGAGCAGGTCCGCGAAGCGATCAGGCTCGCAGGGCGCCGCTTCCTCATAGGCAGAGCGCATGAGGGCGCCGAGGTGCCGGCGCACGGAATCGGGAAGGGCGGGTCCAGCCTCGCCGTCGAGAAGCGACTCGTAAGGCTCAGTCATCAGGTCCGTTGGCAGGCAGCGCGAGCGAAAAGCTCGCATCTGAGCCCGCACTGTCGCCCCTAACGGAAATCACCGCCTCAACATGCGTTAACTGGTGAATGCATACCAGCCACAACCGTCGCCGGGGGTACGGCACCACTGGAATACGCCGCGATGAGCACGGGCGCTGAAAGGCTTAGTAATACGGAATGAAGGGAGACGATGGCGCGGGCGACGGGGCTCGAACCCGCGACCTCCGGCGTGACAGGCCGGCACTCTAACCAACTGAGCTACGCCCGCGCGGGCGGCCGCTGCTGAGCACCGCAGTGCTGCGCGACGAGGCGGGGTTTATGGGGGGGGAGCCCCCCTGTCAAGCGCGAGTCGTGCGGGAAATTCCCGTCCCGGCTGCGAACTGCTCGAACCGGGTGACGGAGAAGAATCCCTTCCGCCACCGGCGTCGCCTTGCCGCGTGTGCGGATCTGCCGTGTTGGTCCGGGGCGGCGCTCCCCCATCTTCATGGTCGGGACGCGCTTCATGCGCAGGACGCGGTTTGTGCGACGCGCAACGCCCATTGTCATGGGACGGCGCCTCGACTAAGCCACGCCCGAACGCATCCTGGCATAAGAACAATTCCACCGGGGGAGCCGGTCCGGCCTCGCGCCGCCTGCGTCCCTCGTCTCGCGAGGCTCGGGCATGACCGGACTGCTGGCGGATTACCTGCCGCTCATCGTGTTCATTGGGGTGGCGCTCTTCATCGCCGCCGCCCTGCTGGTGGTTCCTTTTCTGGTCGCCTTCAAGGCGCCGGATCCGGAAAAGCTTTCGGCCTACGAATGCGGCTTCAATGCGTTCGACGACGCGCGCATGAAGTTCGACGTGCGCTTCTATCTCGTCGCCATCCTGTTCATCATCTTCGATCTGGAAGTCGCCTTCCTGTTCCCCTGGGCGATCACCTTCGGGGAGCTCGGCTGGTACGGGTTCTGGTCGATGATGGTCTTCCTCGGCGTGCTGACCGTCGGCTTCGTCTACGAGTGGCGCAAGGGCGCCCTCGAGTGGGATTAAGCACCGCGATCCGCCGAGACCGTTGAGATTCCGAGGCGCTGAATGGCCCTGATCACCGAGACCTCACCCCGGACCCCGGCCATCGCGCCGCAGCCCAAGGGGATCATCGACCCGAATACCGGCCGGCCGATCGGCGCGGACGACTCGACCTTCCTGTCGATCAGCGACGAGCTGGCCGACCGGGGCTTCCTGCTCACCAGCGCCGACGAGCTCATCAACTGGGCCCGTACCGGATCGCTGATGTGGATGACCTTCGGGCTCGCCTGCTGCGCGGTCGAGATGATGCAGATGTCGATGCCGCGCTACGATTGCGAGCGGTTCGGCTTCGCCCCGCGCGCCTCGCCGCGGCAGTCCGACGTTATGATCGTGGCCGGCACGCTCACCAACAAGATGGCCCCGGCGCTCCGCAAGGTCTACGACCAGATGCCGGAGCCCCGCTACGTCATCTCGATGGGTTCCTGCGCCAACGGCGGCGGCTACTACCATTATTCGTATTCGGTGGTGCGCGGCTGCGACCGGGTGGTGCCGGTGGACATCTACGTTCCCGGTTGCCCGCCCACCGCCGAGGCGCTGCTCTACGGGGTGCTTCTCCTGCAGAAGAAGATCCGTCGCATCGGGACGATCGAGCGCTGACATGACCAACGGCATCTCGATCCTCACCCACACCCGGCCGGAGGGCGGCGAAACTGCCCTCACGACCCTGGCCGAGCGGATCGCCGGGGCCCTCGGGCCGGCGGTGGTGGCCCACACCATCGCCTTCGGCGAGCTGACCCTGGTCGTGCAGGCGTCCGACATCGTCTACGCGCTGACCTACCTGCGCGATGACCCGGCCTGCGGCTTCCGCTGCTTCATCGACCTGTGCGGGGCGGACTACCCCCAGCGGGAAAAGCGGTTCGACGTCGTCTACCACCTGCTGTCCCTGCGCCATAACGCCCGGATCCGGGTGAAGGTGCAGACGGACGAGGTGACCCCGGTCCCCTCGATCATCGAGGTCTTCCCCGCCGCCAACTGGTACGAGCGCGAGACCTACGACCTCTACGGGATCCTGTTCTCGGGCCACCCGGACCTGCGCCGGCTGCTCACCGATTACGGGTTCGAGGGTCACCCCCTGCGCAAGGACTTTCCGCTCACCGGCTTCGTCGAGGTCCGCTACGACCAGGACGAGGGCCGCGTCGTCTACGAGCCGGTCCAGCTGACGCAGGAATTCCGGAACTTCGACTTCCTCTCGCCGTGGGAGGGCACCGATTACGTGCTCCCGGGCGATGAGAAGAAGTCGGCCTGAGGCGCGGAGGTCGTCGTGACTGAACACAACATCCGCAACTTCGCCATCAACTTCGGCCCGCAACATCCTGCGGCGCACGGGGTTCTCCGGCTGGTTCTCGAGCTCGACGGCGAAGTCGTGGAGCGCGTCGATCCGCATATCGGCCTGCTCCACCGGGGCACCGAGAAGCTGATCGAGCACAAGACCTACGTCCAGGCGACGCCCTATTTCGACCGGCTCGACTACGTGTCGCCGATGAACCAGGAGCACGCCTTCTGCCTCGCGATCGAGAAGCTCGCGGGCATCGAGGTGCCGCGCCGGGCGCAGCTGATCCGCGTGCTGTTCTGCGAGATCGGCCGGCTGCTGTCGCATCTCCTCAACGTCACGACGCAGGCGATGGACGTCGGCGCCCTCACGCCCCCGCTCTGGGGCTTCGAGGAGCGCGAGAAGCTGATGATCTTCTACGAGCGGGCCTCCGGCGCCCGGCTCCACGCCAACTACTTCCGGCCCGGCGGCGTCCACCAGGACCTGCCGCCGAAGCTGATCGAGGACATCGACGCCTTCTGCGACCCGTTCCTGCAGGTGGTGGACGACCTCGATGCGCTCGTGATGGAGAGCCGCATCTTCAAGCAGCGCAACGTCGACATCGGCATCGTCTCCGTCGACGAATGCATGGCCTGGGGCTTCTCGGGCGTGATGGTGCGCGGCTCCGGCATCCCGTGGGACCTGCGCAAGAGCCAGCCCTACGAGTGCTACGAGGAGATGGATTTCGACATCCCCGTGGGCAAGAACGGCGACACCTATGACCGGCAGGTGATCCGCATGGAAGAGATGCGGGAATCGGCGCGTATCATGAAGCAGTGCTGCGCCAAGCTGCGCGAGCCCGCCGGCCAGGGGCCGATCGCCTCCATGGACGGCAAGTTCGCGCCGCCGCCGCGCCGGGAGATGAAGCGCTCGATGGAAGCGCTTATCCACCACTTCAAGCTCTACACCGAGGGCTTCCACGTCCCCGAGGGGGAGGTCTACGCCGCGGTCGAGGCGCCCAAGGGCGAGTTCGGCGTGTATCTCGTGTCGGACGGCACCAACAAGCCGTACCGCTGCAAGATCCGCGCTCCGGGCTTCGCTCACCTGCAGGCGATGGATTGGATGTGCCGCGGGCACCTTCTGGCCGACGTGTCCTGCGTGCTCGGCACGCTCGACATCGTGTTCGGCGAAGTGGACCGCTGAGGGCTGAACCACGATGGCAAACCGCAGACTGGCCCCGGCTTCCGAGCAGCCCCAGGACTTCGCCTTCACGCCCGAGAACGCGGAATGGGCGAAGCACCAGATCGCCAAGTACCCGGAGGGCCGGCAGGCCTCCGCCGTGATCCCGCTCTTGTGGAAGGCGCAGGAGCAGCATGGCGGATGGCTGCCGCAGAAGGCGATCGAGGCGGTGGCGGCCGAACTCGGCATGCCGAAGATCCGCGTGCTCGAAGTCGCGACCTTCTACACGATGTTCGCCCTGGAGCCGGTGGGCCGGTTCTGGATCCAGCTCTGCGGCACGGTGCCGTGCGATTCGTGTGGCGCCCGCGAGTTGAAGGGCATGCTCGAAAAGCGCCTCGGCCCGCCCGGCCACGTCTCGGCGGACGGCAACTTCTCGTGGCTCGAGGTCGAGTGCCTCGGCGCCTGCTGCAACGCGCCGATGGTGCAGATCAACCAGGATTATTACGAGGACCTGACCCCCGAATCGCTGTCGCAGCTGATGGACGACCTCGCGGCCGGACGGCCGGTGAAGGTCGGCTCGCAGACCGGGCGCACCTCGTCCGAACCGCAGGGCGGCGCGACGACGCTCACCGACGAGACCCTTTTCGACGGATCCCGTGTCGGCGCGTGGCGCAAACGGTTCGAGCAGGCCAAGGAGGCGGAGGCCGCCGACGCACCGAAGGGTGATGCGCCGAAGGGCGACGCGCCGAAGGCCCCCGTCGCCAAGACCGGCGAGGCCGAGTCGGCGACGCAGCAGGCCGCCACCGCGCCGCGGCCCGCCAAGCCCGATGCCGGCCGTCCCGTCGAGCGGAAGGCCTCCGACGCCCCGGCCCAGCGTGCGGCCGACGGCGAGGAGCCGGTGAAGCCCGAGGACCGGGCCGACGCCGCCGAGCGGGGCCAGTCCATCGCCAAGCATGGCAGCGCCCGCCCAGGCGATGCGGACGCCCTCGATTCCCCGGCCAAGCGCATAGCGGAGGGTGAGCCCGCCGCCGGCGAGGAGGGCCGCCAGGAATTGCCGGGACGCGACATCCCCCCGCCGCCGCCGGAGGCATCCGGCGCCAGCGAGGCGGTGGAGGAGAAGCTCGCCTCCGACGATGAGAAGAAGTGAGGGCCTGACATGCTCGCCGATCAGGATCGCATCTTCACCAACCTCTACGGCCTGCACTCGCCGGGGCTCGACGCCGCGAAGAAGCGCGGCGCCTGGGACGGAACCAAGTTCCTCCTGGAGCAGGGCCGCGACTGGATCATCGAAGAGATGAAGGCCTCAGGCCTGCGCGGCCGCGGCGGCGCCGGCTTCCCGACCGGCCTGAAATGGTCGTTCATGCCGAAGAAGTCGGATGGGCGGCCGCATTACCTCGTGGTCAACGCCGACGAATCGGAGCCCGGCACCTGCAAGGACCGGGAGATTATGCGGCACGATCCGCATCTCCTGATCGAAGGCTGCATGCTGGCCTGCTTCGCCATGGGCGCGCATGCCTGCTACGTCTACATCCGCGGCGAGTACGTCGCCGAGAAGCACGCCCTGCAGAAGGCGGTGGACGAGGCCTACGAAGCCCGCCTTGTCGGCCAGTCGAACGTCCACGACTACCCGTTCGACATCTACGTCCACCACGGCGCGGGCGCGTATATCTGCGGCGAGGAGACGGCTCTCATCGAGAGCCTTGAGGGCAAGAAGGGGATGCCGCGGCTGAAGCCGCCGTTCCCGGCCAATATGGGCCTTTACGGCTGCCCCACGACGGTGAACAACGTCGAATCGATTGCCGTGGCGGGCACGATCCTGCGCCGGGGCGCGGCGTGGTTCGCTGGGCTCGGCGGTAAGAACAACACCGGCACGAAGCTCTTCTGCGTCTCGGGGCACGTCAACAAGCCGTGCAACGTCGAGGAAGAGCTCGGCATCACCTTCCGCGAGTTGATCGACCGCTATTGCGGCGGCATGCGCGGCGGGTGGGACAACCTCTTGTGCTCCATCCCCGGCGGATCGTCGGTTCCCCTGGTGCCGGCGGAGCAGATCATCGACGCCAAGATGGATTTCGACACCCTGCGCAACCTCGGCTCGGGCCTGGGCACCGCGGCGGTGATCGTGCTCGACAAGTCCACCGACATCGTCGGCGCCATTGCCCGCATCTCGTACTTCTACAAGCACGAGTCCTGCGGCCAGTGCACGCCCTGCCGCGAGGGCACGGGCTGGATGTGGCGGGTGCTGACGCGCATGGCCGAAGGCAGGGCGCAGAAGCGCGAGATCGACATGCTGTTCGAGGTCACGAAGCAGATCGAGGGTCACACGATCTGCGCGCTCGGCGACGCGGCGGCCTGGCCGATCCAGGGCCTGATCCGCCACTTCCGCCCGGAGATCGAGAAGCGGATCGACCGCTACTCGGCCAACCCCCATTCCGATCCGGTGCCGATGGCAGCGGAGTGATGATGATGCGTGTCTCCAGCCCCCAGCCTCATCCTGAGGTGCCCGCGTCAGCGGGCCTCGAAGGAGACCTCCAGGGGTCGCGCGGCCGGCTGGAGCGCTCCTCCGAGGCTCGGCGCTGCCTCGCACCTCAGGATGAGGTCGCGGGTGGGACCGGGGCTCGCGCGTTCGTGCCAGATTTCGAGACGTTCCGATGACCAAAATCCTCGTCGACGGCACCGAGGTCGATGTCCCGGCCGATTACACGCTGCTCCAGGCATGCGAGATCGCGGGGGCCGAGATCCCGCGCTTCTGCTTCCACGAGCGCCTGTCCATCGCCGGCAATTGCCGCATGTGCCTCGTGGAGCTGAAGGGCGCCCCGAAGCCGGTGGCCTCCTGCGCCTACGCGGTGAAGGATTGCAGGCCCGGCCCGAACGGCGAGCCGCCGGAGGTGCTGACGCGCTCCGGCCTCACCAAGAAGGCCCGCGAGGGGGTGATGGAGTTCCTCCTCATCAACCACCCCCTCGATTGCCCGATCTGCGACCAGGGCGGCCATTGCGACCTGCAGGATCAGGCGATGGCCTATGGCGTCGACTCGACCCGCTATCAGGAGAACAAGCGGGCGGTCGAGGAGAAGCATATCGGCCCGCTGGTGCGGACGGCGATGAACCGCTGCATCCACTGCACCCGCTGCGTGCGCTTCCTGGCGGAGGTGGCCGGCGTGCCGGACCTCGGCGCCATCGGCCGCGGCGAGGACATGGAAATTACCAGCTACCTCGAACAGTCGATGGCCTCGGAGCATCAGGGCAACGTCGCCGATCTTTGCCCGGTGGGCGCGCTGGTTCACAAGCCGCAGAGCTACAACGTCCGCCCCTGGGAGCTGTCCAAGACCGAATCGGTCGACGTGATGGACGCCGTGGGCTCGGCGATCCGGGTCGACACCCGTGGCCGCGAGGTCATGCAGATCGAGCCGCGGGTGAACGAGGACATCAACGAGGAGTGGATCTCCGACAAGACCCGCCACGTCGTGGACGGGCTGCGGATGCAGCGCCTCGACCGGCCTTACCTCCGCGAGAACGGCCGCCTTCGCCCGGCCTCCTGGGGCGAGGCGTTCCAGGCCATCGCCGCCAAGGTGAAGGGCGCGGACCCGAAGCGCATCGGCGCCATCGTCGGCGATCTCGCCGCGGTGGAGGAGACCTTCGCCCTCCGTGAGCTGATCAAGAGCCTCGGCTCGGCCAACCTCGATTGCCGCCAGACCGGAGCGGGCCTCGATCCGTCGCTCGGCCGGGCGAGCTACCTGTTCAACCCGACGATTCCCGGCATCGAGGCGGCGGACGCGATCCTGATCGTCGGCGCCAACCCGCGCACCGAAGCGTCGATGCTGAACGTGCGGATCCGCAAGCGGTGGCGGATGGCCCCCCTGTCGGTGGGCGTAATCGGCGAGGCCATCGACCTCACCTATCCGAGCCACAACCTCGGCGCGGGGGCCGAATCGCTGGCGGCGCTGGCCCGGGGCGAGCACAGCTTCCTCGAGACCCTGAAGGCGGCCCAGGCCCCCCTGGTCATCGTCGGCGCAGATGTTGCCCCCGGCGTGCTGGCGGCGGCGGCCAAGCTCGCGCAGGAGATCGGCGCGGTGGCCGATGGCCGTCCGGGCTTCGGCGTGCTGCACCATGCGGCGGGCCAGGTCGGCGCCCTGGATCTCGGCTTCGTGCCGGGGGAGGGCGGCCTGACCTTCGCGCAGATGATCGCCGCGGGCGGGGTGGACGTGCTATTCAACCTCGGCGCCGACGAGTGCGACATCGCCCCCGGCGCCTTCGTGATCTACCAGGGCACTCACGGCGACAGGGGCGCGTCCCGGGCCGACGTGATCCTGCCGGGCGCCGCCTATACCGAGAAGAACGCCACCTACGTGAACCTCGAAGGCCGGGTGCAGGCCGCCAACCGGGCGGGCTTCCCGCCGGGCGACGCCCGGGAGGATTGGGCGATCCTGCGCGCCCTGTCGGACGTGCTCGGCAAGCGCCTGCCCTTCGACTCGCTGATTGCGCTCCGCAAGGCGCTCTACGCGGCCCACCCGCACTTCGCCGGTGTCGATACGGTGGAGGCCGGTGACGTGGCCGGCGCGGTGGCGGCCTTGGCGCAGCGCGGCGGCGAGACCGGAACCGGAGCCTTCGTGTCGCCGGTCGGTGATTTCTACCTGACCAACCCCATCGCCCGCGCCTCGCGGGTGCTGGCCGAATGCTCGCGACTCGCCCGCGAGCGGGCGGCCGAGCCTCAGCCCCTCGCTGCGGCCGAGTAGGAGAGCCCGATGACGCCCCTGGAACTGATCGGGACCGTGCTCCTGATCGCGCTCAAGAGCTTCGTGCTCCTCGCCGCGCTCCTCGTCTTCATCGCCTACGCCCTCCTCGCCGACCGGAAGATCTGGGCGGCGGTGCAGCTGCGCCGGGGGCCGAACGTCGTCGGCCCCTACGGGCTGTTCCAGTCCTTCGCCGACCTTCTGAAGTTCGTGCTGAAGGAGCCGGTGATCCCGGCGGGCGCCAACAAGGCGATCTACCTGCTGGCGCCGCTGGTCTTCGCCATGCTCGCCCTGTCGAGCTGGGCGGTGATGCCGATCGCCGACGGCTGGGCGATCGCCGACATCAATGTCGGCGTGACCTATATCTTCGCGATCTCGTCGCTCGGCGTGTACGGCGTCATCATGGGCGGCTGGGCGTCGAACTCCAAATACGCCTTCCTCGGGGCGCTCCGCTCGGCGGCGCAGATGATCTCCTACGAGGTCTCCCTCGGTTTCGTGATCATCTGCGTGCTGATGTGCGCGGGGTCGCTCAACCTCACCCGGATCGTGACGGCGCAGGATACCAGCCTCGGCCTGTTCGGCTGGTACTGGCTGTGGCTGTTCCCGATGTTCGTGGTGTTCTTCATCTCGGCCCTGGCCGAGACCAACCGCCCGCCCTTCGACCTGCCCGAGGCGGAATCTGAGCTCGTGGCCGGCTATATGGTCGAGTATTCGTCGACCCCGTACCTGCTGTTCATGCTCGGCGAGTACGTCGCCATCATGAGCATGTGCGCACTCGGCACCGTGCTGTTCCTGGGCGGCTGGCTCTCGCCGATCCCGTTCGCGCCCTTCACCTGGGTGCCCGGCGTGATCTGGTTCATCCTGAAGGCGAGCTTCCTGTTCTTCGGGTTCGCGATGGTGAAATCCATCGTGCCGCGCTACCGCTATGACCAGCTGATGCGGCTCGGCTGGAAGGTGTTCCTCCCCCTTTCGCTCGTCTCTGTCGTGGTCGTGGCCTTCGTCCTGAAGATCACCGGCCTGGCGCCCGGCGCGTGACCCCAAGACACGTGCCCCCAAGACACCCGGAGATCATGGCATGAAGCTGGATCAGGTTGCCAAGAGCCTCCTCCTGAAGGAGTTCGTGTCGGGAATGATCCTCGGCATGCGCTATTTCTTCAAGCCGAAGGCGACGATCAACTACCCGTTCGAGATGGGCCATCGCGGGCCGCGCTTCCGGGGCGAGCATGCCCTGCGCCGCTATCCCAACGGCGAGGAGCGGTGCATCGCCTGCAAGCTCTGCGAGGCGATCTGCCCGGCCCAGGCCATCACTATCGAGGCGGGGCCGCGCCGCAACGACGGCACGCGCCGCACCACCCGCTACGACATCGACATGGTGAAGTGCATCTACTGTGGCATGTGCCAGGAGGCCTGCCCGGTGGACGCTATCGTGGAGGGGCCGAACTTCGAGTTCTCGACGGAGACCCGGGAGGAGCTACTCTACGACAAGCAGAAGCTGCTCCTGAACGGCGACCGGTGGGAGCGGGAGATCGCGCGCAACATTGCGATGGACGCGCCCTACCGCTGAGAGGCATGCACGCCGCTCAGCCGCCGCATTGCGGCAAACCCGTTGTGCCGGCTCTGGCTGGGTTCTATAGACGGGCCGCCTGCGGCGGCCTGACGCCACCGAGGCAGAAGGGGCCGCGCGAGCGGCCGGACGCACGAAGCGCATGACCGCAGCAGCCGCCTTCTTCTACCTGTTCGCGAGCCTCGCCGTCGCGTCGGGCTTCATGGTGATTGCCTCCCGCAATCCCGTCGCCTCCGTGCTGTTCCTGATCCTGGCCTTCGTGAACGCCGCCGGGCTCTTCGTGCTGATGGGCGCCGAGTTCCTGGCGATGATCCTCGTGGTGGTCTACGTCGGCGCCGTCGCCGTGCTGTTCCTGTTCGTCGTGATGATGCTCGACGTGGATTTCGCCGAGCTGCGCCAGGGCTTCCAGCAATACCTGCCGATCGGCGCGCTGATCGGCGCGATCTTCCTGATCGAGCTTCTGCTGGTGGTCGGATCGTGGACGATCGATCCGGGCCTCGTGCAGGCGCCGCTCGGCACCGTCGCGAGCGGCGAGAACCTGACGAATGCGCAGGCGCTCGGCCGGGTGATCTACACGGACTATGCGTATTTCTTCCAGATCGCCGGCCTCATCCTCCTCGTGGCGATGATCGGCGCGATCGTGCTGACGCTGCGGGATCGGCCGGGCGTGAAGCGCCAGAACATCGCGGTGCAGAACGCCCGCACCCAGGCCACCGCCGTGGAGACCCGCAAGGTACCTTCGCGCCAGGGCGTGGAAGTCTGATGACCGCCGGAGGCGTGACACGATGATCGGCCTGAGCCACTACCTGACCGTCGCGGCGATCCTGTTCACGCTCGGCGTGCTCGGCATCTTCATCAACCGCAAGAATATCATCGTCATCCTGATGTCGGTCGAGCTGATCCTGCTCTCGGTCAACATCAACCTCGTGGCCTTCTCGACCCAGCTGAATGATATCACCGGACAGGTCTTCGCCCTGTTCGTGCTGACGGTCGCGGCGGCCGAATCGGCCATCGGCCTCGCCATCCTGGTGGTGTTCTTCCGCAACCGCGGATCGATCGCGGTCGAGGACGTGAGCATGATGAAGGGCTAAGCGCCCTTCGTCGTCTCCCAACCCGCCCCGCCCGACGCGAAGACGGACAGCCCTTAACCGATGTACCACGCGATCGTCTTTTTCCCGCTCATCGGCGCCCTCATCGCCGGCCTGTTCGGGCGCTATCTCGGCGCGCGGGCCTGCGAGTACATCACCACGGCGCTCCTCGCCCTGACGGCGCTGATGGCCTGGGTCGTGTTCCTCGAAGGCGGCCCGGAAGTCAGGGTACAGGTGGCCTCGTGGTTCACCGCCGGCGACCTGACGGTGGATTGGGCCTTCCGCATCGACACGCTGACGCGGGTGATGCTGGTGGTCGTGACCTCGGTCTCGACCCTCGTGCACCTCTATTCCATCGGCTACATGGAGGAGGATCCGCACCGGCCGCGCTTCTTCGCGTACCTGTCGCTGTTCACCTTCGCCATGCTGATGCTGGTGACGGCGGACAACCTCGTGCAGATGTTCTTCGGCTGGGAGGGCGTCGGCCTCGCCTCCTACCTGCTGATCGGTTTCTGGTACGAGAAACCGTCGGCCAACGCCGCCGCGATGAAGGCGTTCATCGTCAACCGCGTCGGCGATTTCGGCTTTTCGCTGGGCATCTTCCTCGTCTTCGTGCTGTTCGGCTCGGTGGCCTTCGACGGGATCTTCCCGAAGATCGACTCCGTGAAGGAGATGACCTTCCACTTCCTCGGCCATGACTGGAACGCCCTGACGCTGGCCTGCCTGCTGCTGTTCATGGGCGCCATGGGCAAGTCGGCGCAGTTCCTGCTGCACACGTGGCTGCCGGACGCGATGGAGGGCCCGACTCCGGTCTCGGCGCTGATCCATGCGGCGACGATGGTGACGGCGGGCGTGTTCATGGTCGCCCGGCTCTCGCCCCTGTTCGAGGTGGCACCGGACGCGCTGATCGTCGTGACGGTGATCGGCGGCATCACATCGTTCTTCGCGGCCACGATCGGCCTCGTGCAGAACGACATCAAGCGGGTGATCGCGTATTCGACCTGCTCACAGCTCGGCTACATGTTCGTGGCGCTGGGCGTCGGCGCCTATTCGGCCGGCGTGTTCCACCTGTTCACCCACGCCTTCTTCAAGGCGCTGCTGTTCCTCGGGGCCGGCTCGGTCATCCACGCGATGCACCACGAGCAGGACATGCGGAACATGGGGGCGCTCCGTCGCTACATTCCGTTCACCTGCGCGATGATGGCGATCGGCTCGCTCGCGCTGATCGGGTTCCCCTTCACCGCCGGCTACTACTCGAAGGACGCGATCATCGAGGCGGCCTACGCCTCGACCCGGCCCGGCCACACCCTGGCCTTCCTCTGCACGGTGGTCGCCGCCTTCTTCACCTCGTTCTACTCCTGGCGCCTGTTCTTCATGACCTTCGAGGGTCCGGCCCGCTGGGGTGTCCACGCGGCGCACGACCATCCGGACGCGCCGGCCGCCGCCCATTCGGCGATGGCCCACGAGGCCGACGGCGCGCCGGGCCACACCGAGGGCGCGGCCCACGACGACAAGGGCTCGGATATCGAGCCGGCCCATCACAGCGACGTGGTGGCCGACGACCATCACGGCCACGGGCACGACCTGCACCCGCACGAGAGCCCGCTGGTGATGACGATCCCCCTGGCGGTGCTGGCCTTTGGCGCGCTCTTCGCCGGCCTGATCTTCAAGAACCGCTTCATCGGCGAGGGCATGGACGCCTTCTGGGGCCACGCCCTGGCGCACGGCCCGGACAACCACATCATGCACGAGATCCACGAGGTCCCGGCGCTGGTGTCCCTGTCGCCCTTCATCATGCTGGTGCTGGGCTTCGTCGTCGCCTACTGGATGTACATCCGTCAGCCGAAGCTGCCCGGCGAACTCGCGGCGCAGCAGCCGGGCCTGTACCGGTTCCTGCTCAACAAGTGGTACTTCGACGAGATCTACGACGCGATCTTCGTCCGCCCCGCGAAGAAGTTCGGCCTGTTCCTCTGGAAGGAGGGCGACGGCCGGATCATCGACGGGTTTGGCCCGAACGGCATCGCCGCCCGGGTGGTGGACGTGACCCGCGGGGTGGTCCGCCTGCAGACGGGCTATCTCTACCACTACGCCTTCGTCATGCTCATCGGCGTCGCCGGCCTGATCAGCTGGTACCTGATGGCCGGCTTTCCCAAGGGCGGCCACTGATGCGTCGGCCATCGTTGCGGCAGGCAGAGGGGAATACCAAGTAAATGCTCGGTCTCGGCATCCTCTCCGGTCTGCTGATCGTGCCCCTGTGCGGGGCGGCCTTCATCCTCTCGCTGAACGGCGATGAGGCCTCGGTCGCGCGCAACAGCCGCTGGGCGGCGCTGGCGACCACGATCGTCACCTTCATTCTCTCCCTGGTAGCGTGGTCGCGCTACGATGCCACCTCGTCGAGCTTCCAGCTCGTGGAGAGCCACGCGTGGCTTGCCGAGGGCATCCGCTTTAAGCTCGGCGTCGACGGCTTCTCGATGCCGCTGGTGCTGCTGACCACCTTCCTGATGCCGTTCTGCATCGGCGCCTCGTGGAACTCGATCCATTTCCGGGTGAAGGAATACTTCGTCGCCTTCCTGGTCCTTGAGACCACGATGATCGGCGTGTTCCAGGCCCTCGACCTCGTACTGTTCTACCTGTTCTTCGAAGCCGGCCTGATCCCGATGTTCCTGATCATCGGCATCTGGGGCGGCCAGCGCCGGGTCTATGCCAGCTTCAAGTTCTTCCTCTACACCCTACTTGGCTCGGTGCTGATGCTGCTCGCCGTGATGGCGATGTACTGGGAGGCCGGCACCACCGACATCCCGACCCTGCTGCAGCACCGCTTCCCGGCGGAGATGCAGTGGTGGCTGTGGCTGGCGTTCTTCGCCTCGTTCGCGGTGAAGATGCCGATGTGGCCGGTCCATACTTGGCTCCCCGACGCCCACGTCGAGGCGCCGACGGCGGGCTCGGTGATCCTGGCCGGCATCCTCCTGAAGATGGGCGGTTACGGCTTCATCCGGATCTCCCTGCCGATGCTGCCCCTGGCGAGCCAGGACTTCGCGCCCCTGGTCTTCGCCCTCTCGGTGGTGGCGATCATCTTCACGTCGCTCACCGCGATGATGCAGACCGACATCAAGAAGCTCATCGCCTATTCGTCGGTCGCCCATATGGGCTTCGTGACGCTCGGCCTGTTCACCCTCAACGAGCAAGGCATCCAGGGCGCCCTGTTCCTGATGATCTCCCACGGCATCGTGTCGGGCGCGCTCTTCCTCTGCGTCGGCGTGGTCTATGACCGGATGCACACCCGCGAGATCGCGGCCTATGGCGGCCTCGTGAAGCGCATGCCGCTCTACGCGGCGGCGATGATGGTGTTCACCATGGCCAATGTCGGTCTGCCGGGCACCTCCGGCTTCGTCGGCGAGTTCCTGTCGATGATGGGCGCCTTTCGGGCGAACCCGATGGTCGCCTTCTTCTCGACCTTCGGCATCATCCTCTCGGCCTGCTACGCCCTGTGGCTCTACGCCCGGGTGATCTACGGCAAGCTCGACAAGCCGAAGCTGCAGGGCATCCTCGACCTCGACCTGCGCGAGAAGCTCATCCTCGCGCCCCTCGTCGCCCTGACGATCTACTACGGCGTGCATCCCGCGCCCGTGCTCGACGTATTCGCGCCCTCCACCGAGGCGCTGATGACGGGCATGAAGGCCGCGCTCGCCAACACCCAGACCGCGGCGGCTGCGCTGCCGGTCCCGCGCTGAGGCCGTCCCGATGCCGCCCGTCCACGCCGCCCTCCCGTCCCTCGCACCGCTCCTGCCTGAGCTGATCCTCGGCATCGGCGTGCTGGTGCTGATCCTCTACGGCGCTTGGCGGGGCGAGCGCTCCGCCGAGTCCGTGAGCGTCGGCGCCCTGATCCTCCTGCTGTTTGCCCTATTCGCGGTGTTGTCGCAGCCGGCCCACGGCCGGGTCACGACTTTGTCGGGCGCCTTCGTGTCCGATTCCTTCTCGAAGGTGATGAAGTCCCTGGTGCTGCTCGGCTCCACGGCCGCGATCCTGCTCTCCCACGACTTCTTCAAGCGGGAGCGGATCGACCGCTTCGAGTACCCGGTGCTGATCGTGCTCTGCACCATCGGCATGATGGTGATGGTGTCGGCCAACGACCTCATCGCCCTTTATCTCGGCCTGGAGCTTCAGTCGCTCGCCGCCTACGTCATCGCCGCCTTCCACCGGGACGACGTGCGCTCGACCGAGGCCGGGCTGAAGTACTTCGTGCTCGGCGCCCTCTCGTCCGGCATGCTGCTCTACGGTTCGTCGCTGATCTACGGCTTCACCGGCACGGTCTCGTTCCCCGGCATCGTCTCCGCCCTGAACGATCAGGCCGGTGCGGGCATCGTGCTCGGCATCGTGTTCGTGGCGGCGGGCGTGTGCTTCAAGATGTCGGCGGTGCCGTTCCATATGTGGACGCCCGACGTCTACGAGGGGTCACCCACGCCGGTGACGGCCTTCTTCGCCGCCGCACCGAAGATGGCGGCGGTGTCGATGACGGTGCGGCTGTTCATCGGCGCCCTGCCGGACGTGACGGCGATCTGGCAGCAGATCTTCGTCTTCGTCTCCATCGTCTCGATGGCGCTCGGCTCCTTCGCGGCCATCGGCCAGCGGTCGATCAAGCGCCTGATGGCCTACTCGTCGATCGCCAATATCGGCTACGCACTGATCGGCCTCGCCTCGGGCTCGCAGCAGGGGATCGAGGGCCTCGTCCTCTACATGATCATCTACCTCGCGATGACGCTCGGCACCTTCGCGATCATCTTGTCCCTGCGCCGCCGGGACGTGATGTTCGAGTCCATCGAGGACCTGTCGGGCCTGTCGCGGACCCACCCGTGGCTGGCGTTCTGCCTGGCGGCGATGATGTTCTCGCTGGCCGGCATCCCGCCGCTGGCCGGGTTCTTCGCGAAGTTCTACGTCTTTGCCGCGGCCATCAAGGCAGGTCTCGTGACGCTGGCCGTGATCGGCGTAGTGACCAGCGTTGTCGGCGCCTACTACTACCTGCGGATCGTGAAGATCATGTACTTCGATGAGGCGAAGGAGCCCTACGAGCGGATGGCCCCGGGCCTGCGGGTGGTGCTGGCCCTGTCGAGCATCGTGGTGATCCTGTTCGTGGTGATCCCCGATCCCCTGCGCGCCGCCGCGGCGAACGCGGCCAAGTCCCTGTTCTAGGGCTTGGCCTACCGCCTCGGCGAGGCGGCGCGGGCGGCCGGGCACCGGCTTCACGTCCACGACCGCCTCGGTTCCACCAACACCGAAGCCCTGGAACGGGCCAGGGCCGGGGAAACCGGTCCGCTCTGGGTGGTCACCCACCGGCAGGAGGCGGGCCGTGGCCGGCGGGGGAACACCTGGGCGTCCCTGCCCGGCAACCTCGCCGCGAGCGTCCTCTGGCCGGTGCCCCGGGTGGCGCCGGAGAACCTCGCGCAGCTCGGCTTCGTGGCGGGCGTCGCCCTGGCGGGGGCGGTGGAGGCGGCCTGCGGCACCCTGCCGGGCTGGGACCGGAGCGATCCCGCCCGATCTGTCCGCCTGAAATGGCCTAACGACCTGCTGCTCGGGGGCGCCAAGATGGCGGGGCTGCTCCTGGAGGCGGAGGTGCTTCCCGGCGGCCGCCGCGCGGTGGTGATCGGCTTCGGCGTCAACGTCGCGGCGGCGCCGGAGGGCCTGCCGGCGAAGGGTCCGGCAGCCACAAGCCTCGCCGCGGCGGGTTACGTCGGCGGCCCGGAGGCGTTACTGGACCATCTCTCCGACCATTTGGCGGCGCAGGCGCGCACCTGGGACGGAGGAAGGAATTTCACCCGCATCCGCGCGCTGTGGCTCGCGCGGGCCGCCGGTCTCGGGAGCGAGATTGCGGTGGCGAGCGGAGGACAGGTCCTGCGGGGCCGGTTCGACACGATCGACGAGGGGGGGCGGCTCGTGATCCTCGGCCCCGAGAATGCCCGGCACGTCGTGACCGCCGGGGAAGTGCATTTTGGAACGGCCGCGACGGCGGCCTGAGTTTGGACGACGACAGATGGCAATGGGACAGGAGGAGCTCGTCTTCCTGCCGCTCGGCGGCGTGGGCGAGATCGGGATGAATGCGGCCCTTTACGGCTTCGGGCCGCCAAAGGGGCGCAAATGGATCATGGTCGATTGCGGGATGGGGTTCGCGGGTGAGGAGGCGATGCCCGGCATCGACCTCATGTTCCCCGACCTCTCCTATATCGAGGAACGCCGAAAGGACCTTCTCGGCATCTTCATCACCCACGCGCACGAGGATCATATCGGCGCGATCTCCGAGCTGTGGACGCGCCTGCGGGTGCCGGTCTACGCGACGCGGTTCGCCAAGAACCTGCTGGAGACGCGCCGCCTCTCGGAGCCCGGCGCCCCGAAGGTGGAACTGCGGGAGATAAAGCCCGGCCGGCGCCAGACCGTGGGACCGTTCGAGCTCGAATTCGTGCCGGTGGCGCACTCGATCCCCGAATCGAACGCGGTGGCGATCCGCACGGCAGCGGGCCTCGTGGTCCATACGGGCGATTGGAAGCTCGACCCGACTCCGGTGGCGGGCAACGTCACCTCGCCTGAGGCTTTCACGGCCCTTGGCGACGAGGGCATCATCGCCCTGATCTGCGACTCGACGAACGTAGTCCGCGAGGGCTTCTCGCCGAGCGAGACGGAGGTCGCCGCGACCCTCAAGACGCTGATCGCCGAGGCGCCCCACCGGGTCGCCGTGACGACCTTCGCCTCGAACGTCGCCCGCATCCGCGCCGTGGCCGAGGCGGCCCAGGCCTGCGGACGCCAGGTGATCGCGGTGGGCCGGGCGATGGACCGGGTGATCGATGTCGCCCGGGAATGCGGCTACCTCGACGGCCTGCCGGAATTCCGCCGGTCCGATTCCTGGAAGAGCATCCCCCGGGACAAGGTCGTGGCCCTGCTCACCGGCTCCCAGGGCGAGCCCCGGGCGGCCATGTCCCGGGTGTCCCGGCGGGACCATCCGGATATCAGCTTGGCCGATGGCGACCGGGTGATCTTCTCGTCCCGGGCGATTCCCGGCAACGAGCGCGACGTCGGCGCCATCATCAACGATCTGATCGAGCAGGGCGTGGAGGTCGTGACCGACCGCACCGCCCTGGTCCACGTCTCCGGCCACCCCCGCCGGGACGAGATGGTCGAGATGTACAAGTGGACAAGGCCGCAGACGGCGATCCCCGTCCACGGCGAGGCGCTGCACCTCGACGAGCACGCGCGCTTCGCCCGCGCCCAGGGCGTGGGACACGTGGTGAAGGCCCGGAACGGCACTTTGATCCGCCTCGCCCCGGGGAAGCCGGAGGTGGTGGAGCACGTCAAGGCCGGGCGCCTGTACAAGGACGGCAACGTCCTGATCGACGACAAGGATCGGGCGATCCCCGAGCGTCGCAAGCTGATGCAGGCCGGGCTCGTGTCGGTGGCCATCGCCATCGACGAGGACGGCGTCGTGTTGGGCGAGCCGGCAGTGGACATCATCGGCCTGCCCAACCGCGGCCGGGGCGGCGAGGCGCTGATCGACGTGGTGGTCGATGCGGTGTCGCAGACGCTGGGCGGCCTGTCCCGGGGCAAGCTCAAGGATTCCGAGGGCGTCGAGAAGAGCGTCGACCGGGCCGTGCGGCAGGCAGTCAACGAAGTGTGGGGCAAGAAGCCGGCCTGCCACGTGCAGGTGGTGGAGGTGTAGGCTAAAGTCCACGACAAGCGGATCTGGCGTTCTCCTACCCGCCCCCTCATCCTGAGGTGCCCGCGTCAGCGGGCCTCGAAGGAGGGCTCCAGAACCCGTGCGGCCGCTGGAGGTCTCCTTCGAGGCGGCTCCCGCCGCACCTCAGGATGAGGGTTGCGGGTGGGAAAGCTAGGAACCCTGAACGTCCGAAAGAGGGAGGGACTCGAACATGATCGGCCGGCTGAACCATGTGGCCATCGCGGTGCGCGACCTCGATGCCGCCTGCGCGGTGTACCGCGACACGCTGGGCGCCAAGGTGTCCGAGGCGCTGCCGCAGCCCGAGCACGGCGTCACCGTCGTGTTCGTGGAACTGCCCAACAGCAAGGTCGAGCTGATGTCGCCCCTCGGCGAGGGCTCGCCTGTCGAGGCGTTCGTGGAGCGCAACCCCAACGGGGGCGTCCACCACGTCTGCTACGAGGTGGACGACATCATCGCCGCCCGGGACAAGCTGAAGGCCCAGGGCGCCCGGGTGCTCGGCACGGGCGAGCCGAAGATCGGCGCCCACGGCAAGCCGGTGCTGTTCCTGCACCCCAAGGACTTCCTCGGCACCCTGGTGGAACTGGAGCAGGTGTGAGGGAGCGCCGCGCCGGGGGGCCTCCGCCGGCATCGCGGGCGCAAACGAGCCACGATGGTCGAGCCATGACGGTATGAGATGACCCGGCTGATGCACGTCTTCGGGCGCTCGACGCCCGCCACCCTCGCGGCCGTCGCCCTCCTGGTCGCGGCCTTCGTCGCCGCCGGGGTGAACCTGTTCAAGCTGACGATCGGGGGCGGGATCGCCCTCTACTTCGTCATCTGGTGGACCCTGCTCTTCGCGATCCTGCCGCTCCGCAACCACGCGGAGACGCGGCCCGAGCACATCGTGCCGGGACAGGATCTCGGGGCCCCGGCCAGACCCCGCCTGCGGGAGAAGGCGATCTGGACCACGCTGCTCTCCGGCGTCGTCTTCCTCGGCGCGCTGGCTGTCTTTCCCCTGGCGGGGCTGTAACGCGCTTTCGAGACGCACTGGATCTCAATGCGTCGCCGTCCTTGCGAGGCTTCTCCGTCTTTGCGAGCGGAGCGAAGCAATCCAGGGATCCGCAACATCCTGAGAGGTTCCGCTTGCCTGGGTTGCGTCGCTTCGCTCGCAATGACGGCGACGAGGACGCGGTCCATTAGCCGCCGAAAATGCTCGAGACGGACCGGTTCGTAGGGGGAACCGTCCCTCACTCCTCCACGAACTGCCGCATCAGGATATGCGCGATCGCCATGGGCGGCGGGGAGAGGATACCCTCGGGATGGGTGCTATCGAGCATCGCCCGCACCGAGTCCCGGTCGAACCAGCGGGCATCCTCCAGCTCGGCCGGATCGGTGACGATGTCCTCGTTCAGGGCCTCGGCGGTGCAGCCGAGCATGAGGGAGGACGGGAAGGGCCAGGGCTGCGAGGCCCGGTAGGAGACTGCGCCGACGCGGATCTTCGTCTCCTCGAACACCTCCCGGCGCACGGCGTCCTCCAGGGTCTCGCCGGGCTCGAGGAAGCCCGCGAGGCACGAGAACATGTGCGGGCGGAAATGCGGTCCCCGGCCGAGGAGGCACCGCTCGCCCCGGCGCACCAGCATGATCACCACCGGGTCGACCCGCGGGAAATGGTGGGCGTTGCAGGCCTTGCATTCCCGCCGGAAGCCCCCGGCCGCCGTGAAGGTCGGGGCGCCGCAATTGGCGCAGAACCGGTACCGGCCGTGCCAGTCGAGCATCGACTTCGCCACCGCCAGGAGGCCGAGTTCCTCCGCCTCGACGGCGGCTTCGGTGGCGATGCTGCGCAGGTCGAGGCTGCGCATGTCGCCGCCCTCCAGGGTGGGCATCTCGTCGGCCGGGACCGAGGCCGCGAAGGCGGGCCGGCCGTCCCACCGGCCGAGGAACACGGTCTCGATCCGGCCCGTGGCCAGGGTCAGAGCGGAGGCGGCGTCGAGGAGCGCCGTGCCGTTCCGCAGCAGGAAGCGGTCACCGCCGAGGAGGAGCAGGCGCGTGCCGTCGCCGTCGATGGGCGGGACGGCCTCCTCCGGTTGCTCGGCCGAGTGCCGGTCGAGGCGGTTCCGGGCGAAGCCGAGGGTCGAGAGGGGGTCGGTCATCGGAGATCAGGCTTGGGCGAAGAGGGTGGCGGCCCGCTCGGCGAGCTGGGCGCGGGCATGGAGGGGGTAGGGACTCCGGGTGCCGAAGCCCCAGACGGGGCCGGGCCATGCCGGATCGGAGAGGAACCGCCCGACGACGTGGACGTGGAGCTGCCCGACCACGTTGCCCAGCGCGCCGACATTGATCTTGTCCGGCTTAGCCAGGGCCTGCATCACGCCCGCGGCGAGGCGGATCTCCTGCCAGAGGGCGATCCCGTCGGCCTCGGCGAGGTCGGTGATCTCGCTCGCCTCCGCCCGGCGGGGCACGAGGATGAGCCAGGGGAAGCGCGCATCGTCCATCAGCAGCACCCGCGACAGGGCGAGGTCGCCGAGATGGACGGTGTCCGCGGCCAGGCGGGGATCGAGGACAAAGTCGGCGGTGGTCATCCCGTCTCTATAGTGCAGCCCGGCCGGAGCGACAGGGCGCTCACAGGGTCGGCACGGTCCCCTGCCGGCCGACGATGACGGTGCCGGCCTCGTGGGCCCCGTCCGGGCCGGCATTGGTGAAGACCGTCACCGGGGCGCCGGGCACGAGGAGGGCCTTCTCGCCGGGGGCCACCTGGGTGACCGGGGTATCCGAAGGAATCGCGAAGGCGCTGTGCCCCTCGCCGTAGGTGAGGGTGACCCGGCGATCTTCGGTGCCGCTGACGTCGGAGATCCAGCCGCCGGTCAGGGTGGCCCCGGGCTCCGTGTCCCAGGGCTGGCGGCCGGCCGCGAAGCCGCGCTCGGAGGGCGAGTAGAGGGTGACGCGCTCGGCCCGCTCCGTCCCGGGGGTGGCGATGACGGTGATGTAGCTCTCGGGCTTGATGTCGCGCAGGCGGGCGCCGATTGCGGCGTAGACCTGGGTCTTGGGGCCCATCTGCACCGTCACCGTGCTGCCGCCCGGCCGGACGAGGACGAGATCGTCGCCGTGGCGCGCCTCGACCGTCCCCCGGAAACGGTGCGTCGAGGGGTCGGGCTTTTCCGATTGCGCCAGGGCGGGCGCCCCGGCGACGAGGGCGACGACGACAGGGAGGACGCGGTTGAGGATGCGGTTCATGGGGGCTCCTCGGCCGGGGGGAGGGGACGCTGCCGGAACGTGGCCGTCCGGTCCGGGTTCCGGGGCGGCGTCCCGCGCCGTGCGGAATGATCCGCGGGAATCGCCCCCTCGCGCTGACGCTCAGTGCGCCATCAGGACGGGGATGTCGGCCTGGGCCAGGACGTGGCTGGTGACGCCGCCGAAGATCATCTGGCGCAGGCGGCTCTGGGTGTAGGCGCCCTTGATGAACAGGTCGCAGCCGAACTCCTTGGCCTCGGCCAGGAAGGTCTCGCCCGGCGTGCGGCGCCCCGCGGGGAGGGCGCGGTGGGCGGCGGACACGCCCTCGCAGGCCAGTGCCTGGGCGAGGTCCTGGGCGCTCGGCCCCGGCACCATGCCCCCCTCGACGCTGAGCACCAGCACCCGGGAGGCCCGTCGCAGGAACGGCATGGAGAAGGCCACGGCCCGGGCGGTCTCGGTCGAGCCGTTCCAGGCGATCAGCACGGCATCGCCGAGGCTCCGGGGCGGGGCGGGCGGCGCGAGCAGGATCGGCCGGCCGCTCTCGAACAGGGCCGTCTCGAAGGTGGTCATCCGCGGGGCCCCGTCCCCGGTGCCGGGTCGCCCCACCACGGTGGCCGAGAACAGGCGGGCATACTGGCCCAGGAAGGCGTCGCCGGTGGGGACGTCCTGGCGCCAGCGGTAGCGCGGCCCGGCCTCCATCACCCGCTCGGGGTTGCAGAGGCCGTCGCGGGGATGGCGGGGGATGCCCGCCGCATCCATTGCCGCGATGAAGCGCGAGCCCGCCTCCTCCGCCTCGGCGATGTCGGCCTCCTCGTCGCGCAGCCACGTCATGCCGCCGACCATGTCGACGGGCACGTATTCCGCCAGGGCCGGACGGAGCGAGACGCCCTCGATCAGGCTGCCGAACCGTTCGGCGGCGAGCCGGGTCGTCTCGAACACGGAAGGCAGGGCATCGTGCATCGCCACGGGTACGAGCAGGGTCTTCATCGCGGCGGCCTCCGGATTACCACCCCGGGGTGGCACCGGGCCGGAGGCTAGCCGTCCTCGCCCGCCGTGAAAACCGGGGTGCGACGTGCCCCCACACGGTTTTCCCGGGCATCGAGCCAACCCCGGAGGCGCCGGGTCAGGGGCGCCTCGACGAAAAGGTGGACCACTAGTGCTGCCACGACGGCGAGGGACACCATGACGACAAGGCTGCCCCAGGGGTGGAGCGGCCCGGCGAGGCCGAACCTCACCAGCCCCTCCCGCCCGGCCCGGAGGGCGAAGGGGTGGACGAGGTAGAGGGCGTAGGACGCATCCCCGAGGCGGGCGAGGGCCCGGACCGGCAGCGAAGGCATCGCGCCCCCGCCGGGACCCAGGGCCGCACCGGCTACGAGGAGCAGCGCAGGCAGCCCGACGAGGATCGGCCGCGTGAAGCCGGGCACCTCGCCCCCGCCGCCGAGGTAGAGGGCCGCAAGGAGAAATCCGGCGAGGCCGAGGCCGGCCAGCCCGGCCCGGGCGAAGGGCGGAAGGCGCAGGCCCGCCATCCGCGCGAGGCCGAGCCCCGCCCCGAGGGCGAATTCGAGGACGATCGGGTCCGCCCAGAACCCGATGGGCAAGGGCAGGGCGATGACCGCCCCGGCGGCGACGAGGCCGCCGAAGACGATCACCAGCCACGCCACCGCGCCGCGGAGCCCGAAGCCGAGGCCCAGGGCGAAGACGGCGTAGAACGCCATCTCGTCATTGAGGGTCCAGCCGAGCCCGTAGAGGGGCTGGATGCTGCCGTCCGGCCGGGCCACGGGCCAGAACAGGAACGAGGCCGCGACGTAGCCCGGGTCCCGGGCGAGGGCGCCGGCCTCGCCGAGGAGGCCCGGGGCGGCCAACGCCAGGGCGAGGTAGGCGAGGCTCGTCAGCCAGTACAGCGGCACCACCCGGGCGATCCGGTGGGCCAGGAAGCGCCGCCGCGCACCTGCTTCCCCGACGAGGCGGCGGCTCGCCAGCACGATGACGAGGCCCGAGATCATGAAGAACAGATCGACCCCCGCCCACCAGGGCAGGAGCGTCCCGGGCACCAGCGCGCCGCCGGCACCCCTCTCCGCCAGGAGGCCGACCTCGTGCCGGGCGTGGTGCCACACGACCATCGTCGCGGCGACCGCGCGCAGGATCTGGACGGAGACCAGCATCGTCGCTGTCTAGGGCTGGTCCCGGCCGGGTGGCAACGGGTGGGCCGCACGACGATGCCGTTTCCCGATTCCCATCCCCCTCCTCAGCCTGGGAGTGCGCTCGGGGCTGGAGCCTTGTCGGGAGCTGTCGGAACGCATGCTGTCCGTCTTTGCGCGCGTCAGCGAAGCAATCCAGGGCAGCGGGACATCTCAGGACGTCGCGGATCCCTGGGTTGCGTCGCTTCGCTTGCACTGACGGAGAGGCTTCGCGCCCCGGCGATCCCGGGGACAGCCTAAGTTCATCCCCATAGCGGCATTTGCCTGCGCCGAAACGGTATCCGCTCCGGTGAGAAATGCCCCGTCCCAATAAATCTAGGAACTAACTCCGGAAGGCCCCGTTGACCCGCCATATCCGGCGCAGAAGTGCGTCGCCAAGTCTCCGAGGGCTAGCGCCGTAAGATCTGAGGATCCGGCGCGGGCGACGTCCGTTGCGTCAGTGTTCTCTTTTTACGAGGTCTGCCGATGCTTAAGAACTCCCTGGCCGTGTCCGCGATGGTGCTGGCCCTGTCCACCCCCGCCTTCGCGCAGATGAACGACTTCCGCGCCGAGTCGATGCAGTCGAACGCCTTCGAGGTGCAGTCGGCGCAGATCGCCCTCCAGAAGTCCCGCAACGGACGCATCCGCAATTACGCGCAGGAAGCCCTGCGCGATCACCGGGCGGCGAATGTGGCCCTCGCCGGTGGCGCGAACGGCGCTATGGCGGCGCAGGATGGTGGGCCGATCGGCGGCCTCATCGGCGCCCCGCTGGCGGTGGCGGGCGGCGCAGTCGGCGCGGGCCTCGGTGCCGCGACAGGCGCCGTGGGCGGCACCCTGGCGGGTGGCCCGGTGGGTGGCCTGCAGGGCGTCGGAACCGGCGCGGCGCAGGGTGCGGCGACGGGCAGCCGCCTCGGCGGCGTCGAGGCGACGGGCGCCACCTCCATGGTCCCCCCGAATCAGCAGCAGCAGGCCATGCTGGCCGAGCTGTCGGCGACCCCGGCCGGCCCGCGCTTCGACCGGCTCTACGTGCAGCAGCAGGTTCAGTCGCACCAGATGGCGATCGGCATGACCCAGGCCTATGCCCAGAGCGGCCCGAACCCGGCCCTGCGGACCTATGCCCAGCAGGTCCTGCCGTCCCTGCAGGAGCACTACAGCATGCTGCAGCGGATGCCGGGCGCGATGTAATCGCCTGATCGGCAAGACTGCGAAGAGGGCGGCGGGTCGAGGGACCCACCGCCCTTTTTCATGTCCGCGGAGGGAGGAGGACGGGGCGGACGCATCCGCCCCTCCCGGCCCTCAGTTGCAGGAGATGGTGTCCGAGGGGCGGATCGCCCGACCCACGGCGTCGATCGCCGGGGCGAAGTCGCCGGTCTCCGGGTTGCGCACCAGCAGGACGCCGTTGGCGACGCCGAAATGCGCCCCGTGGATCGACAGCTGCCCCGCTTCCACCGGCTCCTTCACGAAGGGGAAGGTCAGCAGGTTTTCCATGCTCTGGCTCACCATGGCGTGCTCCAGGCGGGTGAGGTAGTCCGGCGCGCTCGAATCGCCGGCCTTGGCCTCGGCCGGGGCCACGAGGGAGGTCCACTTGCCGATGAAGTTGCCCGGGGAGAGGGGCTCGGCCTTGTTGGCGTAGGCCTTGATGCCACCGCAGGTGGCGTGGCCCAGCACCACAATGTGCTTCACCTTGAGCCCCACCACGGCGAACTCGATGGCCGCCGAGGTGCCGTGGTAGTCGCCGCCGGTCTCGTAGACCGGCACGATGTTAGCGACGTTGCGGATCACGAAGAGTTCCCCCGGCCCGGCGTCGAAGATCGCCTCCGGCGCGACGCGGCTGTCGCAGCAGCTGATGATCAGCACCTCCGGCGCTTGGCTCGTGGCCAGCTCCTTGAACCGCCGCCGCTCCTCGGGAAAGCGGCTGTCCAGGAAGGCGCGGTATCCTTTGGTCAGGGCAGTCGGGAACATCGTGTCTTCTCCGAGGGGGCGGTGGGACGTGGTCATTGCGGGTTCAGTCGTCGTGCCAGTGCAGAACGGGCGGGGCCGGCGGCATAGTCCCGGCGACGAGGTGTGCGATGACACCCGCGAGGCCCGCCGGCTCGATCCGCTCCTTGGCCGCCGTCAGCTCGGCCAGGGGCCACCAGCGCGTGCCGACCACGGGGTTGTCCTCCGTCTCGGCGAGGCGGCTGGTATCGACGCGGTCGTCGGGCAGGCGGACGAGGAAGTAGCGCTCCCGGGCGTCCCTGGATTGCCGGAACAGGTGGAACGGCCCGTCGCATGAGGCGACCTGCGGGCCGATGGCCACGTCGCTCCGGCCGATCTCCTCCCCGAGTTCCCGGGCGCAGGCGGTGACGTGGTCCTCGCCCGGCTCGAGGCCGCCCCCGGGCATGAACCAGAAGTGCAACGGACTTCCGTCGGGCGCCTTGGCATGGACCGAGGTATACTCGATCAGGAGGACCCGGTCGGCCGGGTCGAGGACGATGGCGCGGGCGATGTGGCGGACGGGCAAGGTCATGCCCGACGATCTAGCGCACCTTCAGCCGAAAGGGATGCGGGTCGCCCCGGATAGGGCGCTGAAACCGGCCGCCCGGAGGCTATTCCGCTGCTCCGGCACGCCGGAACAGGCCTGGAGACCGGCATTCACGACATCGCCGGAGCCGGCGCCCAGATGACCACCGGCAGGCCGTGGGCATCGTGCTCGGGCGGATCGGGGAGGGGCTGCGCCAGGCCGAGGAGGATATCGCGGGCGGTGACGAGGCCGGCCAGGGCGTCGAGGTGGTCGTCGGCGGGGATGCCGGGGGTCCGGGCGGCGATGAGGGCCTCGGGCAACCCGGCGGCGGCGAGCAGCGTCCGGCGCAGGGCGAGCCCCTCGTGCCGTCGGGGTCCCTTCTTCGGCAGCCCGAGGGGGCGCAGCCCGTTCAGGGCATGGAAGGCCACCTCCGGGTGGACCTCATGGAGACGGCTGCGCCATTCTGGCCGCTCCCGCAGGAGACCGTCCACCTCCCGGATGTAGCGGACGATATTCCAACCCTGGATCGAGGGCGCGAAGGGCGGATCGCTGAACTGCCGCGACAGGCCCTTGGCGGTGTCGTAGTCGGGGGCATAGACGGCGGCCCGCGGCGGCATCGGGAAGACCGAGGCGCGGGCGGGGCCGAGCCGGGCCCGGGCGGCGAGGTCGGCGGCCCGGCCGCCCCCGAGGATCCGGTCCGGCAGTCCGATGGGCACGTCGATTCCGGCGACGACAGGGGCCTCGGGCCCGTCGAGGAGCGCAGCGACCGATTCGAACAGGCCGCAGCGGAAGCGCTCCGGATCGTCGCAATCGAAGAGCGCCCCCGCCCAGGCGCCCCGGCATCCGTCGAGACCCGCGATCCAGCGCGCCATTCCTGTCCGTCCTCCCGCCATCCGCCTTGCCGGAACCGGACGCGCCCTTTATGCGCCCGGCAGGACGGGGTCCGTCCGTCGGGGGAGACACGTGATGAGCGAGATCCGTCCGCGGCGCAGCGTCCTCGCCATGCCCGGCTCCAACGCGCGGGCCATCGAGAAGGCCCGCACCCTCCCGACCGACGTCGTGCTGATCGACCTGGAGGACGGCACTGCCCCCGCGGCGAAGGCCGCGTCCCGCGAATCGGTGGCCGCGGCCGTGGCGGCCCGGGGCTTCGGCGCCCGGGAGGTGGTGGTGCGGATCAACCCGCCCGAGACCGAGGACGGCGAGGCCGACCTCGCGGCCCTCGCCCCCGCGGCGCCCGACGCGATCCTCGTGCCCAAGGTGAAGAGTTCCGACGCGCTGATCGCCGTGGGCTCGCGCCTGCGCCGTCTCGGGGCGCCGGCCGCCACCCGGGTCTGGGCGATGATCGAGACGCCGATGGCGGTGGTGAACGCCGCCGAGATCGCCAGCGCCGCCCGGGACGTGGATGCGCGGCTCTCCGCCCTGATCGTCGGGCCCAACGACCTGCTCAAGGCCGGGCGGATCCCGCCCCCCGGCCGGGCCGCCCTGGTGCCGTGGCTGATGCAGGTTCTGGCCGCCGCCCGCGCCTACGAGATCGAGGCCATCGACGGGGTTTTTTCGAACTTCGCCGATGCGGATGGTTTCGCCGCGGAGTGTCGCCAGGGAAGGGAACTCGGCTTCGACGGCAAGATGCTGATCCACCCGAGCCAGATCGGCCCCGCCAACGCCGCCTTCGCGCCGGACGCGGAGGAGGTGGCCCAGGCCCGCCGGATCGCCGCCGTGTTCGACGCCCTGGAGAATCACCGCCTCGGGGTGGTCGCCGTGGACGGGCGCATGGTCGAGCGCCTTCACGTCGAGGCGGCCCGGCGGAC
Source organism: Methylobacterium persicinum (assembly GCF_022179525.1). Classification (GTDB taxonomy): domain Bacteria; phylum Pseudomonadota; class Alphaproteobacteria; order Rhizobiales; family Beijerinckiaceae; genus Methylobacterium; species Methylobacterium persicinum. The sequence goes on from NZ_BPQX01000026.1 coordinate 61,169, forward strand.
CCTCGCCCTGGCCGAGGCGATCGAACGCCTCGGCGCCTGAGCGATGGACGACTTGCCCTCCGTCGGCATCCGCCTCCTCGATGACCGGTTGCCCGGCTGGGGCTTCCCGTGCTGGGGCTCGGCGGGCGCCGCCGGCCTCGACCTGCATGCCTGCCTCGATGCGCCCTTGACCTTCGGACCCGGCTCACCGGCCGTGCTGATCCCCGCGGGATTCGCCGTGCTGATCCGCGATATCCGGTGGTGCGGCTTCGTCTTCCCCCGGTCGGGGCGGGGCCACCGGGACGGGCTGGTCCTCGGCAACGGGACGGGCGTGATCGACGCCGACTACGAGGGGCCGCTGATGATCTCGGCCTGGAACCGGGGGGCTGACCCGGTGCGGATCGAACCCGGCGAGCGCATCGCTCAGCTCGTCTTCACCCGCATTGCCCGGCCGGACCTCACGATCCTCGACGCCGACGACACCCCATCCTCGGCCCGCGGCGCCGGCGGGTTCGGATCGAGCGGGCGGTAGACCAGGTCCGGTCACCCCGCGACATTGGAAGCGACGCGCCCCCACGTAGGCATCGCTGCGCCATGCCTCCCTCCCACCCCCCTCATCCTGAGGTGCCCGCGTCAGCGGGCCTCGAAGGAGGGCTCCAGGGATCACGGAGCTGTCTGAAGCCCTCCTTCGAGGCGGCTTCGCCGCACCTCAGGATGAGGAGGACGGAATGGATGAGCCAGGAACAATCGATTTTCGCCCCTTTCGCGTCGTCATTTCCAAGCATTCGCGTCTTAGAGATGGAATACTTCCAGATAATTTACGTTTCTGATCCGTTTCTCACATGCTATCGCGCAGCTTTCCATCGACATAACGTCGCAGGATGCGCCGATGAATGCGAATTTCACGCAACAGTATGACCAAAACCATCGCAAAAAATTTCGAAAAATTCTCAATATTCGGACTAACACTGCTGCAGTATTCACCGCTCTGCTTGCCATGACTGCCCCGCTAGCCGGTCCGGCCCAGGCCGCGCCGCGGGGCGGGGAGGGGGATACGGCGGTGACCCTCGATGCCCTGTCGGTCGAAGCCCGGGGCGCGGCCCGGCCCCCCGGCGCCGGGGAGGCCGGCGGGTTGCCCCCCGCCTTCGCAGGCGGGCAGGTCGCCCGGGGGAGCTGGCTCGGGGTCCTCGGCAACCGGGACATCATGGACACGCCGTTCAGCGCGGCGAGCTATACCGAGACGACGATCCGCAACACCCAGGCGGTGAGCGTCGGCGACCTGCTGACCCGGACGGACCCGTCGGTGCGCGCCTCCATCGGCAGCGGCAACCGCTACGACGCGCTGACCATCCGCGGCTTCCGGGTCGACAACCGCGAGTTCGCCTTGAACGGCCTCTACGGCCTCGTGCCGGATTACCGGATCAGCCCGGCGCCCCTCGAACGGATCGAGGTGCTGAAGGGGCCGGCGGCGTTCCTGTTCGGCGCCTCGATGAATGGCAGCGTCGCCGGCACGGTGAACGTCGTCACCAAGCGGGCGGTGGAGGAGCCCCTGAACCGGGTGACGGTGGATTACGCCTCCCCCGGCCGCGGCGGGGCGCAGGTCGATGTCGCCCGCCGCTACGGCGACGAAAAACAGGTGGGCGTGCGCATCAACGCCGCCGGGCTCGGCGGCGACACGCCCATCGACCGGACCGGCCAGCGCAACGGCGTCGGCTCCCTCGGCCTCGACTATGCCGGCGACCGGCTGCGGTTGTTCGCCGACGTGATCGACCAGCACGACGCCTATGACAGCCAGACGCGGGGCGGGAACCCGGTGCCGGGCCTGCGGATCCCCCGCGCCCCCGACCCGCGGCGGAACATGTCGCAGCGCTTCGATTTCTCCCGGGCCGACAGCCTCACCGGCCTCGGCCGGGCCGAGTACGACCTCACCCCGGACATCACCGTGTTCGGGGCGCTCGGCGCCAACCGCTTCGCCTACGACAAGCAGGAGAACCCGGCCTTCACTCTCCTCGACAGGTCGGGCCGGACCCGGGTGAACTCGGTGTTCCAGACCGGCGACACCGAGACGCTCTCAGGCGAGGCGGGGGTACGGGGGCGGTTCGCGACCGGGGGCATCCGGCACGAGGTGGCCTTCACCGCCACCCGCCTCGACCAGGACCTGACGCTCGGCCAAGCCACCTACGGGAACTACCTCTCGAACCTCTACGCCCCCGTCCGCCTCGCCTCGCCGGGGCGGCCCCTGGCGGCGTCCAGCTTCCCCCGGGGCCGGTCGAGCTACAACCGGATGACGAGCTACGGCGTCGCCGACACGATGACCTTCGCCGACGGGCTGGTGGAGGTGCTGGTCGGGGCGCGGCGGCAGGCGATCAATACCGGCAACTATGCCCCGGTCACCGGCCTGGTCAGCAGCGCCTACGACAGGTCCGCCACAACCCCCGCCCTCGGCCTCGTGCTGCGACCGAGCGAAGTGATCTCCTTCTACGCCAACATCGTCCAGGGCCTCACCGCCCTGCGGGCGCCGGGCAGCGCGGTGAATGCCGGGCAGACCTTCGCCCCGGCCCGGTCGCGGCAATACGAGGTCGGCACGAAGCTCGACTTCAAGACCTTCGGTGTGACCCTCGCGGCGTTCCAGATCACCAACCCGGCGGGCAACGTCGATCCGTTGCGCAACGTCTACGGCGTGGGCGGCGTGCAGCGGAACCGCGGCTTCGAGGGCACGGTGTTCGGCGAGGTGGCGCCGAACCTGCGGGTCATCGCCGGGGCGACCCTCCTCGACGCCCGCTGGGAGCGGACCCGGGGCGGCCTCTACGACGGCAACCCCGCCACCGGGGCGCCCCGGTTCCAGGCCACCACCGGCCTCGAATGGGACACGCCGTTCCTGCACGGCCTGACGGCCCTCGCCACGCTGGTCTATACCGGCTCATCCTATGCCGGCACGACCTTCACAACGCTGCCCTTCTCCAAGATCCCGGACTGGACCAGCCTCGATCTCGGCCTGCGCTACACGACCCTGGTGCGGGACAAGCCGGTGACGCTGCGCGCCACGGTGACGAACGCCGCCGACCGGCATTTCTGGATCGCCAACCCCAACGGCGCCCTGATCCTCGGGGCACCGCGGACGGTGTGGCTCTCGGCGTCGATCGATTACTGAAACGAGGATCCCAAAGGACGGGTCCTTTGGTGGGGGGCCGGGGGCGAAGCCTCCGGGTTCTCGCAGGGCACCGCCCTGCACCCGCCAGAGGGCTCGCCCTCTGGACACCCCATCAATCCAGCGTCTTCCCGAGCCGGCCGGCGAGGTCCTGGATGTACTGGAACGCCGTCCGGCCGGAGCGGGAGCCGCGGGTGGTGGCCCATTCCAGGGCCTCGGCACGCAGGCGCTCGGGGGCGACCTCCAGGCCGTAGCGGGCGACGTAGGCGTCGATCATCGCGAGGTATTCGTCCTGGCTGCACTTGTGGAAGAAGAGCCACAGGCCGAACCGGTCCGACAGGGAGACCTTCTCCTCCACGGCCTCGCCGGGGTTGATCGCCGTGGAGCGCTCGTTCTCCACCATGTCCCGGGCGAGCAGGTGGCGGCGGTTGGAGGTGGCATAGAACAGGACGTTCGCAGGCCTTCCCTCGATGCCGCCGTCGAGGGCCGTCTTCAGGGACTTGTAGGACGTGTCGTCGGCATCGAACGACAGGTCGTCGCAATAGACCAGCCAGCGGTGCGGGTCCGGCCGGAGGAGGGCCATCAGGTCGGGCAGGGCCTCGATGTCCTCCCGGTGGATCTCCACGAGCTTCATCGGCCGGCTGCCCTCGGGGCGCCGGGCGTTGATATCCGCGTGGGCGGCCTTCACCAGGGACGACTTGCCCATGCCCCGGGCGCCCCAGAGGAGGGCGTTGTTGGCCGGCAGGCCCCGGGCGAAACGCTCGGTGTTCTCGACGAGGATCTCCCGGGCCCGGTCGATGCCGGTGAGCAGGGCCATGTCCACATGGGCCACCTCCGGCACCGGCACCAGCCGCCTTTCCGGCCCCCAGAGGAAGGCGTCGGCCGCATCCGGGTCGAAGGCCGGCGGGGCGGGGGGCACCGCCCGCTCCAGGGCGGTGGCGATCCGCTCCAGCAGGGGCATCAGGGCGTCGAGCGGGGCGGGGCTTGTCATGGGCGCATGTTCGGTGTGGGCGGGTCACGCCTCATAAGACGGCAGGCGGCGAAAGGCACGCCCGCTTGTCCCGCCCGGCGCGATGCGGCAAAGCGGAGCCCGCGCGAGCCGCGATCCCGCGGCCCGACCCGAGCCGATCCGATGCACGACATCCGCGCCATCCGGGAGAACCCGGACGCCTTCGACCGCGACCTCGCCCGCCGGGGCCTCGCGCCCCTCTCGGCGGAGCTGATCGCCCTCGACGAGGCGCGCAAGGCCGCCGTCTCGGCCGCGCAGGCCAACCAAGAGCGGCGCAACGCGCTCGCCAAGGAGATCGGCGGCGCCAAGAAGGCCAAGGACGAGGCCCGCGCCGCCGCCCTGATGGCGGAGGTCGCCGCCCTCAAGGAAGCCGGCCCCGGTCTCGAGGCCGCACAGGACGAGGCCGCCAGGGCTCTCGATGCCCGCCTCGCCGCCATTCCCAACCGCCCCAAGGCCGACGTGCCGGAGGGCGCCGACGAGCACGGCAACATCGTCTACCGCAGCCATGCCGGCAGCCGGGAGCGCCTGAGCGAGGGCCGGGAGCATTTCGAGCTGGGCGAGGCCATGGGCCTCATGGATTTCGAGACCGCGGCCAAGCTCTCCGGCTCGCGCTTCGTGGTGCTGAAGGGCCAGCTCGCCCGGCTGGAACGGGCGCTCGGCCAGTTCATGCTCGACCTGCATACGCAGGAGCACGGCTACACGGAAGTCGCCCCGCCGATCATGGTGCGCGACGAGGCGATGTTCGGCACGGCGCAGTTGCCGAAGTTCGAGGACGACCAGTTCGCCGTGCTCGACGGGGAGGCCCTGCGTGACGGGGGCGCTGGGCAGCCCCGCCGCTGGCTCGTCCCCACCGCAGAGGTGCCGCTGACGAACCTCGTCCGTGAGTCGATCCTGCGCGAGGAGGAACTGCCCCTGCGCTTCACCGCCCTCACCCCCTGCTTCCGGGCCGAGGCCGGGGCGGCGGGGCGGGACACCCGCGGGATGCTGCGCCAGCACCAGTTCAACAAGGTCGAGCTGGTCTCGATCACCACGCCGGAGGCCTCCGCCGAGGAGCACGAGCGGATGCTCACCTGCGCCGAGGCTGTCCTGAAGAAGCTCGACCTGCCCTTCCGGGTGATGACGCTCTGCACCGGCGACATGGGCTTCGCCAGCCAAAAAACTTACGACATCGAGGTCTGGGTGCCGGGCCAGCGGACCTACCGGGAGATCTCCTCCTGCTCGGTCTGCGGTGACTTCCAGGCCCGGCGGATGCAGGCCCGCTACCGGGGCAAGGATGGCAAGCCGGCCTTTGTGCACACCCTCAACGGCTCGGGGGTGGCGGTCGGCCGCGCCCTGATCGCCGTGCTCGAGAATTACCAGAACCCCGACGGGAGCGTCACGGTCCCCTCGGTGCTCGCGCCCTATATGGGCGGCCTCCACCGGATCGAAGGGCCTCGCTGATGCGCATCCTCGTCACCAACGACGACGGTATCCATGCACCGGGTCTCGCGACCCTGGAGGAGATCGCCCGGGAGCTGTCGGACGACGTCTGGGTGGTGGCCCCGGAGAGCGACCAGTCCGGGGTTTCGCATTCCCTCTCGCTGAACGATCCCCTGCGCCTGCGGCAGGCGGGCGAAACGCGCTTCGCCGTGAAGGGGACGCCCTCCGATTGCGTGATCCTCGGCATCCGCCACATCCTGGCGGAGAAGGGGCCGGACCTCGTGCTGTCGGGCGTCAACCGCGGCCAGAACGTCGCCGAGGACGTGACCTATTCCGGCACCATCGCCGCGGCGATGGAGGGGACGATCCTGGGCGTGCGCTCCATCGCCCTCAGCCAGGCCTACGGCGCGGGCGGCCGCCACGCCCTCAAATGGGAGTGCGCCCGCAGCCACGGGCCGAAGGTGATCCGCAAGATCCTCGACACGGGGATCGAGCCGGGCATCCTCGTCAACGTGAACTTCCCCGATTGCGCGCCGGAGGAAGTCCAGGGCATCGCGGTGGCCGCGCAGGGGTTCCGCAATCAGGCGCTGCTCTCCATCGACGCCCGGGTGGACGGACGCGGCAACCCCTATTTCTGGCTCGCCTTCGCCAAGGCGCGGTTCGAGCCGGGCAACGGTTCGGACCTGAAGGCCATCGCCGACAAGCGCATCTCGGTGACGCCCCTGCGCCTCGACCTCACCGACGAGCCGACCCTCACCCGTTTCGCCCAGGCGTTCGAAGCGTGAGTCTGGCGCAGGACGAGGCGATCTCCGGCAGCGCCGTCGGCAACGCCGCCTTCGTCCTCGCCCTCCGCGAAAAGGGCCATCGTGACACCGCCGTGCTGAGTGCAATGGAGCGGGTGCCCCGGGAGGCCTTCGCCCCTCCAGCGCACCGGGAGCAGGCCCGGCGGGACATCGCCCTGCCGCTGCCCTGCGGCGCCACCATGACAGCCCCGTCCTCCGTCGCGACGATGCTGTCCCGGCTCCGGTTGGGGCAGGGGCAGCGGGTGATGGAGATCGGCACGGGCTCCGGCTACGTCACGGCCCTCCTCGATCGCCTCGGGGCGGGGGCGGTGCTGAGCCTCGAACGCTACCGGACCCTGGCCGAGGACGCCGCCGCCCGCCTCGGAAATTTGCCCGGGATCCACGTGGTCCAGGCCGATGCCCTGGCCCCCGCCCTGCCGGACGGAGGGTTCGACCGGATCCTGGTGAACGGCTGCGTAAAGGCGGTGCCGCCGCACTGGCTCGCGGCCCTGGAGCCCGACGGCCGCCTCGTCACCGGCCTTGCCGTCGCGGGGCTCTGCCGGATCGCGGTCTTCACCGCAGACGGGGCCTGCGAGACCGGGCCGCCGATCCGCCTCGCGGCCCTCGTGCCGGGGCTCGCGCGGGTGCTTTGAACCTGGGGATCCCAAAGGGATCATCCCTTTGGCGGGTGCAGGGCGGAGCCCTGCCTCTCCCAAGGGCTTCGCCCCTGGACCCCACCAAAGGGCGTGACGCCCTTTGGAATCCCCCTCAGCCGATCCGCCGCGAGGCCCGCCAGAGGCGCCACACCCGCCGCCAGCGGGGGAGGTCGGTGGAGGTGTTGAGGGGGTCGTAGGAGGTCCGGTCCATCGCCGCGAGATAGGGCTCCACCAGGGCGACCGGCAGGAAGGCCGTCCGGGCGGCGGGGGCGATGGTCGCGCGGCCCGCCTCGTAGGCGGCGAGATGGCGCCGGGCCAAATCCCGCAGGTCCGCGCAGGCGCCCCGGAGGCCGGGGCCGCCGCGGCCCGTCACGATATCCTCGCGGGTGACGCCGTAGCGGCCGAGGATGTCGGCGGGGAGATAGACCTGGCCCGCCCGGGCGTGCCAGGGGAGGGCCCGGAGCAGGCCGGTGATCCCGTAGGCGACGCCGGCATGGCCGGCCGCCGCCGCGCCGCCGGGCTCGGCGCCCCCGCCGATGATCAGGCTCGCGATGCGGAACAGGGCCGAGGCGGTCTCGCCGCAATAACCTTCGAGGTCGTTCACCCGCGGCATCGGATCCTCGTAGAGGTCGAAGACGCGGGCATCGATCAGGTCCACCAGGGGCTGGCGGCTCAGGCGGTTGGCCTTGATCGCCTCCTCCAGGGCCGCCGCCACGGGGTTGGCCCGGACATCGCCGCGGGCCTCGCCCTGGAGGGCGTCCCGCCACCATTGCAGACGGATCTCCCCGGCCATGGGGTTCGTGGCGGCCTCCCGCACCCGCGCCACGGTGAGGCTGAAGGCGTAGAGGGCGTAGAGGTGCGGCCGGGCGGGGGCGGGGGCGAAGAGCGTGGCGAGGTAGCGGTCGGGGTCGCCCTCGCGCACCAGCGCCTCGCAATGGCTCTGCGCGAAGGACAATCCGGTCTCGCCGGCCGCCGCCTGATCCCGCGCTGCCTCCGCCATCAGGCCACCGCGATCAGGGCGGCGGCGACCTTGCGGTTCTCGGCCACCAGGATGTTGTAGGTCCGCGCGGCGGCTCCCGTCTGCATCACGTCGAGGCCGACCCCTGCATCCTTCAGCCAGCCCCGGAGGGCGGGATCGATCGCCACGATGTCCCGCCCCGTGCCCACGAGCAGCAACTCGATCCCCGCGGCCTCGGCCTGGACCGGCCGCAGGGCGCTGCGGTCGATCTCACCCGGCGCCGCGACGGGCCACGCCAGCACCCCGGACGGCAGCAGCAGGATCGAGCCCCGGTGAGACATCCCGGCGAAGCGGAATCCGCCATTGCCGTAGGTGTCGATGATGTGCCGCCCCGGCACGAAGCCGGACTCGAAGTTTTTTGGGATCTCCTGCTCGGCCATATGAGGAAAAAACTACTCCGCCGGTTGCGGGAGACCGGACCGCTCGGAGGCTGCCCGCGCCCCCGACAGCATCAGCCCGAGATAGATCAACACCGGAGTCGAGATGAAGATCGCCGAGTAGGTGCAGATCAGAACGCCGCACAGCATCACCGTCGCGAAGCCGTGGATCGCCTCGCCGCCGAACAGGACGAGGGCCAGCAGCGACAGGGACGACGAGATCGACGTCATCACCGTGCGCGACATGGTCGAGTTGATCGACAGGTTGAGCAATTCGACCGTGGGGATGGTCTTGTAGCGCCGCATCAGCTCGCGGGTCCGGTCGAACACCACCACCGTCTCGTTCAGGGAATAGCCGACGATGGTGAGGATGGCCGCGATCGAGGTCATGTTGAACTCGATCCGGGTGATGATGAACACGCCCACCGTCAGCACGATGTCATGCAGGGTGCCGACGATGGCGCCGAGCGCCAATTCCCGCTCGAACCGGAACCACAGGTAGAGCAGCACCGCGATCACCGAGAGCACGACGCCGATCGTGCCCGACTGGACGAGCTCGCCCGAGACGCGGGGACCGACCGTCTCGGTCCGGCGGAAATCGTAATCCTTGTCGAAGGCGTCGTGGGCCTTCTGCATCACCGCGGTCTGGCCCTGCTCGCCGCTCTGGAGCGGCAAGCGCACGAGCACGGTGCCCTGGTTGCCGAGTTCCTGCACCTCCGGCTCGCCGTAGCCGAAGGCCGCGGCGGTGTGGCGGATGCCCGCGACGTCCGCCTTGCCCGACTTCGCCTGCAATTCGACCAGGGTGCCGCCCTTGAAGTCGATGCCAAAGTTCAGCCCGACGGTGAGGAACAGCACCACGGTCGCCAGCGACAGCAGGGCCGAGAGCGGGAAGCTGTACCGCCGAAAGCGCATGAAATCGAAATGCGATTCGTCGGGCCAGAGGCGGAGCAGGCGCATGGTGTCGGACCTAAAAACGTACGGAGGCTTCGAGGGCCAGTTCAATGCCCGTATCCCCTCACCGCCCTCATCCTGAGGTGCGGCGGAGCCGCCTCGAAGGAGCCCTCCAAGACCCGCTTCGGCCTCTGGAGCCCTCCTTCGAGGCCCGCTCGCGCGGGCGCCTCAGGATGAGGTCGCGGTGGGGAACGGCGGCGTCGTGCGGGCGCTCAGGGGTCTCCAGAGAACGAACGGGCAATCAGAACGGCAGGGCCTTCGGCCGGAAGGTCTTGTACCACACCGCGATCATCATCCGGGTGAGGGTGACGGCGGTGATGACGGTGGTGAGGATGCCGAGGATGAACACCACGGCAAAGCCCTTCACCGGGCCGGAGCCCATGAAGAACAGGATCAAGGCGGCGATCGCCATGGTCGAGTTCGAATCGATGATGGTCGCGAAGGCCCGGTCGAACCCGGCCTGGAGCGCCGAGATCAGCGAGCGGCCGGCGCGGCTCTCCTCCCGCATGCGCTCGTAGATCAGCACGTTCGAATCCACCGCGGTGCCGATGGTCAACACGATGCCGGCGATGCCGGGCAGGGTCATTGTGGCCTCCAGCACCGACATCAGGCCGAGGATCAGGCCGACATGGACCATCAGGGCGATGTTGGCGATGAAGCCGAAGGTCCCGTAGGTCGCGAACATGAAGCAGACGACGAGGCCCGCGGCCACCAGGGTCGCGAGCTTGCCCGCCTCGATGGAGTCGCGGCCGAGCCCCGGCCCGACGACCCGGCGCTCGACCACGGTGAACTTGGCCGGCAGGGCACCGGCCCGGAGCAGCACCGCGAGGTCGTTGGCCTGCTGGACGGTGAAGTTGCCGGTGATCTGGCCAGAGCCGCCGGTGATCGCCGAACGGATGACGGGGGCCGAGACCACCTCGTTGTCCAGCACGATGGCCATGGGCCGGCCGATGTTCTCGCTCGTCGCCTGCCCGAAGCGCTGGGCGCCGCGCAGGTTGAACTTGAAGCTCACCATCGGCTCGTGGGACTGTTGGTCGAAGGCGGGCTGGGCGTCGGTCAGCTCGCCGCCGTCGGCCATCACCCGGCGCTCCACCGGCACTTTGGCGCCCTTGCCGTCCTTGGAGGGCAGCATGTCCACATCGCCGCTGGGGCTGTCGGCGAGCATGCGGAATTCGAGCTTGGCGGTGGAGCCGAGGAGCTTCTCCAACCGCTCGGGGTTCTGCTCACCCGGCACCTGGATGAGGATCCGGTCGGCACCCTGCTGCTGGATGGAGGGCTCGGTCGTGCCCGTGGAATCGAGGCGGCGGCGGATGACCTCGATGCCCTGGCTCACCGCCCGGCGGGTGCGGTCGGTGACGCCCGCATCGGTGAGGGTCAGGCGGACGAGGCCGCCCGGCTGCTCGGTGACGTCGAGGGTGCGTGCGCCGGTCTGGCCGATGGAGGTCGCGATGGGCGCGGAGAGGTCGCGCAGCTTCGGCAGCACCTTGGCCCTGGCCGCGTCGTCGCTGATCTTCACCTGCACGCCCCGCTGCAGGAGCTGGATGCCCCCGTCGGCGCGGACGTTCTCCTGCTGGAGGACCCGGCGGACGTCGTCGCGCAGGGACTTGGCCTGGGAGGAAATCAGGTCGTTCTGATCGACCTCGAGCAGGAGTTGCGAACCGCCCTGGAGGTCGAGGCCGAGCACGATCGCCCGGGTCGGGACGATCCAGGCCGGGAACCACGGCGGCAGGCTCGCGAGGAAGCCCTTCCGCTGCTCGGGCGAGAAGAAGCTCGGGATGGCGAGCGCCAGCCCGACCAGGATGACCGCGAGGGTCGCGGCGATCTTCGCACGGGAGAAGCGCAACATCGTGGATCGTTTCTTTCGACTGGACGGCGGGTTGCGCCGCCCGCCTCATGTGATGCGTGAGCAGTTTCGGGGCGGGCCCGGAAACGGCCCTCGTCAGGCCGCCTTGACCGGCCCGCCCTTGGCGCGGACCTCGGAGATCATCGAGCGCACCACCCGGACGCGGACGTTCTGGGCGATCTCGACCTCGATCTCGGGCTGGTCGTCCTGCGCCTTCACCACCCGGCCGACCAAGCCGCCATTGGTGACGATGGTGTCGTCCCGGCGCACGGCCTTGATCAGCGCCTGGTGATCCTTGACCCGCCTCTGCTGCGGCCGGAGGATCAGGAAGTACATGATCACGAAGATCAGGACGAAGGGGATCACCTGGAAGGCGATCTCCGCTCCACCGGCGGCGGTCGCGCCGGCCCCTTGCGCGAAGGCGGGGGTGATCAACGAGCATCTCCTGCGTATGGAAGGCCGGCCCGCCACCCGCCCGCGATGCCGGACACGGCGTCGTCTGAGCGGCCGAGGGGCCCGGCGGAAAGCGCGCGGACTATAGCCAGCGACTTCCCGAAAGCAACGGCCCTCCCTTGGCGGGGCGTCGCTTTCTCCGGTGCAGGGATGGGGGAACGGGCCCGGGCGGCGGTACAAAACGCCACGGGCGGGCCGGGCGGCGTCAGAGCGCGATCATCGCCCGCACGTGCCGCAGCCAGCGCAGGGGCGCTTCGGCCGAGGCGGAACCGCGATGCTTCAGGATCGCGGATTTCAGCAACTCCTTCGGCACCTCCCAGGTTTGGACGGCGCCGGCCGGGAAATGGGCCACGTCCCCCGGCGTGAGGTGATGGCGCGTGCCGTCGGCGTCGGTCACGAAGACCTCGCCCTTCAGGATGGTGACGATCTCGTCGGACCGGTGAGTCCAGCGGAAGGTGCCCGCCGTGGTCCGCCACAGGAAGACCTGCGCGTCGTGGTCCTCCGTCCGCGAGACCTCCACGGCCTCGGCCACGGGATTGCCCGACACGATCCACTCCGCCGGGATCGGCGAAGGCCGGAACACGGCCGAATGCGGCGTGACGGCCGTGCTCGCCAGGGAGCGGTTGTCCTCGTACAGGCTGATTTCCGCGTAGGCGCCGAACGCGGCGGCGGCCAGCAAAGCGGCTGCGAAAACTCTCTTCACGGCCCGTTCCAACCTCGGTCGGAAACGTTCTGCAACAGAACGATCAGCACTGGCCAGTACGACCCGCTTCCGGGCGAACAGCGAAGACGCCGCATCCCTCGGTTTCAGGGCGTATCGTGAATCGTTCACCAATCGAATGGCGGCCGATTGACGGACATGACCTGAGAGCATTTTCGGGAAGCGTTGGATCGCCTCCCCTCCGGTGCCGCCTCTCCGTCTTTGCGGGCGTCAGCGAAGCAATCCAGGGCTGCGGGACCTCTCAGGATGGGGCGGATCCCTGGGTTGCTTCGCTACGCTCGCAATGACCGTGGAGGTGGTGATCCCTGGATGACAGAAAACGCGCTAGCGGCCACTCCGGGACGCGAGATCGATCCGGGCCGAGCGGTTCCCGGCGACGACGACCAGCCGGCGGACCTCGCCCCGTAGGAAGGCGCGCAGGAAGCGGTCGTAGTCCCGGAAGACGACGCAGCCGTTCGAGGCGCCGGGCTGTGCCCGCAGCATGTAGGTGTGGGCCAGGATGCCGTCGCGGCCGTGGATCGCAGAGCTGCCGCCGATGGGGTTCAGGCGGATCGCCCGGACGCCGTGGAACAGGGTCCCCCTCTCGGTCATGTCGTAGGTGCCGGGCGGGGTCGCGCCGCGCATCCGCACATGCACGTAACGCGGATCATCCATCAGGTCGCCATAGCCGGAATGGGCCTCCAGAACCTCGCCGCTCGGCAGGGTCACGGTGCTGGCGCTGATGTCGTAGACCGCCACGCCCTCGGACAGGCTCTCCGTGGCGGACGGGCCGAGGCGGGGCCGGGGCGCGGCCACCGAGTCGGGGTTGGCATAGGCCAACGCCCGCGTGCCGGACTGTCCGCCCGTCTGGCCCGGCGCATCCGCGGCGCCGCCGCCGAACAGGCGTTCCAGGAAGGACGGCTCCTCCGCGATGGCGGCGCGGAACACGTCCCGGGTCGCGGGCAGGGCCCGGCGGGCCGCCACCCGCACGGGCGCGGCGGAGGCGGGGGCCGCCATCCGCACCGCCTCCGCCAGCCCGGCCGGGCGCCGGACGGGGAGGGGCACGAGGGTCGGCTCGGCCGAGGCGACGCGGCGGGGCTGCACCGGGGCGGCAGCGGGCGTCATGGCGGGGGCGGCCGGGGGAGGGGAGGCTTCCGCGACCAGGGACGGCCGCAGGTCCGGCACCATCGTGTTGAGGGCCAGGACGGGCAGATCGCGGACGAAGCCGCCGGACGTGGCGGCGCCGAGGACCGGGGCCGGATCGAACATGAAGGCGAGGTCGGCCCGCGGCCGGCGCGCCGGCAGGTTTGCGGAGGCTTGGGCCTCCTCCAACGCGGAGGAGAGACGCAGATCCTGCCCGTGGGGCCGGTTCAGGACCGTCCAGCCCGCCGCCGCGAGGGCGGTGAGGCAGGCGAGGGCCGGCAGGGGCGAGCGCCGCGAACGGGTGCGGCGGGCATGCGCGATGCTGGACATGATGAGACTGGGCCCCACTCGCCCCGCCGGGCAGCCGCCGCCCTTCGCCGCGGAACGGGTCCGCGGTCGTCGGCCGGGCGGGCCGGATCACCCGTCTGGGAAAAATCAACCGTGGCCATTAAACGGGCGTCAGGGTTAATCTCCGGCTAAGGCCGGGCGACATTCTCCCGCCGGGCGCCGCGCCACCCTTCAACCCTCCATCGGACCGTGGCGGTGGGCGACGTAGAGGCACAGGGCCGCCACGGGCAGGCCGATCAGCGACGTGCCGACGAAGAACAGCGGGAAGCCGGTGGCCTCGATGACGAAGCCCGAGAGCCCGGCGAGCAGGCTGCCGGGCAGGGCGCAGAGGGAGGTGAGCAGGGCGTACTGGCTCGCCGCGTGCTGCGAGTCGGCGAGCCGCGACATGTAGGTGATGAGCACGATGGACGCGAAGGCGTAGGCGAAGCCGTCGATCCCGACGCTCATCGCGAAGGTCCAGAAGGCGGCGCCCCCGTGGCCGCCGTGCCATGCGAGATAGGCCAGCGAGAGGTGCGAGGCGGAGGCCGCCACCGTCCCGAACAGCAGGCTCGCCATCATGCCGATCCGCGGGATGATGGCGCTGGCCAGGAATGTGCCGCCCAGCGCGATCCAGAAGCCGAACAGCTTGGTCACGGTGGCGATGTCGGTGTTCGAGTAGCCGAGATGCTTGAACAGGGGGATCGCCATGGCGCTCGACACGTAGCCCGGCATCCGGAAACCCGCGACGAGCAGCAGCACCGGCACGGCCAGGGGCCCGAGGCGGCCGATCAGGTCGCGGATCGGCGCCCAGATCGTCTCGACGAGGCCGGCCCGGCTCGGCTGCCCCTCGGTAGAGGGCTCCGGGGCCATCAGCGCGGCGACGGTGCCCGGCGCCATCAGCGCGGCCATGCACAGATAGGCCGCCCGCCAGCCATAGGCGTCCGCGAGGTAGAGGGCGCCCGCCCCCGCCGCGAGGTTGCCGCAGCGGTAGCCGATCTCCGCCCAGGAGGACATCAGCGCCTGCCGTTCCACGGGGGCGACGGCGATGCGCCAGCCATCGACCACGATGTCCTGGGTCGCCCCGGCGACGCCCAGTGCCAGGGAGAAGGCGACGGTCCAGGCGAGCCAGTGGGCGGGGTCGCCGAAGGCCACCCCCGCCAGGGCCGCCGCCACCGCGATCTGCGCGGCGACGATCCATCCCCGCCGCCGGCCGATCAGCCGGCCGAGGAGGGGCGGATCGTAGCGGTCGAGGAACGGTGCCCAGAGGAACTTGAACTTGTAGGCGATGGTGAGTTCGCTCATCAGGCCGATGGTCGCGAGCGGCACCTTGGCCTCGCTCAGCCAGGCCGACTGGGTCGCGTAGACCAGCAGGAACGGCATTCCCTGCGCGAAGCCCAGGCCCAGCACCGCCGCGACGCGGATATCGGTGAACAGGGGCGTGAACAGACCCGGCCTGTCCGCCCCCGCCGGGGCTCCGGCCCGCACCGAATCCGCCATCGCACCGCCTCCGCCTGACGGCGCGACAGAGCCAGAGTCAGCGCGGCGTGGCAACGCTTGGTGGCAGTACTTGGGCTTGGTGGCAGTACTTGGGGTGGGGCGTCCTACCCGTCGAGGCGCATGGCCGCCCGGAGGACGCGGGTCACGTCGTCCATCGCCGTCTCCTCGGTGCCTTCGACCCGGGCGGCGATGCGGACTCCCACGGCGACGTGCTGGGCGATGATCGCCAGGGCGACCTCCCGCAGGGCCGCGCTCATGGCGTTGATCTGCTGGACCTCGTCCAGGCAGTAGCGGTCCTCTTCGATCATCTTGCGCAGGCCGCGGACCTGCCCTTCGATCCGGTTCAGACGCTGCACCAGGGGCCGCTTGGCCTCCTCGCTGCGGGTCAGGAGGATCCGGTCGCCGACGACGTTGCCTTCGACGTGCTCGTCGGTCGAACCCACCGTTTCCGCTCCTTCGAACTTTGGTCTCCGATCATATAGGACGGCAATCGTTGCGGAACGGTCCATGGACCCGCCGCCCGGATGGTCGGGCGGCGGGCCGTGAAAGCCGGCTTACATCTGCTCGACTTGCGCGCCGCTGTCGGGGCGGGCCGGGCTGAGGACCGGCTCCTCGCCCATCGGCTTGTTCTTGAACACGCTGTAGGTGCCCTTGCCGTCAAGCGACGGACCCTGCGTCCAGCGTCCGCCCTCCGGCGCCGTGCCGTCGACGGTGCTGACGTAGAAGTTGTAGGCGTTCGCGCTGTCCTCCTTCTCCTGGGGGAAGGAGTTCGGGATCGGCAGGGCGCCCTTGTAGCCGCCGAGCTCCTCGATCACCGCCAGCCATTGCTGCTGGTGCATGGTGTCGCGGGCGATCATGAAGTGCAGCATGTCCTTCATGCCGGCATCGTGGGCGGCGTTATAGAGGCGCACCGCAAGCACCCGGCCGGTGCTCTCGGCCGCCACGTTGCAGTACATGTCCGCCGCGAGGTTCCCGCTGGCGTAGATATGGCTCATGTCGAAGGGCACGCCCTCGCAGTTGGCCGGGAACGCGGCCATGCCCGTCGAGAGAACGTGCCGGTGGAGCATGCCCTCGATCGTATGGCGGGCATTGCCCCCGCCCATCACGGCACCGACCACGCCGTCGGCCGCGCCTTCCTCCTGCAGGGTCGCCGGGGCGTTCTCCAGGTTCAGGGCGACGGCGGTCGCCAGCATCTCGATATGGCCCATCTCCTCGGTGGCGGTGTTGAGGAGCATGTCGCGGTACTTGGTCGTCGGCCCCCGAGCGCCCCAGCCCTGGAAGAAGTACTGCATGCACACCCGGATCTCACCCTCGATGCCGCCGATGGCCTGCTGAAGCATGCGGGCATAGATCGGATCGGGGTTCTCGACCTTCACGGGATACTGAAGGCGCTTGTCGACGTAGAACATGGGGAGGCTCTCCCTGCGAACCGAGTAGGACGCCGGCTATACTCCCAGGGGGTATGCGTCGGTCCTGTGTGGTGAACCTCGCGGATCGGGGAAGGTTCTGTGCGCCGGGGAGAAAAGCAGGGGGGATTTTTCTTTCCTTTCACCTCCTTCCACCCCTCTTCCTCATCCTGAGGTGCGGCGAAGCCGCCTCGAAGGAGGGCTCTAGACGCCTCTGCGATCCCTGGAGGCCTCCTTCGAGGCCTCCGCTCCGGCGCCTCAGGATGAGGGGGGTGATGGGGAATGACGTCGTGCGGTCGGGCGTTTGGCCAGCGTTTGGAGAGTGCCCCAATCGCCTGCGATCAGAGCCTCTTTCTTGGCTCGGCTCCAGCCCTTGATCCGTCGCTCTGCGGCGATGGCATCGGTGATCCGGTCGAACGGCTCGGCGTAGACGAGGGTCACAGGCCGGCGTTTGCTCGTGTAACCCTCGTACGTCCCCGCCTGATGCTCGTTCAGACGCCGGTCAAGGCTCTCACCGCGGGCCGAACCGACATAATAGCTGCCGTCCGCGCAGCGCAGAATGTACACGAAGGCGACCATAGCCCGATTCGTCCGATCACAGGACGAAAAGCTTAGCACCTGCCGCTTCTTCTTATTCCCCCCCTCATCCTGAGGTGCCCGCTGCAAGCGGGCCTCGAAGGAGGGCTCCAGAAAGCATTGCGATCCCTGGAGCCCTCCTTCGAGGCTGCTTCGCAGCACCTCAGGATGAGGGGACTTATGGGAGGGAACAGTGCGTCGCCCTGTCCCCTACGCCGCCTTCTTCCCCCGCTCGGCGATCTTCACGAGGCTGCGCAGCACGTCGGTAGCGATCTTGAGCCGCGACTGGATCGAGGGCAGCTCGCGTACGAACACCACGCTCATGTCCGGCCGCACCTTGGCGAAGGAGGCCTGTTCCGCGACGAAGGCCACGAGGCCCGTCGGGTTGGCGTAGGACCGGTCGCGGAAGTGGACGACCACGCCCTTCGGCCCGGCCTCGACCTTCTCCACGTTGGCCCGCAGGCACAGGATCTTGATCGTGCCGATCTTGAGCAGTTGCTCCACCTCCGGCGGCAGCGGCCCGAACCGGTCGATCATCTCGGCGCCGAAGGCCTCCATCTCGGCATCGTCCTGGATGGTGGCGAGCCGCCGGTAGAGGCCGAGCCGCACCGTCAGGTCCTCGACATACTCCTCCGGGATCGTCACCGGGGCGCCCAGCGCGATGGTCGGGGACCACGCCTCCTCCGGCACGTCCTCGATGCCCGCCTTGAGGGCCGTCACCGCATCCTCCAGCATTTGCTGGTAGAGTTCGTAGCCGACCTCCTTGATGTGGCCGGACTGGGCGTCACCGAGCAGGTTGCCGGCGCCGCGGATGTCGAGGTCGTGGGAGGCGAGCTGGAAGCCCGCCCCCAGGGTGTCGAGGCCCTGCAGCACCTTCAGCCGCTGCTCGGCCTGCGGCGTCAGCTGCCGCCCGGCGGGCGTCGTGAACAGGGCGTAGGCCCGGGCTTTCGAGCGTCCGACACGCCCGCGCAGCTGGTAGAGCTGGGCGAGGCCGAACATGTCCGCCCGGTGCACGATGAGCGTGTTGGCGGTGGGGATGTCGAGGCCGGATTCGACGATCGTCGTCGAGAGCAGCACGTCGAACTTGCCCTCGTAGAAGGCGGTCATCACGTCTTCCAACTGCCCCGCCGCCATCTGGCCGTGGGCCACCGCGACCTTGATCTCCGGCATCTCCGCGTCGAGGAATTTCTTGACCTCCGCCAGGTCTTCGATGCGCGGCACCACGTAGAACGATTGCCCGCCCCGGTAGCGCTCGCGCAGCAGCGCCTCGCGGATCGAGAGCGGATCGAACGGGGTGATGAAGGTCCGCACCACCAGCCGGTCCACCGGAGGGGTGGCGATGATCGACAGTTCCCGCACGCCGGTCATGGCCAGCTGGAGCGTGCGCGGGATCGGCGTCGCCGAGAGGGTCAGCACGTGGACATCGGCCTGGAGGGCCTTCAGCCGCTCCTTGTGGGAGACGCCGAAATGCTGCTCCTCGTCCACGATCAGCAGGCCGAGATCCTTGAAGGCGATGTTCTTCGCCAGCAGAGCATGGGTGCCGACGACGATGTCGACGGTGCCCGCCGCGAGCCCGGCCCGGGTCTGCTTCATATCCGCCGCCGAGACGAAGCGGGAGAGTTGCGCTACCTGCACCGGCAGGCCTTTGAACCGCTCGGCGAAGGTCCGGTAATGCTGGCGGGCCAGCAGCGTCGTCGGCACGATCACCGCCACCTGCTTGCCGGCGATGGCCGCCGCGAAGGCGCCGCGCAGGGCCACCTCGGTCTTGCCGAAGCCGACATCGCCGCAGACCAGCCGGTCCATCGGGCGGCCGGCATTGAGGTCGTCGAGCACCGCATCGATGGCGTTGGCCTGGTCCTCGGTCTCCTCGAACGGGAAGCGGGCGGCAAATTCCTCGTAGAGCCCCTCCGGCGCCTTGAGGGTCGGGGCCTTCTTCACGAAGCGCTGGGCCGCGACCTTGATGAGTTCCCCCGCCATCTCCAGGATGCGGCGCTTCATCTTGGCCTTGCGGGCCTGCCACGCCCCGCCGCCGAGCCGGTCCAGGGCGACCTCGGAATCCTCCGAGCCGTAGCGGGTCAGGAGTTCGATGTTCTCCACCGGCAGCAGCAGCTGGCCGCCGTTGTACTGCAACTCCAGACAGTCATGCGGCGCGCCCGCCGCATGGATGGTCCTGAGGCCGATGAACCGGCCGATGCCGTGGTCGGCATGGACCACGAGGTCGCCGGGCTGGAGGGCCTGGACCTCCAGGATCACGTCCTGCGGCCGCTTGGCCTTCCGCTTCTGGCGCACCAGCCGGTCGCCGAGGATGTCGCCCTCCGACACCACCGCCAGTTCGCCCACGGTGAAGCCGGCTTCCAGCCCCCACACCGCCACCGCCGCATCGGTGCCGCGCTTGAGGGCGTAGACGTCGGCCAAGCGGGTGATCGCCACCGGCTTCTTCAGCCCGTGGTCGGAGAGCACGCCGCAGAGCCGGTCGCGGGAGCCGTCGGACCAGGATCCCAGGATCACGTGATGACCGGATCCCATGAGGTCGCGGATATGGGCGACCGCGGCGTCGAACACGCTGGCATGCTCGTCCGCCCGCTCGGCGGCGAAGTTTCGTCCGGGTTTGGCGCCGCAATCGATGACCGCGCGGCCCTCCGACTCCGGCTGATCGAACGGCGTCATCCGGGCGACCGTCGCCGCGGCGATCCGCTCCTTCAGCTCGTTCTGGGTCAGGTAGAGGGACCGGGGCGGCAGGGGCTTGTAGGGCGCCACGCCGGCCTGGGGATGCTTGAGGGCGGTCTCCCGGGCGTGGAAATAATCCTGCACCAGGGAGAGCCGCTCGCCCGCAGCCTCCTCGACCTGCGGATCGAACAGCATCGGCACCCCGGCGAGGTAGTCGAACAGGGTGTCGAGCCGGTCGTAGAACAGGGGCATCCAGTGCTCGAGGCCAGCATAGCGGCGGCCCTCGCTCACGGTCTCGTAGAGGCGATCGTCCCGGGTCGCGGCGCCGAAGCTCTGGATGTAGTTCTGGCGGAAGCGCCGGATGGTCTCGGTGGTGAGCTGAACCTCGCTCATCGGCACGAGGTCGAGGGAGCGCAGCTGCCCGGTGGTGCGCTGCGTCTCGGGATCGAAGGCGCGGATCGATTCCAGCGTGTCGCCGAAGAAGTCGAGGCGGATCGGCGCCGGGAGGCCCGGAGGCGACATGTCGAGGATGCCGCCGCGCACGGCGTATTCGCCGGTGTCGCGGACGGTGCCGGTGCGCAGGAAGCCGTTGGCCTCCACCCAGGCGACGATGTCGTCCATCTTCACGACGTTGCCGACGGCGGCGGAGAAGGTCGTGTGGGCGATATGGGCCCGGGGCGGCACCCGCTGCAGCAGGGCGTTGACGGTGGTGCAGAGGATGCGCGGGCGCTCCTCCGAGGAGCGGGTCCGGGCGAGGCGGGCGAGACCCGTCACCCGCAGGGCGGCGACTCCGGTGGTCGGCGAGACCCGGTCGTAGGGCTGGCAGTCCCAGGCGGGCAGGGACATGACGTCGAGTTCGGGGGCGGCGAAGCCCAGGGCCGCCTGGAACGCGGCCGAGCGTCCCGAATCGCGGGCGACGTGCACCAGCACGGCCGGTCCCTTGGCCTCCGGCACCAGCGCCCGGGCGAGGTCGGCGGCGACGACGGCGTCGAACCCCTCGGGCACGCCCGCGAGGGTCGGGCTGTCGCCACGCTTGAGGGCGTCCATGGCCTTGGCCAGGGCGGAGGATTTCGGCAGGGCGAAGCGGGCGGTCTGCTGTTTGGGGGCAGCCGGTTGCGGCTTCGGTTGAGGCTTGGCCATCGGGGCTCGTTCGCGGGATGTTCGTCCGCCGGGGCGGCGTCCACGGATGAACCGGGCGTTAGCCCATCGCGCGGCGGCGATCCAGGGTGTGGGATGCGCCGGCGGGCCGCAGCAGTGACCCCCGCGTCATGGCGAGCGCAGCGAAGCGAAGGGCGGAGGGGCCTGTGCGGTCCCCTCAGCCCTTCGGCCCGACGATCTCCTGAAGCGCCATCTCCACCCGGCTGCGGAAGAATTCCGCATTGGGCATGTCCGCGGTCATGGAGGCGGCACGCTCGCCCGCCTCGCGCAGGATCCGGTCCCGGAGCGACGGTTCGGACCGCTCCAGCATCTCCAGCATGACCTGGACCACCAGCTCGGTGGCGATGGAGCGGGCAGGGTGGTCGTAGGGGGCCCGCGCGGTCTCCGGTTCGCTCATGTCACCTGTCCCCGTCACGAATGGATCGGCGCGTCGTGCCGGTGGAAGTCGCGCAGGCGCCGCCACACGGCCGTGTCGTAGTTCGACGGCGTCTCGGCCTCGCCGGTCAGCCACTTGAACAGGTCGCGGTCGGGCACCTCGATCAGGGCCTCGAACTCGTCGAGTTCCGTTTCGGAGAGGTTGCCGATCTCGGCATCGGCGAAGCGCCCCATGATCAGGTCCATCTCGCGGATGCCCCGGTGCCACGCCCGGAACAGGGTACGGCGGCGGCGGGGGTCGAGGTCGGCGCTCGTGCGGGTCGTTCCGGACATGGTTTCCGGGCCTTTCCGTCGGGAAGATGGCGATGAGATACGCCTCACCGGGGCCGGTATCCAGTGCGCGTCACGGCGCATCGCCTCCGAAGAGGGTGCGCCAGTCCCCGCGCAGGCGCCGTCCCTCGGCGATCCGGGCAGTGAACCCCACCGCGTCGAAATATTCGAGCACCGGCATCGTCATGTGGCGGCCGATACCCGTCGCCTCGCGGAACCGCCCCACGGTAATGAGCCCGTCGGGATGCGCGTGGGCGACCTCCGCGGCGAGGCGGGCGAGGTCGGCGAGGAGGCCGGGCGGGAGATAGTAGCCCTTCGGGATCCGCCGCAGCCAGCCGATACGCCCGACCTTGTCGAGGAGGAGGCGCAGGCCTTCCGGGTCGCGCCCGAGGGCCTCGGCCAGGAGCGCGAGGCGCGGCGGGTCCCGGCCGGCGGCGTCCAGGGTCGCGCGGATTGCGGCATAGAGCGCCGCGTCGGCCGGATGCAGCCGCGCCGCGTGGCCGGGGCGGTGGAGGGTGGCGCCCCGCCGGGCCAGATCCCCGGAGCGGACGAGCCCGTCGAGGACGGGTCGGACGAGGGGCCCGTCGGCGGCGGGGAGGGCGGCGGCGGCCTCCTCGGGGGTGAGGCCGGGATTGTCCGGCTCGGCGGCGTGGCGGCGGTCGAACAGGGCGAGCAGCCGCCCTTCGAGATCCGCGATCCGCGAAGCGGGGAAGGCCCGCCGGCCGCCCGGCGCCTCCACGATCCGGGCGTCCCGGGCGGCGAGGAGACCGTCGAGGGTATCCGCGGGCAGGTTGCGCAGGCGGGCGAACCGGGCGGGATCGAGCCCGCTCTCCTCCAGGGCGAGGAGAGCATCGAGGGATGCTCCGTCCTCCGGCTCGGCGAGGGCGGCCACGATGGCCTGCCGGGCGGGGAGCCACGCGCCCCGGCGCGGGCCATCGATGTCGATCACCCGGCCGCCCCCGATCGTGCGGGAGGCGGAGATGTCGCGCAGGATGAAGCGGTCGCCGCCGAGGGCGCCGATTGGGGCGTCGAGGGCGATCCGCGCCACGGCCCGCCCGCCCGGATCGAGGGCGGGAGCCCCGGGGGCCAGCAGGATCCGGCCCGTGACCGAGGCCGCGCCGAGATGGATCTGCACCGGGGTCCGGTGGCGCAGGGCCCGGGCCTCCCCCGGCAGCAGGCGGATCTCCCCGTCGAGCCGGGTCGCCGGGGCGTGCAGCTCCGGCGCGACGATCCAGTCGCCCCGGTGGACGGCCTCCCGCGAGAGGCGGGGGCCCGCGAGGTTGAGGGCGCATCGCTCGCCCGTGCTCCCCGCCTCGGCCACCTCGCTCTGGGCGCGGAGGCCGCGCACCCGGGCCTCGATGCCCGACGGCGAGACGATCACCCGGTCGCCCACCCGCACCGTGCCGGCATGGACCGCCCCGGTCACCACCAGCCCCGCACCGGGCACCGTGAAGCCGCGATCCACCGCGAGGCGAAAGCCCCGCCCGGCCGCCGCCTTCCGGGCCGGGGCCCCGGCCCCGATCCCCGCGAGGGTGGCGATTAGATCCGGGATGCCATCGCCCGTGGCGGCAGAGCAGGGCAGGATCGGCGACCCCGCGAGTCCGGTGCCGGCGAGGAGGGCGCGCACCTCCTCCGTGACGGCGGCGATCCGCTCCGGCCCCGCCCGGTCGGATTTGGTGATCGCGACGAGGCCCCGGGCGAGGCCGAGGAGGTCGAGGATGGCGGCGTGCTCGCGGGTCTGGGGCATCACCCCGTCGTCGGCGGCCACCACGAGGAGGGCGCAATCGACGCCGGTGGCCCCGGCCACCATGGTCCGCACCAAGCGCTCGTGGCCCGGCACGTCCACGAAGCCGAGCGACAGGCCGCCCGGCCGGGCATAGGCGAAGCCGAGGTCGACGGTGATGCCCCGGGCCTTCTCCTCGGGCAGCCGGTCGGCGTCGATCCCGGTGAGCGCCTTCACCAGCGCCGTCTTGCCGTGGTCGATATGCCCCGCCGTCGCGACGATCATTTTTTTGGGACTTCGCGTCGTGGAGGGGGGAGGCGGCGCGGGGACGAATCCGCGCCGCCTGAAGGCTGTCAGCCCTTGATCCGGGTCTCGGCCAGTTCCGACATGCACGTGTCGTAGGGCGTGAACTCGACCCGGTCCGACACCGCGAACAGCGTGTAGGGCGAGTAGAGGAACAGCGCCTTGGCCTTGTCCTGGATGTAGCGCTCGACCTCCCGCACGACGTTCTCCTGCGCCGCCGGTTCGGCGGTGTGCAAGAGCTTGTCGTAGAGGGCATCGAAGGCCGGATCCTCGGGCCCCTGACGCAGGGTCGCGTCCTTCCCGAAGAACTCCCGGTGGACGCAGGCGACCGGATATTGCGGCGTCCAGTCGAAGTACCATTCGAGCTTGACGTCGAACTCCTCCGGCAGGTCGCCCCGGTCGCTGACGAAGCGGGCCGAGAGGCCGATCTGCGACAGGTTCCGGCCGATCGCTTCCACCACGCCCTTCCAGGCCGGGGAGGAGACGAAGACCAGTTCGCGGCCCGCCAGCCCCGCCTTCTCCAGCACCGCCTTCGCGGCCTGGGGATCGTGCGGGAACGGCGCCAGGCCCGGATCCGCGCCGTAGCGGCCGGGCTGGATGAAGGCCGGGATCACCGTGCCGTAGCCGTGGGCGCCCTGGTCGAGGATCGCCTGCCGGTCGAGGGCGAGGTTGAGGGCCTTGCGCACCTCCGGGTCTCGCCAGGGCGAGTCCGGGCGGTTCTCGTTGAAGACCCCCGTGAGGATCGTCTTGGCCTTCTTGGTCTGGATCTTCCCCTTGTCGCTTTGCGGGAAGGCCTTCGCCTCGTCCGGCGTCAGGTCGAACACCACGTCGACCCGGCCGTCACCGGCCGCCACCGACTTGATGCCCTCTCCCTTGCCGATGACGTTGTCGTAGACGATGCGGACACTCGGCCGGCGGGCCGGGTTCCAGTAGGTCGAGTTGGGCTCCATCACGACCCTGTCGGACCGGGAATCGATCAGCGAGACACCCTCGGTGAGCACGAACGGGCCAGTCCCCCACGGACCAGGCGCGTCGATCACTCACCAATGGCCTTCGGCCGATCCCGTCTTCGGGTCGATGAAGCCCCACTCGTTCCAGAACCGCGTCGAGGGCAGGTGCATGCCCCGGAGCTTCATCAGCGCGGCAGAATCGCCGCCGGGGAAGCGCATGCGGATCGTGCGGTCGTCCACCACGTCGCAGGTGACGTCGCGGGCGAAGTTCAGGAAGGCCCCCGGCGGGTGCGGGTTGGTCCATTCCTGGACCTTGTCGAAGCCGAGCTTGAACATGGCGGCGTCGAAGGGCTCGCCGTCCTGGTAGACCGCCTCGCGCATCGTCAGCTCGAGGGTCTCCCCGTCGAGCCAGCGCCACGATTCGGCGAGGCTCGGCTGGCCGATCCCGTCGTGATCGACGCGGTTGGCCTCCTCCATCGTGTTCCACGTGATCGAGAGCCAGTTCACCGGCGACGGATCGACCACCGTCACCGTGTCGTGGGCCCCGAAGGGTCTTCCCCCTCCGGGATCCCCGGTCGCATGCGGATCCATGCTTCCTCCTGCCAAAACCCGCATGGCGCGCGGGGCGCCCGCCGGAATGGGGGCACCGGACAGAGCTAGGGCGGGATCGGTCGCGCGCAATCGACATGAGGACAAGATCATGGCCGACGAGGCCGGGGGACGATCCCGCGCCGAAGTCCCCCGGACTCCTTGCCAATCCGGCCGCCCACACCCACACACAGCCGAGCCGCGACGGCGCCTCCGGGGCGCGGGCGGCCGGAGGGCGACGATGGAAGCGGGCGGGTTGACGGGCAGGGCGCAGGCCGGGGCGCGGTCGGTGGACCTGCGACTCTACGGCCTCCTCGATACCGGTCTGAGCGGCGGCGACGGGGCGACCCTCGCCCGCCTCGGGGTCGAGGCGGCGGCGGGGGGCTGCACCTTGCTCCAGTACCGGGAGAAGGACATCGCCGACGCCCGGGCGACCGTGGAGCGCCTGCGGGCGATCCGGTCAGCCCTGGGCGGCCAAGTGCCGCTCCTCGTCAACGACCGGGTGGACCTCGCCCTGGCGGCGGGGGCGGACGGCGTGCATCTCGGCCAATCGGACCTGCATCCCGCCGACGCCCGCCGGCTCCTCGGGCCGGATGCGATCATCGGGCTGACCGTAAAGACCGCCGCCCAGGCGGACGAACTCTACCGGCTGCCCATCGACTATGCCTGCATCGGCGGGGTCTTCGCCACCACGAGCAAGGACAACCCGGACCCGCCGGTGGGGCTCGACGGGCTGTCGCGCATCCTGTTCCGGGCCCGGCTGGCCCGGGGACCGGGCCTTCCGGTGGGCGCCATCGCCGGGATCGGCCCCGACAACGCCGCCGCGGTCATCGCGGCCGGCGCCGACGGCGTGGCGGTGATCTCGGCCCTGTTCGGCACCGAGCCCGTGCGCCGGAACGCCCAGGACCTGCGCGCCCGCATCGATGCCGCCCTCGAGCGGCGGAGGCCGGCCCGGTGACGGTGATCGCAGTCACCATCGCCGGCTCCGATTCCGGCGGCGGGGCGGGGATCCAGGCGGATCTCAAGACCTTCTCGGCCCTGGGCGTCTACGGCGCCAGCGTGATCACCGCCCTCACGGCGCAGAACACCCGCGGCGTCCAGGCCATCCATGACGTGCCGGCGGAATTCGTCGCCCGGCAGATCGACAGCGTGTTCACCGACCTCCGGGTCGGGGCCGTGAAGATCGGGATGCTCTCGCGGCCGGACGTCATCCACGCCGTGGCCGACGGGCTCGCCCGGCATGGGCAGGGGATCCCGGTCGTCCTCGACCCGGTGATGGTCGCCACCAGCGGCGACCGGCTGATCGCCGACGAGGCGGTGGCGGTCCTGCGGGAGCGGCTCCTGCCGCGGGTCGACCTCGTCACCCCCAACCTGCCCGAGGCGGCGGTGCTGCTGGGCGAGGGGGGCGGGGCGGATGGCGCCGGGATGGCGAACCGTCTCCTGGCGCTGGGCGCCCGGGCGGTGCTGGTGAAGGGCGGCCACGGGACCGGCCCCGAGAGCGTCGATCATCTCGCCACGGCCGGGGGCCCGGCGATCCGCCTCTCCGCGCCCCGGGTCTCGACCCGCAACACCCACGGCACCGGCTGCACGCTCTCGGCGGCGATCGCGGCCTTCCTCGCCCGGGGGATGCCCCTGCCGGCGGCCGTCTCGGCGGCCAAGGACTACCTCACCGCGGCCCTCGGCGCCGCCGACCGGCTCGCCATCGGCGGGGGCCACGGCCCGGTGCATCATTTCTATGCGCTGTGGGAGGAGGGCGCGTAGACGCCCTCCGCATCGCGATCCCATCCCGTGTCTACGGGCCCCGCGACGCCGGGACGGAAGGCGCGGATGTGCAGAGCCCCCCGCCGGAACCTTGCGCCCGTCATCCGTTTGCGTTTGAAGAAGCGTACGATCGTTCGATGAATGGAACGGCCGGACGGAAGGGCCATGCGGGATCAGGCGGAACGGACCGGCAGGACACGGGACCTGCTGACGGGAGCGCAGGCCCTGTCGGGCCAGCTCGGCAAGACGATCCAGCGTCTGCGCAAGGCCTACAACCTGTCCTTGTCCGACCTCGCCGAGCAATCGGGCGTCGCCAAGTCGATCATCAGCCAGATCGAGCGCAACGAGACCAACCCGACCCTGGCCACGATCTGGCGCCTCTCCCAGGCCCTCGACGTGTCGATCGAGCGGGTCCTGGCGGCGAGCGACGAGGAACCCTTCATCGAGAAGACCTCCCGGGCCGACACGCCGATCCTCGTCTCGGACGACGGCAAGGTGCGGCTCGCCATCGTCGGCTGGATCAAGACCGTCGAGTGGCTGCAATGGTACGAGGTCACGGCCGACCCCGGCGGCGTGCTCGATTCCGACCCCCACCAGCGCGGCTCGGTGGAATCCCTATCGGTGTCGGAGGGGGTGTTCGAGGTCGAGGTCGGCGGCACGCTCCAGCGGGCCAGGGCGGGCGAGACGCTCCGCTACCGCTGCGACCGGCCGCACCTCGTGCGCTGCACCGAGGGGCCGGGCCGGGCCACCATGGTCGTCATCATGAAGGCCGCCGTGATGGAGTGAGCGCCACCCCGGCGTTCATCCCCGATCCACGGCCCCGCCGTCCTTGCGAGCGCAGCGAAGCAACCCAGGGACGCGGGCCGCTTCCTGGCAATGCGCATCCCTGGATTGCTTCGCTGCGCTCGCAATGACGAGGTTACGCAGCAACTTACCGCCCGGTGTTCACCCAGCGCACGATGTCGCCCAGCACGGTGACGAGGGCCTGATCGAGGGCCCGCGCTCCGGAGGCCGCGTCCACCGCCGCCACCGGCACCCGCGCCGTGAAGATCCGGGCCGCCGCGACCCGCCCGGTGCCGTCGGCCACGAGCTTGAGGGACAGGTCCACCACCGCCTCGCCCGTCGCCGTCTGGATGTCGAAGGCGCGGATCTCGCTGATGAGCTGGTAGTCGGCAGTGATCTTGTCGCCGGGCCGGCTCACCGAACGGAGGCGGCCGGAATTCTCCAGGCTCTGGATGATGCGGGTCTGGATCAGGCGGGGGAGCCTGTCCGCCCACTGGCCGCCGCCGAGGAAGGACAGGGAGCCCGCGCCCTCGCGGACGATGATCCGGTCCGCCTCGAAGGGCTGGATGCCGACGGGCTCCGAGACGACGATCGCCCGTCCCGCCGCGGCGGTACGCCCCCCCGCCGGGAGGGCAGCGAGGTCGAAGGTCAGCGGAGCCGCGCCACCGCCGCAACCGCCGAGGGAGGCGGCGAGCAGCAATGTCGCGGTCAAGGATACCGGTCGGATCATACGCACAACCTGTCAGATCCTGCCGGAGCGCGGCAGGACGCCAAAAGCCATGCAAGCGAAACTATGCCGTACCTGAAACGCTGCAGTGCGCCCCAGCACAATCACCGGCCGCCGGCATCATTCATCGGCCGCCGTTGTATTCCGGCAACGATGGCTTGCCGCCGAAGATCACCTGCGAGGGATCCCGCTCCAGGCTCCGCACGGTGCGGTTGAGGGTGCCCAGGGTGCGCTGCCCGTCGCCGGACAGGGCCTCGACCTCCCGCCGGCCGCTGCCCGAGAGCCGGCCGAAGCTCGTGGTGATGGTGGCGGTGCGCTTGTCGAGGTTCTCCGACATGGTGCGGAAGGCCCGGCCGGCGTCGCGCACGGAGATCGCCGCCTCGCGGATCTCGGTGAAGGTGCTCGACCCCTCCTTGCCCGAGGCCGAGCCGAGGAAGCCCTCCGCGCCCTTCAGCACGGCGTCGATCCGGTCGGCGGAGGCGTCGAGCTTGGCCGCGAGGGAGCGGGCATCGTGCAGGCCGGCCTCGATGTCCGGGCTGGCGCTGGCCAGCGCCGAGGAGAACTTGTCGGCGTTGTCGACCACCCGGCCGAGGCGGTTGCCGTCCACCGACTTGACGAGGGCGGCGATGGCCGGGCCGGCATCGGCCAGGGTCTTCGAGAAGCTCTCGACGTTGGCGAGCGAGCGGTTGATCGCACCCTCGTTGCCGGCCACGACCCGGTCGAGGCGCGTCAGCATCTCGTCGGCCCGCTGGGCGACCTGCCGGGCCAGCGCCATCATGTCCTGCATGTCGGAGGTCTGGGCGAAGATCGTCGCCGGCTCGCCGTTGGCGGCGGGCTTGAGGGGCGGCGCGTCGGCGTCGCCGCCGGTGAGCGCGATCACCGAGACGCCGGTCAGCATCGCCGAATCGAGCCGGGCCCGGGTGTCGGCCTTCAGGGGCGTCGAGGGCTCGACCTTGACCATCGCGAGCACCCGGCGCGGGTCCTGCGGGGCGAGGTGGATGTCGGTGACCTCGCCGACCTTGATGCCGTTGAAGGTCACGCTCGACCCCCGGGACAGGCCGCCGACGGAGCCGGAGAACACGATCCTCACGGTCTCGCTCACCTGCCGGGACGAGCCGCCCGCCAGCCACAGGGCGAAACCGAATCCGGCGAGGATGACGGCGAGGGTGAAGGCCCCGATCAGGGCATAGTTCGCGCGGGTTTCCATGAGGTCAGCCTCCGGTCGCTGCGGCGAGGGGATCCTGGTGCGCCGTCACGGCGGCGGGGCCGCCCAAAACGGCGCGGGCGCGCTTGCCGTGAAAATACGAGCGCAGCCAGGGATGGGGGTTCTCCAGCATCTCCTCCACCGTGCCGGCGGCGATGATCTGGCCGTCGCCGAGCGCCGCGATGCGGTCGCAGGCGGTGTAGAGGCTGTCGAGGTCGTGGGTGACCATGAAGACGGTCAGCCCCAGCGTCTCCTTCAAGGTGGAGACGAGGTCGTCGAACTCCCCCGCGCCGATCGGGTCGAGGCCCGAGGTCGGCTCGTCGAGGAACAGGATCTCCGGGTCGAGCGCCAGGGAGCGGGCAAGCGCCGCCCGCTTGATCATGCCCCCCGACAGTTCGGAGGGCAATTTGTCGGCGGCGTCCGGCTTCAGGCCGACCATCTCGATCTTCAGCCGCGCGAACTCGTCGAGCAGGCGGCCGGAGAGCTTCAGGTGCTCGCGCATGGGCACCTGGATGTTCTGCTTCACCGTGAGCGCGGAGAACAGGGCGCCCTGCTGGAACAGCACGCCCCAGCGGGTCTCCATGCGCCGCCGCTCGGCATAGGTCAGGCCGTCGATGTCCCGGCCGAACACCTCGATCGTGCCGGAGCGCTTGGGCACGAGGCCGAGGATCGTGCGGGTCAGCACCGACTTGCCCTGCCCCGAGGGGCCGACGAAGCCCAGGATCTCCCCCCGGCGGATGTCGAGGTTCAGCCCCTTGAGGATGGTCTTGTCGCGAAAACCCACGACGAGGTCGCGGACGCGGATGATGTCTTCTTGGGACTCACTCACCGGCCAGCCCCCGTCTTTGCGAGCGCAGCGAAGCGACCCAGGGATGCGCCACGCCCGGACACGGCCCGCTGACCTGGGTCGCTTCGCTGCGCGCGATATGACGGAATGAGTGAGATCAACCGCATGGGGCTCAAAAGTCGATGGCGGCGAAGAACACCGCGAACAGGCCATCGAGGACGATGACCATGAAGATGGATTTCACGACCGAGGCGGTGACGCGGCGGCCGAGGGATTCGGCCGAACCCTCCACCGCGAAGCCCTCGATGGTGGCGATGAGCCCGATGGTGAGCGCCATGAACGGCGCCTTGATCAGCCCCACCGTCACATGGTGCACCCCCACCGCCGCCTGGAGGCGGGCCAGGAACTGGTCGAGGGTCAGCCCCCCGTAGAGCATCGCCGTCAGCCCGCCGCCGGCGAGCGCCGCGAGGTCGCCGATGAGGGTCAGCATCGGCAGGCTGACCATCAGGGCGAGGATGCGCGGGACGATCAGGATCTCGGTGGCGTCCAGGCCCATGACCCGCAGGGCATCGACCTCCTCCCGCATGCGCATGGAGCCGATCTCGGCGGTGATCGCCGAGCCGGAGCGACCCGCCACCATAATCGCCGTAAGCAGCACGCCGAGCTCGCGCAGGATCAGCAGGCCGATCAGGTTCACCACGAAGGTCTGCGCGCCGAAGCGCTGCAACTGGAAGATGCCCTGCTGCGCCACGATCCCGCCCACGAGGAACGAGATCAGGATGATGATCGGCGCGCCGTTGAGCGCCATCTGCTGCACTTGGTTGACGAGGGCGGTCCCGCGGAAACTCCCCGGCCGCAGGGCGACCCGGCCGCAGGCGGCCACGACCTCCCCGAGGAATCCCACCCCGGTGGCGATCTCCCGTCCGCCCCGCGCGGTCTGCCGGCCGAGCCCGTCGAGGACGGCGATGGGGAGGGCGAGGCGCCGGGCAGGGGGTGGCACCTCCCCGCGGATCGCCACCTCGCCGAGGAGGGTGCGGTGCTCCGTCCGCGCCCCGAGATAGGCGAGCGTCCCTCCCGCCGCCTCGACCTCGCCGCGGGTCCGCTCCAGGACCCAGGCGCCGAGGGTGTCGAGCCGCTCGACCTCCGCGAGGTCGACGACGAGGCGTGCGGAACCCGCCGCGGCGATCCGGGCGGCCGCGGCCTCTACGGCCGGCGCCTGATCGGCGGTCCATCGTCCGGCGAGGCGCATGCGCCCGTCGGCCGCCTCCGTCAGCGATGCCGTGCCGGGCGCAAGCCCTTCGGTCAGCACGAGCGGGTCTCCTTCAAAGGCGCCTCTGCCGGGCTGGTCGCCGTTCCGGGCGTCGGCGAGCGCAACAAGCCGTTGCGCAAGCTGGACCGTCCGTGCGGATGGACACAGCGCGCGCGAACCAATCCTGCACGGCGGTTATGACGAGATTAGGGTTGAGGATTTCTCTCACGTCGTCACCGGACGCTCACCGCCGCGCCGCCACCAGCGCCAGGGCGAGGCCGCAGGCGGCCAGGGGCGCCATGGCGAGGAAGACGGCGCCGCCCGCCTCCCGGTAGATCAACCCGCTCGCCAGCGTCGCCGCGACGGAGACGCCGGCATTGACCGCCGACAGGAGGCCCTGGGCCCGGCCCCGGGCGCCCTCGGGGCCCAGGGTCGAGACCGCCTCCATCGCCCCGAGTTGCGTCGCGCCGAAGGTCAACCCGTGCAGGGCCTGGAGCGGCACCAGCAGCGCCAGCGTGTCGTCGGCGAGGAACAGCCCGACCGCCCGGAGGATCGCCGCGGTCGCGCCGGCGGCGAGGAGCGGCACCGGGCCGCGCCACCGCGCCGGGAGGCGGGGGGCGACCGCGAAGGTGGCGATCTCCCCCAGAACCCCCGTGGCCCACAGGGCGCCGATGGTGGTCGGCGCGAGTCCACCTGCCGACCAGTGGATGCTGCCGAAGCCGTAGACCGCCGCATGGCTCGCCTGGATCGCCGCCGCGGCGGCGATGCACAGCCACAGGCGGCGGGGCAGGGGCGGGGAGGGCCCGGCTTCCGCCCGCCGGGAGGGATCGGCGGGGGTCCTGTCACGCCGTGCGGTGAGGCCGGCCAGGAGGGCGAGGCCGGTCAGGAGGAGGGGCACTGCGAGCCGTCCGCCGAGGGCCGCGAGCAGGGCCCCGCCGGCGAGGTTGGCGAAGAGGAAGGCCACGGAGCCCGCCATCCGGATCCGGGCGTAGGAGAGGCGGCGATCCCGGCGCGCAGCCGCCAGGGTGAGGTAGTCGATGGAGGGGACGAGCGGCGCCGCCGCCACCGCGTTCAGCACCGTGAGCACGGCGAGGGCGGGCCAGCCCAGCGCCGGGGCCGCGGGAGCCATGACGGCGTAGGTCGCCGCCACGCCGAAGCTGCCGGCCACGATGAGCCGCCTCGCCCCGACGCCGCGGTCGATCAGCGCCATCAGCGGCGCCGTGGCGACGATCCGCGTGGCGATAGGCAGGGCCAGCAACAGGCCGATCACCCCGGCATCGAGGCCCAGGGCCGCGAGCCAGACCGGCATGAACGGCATGGCGATGCCGATCTCGGTGAAGACGACGGCGTAGAGCAGCGACAGGCGCAGCGCGCCGGGGGACGAGGGCACGGAACGGTTTGCGGGGCTGAGGGGAACGCATCGCGTCGTCAGCCCCCCGTCTAAACCCAGCGTCGCAAATGGCGAGTACGAATTTTTGTCGGTGTCCCGGAAACCCCACGCACGCCTCCAACGCGACGCGCCGTTCGGTGTGGCTTCGGGGGCAGCCGGCCGGAAATTCGCGGATTGTCCGACCGGCCGGCTTCGCCCGCTCATTGACGCTCGAAGGTTTGCGCTTCTACCAGTTTCCCATGCGTGGGCGGCCATCCCGACAGGTTCGGTGCCGCGCGATCATCGGTGTGATCGCGGTTTACGCGCTATTGCTCCAAGCATTCCTGGCCTTCGCCTCACCCTCCGTGTTTCCGGACGGGACCGAAGTCCTCTGCGCGGACCACGCCACGGGCTCACCCGCGCACGACCAAGCGGACGCGCAATGCCATGCCTGCTGCATGGCCATGAATGTCGGCACCCTCGCGCCGCCGCCCCTCTCTCTGCCATCGTTCCAATGGCCGTTCTCGCAGGTCTCCCGGGTCGCTTGGCGGCCCGAGGCCGACCGCGACAAGACCGGACCGCCGACTCACGCCCACAGCGCCCGAGGTCCCCCCGTCGCCTGATCGCACGCCGCCCCGCCGATCAGCCGATAGGGTTTCATCATGTCCCACCACCTTCCCCGCGGCAGCGCATGGGCGCTGGCCGCCGCATGCCTCGTGGCTCCACCCATGACGGCAGCCGGTCTCGCCGAAGGCGGCGCCGTCACCCTTGAGGAGTTGTCGGTCACCAGCCAAGGGGCCGGCCCGGCCTCCCCGCCGCCCCTCGCCCCGCAGGCGCCGGTCTCGACCAGCATCGTGCCCTCCGATCCGGGCGCTCCGCCGATCGTGCGCCGGTTCCAGCTGCCGCAGACCAGCGCCAGCGTCACCCGCGAGCAGATCGACGAAACCGTCAACGTCGTCGATACCGAGGACGCCCTCAAATACTTTCCGAGCCTGTTCGTCCGGAAACGGAACGAGGGCGACACCCAGCCGGTCATCGAGACGCGGACTTGGGGCGTGAATTCGAGCGCCCGCAGCCTCGTCTACGCCGACGACGTGCTGATCTCGGCGCTCATCGCCAACAACAACACCATCGGCGCGCCGCGCTGGGGTATCGTCGCGCCCGAGGAGATCAAGCGCATCGACTTCCTCTACGGGCCGTACTCGGCCGCCTTCCCGGGCAATTCCATTGGCGGCGTCCTGCAGATCATCACCCGGATGCCGGACCATTTCGAGGCGACGCTCAAGCAGACCGGGGCCCTGCAGACCTCCCAGTACTACCGCACCGACGGCAGCTACGGGACGAACAAGACCAGCGCCACCTTCGGCGACCGGATCGAGGACTTCTCCTGGTTCCTGAGCGCCGACTACCTCAATACCTTCACCCAGCCGCTCACCTTCGTGACCAACGGGAGCGCCCCGGCGGGCACCCTCGGCACCATCCCGGCGCTCAATAAGATCGGGCAGGTCGCCAACGTGGTCGGCGCGGGGGGGCTGCTGCACTCCGAGCAGGCCAACGCCAAGCTCAAGCTCGCCTTCGACATCACCCCGTGGCTGACGGCGACCTACACGTTCGGCTACTGGTCGAACACGGCCAATTCCTCGGTCCAGAGCTACCTGACCAACGCGGCCGGCGTGCCGACCTTCGGGAACGTCTCGTCCTTCGCCCAGAACCGCTACACCCTGGACGAGCAGCACATGGCCAACGCCCTGTCGCTGAAGACGGACACGCACGGCGAATTCGACTGGGAGGTGGTGGCCTCGAACTACTACTTCCTCACCGACGCGCAGCGGAACCCCTACGGGGTCACGCCGGGCTACGGCTTCACCCCGTTCGGCAAGGTGCTGCGCTACGACGGGACCAACTGGACCAATATCGACCTGCGGGGCATCTGGCGGCCCTTCGGGATCGAGGGACCGCACGAGATCAGTTTCGGCGCCCACGGGGACCAGTACCGCCTCGACAACCCGACCTACGGCACCTCCAACTGGCTCGACCGGTCGAACCAGTTGCCGACCGAGTACACCAACAGCCGCGGCACCACCGAGACAGGCGCCTTGTGGGTGCAGGATGCCTGGCACTTCGCCCCGGCCTGGACGCTGACGACGGGCGCGCGCCTTGAGAGCTGGCAGGCGACCGACGGCTTCAACCTGACCACGACGGCCAACAACGCCACCGGCGCGGTGACCTCGACCACCCAGATCCGGCAGCCGAACCTGTCGGCGACGCACGTCTCTCCGAAGGCGACCCTGGCCTGGGTGCCCGAGCCGGGCTGGGCCGTGAAGGCGTCCTTCGGCGAATCCTACCGCTTCCCGACGGTGACCGAGCTCTACCAGCTGGTGCAAACCGGCCCGATCTTCACCAATCCGAACCCGAACCTGCGGCCCGAGCACGATTATAGTGGCGAGCTGGCGGTCGAACGTCGGTGGGACACCAACCATCTGCGGGTGTCGTTCTTCCAGGAGAACACCTACGACGCGCTGATCTCGCAGACGAACTTCGTCACCGGCACGGTTCCCACGACTTTCACCACCAACGTCGATGCGATCCGCAACCGCGGCGTCGAGGTCGAGGCCGGGCGCAACGGCGTCCTGATCGATCGGCTCGACCTGACCGGCAGCATCACCTACGTCGATTCCCGCATCCTGAAGGATACGGCGTTCGCCAGCACCACTGGCACCACGGCCCGGGGCAAGCGCGTGCCCTATGTCCCCGATTGGCGGGCGACGGTGGTGGCGACCTACCACATCGACCCGAACTGGTCGTGGACGGTGGCGGCGCGCTACAGCGGCAAGCAGTACTCGACCTTGGACAATACCGACGTCGTGTCGCACGTCTTCGGCGCCTTCGACAGCTTCTTCGTTGTCGACACGCGCATGCAGTACAATATCGACGACCGCGTCGCGATCAGCGTCGGTGTCGACAACATCGGCAACGAGAAGTACTTCCTTTTCCATCCCTTCCCAGGGCGAACCTTCATCGCCGACGCCCGCGTGAGGTTCTGACCGGGACGACCGTCGGAACCTTCGCCCCGGCGGCGACCTCAAGGCCGTCGGAGCCCGCATAAGCGAACGATTCAAATCGGTCGCGCCACGACGCGAGCGCGAAAATCGATGGATGAGATCAATGCCTCCACAGATCTCGCGCGCGTGATGACGTACGAGACCGGAACGGAAGCCCGGTCTTCGGCTCGTTTTCGCCCCGATGAACCGGAATTCGACGAACTCGCACTCGTCAAATTAGGCGCCCGTTAAACGACCCGTGTCACTCTCGTTCGATCCCGGGACGCGCCGGGCGCGGGGTCGTCACCTCGCCGGGCGCTCCCCTATCGGAAGCGCTGTCGATGTCCGGTATGCCCAGTCTCCACGCGATCGATGCGGCCGAATACGCCGCGATCGAGGCGACGATCGGCGGGACCGAGCGCGGGCAGCAATTCCTCGCCGAACACGCCCGCCGCGCCCGGGCGACGGAAATCCAGTCCGTCCTGTCCGCCGTCGAGCGCCTGGAGCGGGTGGTGACGGCGGACCGGTCCGTGGATGCCGTCGGCACCCTGCGGGGCGACCTCCTGGAGATGGCCGAGGCCATCAGCCGGACCAAGGCCGAGATCACGGCGATCAGCATTCCCGGCGCCGACCAGACCCGGCTGGCCACGGCCTCGCAGGCCCTCGACGCCATCATCCGGGCGACCGAGCAGGCCACCTCCGACATCCTCGGCGCCGCCGAGGCGGTGCAGGAGGCGGCCTGGACCCTGCGTGAGCGGAACGTCGAAGCGGAAACCTGCGAGGCCCTCGATCGCCATGCCACGGCGATCTACACCGCCTGCTCGTTCCAGGACCTCACCGCCCAGCGCACCGCCCGGATCATCTACACCCTGCGCTACCTGGAGGACCGGATCACGTCGATGATGGCGATCTGGGGGGACGAGCTCGCCCGGATCCCGCCCCCGCCGGAGACCAAGCACGAGACCGCCCCCGTCGAGGAAGACCTCTGCCAGATCGACGTGGACCGCTACATCGCCATGACCGTGCCCGCGGTCACCGCGGCGGCGATCGCCGCCCAGCCGGGCAGCCCCGCCCTGCACGAGGACATCGTGTTCGTGCCGGTCTCGCCCCGTCCGGAGACGGCCGGGCCCGCCGACCTGCCCCCCGCGCCGCTCTGGTCGGAGGAAGCGCCGGGCGAGGCGGAGGCCGCCGCCATCGAACCGGCGGCCGACCTCTCGTTCGACCTCACCCTCGAACCGGTGGCCGACCTCGCGGTCGAGGCCCCGGCCGATCCCGAGGAGACGAAAGCCGGCCCGGCCGGAGCCGGGTTCGCGCAGGCCATGACCGCCTCGTCCGCCGACTCCCTATTCGAGTTCGTCATCCCCGACGCCGAGCCGATGTCCCTGTCGGCGCTCGACGCCCTGCCCGCCGAGGAGCGCCTCGCCCTGTTCGCGTGAGGCGTGTACTGCCGGTATAGGGAGCCGACATCCCGCTCCCTCCCGGCATCCCGTGGCCCTGCATCTCATCAAGCTCAGCGTCGGCCCCGCCTCCATCGCCGATCTCGCCGCGCGGCAGGCCGGGCATCGCGCCCGCGCCCTGCAGGACGGGCAGGCCGCCCACCCCGTCCACGTCA
This sequence comes from Methylobacterium persicinum, assembly GCF_022179525.1. Classification (GTDB taxonomy): domain Bacteria; phylum Pseudomonadota; class Alphaproteobacteria; order Rhizobiales; family Beijerinckiaceae; genus Methylobacterium; species Methylobacterium persicinum. The sequence goes on from NZ_BPQX01000026.1 coordinate 99,080, forward strand.
CGCGGACCCTGCCGAAGCGGCACCGGGACATCGCGGGGAAGGGGTCGATCTACTGGGTGATCCGCGGCAGCCTGTGCTGCCGGCAGGCGATCCTCGCCCTGGAGCCCCTGACCGGCGAGGACGGCATTCCCCGGTGCCGGATCGTCCTGGCCGATTCCCTCGTGCCCGTGGTGCCCCGCCCCTGCAGGCCGTTCCAGGGCTGGCGCTACCTCACCGCCGCGGATGCCCCCGCCGATCTCGGCGAGGGCCAAGCCGACGACGTCGCCGACATGCCGGAGACCCTGCGCCGGGAACTGGCGTCCCTCGGCCTGCTGTAGCGGGGCACCGGCCCCCGACGGCCACCCTCGACCGCGCCTCCGGCACCCGCGACGCCGCGGGCCCAGAGGCGAGAGCGCCCCTCACGCCCCCTCGAACCGCCCGCTCGCATGGGCGAGCATCGTGTAGACCTTGCCCGTCTCCGAGGTGAGATAGGCGTCGGTCCGCTTGGCGTCGGGGTCGTTCTTGACCACGTCGCCCAGCAGGCGCTCGAACTCGCTGACGTAACGGTCGACGCTCCGGCGGAACTCCTGATCCGAGCGGTACCGCCGCTGGATCTCGGTGAAGGTCGCCTGCCCCTGCGCCGTGTAGATCCGCGGCGTGAAGAGGTTCGGCTCACCCCGGCGGTACCGCTCCCACAGATCGACCGCCGTCCGGTGCTCGATCATCTTGGCGATGTCGGTGGAGATCGTGTCGAGGGCGATCCGGCCGGTCTCGGCCGCGGCCTTGGCGGACCGGGCCGCGGGCGGAGCGGAGGGAGCCGAGGCCGGGGGGGCCGCGGCGGCGGGCGTCTGCGCGCCCTCGTCCTCGTCGTCGTCGAGCGAGGCCCGGGTGAGGAGATCGGAGAGCCAGCCCTTCTTGTTGGCGCTGGCCGCCCCCGGAGTGGCCGCCTGGGCGGCCGGACGCGTCGTGGCGGGACGGATCTCGCTGCGGGTTTCGCTGCGCGCCTCGTTCCGGACTTCGTTCCGCACCGGCGCCGGAGCGGGGGCGGTCGCGGTCCGGGCCGGCGCGGCGGGAGCCGGTGCCGCCGCGGGGGTGGCCGGAGCGGGGGCAGGGGCGGGGGCGGGGGCGGGGGCGGGGGCCGCCGCCTGCGGGGCCGCGGCGATCGTCCGGGAGCCGCCGCCCTCCGCCACCCGGCGCTGAAGCTGGGAGACGGGCTGGGAGACGTCCACAGCTCGGCCGGTCTTGGCCACCAGGGAGGACAGTTCGTTCAACGCCTTGATCTGGTCGGCCACGACCCGGCGCATCTCCCCGGCCGCATCCTGGGTTTCCCGCGGCAGCTCGAGGACGCCGCGGGCGAGGTCCGCCCGGGTGGCATCGAGTTCGGTGCGGATCGCAGTCGCCATCTCGCGCAGGCCGGCGACGGACTCGCCGAGCCGGGTCTGGGCTTCTTCCAGCCCTTCGCGCATCTCGCGGGAGGCGGCGTCGAGGGCTTCGCGTACGCCCGTGGCGGCCTTCTCGGCCTCGGCGCCGGCATCCTCCTTCAGGCTCGCGAAGGCGTTGGACACCTGCGCGCCGGCTCCTTCGGCGGAGCGGGAGAGCGCGTCACCCAGGCTGCGCGCCCGGTTTTCCGCATCCCGCAGCACCTTGTCGATCTGGCCGGCGAAGGCCGCGCCCCGGGACTCGAGGGTCTCGGCGCGCGTCTCGAATTCCGCCAGCGCCGCCGCGAGGGCGCGCTCGCGGTCGGCGAGGGCGGTGGACAGCCGCGTCTCGACGGCGCCCAGGGAGTTCGCGGCCCCGTCGAGGCTTTGGGCGAGGCCGGTGGCCTCCCGCAGGGCGCCTTCCGAGGCATCGCGCAGGGCTGCGACCTGGGTCGATACGTCGGCCCCGGCCCGGCCCGTCTCCGCCGCGACCCGCTCCAGTTCCGAGCGGATCTGCGACAGCCGGTCCGACAGGTTCCGCTCGATGGAACCGAGGTTGGAATCGGCCCCGGCCACGAGGCCGGACAGGGCGGCGTTGGCGCTCTCGACGCGGACGATGATCCCGCCGAGCTCCCGGGTCAGCCGGTCGTTGGTGTCGGCGAGGTCGGCCAGGGTACGGGCCGCCCCTTCGTCCACCGCCGCCCGGAGGATGTCCGCGGAGGCGCGGGTCTGGACGGCGAGGCGCTCGGTGTTGGTGCGCAGGGTCTCGGCCAGGGGCAGGCCGGTCTCGGCGAGCACCCGCTCGATGGTCCCCGCCCGGTCGGACAGGGCGTCGGCGAGATCGCGCATCGGGCCGTCCACGGCGGCGCGGAACCGCTCGACATGGCCTTCGAGCTCCGTGCCCACCGTGTGGCCGCTGGCATTGAGGCTGTCGAGCAGGGCGCCGCCCCGCTCCTCGATGGCCCGGACGAGGGTCTCGGCGCTCTCGGCCAGCCGGCGGGCCAGGGCCTCGCCGCGGGCATCCACCAGGGAGCCCAGGGCCTTGGCCCGGCGCTCGAAGCCGATGCCCATCGCTTCTGCCCGCTCGTCGATGAGGCCGGCCAGGGCCGCCTCCCGGGCGGCCAGGGTCGCGGCGAGGGCCGCGGTATGGGTTTCGACCTGCGCGGCATGGGCCCGCGCCCGCTCGTCGAGGGCCGCGCCGAGGCCGGCGGTACGCTCGTCGATCAGGCCGGCGAAGGCGTCGTGGCGCTCGTCGAAGGCCGTGGCGAGGGCATCGGCCCGCTGGCCGACGAGGTTCGCGAAGCGCTGGATGCGGTGGTCGATCCGCTGGGTGAAGGCATCCGCCCGGGCATCGACCTCGCGGGTGAGATCCTGGGTGCGACCCTCGACCACGCCGTCGAGTTCCCGCAGGCGCGTCTCGAACACCTCGGTGAGCGCCGTGGCCCGGCTGTCGGCCGCCTCGATCAGGCCGCGGCTGCGGTCGTCGAGGAGTCCGTCGATGGCCGAGCGGGCCTGGTCGAACGTGGTCTGCAGGGAGGCGAGGCGGGCGTCGAACAGCTGGGCGACGCCGGCCGGCGCCGTGTCGAGGACGCTGCGCAGTTCGTCGGTCTGGTGGGCGATCGCCAGGGCGATGTCCCCGCCGCGGGTCTCCACGAGGTCGCGCAGGCCGTCCTGCGCCTCCTCGAACAGGGTGCGCAGGCGCTGGGTGCGGACGTCCAGGGTGGCGGCAAGCTGGCGCTCGCGGGATTCCACCAGGGCCGCCACCGCCGCAGGAGCCTCCTCCAGGAGGGTCCGGAGGGTCTGAAGGCGGGTATCCACCGAGGCGGCGAAACGGCCGCTCCCGCCCTCGACGGCGGCGTCGAGGGTGCGCTGGGCCTCATCGAACAGGGTGCGCAGCCCCTCAGCGCGGGCGTTGAGGGTCTCGGCCAGCCGGTTGCCCCGGCCATCGACCAGTTCCTCCAGGCGTCCAAGCCGGGCGTCGAACAGGCTGCCAAGGGCATCCGTCCGCGTCTCCAGGGCGCCGGCGGCGGCGCCGAGGGTCCCTTCCAGGGTCTCCACCAGCGCCCGCCCGCGGCCGTCCAGGGCCTCGCTGAGGGGACCGGTCCTGGCGTCGAGGGTCTCGACCAGGGTCTGGGCATGCCCATCCAGCATCGTGCGGATCTGGTTGGTCCGGTCGTCCAGCAGGTCGTGGACGGTGCGCACGCCCTCGTCCAGCAGGCCGCTGATGTCGCCCGTGCGGCTCGCAAGGGTATGACCGAGGCGGCCTTCGCCCTCTTCGAGCATCCGCTCGGCATCGGCGATGGTCTGCTGCAGCTTGGCGAGGACGCCCTCGCCGCGATTGTCGATGAGCTGAGCCAGGGAGGTGCTGCCGCTGTCGAACAGGCGGGCCAGTTCGGTGATGCGGGCTCCGATCACGCCGAACACCGCCCGGCCCTTCTCGTCCAGCTCCTGCGACATGGCTTGGGTGCGTTCGTCGATCAGGCGGCCGAGCAGGTCGGAGCGCTCGACAAAGGCGTTGCGCACCTCCTCGGTGCGGGCCGACAGGGCGGCGTCGGCGGCGCCCGCCCGCTCGTCCACGAGGCGGGCGATCTCCGCCCCGCGCTCGGCCAGGGCAGTTTCCAGGGCCCGGGTGCGGGCCTCGACGGCCCCCGTCAGGGCGGTGACGTGCTCGCCCATGGCGGCATCGAGCCCACCGGTGCGGCTCTCGATCGCCCCCACGAGGTCCCGGGTGCGCTGGGTCAGCTCGCCGTCCACGGCGCGGGTGCGCGCCTCGATCAGGCGGATCGCCTCGAAGGCCTGCGAGCCGAAGCTCTCGTCCACGAGCCGGGCGCGCTCCTCCAGGGTCGCGCCGATCTCTTCCAGCCGGCGGAGCACCGTGCCGTCGAACCGCTCGGCGCCGGATTCGAGGGCGCGGGCGATCTCGGCCGTCCGCCGCTCGACCTCGGCGCCGAAGCCGGCGGACTTGGTCTCGAAGTCGCGGGTGGCCCCGTCGAGGTGCGCGTCCACCATCCGGGCGAGGTCCCCGGCCCGGGCGGCGAGGGTTTCGTCGAGGGCGGTGGTGCGGGCGCCCAGCACCTCGGTGAGGGCGATGGTGCGGCTGGAGAGGGACTCGTCCAGGGCCGCGGCATGGGTGCCCAGGGCTGCGGTGAGGGCGGCGGTGCGACTGGAGAGGGATTCATCCAGGGCAGCGGCATGGGTGCCGAGCTGCCCGTCCACCTGCCCGACCAGGGCGGCGACGGCCTGAGCCACCTCGGCGGTGCGCTTGGCGGACCGCTCCTCCAGGGTCCCGAGATGGGTTTCGATCAGGGTCCCGGCCTCGCGGGCCTGGCCGGCGATGGTCTCGGCCACGGCCTGGCCGCGGTCGGCGATGAGACGGGTGACCTCGTCCAGCTGCGCGCCCACGGTCTCGCCGAGGACGGCGGTGTCCCGGCCGATCCGGTCCGCGAGGATGTCGCCGCGGGCGATGGTCTCCTGCAGGGCGGCGAGGCGGCTGCCCAGCACCTCGTCGATGACCTTGACCCGGCCATCGGCGGTCTCGGCGAAGGCGTCCCCGGTGCGGCCGAGGGTGTCGGCGAGGCGCGCACCCTGGTTGGCGACGGCCAGCACGATGTCGCGGCCGGTGCCGGCGATGCGGGCGTGGGTTTCCTCCGCATGGGTGGAGAGCAGGTCGGCCACCTCGCGCCCGTGGGCGCCGAAGGTCGCCTCGATCTCCCCGAGCCGGCCCGACAGGTCGGCGGCGACCTGCGCGGCGGCGCGCTCCAGGGCGCCGGTCGTGGCGTCGGTGCGGGCAGCGAGTTCCGTCTCGAGCCCTTCCAGGGCGGTGCGCAGGGCGGCGACGGCGGTGGCGCCGCGGGTGCCGAGTTCCTCGCCCGCCCGGTCGGCGGCCTCGCGGAAGCGGGTCAGGAGGATGGCGGATTCCGCCTCGATGGCGCCCGACACCTCGGCCGAGGCGGTGCGGAGCGTCGCGAGACTGTCCGTGAGGCGGGCGGCGGCCTCGGCGACCTGCGTCTGCGCCACCTCGCCCGCCGTCGCCGCGGCGGCGCGGATGGCCTCGGCGGCCTCGCTCGCCCGGCCGTCGATCTCGCCCGACAGGTGCTCCACCGAACCCCGCAGGCTGCGCACGGCGTCGCCCGCGCCGGCCTCGAAGCCCCGGCCCAGGGCCGCGAAGGCCGCTTCCAGGCCCTCCGCGACCTCCCGGGAACGGTCGGCCATGAGGCCGCCGGCCCGCTGGGCCGCTCCGTCGATGCGGCTTTCCAGGCCAGCGCCTTCCACGGCGATGGTCTCGTGCAGCCGCGTGACGATGCCCTCCATCCGGTCGGCCAGCTCGCCGCCGCGGCCGCTGACGGCCTCGCCGACCCGCTCGGCGGCGCCGAGGATATCGTCGCGCACCGTCTCGGCCCTGGCGGCGAGAACCGTCGCGGCCCCGTCCGCCGCCTGGGCGAGGGTGTCCAGCGCGGACCGGCCGCTCTGCGCGATGGCGCCGGCGATGTCCCGCCCGACGGTCTCGATCTCGGTGCGCAGGGCCGTGCCCCGGCCGGACAGGTCCTCCGCGAACGCGACGCCGACATCGGAGAAGCGCCCGGTGATCTCGGCGCCCGTGGCGGCGAAACGCTCGGTCAGCTCGTTGCCGCGGACGAGGAAGGCGTTCTCAAGCCCGATGGCGGAGCGCTCGAAGCTCTCCCGCACGGCTTCACCCTGCCGCTCGATGGAGGCGCCGACGGCGGCGCCGGTCTCGGCCAGGGTTTCGGCGACGCGGCCCGCGCTCTCGGCGAGCCGCCCGGTGAGGGCGTGCCCGGTCTGCTCGAAGGAGCCGGTCAGGTCCGCCGTCCGGGCCTCGAAGGTGCGGACCAGTTCGGCCCCGACGCCCTCCAGGCTCTCGCGGACGCCCGTGCCGGTGCTCGACAGGCGCTCGATCAGCGCGTCCCCGCGCTCGCTCATCAGGCCGGTGACGCGCTCGCCCACCTCGCCGAGGGAGTTGGTGATGGCGGCACTGCGGGCGTCCAGCGCCCCGGTGACGCGCTCGCCCGCCCCGTCGAGGGCCGCCACGATCCGTTGCGCCGCCCCGTCGAGTTCCTGGCTGATGTTCTGGTGCGAGCCGGCGATGGCCCCACGCACCCGCTCCGCATTGGTGACGATGGCCTCCCGCTGGGCGACGAGTTCATCGACCAGGGAGCGGATGCGGATCTCGTTGTCGGAATAGGCCCGCTCCAGGGTGGCGATCTCGCCCCGGACAAGGGTCTCCAGCTCGCCTGCCCGGGCAAGGGCGCGCTCCACGCCGTCGCCCACCGCCGCCACCTCCCGGCGTACGGTCTGCGACATGGTCAGGACCGCGTCGGTGGAGAAGCTCTCCGGCTCCGCGAGCCGCACCGCGACCTCGCCCACCGCCCGGGCGACGAGGCGCATCTCCTGGGCGCGGACGGCGAGCATCGCCGCCACGACGAACAGGATCACCGGCCCGAGGAGGGCCGACACCGCACCCATGGCCTGGAGCGGCGGAAGGCCGGTGGCGAAGCCCGCGAGGTCGCCGCCCGACTGCGTCCAGGCGATGGCGCCGAGCCCCCCGATCCAGGCGAGGCCGACGGCCACCGCCGCGATGTACGGCTTCCGCGATGGCCGGACCCGCAGCGTCTGCTGCAGGATGCCGATGTTGCGCCGGTCGTCGTTGGCCACCAGCGAGCGGTCCGGCGGCAGCAGGCCGCCCTCCCGGCGGGGCCGGTCGAGATCCGGCGGCGGCAGGTCGGAGGTGAGCGGCGGGTCCTGCGTCAGCGGCACGGCACCGGCCGGCGGCCGGTCGATGTCGAGGCGGGGAGGGGGCAGGCGCCCGCCCACGTCGCGACCGCCCGATTCACGGCCGCCCTCGAGGAGCGGCTCGGCGTCGCCGACATCCGGAAGCCGGGGCTCCGGGCGTGCGCCGCCGTCGCGCATCAGGGCGTCGAGGCTCAGGGCCTGCTCGATGGCTGAGAGCGCGGCCTCGGCCGGGTCCTTCAGCTTCTTCTCGGTCGCCATCCAAACGCCTCGCACGCACGGGTTCGGCACTCACGCACCGAAGACGCAACTTCCCGTTTACCACTCGAGCCTAAATTCCGGCACCCTGTCCGGATAGCGGCACGGGCGGCCGACCCCAGCAATCATTAACGAAATGGTTACCAAGGGCGGCCCGGTGGGTCCCACTATCGTGCCAGGGATAGGGCCCGAGGGCGAGGCGAGGGGTCGCCCTGCCCGGCGATACCATGTGGATTGCGGGGTTTGCGGTGGCTGAGATCGACCGTGTCGCCCTCGATGCCCAGACCGGCGGGGATGACGACCTCGCCCGCGAGGTGCTGGCCCTGTTCGCGGGCGAGAGCCGCCGCCTCGTGGCGGAGCTCGGCGACCGGTCCTTGCCCGGCCTCCGCCGGGCCGAGATCGCCCATACCATCCGGGGCTCGGCCGCAGGCGTCGGCGCCAAACGCGTCCACGCCCTCGCCGGGGCGGCGGAGGACGGGCTCCGGGCCGGGGATGCGGGGGCGGAGGCGGCGGTCGCAGCCCTGGCGGCGGCGGTCGCGGACGCGGCCACAGAGATCGACGCGGGGAGTTGAGGCTTCGAAAGGTCGCCCCGGGGGATGGCGCCTGCGCGCGCGGATCCGCTTGCTTTCCGCCTTCCGAGCCGCCAAGCAGTCACCGCCGTCCGCCGAGCCGCCACGCGGTCCTGCGCGCACGAGGAGCCTTGAGCATGCCCAAGATCACCTACGTCGATCACGCCGGGACGGAACGCACCGTCGAGGGCAGCGTCGGCGCCACCGTGATGGAGACGGCTCTGCGGAACAACGTGCCCGGCATCGACGCGGAATGCGGCGGCGCCTGCGCCTGCGCCACCTGCCATGTCTACGTCGACGGCGAGTGGATCGACGCCGTGGGCAAGGCCCAGGACATGGAGCAGGACATGCTCGATTTCGCCACCGACGTGCGCGAGAATTCCCGCCTGTCCTGCCAGATCAAGATCACCCCCGAACTCGACGGCCTGAAGGTCACGACCCCCGCCCAGCAGGGCTGAGGCAAGAAGGGGATCCCAAAGGACGGGGTCCTTTAGGTGGAGTCCAGGGGCAAGGCCCCTGGGAAAAGCAGGGCTCCGCCCCGCCCCCCAAAGGGCAAGCCCTTTGGAACCCCCCTACCTCACCAGGGCCCTCGCCGCGGCGTCGAGCCCTTCGAGGGTCAGGGGGAACATCCGGCCCGCCATCAGGCGCTGCACCATGCCGATGGACTGGGTGTAGGCCCAGTGGGTGTCGGGGATGGGGTTGAGCCACGCCGCCCTGGGGAAGTGGTCCAAGAGGCGCCCGAGCCAGGCCGCGCCGGGCTCCTCGTTCCAGTGCTCCACCGAGCCCCCCGGCGCGGCGATCTCGTAGGGGCTCATGGAGGCGTCGCCCACGAAGACGAGGCGGTAGTCGCTTCCATAGGTGCGGATGACGTCCAGCAGCGGCGTGCGCGCCTCGTGCCGCCGGGCATTCTCCGTCCACACGCCCTCGTAGATACAGTTGTGGAAGTAGAAATGGACGAGGTGCTTGAACTCCGACCGGGCGGCGGAGAACAGGGCCTGGGCCTGCTCCACGTGCCAGTCCATCGAGCCGCCGACATCCAGGAAGAGCAGCACCTTCACCGCGTTGCGCCGCTCGGGGCGCATCTTCACGTCGATATAGCCCTGCCGGGCGCTGGCCCGGATCGTGTCGTCGAGGTCGAGTTCGTCCGCCGCGCCGGTGCGGGCGAACCGGCGCAGGCGGCGCAGGGCGAGGCGCATGGTGCGGGCGCCGATCTCGGCACTGTCGTCGAAATCGCGGAAATCCCGCCGGTCCCAGACCTTCACCGCCCGGAAGTTGCGGTTCCCGTCCTGCCCGATCCGGATCCCCTCAGGATTGTAGCCGTAGGCCCCGAACGGGGATGTGCCCCCGGTGCCGATCCATTTCGAGCCGCCCTGGTGGCGCTCCTTCTGCTCCGCGAGGCGCTGCTTCAGGGTCTCGAACAGCTTGTCCCAGCCGAGCGCCTTCAATTCCGCCTTCTCGGCCTCGGTGAGGTGCTTCTCGGCGAGCTTGCGCAGCCATTCCTCCGGGATCGGCACGGCCTCTACGGCCTCGCCCACCGTCTCAAGGCCCTTGAACACCGTGCCGAAGACCCGGTCGAACCGGTCGAGATGCGCCTCGTCCTTCACCAGAGCCGTGCGGGACAGAAAATAGAACTCCTCGACGCTCTTGCCCGGCAGGTCGCGTTCCAGCGCGCCCAGGAGGACGAGGTACTCCCTGAGGGTGACCGGCACCTTCGCCTCGCGCAGGGCCGTGAAGAACTGGAGCAGCATGTCCCGACAACGCGCCAGCCTGGCAACCGGGTCAAGGGGCGGCCAGCACCCCCGGTGAGCGTCCGCAGCAGATTCGCACGGACGGGCGACCTTTGCAGTGCGAGATGAGTCTTCGCAGCGGACCGGGCGAATCGGACCGAATCGGGACAGAGTCTTGGCGGTTCGGCAGGAAGTGTATTGCCGCGCTGCGGAAGACTTTTGGACACCGCTGAGACCCCTGGACTCGGCTTCTAAGCCCTGAATCTGGGTATAAGTCTCGAATCCTGTTGATATCCTGGCACGAGAGACTCGCGCAGTCACTTAAACCGTCACGGGAATCACCCCACTTCATCCCGAACGGTGGCGCGTCCGCGATCCTGCGGGCGAGAGCCGGTTTCGAGGAGACCTGCCGTGGCGGTCATCCTGCGTAGTTTACCCGAGTTCAAACGGTTTCTAGCGAAGCCGGGTGCGACGATTCAAGTGGTGCGCAACACCTTCATGGACCGGCAGCCCGAGGCGACGCGGGCGGCTTACAGGGACAGGGGGATGTATGCGCCGCGGGCGGTCCAGGCGCTGTCGCGCAAGGCGGCGGTGTTCAGCCTGCGCGGCTACCCGGGCACGGTGTGGCTCTACTGGGACAAGGGTGCCCGCGGCTGGCGCTTCCAGGGCGACCTCGTCACGGTGCCCCTGGTGACCGGCCTGGGCGCGCCCGACGAGATTACCTACCGCTGCAGCTTCGCCGAAGGCTACGAACCCGTGGCCCGCACCCGCGCACCGCGCCGGAACGTCACCCGTGAGGAAGCGGCCCCGCCCCCGGCTTAGGCGGCGGGTTCGTCATCCGCGATGGGTGATCGGAAGGGGCGGGGCTCTCCCTTGCCCAGCCGGGGAGAAGCCCCGTTCCTTGTCACGGTCCCCGGGTGGGACGCGACATCCACTCTGCCGTAAGTCTCACACCGACTGGCCGGCTGCCTTCTCCACCCGCGTTGCGGGCTCCCGCTTCTCCGCCTCGACCCTCGGCTGCGCCTTGCCCACCGTCCGCCGGGCCCGGAAGATCGGCTTCGCCTCGCCTTCGCGCTTCTTGAGCAGCGCCCGGTACTCGTCCCGGCGCTCATGGATCGAGGCGATGACGAGGCCCATCGGCACGCCCACATCGACCAGCACCGCCTCCGACAGTTGCAGGGAGGCCTCGATCGTCTCCGGCACCGCGTCATCGACGCCGAGTTCGTAGAGGGCGGCGGCGTGCCGGGCATCCCGGGCCCGGGAGACGATGGTCAGGTCCGGCCGCTCGCTCCGGGCTGCGGTGACGGCCTCCTCCACGGAGCGCGGCGTATCGAGGGTCACCACCAGGGCGCGGGCGGTGTCGATGCCGCTGTGCCGGAGGATCTCGACGTTGCCGGAATCGCCGAAATAGACCGGTGCCCCGGCCCGGCGTTGCTCGGCCACCCGGGCGGGATCGGAATCGAGGGCGATGTAGGGGATACGGTGGCGGGAGAGCATCTCGCCGACCTGCCGGCCCACCCGCCCGTACCCGGCGATGATGACCCGGTTCTCGACCTTCTCCGGCAGCGGCTCCGACACGACCTTGCCCTTGGCGGCAGCGGCGGCGTGACGGCCCATCCGGCGGCCGATGGAAGCGAGGGCCGGGATGAGGATCATCGTCACCGTGGTGACGATCAGGGCGGCGGCCCCGACCTCCTCCGGCACGAGACCCGTCGCCATGGCGCCGCCGATGAGCACGAAGGCGAACTCGCCCCCGGGCCCGAGGAGGAGCGCCGCCTCCAGCGCCACCCCCCGCGACAGGCCGAGGATGGGCGCGGCCATCACCACCACGCCGGCCTTGATCAGGACCAGGGCCAGGGACAGGCCGAGGATCGCCCCGGGCGAGGCCATGAGCTGCTCCGGATCGAGGTTCATCCCCACCGAGACGAAGAACACGCCGAGCAGCAGGCCTTTGAACGGATCGATCGTCGCCTCGATGGCCCGGCGATACTCGGTCTCGGCCAGCAGCAGCCCGGCGACGAAGGCGCCGAGCGTCATCGACAGGCCGCTCGCCGCCGCCGTCAGCGCCGTGCCGACGATGACGAGGAGGCAGGCCGCCATGAAGAGTTCGGTCGAGCGCGTCCGGGCGACGAGCTGGAACAGGGGGCGCAGGGCGAGGCGCCCCGCCACCACGATCAGCACCAGGGCCACCGCCGCCTGCCCGAGGGCGAGGGCCAGGGCGAGACCCTTGTCGGTGCCCGAGTCGCGGCCCAGCACCGCGATGGCGAACAGGACGGGGGCGACCGCGAGATCCTGGAACAGCAGCACCGCGAAGCTCGCCCGCCCGGTGGGTGTGTTGAGCCGCCGCTGCTCGGCGAGCACCGGCAGCACCACCGCTGTGGAGGACAGGGCCAGCCCGACGCCGACGATCACCGCCCCGGTCAGGGGCACGTCGAGCCCGTACAGGATGGCCCCGAGGATCAGGGTCGAGCACCCGACCTGAAGGGAGCCGAGGCCGAAGACGAGCCGCCGCAGGGTCCGCAGCCGCTCCCATGACAGCTCGATGCCGATCATGAACATCAGGAAGATCACGCCGAACTCGGCGAGGTGCGAAATCTCCGTGCGGTTGCCGATGGTGAAGAGGTGGACGGAGGGCCACTGATTCGCGAACCGCCCGAGGCCGAACGGCCCGAGCAGGGCCCCCGCCCCGATGAAGCCGAGCACCGGGGAGATCCGCAGCCGGTGGAACAGCGGGACCACGATACCCGCCGTCACGAGGAACAGGATCGCTTCCTTGTAGGAGCCGGCATGGACTTCGGGCATCGGCGGCGGATCGAACCTCGTGTCGTCGGGGAGCCGGAAGGCCGCGCGATCATGGGCGCTGGGAGATGACCGGGCAACAGCCGCCGGAGCGGGGCCGTGTCGAAAAGCACGCCGCCGCAGCATAGGGTTGCATCGCCTGGAATATAATCGCTCAACGGCCGTGGACTTGGCGAAGACGCTCGTCGGGTGTGCCAAGCTGAGACATTTGCGCTCACGCAGCACCGCGCCCTTCAGTTCCGGTGGGCGAGGCGTAAAATCGGCACAATGCCCGCATACGGAAACAATTAAGAGGTGTACTGCGCCCGGTGACAATCGCGCGCTGCGTGTGACGAGGCCGATGAATTCGCTGAAGTCGATCTTCTCACGGGGGGAGCGGCCCCCAGAGGCCCTGCCGAGCCGCCAGATCGCCCGCGAGCGCCGGGAGTGGAAGCTCGAGTCCGATCGCTGGCGACACCAGCGGCATGTCGAGAAGGGCTACCGCATCAAGTGGGGCTACGTCGGCATCGCCTACTTGGTCGAGTTCATGGTGATCGGCGCCTCCCTTGCCGGCGCGTGGCTCTTCGCGGGGGTCTATAGCGACGGGGACTGGCACGCCTTCTACTTCATGCTGCTGGCGCCCCTGGTCTACGCGGCGGTGGAGCTGTGCCGGGTGCCCCTCGGCATCCTGGCCCGGACGCAGCGCTCTTATTTCGTGCGCGGCCTCGCGATCCTCGGAATCATCTTCGCGGCGGGGGTCACGACGAAATCCGTCTCGCAGCTCGGCGAGATGATGTTCCATCCCCGCCTGATGGAGGCGGCCCGGACCAAGACCGCCCTGAAGGACGCCCAGGCCGACCGGGCGACGATCGACGAGCGCATCCGGGCGGCCGACGAGCGCGTCGCGCAGTACACGTCCGAACTCGACCAGATCGAAAAGCGGGCCGGCGACAATGCCCAACAGCTCGCCGGGCTGCCCGCCCAGCGCTGCGAGCGGGTCTTCGGGACCAACTCGAAGGGCAAGCGCTACCAGAACCTGAAATGCGTGGCCGACCCCCGGGTCGCCGCCCTGTCGGCGGGCGTGACCAAGGCCAGCGCCGACCGGACGGTGCTGGTGAAGGACCTGGAGGCGGCCCGCAAGGACCGCGCCGCCCTGGACCGCGGCGCCGCCGACCGGAAGGTGGCCGATACCGAGCAGGCCTACCGGAACGCGGTGAACCGTTCGCAGCTGCATTCCTTCACGGCAATGGTCTACGGCGTCGATCCCATCGACGTCACCGAGCAGCAGGTTCACGCCTTCCTGCGCATCTTCGTGTTCCTGCCGGCCCTGTGTGCAGCCTTCGCCTCGACGATCCTGGCGCTCTGCGCGGTCTCGACCCGGCGGACCTTCATGGATGAGGACGATCTCGGCGCGGCGGTGAACCCCGAGGCGGCGCCGTACATGCTCGACGCCATCGCCGACGCCCTGCGCTCCAACCCGTCCGTGGTGCGGGCCGCCACGGTGCCGCCCACGGCGGCGGCGGTCATTCCGATGAACCGCCCGGTGTCCTCGCAGCCGCAGCCGACCCAGAGCCTGCCGGGTCAGACCAACCCGAACCACGGCCTGGCCGGGCCGACCCTTCCTGCCGCGGGAGCAGGCGCATGAACTACGTCGCCTCCGGAACCCCTGAGAACATCGCCCTCGCGCAGCAGGTGAACGGGCGCCTGCGGGCGGATTCGAGCTACGTCGCCGCCCGGGCCTTCCTCCTCCGGGCCCTGGGGCTCGGCGCCTTCCTGGGCCTGACCGGCGCCGGGATCGGCGCGGCGGCCTACGGCTGGGCGACCATGAACCAGTTCGACACCGCCGCGGACAAGATCGCCAAGGCGATGCAGGCGGCCCTCTCCGACGTGACCCTGAAGACCAAGGGCGAGGTCACGCTCACCGACAACACCCTCAAGCTCGAGGGCCTGCCCAAGGCGGCCGGGGCCCCGACGCCGACCAAGGCGCAGCTCGGCGAGCAGGCGTCCCCGGCCTCGAAGGCGCAGGTCAACACGACCTTCACGGTGTTCAAGCAGGTGCCCTACCTCGACGGGCAGATCGTCACCGGCTGGAACTTCAAGGACAATTCCGAGCAGCCCTACCAGCAGTACTGCTACTTCTCCCGCCGCTCGAACGAGACCAAGGGGCAGGTCGAGATCAAGATCGACCTCGCCATGGACGGCAAGACCCTGCCGCAGCCGGTGAAGTCCGACGTGAACCTGGAGATCCTGGCCCGCAACTGCGTCTGGCACGAGAAGGGGTAGCAGGCTGCTGCGAAAGTCCTTCGGAGGAGACGAGGTTTCTCCACCATCGACGACATCCTCACCGTCTTTGCGAGCGAAGCGAAGCAATCCAGGGACGCGGGACATCTCAGAACGGAGCGGATCCCTGGATTGCTTCGCTTCGCTCGCAAAGACGGCGGTGGAGGCCGGCACGCCCGGCACCTCAGGATGAGGTCGGGGCAGGGATGAATCCGGTTTTCCGGTCGGGCTCTCTCCACCACGGGCGCAAGGTCTGACGCTTGCAGCCGTGCTGCACCCCGCGTTACCCGTGGCCTCAGGCCAGCCTCCGAGACCGCGATGCGCTTTTCCGGCACCGACACCTACGTCGCCACCCCCGACCTGACGGCGGCCGTGAACGCCGCCGTGACCCTCGAGCGCCCACTCCTGGTGAAGGGCGAGCCCGGCACCGGCAAGACCGTGCTGGCCGAGGAGATCGCCAAGGGCCTGAACGCCCCGCTCATCGTCTGGAACGTCAAGTCCACGACCAAGGCGCAGCAGGGGCTCTACGAGTACGACGCGGTCTCCCGCCTGCGCGACTCACAGCTCGGGGACCCGAAGGTCTCGGACATCGCCAACTACATCCGCCGGGGGAAGCTGTGGGAGGCCTTCACCGCCCCCGAGCGGCCGGTGCTGCTGATCGACGAGGTCGACAAGGCCGACATCGAGTTCCCCAACGACCTCCTGACCGAACTCGACCGGATGGAGTTCCACGTCTACGAGACCGGCGAGACCGTGAAGGCCGTCCGCCGGCCGGTGGTGATCATCACCTCGAACAACGAGAAGGAGCTGCCGGACGCGTTCCTGCGCCGCTGCTTCTTCCACTACATCCGCTTCCCCGACGCCGACACGCTGCGCGCCATCGTCGAGGTGCATTACCCCGGCATCAAGCACCGCCTCGTCGAGGAGGCCCTGCGGGTCTTCCTGGAGACCCGCGAGGTGCCGGGCCTCAAGAAGAAGCCTTCGACCTCCGAACTGCTCGACTGGCTGAAGCTCCTCGTCTCCGAGGACGTCTCGCCCGAAACCCTGCGCGAGCAGGACGGCCGCAAGCTGATCCCGCCGCTCCACGGGGCGCTCCTGAAGAACGAGCAGGACGTGAGCCTGTTCGAGAAACTCGCCTTCCTGACCCGGCGCGACGGGCGGAAGGGATGATGCGCCGCCTGATCCTCCTGCGCCATGCCAAGTCCGACCGTCCGCCGGGCATGCGCGACCTCGATCGTCCCTTGAACAAGCGCGGCCGGCGGGCGGCGCCCGCGGTCGGGGCCCGGATCGCCGGGGAGGGCCTGCGCCCGGACCTCGCCCTCGTCTCCCCGTCCCAGCGCACCCGGGAGACCTGGGCCGCCGTGAAGGGCGCCCTCGGCGCCCCCCGGGAGGAGACGGTGCCGGAGATCTACGAGGCCGCCGCCGCCGACATCCTGAACGCCGTCCGCGCCGCGCCGGACGAGGCGGGGACGCTCATCGTCGTGGGCCACAATCCCGGCCTCGGCGACCTCGCCGCGGCGCTCGTGGGCGAGGGGCCGCGGGGCCTGCGCGCCCTGCTCGCATCGGAATTCCCCACGGCGGCCTTCGCGGTGATCGCCTTCGAGGCCGCGACCTGGGCGGCGGTCAGGCCGGGCCAGGGGCGCCTCGAACACTACGTCCGCCCCCGGGACATCGACGGGGACCTCGCGGGGTAGCGGCGCTCCCAAGGGCTTCGCCCCTGGACCCCACCAAAGGACCCCGTCCTTTGGGATCCCGCTAGACCGGCACCGGGGCGGCGTGGCGCTCCACCTCGGCGGGGGTGGGGAGGGCGCTGCCCGGCATGAAGGCGTCGAAGGCCGCCCAGAAGTCCTGGCGGATCGCGTCGCGCTCGCTCAGGATCTCGTGCCGGGAATCCGGCAGGACCAGGATGTGCCCCGCCTTGAGCCGGGCGGCGAAGCGCTCGGTCACCGCCGTGCCGCAAACCGGGTCGGCCCCGGCGGCGACGATCAGCGTGGGCAAGGTGATCCGTGGGGCGGCCCGGGGGTCGCGCAGGCGGGCCATCGCCCGGAACGCCCCGGCGAGCCACGCAATGGTCGGGTCGCCCACCGCCCCGGCGCCCACCTGCCGCGCCGCCGCGGCGTTGCGGGCGTAGCGGGCCGGATCCCGGCACAGGCGGTTGCCGGGATAGGGATTGGTGGCGATCGAGACCGGCTTGCCGAAGGGGATGTAGCGGCTCCCGAATCCCAGGCGGTCGAGCCCCCGCGCCAGCAGGGAGGCCGCCGCCGGCGCGCGGATCATCCGGATCGACAGCATCGGCGCCACCGTCACGAGGCGCCGGAACGGCAACCAGCCGTCGAGGGCACCGGTGAGGGCGATGCAACCCCCCATGGAATGGGCAAGGCACAGGTGCGGCTGCGGCATCCCCGCCAGGACCATGTCCGCGACGGCCAGCAGGTCGAGGCGGTAATCGTCGAACCGGGCCACGTGTCCCTTGTGGGGATCGTCCACCCGCCGGTCGGACTCGCCCTGGCCCCGCCAATCGAAGGCCACCACCGCGAAGCCGCGGGCGCGCAGGTCCCGGATCGTCTCGTAGTATTTCTCGATGAACTCCGCCCGGCCCTGGAGGAGGGTGACGGTGCCCCGGCAGGTCCGGGACGTCGGCTGCCACGTGGCCACCCGGAGAGTGCAATCGTCCCGGGTTCCCGCCGCCACGAGGGTTCCACCGGGCGGCGCGGGGTTGTCCGGCGTGTCGCGCAGGGTGAGCAGCGGGGGCTCGGCCCCGCCCCGTCCGTCGAACCGTCTCACGCCCACCGCCTCCCTGTCCCGCCCCGGCGCGGGCGTGCCCGCGGCGTTTCACAATAACAGCGCGGCCTCTCGCAGCATCCGCCGCACATGGGGAAAAATCCGTTTCATCCCGGGGCAAAGGGGTCTTGCGACCCCGATTTGCCACCCCGATATCAATCCCGTGCCGGCCGTCAGGCGGCACCTGAGACCGGTCCGGCCCAATGGGCGGACCACACCAACATGTTGCTCTTTAAAGAGGATGTGTCATGCGTCAGTTCGATCTTGCTCCCCTTTACCGGTCCACCGTCGGTTTCGACCGGTTGTTCTCTGCCCTGGATCAGTTCGCAAGCGCCGAGACCGCGCCGAGCTACCCGCCCTACAATATCGAGCGTACCGGCGAGAACGCCTACCGCATCACCGTAGCGGTGGCGGGCTTCACTGAGGAAGACCTGTCCATCGAGGTCCGCGAGAATGCCCTGACCCTGCGCGGTGAGCGCAAGGCCGAGGCGGAGAAGCGCGCCGAGTTCCTGCACCAGGGCATCGCCGCCCGGGCCTTCGAGCGCCGCTTCCAGCTTGCCGACCACGTCCAGGTGACCGGTGCCGTCCTTGAGAACGGGCTGCTCCACGTCGATCTCGTCCGCGAGGTTCCGGAGGCCAAGAAGCCCCGGCGCATCGAGATCGCCACCACCCGCGGCACCGCTACGCCGGTGATCGAGGGTCAGGTGGAGGGAGCCGTCCAGAAGGCGGCGTAATCCCCGGCAGGACCTCCCTGTGAGGGAGCGCCCCGGCCCCGCGGCCGGGGCGTTTTCATGGCGGGGAGCATGGCGGGGAGACTGTCATAAAGCCGTGCCCCCGGCATGCTGATGTCGAATCTCGCAGCGTTCCGACGGGCGCGCGACGCGAGGGGGCCATGGCCACGAATCTCTTCCACCGCGAGGCCTATGCGGCCCTGGGCGCCGGGCTGCACCGGGGCGTCCAGTGGGGCGTGACCTCTCCCCTGGCCAAGCTGAAGCGGCGGCCCGCCCCCACCGACATCGCCGACGTCCTGGCGGAGGCCGACGCGATCCGCCTGCCCGAGCCGGGCTGCGACGGGCTCAATGGCCGCAGCCTGGGGCGCATCGGCAGCCTCGAGGTGAGGCTGGCCACCCGCCGCTCGGAGATCCGCCGGGCCCAGCGCCTGCGCTACAAGGTGTTCTACGAGGAGATGTCGGCGGTGCCGACGGGCCTCGCCTCCCTGTCGCGCCGGGATGCGGACGCCTACGATTCCCTCTGCGACCACCTGCTGGTCCTCGACCACGCCGCGACCAAGCCCGCCAAAACCCCGTTCCGCGCGCCCCGCCCGAAGGTGGTGGGCACCTATCGCCTGTTGCGGGGTGAGATCGCCGAGCGTCATCACGGCTTCTACTCGGAGAGCGAGTACGACCTCTCTCCCGTCCTCGCCGCGCAGGGCGGCCAGCGGCTCCTGGAACTCGGGCGTTCCTGCGTCCTGAAGCCCTACCGGGGCAAACGGACGGTGGAACTCCTGTGGCAGGGCATCTACGCCTATGTCCTGCACCACCGGATCGACGCGCTGATCGGCTGCGCCTCCCTGGAGGGCACCGATCCGGACCAGCTCGCCCTGCCCCTGTCGTTCCTTCACCACCATGCCCGCGCCCCCGAGGCGTGGCGGGCCTGCGCCTTGCCGGAGCGAGCGGTGCGGATGGACCGGCTCTCGAAGGAGGCGGTGGACCCGAAGGCGGCGCTTCAGTCCCTGCCGCCGCTCATCAAGGGCTACCTGCGCCTCGGCGCGACCTTCGGCGACGGCGCGGTGATCGACCGCCAGTTCGGGACCACGGACGTGTTCGTCGCCCTGCCGATCGAGCGGATCGGCGCGCGCTACCGGGGCCACTTCGCGCCGGCGTGAGGGGCCACCTTCTCCCTCCGTCATTGCGAGCGGAGCGAAGCGATCCAGGGATGCGCCTAAGCTTCAGGCCGTCCCGCTGCCCTGGATTGCGTCGCTGACGCTCGCAACGACGGTGCAAGCTTGAGGGCGTGACGGCGCATCCGTTGACAGACCCGGCCCCGGGGCGGATACCCCCGGCCGATCCGATGCAGCAGCGCCTCGCCAAGACCGCGGTGATGGTGGCCCACGATCTTGCGGCGACCGTCGCGGCCGTGGTCCTGACCTTCCTGTTCCGCTTCCAGGGCGCGATGCTCGCCGAGCGCCTGCACGCCCTGCCGCTCCTGCTGCCGCCGTTCCTCGTGGTTGCCGGGCTGGTCTATGCCCGCTTCCGCCTCTACCGCACCAAGTGGCGCTTCGCCTCCCTGCCGGACCTCGCGGGGATCGTCCGCGCGGCGAGCGTGCTGGCCCTGGTCCTCCTCGTGGTCGATTGGGTGCTGGTCTCGTCGGACCTGTACGGCTTCTACTTCTTCGGCAAGATCGCGATCCTACTCTACTGGGTGCTGCAGATCTTCCTGCTCGGCGGGACACGCCTCGCGTTCCGCTACCTGAAATACACACGGTCCCGCCAGTCGAACGCGAAGGCCGCCACCGTGCCGACCCTGCTGCTCGGCCGCGGGTCGGACATCGACGTGCTGCTGCGGGCGATCGAGACCGGGGCGGTGAAGAAGCTTTCGCCCCGGGGCATCCTGTCGCCCCGGGGCAACGAGGCCGGGCAGTACATGCGGGGCGTGCCCGTCCTCGGCGGCTTCGCGGACCTCGAACGGGTGGTGATGGATGGCGGCGCCCGGGGCGAACCCATCCGGCGGCTGGTGGCGGCGCCGAGCGCGCTCGCCCCGGAATCCGCCCCCGACGACCTCATCGCCCGGGCCCGGCGCCTCGGCCTGCCTCTGGCCCGGGTGGTTGGGCTGGGGGAGGGGACCCAGGGGCCGGAGCTGGCCCCCCTCGAGATCGAGGACCTGCTGCTGCGCCCCACCGTGGCCATCGACCGGCCGCGGCTGGAGGGCTTCCTCGCCGGCCGCCGGGTGGTGGTGACGGGGGGCGGGGGCTCCATCGGCTCGGAGATCTGCCTGCGGGCGGTGGCCTTCGGCGCCGCCGCCGTGCTGGTGCTCGAATCCTCCGAGCCGGCACTCCACGGCATCCTCAGCCACCCGGCGATCCTGGAGTCGCAGGCCGAGGTGAGCGGCGTCATCGCCGACATCCGCGACCGGGAGCGCACCCTGGAGGTGATCACCGCCTTCCGGCCCGACTACGTGATGCACGCCGCGGCCCTGAAGCAGGTGCCGTTCCTCGAACGGGACTGGCAGGAGGGCATCAAGACCAACGTCTTCGGTTCCCTCAACGTGGCCGAGGCCGCCGTGGCGGCCCGGGCCCGGGCTCTCGTGATGATCTCCACCGACAAGGCCATCGAGCCGGTGTCGCAACTCGGCGTCACCAAGCGTTTCGCCGAGATGATCGCCCAGTCCCTCGACGCCGAGCAGGCCCGGATTCCCGGGCACCCCACCCGGCTGATCGCCGTGCGCTTCGGCAACGTGCTCGGCTCGGCGGGCTCGGTGGTGCCGGTGTTCAAGGCGCAGATCGCCCGGGGCGGCCCGGTGACGGTGACCCACCCGGACATGGTCCGCTACTTCATGACGGTGCGGGAGGCCTGCGACCTCGTCCTCACCGCCGCCTCCCATGCCGATGGCGAGGCCCGGGCGGATGGGGGCGACCGGGCCGCGGTCTACGTGCTGAAGATGGGCCAGCCGGTGCGCATCGCCGAGCTGGCCGAGCGGATGATCCGCCTCGCGGGGTTCGAGCCCGGCAGCGAGATCGAGATCGCCTATACGGGCGCCCGGCCCGGCGAGCGGCTCAACGAGATCCTGTTCGCCCGGGAGGAGCCCCGGATCGGCCTGCCTGGGATCGAGGGGGTGATGGCGGCCCAGCCGATCTTCGCCGACCGGGCTCGCCTCGACGCATGGCTCGCCCGCCTGCGTGCCGCCGTGGCGGCGGGGGACCGGGCTGCGGCGGATGCGGTGTTCGAGGAGGCCGTGCCGCATTTCGGTGAGCGCGGGGTGGCGCGGGCGGAGGCGGAGGCCACGCTGCCCCCGCGCCCCGAAACGGCCGGCATGATCCCCGCCGCCGCCACACCCGTGGCACTGGGCTAGCCCGCAAGAATCCCCTCGCCCCGCTTGCGGGGAGAGGGGATGCGCACCGCATCACCCCCGCGCCAGCCGGGCCAGCCCGTCCCGTGTTGGCATGGCAGGCTGCCAGCCGAGGCGGGTGAGGCCGTCGGCGCGGGCGACGAGGCCGACCGCCACCCGCTCGAACAGCTCCCCACGCCCGGTGAGCCGGCAGGCGAGGCCCACCAGCCCCTCCGGCACGGGCAGGAGACCCGGCCGGCGGCCGAGGCCTTCCCGCAGGGCCGCGATCATCTCCGGCAGCGTCAGGGGATCCGGGTCGGCGGCGATGAAGGATGCCCTGAGCGGCCCGGGCGCCCGCAACAGCGTGTCCACGGCCGCCGACAGGCTTTCCAGAGAAATCAGCGAGCGCCGCCCGCGCAGGCCCCCGAGGGGAAGCGGGTAGGGCGAGCGGGCAAGGTGCAGCAGCGCCTCCAGGTTGCCCTTCGCGCCCGGCCCATAGACCAGGACCGGCCGCAGGGCGGCCCAGTCGAGGCCCGTCTCCGCGAGGGCGAGTTCCGCCTCGCGCTTGGAGCGGCCGTAGGGATCGGTGGGAAGCGGCGGGTCCGCCTCGGTCACGGGGCCCGCGGCAGTCGCCCCGGTCTGGGCGCGGATCGAGGACAGGAACACGAAGCGGCGCACCCCCGCCCGCTCCGCCGCCTGGGCGAGGCGGGCCGTCGCCTGGGTGTTCAGGGTGCGATAATCGTCCTCGGGCGCGCCGGACATGGCGTGGGCGAGGCCGGCGGAGTGGACCACCGCGTCCACGTCGGCGAGGGCGGCGGCCATGTTGATCGGGCGGGTCAGGTCCCCCACCACCGCGCTGGCCGCCCCCGGCGGCACTTCGACGGGCCGGCGCAGGAGCACCCGCACCCGGTAGCCCCGGGCGGTGAGGTCGGCGAGCAGGTGCCGGCCGATGAAACCCGTCGCCCCGGTGAGCGCCACGAGGCCCGTCATGGGTGTCTCTCCTCTGGCTGGCGCTGCCGCGGGTGGGCGAAGCGGCGCAGCAGGATCGCCACCACGGCCGCCCCCGCCGCCAGGGCGGCGAGGGACGCCGGCCAGGACGGGCGCATCACCGTCCCGGCCGCGAGCCCGGCCAGGACGAGGTTGGCGAGGAAGACCCGCCCGACGACGCCCGGGACGGTCAGCCCGTTCACCGTGGCCCGCTGGTAGAAGTGGCCGCGATGGGCCTCCCAGATCCGCTCACGCCTTGCGGCGCGGCCGATCAGCGTCAGGCTCGCGTCGGCGAGGTAGACGAGGGGCAGCAAGATCGCTGCGGCGAGGCCCCCCGCCACGGCGAGGTGCCAGAGGAGCCACGCCGTCACCAGCCCGATGGGCAGGGAGCCGACATCGCCGAGGAAGAGGCCCGCCACCGGCCGGTTGAACGGCGCGAAGCCGAGCATGGCCCCGAGCAACGCCGCGGCCACCAGGGTCGGCAGGAGGGGCAGGTATCCGGCGAGCCCGAGCAGCCCCAGGGCGGCCGAGACGGGGACGATCTCGGCGACGGTCATCCAGTCGAGCCCGTCCATGAAGTTGGTCAGGTTCACGAACCACAGTCCGGCGAGGGTGGCGAGGCCGCGCTCCAGCCAGACGGGGATCTCGGGCACGAGCCGGCCGTCGAGCCGGGACACGACGAGGCCGACCACGAGGATCTGCACGGCCAGCCGGGGCAGGGCGGGGAGGGGGCGCAGGTCGTCCACCGCCCCGAGGACGGCCAGCGCCAGGGTCCCGCCCGCGAGCCACGTCCAGGCATCGCGGGGGCCCACTTCCGGCGCCCCGGCGAGCAGGCCCGAGACCGTGACGAGGGCCGTCACCACGGCGATGCCGCCCCCCTGGGGCGTGGGCACCACGTGGCTGGAGCGGGCGTTCGGCCGGGCGAGGGCGTAACGCCGCAGGAGGGGCATCAGACGCAGGATCAGCCCCGCCGACAGGGCGGCGGAGAGGAGCAGGGCCAGGAGGGGAATCCACGCAGTCGTCATGCTGTCGGGCTCACCGCCGGCCTCGCCGCCTCGTCGGACGGCGCCGGATTAGCCCGGAGGCGGCCGAAAGGCCAGGATCGGCACCATCGGCGGTTTCCGGTGGATGAGTGGGTGCGCCGGGTCGCCCCTGCCCGTGCGGGTCGTGCAACCGCTTGCGCAACTTCGCCGTTCCCGCCACGTTCTCCTCCCGGGACGGACTACCAGATCTGGCACGGCCCGGCGGAGGACGGCGCCCATGGCGACGCTCAAGGAATTCGAGGAAGCCCTGCGCGAGCACGGCATGAACATGGCGCTCGCCCTTCTGGAGCGCCTGCGGGAACGCGACCGCGCCACCCGCACGGTGAAGCCGGCCCGCCGCCTCACCGGCCAGAAGATGACCCCGGACCTCGCCCGCCAGATCCTGGAGCTGCACGCCAGCACGGGGATGACCCAACAGGAGATCGCCTTCAAGGTTGGCGTGAACCAGGGCCGGGTGAACGAGGTGATCAAGCGCGGCAAGTGGCTCACCGACGACCCGCATGCCCCCGAGGCGGTGGCCCGGGACAAGGCCGTGGCCCGTCTGCGCGGCGATCCCAAGCCCCGCAAGGCCGCCTCCGCCAAGCCGGTGAAGGCCGGGGAGAAGGCGCCGCCGCGGGCACGGCGCAACCAGGGTCAGCTGGCCTTCGGGGACCTTTAGGGAGCCCTCTCCCATCCTTGCGAATACGGTGACGAAATCGAGGGCGGCCCGTCTCGGACGATGGCGCATCCCTGGATTGCTTCACTCTCGCTCGCAATGACGGCGGCGGGGCGCCATGTGAGGCGCCATGTGAATGGCCACCACGCCGCGACCCCGAGAGACCATGCAGCTCACCGGAATCCACCACCTGACGGCGGTCACGGCCCGTGCGCCGGGCAACCTCGCCTTCTACACCCGGGTGCTCGGCATGCGCCTCGTGAAGAAGACGGTGAACCAGGACGACGTCTCGGCCTACCACCTGTTCTACGCCGACGGGCTGGCGAGCCCCGGCAGCGACATCACCTTCTTCGACTGGCCGGCGGCCCCTGAGCGGCGGGGCTCGGGCAGCATCAGCCGGACGCATCTGCGCGTGGCGGGCGGGAGCCTCGACCGCTGGTGCGAACGCCTCGACCGGGCCGGCGCCCGGCGGGCCGCGCCGGAGATGCGCGACGGGCGCCTCACCCTCGATTTCGAGGACCCGGAGGGCCAACGACTCGCTCTGGTGGACGATGGCGGGGTGGGAGAAGCTCATCCCTGGGAGCGCTCCCCCGTTCCGGGCCCGGAGCAGATCCGCGGCCTCGGGCCAATTCGCCTGTCGGTGGCGCATCCGGAGCGGACCGGCGCCGTGCTGATGGACCTTCTCGGCATGCGCCCGGAGCGGGCCTTCGATGCACCGGAGGGGCGGATCGAGGTCTTCGGCATGGGCCCCGGTGGCCCGGCGGCGGAAATCCAGCTCCTGCCCGATGCCGCGCCGCCCGCCCGGGCGGGAGCCGGCGGCGTCCACCACGTCGCCTTCCGCATCCCCGACGCGGATTACGAAGCCTGGGCCGACCGCCTGCGCCAGAACCGCGTCCCGTCGAGCGGCCCCGTGGACCGTTACTACTTCCGCAGCCTGTATTTCCGCGAGCCGAACGGCATCCTGTTCGAGATCGCCACCGACGGACCGGGTTTCGCCTCGGACGAGCCTTTGGGAAGCCTCGGCGAGCGCTTGGCCCTGCCGCCGTTCCTCGAACCGCGCCGGGCAGAGATCGAAGCCGGCCTCGTTCCCCTGGAGACGGCGACGGACCTTTAAGAAATTCGAACGATTCCAGGGGCTTCACTTCTGCGCCGGCTGTGGCGTCGCGTGCCTTGACGCGCCTGCCGCAGCGCGAGAAAAGCCGTGCCAACTCCCAAATCGCCAGACCAAGCCAGCCTGTGGGGACTGATGCCGCGATGAGCAAGTATTACGAAGAGCGGGTGCTGTCGGTGCACCACTGGACCGACAACCTGTTCTCGTTCCGCACCACGCGGGACCCGGCGTTCCGGTTCCGCAACGGCGAGTTCACGATGATCGGCCTGGAGGTCGAGGGCCGCCCGCTGCTGCGCGCCTACTCGGTGGTCTCGGCGAACTACGAGGACGAGTTGGAGTTCTTCTCGATCAAGGTGCCGGACGGGCCGCTCACCTCGAAGCTCCAGCACCTCAAGGTCGGCGACCCGATCATCGTCGGCAAGAAGCCCACCGGCACCCTGGTGCTCGACAACCTCATGCCGGGCCGGCACCTCTACCTGCTCGGCACCGGCACGGGCCTCGCCCCGTTCCTGTCGATCATCAAGGACCCGGAGACCTACGACCGGTTCGAGAAGATCGTGCTGGTCCACGGCTGCCGGCAGGTGCAGGAACTCGCCTACGGCGAGACGATCACCCAGGACCTGCCCAAGCACGAGTTCCTGGGCGAGATGATCGCCAACCAGTTGATCTACTACCCGACCGTGACCCGCGAGCCGTTCCGCAACCGTGGGCGGATTACCGACCTGATGGTCTCCGGCAAGCTGTTCGAGGATATCGGCCTGCCGCCCATGGCCATCGACGCCGACCGGTTCATGCTCTGCGGCAGCCCCGACATGATCCGCGACACGCGCCAGCTCCTGGCCGATGGCGGCTACGAGGAGGGCAACCACGGTGAGGCCGGTCACTTCGTGATCGAGAAGGCCTTCGTGGAGAAGTAGGGGGTGTCCAGAGGGCGAAGCCCTCTGGCGGGCGCAGGGCGGCGCCCTGCGACAGGATCCCAGGGGCATTGCCCCTGGACCCCACCAAAGGACTCGTCCTTTGGGATCCCTATCGGTCCCCCGGCGGCACGCCCGGCATGCCCTCGGCGAAGGGGCCGCCCCCGGCGCTGAACAGCTTGCGCAGGAAGCCCGGCGCGATGGCCGAGAGGGGGTTCACCGTCACGTCCGGGCTCGACAGCCGGCCGGAGACGCGGAAGTTCACGGCGAACAGCCCCTCGTTGTTGCCGCCTCCGAGGAGCGGACCGACGATGGGAAGCTGCGCGGCCACGTTGTTCAGCCCGTAGAGCGGCACGAAGGTGCCGTTGATGTCCGTTCGCTCGCGGCCGGTATCGAGCCAGCCCGACAGGGTGAAGCCTAGAGCCGCGTTCGAGATCGCCGCATCGGAGAAGTCCACCCGGCTGCCGCTGCGCACGAAGTTGGCCCGCATCCGGTCGAAGGTCACGGAGCCGGTGGCCTGCCCCGGAGCGGCGGCGGGCGCCTTGCGGCCGCGGGGGGGCTCGGGCTCCGCCGGCTCCGGCCCCTGGGCCATGATGCTCGACAGGGCCGGCTCGTTGCGCAGGGTGAAGTCGCGGATCTGCACGACCCCCGCCTGCGGCCCGTCGTTGAGGCCGATGCCGGCCGCCAGCCGCCCGCCGACCATGCGCTTGTAGATGTCGAGGAAGCGCAGGGTCGCCCCCGCATCGCCCGATTCCACCGCGAGCGTCGGCGCCCCGCGCTCGCCCCGGGTCACGTTCGCCACGAGGGGGGCGGAACGGAAGCGGCCGGAGATCGTGGCGGCGCGCAGGTCGTGCCCGCGCAGGGACAGCTTGAAGTTGGCGTTCGTGATGGCTTCCTCATTGAAGCCGGTGACGATCGGCACCTGGATGTCGGCGTCGATCTCCTTCGGGTTCGCCTCCTTCCCGCCCTTGCCTTCGGAGCCGGTCAGGGACTTCAGGAAGGGTCTCGCGTCGGCGACGGCGCCGCGGACCACCACCTTGTAGGCGTTGCCCGCCCGGTCCACGGCGACCCGCAGGTCGTCCCCGGGCGAGAGCTTGACGGTGGTGAGCTCCGCCCGCTCCAGGCCGCCCTCGGCGGCGATCGTGGCGCTGCCGCGGGCGGTGGCCTGCCCGGCATCGAGGGCGATGTCCCGCAGGTCGTAGCCGCCCTCCCGGTCCGTCAGGGTGAAGGCGAGCTTGCCGGCCTTGCCCGGGGCCTTGGTGAAGCCCGGCAGCAGGCCGTCGATCCCGGCCTTGGTGAGGTCGGCCTCGATCCGCACCGGGGTCTTGCCGGTCCCGGGTTTGCCGATCGCTACGACGGCCCGGACCGGGATGGTGCCCGAGATCTGGGGCGCCACGGGCAGGCCCTTCTTCGCGCGCAGGGCCTCGTCGAGGGCCAGGGAGATCACCGCCTCGCCCGGGGCGCCAATCTTGGGCTGGTGCAGGTCGACGGTGATCGGCGCGCCGCCGACGCGCCCGTCGCCCTTCAGGGCGAAGCTGCCCTTGTCGTAGGCCACCGTGAAGCGGCCCGCTTCCAGCCGGTCCTTGCCGACCACCTTGTCCACCGAGAGGTCGGCGAGGTTCCCCGAGAGGGTGATCGGCATGTCCGCGAGGTCGGGGATGTGCTTGAGATCGAGGGGGAAGTCGACCCTGAGGTCGGCGTTGCCCTTGATGGTCGCCGGGTCGAGATCCACCGTCAGCAGGCTCTTGAACAGCTTCGATTCCAGCACGCTGGCGAGGCCGTCGGCGCCGCCGGACAGGCGCATGCCGATCTGGGCGATCACATGGTCCGGGCTGGCCTCGGGGATGACGAAGCTCCCGTCCGCCAGGGAGAGGGCGCGCCCGTCCGGCCCCTTCACCTCGGCGGTGACGCCCCGGATCGTCGTGGTGCGGCCGGTGATGACCCCGTTGACGGTGCCCTTCACCACGGGCGGCGCGTCCGACGACACGTCGATGGCCGCGTCCGAGACCCGGAAGGCGATGTTCAGCCCCTTGTCCGGCAGGGGGGCGCCCTTGGTCGCCTCGGCGATCTCCGTGCCGCTCATGACAACCTTCATGTCGGCCGTATCCACATGGCCGGCCCGGAGCTGGTCGGTGAGGTAGTAGCGCACCGCAGGCGCGATGTGCTCCGGCCACAGGCGCAGGAAGGTCCGCACCTCGCCGTCGCTGGCGTTGATGTGCAGGTTGATGCCGCCGTCGTCGGCCTCGGTGCCGACGGTGCCGGTGATATGTCCCTTCACCCCCGGCCCGGAGACGGCGAAGTCATCGATGACGATGCCGCCGCCCCGGCCGGTGAGGTGCGTGTCAAGGCTGTCGAGGCGCACCGGCACATCCTTGGGCGTGGCGCCCCGGAGGACCCCGTCGCGGCCGGACAGGGTGGCGGTCCAGGCGGAGTCGGCGCCGGGCGCGCTCTGCGCCCAGGTCCCCGTCAGGTGCAGGCTGTTGCCGCCGCCGCCGTAATCGAGGCTGGTGAGGGCCATGGTCCGGGCGGCCTCGTCCCAGCTGAGGGTCGCGGTGATGTCGTCGATGGTGACGGGGTTGAAGTCCTTCTCCTCGATGAGGAAGGTCCCGTCGCCGGTGCGGACCTTGGCGTTCAGGGCGGTGATGCGGCCGTTCTGCAGCCCGACATCGGCCTTGGCCGAGAGCTTCAGGTCCGTGGTGAGGGGCAGGCCCGACTGGCCCGCCAGCAGCAGGAGATCGGTGACGGGCAGGTCGTCCAGGGTGATCCGCCCGGCACGGAGGCCCGCCTCGGTCTCGTGGAGGCTGCCGCCGAAGCGCCATTCCCCGTGGGGGCCGTCGAGGCGCAACTCGAAGCTGCGGGTGCCGTTGACGGGATCGCGCCCGAACAGGCCGTTCACCCGGGCGAAGACCGCCCGCTCCCTGCCGTCGTCGTCGATGAGGCGCATCTTCGCGTCGGTGATCCGGGCCCGGTCCAGGGCGCCGACCACCCCGCCGGGATCGAGCACGATGCCGACGATCGAGGCGAGGGCCGCCGAGAGGGGCGAGACGTTGCCCCGGGCGGCATCGACGCTCGGGGGCGTGTGCGGCTCGATATCCACCGGCTGGGACGCCTCGGAGGCCGCAAACGCGATGGACCCGTCCTTGTGGACCAGGGCCGTGGTCTGCGTGTCCCGGAACTCGATGGAGCGCGGCTGGAGGCTGAGGTGCAGCAGCCCCCAGGGGTCGAGGCTGACGAGGGCTAGCGGCGCGCGGACCACCAGCGCCCCCTGCGGGTTGCGGATGTCGAGGCCCGTGAAGCGCAGGGCCAGGGCGTTCTCCCGGTCCAGCTCGAGGCTGCTGCCGCGGATGGCGATGGACCAGCCGGGGCCGATTCGTTCGGCCACGGCCCGGGCGACGCTGGCCGACAGGCCGTCGATGCGCATCGGCCCGTTGGACAGGCGGATCGCCGCGACCCCGATCGCGAGGCCGAGCAGCAGCACGGTTCCGGCCATGCCCAGCAGGCAGCGCCAGCCCCAGTGGCTCGACTTCCCCCTCGGAGGGCGACTCGTGATCTTCAGATCCGCCATCGAGCCCCTTGGATCCGGGTCTTCCTGTTCGGTGGTCGCCCTGCGGGACGGGACGCCCGCATGCGGTGGATCGGGGCGCGGCCGACCTTTACAGCGGCGGCGCACCGGGCTTGGCTGTCCGAGCAGGGGTGCCGGAACCGGCCCCCACCCACACCATCAATCGGCCGAAAGGAAGGCACGATGGCTCTGAGCGAAGGCGATCCCGCCCCGGATTTCGATCTTCCCGCCTCCGGTGGAGGGCGCATCGCCCTCGCCGCCCTCAAAGGCCACAAGGTCGTCCTGTACTTCTATCCCAAGGACGACACGAGCGGCTGCACGCTCGAAGCCCAGGACTTCAACGCCCTCCTGCCCGAGTTCGAGGCGGCCGGCGTCCGGATCGTCGGGATGTCCCCCGATCCGGTGAAGAGCCACGACAAGTTCTGCGGCAAGTACGGCCTCGCCTTTCCCCTCGCCTCCGACGAGGAGAAGGAGGTCCTTGGGGCCTACGGCGTCTGGGTCGAGAAGAGCATGTACGGCCGCAAGTACATGGGTGTCGAACGCACCACCGTGCTCATCGACCGGGAGGGCCGGATCGCCCGGATCTGGCCGAAGGTGAAGGTGCCCGGCCACGCCGGGGAGGTGCTGGCGGCGGCCCGGGCCCTGCCATGACCCGGGGCGGCACCGATCCTTAACCTTGACAAGGCGTAATGGCGGTCCCGACGACGGGCCCTCCGATGCTTCGAACGACCTCCACGCCAAACCCGGTCCAGGCGACCCGCCGCCGCCGGCCCTGGCTCGCCGCCGGCCTCGCGGCGAGCGTCCTCTGGGCCGGGACGGCCTCCTATTTCGTGCTCTTCCGGGACGATGCCCTGTCGCGGCTGGTCGCCGGCCAGATGGCGATGCGGGCGGCCTACGAGGCACGGATCGCCGGCCTGCAGGAGCGCATCGACCGCGCGCGGCAGGAGGAGGCGGACTCGGGCGCCACCCTGGCCGCCAAGGTCCAGGCCGCCCTCGACCGGCAGGCGGAGCTGGAACGGCGGCAGGCCGCCCTGTCCGGCCTCGTGGATGCAGCGACCACGGGCTCCGTCACCCCGGCCAGGGCGCCGGCGCAGTTCCTGTCGCTCCCCCAAGAGGACTTCGGCCTGCGCTCGGACGGGCCGGCGGCCGCCCCGGCGTCGATGGGCCGTCGCAGCGCCCTCGACGCGGAGGACGGGCTGATCCGCCTGGAAGCCCGACTGGGCGGCCTTCAGGAGGCCCAGGGCGCCCATCTCGGCCGCCTCGCGGCGGGGGCGGAGACGGGCCTTGCCCGGCTCCGTGCCGTGATCCTGCGCGCCGGCCTCGACCCGTCCCGCCTGCTGCCTCCGGCGGCGGATGCCCGGATAGGCGGTCCCCTCGTGCCCCTCGACGGCCGCAGCCTCGACCACCAGGGATTCGACGGCGGCGTCTTCGTGGTCGGCCGGCTCCTCGGCGACGGGGAGCGGATGCGGCGCCTCGTCGGCGAGCTGCCCCTTCGGAGGCCCCTGGCAGGAGATCCCGCCCTGTCGAGCCCGTTCGGGCCACGGCTCGATCCCTTTACCCGGGGCTTCGCCCTCCATACCGGCCTCGACTTCAAGGCGGAGTTCGGCGAACCGGCCCGGGCCACCGCCCCCGGCGTCGTAACCGAGGCGGACTGGGCCGGGGGCTACGGCAACATGGTCGAGATCGCCCACGGCCACGGCCTCGCCACCCGATTCGGCCATCTCGCCCGCATCGCGGTGAGGCCCGGCCAGCGCATCGCGGCGGGGGAGGTGATCGGCTATGTCGGCTCCACCGGCCGTTCCACGGGGGCGCATCTCCATTACGAGACCCGGATCGACGGCGAACCCGTGGATCCGCTGCGCTTCCTGGAAGCGGGGCGGTCCCTCGACAGCCTGCGGGCCTCCGGCGGCTGATCGCCCCGCCATCGACGGGGAACTCGACGGCGGCGCGCCTTTGCGCGACATCAGGGGGGCGAGCCGAACCTCCAACCCGCGAGCCGAGTGCCCTTGCCCCATTTCGATGACTTCTACGCCGCCAAGCTCCGCGGCTCCCTCGGCGTCACCGATGCCGAATCGGTGCTCGACCTGCGCGGCGCCAACCGGGTGACGGCCGAGGCCTCCTTGCGCGAGATGATCGAGCGCAGCCGCTTCGCGAAGGGAAAGACCGTCGCCGTGCGGCTCGACCCGCCGCCGGAGGGGGGCGGGGAGACCCTGTTCCAGCCGGCCGGGCGACTTCTCCTCGACGCCAAGCGCCGGGGCCTCGTGGAGCGCCTCCACACCCTGCCGGCACAGGACGGCCTGGGTTTCTACGTCGCCCTGTCCGGACGGACCGAGCGGCCGGCTCCTTGAACGGAACCGGCCCTGAACGGAAGCGGTCCTGGCGCGTTGAGCGGCTCCGTCGCAGCCCCGGTACCATGTCGCGAGCCCCGGACGACCTCCCGCTTCCCGGCGGGCGCAACACCATCGAGCGCCTCGCCCGGTTCGGATACGGCGCCCGGGGGGTCGTCTACGGCCTCGTCGGCGCCCTCGCCCTCTTGGCCGCCTTCGGGGGCGGGCGTCCGGGCGACAGCCACGATGCCCTGCGCACCCTCCTCGTCGGCCCCTTCGGCGCGCCCCTGGTCGGCCTGATCGCCCTGGGCCTCCTGGGCTTCGCCCTGTGGCGGGCGGTGGAGGCGATCACCGATGCCGACCGGCGCGGGACTTCGGTGAAGGGCCTCGTCGTCCGCGGTGGCCATCTCGTGAGCGCCATCCTCTATGGCGGCCTCGCCGGGACGGCGGCGTCCCTGTGCCTGGGCCTGGGCTTCGGCGGGGGAGACGGGGTGCATGATGGCACCGCGTGGCTCCTCGCCAAACCCCTGGGACAGTGGCTCGTGGCGCTGGTCGGCCTCGCCGTCGCCGCCACGGGCTTCGGCTATCTCGCCCAGGCCTGGCGGGGCGACACGACGAAGCGCCTCGCCCTCGACGGCGACGCCCGGCGGCGCTGGGCCGAGCCCACCGGCCGCTTCGGCTACGCCGCCCGGGGGGTCGCCTTCCTGATCATCGGAGGCTTCCTCGCCGCCGCGGCGTGGTACCAGAGTTCGGCGGAGGCGAAGGGGCTCGGCGATGCCTTCGCCCTGCTCCGGGCCCAGCCCTATGGCGCGGCACTTCTCGCCCTGGTGGCCGCCGGCCACATGGCGTTCGGCGCCTTCGGCCTGATCCAGGCCCGCTACCGCCACATCGACGCCCCCGACGTCGACCGGGTCGACGACGAGGCCGCGGCGGCGGTGCGGAAGCTGGCGTAAGGCCGCATTCTGGAGGGGGCCGGTCGCGAGCCCGCCGTCATTGCGAGCGTAGCGAAGCAATCCAGGGATGCGCTACCCCCGGAAGCCTCCCGCTGCCCTGGGTCGCTTCGCTACGCTCGCGATGACGGCGCGGTGAGGGGCCCGGGACAAAAATCCGGACGGCACCTTTCGCGCTCCGCCCTCCCTCAAAGCCCCACGGGCCGTCCGGCGGCGACGACGAGCATCTTGCCGTCGGCGAAGGTGCGGCCGGCAGCCCGGCGGATGTCGGCCTGGGTCACCGCCTCGACCATGGCGTTGCGCCGGGAGATGTAGTCCATCCCCAGGTCCTCGAAGGCGATCTGCACCAGCTGGTGGGCGATCTTGGTCGAGGTGTCGAAACCCAGCGCATAGGAGCCTGTGAGGTAATCCTTGGCCTTCTGAAGTTCCTCGTCCGATGGGCCTTCGGTGATGAGGCGGCCGATCTCGTCGCCGATCACCGACAGGGCCTCGCCGACGCGCTCGTTCTTGGTGGCCGTGTAGCCCCAGGTCATTGCCGCCGCCCGGTGGCTGACGAGAGAGGTGCCCACCGAGTAGGCGAGGCCGCGCTTCTCGCGGACTTCCTGGAACAGGCGCGAGGTGAAGGCGCCGCCCCCCAGGATGTGGTTCAGGACGTAGGCCGGGATGAAGTCCGGGTCCCGCCAGGGGATGCCGGCCATGCCGAACCGGATCACCGATTGCGGCACGTCGAGGTCCACCACGATCCGGCGGCCGAGTTCATGAACCTCCGTCCGCGGCACCGCCTGGAGGGCGCCGGCCTCGGGCAGGGCACCGAAGGCCCGGGTCAGGGCCTCGGCCAGGACCGGTGCAGCGATGGCGCCCACCGCCGCGACCTTGATCCGCCCCCGGCCGATGATCCGCGCATGCATGGCGAGCAGGTCGTCGCGGGTGATCGCCGCGACGCTCTCGATGGTGCCGGAGGAGGGCCGGGCATAGGGGTGGCCGGCGAAGGCCTCCTTGAAGAAGCGGCGGGAGGCCATCACGCCCGGATCGTTCTGCTGGTAGCGCAGGCCGGCGATCACCTGCGCCCGCACCCGCTCGATGGCGTCGGGGTCGAGGCGGGGCTTGGTCAGGGCCAGGGCCAGGAGGTCGATGGCCTCGTCCGCATGCTTGAGCAGCATCTTGAGCGAACCGCCGACCGCATCGGGCCCGGCATGGAAGGACAGCTCGATGGCCCGGGCGGCGAGGCGCTCTTGGAACGCGTCGGAGGTCAGGTCGCCCGCGCCCTCGTCGAGGAGCCGGGCCAGCATCTGCGCGCAGCCGGCCTTGCCCTCCAGGTCCTGGGCCGCGCCCCCTTCGAAGGTGAAGGACAGGGCGATCATCGGCACGACGTGGGACTCGACGTGCCACGCCTCGACGCCGGGGACCGCCACGACCGGCAAGGCCGTCGTGGGGCTCGTGGCAACGTGCGTGTCGGTGTCGGCCAGGTTCATGGCAGCCTCGTCTGTTCTCTTATCGGTCGCGGGCGGTGGCGGCGCCGGGCTTACTCGGCGGCCATCGCGACCGGGGCATCGGGATCCCGGGCCTTGGTGAGGTAGCCGGTGACGGAGCGGGCAGGGGAGAGCCAGCGCTCGCAGGCCGCCCGCAGGCGCTCCTGCGACACCGCCTCGATGTCCACGGGCCAGCGGCGCACGTCCTCGATCGATTCGCCGATGGCGAGCGCCGAGCCGTAGATGCGGGCCAGCGACGACTGGCTGTCGGAGGAATAGACCGTCTCGGCCACGAGGCGGGTCTTGGCCCGCTCGATGGCGTCGGGGGCCAGGGCGTCCACCGGGGCGCGGGCCAGGGTGCGGTCGAGGGCCGCCTCCAGCTGCTCCAGGCTCACCCCCTCGGCGGGCACGGCGTAGACCGAGAAGCGCGTGTCGTCGATGGCCGAGCCCATGTACCAGGCACCGGCATTCACGGCGATGCCCTGCTCCAGCACGAGCTTCCGGTAGAGGTAGGACGTCGAGCCGCCGCCGAGCACCTCGGCGAGCAGTTCGAGGTCGTGGCAGCCGCCGTCCCGGGCGGTGATGCAGGACGGGGCGAGGTAGAGCCGCTGCAGGGTCGGCTGCTCGACCTTGGGGTCGGCCACCGACACGCGCCGGAGCGCCCGGGGCTCCGGCTCCCGCGGCCGGCGCCGCTCGGGCCGGGCGCCCCGGGGGGCGACGCGGCCGTAGGTGTCGTCGGCCAGACGCCGGACCTCGTCGGGGGTCACGTCGCCGGCGACGATGAGGATCGCGTTCTCGGGCGTGTAGAAGCGGTTGTAGTAGTCGAGGGCGTGCCCGCGGTTCAGCCCCTCGATCTCGTGCATCCAGCCGATGATCGGGATGCCGTAGGGGTGGTGCACGAACAGCGAGGCCGCCATCGCCTCGGACAGCTGGGCAGAGGGGTCGGTCTCGACCCGCATCCGGCGCTCCTCCAGCACCACGTCGCGCTCGGGCGCCACCACGGCGTCGTCGAGGACGAGGCCGTGCATGCGGTCCGCCTCGAAGGCCATCATCGTGCCGAGATGGTCCCGGGCCACCCGCTGGAAGTAGGCGGTGTAGTCGTAGCTGGTGAAGGCGTTCTCCTGGCCGCCGAGGCCCGACACCGCCTTCGAGAAGGCGCCGACCGGGTGCCGCTCGGTGCCCTTGAACATCAGGTGCTCGAGGAAGTGGGCGATGCCGGACTGGCCGAGCGGATCATCGGCCGACCCGTTGCGGTACCAGATCATGTGGGTCGCCACGGGCGCCCGGTGATCGGGCACGACCACCACGTCGAGGTTGTTGTCGAGGGTGAAGGACGAAACCTCGGGGCCTCCGGCTTCCGAGCGCCCGAAGGGCGCGGCCTCCCCCCGCCCTGCGGTCGCGCAGAAGCGGGCGTCCCGCTGTCCGGGGAAAAGGGTGGGCGTCGCCGTCCTGAAGAGGTGCATCAAGCTGGTCCTTACCCGGCTCCACCCTCGGCGGCCCTTCCCTGACGGGCGGGGCCGGAATGCGGAGCCTGTGCGATCCGGGTGCGGCGAGGACCGTACCCGAAAAATTCTATGTTGCTGTAGGTCGCCCTCGTCGCAAGCGTGCCACAGCAACCCATGTTCGATCCGGTGGCGATCCCGTCCGTCCCGGACGGGCCGCGCCCCCGGCTTCCGCGCCGTTCAGCGCGCCTGCTGAGACCGCAGGTAAACGCCGGGATCGGACTCCTCCCGCTCGGCGCTCGCGTTCTTCACCGGCTCGCCGGTGGTGCGCACGAGCTTCTTGGGCGCCATGCGGTAGCCGTTGGGCGGCTCGACCAGCGACTCGCGGGTCGGCTCGACGTCGGAGGCCTGCAGATCCTCGCTCTTGCCCTTGAACAGTTCCAGGGGGTCGAGCCACGAGCCACGGCGGGCGGTGTCGCCGGGCTTGTCCTCCGCCGACGTCGTGAGGTTCGCCCCGGCGCGGCGGCCGTTGCGCATCTCGTCGACCGACATGGTCACGTTGTTGTCGTTGTAGCGGCCGGCGGTCTGGTTGCCCTTCGGCACCCGGCGCTCCTCGGCCTCGCGCTCGCGGGCGACGATCTCCGGGTCCTTCGGCCACGCGGCGTTCTTGGCGCGTGCACGAGGCGCGGGGAGGGCGTTGCCGTCGAGCTTCGGCGGCATCACCAGCGGGGGCCGCTCGTGATAGTCGATCGGGGCCTGTTGCTTCTCCAGGAGCCCGATGCCCGACAGGGCGTCGCGCATCAGCTCGCCGCTCTGCTGCGCCTGGGCCGTACCCGCCGCCACCAGGGGGAACAGGGCCGCCGCGGAAAGGAGGAGTCGAAGCCTGCGTTGCGCGCTCATGCTGCCTCACGGGTGCCGCCCGGGGATCCGGCGCGGGGACGGTCGCCACGCGACCTGATCCGACAGAGTCCGGCGTGAAACCGGTTTCCGGCGATCGTATGGCGCCTTGGCCAGGCTCTACCAGTACGGGAGCTTCGATTCGGACAGTGTGGTGTACACATCACAACCGGGGCGCGGCGTTGTCACGCGCCCCACCGGGGGCGGAGGAACGCCCGGACGGGAGCAGGCTGTCGAGGATCAGGCCGATCACGCCGGCCACGATGGCCGCATCGGCGACGTTGAAGACGTACCACGACCACCCTCCCGCATGGAGGTGGACGAAATCGAACACCGCCCCGTACACCGCCCGGTCGACGGCGTTGCCCAGGGCCCCGCCGACGATGAGGCCGAGGGCGATGCCGAGCAGCCGGGAGCCGGCCCGGGCCATCCAGAGGCCGAGGGCCAGGGCCGCGACGAGGGAGAGGCCCACCAGCAGCCAGCGGCCGAGGGCCCCGTCCTGCTGGAACATCCCGTAGGACACGCCCCTGTTCCACACCACGACGAGGTCGGCATAGGGGCCGTAGCGCCAGGGCTGGGTGAGGACGAGGTCGGTGCCGAAATACAGCCCGAGCTTGGTCGCCTGATCGACGGCGAAGGTCAGGAGCAGGGCCAGGAGGCCGGCGCGGGCAGGGGTTAAGGCAGGGGTCATGGCCGCGCGTCCCCTCTCCCCGCCTGCGGGGAGAGGGCCGAGCCCCCCGGCGCACCTCCCCTCCGCTCCCTCATCCTGAGGTGCCGACGCGCAGCGTCGGCCTCGAAGGAGCCTTCCAGGGATCGCCGTGATGCCTGGAGCCCTCCTTCGAGGCGGCTGACGCCGCACCTCAGGATGAGGATGTGGACGGGAGAGGCCGCCGTCACCGGTGACGAGCCCCCGCGCGGGAGCAGAGTGCCCTCGCCCTCACGCCGCGCTGGCCTCGGGATGGGCCGCGTCCCATTCCCGGAGCGCCTTGGCGTCCCGGGGGGTGACGTCGGGGAACTCGGCGTCGGCGCCGACATCGGGGCTGACCCGCCAGGAGCGGGCGCATTTGCGGCCCTGCGCCGGCACCGGCACCACGGCCACGCCCTTCACCTCGTCGAGGCGGAAGGCGTCGGCCGGACCCTCGCCCGCCTCGACGGTGATGGCGGAGGTGATGCAGATGTCCGCGAAGGCGGCCTCGCCCAGGGACCGGACCGCCGCCAGAAGCTCCGCATCGGCGATGGACACCACGGGGGCCGCCTCCAGGCTGGCACCGATGCGCTTCGCCGCCCGCTCGATCTCCAGCGCCCCGGTCACCACCCGACGCACCCGGCGGATTTTTTGCCATTTGGCCGCCAGGGTGTCGTCACGCCAAACGGAGGGCGTCTCCGGCAGGGTCTGGAGGTGGACCGAGCCGTCCTCGGACGGATACCGGTCGAGCCACGCCTCCTCTGCGGTGAAGGCGAGGACCGGAGCGAGCCACACCACCACCCGCTTGAAAGTCTCGTCGATCACCTGCAGGGCCGCCCGGCGGGTCACCGAGGAGATCGGGTCGCAGTAGAGGGCGTCCTTCCGCACGTCGAAGTAGAAGGACGACAGGTCGCCGGTCATGAACCCGTTGAGCAGGGCCACGACCCGCTTGGTATCGTAGGTGGCGTAGGCCTCGCGGATCTCGCCATCGAGTTCGGCGAGCCGGTGCAGGATCAGCCGCTCCAGTTCGGGCATTTGCTCGAACGGAACGTCGTCGCCCGGTACCCGGTGCGCCAGGGAGCCGAGCATCCAGCGCAAGCTGTTGCGCAGCTTGCGGTAGGTCTCGGCAAACGTCTTGATGATTTCCGGGCCGATGCGCAGGTCGTCGGTATAGTCGGAGGCCGCTACCCACAGGCGCAGGATGTCGGCGCCCGAATCCTTGATGACGCTCTGCGGCGCGACGACGTTGCCCTTCGACTTCGACATCTTCAGGCCCTTGCCGTCGAGGACGAAGCCGTGGGTCAGCACCACGTCGTAGGGCGCCCGGCCGCGGGTGCCGGAGGATTCGAGCAGCGAGGACTGGAACCAGCCCCGGTGCTGGTCCGACCCTTCGAGGTACATCACCTTGTCCCGGCCGCCGTCGCGGATCCGGGTCACGCCCGCAAGGCCGGGGAAGGCCTCCGGGTCGTCCAGCACGAAGGCGTGGGTCGAGCCGGAATCGAACCACACGTCGAGCACGTCCATGACCTGCTCATAGGCGGCCGGATCGTGGTCGGCCCCGAGGAAGCGGGCCGCCGCGCCGGGGGCGAACCACGCGTCGGCGCCCTCAGAAGCGAAGGCGTCGCGGATGCGGGCGTTGACGCCCGCGTCCCGCAGGACCTCGCCGGTCTCCTTGTTGACGAACACCGTGATCGGCACGCCCCAGGCACGCTGGCGCGAGACCACCCAGTCCGGCCGGTTGCCGACCATCCCGT
Source organism: Methylobacterium persicinum (assembly GCF_022179525.1). Taxonomy (GTDB): domain Bacteria; phylum Pseudomonadota; class Alphaproteobacteria; order Rhizobiales; family Beijerinckiaceae; genus Methylobacterium; species Methylobacterium persicinum. Next base: position 138,455 of record NZ_BPQX01000026.1, read on the forward strand.
CGATGCGGTTCTTGCCCTGCGGCGGCACCCATTGGGTGTCATTGATCGCCTGGGTGGCGACTTCGCGCAGGGTTCGGTCGCCGAGGGACTCCACCGGCCGGTCCATGGCGATGAACCATTGCGGCGTGTTGCGGAAGATCACCGGCTTCTTTGAGCGCCAGGAATGCGGGTACTGGTGGCGCAGCACCCCGCGGGCGACGAGCGCCCCGGCCTCGGTCAGGGCGGCGATCACCGCCTTGTTGGCGTCACCCTTCTCGCCCTTCTCGGTGTAGACGCGCCGGCCCTCGAAGCCCGGCGCCGCCTTGGTGAGCGTGCCGTCGGCATCGACCGTGTAGGGGATCGTGGTGTCGATGCCCCGCTCGGCGAGCAGGCGGCCCGAAGCCATCCAGAGCTCGAAATCCTCGCGCCCGTGGCTCGGCGCCGTATGGACGAAGCCCGTGCCGGATTCGTCAGTGACGTGGTCGCCGTCGAGCATCGGCACGGCGAAGCCGTAGCCGAGGGCGGCGAGCGGATGGGCCAGGGTCAGGCCGGCGAGCGTGTCGGCCGGCACGTCGGCGACCCGCTCGAACGCCTCGACCCGGGCGGCCTTGAATACCGTCGCCGCCAGCGTGTCGGCGAGCACGTAGGTCTCGCCGGGCTTGGCCCAGTTCTCCTCCGGCGCCGCAGTCACACGGTACAGGCCGTAGGCGATCTTCTTGGAGTACGCGACGGCCCGGTTGCCGGGGATCGTCCAGGGCGTCGTGGTCCAGATCACGACCCGCGCCTCGGGGAAGCCTTCGCCGCCCTTAATGACGGGGAAGGCGACGAAGATCGTATCCGAGACATGCTCCTCGTACTCGACCTCGGCCTCGGCCAGGGCGGTCTTCTCCACCACCGACCACATCACCGGCTTCGAGCCTCGGTAGAGCTGGCCGGACATCGAAAACTTCATCAGCTCGTCGGCGATGGCGGCCTCGGCCGGGAAGGCCATGGTCGCGTAGGGGTGGTCCCAGTCGCCGGTGACGCCGAGCCGCTTGAACTCCTCGCGCTGCACGTCGAGCCAGTGGCCGGCGAAGGTCCGGCATTCCTGCCGGAACTCGATCACCGGTACGTCGTCCTTGTTGCGGCCCTTGGCCCGGTACTGCTCCTCGATCTTCCACTCGATCGGCAGGCCGTGGCAGTCCCAACCGGGGACGTAGTTGGCATCGTGCCCGAGGGCCCCCTGGCTGCGGACGATCACGTCCTTCAGGATCTTGTTGAGCGCCGTGCCGATATGGATATTGCCGTTGGCGTAGGGCGGGCCGTCGTGCAGCACGAATTTCGGCCGCCCCGCAGCGGCCTTGCGGATTGTCTCGTACAGGCCGGTCTTCGCCCAGCGCTCCAGCAGCAGCGGCTCGCGGGTGGGCAGCCCGGCCCGCATCGGGAACTCGGTGCTCGGCAGGAACAAGGTCTTGGAATAGTCGCGGGCCTGCGTGGCGGACGCGGTCGTGTCGGGGGTGGTCATCGGGTCTCGCTCAATCGGGCGTCGAGGCCGGCGCGCAGCCGGCGGGGCGGGCGGCGGATCCCGGCCTTCCGCGGAGCCCGCCGCGTCATGCGCGTGCGGGCCCTCAGGCGGCGGCCGGGCTCGTAATTCGCCGCCCGGAGGGCGCGAGGCGCAGAACGCAGGACGCGGACATCGCGCTTCTCTAGCAGCCGGCCCCCGCGGATGCCAGCGCTCACCACACGGCCGGGGGCGGCGCCGTCATCCCACGGATCACCACGTTTCGGTGCAACGATTTGCCGCCGTGGTCGTTCGGAGCGGACGGAGCCGGCAATCCGGCTACGCTTCAGGAGGAATCCCCGTGAGACACACGCTCAAGACGGCCCTTCTCGCCGCGGCGCTCGCCGCCGGCTCCCTCTCCGTGGCGATGCCCGCCCAGGCCCAGGGCCTCGTCGGCGGCGTGCAGCGCGGTGCAGCCGAAGGTGACCGGGTCGGCGGCCCCGTCGGCGGCGTGGTCGGCGGAGCGGTAGGCGGTGCCGTGGGCACCGTCAACGGCGCCCTCGGGATCGACCCGGGCCGCCGCGCCTACCGCACCGACATGCGCTCCCGCCGGCACTACCGCCGCCATGACCGTCACCGTCATCACCGCTGAGGCGGGAGACGTCCCGGCGCCGGCTTTCACCCGAGCGTCGTCCCCGCGGGCATCGCGCCGCGGGGACTCACGCCGGCCGGCGCCGGGTGTCCTGGGCGAGCAGGAAAAGACCCGAGCCGACGACGATCATCGCACCGACGAGGGTCCACCGGCCTGGCAGGTCGCCGAACAGCAGGAAGCCGAGGGTCACCGACCAGAGCAGCTGCGTATAGAGGAACGGCGCCAGCACGTTGGCGGGCGCCCGGGCATGGGCCAGCACCAGCAGCCAGTGCCCCAGCGTGCCGAACAGGGCGACACCGAGGAGCAGCGCCCAGTGGCTCCACTGCGTGGGGCTCGCCCAGATCCAGGGCAGGAGCGGCACCGTGAGCGTGACGCCCGCGAGCCCCGTGTAGAACATCGTCGTGGCCGTGGAATCGTAGGCGGCGAGCTTGCGCGTGATGATCGCGTAGAAGGCGTAGACGATGACGTTGGCGACGCAGAGCAGCGCCGCCGGGTGCATCGTCCCCACCCCCGGCCGCACGATCACCAGCACCCCCAGGAAGCCGACACCGATCGCCGCGAGGCGGGCGCGGGACGACCATTCGCCTAACAGAGGCCCGGCCAGCAGGGCGACGGTCAGGGGCGCCGCGAACTGGATCGAGATCGTCTCGGCCATCTGCAGATGGCGAAGGGCCATGAAGTTGAGGGCCGTCGAGGCGAAGAGCAGCAGGGAGCGCAGCACCTGCAACCCGAGCCTGCGGCTGCGGACCACGCTCGGGGTGCGCACGGGATTCACGAAGAGGGAGATCATGGCCACGCTGCCGGCGTAGCGCAGGAAGGTCGTCACGAAGGGATCGACCCCCGCGCGGGCCAGGGTCTTACCGCAGGCATCGAGGCTCGCGAATAAGGCGACCGCCCCGCACATCAGCGCGATCCCGACGAGCCGGCGGCGGCGGGCGACCTCACCCTCGGCAGGGGACTGGTGGGCGGCCGCGGCCGGTGCCGGGGCGGTGGTGGCGGTCATGGCCATCGGAGAGAACGAAAGGGGGCGGTGCGTCCGCCGCGTCGGGCCCCTGGTGCCATGCCGGACACGACGTGGGTAGGAGCCGCGGCGCAAGGGAACCATGCGGCGCGGCGGAGGGCCGCCTTACCGCTTGGCGACCTTGGCCTTCGGCGCCGCGGTGGCCGTGGCGATCAGGGCCGCGAGATGCGACTGGTCGAGGCCGGATCGGGCCGGACGCACATCTGCAGCCGGGGCGGCGACGGGAGCGGGTGCCAGGGTCTGTAAGGCCTCGGGGGCGGGCAGCGCGGTCTGACGCGGTGCGATCGAGCCGGTGGTCTCGGGATCGGCCAAGCTGGCCATGACCGGCGCCGGCAGGCCTTCCGCATCGCGCTGGAGGCGCAGGGCCCAGTGGGCCGCGGTCGAGAGGGCGGCGATGGCCAGGATGGCCTTGATCCCTCCGGTGAGCAGGGAACGCATGCTGTCGAGCCCGAGTGAACGCCTACACAATGGACCGGTTCCCGGCCCTTATGGAAGATCGCACCGGAGCGTGAACAATGCCGGAAGGCGATCGTCAGTCCCTGCCCCGCTTCGGGACAGTTCCCACCCAACCGATGCGCCTTCCGGGAAATAGGGTGGGCCTTGCGCCTGATCCGCGGTTCCTGTTCCCCGCGCCTCCGACACTCCTGCAGCCGCTCGGCCCACTAAGCCTCACAGGCGCGGCCCAGAGAACTGGTCCGGACCGCCCCGTCACTGCCGACCCCGCTACCATGCAGGCCCGAGCGGGCTCGCGAAACCTTCAGGCGCATCGGCCACGGGGAACGCCCGTGTAAGGGGTCACAGGCGAGCCGGCAACCGAAGCGGGGCGGTGACGAGGCGCCGCACCGCCGAGGAACCCGTTCGCGGCGCCTTCAGGCTCGGGACTGGCTTTATCGCAGGGAGCCGCAGAACCGCTGGATGCGGCGGCAGGCCTCCTCCAGCGTCGCGTCGGAGGTGGCGTAGGAGATCCGCAGGTTCGGACCCAGCCCGAAGGCCGAGCCGTGCACCGCGGCCACACCCTCGGCCATCAGCAGCTCGGTGACGAAATCCTCGTCGGTCTCGATCACCTTGCCGCCCTCGGTGCGCTTGCCGATCGTCTCGGCGCAGGACGGGTAGACGTAGAACGCACCCTCCGGCGTCGGGCAGGTCAGGCCCTTTGTCTGGTTCAGCATGGAGACCACGAGGTCCCGGCGCTTCTGGAAGGCGGCGCGGAAGGTGGCGAGGTGGTCCTGCGGGCCTTCGAGGGCGGCCACCGCCGCCCACTGGGCGATGGTGGTGGCGCCCGACGTCTGTTGGCCCTGCACGAAGTCCATGGCTTTGATGAGCGTCTCCGGGCCGGCGGCGTAGCCGATGCGCCAGCCGGTCATGGCGTAGCCCTTCGAGACGCCGTTCATGGTCAGCGTCCGCTCGTAGAGGGCGGGCTCGACCTGGGCGGGAGTCACGAATTCGAAGTCGCCGTAGGTCAGGTGCTCGTAGATGTCATCGGTCAGGACGTGCACGTCCGGGTAGCGCAGCAGGACGTCGGTGAGCGCCTTCATTTCCGTGCGCGAATAGGCGGCGCCGGACGGGTTCGAGGGCGAGTTGAGGATGATCCACTTGGTCTTGGGCGTGAGCACCCGCTCGAGCTCCGCCGGCTGGAGCTTGAAGCCTTCCTCCATCCGCGTCTCGGCGAACACCGCGGTGCCGCCGCACAGGCCGACCATCTCCGGGTAGGACACCCAGTAGGGACGCGGGATGACGACCTCGTCCCCTGGGTTCAGGGTGGCGAGGAGGGCGTTGTAGAGGATGTGCTTGCCACCGGTGGCGACGATGGTCTGCGTGGGCTTGTAGTCGAGCCCGTTCTCGCGCTTGAACTTCTTCGCGATGGCCTCACGGAGGGGCACGATGCCCGAGACCGGGGGGTAGCGGGTCTCGTTGCGCCGGATCGCCTCGATGCCGGCCTGCTTGATGTGCTCCGGCGTGTCGAAATCCGGCTCGCCCACGGAGAGGGAGATCACATCGACGCCCGACGCCTTCAGCTCCCGGGCCTTCTGGGTCATCACGATGGTCGCGGAGGGCTTCACCCGCGAGAGGACATCGGCGAGGAAGGCCATGGTCGTGCTCAGCTCCAATTGTGCGGCGCGGACCCTAGTCCCGCGGCCGTGAGCCGGCAAGCATCGCAGGTCTGGGATTATCGCTCTCCCATCTGCAGTGAGCTTTTCGATCACCGGCGCCCCGTCGAACCCTGATCGTCCTTGCGAGCAACGCGAAGCAATCCAGGCATCCGCCAAGAGTTAACGCCGTCCCGCTGCCCTGGATTGCTTCGCGTTGCTCGCAAAGACGGTGGCGGATGTGGTGCGCAGCCCTCCCGCACCGCCCCCCGCGTTCCCATGTCAGGGGCATGATCCCGCTTTCCGTCCTCGACCTTTCCTTCGTCACGTCGGATTCGACGCCCGCGCAGGCCCTGCACGACACCCTGGCGCTCGCCCGGCATGTCGATGGCCTCGGTTACCGGCGCTACTGGCTCGCCGAGCACCACGCCCTACCCAACGTCGCGAGCCCGGCGCCGGAGATCATGATCGGCCAGATCGCCGCCGCGACGACCCATCTCCGGGTCGGGTCGGGCGGGATCATGCTGCCGAACCACGCGCCCCTGATGGTGGCCGAGCGGTTCCGAGTGCTGGAAGCCCTGTTCCCCGGCCGGATCGACCTCGGCATCGGCCGGGCACCGGGGACCGACGGCGTCACCGCCCGGGCCCTGCGCCGCCGGGAGGCGCCCTCGGGCAACGGGGGCGACGACTTCCTCGACCGGTTGCAGGAACTGCTGTTTTGGGACCAGGGCTTTCCCGAGGGCCATCCGTTCGGAGAGATCCAGGCGAGCCCGGCAGGGGTGAGCCTGCCGCCCCTGCACCTCCTCGGCTCATCGGATTACAGCGCGCAGCTCGCCGCGCAGATCGGTGCCGGGTTCGCCTTCGCGCAACACTTCGCGGGGATGCCCCCGGATGGGCCGATGCGGGCCTACCGCGACCTGTTCCGCCCGACGCGCCTCGGCACGGAGCCCCACGCCATCCTCGCCGTCGCGGCGATCTGCGCGGCGACGGATGCGGAGGCCGAACGGCTGGCGGCCAGCGCCCGGCTCTCGACGCTCCGCCGGGAGCGGGGCGAGTACCGGCCCCTCCCGAGCCTGCAGGAGGCCCTGGACTATCCCCACTCGCCCACCGAGCGGGCGCGGATCGAGCAGGGACGCGACAAGCTGCATGTGGGCGCACCGGACACCCTCCGGGCGCGGCTGGGGGCGCTCGCGGAATCGGTCGGGGCGGACGAGTTGATGATCGTGACCGCGATACCCGACAGGTCGGCCCGGCACGAATCCTATCGGCTGCTGGCGCAGGGGTGGGGCATCGCCTCCTGACGACCCGTCATGGCGAAGGACGCCGGGACCATCACGGGTCCCGGCGCCGGACGGCTCAGTAGCGGCAGACGCGCCGGGGCCCGAACGGAGTCGGGCGGAAGAAGCAGCGGCGGCCGTAGAACCGACGCGGACCATAGCCGAAAGCCGGACGGCAGCGGCCGTAGGGGCCGCGGGTCCAGCCAGGGCCGCAGCCGAAGGCCACGGTCTCGATCTGCGCCCCGCCGGCGAGCGTGGTCGCAGACCCGGCAGCGAGGGGAGCGGCCTGGGCGGAGGAGACAGCCCCGAGGCCGCCCAGCGCCAGGGCGGCGGCGAGTCCGATGAGGGACTTCGTCATCATCAGTTCCTTGCGATCCGGCGCCGCCCCGCTCGACGGGACGGCTCGACCGGTCCGCAGAACGCGGACACGGCCGATTCGTTGCAAGGATGCTCCCGGCAAAGACCCTCCCGGCAAGGAAGGCCGCCGCCAGGAACCGCGAAAAATGCTCTCAGCGGCCGAACAGCCGCTTCAGGCTGCCGAGGAGTCCCCCGGAAGCCGCAGCCTCCTCCCGGTGCACCGCCGCGGGCGCCGCCTCGCTCCGCGGAGCCAGGACGAGACCCAGCGCCGCCGTGTCGGTGCTCTCCCGGTCGATCAGGATGAAGCTGCCGGTCTCGCGGTTCGCCGCATAGGCGTCCACGGCCACCGGCCGGTCGAGGCTGAGGCGCACATCCGCGATGTCGTTGGCCGAGAGGCGCTCGGCCGGGCCCGGCTTGCCGGTCTCCGGGTCGATGCGCGAGACGATGGCCTCGACCGTCGCGGTCACCGTGCTGGTCCCGATCTTGGCCAGCAGGCTCGCCCCCGGCGCGAGGTCTGTCTCCGCCGCCCAGAACAGGCGGGCATCGAGCCGGTCCAGGGTGTGCAGGGGTGCGCCCTCCGCCGCAATCACCTGACCGCGGGAGGCGTCGATCTGCTCGGCGAGGACCAGGGTGACGGAGAGGTCGGCCCCGGCCTCGGGCAGGTCGCCGTCGGCGGTGTAGATCCGCTCCACGGTGGCGGTGCGTCCGCCCGGCTGCACGCTCACCCGGTCGCCGGGCCGCACGGTGCCGCTGGCGATGCGCCCGCTATAGCCCCGGAACTCGGAGTTCGGCCGATTGACCCACTGCACCGCCATGCGGAACGGAGCGTTCAGGGCCTCCTCGCGCACCGGCACCGTCTCCAGGAAGGAGAGGAGCGTGCCGCCCACATACCAGGGGGTGTTCACCCCCGGCTCGACGACGTTGTCGCCATTCTTGGCCGAAAGCGGGATCGCCCGCACCTCGGCGAAGTTCAGGCCGGCGGAGAAGTCCGAAAAACCCTTCACGATCTCGGCGAACCGGTCCTGCGACCAGCCGATCATGTCCATCTTGTTGACGGCCAGCACCACCCGGCGGATCCCCAGCATGGAGACCAGCAGGGCGTGGCGCCTCGTCTGCCGGGTGAGGCCCTGGCGGGCGTCCACCAGGAGCACGGCCACGTCGGCGGTGGAGGCGCCGGTCGCCATGTTGCGGGTGTACTGCTCGTGGCCGGGGGTGTCGGCCACGATGAAGGAACGCTTGTCCGTCGAGAAGAAGCGGTAGGCGACGTCGATGGTGATGCCCTGCTCCCGCTCGGCCTGGAGGCCGTCGACCAGCAGGGCGAGGTCCATCTCCTGGCCTTGCGTGCCGTGCTTGCGGGAATCCCGGCGCAGGGCGGTGATCTGGTCGTCGAAGATCTGCTTGGTGTCGTGCAGGAGGCGGCCGATCAGGGTCGACTTGCCGTCGTCCACCGAGCCACAGGCGATGAAGCGCAGAACTTCCTTGTTCTGATGCGCCGCGAGGAAGGTCGCGTAATCCTGCGCGAGGCCGGAAGCCTGGAACGCATCCTTGGACTGATGGATGGTCATCAGAAGTAGCCCTCCTGCTTCTTGCGCTCCATGGCGCCGGCGCCGTCCTTGTCGATCACCCGGCCCTGCCGCTCCGAGGTGCGGGCGGCGAGCGTCTCGGCGATGATCTCCGGCAGGGTCGCGGCCCCGCTCTCCACCGCGCCAGTCAGCGGGTAGCAGCCGAGCGTGCGGAAGCGGACGACCTTCTCCTGCGGGGTCTCCCCGGGGTTGAGGGGCAGGCGCTCGTCATCGACCATGATGAGCTGGCCCTCGCGCTCCACGACGGGGCGCGGCGCCGCGAAGTAGAGCGGCACGATCGGGATGTTCTCCTGCTCGATGTAGAGCCAGATATCGAGCTCGGTCCAATTGGACAGCGGGAAGACCCGCAGGGACTCGCCGCGCTTCTTCTTGAGATTGTACAGGTGCCAGGGCTCGGCCCGCTGGCGCTTCGGGTCCCAGCGGTGCTGGGCCGTGCGCAGGGAGACGATGCGCTCCTTGGCGCGGCTCGCTTCCTCATCGCGGCGGGCGCCGCCGAAGGCCGCATCGAACTTGTGCAGGTCGAGGGCTTGGCGCAGGGCCTGCGTCTTCATCACGTCGGTATGGACCTCGGAGCCGTGGCTCACCGGCCCGACGCCGCGCGCCAGCCCGTCCTGGTTGGTGTGGACCAGGAGGTCGAGGCCGAGTTCCTTCGCCCGGGAATCGCGAAACGCGATCATCTCCTTGAACTTCCACGTCGTATCGACATGAAGCAGGGGGAAGGGCAGCTTGCCCGGCGCGAACGCCTTCAGCGCCAGATGCAGCAGGACGGACGAGTCCTTGCCGATGGAATAGAGCATCACCGGGTTCTCGGTCTCGGCGACCGTCTCCCGGAAGATGTGGATGGCCTCAGCCTCCAGGCGCTTGAGATGGCTCATGCGCGCGGGCGAGGAGGCGAGGGCGGGGGTGGTGTCGGGCCGCACAGCGGCGGTTGCGGCGCTCATCGGGCGAACTCCGGCTCACGGGTTGCGGGCTCGGGCTCGAACACGGCGGCCTCCTGTCCCGGCTGCACGGCGGCGCCGGGGCGGCCGACATGCAGCCCACATTCCTTCTTGTCTTCCTGTTCCCACCACCAGCGCCCGGCACGCTCCGGCTCACCGACCTTCACGGCGCGAGTACAGGGGGCGCAGCCGATCGACGGAAAGCCCCTGTCGTGCAGGGTGTTGTAGGGAACGAAGTTCTCGCGGACGAACAGGTCGATCCGTTCGCGCGTCCAATCGGCCAGGGGGTTGAGCTTGAGGAGCCCCCGGTCGGCATCCCAGGCGGCGAGCGGCGTCGCGGCGCGGTTGGCCGACTGCCCGGCCCGCAGGCCGGTGAGCCAGCCGGCGGCGCCGTCCAGCGCCCGGCCCAATGGCTCGACCTTGCGGAAGCCGCAGCAGGCCTGCCGGGCCGCCACGGAACGGCGGAAACCGTTGATGCCCTCGTCGCGCACGAAGGCCTCCTCCGCCGCCCGCTCCGGAACGTAGGCGAGGATGCGGATGCCGTAGGCGGCCTCGGTCTCGACCCAGGTCTCGTAGGTCTCGGGGAAGAGCCGGCCCGTATCGAGGGTGGCGATCTCCACCCGGTCCCCGGCGAGCTTGGCCATGGCCAGGGCATGGGTGAGCACCTGGTCCTCAATGCCGAGGCTCGTGGTGAAGACCAGCCGGCCAGGCACATCCCGGGAGATCAGGGCGAGGCGGGCGGGAAGGTCGAGGGGGGCAAGGCGCCGGGCGAGGTCGTCGGCCTCGGCGGTCTTCGGGTCCGTCAGGGACATTCTGCGTAGCTCCTGCGCCGGCCCTGTGGACATGGGTGGGCCGCGCCGGTTGTCGAAGGGTCGAAATGTTCGCTATACCGAACGAAGTCAAGGCGACTGGGCTGCGTCCGGGGCGGGAAAAACCGCCCGGGGCGTGCGTCGGCACACATGACATGGCCGCCCGCCTTCACGATTTGTAAAAAAATATTCTCACAAACGTCATCACACCCCTATAGAGGCGGAAGTTCCTTCTTCCTGAGAAGGAGTGCCGGAAAGGCGGAGGTCCCGTTTGGACGCCATCGACCTGAAGATCCTCGCCCTGCTCCAGCAGGATGCGACCCTGTCCATCGCTGCCATCGGCGAGAAGGTCGGGCTGTCGCAGACCCCGTGCTGGAAGCGCATCCAGCGGCTGGAGGCCGACGGGGTGATCGACCGGCGCGTCGCGGTGCTGGACCCGGTGAAGCTCGGCCTCGGGCTGACGGTGTTCGTCTCCATCGAGACCGCGGACCATTCGCAGGAATGGCTGCAACGCTTCGCCGACACCGTCTCCGCCATGCCGGAGGTGCTGGAATTCTACCGGATGGCCGGGGATGTGGACTACATGCTGCGCGTCGTCGTGGCGGATATGCAGGCCTACGACGCCTTCTATAAGCGGCTGATCTCCGTCCTTCCCCTCAAGAACGTCACGTCGCGCTTTGCCATGGAGAAGGTGAAATCCACCACAGCCCTGCCTCTCCCCGCGCCGCCCAAGGCGACGCGCCACCTTCCGGATCTGGCCCAGAACCCGGCTTCCGCCCGGGCCTCTGCTCAGGTCTCCGCCAGGGCCCTCGCCCCGGCACTCGCGGCGGTCGGAGAATGATCTTCTCCAACCCGATCGTGCGGCGATGCCGATCTTCTCACTTCGCGCCGTTCTGTAAAACGAACGTTTCTGGTTGACATGGGCCTCGCGCCCCACGACATGGTCCGGTGATGTCTCGCTCCGCTCTCCTCCCGCGCACCGCTCCCTTCGGGGACGGCGAGCGCGCCAGCCTCGACGCCGTCCTCGTGAACGCGACGCCGGTCCAACGGGCATGGCTGGCTGGCTTCCTCGCCGGCCTCGACGCAGCAGGGGGCCAGCCCCAGGCCGCCCCCGCCGCGCCCCCCAAGGCCAGCGAGCCGCTGACCGTCATCTACGCGAGCGAATCGGGTAACAGCGAGAAGCTCGCCGGGGACGTCGCCAAGCTCGCCCGGAAGCAGGGCTTCAAGCCGAAGGTGGTGGATTTCGCCGACCTCGACGTCGCGACCCTGCCCAAGGCCGGCAAGCTGGTCGCCATCGCCGCCACCTGGGGCGAGGGCGAGCCCCCGGCCCGGGCCGCGCGGGCCTATGGCGAGCTGATGGGCGAGGGCGCCCCGCGCCTCGACGGCGTCGAGTTCGCCGTGCTGGCGCTGGGCGATACATCCTACGCCGAGTTCTGCGCCATCGGGAAGGCGCTCGATGCGCGGTTCGAGGCGCTCGGCGGCAAGCGCGCCGCGGAGCGGGCCGACCTCGACCTCGATTTCGAGACGCCGGCCGCCGACTGGATCAAGGGCACCCTCAAGGCCCTGGCCCCGGCCGCCGCCCCCGACAACGTGGTCGCGGTGGACTTCGCCCGGGCCGGCGGCGACGAGGACGCCGAGCCGAGCCGCGACCCCGTCGTGGTCGAGGTGGTCGAGCACGTGAACCTCAACTCCTCGCGCTCCGACAAGGAGACGATCCACCTCGCGCTGGCCTTCGAGGACGGGGCTCCGGCCTACGAGCCGGGCGACTCGCTCGAGATCTACCCGGAGAACGACCCCCAGCTGGTGGACGAGATCCTGTCCGCCACGGGCCTCTCGGGCGACGAGGCCCTGCGCAAGGCGCTGCTCGCCGAGCGCGACATCACCACCCTCTCGGCGGCGACCATCGAGCGCTTCGCCAAGGCGACGGGCTCGGAGGATGCCAAGGCCTTCGTGGAGAGCGGCGAGGTCCGCGCCTGGATCGAGGGCCGCAACCTCATCGACCTGATCGAGCGGTTCCCGGCCAAGCTCACGTCGGAGCATCTGGGCACCATCACCCGGCCGCTGCCGCCCCGGGCCTATTCCATCGCCTCGTCCCGCAAGGAGGTGGGTGACGAGGTCCACCTCGCCATCGCCGCGGTGCGCTACGAGACCTTCGGCCGCAAGCGCTCCGGGGTCGCCTCGGTCCATGTCGCCGACCGGATCCGCGACGGCGCCAAGCTGCGGGTTCGGCTGAAGCCCAACAAGCATTTCCGCCTGCCGGCGGACCCGGCCACCGACATCATCATGGTCGGCCCCGGCACCGGCGTCGCCCCGTTCCGCGCCTTCGTGCAGGAGCGCCGCGCCACCGAGGCGCCGGGCCGCTCCTGGCTGTTCTTCGGCGACCGGCACTTCACCCACGACTTCCTGTACCAGCTCGAATGGCAGGAGGCCCTGGAAGACGGGTCGCTCACCAAGATCGATGTGGCCTTCAGCCGGGACCAGCCGGAGAAGATCTACGTCCAGAACCGGATCGACCAGCACGCCGCCGAACTGGTGGAATGGCTGGACGGGGGCGCCCATTTCTACGTCTGCGGCGACGCCAAGCAGATGGCCAAGGACGTCCGCGCCGCGGTGGTGCGGGCCTTCGAGACCGTGAAGGGCCTCTCCTCCGCCGACGCCGAGGCGCATGTCGCCGGGCTGGAGCGGGCGAAGGTGTACCAGCAGGACGTTTACTGAGCAGGACCGACCGTCCCCCGCGACCGTCGTCCGACCCGCGCCCCTCATCCTGAGGTGCCCGCGTGAGCGGGCCTCGAAGGAGACCTCCAGGGGTCGCGCGACAGCTGGAGCCCTCCTTCGAGGCCTCCGCTTCGCTGCGGCACCTCAGGATGAGGGAGCGGATCGGACAGAGGCTGCCGCCAGACCAGACCGAGACCGCCATGACCGACACCAAGTCGCCCGACACCAAGCCCGCCGCGCCGAAGCGCGTCTACGAGGCCCCGCCGACCTCGCGCCCGATCACCGAAGCCGAGGCCGCCCGGGCGGCCAAGCTCGCGGCGAACGAGCATATCAAGATCGCCAGCGGCTACCTGCGCGGCACCCTGGCCGACGGGCTCCTGAAGCACGCCACCGGGGCGATCTCCGAGGACGACGGGCAACTCGTGAAGTTCCACGGGATGTACCTGCAGGACGACCGCGACCTGCGCCCCGAGCGGACCAAGAAGAAGCTCGACAAGGCCTACAGCTTCATGATCCGCCTGCGCATCGCGGGCGGCGTCGTCACGCCCAAGCAGTGGCTGGTGCTGGACGACATCGCCCGCACCTATGCCGGCAACGCCCTGCGGGCGACCACCCGCCAGACCTTCCAGTACCACGGCGTCATCAAGTCGAACCTGAAGCGGACCATGGCCGCCATCGACGCGGCGCTGCTCGACACCATCGCCGCCTGCGGCGACGTGAACCGCAACGTCATGGCCGCCACCAACCCGGCCCAGAAGAAGGCCCACAAGGCCGCCTACCAGCTCGCCAAGGACATCTCCGATTCGCTCCTGCCCAAGACCGGGGCGTGGCGGGAGATCTGGCTCGACGGCGAGCGCGTGGTCGGCGGCGAGGACGGGCTGGAGGTCGAGCCGATCTACGGCCGCACCTACCTGCCGCGGAAGTTCAAGACCGTCATCGCGGTGCCGCCCTCGAACGAGGTCGACATCTTCGCCCACGACCTCGGCTTCATCGCCATCCTCGACGGCAACAACGAGGTCACCGGCTGGAACGTCACGGTGGGCGGCGGCATGGGCATGACCCATGGCGAGCCGGACACCTTCCCGCGCACCGCCGACGTGATGGGCTTCTGCACGACCGAGGACGCCATCAAGGTGGCCGAGGCGGTGATGACCGTCCAGCGCGACTGGGGCAACCGCACCAACCGCAAGAACGCCCGCCTGAAGTACACGATCGAGCGCTACGGCCTCGACGCCTTCCGGGCCGAGGTGGAAAAGCGCCTCGGCAAGCCGCTGGGCGAAGCGAAGCCCTACACCTTCACCAACAACGGCGACCGCTTCGGCTGGACCGAGGGCGACGACGGCCGCCACCACCTGACGCTCTATGTCCCCTCCGGCCGGATCAAGGACTACGAGGACGGCCCGCAGTTCCTCTCCGGCCTGCGCCGGGTGGCGGAGGAGCACGAAGGCGACTTCCGCCTCACCGCCAACCAGAACGTCATCATCGCCAACGTGCCGGAGGCCAAGCGCGCGGCCATCGAAGCGGTCGTCGACGAGTACGGGATGACGAAGGGCGCCGGGGCGCTCCGGCGCAACTCCATCGCCTGCGTCGCCATGCCGACCTGCGGGCTGGCGCTCGCCGAGAGCGAGCGCTTCCTGCCGGGCCTGATGGACGACCTGGAGGCGAGCCTCGCCAAGCATGGCCTCGAGGACGAGGAGATCACCATCCGCTCCACCGGCTGCCCCAACGGCTGCGCCCGGCCGTTCCTCGCCGAGATCGGCCTCGTGGGCCGCGGTCCCGAGCGCTACCACCTCTACCTCGGCGCGGCCTTCGACGGTTCGCGGCTGGGCAAGCTCTATCGGGAGGACGCCTCGCCGGCAGAGGTGGTCTCGACGCTGGATCCGCTCTTCGCCGAATTCGCCAAGGCCAAGCAGGCTGGCGAGCATTTCGGCGACTACCTGATCCGCGCCGGCCATGTGGCCAAGACCACCAACGGGCCGGATTTCCACGAGCGGATCGGGGCGTTGAAGTAAGGCGCCCCACCCGCCGCTGTCATTGCAAGGCGAAGCCCAAGCAATCCAGAGCGCGACCTATCCGGATCAGGGTGCACCGGCTGGATGGCTTCGCTGCGCTCGCAAGGACGGGGGAGCGGCCGCATCAGTGCGGCGCTGCCACCTCGCCCTTCGCCGCCTTGCGCCGCCGCGAGTCGGCGGCGAGATCCGAAAACCCCTGATCGAACCGGTCGTAGAGCCGCGTGACGATCCCCAGGGCGAAATCGAGGGTGACCGAGAACAGGGTCACGACCCCAATGAATGCCGCCGCGCCGAGGCGCTCGCAGAACCTGACGACGCGACCGATCCAGTGAAACAGTGCCATGACGACCTTTCGTGACGGGCCTTCAGCCGGACGGGCCCGTCCGCTGCGCTGCACCAAATAGGTCCGTCCTGGCACGGGGGGACGCGACCGAAAGCGGCGCCCGCCACAGGGAACCGCGCCGGATCATCCCGCCCCGTTCCGCGTTCCGCCTTCGCACCGCAACGGAGGCAAGGCATGCAGGCGAGACGGGTGAGCGGGCGCAAGGTGCGCTACGCGGTAGTGGGCGGGGGCTGGATCTCCCAGGCCGCCTTCATGCCGGGCGTGGCACAGACCGGCAATTCCGAGATGACCGCCATCGTCACCGGCGATCCAAAGAAGGCCGACGCCCTGGCGCAGACCTACGGGCTGACGGCCTTCTCCTACGACCAGTACCCAGAGGCCCTCGCCTCCGACCTGTTCGATGCCGTCTACCTCGCCCTGCCCAACGGCATGCACCGGGACTACGCCGTCCCCGCCCTGGAGGCCGGCTGCCACGTCCTCCTCGAGAAGCCGATGGCGGTCAGCGTCGCCGAGTGCGAGGCGATCAACGCCGCCGCGGCGGCATCGAGCGCCAAGCTGATGATCGCCTACCGCCTGCATTTCGAGCCGGCCACCCTGGACGCCATCGCCCGGATCCGGGCCGGCGAGATCGGCGAGCCGCGGATGTTCACCGCGACCTTCGGCCAGCACGTCAACGCCGACAACCACAGGGCGAAGCAGGGCTACTGGGCCGGCCCCGTGCCGGACATGGGCACCTATCCGATCAACGCCGTCCGCAACCTGTTCGGCGAAGAGCCGGTGGAGGTCGCGGCCGTGGGCAGCCGCCGGCCGGAGAGCCCGTACCCGTTCGACGGCACCGTTGCCGTCACCTTGCGCTTCCCGAGCGGACGCCTCGCGCAGTTCACGGTCTCCTACGAGACCGACGGCGTCGATGCCTACCGGGTGACCGGGACGAAGGGCGACCTGCACTTGCAGCCGGCCTTCCTGTTCGGCATGGGCCTGTCCGGCACCCTCACCCGTGACGGGAAGGCCGAGCGGCTCACCTACCCGAGCGTGGACCAGTTCGGCGGCCAGACCCGCTACTTCTCCGACTGCATCCTCCACGACCGGCCCCCGGAGCCCGACGGCGAGGAGGGCCTGTGCGACATCCGCATTCTGGAAGCGGTCGAGCGTGCCCTCGCCACGGGACAGCCGCAGACCCTCGCCCCCCACACCCGCAGCCGCCGGCCGGATTCGTCGCAGCGGATGGAGCTGCCCGAGGTCGAGCCGCCCGCCATGGTCAACGCCGCCCGGCCCGACAGTTGAGCCGTTTCGGGCGCCGGACAATCCGCCGCATGTGGAGAACTAAATAAGAGAAAGACAGTTGTTTTTGTGTAACAACGGTTTCGCTCTGCCCGACACGGCGGCGGCGAGGGGAGGGGATCATGGCCAAGCACGACATTCTAGGCTTCTTCGAGCATCGCCGCGACGGCGCCTGGATCTGTGTCCGGCCCTTCACCCTCACCACGCCCAACGCGAGCGTCGACATCCGCCAGGGCATGCGCTTCGATTACGGCAAGCGCGTCGGCGGCCTGGACCTCGCCGAATACCTCGAGCGCCTCGGGTCCCAGTTCGGTTCCTGAGCCGTGATGCGCCGGGCCGCAGGCGACCCGGCGCCCCTTCGGCGGGGGAGCGGCGCGCCTTTTGACGCCTCCTTCGCCCGGCCCTACTAGGGGCCATGCAACCCGACGATTCCCTGCCGACGGTCGCGGATGAGAGCGCGCCGACCACGCGCTGCCGCATCCTGGCCACGGCCAACACCTTCTTCCACGAGATCGGCTACCAGAAGACCACCGTCGCCGACATCGCACGGGCCCTCAAGATGAGTCCGGCGAACGTCTACCGCTTCTTCGACTCCAAGAAGGCGATCAACGAGGCGGTGCTGGAACGGCTGATCGGTGAGGTCGAAGCCCTCGTGGCGGCCATCGCCGACAGGGCCGGGCTGACGCCGACGGAACGGCTCGTCACGGCCATCGAATCCCTCCACGGCCACAGCATGGATCGCTACGAACGCTATCCCCGCATCCACGAGATGGTGGAGGCGGCGATGGGCGAGAGCTGGGATGTCTGCCGCCACCACGTGGCCCGGGTCACCGCGGTGTTCGAGCGCATCATCCGCGAAGGGGTGCGCACCGGAGAGTTCGACACGCCGGATCCCGCCCTCGCGGCGGGATGCGTCCATGTCGGCGTGATCCGTTACACCCACCCCCTTCTGGTGGGTCAGCCCGTGCTGCCGCCGGTGCCGCCGCTCCAGGCGATGATCGACTTCCTCCTCCGGAGCCTCGCCCCGCGCCGGGGGTAGGGCGTGTCCCTGGGGACGCGGATCGGCCGGCCGCGGGGATCGATGCGGAACCCGGGCGAGCCCCGCCCCCCGTTATCGGGAGCGCAGCGAAGCAACCCAGGGATCCGCAACATCCCGAGAGATCCCGCTGCCCTGGATTGCTTCGCTTCGCTCGCAAAGACGGGGGGCGTCGCCTACTCCGAGGCCGGGGTCGAGGGCGGCGCGGGCTCCGAGGCGGAGGGCTGGGGGCCTTCATAGCCCTCGATCACCAGGATCTCGGCCTCCACGCCGCCGCGCTGCTTGGCCTTCGCCTGCTGGTAGAGGTCCGAGTTCCAGCAGGCGAGGGCGTCCTCGTAGGTGGGGAACTCGATGACGACGTTGCGGCTGCGGGCCTGCCCCATCACCGCGTCGTAGCGGCCGCCCCGGATCAGGAACCGCCCGCCGAACTTGGCGAAGGCCGCGCCGTTGGCGGCGACGTAATCCTTGTAGGCGGCCTCGTCGCGGACATCGACCCGCGCGATCCAGTAGCCCTTGGTCATCGACGTTTCGTCCTTCCACAGCCTCGCCGCCCCTCACATGGGGCGCGGGCCGCCTCAGGCCATCTCTGCGACGATCGCCCTGGCCACCGCCCGGGGGTCGGCGGCGCCGGTGATCGGCCGGCCGACCACGACGTGGTCGATCCCCGCCCGACGGGCGTCGCCGGGGGTCATCACCCGCTTCTGGTCACCGGCCTCGGCCCCCGCCGGACGGATGCCGGGGGTGACGATCAGCCGGTCCGGCCCGACGATGCGGCGCACGCCCGCCGCCTCCGCCGCCGAGCAGACGAGCCCGTCGATCCCGATCTCCGCAGCCTGGGCGGCGCGTTTGGCGACGAGGTCGGCCACGGGCAGGGCGTAGCCGGCCTCGGCGGCATCGGCATCGTCGTAGGAGGTGAGCACCGTCACGGCGAGGATCTTCAGACCGTGGCCGCGCCCCTTCACCGCCGCCCGCATGGTCTGCGGATAGGCATGGACCGTCAGGAAGGTCGCTCCGAGGCCGGAGACGGCCCGAACGCCCTCCTCGATGGTGTTGCCGATATCGTGGAGCTTGAGGTCGAGGAACACCTTGTTCCCCACCGCCACGAGGCGCTCGGCCAGGGCGAGGCCGCCGGCATAGGCGAGCCGGTAGCCGATCTTGTAGAAGGTCGCCGCATCACCGAGCCGGTCGATCAGCGCCTCGGCCTCGGCCACGCCCGGCACGTCGAGGGCGACAATCAGGCGGTCGCGGGGGTCGGTCGTCTCGCTCATGGGGGCACCGGTCATGGGGGCACCGATCACGGGGGCGGGTTGGCTGTCAATGCACACCGCTCTTCCCTCCCCCGCAGAGGGGGAGGGACGCGCACCAGCCCGTCACACCCCGCCCGGCCAGGGGAAGCGGATGTTCCCATCCCGGAGACCCGCCAGCACCACCTCGACCCCGCCGGACTTGACCATCCATTCGAGGCGATGGTCCCGGTATTCCCGGCGGCGGCCGCCGGTCGTGTACATCTCCGAGGCGGCGGCCATCGCTGCGGCCGCCGCGTCGAACTCAGCGAAGGTCGCCGCGACGGAGGGGCGCGCACAGATCCGGGCATGCCAGAGGGCGAGGGGGGAGCCGGGCTCCGGCCCCATTCCGTAATGCACCGAGCGGTTGACCATCGGCGCGACGGCAGCGTCCGCCCAGCCGAAGCCTTCGCCGCCGAACCACTCCCTCCGGCCGAGACGGCCGGTGAGCCAGTCCTGCAAGACCCGCGTCTGGGCGGCGGCCTCGGCGCGCAGGTGGTCGGCGAGGGTGCCGGTGGCCCGGCGGAACCACAGGATCTCGCCGAACCCCCAGTTCACCGCCTCGTAATGGGTGTCGCAGACATCCTCGGTGATGCGGGCGAAGGCCCGGGCGGCGGGGTCCCGGGGCAGGAGGGGTGGCTCGGGACAGCGCTCCTCGATGTATTCGAGGATCACCGTCGAGTCGAAGACCGTCACGTCCCCGTCGATCAGCACCGGCACCTCGGTGCGGGGGTTGGCGGCGGCGAAGGGGCCGTCCTGACGTCCCGTGCCGAAGCTCTCGGGCAGTTCCGCCGTGAAGGCCACGCCCTTCTCGCGGAGCGCGATCTTGACCTTCTGGGCATAGGACGAGAGCGGGTGCTCGTAGAGCAGCATGGCGGACCCCGGATCGTGGATTCAAAAGGGCTCAGCCCTTTTGCGGGTGCAGGGCGGCGCCCTGCAAGGCGTTCCCGCCCCTGCCGCGTCATTAGGTGCGCAGCACCCGCGCCACTTCCTGTCGCAGCACCGGCAGCAACTCCGCCTCGAACCACGGTTCGCGCTTGAGCCAGCCGTTATTCCGCCAGGACGGGTGGGGCAGGGGCAGCACCCGCGGCCGGCGGGGCTCGGCGAGGATCTCCCGCCAGCGCCGCACGGTGCCGGTGAGACCGCCCTCCAGCTTCCCGAGATGCCACGCCTGCGCGTAGGAGCCGATCACGAGGATCAGGTCGAGGTGCGGCAGGCCGGCGAACACTTCGTCGCGCCAGCGCTCGGCGCATTCCCGGCGGGGGGGCTTGTCCCCGCCCTTCGCGTCCAGGCCGGGGAAACAGGAGCCCATCGGCACGATGGCGATCTTGTCCGGGTCGTAGAACTGCGCCTCGTCGAGGCCGAGCCAGGACCGCAGGCGCACGCCCGAGGGGTCCATGAACGGCATGCCGGTCCGGTGCGCCCGCGTTCCCGGCGCCTGGCTCGCCACGCAGAGCCGCGCCCCCGTCGAGCCCTGAATGATCGGCCGGGGCTCCTGCGGCAGGGGAGGGCCGTAGACCGGGCTGTCCCGGCAGATGCGGCAGGCACGCAACCGGGCGGCGGTGTCGTCGAAGGGAGGCATGGGGGTCAGTACGGCACCCCGTCATCGCGAGCAAAGCGATGCGATGACGACCGGGCCCACAAAGAAACGGCGCGGGTCGCGCCGCGCCGTTCGAAGTGAGGGTCTCTTGCCTTGGGGGAAGGCGATCCAGACCTACGCCTGTGCGGGCCGGATCGCCGTGCGTTTCCTCACGCGCCCTTCTGGCCCGACAGGTCCAGGGGCAGGGAGCGCAGCCGCCGGCCGGTGGCCGCGAAGACCGCGTTGGCGATGGCGGGCGCCAGCACGGGCACACCCGGCTCGCCGATGCCGGTCGGCGCCACCGTGCTCGGCACGATATGCACCTCGACCTTGGGCATCTCGCGGATCCGCGTCGGCTCGTAGGCGTCGAAATTCGCCTCTTGCACCCGCCCGTCCTTCAGGGTGATGCGGTTGCGCAGGACCGAGGAGAGGGCGAAGCCCACCGCCCCCTCGACCTGCGCCCGGATCACGTCCGGGTTGACCGGCACGCCGACATCCACCGCGGCGACGATCCGCTCGGCCTTCACCCGGTCCTCCGCGACGCTCACCTGCGCCACCATGGCGACGTAGGAGCCGAAGGATTCGTGCACCGCCACGCCGAGGCCGCTGCCCTTCTGCTGCGCGCTCCCCCAGCCGGCCTTGTCGGCGGCGAGCCGCAGCACGGCGGCCAGCCGCGGGGCGTTGCCCAGCAGGGAGAGGCGGTAGGCGACGGGATCCGCGCCCGCCGCATGGGCGAGGTCGTCGATCATCACCTCCATCACGTGGGCGGTGTGGCTGTGGCCGACAGAGCGCCACCACAGGACCGGGACGCCCTCGCGGCCGTTATGGACGCCGAAGCGGTAGGCGGGCAGGGCATAGGGCGTATCCGAGGCGCCCTCGACGGTGGTGGCGTCGATCCCGTCCTTGACGATCATCGCCTCGAAGGGCGAGCCGATCATGATCGACTTGCCGACCATCACATGGTCCCATCCCACCACGGCGCCCCTGGCGTCGATGCCGGCCCGGACCTTGTGGAACACGCTCGGGCGGTAGTAGCCGCCGGTCATGTCGTCCTCGCGGGTCCAGACGAGGTGGACGGGCGCCTTCTCGCCACTCGCCTTGAACACGGCGGCGGTTTCGGCGGCGTAGTCCGCGGTGGGGGTGGCCCGGCGGCCGAAGGAGCCCCCGGCCCAGGTGGTGTGGAGGCGGACCCTGTCCGGCGTCACCCCGAGGATGGCGGCCATGGTCGCCTGCTCCACGGTCTGGAACTGGAAGCCGGCATGGACGTCGTAGCTGCCGTCGGCCGCCTTCTCGATGGTGGCGTTCAGGGGCTCCATGGCCGCGTGGGCGAGGTAGGGGAAGGTGAACTCCGCCTCGATCACCGTGGCGGCGCCCTTGAGCGCCGCCTCCGGGTCGCCCCGGGTCGAGGCTGTGAGGCCCGGCGCCTTGGCCCGCTGCCGGTACTCGGCGAGGATGGCCTCCGACGAGCGGGTCTCGGCGGCAGAGTCGTCCCATTCGACCGTCAGCGCCTTGCGGCCCTGCATGGCCGACCATGTGTCCTTGCCGATCACCGCCACGCCCGAGGGCACCTGCACCACGTCGATGACACCGGGCACCTTGAGCGCCGCGGCGGCATCGAAGCCCTTCACAGTGCCGCCGAAGCAGGGCGGGCGGGCGATCACCGCCGTTACCTGCCCCGGCCGGCGGATGTCGAGGGCGTAGACCGCCGAGCCGTCGGTCTTGGCCGCGGAATCGAGGCGGGGCACCTTCCGGCCGATGAGGGTCCACTCGCTCGGGTCCTTCAGCCGAGGCTCGGCGGGGACGGGGAGGGTGGCGGCCGAGGCGGCGAGGTCCCCGAACCGGGCTTGCCGGTTCGAGGCGGTGTGACGGACGATCCCGTCGGCCACCGTGATCTCGGCCACCGGCACCCGCCACTGGAAGGCGGCGGCCGCCACCAGCATCTCCCGGGCCGCCGCGCCGGCCTTGCGCAACTGCATCCAGGAATTGGCGACGGCGGTCGAGCCGCCGGTGCCCTGGATGGGGCCCATCAGCAGGTTGCTGTAGAGCCGGGCGTCGGCCGGGGCGAATTCCGTGCGGACCTTCGACCAGTCGGCGCCGAGTTCGTCGGCGAGGATCGTGGCGAGCCCGGTCGTGTTCCCCTGGCCCATGTCGAGGTGCTTGATGACCACGGTCACGGTGTCGTCGGCGCCAATCCTCACGAAGGCGTTGGGCTCCGGCTTGATTCCGGCCGGGTCGAGGCCTGCGGCCCGGGCGGGCCCCCCATCGAGGCGGAAGGCCACGACGATGGCGCCCGCGCCGGCGAGGAAGCCGCGGCGGCTCGGCCGGGGGGCGGGTTGGGGCCGGGACGAGGTCGGCCGACGGAAGTTCAGCATGGCGGCGATGCTCCGGTCAGGACCGTGAAGGGAATCGTCTTTGCCGGACGCGGAGGCCGTCTCCCCGTCCGTCTCCGCTGGACATGGCCGCCCGGGCCCGTCAGGCGAGGCTGCTCGCCGCCTCGTGAATCGCGGCGCGGATGCGCTGGTAGGTGCCGCAGCGGCAGATATTGCCGTCCATGGCCCCGTCGATCTCCGCGTCGCTCGGCTTCGCGTTGCCCGACAGGAGGCCGATGGCCGACATGATCTGGCCCGACTGGCAATAGCCGCACTGGACCACGTCGAGCTTGCGCCACGCGGCCCGCACCGCCTCCGCGACCCGGCCGGACACGCCCTCGATGGTCGCGACGGGCGAGGCGCCGACATCGCCGAGGCGCGTCTGGCAGGCCCGCACGGGCTGCCCGTCGAGGTGGACGGTACAAGCCCCGCACTGCCCGATCCCGCAACCGTACTTCGTGCCGGTCAGGGTCAGGTGGTCGCGCAGGACCCAAAGGAGGGGCGTGTCAGGGTCGGCATCGACCGCATGGGGCACGCCGTTGATCGTGATCTGGGACATGGCAGAGCTTCGATGCTGGCGGGCGCGACGTCCCTGCCGGATAGCTTGGGCCCTGTCGGGCTCTCAGGCTGTGCGCCACCGCACCCCAACCGGAAATTCACGGCAATCTGACCGGATTGCGGACGATTGAATCCATTCCGGCAGCCGCTTCTTAAGAACTTCGCAGCATCCTCGAACGGCCAGCACGTTAGTTTAACAATTTTGGTCGTCCGAAGCGCATGTCCGATCTCACTGTCGAGATGGTCCAGCGCGGGCGTGGCCCCTCGACGGAGGAGGCAGCCCGCCGCCTCGGGGTCGCCCGCGACATCCGCTCGGCCCGGGAAAAGCTCACTTCGCGCTCGGGGCTGGAACGCGCCTTCGAGCAGGAGCTTCTGCGCCATTACGCCCAGTACCGGTCCGGCTCGGGCATCGCCCTGAGCCTCTTCGCCATGGCCCTCGCGGTGGCGGCGACCTACTGGGCCCCCCTGGTCGTCACTGCGGCCTGGGCGTTGTGCGTACTCCTGATGATCACCCTGAACTCGGTGATCGGCCGGCGCTTCCTGGCGGCCGCGCCGGAGCGGATCGACCTCGCCCGCTGGCGCCGCCGCTTCGTGGCGGGGGAAGTGCTCCAGAGCCTGTCCTGGTCGGCGATGATCGCGCTGGGCGACACGGGGGGCTGGACCTTCGCCCTGTTCGGCCTCGTGATCGCGGCGGCGGTGACGACGATGCTGGCGGCCACCGTGCCCGCCGCGGCGGTGGCGGCCCTGCTGCCCCTGTCGATCGCCACGGTGTCCCTCACCGTCTTCTCCAGCAGCATGGACAGCCTGATGCTGGTGGCCATGGCCGGCGGGACGCAGATCTTCTTCCTCGGCCTGTCGCGGCGACTCTACGCCTCGACCGTGGGCGCCCTGCATTCCCGCGCGGAAAAGGATGCCGTGTTCGGCGAGCTGGAGCAGGCCAAGGCCAATTCCGACGAGGCCCGCCGCCGGGCGGAGGAGGCGAACCTCGCCAAGTCCCGCTTCCTGGCCACCATGAGCCACGAGCTGCGCACGCCGCTCAACGCCATCCTCGGCTTCTCCGAGGTGATGAAGAACGAGGTCTTCGGCCAGCACAATTGCCCGTCCTACCGGGAATACTCCACCGACATCCACGACAGCGGGATGCACCTCCTCAACCTGATCAACGAGATCCTGGACCTCTCGCGGATCGAGGCCGGGCGCTACGAGCTGAACGAGGAGCCCGTGCTCCTCGCCAACATCGTGGAGGAGTGCCGCCACATGATGGCGCTGCGGGCCAAGGCGAAGGGCCAGATCGTCCACGACATGGTCGACACAACCCTGCCGCGCCTCTGGGCGGACGAGCGAGCGCTCCGCCAGATCGTGCTGAACCTGCTCTCGAACGCCGTGAAGTTCACGCCGCCGGGCGGGGAGATCTGGCTCAGGGTCGGCTGGACGACCCGGGGCGGGCAGTATCTCTCGGTCCGCGACAGCGGGCCCGGCATTCCGGAGGACGAACTCGGTACGGTGATGTCGTCCTTCGGGCGCGGCGCCCTGGCGATCAAGACCGCCGAACAGGGCTCTGGGCTGGGCCTGCCCATCGTGAAGGGCCTCGTGGAATTGCACGGCGGCCAGTTCCAGCTGGCCTCGCGCCCCCGGGAGGGCACGGAGGTCATCGTGACACTGCCCGCCACCCGGGTGATGGACACGCTCCTGCCCGAGACCTTCGACGACCCCGCCCCGCAACCGGCGGCGAAGGCGGCCCGCCAAGTGAGTCGGGCGGCCTAGGGCGCATTCCGACAGACGAGGTGTCTCCACCATCGACGACACCCACTGTCCTTGCGAGCGCAGCGAAGCAATCCAGGGACGCGGGACGTTGTCCGAGCGTGGCGGATCCCTGGATGGCTTCGCTGCGCTCGCAATGACGGCGCGGGACACTCGCCCGGCCCCTTGAGCGAACGATCTCCCTCGCCGGACTTTCGCAGCAGCCTGCGAGACGGTGCGGATCGCGGGGGTCCCTGCTCGCTGCCGGAGCACGACATCGCACCGCATGGCCCTGGGGAATGGGACTGATTCGGCCAATTACGAGCTAATGCTTGCCGACTTCTCGATTTTTTACGGGGCTTGCAAAATCATGCCCACAGGCTTACCCTGAATTCCTCGGTACGTATTCGGATGTTTTGAACCGAAGTTCCTTCGCGGGGCGGTTCTAACTTTCCTATCGCTATCGTTTAAATCAGTGCCTTGCGGCAACGCAGGGACGTTTTCTAGCCTTGGCCCTGCGAAGATCGAGATCGACTAATGGCAACCGGCACTGTTAAGTGGTTCAACGCGACGAAGGGCTTCGGCTTTATCCAGCCTGAGGAAGGCGGCCAGGACGTGTTCGTGCACATCTCCGCCGTCGAGCGCGCCGGAATGGGCACCCTGAACGAAGGGCAGCGCGTTTCCTACGAGGTCGAGACCGACCGCCGCAGCGGAAAGCAGGCCGCCGGCCAGCTTCGCGCGGCCTGATCCAGCCTCCACCGTCATGACCGAGCCGCTCCCACCGGAGCGGCTCATTCTTTTTCCGATCACCATGGGCCGGCACGACCCTGCCATGCCCGTACGGGAGACTACGTGAGCTTTCAGAACAGCCAAGCCCTGACCGACCGTCTCGAGGCCGCCTCCAAGGCGCGATCCGAGATGCTGGCCCGTTTCCGGGCACGTCCGTCCGCCGACGATCCGGCTGTCCTGGCCCGCCAGTCCGCCCGCAGCGCCCTCATCGCCGCCCGCGAGACCCGCGCCGCCGAACGTGAGCTCCTTCGCCTCGCCGAGGTCGCCCGCGCCGAAGCCGCCGCCGAGGCCGAACGCATCGCCGCCGCCGAGCGTGTCGAAGCCGAACGTCTCGCCGCCGAAGAGCGCGCCGCCGCGAAGCAGGCCGAGATGAAGGCGCAGCGCGATGCCCGCTACCTCGCCCGCAAGGCGAAGGCCCAGCGCCGCTGAGGCCGCCCCCGCGCCGAGGGGAGGGGGGCCGGTCGCATCCGGCCCGCCGCCGCCCCTCAGGCGCCTGACATTCCCCCCATCGCCCGCACCAGGGCCCACTCGTCCGCGCTGACCGGCTGCACCGACAGGCGGGAATTGTTGACGAGCACCATGTCCTTGAGGGCCGCCTCGGCCTTGATCGCGTCGAGGGAGACGGGGATCCTCATGGCCTCGACGGCCCGCACGTCGACCATGCCGAAGCGCCCGGTCTCGTCGGTGTGGTCCGGGTAGTAGGGGCGGATCACCTCCACCACGCCGACCACCGCCTTCCCCTCGTTCGAGTGGTAGAAGAACCCCCGCTCGCCGACCTGCATCGCCATCAGGTTCTTCTTGGCGAGGTGGTTGCGCACGCCGTTCCAGAACGTCCCGGTCTCGCCGGCCGCGACCTGCTGGTCCCACGACCAGGTCGCGGGCTCGGACTTGAACAACCAATACGCCATCGCCGTCTCTCGGAAGTCCTGGGTGTCCAGAGGACGAGCCCTCTGGCGGGTGCAGGGCAGCGCCCTGCGATCCCCAGGGGCGTCGTCCCTGGACCCCACCAAAGGACCCGTCCTTTGGGATCCTCGATTCGCTCAGTCCATTTCGCCGCGGAGCGGGCGGGAGAGAAGCTTGGCGGCCACCGTATCCACATCGGTCTGCCCCGCCACCAGGGCGGCCACCGCCTCGGCCACCGGCATCTCGACGCCCCGTGCCTTCGCGAGGCCGGTCAGGGCGGCGGCGGTGAAGGCACCCTCCGCGAGCTTGCCCCCCGCGGCCTCGTCGGGACTCGCCCCGGCGCCGAGGCGCTGACCGAAGGCGAAGTTGCGCGATTGCGGCGAGCCTGCCGTCAGCACGAGGTCACCGAGCCCCGACAAGCCCATCAGCGTCTCCGGCCGGCCGCCGAAGGCCCGGGCGAAGCGCATCAGTTCCGCGAAGGCCCGGGCGATGAGGGCGGCCCGGGCGCTCTCGCCGAGGCCCCGACCCGCGACGATCCCGCAGGCGATGGCCAGCACGTTCTTGCCGGCGCCACCGATCTCCACGCCGCGCACGTCGTCCGTGTGGTAGAGCCGGAAGCTCGGCCCGGAGAGCAGGGCCGAGAGGGACGCCGCGAGGCCCGCATCCGTGCAGGCCAGGGTCACCGCCGTCGGCAGGCCCCGGGCGACATCCGCCGCGAAGCTCGGGCCCGAGAGCACCGCCACCGGCGTCCCCGCGGGGAGAACCTCGGCTGCCACCGTGCTCATGAAGCTGTCGCTGCCCCGCTCGATTCCCTTGGCGCAGAGGATCACCGGCCCCGCCGTCGCAAGCGGCCCGGCGAGTTGCCGCAGCACCCCCCGGACCGTCTGGGCCGGGACGACGAGGAGGGTCGCCCGCGCTCCCGCGAGGTCGTCGGCCGAGGCGGTCACCCGGACGGCGGCGTGGAGGGGCACGCCCGGCAGGTAGCGGGGGTTCTCCCGCTCCGTTTGCATCCGCGCGGCGGCCTCCGCATCGCGCAGCCAGAGGGTCACCGGATGGCCGGCGGCAGCGACGGCGTTGGCAAGCGCCGTGCCCCAGGCCCCACCGCCGACGACGTTGACGGGGGCGCTCATGTGCCCCCTCCCGAACCGGGGGAGCCACTCCGCAACTTCCCCCGCCACGCCAGCGAGCGCCGGTTCAAGGCGGAGAGGTCCGCCTCCCCGGCGAGCACCTTCTCGCCGAGGGCGATCGCGGCATCGAGCCGGTCCGGCGGCATGTTGGCATGGGCCGGCGGCGCGACGCTGTCGCGCCAGGGGCCGCCGCAGGCATGGTCGAGGAGGATGCGGGCGAAGCAGTGATCGAGGCGCACCGGCCAGTCCGGACGCCCCCGGGCCGCCTCCGGCAGACGCCGCTCCACGAGGTCGCGCCAGCGGGCGCGCCCCTCGGATGGGGCCACCCCGGTCATGCGGCCGAGACCGGTGCAGGCTCGACGGCGAGCGGCCAGCGCGGCCGGGCCGGCGCGGTGATGTCGTCCACGAGGCCGAGGCGCAGGCGTTCCAGCCCCGCCCAGGCGATCATCGCGCCGTTGTCGCCGCAGAGGTTCAGGGGCGGGGCAACGAAGGCGAGGCCCGCCTCGCCGGCGAGCGCCGCGAGCGCCCGGCGGATCGCCCCGTTGGCGGCGACGCCCCCGGCCGCGACCAGGGCCGTCGGCCGGCCGGCGACACCGGAGAAGGCGCGCATCGCCACGCGGGCACGGTCGATCACCACATCCACCACCGCCGCCTGGAAGCTGGCGCAGAGGTCGGCCACGTCCCGCTCGGCCAGGGGTGCGATCCGCTCGGCCTCGATCCGCAGAGCGGTCTTGAGGCCCGACAGGGAGAAGTCCGCCGTCCGTCGCCCGAGCATCGGCCGGGGCAGGGCGAAGCGCTCGGGATCCCCCCGCTCGGCCATGCGCTCGACCTCGGGACCGCCGGGATAGCCGAGGCCCAAGAGCTTGGCGGCCTTGTCGAAGGCCTCGCCGATGGCGTCGTCGATGGTGCCGCCGAGGCGCACGTAGTCGCCGACCCCGCGCACGGCGATGAGCTGGGTATGCCCGCCGGAGGCCAGCAGCAGCAGGTAGGGGAATTCGAGCCCGTCGGTCAGCCGGGCGGTCAGGGCGTGGGCCTCCAGGTGGTTGACCGCCATGAGCGGCTTGTGGGCCACCAGCGCCAGGGTCTTGGCGGTGACGAGCCCGACGAGCACCCCGCCGATCAGCCCCGGCCCGGCCGCCACGGCGATGCCGTCAAGGTCGGACAGGCGCGTGCCGGCCCGTTCGAGGGCCCGGGCGACGAGCAGGTCGAGCACCTCCACATGGGCGCGGGCGGCGATCTCGGGCACGACGCCGCCATAGGCCGCGTGCTCGGCGATCTGGCTGAGCACCTCGTTGCTGCGAATCGTCGGCGCCCCCTCGGGATCGACCGAGACCACCGCGGCGGCGGTCTCGTCGCAGGTGGTCTCGATGCCGAGCACGGTCTTCACGTGGTGGACTCCCCCCGCCGTTCCTCCGGGTGGGAATCCCGGATCCGGCATTGATCCTAACCCGGATTGCCCTGCGCCGCCCCCGCAGATCGCAGGGGCGGGCACGGCCGCCGGACACTCAGTCGACGGCGACCATCACGTCGGACGCCTTGACCACGGCATAGGCCGGCCCACCGGTGACGAGCTTGAGGCTGTCGACCGATTCGTTGGTGATCGAGGCCGTGACGACCTGTCCGGGACTGATCTCGATCTTCACATGGGCCGTGGTGGCGCCCTTGTCGATCGAGACGACCGTGCCCTTGAGGACGTTGCGCGCACTGATCTTCATGAGGTCGGGATCTCCTGCAGGTGCGCCGGGCGGCGCTGCGGGCTCCTACCCCATCGGGCGGCGGGTGGCGACCGGGTCATTCGTCCGGGTTGTCGGCCTCCTCCTCCGCCTCCTGCGCCTCCTCCGGCACGGGGGACGCGCCCCACGCGGCCAGGGTCTCATTGAGGGCGTCGAGGACGAAATGCCGGGCGCTGTCGCGGTCGTAGCCGTCGGCGAGAAGGTCGTCGTATTCGGTGAAAATGTGCCGGGCATAGGCGACGAGGGCCAGCCGGCCCGCCGTCTCGGGCGCGGCCTTGCGCAGGCCCGGACTGGCCAGGGCCCGGTCGAGGACGGCGCCGGCCTCGAACGGCGGCAGGCGGGGGGCCAGCCGGGTCAGGGCCCCCGCGACCGCCGACCGCCGATCGGGGGCCGTTTCGTGATCCATCGCCGCCCCGCGACCCGTTTCTTTTCCGCGACTCATGATCCGCCCCTGACCGGCCTGTGCATGACATGGTCTTCGCGGCGCGATCAGGTAGGATCGCCGCGGGATCGTCGCAGTGGAGCGGCGGTCCGCGGAGAGTAGGGTCCCATGCGCAGGTTCGTCACGTCCAGCCGCGCCCGTCGGCGCATCCTGGTTCTGGGAGCCGTCCTCGCTGCGGCACCGGCCCTGGCTCAGGCCCAGCCGGCCACCGGAACGCCGGAGAAGGGCGCCGCCGGCACCCCCCGGGCCGGCCGCGCGATCTCCGCCACCGGCCGGACCATGCCGCCGCCCCGGGGGGCGGGCCAGCCCGCGGTCGCCGGCGAGGCCGCGATGGCCAAGGCGCAGAAGGAGGCCGAGGCGCGCTCCAAGGCCTGGGACAGCAAGATGCACAAGACCATGAGCACGATCTGCAACGGGTGCTGAGGTCGCCCCGAACGAAAAAGGGGCCGCCCGAAGGCAGCCCCCTGTCTCGTCCGATCCGGTGGGATCTCAGCGCGAGTAGAACTCGATCACGAGGTTCGGCTCCATCTGCACCGGGTAGGGCACCTCCGAGAGGCCCGGCACGCGGGTGACGCGGGCGGTCATCTTGGCGTGGTCGACCTCGATGTAGTCGGGCACGTCGCGCTCGGCGAGCTGGCTCGCCACGATCACGATCTCGAGCTGGCGGGAGGATTCCTTGACCTCGATGAGGTCGCCGGCCTTCACCTGATAGCTCGGGATGTTGACGCGCACCCCGTTCACCTTGATGTGGCCGTGGTTCACGAACTGGCGGGCCGCGAAGGGCGTGGCCACGAACTTCGAGCGGTAGACCACCGCATCGAGGCGGCGCTCGAGCAGGCCGATCAGGTTCTCGCCGGAATCGCCGCGCTGGCGGATCGCCTCGGCGTAGTAGCGGCGGAACTGCTTCTCGGTGATGTTGCCGTAGTAGCCCTTGAGCTTCTGCTTGGCGCGCAGCTGCGTGCCGAAGTCGCTCATCTTGCCCTTACGGCGCTGGCCGTGCTGGCCGGGGCCGTATTCGCGGCGGTTCACGGGGCTCTTCGGGCGGCCCCAGATGTTCTGGCCCATGCGGCGGTCGAGCTTGTGCTTCGCCTGAATCCGCTTCGACATGACTTCGCGTCCTCTCGGGATGAGAATTGAGGAACGCGCCCTCCTCTTCCCGATACCTCAAGGTCCGGGACGACAGGGCGGCCGGAGCCGGCCCACGGGTCGCGTAAAACGCCGCGGGGCCCCGTTGAGGAGCCCCGTCGACGGTCGGTTCCATACGGGAGACCGGGCGCCGGGTCAACCGTCAGCCCATCTCCTCCCAGGAGACGCGCCCGACGCCGGGGG
This sequence comes from Methylobacterium persicinum, assembly GCF_022179525.1. GTDB lineage: Bacteria > Pseudomonadota > Alphaproteobacteria > Rhizobiales > Beijerinckiaceae > Methylobacterium > Methylobacterium persicinum. The sequence continues at coordinate 169,877 of NZ_BPQX01000026.1, forward strand.
CCCGGCGCAGGCTCCCCATGAGGCGCAGGGACCACGAGGCCTCCTTGCCCTGGTAGGCGCCGATGCAGCGCAGGCAGGCCGTTTCGGCCTCCTCCTCCAGGTTGCGCGAGCGGACGCCGAACCCCTGGGAGGTGAGGAGGTCGAGGAGGGTGGCGTGGGAGGTCGCCCGGGGATCGAACTCCACCGTCACCGTGCCGAAGCTGCGCTGCTTCAGGGTCTGCTCGATCCAGCCCAGGCCCTGGAGCGTGGCGAGGGTGACGGCCGTGGCGCAGAGGCCGAGGCGCCATGCCCCGGCGCCGAAGCACAGGCCGATCACCGTCACGAGCCAGACCGTCGCCGCCGTGGTGACGCCGCGGACGATGTTGCCCTGCTTCAGGATCGTGCCGGCGCCGATGAACCCGATTCCGGCCAGCACCCCCTGGGCGAGCCGCATCAGGTCGAGGCGGAACAGGGGATTGCCGACCCGGCCGGTCTCGGCGAGCATCCAGCCGCCGAGCTGCATCGCCGTGCAGGCGGCCACGCACAGCAGCACGTGGGTCCGCAGGCCGGCGGGGTGTCCCACCTCCTCCCGGTTCCAGCCCAGGATGAAGGACGCGGCGAAGCTCAGGGCCAGCCTGACGAGGAAGGTATCGAGAGTCGGTTCGGCGGTCATCGCGTATCAAGAGAAGCCGGTCGGCGATGGGGGAACCCGGATCGGCCCGGAGCCGAAGGTCCGGGCAAGGGATCGGGGCAGGCGATCCGGGTCAGAGGTATTCGGCGAGGCCCTTGTCCCGGGCCACGTCCCGGCAAAGGGCGAGGTAGCCGCTCTGGTGCTGGCCCATCAGGGTGGTGACGGAGGACCACAGCCAGTGCGGCGCCCGGTCGTCCCAGCCGTCGGCCTCCACCTGGCGATGCCACGCCTGCCGGGCTTCCGGCGTCAGTTGCCGCCCATGCGCCCGGCCGACCACCTCGGCGAGGCTGCGCGCCACCCGCACGCCCTCGGCCTTCGAAAACTGCTCGGCCACGATCTTGAGGTCCTGGGGAAGAAGCTCCCGGACGATGACGGGGATTTCGCCGATCCGGGCGGGGATCATCCGCTCGCCCAGGGCCGGGGAGAGGACCCGCGCCCCCTCCGCCACCCGCTGGGCGGGGTCGGCGGGGATCGCGGCCCCGGGGGCGGTGGGGGCCAGGGACGGGACGGCCTGTTTCACATCCACGAGGGCGACCTTCGACCGGTGCTTGGCGCCGGAGATGCGGACGAGCCCGGCCATGCGCAGCTTGCCCAGGGAGCTGCAGCCCTTCACCCAGTAGGCGGCATCCACGAGGCTGAGTTCCTCCCCGCCATCCGGCTCCAGGCCGAGGACGCGGGTCGCGAAGCCGGGCTCGCGCAGCAGGCGCTCGAAGCCCTCCTTCTCCGCGAAGGTGGGGTCGAGGAACCGCTTGCCCCGGGGCAGCCGGGCGGTCTTGCCGTGCAGACGCTCCTCCGACAGGTGGCGCCAGCGGCGGCCCAGGGCACGGCGGCGGGTGGTTTCGACGATGGCCGAATCCTCGTTCCCCTCGTCCTTACCCTCGGGATCGTCCAGGCCGGCGGCGTAGCCGACCGCGATCGCCTCGATCATGCGCACCACGGCGAGGCCGGAGAGGGGCGCCGTCAGCCCGGCCGTCACCACGGACAGGGTGAGCCGCACGAGGTCGTAGGCCGGGTTGCCGATGGTGGTCTGGTCGAGGTCGCGGATCTGCATGCGCACCCGGCCCTCGATATCGGCGAGGGCGCCGATATTGCCCAGGTGGCAATCGCCGCAGATCCAGACCGCCGGTCCCTCCGGGAGGACACCCGGGGGAGCCTCCGCGAGCCAGTCGTAGAAGCGCGCCGTCGATCCGCGCACGTAAGAGAGGGGCGAAGCCGCTATCTTGCAAAGGCGGCGGGTCCGAAGCAGCTCGGCCTCCCGGCCGTGGTCCGGCTGCACATGGACGTTCATCGGTCGCGTGGTTCCCAGACGAGAAAGCCCCTTCCGCATCGCCGTTCGGCGACATCGGAGGACGCGGCTGGACACGAAAGTGTCATGAAACCGTCATCTAGGCCAGGATCGTCCGTCCGCCACTAAATTTCCTGTCATAAAGTCTCTTCGACCGGTCCCATAGCGAGGAATAGCAGCTCGAACGCCTTCAGAGCGGTCAAACCCAGGTCGATCCCCGCCGTACAGAAGTGGATCCCCGCTGCAAACGGTCGCAGGAACTGTCTGTATCTTTGCCTGATCGGGCTGCACCGACCGCCTATGGATACCGGTGAAGGAATACCGGGGAAGGGACTCGGGAAATCTCGCCGTCCGGCACGGGTCAGGCGGCGTGCACCGCTGCGAGGAAGGTCTCGATGGAGGCTCGAAGGTCCTGCGCCCCGGCGCCGACCTGGGCGGCGGTGGCGCGGACATGGGCCGCCTGCGCCTCGTTGGACGATGCGGCGGTGCGCACGCCCTCGATGCTCTCGGAGACCGTGCGGGCCTCCTCCGCAGCCGAGGTGATCGACCGGGCGATCTCCTGGCTGGCATGCCCCTGCTGCGACGCCGCGGCGGCCACGGAGGCGGCGATCTCGCTCATGCGCACGATGGTCCGGCCGATGGAGCCGATCGCCCCCGCCGTCCCCGCCGAGGCGGTCCGGATCGCGTCCACCTGGCCGGTGATGCGGTCGGTGGCGCTCGCCGTCTGGCCCGCGAGGTCCTTCACCTCGGCGGCGACCACCGCGAAGCCGCGCCCCGCGGCCCCCGCCCGGGCCGCCTCGATGGTGGCGTTGAGGGCGAGGAGGTTGGTGCGCTCCGCCACGGAGCGGATCAGGGCGACGACACCGCCGATCTCGGCGGCCGCCCGCGACAGGTCCGCCACCGTCGCCTCCAGGCCGCCGGTCTCGGCGAGGGCCGCGCCGGCGATCTCGCTCGCATGCCGGACCTGATCCTCGATCTCCCGCGCGGAGCAGGACAATTCCTCCGCCGCCCCCGCGATGCTGTCGACCGCCAGGGCGGACTGGCCCGATGCCCCGGCCACCCGCACCGTGCGGGCGGTGGTGTCCGCGGCGGTCTCGGACAGGGTGTCGGCGGCGCGCTGCATGATCTCCGCCGACCGGGCCAGATCGGCCACGGCCGTCCCGGTCTGCTCCTCGAAGGCCAGGGTGGCCCCGCCGAGGCGCTCGCCGCGGGCGAGGTCCCGGGCGGCGTGCTCCGCGAGCGTCCCGTCAAGGCGGCGCTTCTCGATCAGGGTCCGCTGCAGCCCGGCGATGGCCCGGGCCATGGCGCCGACCTCGTCCGATTGCCGGGTCCCGGCGATGGCCGTGTCGAGATGGCCGGCGGCGAGCTCCGAGACGGCACCGACGAGGCGGTTCAGGGGCCGCTGGATCTGCAGCCTCACGAGCAGGAAGGCGACCACCAATCCGCCGAGCACCGCCACCGCAGGTCCGGCGATCAGGGCGACCATCGCCCGGCGACGCCCCGTCGCCGAGGCCTCCCGCTGCCCGTCGAGTTCGGCCAGGATCTGCCGTCCGGCAGCATCGATCTCGACGACCATGCGCTCCCGGTTGCGCACCGTTGCCTCATCGGTGGCCTGGATCAGCGCGGCCTTCGGAGAGATCGTCAGGCCGAGTTCGGCCGTGTCGTTCTGGTAGGAGACGAACTCCTTCACCGCCAGATCGATCTTGCGGATCTTGTCCGCCGGCAGGAAGCCCTCCGCCGCGGCAAGGAAGGGCTGCCGCGCCTGCTCGACACCGGACAGGGCCGCCTGCAGGGCGGACAGGCGCGCCTTCGCCTCCGCGGTGTCGTCGGCGGTGTAGACGGCCGTCGCCTGGACCACCGCGTGCTCGATCGCCTTGGCCAGGGTGCTGGCTTGGAGGCCCGCACCCCAGGCGGCCTCGACCTCGGCCGCCCGCCGCTGCTCCTCGGAGAGCTGGCGCAGGGCGAAGACGGAGATGCCGACGGCCACGAGGCTAAGGAGACCGATGACCGCAGCGAGCTTGCGGCCGATGGTGATGCGCATGGGGGTCTGGCCCGGTTGTCAACCGGCGCAGACTTGCAGGCGCATGGCTTGACCGCCGGTTAAGATGAGCCGGCTGCCAAATAAAATTGAAAGATTACTTGTCATCGCATCTCTTCGGAAAAATAGTGCGATAACGGACCGAACTAAGGGCCGAGAGCAGTGCTCGTAAGATAGTTACGGTCGACGATCACGGCCGATCGCATGGCCCTTCGTCATCCATGGGCGACGCGGTCGCCACTTGCATCGTGGGCGTGGAACGGTTTCCATCGGCCGCCTGCCCGGGAAGAGGCAGGTGGGAGGAACACGATGGACCACTCATTCAAGGATGGCGGGCGGGGCATGCCGCGCCGCCGCCTGTTCGGCACCCTTGCCGCCGCAGGCATGGCCACGGCGGGTTTGGCCACGGCGGGCTTGGCTACGGCGGGCTTGGCCGCCGCAGACAAGGCTACCGCCGCCCCGGCCGCCCCGACCCCGCGCCTCGACCGGGAGGAGTTCCGCCTGCCCTGGAAGGGAGAGGCAGGTATCGACATCTACGTCCGCAACAAGCACCCGGCCGGGCAGGATCAGTTCCAGGCGGAGCGGATCCTGCTCTTCGTGCACGGATCGACCTACCCGGCCTCGACGGCCTTCGACCTACCCCTCGACGGGATGTCGGCGATGGATTTCCTCGCCGGGAAGGGCTTCGACGTCTACCTCGTGGATCTTCCGGGCTACGGCCTGTCCGGTCGCCCCGCGCAGATGAGCGCCCCGGCCGCCGACAACCCGCCCTTCATGCGCACCGCCGACGCGGCGGCGGTGGTCGGGCAGGTGGTGGACTTCATCCGCAAGCGGCGGGGTGTCGAGACAATCGACCTGATGGGCTGGTCCTGGGGCACCTCGACCATGGGCCTGTACACGAGCACCCACAACGATGCGGTCAACCGCCTCGTGCTCTACGCGCCGCAATGGCTGTCGCGCACGCCCTCGCTGATGGCGTCGGGCGAGGGGAAACTCCCCGCCTATCGCAGCGTCACCCGCGACAGCGCGAAATCCCGGTGGCTCACCGGCGTCCCGGAGGCCAAGAAGGCCGACCTGATCCCGCCGGGCTGGTTCGACCAGTGGGCGGATGCCACCTTCCCCACCGATGCGGTCGGGGCGAAGCAGTCACCCCCGGTCCTGCGCGCGCCCAACGGCACGGTCGCCGACAAGGACGCCTACTGGCAGGCGGGCAAGCCCCTCTACGACCCCGCCGACATCCGCGTGCCGGTGCTCATCATCCACGCGGAATGGGATGCCGACCTGCCGAGCTATCAGGCCCAGGAATACTTCGCGAAGCTGACCCACGCCCCCTACAAGCGGTTCGTGGAACTGGGCGAGGGCACGCACACGGTGATGATGGAGAAGAACCGCATGCAGTTCCTCCGCGAGGTCGCCTCCTTCCTGACGGAGAGCGATCCGCAGGCCCTAAACTGAGGAGCCCGCGGGACGTCCGTCCCCTCCACGACCTCATCCTCATTGTCTGGGCAAGACGGCGGCCACCCCCGTCTTTGCGAGCGCAGCGAAGCAATCCAGGGATCCGCCACGGTTCGGAAACGTCCCGCTGCCCTGAATTACTTCGCTGACGCTCGCAAAGAAGAAAAAGACCGTCAGGAGCCGCCTACTCCGCCGCCGCCCGGGTCTCGTAGCCGAGGCGCGCGTTCAACTCACGGATGAGGTGGATCGCCGCCTCGGCGATCACCGTGCCCGGCGGGAAGATCGCCGAGGCGCCCGCGGCCCGCAGGGCCTCGTGATCCCCCGGCGGGATGACGCCGCCGACGGCGATCATCACGTCGCCGCGGCCCTGCTCGGTGAGCGCGGCCTTCAGCTCCGGCACCAGGGTCAGGTGGCCGGCGGCGAGCGACGACACGCCGACGATGTGCACGTCGTTCTCCACCGCCTGCCGGGCGGCCTCCGCCGGGGTGGCGAAGAGCGGCCCGATATCCACGTCGAAGCCGAGGTCGGCGAAGGCCGAGGCGATGACCTTCTGGCCGCGGTCGTGCCCGTCCTGGCCCATCTTGGCGACGAGGATGCGGGGGCGGCGCCCATCCGCCTCCTCGAAGGCCTCGACCAGGGCACGGACTTCCTCGACCACCGGCGACATCGTTCCCACCTCGCGCTTGTACACCCCGGAGATCGAGCGGATCTCCGCCCGGTGGCGGCCCCAGGCCTTCTCCAGCGCCTCGGAGATCTCGCCTACCGTTGCCTTGGCCCGGGCCGCGTCCACGGCAAGTTCGAGCAGGTTCTCGCTGCCCTCCGCCGCCCGGGTGAGGGCGTCGAGGCGCGTGGTCACCTCGGCCTCGTTACGCTCGGAGCGGAGGCGCTTCAGCTTGTCGATCTGCAGCCGGCGGACGTTGCCGTTGTCGACGCGCAGGAGTTCGATGGCCATCTCGTCGTCGGCCCGATACTTGTTCACGCCGACGATGGTCTGGCGGCCGGAATCGATGCGCGCCTGGGCGCGGGCCGCCGCCTCCTCGATGCGCAGCTTCGGGATGCCGGCCTCGATCGCCTTGGCCATGCCGCCCAGCGAATCGACCTCGCGCAGGTGCTCCCAGGCCCGGGCCACCATGTCGGCGGTGAGCTTCTCGACGTAGTAGGAGCCGCCCCACGGATCCACGATGCGGGTGGTGCCGCTTTCCTGCTGCAGGAACAGCTGGGTGTTCCGGGCGATCCGGGCCGAGAAGTCGGTCGGCAGGGCCAGCGCCTCGTCCAGCGCGTTGGTGTGAAGCGACTGGGTGCCGCCCTGGGTGGCCGCCATCGCCTCGATGTTGGTGCGGGTGACGTTGGTGAACACGTCCTGGGCCGTCAGCGACCAGCCCGACGTCTGCGAATGGGTGCGCAGGGCGAGCGACTTGTCGGATTTCGGATCGAATTCCTTCACGAGCTTCGCCCAGATCAGGCGGGCCGCCCGCATCTTGGCGACTTCCATGAAGAAGTTGGTCGAGATGGCCCAGAAGAACGACAGGCGCGGGGCGAACTGGTCGATGGTCAGCCCGGCCGCCAGCCCCGCCTTGATGTACTCGACGCCGTCGGCCAGCGTGTAGGCGAGTTCCAGATCGTTCGTCGCCCCGGCTTCCTGCATGTGGTAGCCGGAAATCGAGATCGAGTTGAACTTCGGCATATTTTTAGAAGTATAAGCAAAAATATCGGAGATGATCCGCATCGATCCCCTCGGGGGATAGATGTAGGTGTTGCGGACCATGAACTCCTTCAGAATATCGTTCTGGATCGTGCCGGCGAGCTTGGACGGCGGCACGCCCTGCTCCTCGGCGGCGACGATGTAGAGGGCGAGGATCGGTAGCACCGCGCCATTCATCGTCATCGACACGGTCATCTCGTCCAGCGGGATGCCGGAGAAGAGCGTGCGCATGTCGTAGATCGAATCGATCGCCACGCCCGCCATGCCGACATCCCCCGAGACGCGGGGATGGTCGGAATCGTAGCCCCGGTGGGTGGCGAGGTCGAAGGCGACGGACAGGCCCTTCTGCCCCGCCGCGAGGTTGCGCCGGTAGAAGGCGTTCGAATCCTCGGCCGTGGAGAAGCCGGCATATTGCCGGATCGTCCAGGGCTGGGTGACGTACATGGTGGGGTAGGGCCCCCGCAGGAACGGCGCGAGGCCGGGCCAGGTGTTCAGGAACTCGATGCCCTCCCGGTCCTGCGGCCCGTAATGGCCCTTCACCGGGATGCCTTCCGGCGTCATCCACGGCTCGCCGGGCGCAGGCGCCGCGACGGCCAGCGGCTGTCCGGCGAACGGCATCGCGGCGAAATCGGGGATGCGGGAGGTCATGGCGTGACTCGTCTCGGTTCTTGTCAGGCCATTATAGCTGCCGTCGGGGCGCGGGCTACTCCCCGAAAGACGAGTCGCCGCGCCGGCCGAACCGCCGGTAGACGAAGAAGCCGCCGAGCATCGCCGCCAGCCCGTACCACGTGATCGCGTAGACCAAATGGTTGTTGGGGAAGGAGATCACCGTCAGCCCGCCGATGGGAAGGCCGCCGGGATTGGGGGTTGCGTCGGCATCCACGAAGTACGGCGCGATGTCCGACAGGCCCCGCGCGGCGGCGATGGCCGCGACGTCCCGGGAATACCACCGGCCTTGGGCCGGGTCGTTCGCCCGCAAGAAGGCGCCGCCGGGCTCGGTCAGGCGCAGAAGTCCCGTGACCGAAACCGGGCCGGCGACCTGCCCCGCCTCCCGGCTCGCCGGATCCCTCCGGCTTCCCGGCACGAAGCCGCGGTTCACGAGGACCAGGGTGCCGTCGGACCGGCGCAGGGGCGTCAGCACCCAGAAGCCGGCGCCGTACTCGGTCAGCGCCTGGACCAGGGTCTCCCGGCCGTTCAGGAACTGCCCTGACAGCCGGACATGGCGGTAGGCATCGTCCGGGCCGATGCCGGGCCACGCGGCGGGGCCTGGGGCCTCCACCGGGGCGGCGTGGACCCTGGCGTCCGTGCGGGCGATCAGGTCGAGCTTCCAGGCCCGGCGCTGCACCTGCCACGTCCCCAGGCCGAGCAGGACCAGGAACACGAACGCCGCCCCGAGGCCGAAGACGATCCGGCGGAGCGGCGTACGCGAGGAGGCGGCGGAGCGAGGATCGGTGCGAGTATCCGCCACCCCTGTTCCCACCTTCTTCCTCATCCTGAGGGGCTGCGAAGCCGCCCCGAAGGAAAGCTCCGGAAGGCTCCGCGATCCCTGGAGGCCTCCTTCGAGGCCCGCAGGCGCGGGCACCTCGGGATGAGGTCGAGGGGGAGAGATGCGTTCGGCACCGGATGACCCGGGGTGACGGACGGACCCGTCACCGCATCTGGTTCGTCATGTCGTGGCCGGACATCGGCATCATGTTCCGGTTCATGTGGTACATCACCCACACCGAACCCGAGAGCATGATGGCGACCAGCGTGATCGTGAAGATCAGCGCCATGAAGGTCCAGCCGCCCTCGGACTTCGTGCTCATGTGCAGGAAGTAGACGATGTGCACCACCATCTGCACGCCGCCAAGCACGAGGATGACCAGGGTCGTCACGAGGCTGTTGTCGAGGGTGTTGCCCATGACCAGCCAGAAGGGGATCACCGTCAGGATCACCGACAGCACGAAGCCCGTGACGTAGGCCTTCACGCTGCCATGGCCGCCCTCGGTATGGACGTGGTCGTGAGACCCGTGAGCGTGGGCTGTGTCCGCGCTCATTCGAGCACTCCTATCAGGTAGACGACGGTGAACACCCCGATCCAGACCAGGTCGAGGAAGTGCCAGAACATGGACAGGCACATCAGCCGGCGCCGGTTGGCGGCGATGAGCCCGTGCTGGCGCACCTGGACCATCAGGGTCCCGAGCCACAGGATGCCGAACGAGACGTGCAGCCCGTGGGTGCCGACGAGGGTGTAGAACGAGGAGAGGAAGGCGCTGCGCCACGGGGGGGCACCCTCGTGGAACAGGTGGACGAACTCCCGGATCTCCAGCGCGACGAACGCGATGCCGAACAGGCCGGTGATGGCCAGCCACATCTGCGTCCCACGCCGGTTGTCCTTGTCCATCTCCAGCATGGCGAAGCCGTAGGTGATGGACGAGAACAGCAGCATCGCGGTGTTCACCGCGATGCCGGAGAGGTCGAACAGGTCCTTCTGGGAAGGCCCCGCCGCGTAGTTGCGCCCGAGCACCCCATACGTCGCGAACAGGGTCGCGAAGATGAGGCAGTCGCTCATCAGGTACAGCCAGAACCCGAGCATCGTCGAGCCTTCGCTGTGGTGGCCCTCCTCGTCGGTGACGAAGTAGACCGGCGCAGCCGTCCCGGGCGGTGCGGTGTCAGTGTGCATCATCGGATCACGCCAGCTCCAGTTCGCGCGTCCGCTTCGCCTCTTCCCGCGAGACCGTCTCGGCGGGGATGTAGTACTCGCGGTCGTAGTTGAAGGTGTGGAAGATGGCCGTGCCGATGATGGCGACGAACGACAGGGCCGCGAGCCACCAGATGTACCAGACCATCGCGAAGCCCAGGATGAAGCTGAGCGCCGCCAGGATCGCCCCGGTCGCCGTGTTCTTGGGCATGTGGATCGGCTTGTAGCCGGTCATCGGCCGGCTGAAGCCGCGGGCCTTCATGTCCCACCACGCGTCGGAATCATGCACCACCGGCGTGAAGGCGAAGTTGTAGTCCGGCGGCGGCGACGAGGTCGACCATTCGAGCGTCCGGCCACCCCACGGGTCGCCGGTCAGGTCGCGCAGCTCCTCGCGGCGGCGGATCGACACCACGAACATGATGATCTGGCTGCCGATGCCGCCCGCGATGAGCAGGGCGCCCAAGGCCGCCGCGATGAACCACGGCTGCAGGGACGGGTCGTCGAAATGCTGCATCCGGCGGGTCACGCCCATCAGGCCGAGCACGTAGAGCGGCATGAAGGCGAGGTAGAAGCCCGACACCCAGAGGTAGAGGGCCATCTTCCCCCAGAACTCGTCCAGCTTGAAGCCGAACGCCTTCGGGAACCAGAAGGTGACGCCCGCGAACATGCCGAACAGCACGCCGCCGATGATCACGTTGTGGAAGTGGGCGATCAGGAACAGCGAGTTGTGCAGCACGAAGTCCGCCGGGGGCACGGCCAGCAGCACGCCCGTCATGCCACCGATGACGAAGGTGACGATGAACGCCACCACCCACATCATCGGCACCTCGAAACGGATGCGGCCACGGTACATCGTGAACATCCAGTTGAAGATCTTCGCCCCGGTCGGGATCGAGATGATCATCGTCGTGATCCCGAAGAACGAGTTCACGTCGGCGCCCGAGCCCATGGTGAAGAAGTGGTGCAGCCACACGAGGTAGGCGAGGATGGTGATGACCACCAGCGCGTAGACCATCGAGGTATAGCCGAACAGCCGCTTGCCGCAGAAGGTCGAGGTGACCTCCGAGAACACGCCGAAGGCCGGCAGGATCAGGATGTAGACTTCCGGGTGACCCCAAATCCAGATGAGGTTGAAGTACAACATCGAGTTGCCGCCGAGGTCGTTCGTGAAGAAGTGCATCCCGAGGTAGCGGTCGAGGGACAGGAGCACGAGCACGGCGGTGAGGATCGGGAAGGCGGCGACGATCAGGATGTTCGTGCAGAGCGACGACCACACGAAGATCGGCAGCTTCATCATGCTCAGGCCCGGAGCGCGCATCTTCACGATGGTCGCGATCAGGTTGATGCCCGAGAGCGTCGTGCCGATACCGGCGATCTGCAGCGCCCAGATGTAGTAGTCCACGCCGACGCCGGGGCTCATGGCCGCCCCGGACAGGGGCGGGTAGGCGAGCCAGGTCGCCCGGGAGAACTCACCCACGAACAGCGAGACCATCACCAGCATGCCGCCGGACACGGTCATCCAGAAGCTGAAGTTGTTCAGGAACGGGAAGGCCACGTCGCGGGCGCCGATCTGCAGCGGCACGGCGAAGTTCATGAGCCCCGTGACGAACGGCATCGCCACGAAGAAGATCATGATCATCCCGTGGGCGGTGAAGATCTGGTCGTAGTGGTGAGGCGGCAGGAAGCCCTGCTGGTCGCCGAAGGCGATGGCCTGCTGCGTGCGCATCATGAGCGCGTCGGCGAAGCCGCGCAGCAGCATGATCAGCGCGAAGATGCAGTACATGATGCCGATCTTTTTGTGGTCGATCGACGTCACCCAGTCCCGCCACAGGGGGCCCCAGAACCGGAAATAGGTGATCGTGGCGAGCACGGCGAGGCCGACCACCGCCACGCCGACGAAGGTCCCGACCAGGATCGGCTCGTGATAGGGAATCTCGTCGATCGTGAAACGACCGAAGATCAGCTGCTGAAGATTGACGTTGTCGAACATTGGATCGGACCGTTGAGAAGGTTCGAAGGCGACCGTCGCGCTTACCGAGATGTAATCCTCGCGCCGGTCAGCCTCACTGGTTCACTTCGTCACTGGTGAGGTGCCGTCACTCGTTGATTTGCTTGGGAGCGACCTGCCCGCCATTGGGCGTCTCGCTTCCAGGCTGCGGTTGAGCTTGTTCGGGCCGCGCGCCACGGGAATCAGGATTACCCATGTCCGGCCGCGGTTTCATCCCTTCCGGCTGCGTCTGCCCGTGGGGGCCGGTGCCCGAGGCCGGGCCCGTCGCGCCGGGGGCCTCGTGGCCTTCCCGGGCGAAGTGGTTGTCGTATTGCAGCCGCTTGTAGTTCTCCTCGCCCTCGGCGCCGCCCTGACCGCCGCGGGCGTCGATCGCCATCATCTCCGACACGCACATCTGGCCCGGCCGGGTGCAGAGGCCGATGATCTTGTCGTAGAGCCCCTGGGCATAGGACTTGAAGTACCGCGCCGGCTCGGACTCGGTGGGCTCGCTGAGCTTCAGGTAAGCGTCCTGGTTCAGGTCCGAACCCTCCGCCTTGGCCTTGGCCACCCAGGCGTCGAAATCCTTGTCCGCGACGCCGCGGAACTTGAAGAACATGTTGGAGAAGCCCGCCCCGCTGTAGTGGGCGGAGCGGCCCTCCGAGTCGGTCGAGCGGTTGACCACCGCGTGGAGCTTCGTCTCCATCCCCGGCATGGCGTAGATCATGCCCGCCAGGGTCGGCACGTAGAACGTGTTCATGACGTCCGTGGCGGTGATCTTGAAGGTCACCGGCCGATCCACCGGCACGGCAAGGTCGTTCACCGTGGCGATCCCGTATTGCGGGTAGAGGAACAGCCACTTCCAATCCATGGCGATCGCCTCGACCTGAAGCGGCTCGACGCCGGCCGGCAGCGGGCGCTTGGCGTCGAGGCGCGTCAGCGGCCGGAACGGGTCCAGGGTATGGGTGCCGATCCAGGTCAGGGCGCCCAGCGCGATGATGATGAGCAGCGGCGCGGTCCAGATCAGCACCTCGAGCTGGGTCGAGTGGTGCCATTCCGGGTCGTAGATCGCCTTCTCGTTGGTGGCGCGGAAGTGCCACGCGAAGAACAGCGTGCAGACGATCACCGGCACGATGATCAGCAGCATCAGGCCCGTCGAGGCGAGCACGAGGTTGCGCTGCTGCTCCGCGACGAAGCCGGCGGGATGCATCACGACGAGGTTGCAGCCGCCGAGGAGGCTCATGAGCGGCGGCAGGGCAAGGACCGGCGCGAGGCGGCGCAGCGCGCCGCGGGGCCGGCCAGCGGCCGAAATCCGGTCCGGTCGAAGGGTCGAAGAACTCACTGCTCTCGTCTCGTCATCCCGTGCCGCAGGCGCGGCGTCGCAGGCCGGCAGGCCCGGCCCGTCACTGATCGTCAAAGATCGGCCGCGCTCCCCGCGCGGCCGGCCCTCACATCTGTCGCATCTCGGACCGGTCGATGAACAAGGCGGCCAGGGAGCAGACCGCGCCCGACAGCAGGTAGACCCCGACGATGGCGAGGCCGAACTGCACCGACAGGTAGAGGGCGACGAGCGGCGCGAAACCCGCACCGAAAAGCCACGCGAAGTCCGAGGTCATCGCCGCGCCGGTGTAGCGGTAGCGCTTGCCGAGCCGGGCGGTGACCGCCCCGGAGGACTGCCCGTAGGCGAGGCCGAGGAGCATGAAGCCGGTGGTCACGTAGACGGTCTGGCCGATGGCGCTCTCGCCGAACAGGAGCGGTGCCAGGATCGAGCCGAGGGCGAAGAGGGCGATCAGGCTCGAGCTCATGATCAGGGCCGAGCGCCGGCCGATCTGGTCGGCGATGAGGCCCGAGGCCGCCACCGCGCCCGCGCAGATGATCGCGCCCGAGAACTGCACCATCAGGAACTCGCCCGGCGACCGGTCGGTGTTGTTCAGGGCGAGCCACGCGATCGGGAAGATCGTGACGAGGTGGAACAGGGCGAAGGCGGCGAGCGGCACGAAGGCGCCGAGCAGCACCTCCCGGGTGTGGTGCCGGAACAGGTCCAGCAGCGGCACCGGGCTCAGCCGGTCGGAATCCATCATCCGCACGAACTCGTCCGTCGCCACGAGGCGCAGGCGGGCGAAGAGCGCCACGACGTTGATCGTGAAGGCGCAGTAGAACGGGAAGCGCCAGCCCCAGTCAATGAAGTCGTCCGGCGACAGGTTGACGATGAAAAAGGAGAAAAGGGCGCTCGCCACCATAAAGCCAATCGGCGCGCCGAGCTGCGGGATCATGGCGTACCAGCCGCGCCGGTCCTTCGGGGCGTTCAGGGCCAGCAGGGAGGCGAGACCGTCCCACGCGCCGCCGAGCGCCAGACCCTGCATCACCCGCAGCGCCGCCAGCAGGTAGACGGAGGAGATGCCGATCGACTCGTAGCGCGGCAGGAAGCTGATCGCCGCGGTGGAGCCGCCGAGGAGGAACAGGGCCGTCGTCAGCTTGACGCCCCGCCCGTGCCGCCGGTCGATCGCCATGAAGAGGGCCGTGCCGAAGGGCCGGGCCACGAAGGCGAGGGCGAAGATGCCGAAGGCGTAGAGGGTGCCCGTCTGCGCGTCGACGAAGGGGAAGAACACCTTCGGGAACACCAGCACGCAAGCGATGCCGAAGACGAAGAAGTCGAAATACTCGGAGGCACGCCCGATGACGACGCCCATGGCGATCTCGCTGGGCGCCACCTTGTGGTCACCCATCGCCCGCTGGGCGTCACGTTCGAGACCGGAGCTGTTCGAGATGGATGTATTCACGCTCATTCGCCGGCTGCCGCCCTCGTCGCCCGTTGCGATTCCGACCGGGACTGCCTCTTGAGCCATGTCCGGCCGCACTGCAACCATCATTGAAAGCATAGCCGCCCCGCTCTGCTACGCCCCGCCCTTGGGGTGCTGCGGAGCGCGACAATGTGCTCGGACGGACACGATTCCGTCAGATCCCGCCAAGCTTTTTCCGGATCTCGTCAGGGGCTCCGGAATGCGGGAGATTCGGCGCGGCCGGACCCGGTGTCCATCACGCGCGGCGCCAGCTGCCGGGGCACGGCCCGGTTGCGCCGCAACACGTGGTCCGTCCCCTCGGGGGAAAACAGCGGATTGTAGAACGGATCGCCGCCGTCGATGGCCGCTTTCCACCGGGCCTTGAACGCCGCGGTGTCCTCGGGATGTTTCAAAAGCGCCTCGGCGGCGTTGCGGGTGGCCGACTCGTAGTGCCGGATCACCACGTCGCCGTCGTAGAGCACGCGGTAGCCGTGGTCCCGGACCCGCAGGCAGAGGTCGGTGTCGTTGAAGCCGATCTTCAGGGCCTCGTCGAACCCGTCCACCTCGTCGAAGACGGCCCGGCGCATCATCAGGCAGGCCGCGGTCACGGCCGAGACGTCCCGGGTCGCGGTCAGGGCGCCGTTGAAGCCGGGGTTGCGCGCCCCGTCATGGTAGGCCGGCACCAGCTTGAAGGCGTGCTCCGCCATCCCGTTGAAGCCAAGGATCACGCCGGCGTGCTGGACGAGGTCGTTGGCATAGACCAGCATCGGCCCGACGGCGCCGACATCCGGCCGCCCGGCCAGGGACCTGAGGCGGCCGAGCCATCCGTCGGAGAGGATCTCGACGTCGTTGTTGAGGAACAGCACAAAGGGGCAATCCGCCCCGGCCCTGCGGACCGCCTCGTTGTTCATGCGGGCGAAGTTGAACGCCCCGCCATAGGGGAGGATGCGGGCCCGGTCCCCGAGGCCCGCGAGGTAGCGCCGCGTCGCCGGATCGTCGGACTCGTGATCGACGATGACGAGCTCGTAGTCGCGCCGGTCCGTGTGCCGCTCGATGGACTCGACCGTCGTCTTGAGGAAGGACAGGGCGTTCTTGGTGGGCACGACGATCAGGGTCTTGCCCGGCACGTCCGGCCACGTCACCCGGTAGGTGTTGTAGCTGTGGCCCGGCGCCACCGCGCAGCCCGGCTGGAGGCGGGACAGGGACCGCGTCAGCGCCCGGATCGTGTTCGCGGTGACGTCGTCCCGCCTGCTGTGGCCGGTGCTCGTCCGGTGCGTCCGCCACCGGTAGAGGAACAGGGGCACGTGGGCGACGGCCCTCGCCCGCTCCAGCGCCCGCAGCACGAAATCCACGTCCTGCGACACGGACAGGCCCTCGTCCAGGCCGCCCACCTCGCGGGCCAGCGCCGTCCGGCAGACGATCAGGTGCACGAAGTAGGGGTGGCACAGGTAGTAGTCCCGCGAGAAGGCGGGGCGGGCGCTGAATTCCAGGAAATGGTCCGGGTTCTCGTCCGTCACGACCTCGTCGCTGTAGGCGATGTCGACGCGGCCGTCCGCGAAGACCCCGGCCATGGTATGGAGGGCGGAGGGTTCGAGGATGTCGTCGTGGTCCATGAAGGCGAGGAGGTCGTACCGCGCCTCCGCGATGCCGAGGTTGGTCGCCGCGGAGATGCCGCGGTTGGCCCCCGGCCGGAGGACCCTGACGCGCTCGTCCAGGGCCGCGAAACGGTCGAGGACCCCGGCTGTCCCGGGGTCGGTGGAGCCGTCATCGACGCAGATCAGCTCCCACGCCTCGTGCCATTGCCCGATCACGCTGGCGATCGCCTGTTCCAGCCAGGGCGCGGGCGTATTGTAGACCGGCATCACGATGCTGACGCCGGGGGCGTTCCGGCGGCGATGGCGGCGCTTGAACCGCTCCGCCGTCGTGGGGGACAGGGTCTTCAGCCGGTCGCGGAACCGGGCGACGCTCGGGTTGACGTCGATCCGGACCGGGCTCCCGAGGATCGGCCGGCCGGTGGCGGCATCGCGGATCTCGATCGTATCCCCGTCCCGGAACGGGACCGCGGGGGAGAGGTCCAGCCGGAAGCCGGTCAGCAGTTTCCCGTGCCCCGCCTTGGCGACGTCGTCCCGGGGGATGTCCGTGACGCCCCGGGCGATCACCGCGCCGCCGTGGTGGACCTCCAGGGCGACCGCCCGGTCGGGGTCGGCGGTGTCGAGGGCCCAGCCCCTGATGAAGGTCTCGAAGGCGGTGTCGACATGGCCGACGACACCGCCCTTGCCCCGGCGCGGGGCCCCGAACAACGCCCGGAGCCACGTCTTCACCCGCCTCGTGAGCATGGCTGCTTCCTCCGCGTCCCGGCCGGACGGATCATCGGGCGCGGCAACCCGGCCGGCGCCGTCGTGGGAGAGCCGCCGCCTCATACACGGTAGTGAGCCGAATTCCGGGACAAGTTGATGTTGTAATAGGGATCGGCCCGCAGTTGCGCGCCCCAGCGCCCGAGCATCACCCGGGTCTCGGCCTCGAAGCGCGCCTTCTTCTCGGGGGTATCCTCGGGCCCGCGGCTCTTCGATTCGTGGTGGATGAGCTTGGCGAAGGGCGTCCAGATGATCCGGTGGCCCGCGGCGCGGATCTTCAGGCAGAGGTCCACGTCGTTGAAGGCGACTTTCAGGGCCTCCGCGTCGAACCCGCCGACCGCGGCGAAGGTCTCCGCGCGCAGGGCGAGGCAGGCCCCCGTCACCGCCGAGACCTCGTGGGCGATGACCATCCGGGCGAAGTAGCCGGGGTCGGCATCGGGCATGCCGAGGTGGCTGTGGCCGGCGACGCCGTCGATGCCGAGCACGATCCCGCCATGCTGGATCGTCCGGTCGGGGTAGAGCAGCTTGGCGCCCACCGCCCCGATCCCGGGCCGCACGGCATGGCGCACCATCTCGGTGAGCCAGTCCGGCTCGATGACCTCGATGTCGTTGTTGAGGAAGAGCAGCACCGGTCCCGTCGCCGCCGCCGCACCCCGGTTCGACAGGTCCGAGAAGTTGAACGGGCCGGGGACGGGCACCACCCGCACCCGGGGATCCGCCCGGAGGCGGGCGAAGAGTTCCGCCGTTGCCGGCTCGCGGCTGTCGTTGTCGACGATCACCACCTCGATGGCGGGGTAGTCGGTGCGGCGGAGGAGCCCATCCAGGGTCACCTCCAGCAGATCCGCCCGGTCGCGGGTCGGGATGATCACCGACACCGTCGGCGGCGGGGCGGGGAGGGGATAGACGAGGCGGCCGAAGCCCTCCGGGCCGCGCTCGGCCCGGGCGCCCACGGCGGCGGCGGCCTCCTGCAGGGCGCGCAGGCGGGCCGCCTCCGTCCGTTCGAGGGCCCGGTCGGAGAAGGTGCCGGAGCCCCCGGCCGCACGCCAGTGATAGAGCACCCGCGGCACGTGCCGGATGCGCGCGGGATCGAGACCCGCCGTCAGCCGCAGGAGCAGGTCGTGATCCTGGCTGCCCTCGAAGCCCGGGCGCAGGCCCCCCGCCGCCCGCAGGGCATCGGTGCGGATCGCCGTGAGGTGGTTGATGTAGTTCTGGCCGTAGAGGAGCTCCCGGTCGAAATCCGCCTTGAAATGCGGTTCGAACCGGTGGCCCAGCCCGTCGATCTTGTCCTCGTCGCTGTAGACGAGGACAAGGTCGGGATCCTCCCGCGCCGCCCGGGCGACCTCGTAGAGGGCGTCCGGCGCCAGCACGTCGTCGTGGTCGAGCAAGGCGCACCACGCGCCCCCGGCCATGGCCAGGGCGTCGTTGGTGGCGCGGGCGATGTGCCCGTTCTCCCCCCGGCGCAGCACGCGGAACCGCGGCTCGGAGGCGGCGGCGCGGGCGAGGAGGCGGCCCACCGCGGGGTCGGTGGAGGCATCGTCGACGGCGCAGAGTTCCCAGTGGGGATAGATCTGCGCCCGCAGGGAGGCGAGGGCGGCGCGCAAGACCTTCGGGGACGGATCGTGCACCGGCATCAGCACGGAGACGAGGGGCGGGTCGGGCCAGTGGGCGATCTCGGCGGCGATGGCCGCCCGTTCGGGCCCGCGGCGGCGGTGGGCGCGGATCCAGTTCCGGTAGCCGGTCTCCCGGCGGCCGTTCAGGGCGCGCTCCAGGAAGCCCCGGGCCCGCACCTTCTTGCCGCGCAGACGCCATTTGACCGCCGTGAGCGCGAGGCCCGGCGAGCGGCGCAGGGCGCGCAGGACGAGGAGCGGCCGGACGAGGCGACGGATGCGCAGGCCGCGCAGGCCCACCGGCCGCCTGCCGAGGCGCGTCGCCACCCGCAGGTCCACCGCGTCGGGGGGCACCCGGCCCGTCCAGGCATAGGCGCCGCCCCCGAGGGGCTCCTCCGGCAGGAGCGTGCCGGGGCGTCCGTCGGGGCCGATGAAGGCGAGGGCGAAGCCCGTGGCCTCGGCGGTGGGATCGTCGGAAAGGCGCAGCTCCACCCATTGCCCGCGCAGGGCCGAGACGGGAAGGCGCAGGCCGTCGGGCCCCTCCTGAACGGAGGGAGGGAAGGCCGCGGGCGCCATCTCACGCCTTCCAGATCTTGTCGACCGTGTCCTTCACGGCATCGGTGAGGGCGATGTCGTAGACCAGCATCTCCTGCACCGCCTTGACCGCCCGGAGCCGGTCCGCCAGCGCCAGGGCGTCGGCGGGCAGGGCCGGGGCCGCGGGAAGGGGGATGTCGAGACCCAGACGGTCGAACAGGGTCGAGGCGAAGGCCTCGAACCGCTCGCGATGGCCGACGATACCGACCCGGGAGATCACCTCGATCGCGGCGATCGAGTGCCCGGGGAACAGCCGGTCCTCGGGCATCCGGGTGGCGAGTTGGCGGATCAGCGGGTTGTAGAGCAGCCGGTAAGCCGCTTCGGGCAGCATGCGGAAGTAGCGCTTCAGGCTCTTCAGATCGGTCAGGTCGTAGTCCGTGGCGAAGGTCGCGGCCTCGGCGAGGGGACCCAGCCGCCACCGCCGCGCCGGGTCGGCGGCCTCGTCCGCCCGGTCGCGCAGCCAGAGCATCCGGGTCGCCATCTCGACATAGGGATCCTGGACCAGGATGCTGGTGAGCATCATGTCCGGCATCATAAAGTTTTCGTAGCGGGGAACGATGAGCGCCCCCGAGAGGAACAGCGAGGGCATCACCTCGCTTCCCAGGATGCTCGTCAGGACCTCGTCGGTCAGCCGGTGGAGGCCGAAATAGCTGTGCCGGAAATAGGGATGGAGCGCCATCTGCAGGGTGGTTTCGGGCTCGATCCCCGTGTTGACCAACAGGAAGCGCTGCTGCAGCAGGCCGTCGTCCGGCGAGCGGCGGAAGATCCGGACGTTCGTGTCGGCGTCGAAGAGTTCGAGGTCGGGCAGCCCGGACAGGCCCGGCACCTCCGCATCGGTGAGGCTGAAGGTGCACTGGCCCGTGGAGTGCCACCCGAAATGCCGGAAGTTCTCGTCGACGATGGAGGCGGGCACGTCCGCGATGCGCCGGCCGCCAGTCGAGACGACGACGCGGCTGATGGCCAGGGGGTTGTCCGGCACGATCCAGCCGCGGATCAGGTCGCCGTGATCGAAGTCGATGTGGAAACGCATGCTCCGAGTCTCAGCCCGCCGGAACCGGATCCTCGCCCGCCGGCACCGGACTGTGCGGACGGCCCCGCGCGCCGCCGGAGAAACCCGGCGGGTGGTCAGCTTCGCCGGGGTGCGGCTTACAGGAGAGGACCGGCCTCCACAATACGAGGGGGCATTGCCACTGGCTCGCAACGGGGAACGGGAAGATCCGGCTTGCGCCCCCCGGCGGCAGCGGCTATAGCCCCCGCCCACCGGCACCGAACGGCAGCCGGCCCGGGCGCGTAGCTCAGCGGGAGAGCACTACCTTGACATGGTAGGGGTCACAGGTTCGATCCCTGTCGCGCCCACCATAACTTCAACGACTTAGCGGTCGCGGAAGTTATGCCCCCCGGTTCACCGAACCTGCTTCAAGTCGGGCTGCTGTTCGGCCAGGTTCGATGCGAGAACCGGATACCTCGCCCGAAGCTCCGCCCAGGACGCGGCCCAGGGACAAGCGATCCCTCTCAGCGCACGATGGCCCTATGGCGATGGGCGACGTGCTGATGCACCGGTTTGCGTTGGAACCGGACCGCTTGCCTCAGGGGGTAGCTCGACACAGGGACTGCCTCGGGCAATGGCTTGGGTGGGCCGCTCAGGAGGCTCCCGAACAGACCTCCGGGCACATTGCCCCGGGCGGCGACGATCCGGCTTGCCTGCTCGACACTCATGTCGCAGGCGCTCGTCATCCCCTGGAGGGCGCCGAGGGCTCGCTCGTATTCGGGAAGGTTGGTGCAGCCCGGAGCACCCCAGGCCAAAGCCGTGGTCGGTGTCATCCATCCAGCGACGAGAATGAGAGACGCCAGCTCTATCCTGATCCTCACGTTGGCCTCTCCCAATTCCTTTCCGTCGGACGACAGAGGCCTGAAGCTGACCATCGCAGCTGCGACATGAAGCTGAAGTCCACCTGAGACACAAAGATCGTAGCCGTCCCGGCTCCGCACAAGGGAGCGTGCGGCGCTTCACCCGCCCGGGAGCAACCTGGACGCCGCCCGATGCAGCGACCAAGCGATGCTGGGGACCGCTGTCGGATCCGCGACCTCCTCCTTCAGGACGGCGAATTGATGGGCCACGCCATCTCGCTGATCGTCGTGTTGTCCATTTCCGGCCACGGCCTTCACGAGAAAGCCCGCTGAGGCGGCGGCCGGGCGAGTTGCGGAGAAGGCCTATGATCCCGCCCCGGGACGCTGGACCGATTGGCGCCCGACATGTAAGGTGTCTGCGAGGTTGATGACCGATTCATAATAACGTTTCAGGACCCGGGGGCGGTACCCGGCGCCTCCACCAGAAGCATCCTGCCCCGGATACCGCACGGGGACAGAGCGAGCGCCCGGCGTTGCGGGTTGCACGCTGCCAGGGTGCTTCTGCTGGGGGCGAAACAGGATCGACTGGACGGTAAAGGGATCGCGAGTTCTACCCTGTTTCGGCAGGATAAGATGCGGCTTTCGGTAAGGACTCGACCGGTCTGGCGCAGGCAACCCCTGTTCCGGGCACCTGACCAAAACTCTAAATGCCAACGATAACGTTGTCATGGATGCCCGCCTCGCGGCGTAAGCATCTTGCGGCTGGGCAGCCGTAGAAACAGAACCCGGGGCTTCGGCCCTGGGGCCCACCTTTCAGCCCTGAACTCTGCGGACCAAGCCCCCGGCTGATGCTGGGAAGCCCGTTGGCGTGGCCATGGCAGGAAGACGTCAGCCCCGCGCAGTTCCGACCTTATCGTCCGATGTGATATCAGCCACCGATGCCCGTCCGGGCCGGGGAAGGTCGCAATGCGCTCGTTGGTGCTCGCCGTTTCTTTGGCGCTCTCGCCCGTCCCGGCATCGGCTTCATGCCAATGCGCCTGCGTTGGTGGACAGATGAGGCCGGTCTGCGCGCCCACCGACTTGGTCGCGCCGATCTGTCAGGGTTTCTGCTCGAACAGCACGCGACCGACACAGCCGATCACCCCCCTCGCAGGCGGGGGACAAGCGTCCGGAGAGAGTGCGACGTCCGGGGCCGAGCAGTTCCAGGGCGGGTCGAACCTGATGCCGGCGCAGCGGTAACAGGCGTCTTCAACGATGCGCTTTCCTCGCGCTTCTTGAAATGTCTTGCGGGGTGGACAGGGTTGTATAGCCTTCCCACCGCGACGCTTGCAGACTCTACGTTCGCGCTTTCAGCCCGATAGATCAGCGAATAGAGCCGACCGAATTTCCATCGTGGGAAGGCAGATCGCCAGCACGCGATCCCTGAACGCTGACGCTCCGGTATCAGGAACAGGCATCGTTCACCGAAGCCGTCACGGACCGCCGGGAGACGGAACGTCCGTTCCGCCGGCCAGTGTGCCGACGACGGAGGTCAGCACGTCCAATCCGGCCGCGAGATCGGCAGGGTCCACGACCCCCGCCGGCCCCCAGCCGACGGCACCCCGGCACCGCACGAGCATCAATCCGATCGGCCCCAGGACGGCCATGTTGAAGGCGTTGGTCGAGAGGCCCTGGGCCAGCCGCGCCACAGGAAGCCCCGTGGCCGCGACGGCGCGCTCGAAGAGGGCGACGATCCCCGGATCGCACCGGGTCGCGTCGGGGTCGATGCCCTCTTCGACGGTGATCTCAAGTCGGCGGCGCGCCGCGATCCCTTCGAAGGCCGCGGTCAGGTCCGGTACGACGGCGCGGCGCGCGGCGTCGTCGGAGGAACCGATGAGAACGCCGAACGTCACGGACCCCGTGACTACGAAGGCCGGCACGGGGTCGACGGCGATGCGCACGACGGTCACCATGATCCCCTCGCGGGAGGCACCGATGCGCTCGGCCGCGAGGATGCATTCGGCGGTCCCGGCCAGGGCGTCGCGCCTGTCCGCCATCGGGATCGTCGTCGCGCTGCCGACCGCTCCCGTCAGGGTGATCCGCAGCATCGACGCTTCCGACATCGTGGGGACGATTCCGACCGGGGATGCCGATTGCTCCAGGACGGGACCGGCCTCGGCCGCGACCTCGAGATAGGCGAGGATCTCATCCGGGAGACGCCTCGCGGTCTCGACCTTGTCGGCGTCGAGACCGTAGGCGTCCAGGGCCTGGCGGAGGGTGACGTCGTAGTCGTCGGCCAAGTCGAGCAGGGCGGGATCGAACCGGCCGACCACGGCCTTGCTGCCGAGGAGCCGGGGGCCGAACCGGTTCGCGGCATCCTCGGCGAAGGCGACGACCTCCACTGCGTGGCGAAGGCGAGGTCCCTCCCTCAACACGCGCGCGACGGCGGCGATGCCCATCACCACGCCGAGGGTGCCGCCGTAGGGGCCGGCATCCTCGCCCGTGGTGACGGACCCGCCGATCACGATGGCCGGGCCGCCCGGGATCGGTCCGTCGAGCCGGCCGATCAGGTTGCCGGCGGGATCGCGCCGGACCGACAGGCCGGCCTCCTCCATCCAGCCGAGGACGAGGGCGTCGGCTTCCGCGTGCTGGGGGGTGAAGACGCGCCGGGTCAGCTTCCACGGGTAGGCGCTGATCCGCGCGAGGCGGTCGAGGCGATCGACGACGGTGTCGGCCCCGCTCACGACCGGACACCGGGCACGATGATGGCTTGAACAATCCGCATGACGGGCCTGCAGTCGGAGGCGATGCGAGCTCCGCACCTACCCCGCCCATGCGAGCGATCTTTGGCCGCCGGCACGGTCATGATGACGCAGGCCATGCGGTCGGCCGAACGTCTCCGACCTGCCCCGGTCGGGCGGAAAGCGGGGCGTCTCCTGCGGTCCCGGGCCGCGGGAGACGCGTCCGTGTCAGGCGGCGGACGTCCGGGCGGCGCCCTTCGCCTCCCGGCGGCGGGCGGTCAGGACCCACTCCGTGTAGCCATTCGGCTGCACCCGGCCCTTGAAGACGAGGTCGCAGGCTGCCTGGAAGGCGGGACCGTCGAAGCCGGGGGCCATCGCCCGGTAGAGCGGATCTCCGGCATTCTGCCGGTCGACCACCTTGGCCATCCGCTTCAGGGTCTCCAGCACCTGCGCCTCGCTCACCACCTCGTGGTGCAGCCAGTTGGCGATGTGCTGGGCCGAGATTCGCAGGGTGGCGCGGTCCTCCATCAGCCCGACCTCGTGCATGTCAGGCACCTTGGAGCAGCCGATCCCCTGGTCGATCCAGCGCACCACGTAGCCGAGGATGCTCTGGGCGTTGTTGTCGATCTCCTGCTGCACGTCGTCGGGGGCGAAGTTCGACCGGGCGAGGGGGATCTGCAGGATCTCGTCCAGGGCCGAGCGGGGCCGACGGGCCAGTTCCGCCTGGCGGGCGGCGACGTCGACCTCGTGATAGTGCAGGGCGTGCAGGGTCGCGGCGGTGGGCGAGGGCACCCAGGCCGTGCTCGCCCCGGCTCGGGGATGGGCGCCCTTCTGCATCAGCATCTCGGACATGGCGTCGGGGGCCGCCCACATGCCCTTGCCGATCTGGGCCCGGCCGAGGAGGCCGCAGGCGAGGCCCACATCGACGTTGTTCTCCTCGTAGCCCTTGATCCAGGCGGTGGCCTTCATCTCGTTCTTGCGGATGACCGGGCCCGCTTCCATCGAGGTATGGATCTCGTCGCCCGTGCGGTCGAGGAAGCCGGTGTTGATGAACACCACCCGCTCGGCGGCCTCCTTGATGCAGGCGGCGAGGTTCACCGTCGTGCGGCGCTCCTCGTCCATGATGCCCATCTTGAGGGTGTTGGGTTCGAGCCCGAGCATCGCCTCGACCCGGCCGAACAGCTCCACCGCGAAGGCGACCTCCTCCGGCCCGTGCATCTTCGGCTTGACGATGTAGACCGAGCCCTTCCGGCTGTTGCGGAAGCCCGTATCGCCCTTCAGGTCGTGGATCGCGATCATCGCCGTCACGGCGGCGTCGAGCATCCCCTCCGGGATCTCCCGGCCCTCGGCATCGAGGATCGCGTCGGTATCCATGTGGTGGCCGACGTTGCGCACCAGCATCAGCGAGCGGCCGGGCACCGTCACCTCACCGCCCCGGGGCGCGATGTAGTGCCGGTCGGGGTTCAGGCGCCGCTCCTGCGTGCGGCCGTCCTTGTCGAAGGAGGCCGTGAGCCGGCCGCTCATCAGCCCGAGCCAGTTGCGGTAGACGCCGACCTTGTCCTCCGCATCCACGGTCGCGACCGAATCCTCCAGGTCCATGATCGTCGAGACCGCGGATTCGAGCAGGATGTCGGCCACGCCCGACGCGTCGAACCGGCCGATCCGGTGCGTCCGGTCCAGGACGATCTCGATATGCAACCCGTGATGGCGCAGGAGCAGGGCCGACGGGCTGCTGGCCCGGCCGCGATAGCCCGCGAAGGCTTCCGGGCGGGCCAGGGGCAGGGTCTCGCCGGTGTTCATGTTGCCGACCAGGGCGCCGTCCTCCACCGCGTAGGTGACGACGTCGGCGTGGCGCCCGCCCGCCAGGGGCACGAAGCGGTCGAGGGTGGAGCGGGCACGGGTCACCACCCGGGCGCCCCGGGTGCGGTTGTAGCCGCCGCCGCGGATCGCCCCGCCCTCCTCGGACACGGCATCCGTGCCGTAGAGGGCGTCGTAGAGCGAGCCCCAGCGGGCGTTGGCGGCATTGAGGGCGTAGCGGGCGTTCGAGACCGGCACCACGAGTTGGGGCCCGGCGATGAGGGCGATCTCGTCGTCCACGTTCTGGGTGGAGACCGTCACCGCGCCCGGATCGGGCAGCAGGTAGCCGATCTCCCGCAGGAACGACTCGTAGGCGACGGGGTCGATCGGCCGGCCGGCGCGCTCCCGGTGCCACGCGTCGAGCTTCTGCTGGATGGCGTCGCGCTTCGCGAGCAGGGCGCGGTTGCGGGGGGTCAGGTCGCGGACGATGGCGCTCAGGCCGCCCCAGAAGACGTCGGGAGAGATTCCCGTCCCGGGGAGCGCCTCCTCGTTCACGAACCGGTGGAGCGTCTCCGCCACGTCGAGGTCGCCCGCCCGCACCCTGTCCATCATCGTCTCCGCTTCCCGTTCCACCGCACGATCACCCATGCAGGAGGCCGGCCGCCGGGTACGGCTTGGCCAGTGACACGTCAACGCACAGAATTACAGACCGTGACGTTCGTCGGCGTGGGGCGACGATTCTGTCGATGAGCCTTCCTCCGGGCGATGCCGGCGACAATCTTTTCCGCTGTCCTTCGGAATATCTACGAAAAGTCCGATCAAGAGATCGCTCGTCTTGCCGCGGCAGTCCGCCGCGAACGGGCCGGTCCTCAGGCTTGGCGCGGAGGGCGGGACTTGGCGCAAAGGGCCGGACTTGGCGCAAAGGGCGGGACTTGGCGCAAAGGGCGGGACATCGGAAAATCCGGTATCCGGTGGCCTGGGACGGATCGTCCCGGGCACGGGGCTTGCCGGGCACGGGCGAAGGGCCGCGCCCTCCGACCGGGTCCGGACCACGGCGGCCCCTCTCTCATCCGGACCGGCAGAGGACATCCATGACTGCATCGCCCTACCATCCCGCCTGCGGGGGACTTCCCGGGCAGACGAGCCTCATGACCGGCCGCGCAGTGTTCACCGAGGCCTACGCCGTGATCCCCCGGGCCGTGATGAGCGACATCGTCACGAGCCTCCTGCCGGGCTGGGCGGGGACCCGGGCCTGGATCCTGGCCCGCCCCCTGTCGGGCTTCGCCGAGACCTTCGCCCAGTCGCTCATGGAGGTCGCCCCCGGCGGTGGAAGCGACGACCCGGAACCCGATCCGGCGGCGGAAGGGGTCCTCTTCGTCGTCGGCGGCACGCCGGACCTGACCCTGGAGGGCCGCAGCCATGCCCTGCGTCCCGGCAGCTACGCCTACCTTCCCCCCGGCGCCGCCTGGAGCCTGCACAACCGCGCCGGGGAGCCGGCCCGCTTCCACTGGGTCCGGAAAGCCTACGAGCCCGCCCCGGGCCTCCCCGTGCCGGACGCCTTCGTCACGCACGAAGCGAGCATCGCGCCGACGGCCATGCCCGGGACCGACGGCGCCTGGGCCACGACGCGCTTCGTCTCCCCCGAGGACCTGCGCCACGACATGCACGTCAACATCGTCACCCTCCGGCCCGGGGCGACGATCCCCTTCGAGGAAACCCATGTGATGGAGCACGGTCTGTTCGTGCTCGAAGGGAAGGCCGTCTACCGCCTCAACCGGGACTGGGTCGAAGTCGAGGCGGGGGACTTCATGTGGCTTAGGGCCTTCTGCCCGCAGGCCTGCTACGCGGGCGGCCCGGGCTCCTTCCGCTACCTCCTCTACAAGGACGTGAACCGGTACCCCGCCCTCACCCTGCGGGGATCGGCCCGGCCCCGGTGATCGCCGCGACGATTGCTGCAGGGCGGCTCACGGCCCCGTGATTCAGGCCGTCCTTGTGTATATTGTCGCAGCAAAGCAATATAAACTGTTATTTAAATCGTCGTTGCTACCAAAATTTTTAGTTTCCGCGGCTTGTCGGAAGTCGACCTTCCGCCCGGAAGCGGCTAAGTATTTCATATCAGAAAGAATAAAAAATGCAAATTACGATCAAATTCAGGCTCATCGCGCTTCTTTCCGTGATGGGCCTTCTTCTGTTGGGTTCCGCAGCCATGGGCAACTTCGCGTTGCATTGGAACCACGAGAGCTTCAAGAGCGTGTTCAACGACCGCGTCATCTGCCTTCGACAGTTCGGCCTCATCCGCGAAGCCTATGAAGACCTGATCGATGTCTCGCGAAAGCTGAGGGGCAACAAGATCGATGCGGCCCAGGCGAAGGCGCGGATCGAGGCTGATCTCGGGGCGGTCGCGACGCAGTGGTCGGACTATCAGGCGACCTATCTGACGCCGGAGGAGAAAGTCCTGGCCGCCGAGTTCGCGGCCCGGATGGAGCAGACCAACGCCAGCGCGGG
Organism: Methylobacterium persicinum; assembly: GCF_022179525.1. Taxonomy (GTDB): domain Bacteria; phylum Pseudomonadota; class Alphaproteobacteria; order Rhizobiales; family Beijerinckiaceae; genus Methylobacterium; species Methylobacterium persicinum. Next base: position 197,899 of record NZ_BPQX01000026.1, read on the forward strand.
CGAGATCCTCGGCCGCCTCGCCGGGGGCAAGGGCGAATTCGAGACCACCCATCAGGACCTGCTGGCCCGCATGCAGGCGACCAACGCGGCCCTCGGCAAGCTGAGCGCCCTGCAGGTCCGCGAGGCCGAGGCCGAGTTCCAGCGGTCCGAGGCCGTCTCGAGTTGGTCCCGCCTCGCGCTCTTGGGCCTCCTCGCTCTGGCGGCGGCGTCGATCGCCTACGGCATCTTCACGGTCCTGGCGCAGATCGTCCGCCCCCTCGCGACCATGACGGGGACGATGAGCCGCCTCGCCGCGGGGGATCTCGCCGCGCCGGTCACCGGGGCATCCCGGGGCGATGAGATCGGGGCCATGGCCAAGGCCGTCCAGGTCTTCAAGGAGGCCCTGATCGCCAAGCGGGAGGCGGATGCCACGGCCGCCACCGAGAACACCGCCAAGATGCGCCGGGCCACGGTGCTCGACGACGCCACCCGGGCGTTCCAGGCGCAGGTCACGCAGTTGACCCACGGCCTGTCCTCGGCCGCGACGGAGATGGAGGGCACCGCCCGGGCGATGGCCGGCATCGCCGAGCAGACGGCGGGCCAGTCCGTGAGCGTCGCCTCGGCCGCCGAACAGACCTCCAGCAACGTTCAGACCGTCGCCGCGGCGAGCGAGGAGATGGCCGCCTCGATCGGCGAGATCGCCATGCAGGTCGCCCGCTCCAGCGCCATGGCCGACCGGGCCGCCACCGACGCCGCCCAATCGACCACGATCATCCGCGGCCTCGCCGAGGGGGCCGACAAGATCGGGGCGGTGGTCGGCCTGATCTCCGGGATCGCCGCGCAGACCAACCTGCTGGCCCTCAACGCGACCATCGAGGCCGCCCGGGCCGGCGAGGCCGGCCGGGGCTTCGCCGTGGTGGCCGGGGAGGTCAAGGAGCTGGCCTCCCAGACGGCGCGGGCGACGGGCACGATCTCCGCCCAGATCGACGCCATCCAGGGCGAGACCCGGGAGGCCGTCGCGGCCATCCAGGCCATCAGCGCGACCATCGCCGAACTGCGGGGAATCTCCGTCAGCGTGGCCGCGGCGATGGAGGAGCAGGGGGCGGCGACCCAGGAGATCGTCCGCAACGTCACGCAGGCGGCGCAGGGCACGCAATCCGTCACGGAGAGCATCGGCGGCGTCACGCGGGCCGCCGGCGAGACCGGGACCGCCTCGTCGCAGGTCCTGGCCGCGGCCTCGGACCTGTCGCGCCAGTCCGAGCAACTCGGCGCCGAGGTATCGGGCTTCCTCGCCACCGTCCGCGCCGCCTGAGGCGCTCCGGCCGTCGCACCGGAAGACCGCCCCCAGGCGGAGGCGGTGGGGCGCGGCCCGCGAGGGCCCGTCCCACCGCCGGCGGGGGCAACGCCCCGGCCCGGATGTCGCCTCCGATGGCCGGAAGGCGCATAATGCATTTTGTCCGACAGCGGCTCCCGGTTATCCTCTCCACCCGCGAGGCGGGGAGTGACCCGGCGGCGCGGGCGCGGGCCTCGCCGGAGGACCGGCGCTCCCGGTGGCGCCACGGCAGTGGAAGGAACGAACGCGATGCATACCGAGGCCCGGATTCCCGAGCTCGAAGTCGGCTACGACGTCCCCGCTCTGCCCGGCATGCGCGAGGACGAGATCCAGACGCCCTGTCTGATCCTCGACCTCGACGCCCTCGAAGCCAACATCCGCAAGATGGGCGAGTTCGCCAGGGCGAACGGCATGCGCCACCGCGCCCACGGCAAGATGCACAAGTCCGTCGATGTCCTGAAGCTTCAGCAGGAGCTGGGCGGCGCCTGCGGCGTCTGCTGCCAGAAGGTCTCGGAGGCGGAGGTCTTCGCCCGGGGCGGCATCAAGGACATCCTCATCTCGAACGAGGTGCGCGACCCGGCCAAGATCGACCGGCTGGCCCGCCTGCCGCGCTACGGCGCCCGGATCATCGTCTGCCTCGACGACGTCACCAACGTCGCCGAGCTGTCGGCGGCGGCGCAGCGGCACGGCACGCAGCTCGACTGCTTCGTGGAGATCGATTGCGGCGCCGGGCGCTGCGGGGTGAAGACCACGCCGGAGGTCGTCGCCATCGCCAAGGCCGTGGACGCGGCCCCGAACCTGCGCTTCGCCGGCCTCCAGGCCTACCAGGGCGCGATGCAGCACATCGACGGGTACGAGGAGCGCCGCGCCAAGCTCGACAGCTCCTTCGCCCAGGTCCGGGACGCCGTCGAGGCGCTCAAGGGCGAGGGGCTGGAGCCGGAGCTGGTGAGCGGCGGCGGCACCGGCAGCTACTATTTCGAGAGTGCCTCGGGCCTCTACAACGAGCTGCAATGCGGCAGCTACGCCTTCATGGACGCCGATTACGGCCGGGTCCGCGACCGGGACGGGAAGCGCCTCGACGCGGGCGAATGGAGGAACGCCCTGTTCCTCCTCACCAGCGTCATGAGCCACGCCAAGCCCGACAAGGCGATCTGCGATGCCGGGCTGAAGGCGCAGTCGGTGGATTCCGGCCTGCCCGTCGTCTACGGGCGCGACGACGTCACCTATATCAAGTGCACCGACGAGCATGGGGTGATCGACGATCCCCAGGGCAAGCTGAAGATCAACGACAAGCTGCGCCTCGTCCCCGGCCACTGCGACCCGACCTGCAATGTCCACGACTGGTATGTCGGCGTCCGCAACGGCAAGGTGGAGGCGCTCTGGCCGGTCTCGGCCCGGGGCAAGGCGTACTGAGCCTGTGACGGCAACCGGGGCGCCCTTTTCGGGCGCCCCCGTCTCGGAACCGGGGGCGCAGGCAGGATGATCATCGTACCCGAGAGCGCCATCGACGGCCTCGTCACGCAGGACGACTGCATCGCGGCGGTCGAGAAGGTCTTCGCCTCCATGGCGAAGCGGACGGCCCGCAACTTCCCGGTGGTCCGCGAGGCGATCGGCCATGCCGACGCGCTCTACGGCTTCAAGTCGGGCTTCGACCGGGAGAGCCTGGCGCTGGGCCTCAAGGCCGGCGGCTTCTGGCCCGGCAACGCGGGCAAGGGCCTGACCAACCACCAGTCGACGGTGTTCCTGTTCGATGCCGACACGGGCCGGTGCCGGGCCGTGGTGGGGGGCAACCTCCTCACCGCCCTGCGCACGGCGGCGGCGAGCGCGATCTCCATCCGCCACCTCGCCCGGGAGGATGCCCGGGTGATCGGCATGATCGGCGCCGGCCACCAGTCGGCCTTCCAGCTCCGGGCGGCCCTCGGGCAGCGGACGTTCGAACGGGTCCTCGCGTGGAACCTCCATCCCGGCATGTTCGGCCGCCTGGAATCCGTGGCGCGGGAGCACGGCGTGCCGTTCGAGGCGGTGGATCTCGACCGGCTCGGGGCCGAGGCGGACGTGATCGTCACGATCACCTCCTCCTTCGACCCGATCCTGAAGGCGTCCCAGGTGCGGCCCGGGACGCATCTGGCCTGCATGGGCACGGACACGAAGGGCAAGCAGGAGGTCGAGGCCGCGCTCCTGGCCGCCGCCACGGTCTTCACCGACGAGGTCGCCCAGTCCGTGAGCATCGGCGAGGCGCAGCACGCGGTGGCGGGCGGCCTGCTGCAGGAAGCGGACATCGTGGAGATCGGCGCGGTGATCGCCGGCGACCATCCCGGCCGGACCTCGGCGGCGGAGATCACCCTGTTCGACGGCACGGGGGTGGGGTTGCAGGACCTCGCCGTGGCCTCGGCGGCGGTGGACCTCGCCGTGGCGAAGGGCCTGGCCGTGGAGGTGGATTTTTAGGGGTCCCCTCTACTCCCCCCGCACCAGCCGGGCGGCCAGGGTGTTGTGGCGGGCGGCCAGCGCCGTGGTGTCGAGCGTCGTGAGACGGCCCTCCTCCACGACGATCCGCCCGTCGATGACGCTCCAAGCCACCCGCTGCGGCGCGCAGAAGGCCAGGGCCGCCACGGGATCGTGCAGGGCGCCCGCCATCCCGATGCCGCGCAGGTCGAAGGCGACCATGTCCGCCGCCATGCCCGGGGCCAGCGCGCCGATGTCGTCCCGGTTCAGCACCTTCGCGCCGCCCAGCGTCGCAATCTCCAGGGCCTCCCGGGCGGTCATCGCCGCCGGCCCGTGGCCGACCCGGGCGAGCAGCATGGCCTGCCGGGCCTCGCCGAGGAGGTGGGCGCCGTCGTTGGAGGCCGACCCGTCGACCCCCAGGCCCACCGGCACGCCCTCGCAGCGCATCTGCCGGATCGGCGCGATCCCGGAGGCGAGGCGCATGTTCGAGCAGGGGCAGTGGGCGACCCCCGTACCCGTGCGGCCGAACAGGGCGATCCCCGCCGCGTCGAGCTTCACGCAGTGGGCGTGCCAGACGTCCGGACCGGTCCAGCCGAGGTCGGCGGCATAGTCCGCCGGGCTCATGCCGAACTTTTCCAGGCTGTAGCGGACGTCGTCGTCGTTCTCGGCGAGATGGGTGTGCAGGCTGACCCCATAGCGCCGGGCGAGGTCCGCCGCATCCCGCATCAGGCCCCGGCTCACGGTGAAGGGCGAGCAGGGCGCCACCACGATCCGGCGCATGGCGAACCGGGACGGGTCGTGCCAGCGCTCGATCAGGGCCTGCATGTCCTTCAGGATCGCCCCTTCGTCCTCCACCACCGAATCCGGGGGCAGGCCGCCCGCGCTCTCGCCGACGCTCATGGCGCCCCTTGCGGCGTGGAAGCGCATCCCGATCTCGGCGGCGCCCTCGAGGGAATCCTCCAGCCGGCAGCCGTTCGGATAGATGTAGAGGTGGTCGCTCGACGTGGTGCAGCCGGAGAGGATCAGCTCGGCCATGGCGGTCTGGGTGGAGACGCGGATCATCTCCGGCGTCAGGCGGGCCCAGAGCGGGTAGAGGGCCTTCAGCCAGCCGAACAGGTCGGCATCCTGCGCCGCGGGCACCGCCCGGGTCAGGGACTGGAACATGTGGTGGTGGGTGTTCACGAGGCCGGGCAGCACCGCGTGGCCGCGCATGTCCAGCACCGTATCGGCCTGCATCGGCAGGTTTGACGACGGGCCGACGGCGACGATGCGGTTGTCCTCCACGTAGACGCCGCCGCCGGGGATCTCCCGGCGGGTGGCATCCATCGTCACGAGGATGTCGGCGTTCGTCAGGAGCAGGGAGGTCATCGCGTCTCTCTCCGGGCCTTCGGGTGGGGACCGGTCACGGCAGGGCCACCGTCCAGGGCTCGTCGTAGACGAACTCCTCCAGGTTCGCCCCGGCACCGCCCCGGTCCACGACGACGAAATCCTGGGCTTGGCCGAACGGGGTGAGCACCCCATGCCAGGTTCCCGGGGCATAGCACACGCCCTGCCACGGGGCGGTGAGGAAGGCC
>NZ_BPQX01000027.1 GCF_022179525.1 Methylobacterium persicinum
ATCCAGATCGCCGCGCTACACCCAAGACACAGAGCAAGCTACGGTCTGGCAGTTCGTCCTGCTGGTAGAGGCCGAGAGCCTCTCTCTCCGTTCGTCCTACGTAGATCCGCTTTGGTGCGCGGCGGTCACCCAGTTGGATCAGACCCGTTGGGCATGGTGGCATAGAGACTGCCGTTCCGGCTCGATCCTCACGTCCTCGCTCGATCCCGACGACGTGGCCGAGCGGATCCCGGCGCACCAACATCAGCCGACCGCTGGGGTCGAGCAGAAGGTCGGCGGAGAGCCGCTCCACTAACCTCGGGAGCGCGCCATCTACGGCGCCTACGGTGATCCGGACTTGGCGCTTGAGCCCCTGCCACAGGATCGCGGCGAGCCGACGGATCCGGTTCCGCTGCCGCCGGCCATCGGGCGCGAGCGGGATCGTTCGGTCCGCATGTTCAATGCTCGGGGCCGGGTAGGCCGCAAGTGCGTGCAGGCGCTCGTCCATGCGCTGCCTCAGCGCCTGAGCAGCCTGCGATGGCTCACGCTCGGGGGCCGGGGCGATCCCAGCGATGGCTTCCCTCCAAGCTCCTTCGCGCTCCAGGCCCATCCTGCCACCGGACCGCACGGGGACATCACGCGACCGGATCGGCGCTCCGCACCAAGCACGTAGGTCGCCTCCGGCGAAGTCGGCCACGTTGGCTTTGCCGGCGCTGCCTGCGGACTCCGACAGGAAAGCTTGCCGGATCTCGCTGTGGCTGACCGGGGCGAGATCCGGGTGCGCAGCGCCTCGGCTATCTGGCAGCCCGCGCTCTTCCGGCCGGATGCCGGAGCGCGCCGCCTCCAGCCGCTCCCGGATCCGGTCCGTGTCGACGAAGAGCCGCGCCGTCCGGCGATGGCGGGTCATCGCCACGTAGGTCGCCTCCGCCCCTGTGCCGCGCAGGTCGGCCACGAACGACTCATCCACGGTGACGCCCTGGGCCGCGTGCGTACTCATCGCGTAGCTGTGCTGCAGGCGCGGGTCCCGCGCCTCACCCCGCTCGCGGAACCCGACCAGCGCGCTCGCCCGGGCGCTCAACCGCGCCCCATTCTTGGCCAACCTCAACGTCAGCACCGGATCGCCCGGATCACCCGAGAGCGCCTCGACCCGGGCAAGGTCGGCGTTGCGGATCGTCTGGCCCTCGACCTCGACGCTCTCTCCAAAGATGACCTCATCGCCGACCGTCAGCGCCAGCGTCTCGGCCCGGTTTCCGCCGCGTGGGATCGCGGCGATCTCGACCTCCTCCCCCTCAGGCAGCAGCCCGTCGTGCTTGAGCCGGTCGCGGATCCGCGCGTTCAGCTCGCGCACGTCCTTGTTCCAGCCGGTTAGCACAGCCCGCGTCCGCTCCGCTCCCTCGGGGTCGAGGCGGCTCTCGGCGTAGGCGTCGACCAGCGCCGCGATCGTGGCCTCGCGGTCCACCCCCCAGATGACCGCACCGCCGCGGTCGTAGGCTTCGAGCGCGCTCGCGGTCCGGCCGGCGGCGAAGTCCATGCTCGCCGCCCGCATCCAAGCCCCCTCCGCCTCGCTGCGCCCGCGCTGCCGCTGGATCTCGTCCATCCGGCTCGCGCCAAGCGCCCGGACCAGCAGCCTCATCGGCGCGCCCGCCACCACCGGGGCGAGCTGGCGCGTGTCGCCGCTGAGCACCAGTTTCGCCCCGGCCGCGCATGTGGCTTCGACCAGCGCGGCGAGATCCCGCGTGCCGATCATGCCGGCCTCGTCGGCGATCACGGTCGCCCGCGGCCCCAGCGCGATCTCGCCCTTGTCGATCCGGTTGAGGAACCCGGTCACCGCCCGCGCCATCGCTTCAGCCGTGTCCGTGTCGGTCCGGATCACGTCGACCGCCTTCCACGATGGCGCGATCACCCACACCTCGCCACCGCTGGCGCGCACTGCCTCGGCGACGCTGGCCATCGCGTACGACTTGCCCGAGCCGGCGCTGCCCTCGACCACGCTCAGTCCATCGCGGTTCAGCGCGTGTCGTACCGCCGCCCGCTGCTCCGCGCGCAGGCTCGGCCGCTCCGCCAGCACCCGCGTGACCACCGCCTCTGGGACGAAGTCGCGCTCGTCCTGCCTGGCGTAGGCCCGACGCAGCATCCCCTGCTCGGCCTCGATCATCTCCGGGCTCGCGTACACCCGCTCGCCAGCAGCCGAGCGCCCGACCTCGACCACGCCTCCGTCCCGGCGCAGCCGCTCGACCTCTTCCAGGACCGCGTCGGCATCGGCCTCGCATTGCAGAGACTCGGCGATCTGGCGCACGAGCGCACGCTCCTCCACCACCGCCTGCATCGCCAGCGCCTCGGAGAGGCCGGCCTCGGCCAAGTTCTGCAGCCGCTCCGGTGCCGCTCCCGTCCGCTCTTGGCGGATCCCGTCCGTGGCGATCCGCACGCCCTCGAACAGGGCTTCGCGCGCCCAGCCTGCTTGACCCAGCTGACGCTCCCACTCCGCCTCCAGGGTGGCGAGCGGCGTCTCCCGATCCTTGCGCGCCCGGGTGCCGTGGGCGGCCGCCTGCGCCGCGACCCGGTCGTCGGCGGTAGAAAAACCTCGCTCCCGCGCAGCCCGCTCGATCGCCGCCCGCCGCTTCGAGAACAGCTCCAGCACCGGCTCGGCCACCCCGGCAATCTCGAAGTTGCGCCCGGCTCGCACCGCCTCATAGCCCAGCTCCGCCTGAAGGCCGCTCGCCAGCTCGCTCCGGTACAGCGCCGCGATCCCACCGGCGTTCCGGAGGATCGCGCGGTTGTCGAGGCCCCCGGTCGAGCCGTCTAACCGCACGCACAGGTTGAGCAGTACCGCGTGGCTGTGCAACTGTGGGTCCTGCGACCGCGAGGTGAAGTGCCGGTACACCGCCGCACTCACCCCAGCCACCGGCGCCCGGTCCCGGCCCTGCGCCCCGGTCCGGGTCACGATCAGCCCGGCCGCGTGGGCGTAGTCCAGCGCCCGGCGCACCGCCCGGTCGTGCGCCGAGAGGATCCGCGCGCGATCCTCCGGCCCGGCGAAGGCAGCGAGCACGCTCACGCTCTTCGGCGCGGCGAACTGTAGGTCGTAGCCGACGCTGCGCCGGCCGTTCGCCGAGGCCCGCACCAGCGGCTCCAGGCTTCCCGGGTCGCGCCCGGCCGCGAGATCGCGCAGCACCCGCCCGTCGACCTCGACCCCGTCCGGGCAGAGCCGGAACGGATCTCCGAATGGGTCCGGACTTGGGCCTGCCTCTGAGCCGCGCGTCCACCACACCCCGTTGGCCTCGCCCGCGCCGTTGTCGGTATAGTACGCGACCTGGTCGCGGCCCTCGGTATGGCCCCGGCGCAGCGTCGCCAGCGCCCGGTCGAACGCCGCCGCGTAGGCCGTCTCGAATGCCGCGCTGCCCTCCGCTGCGACCTCGGCCGCCGCCTTGCGAGCGTACACCGCAGCCGTATCGTCGAGCGGGGTGTCGGGCGTGCTCAGCCCGGCCTCGCGCCAGATCTGGCGCGCCATCGACTCGTAGTACTCGACGCTGGTGATCCGCGTGCAGGTCATCATCGCTCAGGCCTCGCCTCTGGCCTTAAGCCGAACCGGTATCGTCGCCCGCCCGGGCCTCCGCCCGGTACAGATCGACGATGAAGTCGGAGATCACCCGGATCTGGTCCTCCATGGCCGCGGCGCTCGCCCGGGCCTCGCGGGCGCTCGACGACGCCGCCTCGGTGAGCTCGCCCAGACGGGCTACGATTTCGGACGGGCCGAGCGCGGCTTTGAGCGCCTCCTCGACGAACTGGTACGGCGCGATCCCGCGCGCCCGGGCGGCCGCCTCCACCGCCGCCCACAGGGCCTCGTCCAGGGCGACGCGGACGGGACGGCGGGCCATGCGCGGGCTCCGGACAGCGGGGCTATGAGATCTGGCAACAGCTTAGCCGCAAGCCAGGCCGCCGCCCAGCACCATCGGTGCGTGATGTGTCTCCGTTTCGAGTTGTAGGGCCGTACTTATCCACAGGCAGGTCCGAGGCAGGCCCAGTCCATCGCCGCCGTAAGCTCGGCCATGGTATCATGCCATCGCTTCAGAATGACGGGTCCAAGCGGTTCGCAGACTCGCGCGGGCACGGCCGTTATCCGCGAAGTGGCGGTGCTGCGAACCGCCGGTGACATGACCATGGCATGGCGCGAGGCTTGATGGCGATGAGCGAGGCCGCCGAACCCGATCCTCACGAGGCGCTGCGCACCTTCCTGCGCGAGCAGGTTAGGCTCGCCCCGAGCCGCAAGCCCTCCGGCTACGCCTCGGTCAAGGCCGTGCTCCCGGAGATCAAGGCGCTCAAGGCCAGGTGCCGGACCGACGCCGAGATCCAGGAGTTCCTCGCCCTCAAGGGGGTCAGGCTCAGCCTCGCCACCCTGCGCCAGTACATCGGCAGCGCCGCGCGCGAGCTCGCCGGCCACAGGCCCGTGCGACGGCGCGGCAAGCCCGCCTCGCAGCCAGCCGCCGAGACCCAGCGGGCGCCCGCGCCACACCGACCCGCTCCGGTGGCGCAGTCGGCGGTCGCCGCACCCGACCCGCTGCCGGCGCGGGGACACGCGCCGGCCTCGCACCCGGTCGTCGGGCACCGGCTCAGCACCAAGCACTTGTAGCCCTGCGAGCGGCCCAGAAGCATCGGATCGGAAGGACACCATGGCACGGGCACAGCAGACGCGCACGCCGACCACCTCGCGGCAGAAGCGCGTCGTCCTGATCACCTCGGAGAAGGGCGGGGTCGGCAAGAGCGTCACCGCCCGCACCCTGGTCGAGTACCTGCGCGGGGGCGGCACCCGCGTCGCCGCCTACGACGCCGATGGCGGCGTCGGCTCGCTCCTGCGGGTCATGGGCACCCGCGACGAGGCCGGCGAGCTCCGGGAGGAGCAGGATCCGAGCATCGGTGTCGGGTATTACAACATCCGTGCCGACGACCAGCGCGCCACCTTGCTCAACTGCGTCGCCTCCGGCGAGCCGCTCATCGTCCACGACCTCGCCGGCGGCAGCCTCGCCGACCTCGCCCGGATCTCCGACATGGGCGAGGGCCTCGACGACCTGCTCGCCGCGTTCAACGGCCAGGGCTACCGCCCGGTCGTCCTGCACCTGATCTCCTCGGAGGTCGCCGCGACCCAGTCGGTCGACCGCTGGATCGAGCTCGCCGGCGACAGGGTCGACCACGTCGCGATCCGCAACACCCGTTGGGGCAAGGCCGAGGCCGACTTCCCGTTCTGGCACGGCTACGTCGACGGCAATGGCGAGAAGCGCGGCGGCAACGTCCGCCGCCGCCTGCTCGAGGAGCTCGGCGGCCTGGAGATCAGCCTTCCGCCCCTGCCCGCCGGGACCTTCGCCAAGATCGACGCCGATGCCCTGCCCTTCGCGGTCGCCGCCGCCGCGCCGCGCCTGACCATCGCCGAGCGCTCGCACGTGGCGCGCTACCTGCGCGAGTCGGCGGTCGCCTTCGAGCAGCTGCGCCCGCTCCTCGGCCTCTGAGCGTCTGGGGCTAGGCCGCGATGCACCCCGACGCCAAGCTCAACTTCGACCGGGCCGCCCAAGCCCTGGGCCTCGATCCGGCGACCCGGGATCTGGCCTGGCGGCGGATGATGGACATCGGCCTGACGCCCGACGATCCCACCGTCGTGTATCTCGCGGTCGGCGGATTGCTGGAGCAGGCCGCCAAAACCATCCCGGAGGCGATCAACGCGGTGCCCGAGCGGGTCGAGCGGGCCGCGGCCCGGGCGGTCGGTCCGGTGGCGCAGGCCGCCACCGCCCGGGTCGAGGCCGCCCACGCCGCGCTCGCCGAGCGGACCGGCGCGGCGGTGGCGGAGGCCGCGGCTGGTCACTTCACCGAGCTGGAGCGCTCCCGTGCACGCAAGGTCGGCCTCTGGGCGGCCGCGATCGTCCTGGCCAGCGGCATCCTGTGCGGCGGCGCGGGCTACTGGCTCGGGCGCAGGGACACGCTCGGCCTGGATGCCAAGTGGGCGGGCCTGACCCAGCGCCCCGACGGCTCGGCGTGGCTCGCCCTGGTCGCGGCCAACCCCGACCTGCGCAGCCAGATGAGCCAGTCCTGCACCCCGTCGCAGCTCAAGCTGGATGCCGTGTCGAACCGGCGGTACTGCGAACTCCCGCTCTGGACCGAGGGCACGGTCGCGCCGATCGGCGGTATTCCCGCGGTAATCTACCTGAGCTTGCGCGACGGGCTCATCGCCTGGGGCCCAGCTTGGCTCATGCTCGGAGCTGGGCTGGCGGCCCTTGTCACCCGTCGCCTGCTGCGCCGGGTGTTCGCGTGGCGGCCGGTGGCCTGGCTGTTGGATTGAACGCGGGCGTGGCGCTCGCGACGACTCCCGGACAATCGCCTCTGAGCAGACGCCTGATGAACGCGCGACACCCTGAGGCCACGAGCGGATCGAAGACGGGCGGAGGCTCCTACAGGGGAGGAACTCTGTTGGCGAAGTCGTCCTCGAAATCGTCCTCCGTGAAGACCGCGTAAGCGAGCGCCGGGTGTTGCTTGACTACGCAACCGGTCGCGTCGCGCAGGTGCACGACTCCGTCGATGAGCACCGGCCACCACCAGCGCAGGCCTGTGGCGAGGTGCGCTTCCACCGCGGCGACCCCTCCGGGTCGCTCAGCCAGATCCCGTAGCGCCAGGTCCGACCCGAGATGCACCAGGGCAGCCGGAGCGCGCACCAACTCCGGCGGACGCCCCGGGATGAGTGAAGCGACCTCAAGGAAAGGACGACCTGGCCGGAGCAGGCTCTCGTCACCGGTGACGAGCGCGAGGTCGGCGTCGATCATGGCGTGGTCGGTGGCGGTATCCTCGACGGCGCTCAGCAAGGCGTCGTTCGAGAGATCCCGGCGCACCGTGATCTGGTCTGGGGCGGTCATCGTCACGAACCACATGGCTGATACCTTCTCGTGTCGAACTCTGTACAAAAGCGGTCCTGGCCAGGACCGCGGCCTCCGCCGTCGTGAACTCGGCAGTTGCGGTGGGCGGCACCCGGCCCGTGGCAGCCCAGGGGCGTCTCCGCTCCATCGAGGCGTCCGTACGCGGGCGGTTCTGAGCATCCTGGGGTTTGTCCTGCGATCCTATCACCTCACAGACCTCGTCATCACAGGCCTCGGAACGTCCCTCAATCCGATTTCCTCAGCGGCGCGTCGTCGATAGATCGTACGAAACAAAAATGATGTGTTTGCCCGTCACTGCCGCTGTATCTCCATCGATCGGTGGCAGGCGTCGCAGGCGAGCCGAGCGCCGGGTTTGGCCCAGGCGTTCATTCCACAGCCCGGGCACGTGTACCGGGTCTTGCTCGCCGCCTTCCGCTCCCGAGCCTCGCGCTCGGCCTCATCCCACAGCTCGACGTAGGGCACGCTGAAGCCCAGCTCTGCGACGAGTTCCGTGCAGGCGCGTGCGAACCGGCCGCCCGGCTCGATGCAGTGATCCATCTGCTGCCCGGTCTGCTTGCCGCCCGGCTCGCCCGTCGCGGTCGGGATCAGCCCGACCGCGCGCATCATCCGCGCCCATTCCCGGTTGTGGTAACCGGGTCGGGACGGCGTGCCGAAGTGCTGCTGCTCCAGGTGGACCATCTCGTGGACCAGGGTGGCCAGCGTCGCCTCGGTCGAGCGCTCGGCAAAGTAGCTGGGGTTGAGCGCGATCTCGTCGGTGATCTCGACGCCATCGCGCGTAGTGAAGCGGCGTCCGGCGAAGTAGCCGTAGGTCTTGGATTTGCGCTGCATGGTGATCAGGCACGCAGGCAGCCGGCCGGTGAACAGCCGGGCATTGAAGAACGCGTAGGCGTCGGTCAGCCCGGAATAGGTCCGGGTGGTCGGGTCGGTCAGCAGCTCGGCCATATCGTACGAAACAATACGCCTTCACCGATTAATGCCCATTGGTAGATAGATCGTACGAAACAAATAAAACTGGTTTGACGGCACGACCCCGGTCGATCTCTCGTTGACCGAGGCCGTTCGGGCGGATCAGGGGCGGTGGCGAGTACGCCGCTCGACATAGGGCTGCCATGCGTCATGTTCGGCTTGGAGGACCTCGATGTGGGCGTGCAGCCGCCCCGGCATCGCTGGCAGTCTTCAGCAACAAGTCCTGACCGGTGGCGCGTTATCCACGCAGCCCAGCGGTCTCGGTGGCGGGAGCGAGGAGCAGCGCGGGCGCATCATCGCCCATCCGGTTCCTACGTCTCGAATCCGAGCGGGCGCGTCTACGCGCGTGAACTCGCGGCCTCAAACGCGTTCGTCAGACCGTCCGGGCTCAGACCCTCAGCGCATGGCTCTGGCCGTTCTACCACCCGCTCGGATTCTCGGAGGCGCCGCTCGGTTGAGGTCGCCCGCTGCCTCTCGGCAGCTTTTTAAGGGTTCCGTTTTCCTCGATTCTGACAGGACTATAACTTCAGTAGGCGTGCGGTTCGGGGAATTGCACCCTCCCGCCTTGGCCATACCGGGACGCGCAGGAACTAAGGCGGAATGGATCCTGCGAGCCAGACGCAGCCAGGCGGTCCACTCGGGCGCGACAATGCGGACGATGTTGGTGTCGTTGCGAAAGCCGGTGATGCGCCGTTCCTCGACGGTGACCAGCCCGAGCTTCCTGGCCTCGCGGATGGCGTTGCGCACGGTGGTCTCGGCCACCCCGACGATCGCAGCCGCGTGGCCGACTGCCAGCCGGCAATCACCTCGGCGGGCAGTCTCGGCCGCTATCAGCGCCAGCACCGCCTGCTCGGCCAGGGTGAACCGCGCTGCCAGCCCCGGCGGCAGTCGCCCGGAGGCTGCCCAGCGGCGGCGACGTTCCATCGAGGCATCCGAGCGCGGGCGCGAACCTACCGACCGCCTTGCGCTTCCTGGAAGAGCTTGGGGGGTATCTACATCCCTAGCCGGCTGCGGCTCTGCCGGGCTCGGCGACTGCCCGATGCAGGCTACCTTTCCGTTCAGCGTACGCGCCTCGATCAAGGCAGAGAGGCACTCGGCCTCGACCTCGGTGATCTGCCCGTCCCCGAACGCGCGCCAGAGTTGGGCCGTCACCTGCGGCAGTGTGATTCGGCTCGCCGCCTCGATGGCGCGGCGGATCCTGTCTGCAAACATCCCTCTTGGGCCCTTGTCGGGCCACGACAGGTCGTTCCGGCCGTCGGTTAGGGCGTCCGGTCCACAGGCAAAGCCTCACCGTTGCGAAAGTTGGCGCTTTCGCTTGACGCCTGGGGGCGTCTCATGGCTTGTGAGGGGCATCAACGCCGGTCCTCACAGGCCACCACGATTTTGACGGCCCTCCAGTTTGGCGACTGGGGGGCCGTTGGCCTTTCAGGGGTCGACTTGCGGCGGCGTGATCTCCTGATGAGCCCGGCGACTCGCGCGAAGCGACGCGGTGCCGGACAGCGCATGTCGGCTGGCGCGCACAGTTAAGTCAACGCTGAGGCTTGGTTCGGCTCGCTGAACGCTACGATTAGGCCACTGTGGCCGGAGCGAGTCTGTCGCAAATGCAAATGGGCTGAGGTTCACGGGTCGCTAGCCATAGCCGACCAGCGTGCCGCTCCTTGCTCGGATCCGGCCCATGATCCTCAGCGCCCTCGTACTCAAACTGACGCGAGAAGCTTGCGGCTATCACCTCGGCCACATTGGCTCGGTCTCCGGCCCCTTTCGTCCGCAGGCTGGGCACCGCGGCCGCAGCCCCGCATCCCGGACAGTCAGACGTGGTCTTGATTACTACCTTGGCGCAGGATGGACCCACCGACGGCAACACATTGAGTGCAGGGATCTATGACGGCACCTTGCCGAGCGCGACATTGCTAGGGGGTTGGTAGGTGACGTTACGCAGGATCCTTGAGGCGCCAATCGCCGATCTCACGAGAGGTGGCTCGGGGAAATTGCACAGTGGGGCTGAGTGGAATTTCGGTCGTGTCCCTAGGCGTGG
>NZ_BPQX01000028.1 GCF_022179525.1 Methylobacterium persicinum
TTCAACGCTGTTTGACAGCTTTTGTCCTGGGTGCGGGGTGCCGGCCAAGGTGAAAGGTCATCTCGATCACGAGGAGATCGATACCTATTCACGGACGAACGCCGACCTAGCTGAGAAGTCGGTCGCGAAGAAGAAGCGAAATGTGGTCGAGGTGACGAAGGAGAACTTCAAGAGCGTGGAAGAAAAGCCTGTCACACTCTACTCGCCAAACCTTTATCGGAAAGGTCCGCGTATCTTCGTGGTGACTCCCTACCATAAGGAGTCAATGGCCTACCTCCGGCGTTGCCACGAAAGCGTGGTGTCCCAGCAGGTCGAGGCCAGGGTGACCCATGTCATGGTGGCAGACGGGCATGCCCGGCCTGAGATCGATCAGTGGGAAGTCATCCATATCCGTCTTCCGAAGGAGCATGGCGACAACGGCAACACACCGCGGGGAGTTGGGGCCCTCGTCGCGCAGTCGAATGAGGCGGAGTTCATCGCCTTTCTGGACGCCGACAATTGGTACAATCCTGACCACCTGACCAGCATGCTGGAGATGCACCGGCAGACGAACGCGGACGTACTGTGCAGCTTGCGCCACTTTTACGATCCTGAAGGGAAACTGCTTTCCCTTTATGAGATCGACGAGAATGAAGGGCGACACGTCGATACCAGCTGCCTCATGCTCCACAAGCCCGTCTTCGATCTGAACACGATGTGGACGAGGATGCCGAAAGTGCTTTCTCCCTGGTGCGATCGGATTTTCTTCTCCGGGATCCAGCATCGACGCATAATCCGCGCCTATACCAACCAGCGAAGTGTGTCTTTCACAACCCTTTATCAGAATCACTATGTCGCGCTTGGGCTTCCCATCCCCGAGAACGCAAAAACGCCGCCTGAGCAGGACATGCTGACGTATCTGCAGTCGGTCGAGGGTGTGCGGGACACGGTGCAGCAGCTGGGCTTCTGGCCGCTGGCGGTCTGACTGGACAGACAAGTCGGCCCGGGTGCGCGATGGACCCGGGCCGTCGTCTGCGGATTTTGCTCGTCGTTATTCGGCGGCCTGGGCAAGGTAGGCGACCGGGTCGTAGTTAAGGATCGGCCCGAGCCACCGCTCCACCGCCGCGACATCCATGCCCTTGCGTCGGGCATAGTCTTCGACTTGATCGCGCTCGACCTTGGCGACGCCGAAATAGTGAGCGTCCGGGTGGGCTAGGTAGAGGCCGGAGACCGACGAGCCGGGCCACATGGCGTAGGACTCCGTGAGCTTCACGCCGATTCGACGCTCGGCCTTCAGCAGGTCGAACAGAGTCACCTTCTCAGTATGGTCGGGCTGGGCCGGGTAACCCGGCGCCGGGCGGATGCCGGCGTAGGGCTCGCCGGTTAAATCGGCGGGGGTAAAGGTCTCGTCCGGCGCGTAGCCCCAGAACTCCCGGCGGACCCGTTCGTGCATCCGCTCGGCGAAAGCCTCGGCGATCCGATCGGCCAAGGCCTTGACCAGGATCGCCCCGTAATCATCGTTGGCCCGTTCGAACCGCTCGGCGATGCGGACCTCCTCCAAGCCCGCCGTCACCACGAAGGCACCGACATAGTCCGCGATGCCCGTCTCCGCCGGGGCGACGAAGTCGGACAGGCAGAGGTTCGGGCGCCCGTCCCGCTTCGAAAGTTGCTGGCGCAGGCCGTGGAAGGTGGCGAGGCGCTCGCTGCGGGACTCGCCGGTCCAGAGGGCGATGTCGTCACCGACGCTGTTGGCCGGCCAGAAGCCGAGGACGGCTTTCGGATTGAACCAGCGCTCCTCGACGATTTTCTTCAGCATCTCCTGGGCGTCCTCGTAGAGGGCGCGCGCGGCCGGGCCCTGCTCCGGGTCGTCGAGGATCGCCGGGAAGCGGCCCTTGAACTCGTAAGTCTGCAGGAACGGGGTCCAGTCGATGTAGGGCACAAGGTCCGCGACCTCGTAGGAGCCGAAGACCCGGGCGTCGGTGAAGCTCGGCTTCTTCGGCGCGTAGGATGACCAGTCGACTTTGAAGGCGTTGGCCCGGGCCTTGGCGAGCGGCAGCCGCAGTTTGTCGGCCTCGCCGCGGGCATGAGCCTGCGCCACCTTGGCGTACTCGGCCTTCACCTTCTCGATGGTGGCCGTCCGCGTCTCCTTGGAAATCAGGCTCGACACGACGCCGACCGCCCGGCTCGCATCCGTCACGTAGATCGCCTGCCCGCGCTCGTAGGCGGGGTGGATCTTCACTGCGGTGTGGACGCGGCTCGTCGTGGCACCGCCGATGAGCAGCGGCACGTCGAAGCCCTCACGCTCCATCTCCCCGGCGACGTGGACCATCTCGTCGAGGGAGGGGGTGATGAGGCCCGACAGGCCGACGATGTCCACCTTCTCGCGCTTGGCCGTTTCCAGGATCTTGGCGGCCGGGACCATCACGCCGAGATCGATGATCTCGTAGTTGTTGCAGGCCAGCACAACGCCGACGATGTTCTTGCCGATATCGTGGACGTCGCCCTTCACGGTCGCCATCAGCACCTTGCCGGCCGCTTCGCGCTTCTGGCCCTCCTTCTCGGCCTCCATGTAGGGCTCGAGATAGGCCACCGCCTGCTTCATCACGCGAGCGGACTTTACCACCTGCGGCAGGAACATCTTGCCGGCGCCGAACAGGTCGCCGACGACGTTCATCCCGGCCATGAGGGGGCCTTCGATCACGTCGAGGGGGCGCTTGGACCCGGCGCGGGCCTCCTCCGTATCGGCGACGATGTACTCCGTGATGCCGTTCACGAGCGCATGCTCGATGCGCTTGGCGACGGGGGCCTCGCGCCAGGAGAGATCGGCCGTCCGCGCCTGCGCGGAGGCGCCGGTCTTGAAGCGCTCGGCTGCCTCCAGCAGGCGTTCGGTGGAATCGTCGCGGCGGTTGAGGACGACGTCCTCGCACAACTCCCTGAGCTCGGCGGGGATCTCGTCGTAGACGGCGAGCTGCCCGGCATTGACGATGCCCATGTCCATCCCGGCTTGGATGCAGTGGTACAGGAAGACCGCATGCATCGCCTCGCGCACCGGCTCGTTCCCGCGGAAGGCGAAGGAGAGGTTCGAGACGCCGCCGGAAATGTGGGCGTGGGGCAAGGTCTCGCGGATGGTCCGGGTCGCCTTGATGAAGGCGACGCCATAGCCGTTGTGCTCTTCGATGCCCGTGGCGACGGCAAAGATGTTCGGATCAAAGATGATATCTTCCGGGGGGAAGCCGATCTGCTCGGTGATGAGCTTGTACGCCCTGGTGCAGATCTCGACCTTGCGCTCGTAGGTGTCGGCTTGGCCCTGCTCGTCGAACGCCATCACCACCACGGCGGCGCCGTAGGAGCGGCAGACCTTGGCGGCCTCGATGAACTTGTCCTCGCCCTCCTTCATGGAGATCGAGTTCACGATGGCCTTGCCCTGGATGCACTTGAGCCCGGCCTCGATCACCTCGAACTTGGAGGAATCGACCATCACCGGGACCCGGGCGATATCGGGCTCGGCGGCGACGAGGTTGAGAAACTCGACCATCGCCTTCTGCGAATCGAGCAGGCCTTCGTCCATGTTGACGTCGATCACCTGGGCGCCCGCCGCGACCTGATCGCGGGCGACGTCGAGGGCGGCGGCGTAGTCGCCGCTGGTGATGAGCTTCCTGAACTTGGCCGAGCCGGTGACGTTCGTGCGCTCGCCGACGTTCACGAAGGGAATCTCCTTCGTGAACACGAAGGGCTCCAGGCCCGACAGGCGCATGAGCCGGGGGATCTCGGGGATCTGCCGCGGCGCCTTGTCGGCGACGGCCTCGGCGATGGCGCGGATGTGGTCCGGCGTGGTGCCGCAGCAGCCGCCGACCATGTTCACCAAGCCGGCTTCCGCGAACTCGCCGACGAGCTTGCCCATGGCCTCCGGGCTCTCGTCGTAGAGGCCGAACTCGTTGGGCAGGCCGGCATTGGGGTAGGCGCAGACCAAGGTGTCGCAGAGCCGCGACAGCTCGGCGATGTGGCCGCGCATCTCGCGGGCACCGAGGGCGCAGTTCAAGCCGAAGGTCAGCGGGTCGGAATGGCGGAGCGCGTTCCAGAAGGCGGCGGGCGTCTGGCCGGAGAGCGTGCGGCCGGACAGGTCGGTGATGGTGCCCGAGATCTGGATCGGCAGCCGAACCCCGGTCTCGTCGAAGGCCTGCCACGCGGCGGCCACGGCGGCCTTGGCGTTGAGGGTATCGAAGATCGTCTCGATCAGGATGAGTTCCGCCCCGCCCGCGATGAGGCCGCGAACCTGCTCGACATAGGCGGCCTTCACCTGGTCGAAGGTCACGGCCCGGTAGCCCGGGTTGTTCACGTCTGGCGAGATCGAGAGGGTCCGGTTCGTCGGTCCGATGGCGCCGGCCACGAAGCGGCGGCGGCCGTCCTTCTGCTCCGCGAGCTGGGCGGCCTCGCGGGCGAGGCGGGCGCCCTGCTCGTTCAAGTCGTGGACGATCGACTCCATGCCGTAATCGGCCTGGGCGATGGTCGTGCCGGAGAAGGTGTTGGTTTCGCAGACATCCGCCCCGGCCAGGAAGTAGTCGAGGTGGATCTGACGGATGGCATCGGGCTGGGTCAGAATCAGAAGGTCGTTGTTGCCCTTCTGATCGTGCCCGTGGTCCTTGAAGCGGTCGCCGCGGAAATCCTCCTCCGAGAACTTGAGGCGCTGGATCACGGTGCCCATCGCCCCGTCGAGGACGAGGATTTTTTCGGATGCCCGGTCCCGCAGGGCCTTGGCGATCGCGGTGCCGTCGACGGGGGCGAAATCGGTCATCGTCAGTCCTTGCAGACTACCTCGTCCTGAGGTGCCGAAGCGGAGCGAAGGCCTCGAAGGGCCTCCAGTAAGCTGTGCGATCCCTGAAGCCCTCCTTCGAGGCCCGCTGGGCGGGCGCCTCAGGATGAGGGCTCAGGTGGGAGGTGCGGTGTCAGGCGGCCTTGGCTGCGGCAATCTTCGGTGCCTGCGCCCGCAGCCCGAGCAAATGGCAGATGGCGTAGACGAGATCGGAGCGGTTCATCGAGTAGAAGTGGAAATCGTTGATCCCCTCGTCCACGAGGTCGAGCACCTGCTCGGCGGCCACTGCCGCGGCCACGAGGCGCCTCGTCTCCACGTCTTCGTCGAGACCTTCGAACCGGGCCGCGAGCCAATAGGGCACCGAGGCGCCGGTGCGCCGGGCGAAGTTCGCGGCCTGCTTGAAGTTCTGGACCGGCAGGATGCCCGGCAGGATCGGGATGGTGATCCCGGCCGCCCTCACCTTGTCGAGGTAGCGCAGGTAGACTTCGTTATCGAAGAAGAACTGCGTGATGGCCTGATCGGCGCCGGCATCGACCTTCGCCTTGAGGGCATCGATGTCGGCCTCCAGGCTCGCCGCCTCCGGGTGCTTCTCGGGGTAGGCCGAGACCGAGACCTGGAAGTCGCCGATGCGCTTGATGCCGGCCACGAGGTCCGCCGTTGAAGCGTAGCCGCCGGGATGCGGGCGATAGGCATGGCCGACGCCCTCCGGCGGGTCGCCCCGGAGGGCTACGACGTGGCGAACGCCGGCATCCCAGTAGGATTGCACCACCGCGTCGATCTCTTCCCGCGTGGCATCCACGCAAGTGAGGTGGGCGGCGGGCTTGAGTGTGGTCTCCCGGACCATCCGCGCCACGGTGTTGTGGGTGCGCTCGCGGGTGGAGCCGCCCGCGCCGTAGGTGACGGAGACGAACTTCGGCTGGAGCGGTGCGAGGCGCTCGATGGATGACCAGAGCACCTTTTCCATCTCCTCGCTCTTGGGCGGGAAGAATTCGATGGAGACCCGGATGGGGTGATAGCCGTCTCGGCTGGCGCGTTGGGGGCGACGCATGACTTTCGTTTCTCCTCGTCCTCAAGATCCGACGGTTCGGACGACTGACCCGTTCAACCTGTTTCCGCCCGGCCATGCCCGCCGGGCGATCTTCGATGTCGTTACGCCACCGCCCTGCCGGCAGGAGGCCGAGTGGGCCAGGCCGCGCCATCGGCGAGCCCTGCCCCCTCCCCTTTGCCCTGCGCCAGCCAGAGCGTGACCGTCAGCTGGCCGGAGGTCGTCGGCGCCAGATCCCTGGCCGCGACGGCGGGCAAACCGGCTTCGCCCAGCCACCCGGCGATCTGCTCCGTCGAGAAGCCGAGCCGGCGGTGCGCCTGAGCGGTACGCAGGAATTCGAGATCGTGCGGAGCGAAATCCACTACGAGGAGGCGACCACCCGGCGCCACGAGACGCGCGGCCGCCTTCAAGGCGCGGCCAGGATCATCGAGGTAATGCAGAACCTGATGCACGATGACGAGGTCGAACCCAGCCCGGGCGAAGGGTGGGGCGTGAATGTCGCCCTGCCGCAACTCTACCCGGGAGAGGCCCTGCCGCTCCAGGTTCGCGCGGGCGACCGACAGCATCGCGTGACTCGAGTCGAGCCCGACCGCCCTCGCCGCCAGGGGGGCCAGCAGCCCGAGCATCCGCCCGGTGCCGGTGCCCAGATCGAGGAGGCTGCCGATCGGCCGCGTTCCGAGGGCCTCGATGACCGCAGCCTCCACCACGGGCTCCGGCACGTGCAGGGAGCGCAACTCGTCCCATTTCGGCGCGAGCCGGGCGAAGAAGGTCTGTGCCGTGTCGGCCCGTTGAGCGCGTACCGCATCGAGCCGCGCCCGATCCTCCGACAGGGGGGGCGCCGACCGATCGAGGCCCGCCAGCAGCGGATCCGCCAGCCCGGCCCGGTTCTCCGCAAGGCGGAAGAAGGCCCAGGCGCCCTCCCGGTGGCGCTCCACCAGCCCCGCCTCGACCAGAAGCTTCAGGTGTCGCGAGATGCGCGGCTGCGACTGTCCCAGGATATCGGTGAGGTCCGAGACCGACAGTTCCCCTTCGGCAAGGAGGGCGAGGATTCGTAGGCGCGTTTCCTCCGCCGCGGCGCGCAGGACGGCCAGGGCTTCCGGAAAGGGGACCGACCCCGCTTCATGCCGGCTATCGCTAGACATAAAGATATCTTTATATGCCGTAGGCAGGCGGCGCAAGTGCGAAATGCACGCGCCTCACCGTCTTCCGCTTGGGGCCGCGCCGGGGTCCGACCTCACGATACCAAGTTCCCCTGCCCCCGCCTCCGCTGGAACTGGCCGCGGCGGCGTGCTCTTCTCTAGAGTATTGAGACGACCCTGTGAGGCCGCTTCGTGTTTGGTATCTTCCGTACCCTGGGCCTTGCCCTGGGCCTCCTCGGTGGCGCGATCGCGGCGCAGGCTCCTGAGTTCGCCCAGCAATATGCCCAGCGACTTGGCGGTGCGGTGGACGAACTGCGCCGTCAGATCGATACCCTCGAGTCGGATGCCCGGGCGAACGGGACGACCCGCGACAACGCGGTCGAGAGGCTTCGCACCAGCCCGGATGGGCTGGTGGCGCGCAGGGGCGAGGCGGCCCAGGCGGATATCGCCCGGCTCGCCCGCCTGTCGGCGCAGCGGCAGGCCCTGACCGAGGCAACGAGCCCTCTCGGGCGGACCGTGGCGGTGATCCGCAACCCGGATACCGCCATCGCCCAGGCGACCCTCCATGATTATCAGCCGGCCGTGCCGACGACGGCGGATGGGATCACCGCCGGACTCGTCGGGTTTCTCGCTGCCTGGGGCGGCTGGCGGGTTCTGACCGACCTCGGCCGACGGGCTGCCCGGCGGCGGCCGCGGCGGGAGGCGACGGTGGCGTGATCGTCCCCGCCCCTGCGAACCCACCGGTTCGTCGGCACGGGCAGATGTGAGCGGGGGCGGGGTGTTGCCCGGCGTCTACAGCCCTGTGCCCGCCCCTTGCTTATCGAGCCGGGATCCGTTCCATCCGGATCGGGAAAGGCGCACCATGCCACGCGCGTCGACACAGACCATCGATCCAGCCCTCGACGCCGCCGCCCTGCTCCGGCGGGTGGGCTTCTTCGGGCTGTTCGTCGTCCTCCCCGTCCTGGCGCAGGTCGCCCGCCGCGCGGCGGTGATCCTTGCGCCCATCGCCGTCGTCCTGCTGCTCATCGCCGGCGGGATCGACCGCCGGCAACGCCCCATGGCTCCCGCGATGCGGCGGCTTCTGACTGCTCCCGCCTTCCTGGCGGGCGCCCTGGTCATCCTGTGGTCGGCCCTGTCCCTGGCCTGGACGCCCTTCCTCGGTCCGGCCGGCGAAAGGCTCGCCAACCTCGTGGGGACCATCGCCCTCGGCCTCGTCGCCTATCTCGTCCTCCCGGACCGGATGCGCTCCGCCAACCTCTACCTGCTTCCGCTGGGCGTGACGGCGGGCGCCATCGTGGCGATCGTCCTCGGCATCTTCGGCGCACGGATGGCGCCGGGGGCCGAGGAGGATGGCGCGTTGGATCGTGGTCTGATCCTGTTGATTCTGCTCCTGTGGCCCGCCCTGGCGTGGCTCCGCTCCCGCCGCCGGGACCGTGAGGCCCTCGTGGTCGCCCTCCTGGTGGCCGCGGCCCTGACCGTCCAGCCGGACGCGACGCAGATCGCGGCCCTGGCCGTCGGTGCTGTCGCCTACGCCATTACCAGCGTCCGCCCCAAGCGCGGCGTGGCCCTGACCGCCCTGGTAAGCGCGATCCTGCTTGCCGCAGCGCCGATCCTACCGTTCCTGGCCCGGCCCGTCGCCTCGGCCTTGTTCGGGCCTCTGAGCCCCGCCGCCCTGTCTCTCAAGAGCTGGCAGCGGGTGGTGACGAGCGAACCCGTGCGCCTCGTCACCGGACACGGCCTGGAGACGGCCCTGCGTGGGCGCCTCGTGGGGCTCGTGCCGGTCAATGCGCCGACCACCGCCCTGTTCGAATTCTGGTACGAGCTCGGCATCGTCGGCGCCTTCGCCGCGGCCTTTGCCCTGTATGCTGCCGTCCGTCGGGCCGGCCGGGACGCCCCGGCCCTCGTCCCGGGCGCCATGGCCTGTTTCGCCAGCGCCTTTGCCATCGCTTGTCTGGGTATCGGCCTCACGACCGTGTGGTGGCTGGCGACCCTCGCCATCGCGGTGATGATCTTCATCGCGGTGGAGCGCGGTCAATTCCGGACCAGCCGCCCGAAGGTGGCACGCCTGCGCCGCCTCAGGGAGGATGGGGCGGCCGGTCCCATCGCAGGGTGACACTGCGGCCCGGAGGCACGCGCCGCGACGGAACCGGCCTGCTGACCGTTAGTTGAGCACACGCAGGGAGACGTAGGTCGTCCCCCGCATGCCGAGCGCCCGGGCCGAGCCCTTGGACAGGTCGATGATGCGGCCGCGGACGAACGGCCCCCGATCGTTGATCCGGACGACGACCGAACGGCCGGTGACGCGGTTCTCGACCCTGACGCGGGTGCCGAAAGGCAGCGTGCGATGCGCTGCGGTCAGCCCGTACGGGTTGTAGTGCTCACCGTTCGCCGTGCGATGTCCGCTGCCGTACCAGGAGGCCTTGCCGCTTTGGGCGGCGGCGGGAGAGACGGCGCCGGGGACGGCAGCCAGCATTCCGAGGACGACGGCGATTTGACCGAAACCAACCTTCATTGTTCCGCGCATTCCCTTGTTGTTAGCGGGGCGGCGCCAGTCGTTTCGGAAGCGGGCGACAATAAGGCACTGAGGATAGCGATTTCGCTGTCATAAAACTGCCGCATTCGAGCTGAACGCAACGATTACATGTGATGAAGCGCCGCTAGATTTGCGGCTCAAATAAAAATTACTTGCGATGAATGCTGCGTAAGTATCGGGATAGATTGCGCCGTCGGTGCCAAGCGGCTGCGAATATGCGATGATTATCCTAGTCCTGCGCTCGGCGAGGGGCAGCGTCCCGCTCAGCCGGACGCTGGCGCATGGTCTCGTCTGCCGGGCGCGGGTGTTCGCGAAGGAGGCTCGGGGATCGGGCGCGGGGTCGTCGGGTCAGAACGGGACGCCTTTTTGCCGACAGGCTGAACGCGGTTTTTACCGTAGCCGACGCATGGTCAGCCGGTCAGTCGCGTAACCGGTGTGTCTCATGGCTTCCCAGCGTACCGTGGCAGCCGACGCCATCGCCCGGAATCAGGTCTCGCGTGCCGGGCGGCCCGCGTCGGCGCCACGGATGGGTCTCTCCACCCAACCGTCGCCTCTCAGGTCCAGGGGTGTCCCGTCTGGACTGTCCGGCGGCCTGCCCCTCGACACGGTCCTTGAGGGCGATTGCATCGCCGCCATGAACGCCCTGCCCGCGTCGAGTGTCGACTGCGTGTTCGCGGACCCGCCGTACAATCTCCAGCTGGGAGATGCCGGCCTGCTGCGTCCCGATCAGAGCCGCGTCGACGCCGTCGACGACGACTGGGACAAGTTCGCGAGCTTCCCCGCCTACGACGCCTTCACCCGCGAATGGCTTGCCGCCGCCCGCCGGATCATGAAGCCGAACGCGACCCTCTGGGTGATCGGTTCCTATCACAACATCTTCCGGGTCGGCAGCGCTCTTCAGGATCTGGGTTACTGGATCCTCAACGACATCGTCTGGCGCAAGGCCAACCCGATGCCGAACTTCCGCGGGAAGCGCTTCACCAATGCGCATGAGACGCTGATCTGGGCGTCCCGTTCCGCGGACTCCAAGGGCTATACCTTCCACTACGATGCGCTGAAGGGGGGCAACGAGGATCTCCAGATGCGCTCCGACTGGTTCATCCCCCTCTGCACGGGGGACGAGCGCCTGAAGGACGAGGACGGACGGAAGGTCCATCCGACGCAGAAGCCCGAGGCCCTCCTCGCCCGGACCCTTCTCGCCGCCACCAATCCCGGCGACGTGGTGCTCGACCCCTTCTTCGGCACCGGGACCACGGGGGCCGTGGCCAAGCGTCTCGGGCGCCGCTTCATCGGCATCGAGCGCGATCCCGGCTATGCGGCCGCGGCGCGGGAGCGGATCGCGGGCGTGGAGACCCTGTCGCAGGCGTCGCTCCTCGTGGCGCCGACCAAGCGCGCCGAGCCGCGGGTGCCCTTCCTGTCGGTGATCGAAGCCGGCCTCGTCCAGGCCGGCGAGACCCTGACCGACGAGCGCGGTCGCTACCGGGCCACGGTCCGGCCCGACGGGCAGCTCGACAACGGGCTGGTCATCGGCTCGATCCACAAGATCGGCGCCCTCGTGCAGGGGTTGCCGGCCTGCAACGGCTGGACCTTCTGGCACGCCGAGCGCGGCGGCCGGCGGCTGTGCATCGATGCGTTCCGCAGCGAGATCCGCGCCGGGATGGGCGCGGCCTGATCCGCTCCCTCGCCGTCTCCGCTTCGTGCAACGACGGCGAGTGGCACCCTCACCCTTTCCTCGGGCCGCCCTTCCGCGGCGGTGCGGCGGCGATGGGGCGGCGGGACAGCACCTTCGGCACAGGCGCCCGGCGGGGCGGCGGCTCGGCCGGCGGCGGTGTCGCGAGATCCGGCTCGGGGGGCTGCGCCGGTGCGGGCGGCGGGGCGAGCTTCTGCTCCAGGGCGTGGGCCAGCACCTTCTTCATGGCGCCGGGCAGGGGTTCGTCCGCCATGCCGGCGGGCGTGGTGAAGCGCATCCCGTCCGGGGCGGGCGTGTCCGCCGCAACCCGTGCGGAAAACACCGTCAGCTCCAGGGGAAAATGGGTGAAGACGTGCCGCACGAGGCCCGGCAGGCGTTTCCAGCGGGCGTCGAGGGGGGCGTCGAGGAGGGCCTGGGCGACGTCGTAATCCGGCCGCCACTCGCTCGTCGGCGGTTCGGCCATGGCACCGAGCAGACCCGTGGGCGGCCGGGTGCGGAGCAGGACCGCCCCATCCCCGGCCCGCTGGACGACGAAGGCCGCTCCGCGCCGCAGGGCGCCGGCCTCCCGTTTCAGTTTGCGCGGGAAGGTCTCCTGGGTGCCCTCCCGCCGGGCCTGGCACGGCAGCATCCACGGGCAGAGGGCGCAGGCCGGGCGCTTCGGCGTGCACAGGGTGGCGCCGAGATCCATGACGGCCTGGGCGAAATCCCCGGGCCGCTCCTGCGGCACCAGCGATTCGGCGAGGCCGCGCAGGGCCGGGCGTGCGGCGGGCAGGGGCTGCTCCACGGCGAAGAGCCTTGAGACGACGCGCTCGACGTTGCCGTCCACCGCCGCCGCCGGACGATCGAAGGCGATCGCCGCGATGGCGCCGGCCGTGTAGGCGCCGATGCCGGGGAGCTTGCGCAGGCCCTCGACCGTGTCGGGGAAGGCGCCGGACGCCGCCACGGCCTTCGCGCAGGCGTGCAGGTTGCGCGCGCGGGAGTAATAGCCGAGGCCCGCCCAGGCGCTCATCACCGTTTCCTCCGGCGCGGCGGCCAGGGCCGACACGTCCGGGAAGCGCTCGAGGAAGCGGGCGAAATACGGCTTCACCGCAGCGACGGTTGTCTGCTGCAGCATGATCTCCGAGAGCCAGACCCGGTAGGGATCGGGCACGGTCCCGGGCAGGGCGCGCCAGGGAAGGGCCCGGCGGTGACGGTCGTACCAGACCAGCAGGTCGGCAGCGTCCGGCCACGGATCCGGCCTTGAGTGTGACGCCGCGGGCGTTACCATGACGCCGCCTTAACCGGTTTTTCGCGCCGACGGGAGAAGGTTTCTGGCGACCGGACACGACTGACCCGATGGCACGACCGAAACCCCTGGCCGAGTTGATCGATGCCTGCATTGGTCCGGCCTTCGCCGCGCAGGGCTTCGCCTCGACGGACATCCTGGCCGCCTGGCCGGAGATCGTCGGCGAGCGGCTGGCCCGATTCTGTCGTCCCGCCAAGCTCGAATGGCCCCGCCGCCGCCGATCCGCCGAGGACGGAGGCGGCCCGGAGCCGGGGACGCTCGTCGTGCGGGTGGAAGGTGTCTTCGCCCTCGAGCTGCAGCACCTCGCGCCGGTCGTGGTCCAGCGCATCAACGCCCATTACGGTTGGGCCTGCGTCGGCAAGATCGTGCTCAAGCAGGATCGCGTCGGACAGCGCGGCACCGTGGGCGCCGCCCGCGGGATCGATCCGGCCCGCCGCGGGGAGGTCGCGAAGGCGGTGGCCGGCATCGAGGATGCGCCCCTCCGGGACGCCCTCGACCGACTCGGCATCGCCGCCGTCGCCACCGCGGGGGCGCCCTCCCCCGCTCCGGGCAAGCCGAAGCGCTGAAACAGCGCCGTCGCGCCGCCTTGCCAGCCCCTCCGCCGCCGGATACCCGGTTGTGCGAACGAAGAACGCCAGCTGGCGGGAGGCATGACGCCATGACCACGCGACGCGACGCTTTGAAGCTCACCGGCCTCGTCACCGCGGGCCTCGCCCTGCCGAGCTTTGCCGGCTCCGCCTTCGCGGACTCGATCGACACCGCGGCCCTGATGCAGGCCGGACCCCTCGGCGACGTCTGGCTGGGACCGGCGGACGCCAAGTGCACGATCATCGAATACGCCTCGATGACCTGCCCGCACTGCGCGAAGTTCCATAAGGAAACATGGCCCGAACTGCGCAAGCGCTACGTCGATACGGGCAAGGTCCGTTTCACCCTGCGCGAGTTCCCCCTCGATCCCCTCGCCACCGCCGGTTTCATGCTGGCCCGCTGCGAGGGCGATAACATGTACTATCCGATCACCGACCTGCTCTTCGACCAGCAGGCCGGCTGGGCGTTCACCCAGAAGCCGGTGGACAATCTCGAGCAGATGCTCAAGCAAGCCGGCTACACGAAGGACAAGTTCGAGGCCTGCCTGAAGAACGAAAAGATCTATGCCGGCATCAACGCCGTGAAGCAGCGGGCGCTCGACGTCTTCAAGGTCGATTCGACGCCGACCTTCTTCATCAACGGCACCCGCTACACCGGCGAGATGACCCTCGATGCGATGGAAAAGGTCATCAAGCCGATCATCGGCGCCTGAGTACAACGCCGCGACAGGTGCGTGAAATCCAGCGGCGCCAAACGCCGCCGGAACGTCTATTCCATTAATGATTACAATGAGTTGCGACGATGTGCGGTCGCCTTGACACCCAAGGTAGGCGAAACTATGGTGCGCCCCGCTTGAGGGGGGCTTCCAGCACATTCCGGATCCACCAGTCCCAAGGGTTTGAGCCGTGAACGGCGACGACGCGAAGGACGGAAACGGGAAGGCAGGGCAGCCGCCGGAGGGCGACCTCTCCGCGAGGCTCAGGCGTCTCGAAGCTCAGATTGAACGGAAGCGGCCGCAGGTTGCTCCCGACACATCTGCGCGGCCTCGTGACACTAGCCGCACCCCGCTCGGGCAGGCGATGACGCTCTCCACGGAGTTCGTCGCCGGTGTGATCGCGGGGGGCATCCTCGGCTGGATCGTCGATCATGTCTTCGGGACGAAACCCTGGGGACTGATCGTTCTCCTGCTGCTCGGATGCGTGGCAGGCTTCTATAACGTGATGCGGGCCTCCGGGTTCGCCGGCTCGCGCCCCGGGCGGCGCGACAAGGCGGATCCCTGAGGCGGCCCCGACGGACGGGGCAGGGCCAAAAGGCCCGGAGAGAGACAAGAAGGGCGGGAGCGGGCATGGCGGTCACGATCGACCCGATCGAACAGTTCGAGCTGAAGTCCCTCGTGCCGCTCGGCCATATTGGCCATCAGCAGCTCGCGTTCACCCAGTCGGCGCTGTACATGTTCGCCGCCGTGGCGGTGATCGCGCTGATCACCATCGTTGCGACCTCGTCGCGCGCGATCGTGCCGGGCCGGATGCAGTCCCTGGCCGAGGTCTTCTACGAATTCATCGAGGACACGCTGCACCAGGCGACCGGCGACGGCGGCAAGCGCTTCATGCCGCTGGTCTTCTCGCTCTTCATGTTCGTGCTGATCCTGAACCTGTTCGGCATGATTCCCTACGCCTTCGCGGTGACCAGCCACCTCATCATCACCTTCGGCCTCGCCGCTTTGGTGATCAGCGTGGTGGTGGGCTACGGCGTGTACAAGCACGGCGCCCATTTCTTCGGCCTGTTCGTGCCGTCGGGCGTGCCGAAGCCGCTGCTGGCCATCCTCGTGCCGATCGAAGTAATCTCCTTCATCTCGCGGCCGATCAGCCTGTCCGTTCGTCTGTTCGCGAACATGCTCGCCGGCCACATCGCGATGAAGATCTTCGCCTTCTTCGTGGTTCAGCTTCTTCTCGCCGGGGCCTGGAGCGTGCTATCGCCCCTGCCGCTGTTCCTGACGATCGCCCTGACCGCCCTCGAATTCCTCGTGGCGGCCCTTCAGGCCTACGTCTTCGCGACGCTCACGGCGATCTACCTGAACGACGCCCTTCACCCCGGCCACTGACCGGCCGGCTTTCCCCGCCGCGAACGTCGCGTACGTTTCTCGAGAAAGACCTCAGGAGATATCATGGATCCCGTCGCTGCGAAGTACATCGGCGCCGGCCTCGCCTGCCTCGGCATGGCGGGAGCGGGCATCGGCCTCGGCAACCTGTTCGGTCAGTTCCTTGCCGGCGCCCTTCGCAACCCGTCCGCTGCCGACGGCCAGCGCGCCACCCTGCTCCTGGGCTTCGCCCTCACCGAGGCGCTCGGCATCTTCTCGCTGCTGATCGCGCTGCTGCTGCTGTTCGCCGTTTGATTGGCCCCCGCCGGGGCCGAGAGGCCCCGGCACCGGCGGCGCCCCGGTGCCGCCTTCCCACGGGAGGGTGACGCTCGGCGTCGTCCTCCTCGTCCGGCGCCTTCCGGCGCCCCCCGACGGTGTTTTCTCGGACCGGTTTGATGGCGCAGCCGAACTCCCTCACGACGCCGCCTCCGGGCGCCGACACCCAGATCGTGCCGGGCCATACCGAGCACACGGAAGCGCATACCGGCGCCTTCCCGCCCTTCGAGACTTCGGGCTTCCTCGCCCAGATCGTCTGGTTGGCCCTGGCCTTCGGGCTGCTCTACTACCTCATGGACAAGGTCGCCCTGCCGCGGCTCCGGGGGATCCTCCACAATCGTGCCGAGCGGCTCCGCGCCGATCTCGACCAGGCGCAGGCGATGAAGTCCCAGGCCGATGCCGCCGGCGTCGCCTACGAGACCTCCCTCCGCGATGCCCAGAACAAGGCCCGCGACATCGCGCAGGCCACCCGCAACGACCTGAACGCCGAGGCCGAAGCCAAGCGCAAGGCCCTCGAGGCGGAGCTGAATACCAAGCTCGCAGCGTCCGAAGCCACCATCCGCGCCCGCACCGAGGTGGCGATGGGCAACGTCCGGACCATCGCCGGCGAGACTGCCTCCGCCATCGTCGAGCGGCTGACCGGCCAGGTTCCGGATCAGGCGAGCCTCAACCGGGCGCTCGACGCCACGGCCCACTGACGGAAGACCGCCATGTTGCTCGAAGCCGAATTCTGGGTCGCCGTCGCGTTCGTCATCTTCATCGCCATCGCGTGGAAGGTCGGTGGCCTGAGCGCAATGACGAAGGGGCTGGACAACCGCGCCAACCGCATCCGCCATGAGCTCGACGAGGCCAAGCGCCTCCGCGAAGAGGCCGCCGCCGTGCTGGCCGATTACAAGCGCCGTCAGGTCGAGGCTGAGAAGGAGGCGCAGGCCATCGTGGCGAGCGCCCGGGAGGAGGCCCAGCGGGCCGCCGACGAGGGCCAGCGCAAGCTCAACGAGTTCCTCGCCCGCCGGACGAAGGCCGCCGACACCAAGATCGCCCAGGCCGAGGCTCAGGCCGAAGCGCAGGTCCGCGCAGCGGCGGCCGAAGCCGCGGTGCGCGTCTCTGAGACGATCCTCCGGGAGCGACTCCAGGGTGATGCCGCCCAGGGGCTCATCCGTTCGAGCCTCGGCGAGATCCGCACCCGCCTCCGCGCCTGATAACGGCTGCTA
Organism: Methylobacterium persicinum; assembly: GCF_022179525.1. GTDB lineage: Bacteria > Pseudomonadota > Alphaproteobacteria > Rhizobiales > Beijerinckiaceae > Methylobacterium > Methylobacterium persicinum. Next base: position 16,694 of record NZ_BPQX01000028.1, read on the forward strand.
GAGCTTCGGCGGCGCCCTCGATGGCGGGGTCTATCCCACGCCGCTGAAGGGATCTGCCCTGTAGACCACCCGACTTTCGGAAAGCCGCCCCTCCGGGCGGCCTTTTCGCGCCTGGTCCCCTGAACGCCGGTCCCGCGGGGGGCGTTGGCGGGTTCGGGACTCGGAGGCAGCATGTCGGACAAGACGCGGGTTGTGATCGTCGGCGGAGGCGTGGCCGGCATGGAGGTGGCCACGGGCCTGGGGCGTGCGGGCAGTGCCGATGTGGTTCTGGCCGATCGCGGCCTGTCCCATGTCTGGAAGCCGATGCTCCACACCTTCGCCGCGGGCACCGCCCGGCCCGACCGCCAGAAGGTGGATTACTTCGCGCAGGCCAAGCGCAACCGATTCCGGTTCCAGCCCGGTACCCTCGTCGCCGTAGACCGGGTGGCGCGCACGGTCTCGCTGGTGGTGGAGGAGGCGGAGACCAAGCCCCCCGTTCAGCTGGCCTACGACCTGCTGATCCTCGCCATCGGAAGCCGCGCCAACGATTTCGGCACGCCGGGTGTCGCCGAGCATTGCCTCACCATCGACGACCTGACGGAGGCGGAGGGCTTTCACGCCGCCCTGCGCCGGCACCTTCTCCGGGCCCTCCGCGGGCAGGACGGATTGTCCGTCGCCATCGTCGGCGGCGGAGCCACCGGCGTCGAGCTGGCGGCCGAATTGAAACACGCGATCGACCTCCTCGCGCGCTACGGCTCGCCGGACCTTCCGCGTCACCTTCGCCTCGTCCTGTTGGAGAGCGGCCCGCGGCTTCTCCCCGCTTTCCCGGAGCGCGTCTCCGCGGCGGCGACCCGGACCCTCGGGGATCTCGGGGTGGAGGTGCGGACCGGGGCCATGGTCACGGGCGCGAACCCCGCGGGTTTCGCCCTGAAGGATGGGGGGCGGATCGATGCGGTGCTGAAGGTCTGGGCGGCGGGCGTGAAGGCGCCGGACGTCCTGTCGGGGATCGAGGGGCTCGAACGGTCCCGCACCGGGGGCCTCGTCGTCGGCCCTGACCTGCGCACCACCAAGGACCCAGCGATCCTGGCGCTCGGGGATTGCGCCAGCCTCACTGACCCGACATTGGAGCGGCCCGTGCCGGCGACGGCTCAGGCCGCCCACCAGCAGGCCGGGCATCTCGTGCCGGCCCTCCGGCGCATCCTGGCCGCCGGCACCCCTGAGGCGTCGCTGCCGCCGTTCCACTACCGGGATCGGGGCGCCCTCGTCTCGCTTGCGGATTTCAACGGGTGGGGGACCCTCGGGCGATATACCTTCGGTGGCGGCCGCCTCAACGGCCTCTCTGCCCGTCTGGCGCACGATCTCCTGTATCGCCAGCACCAGTTCGGATTGTTCGGCCCGGGCCTCGCCCTCGCCACTTGGGCCGCCGACGAACTCGACCGGATGGTCAGTCCGCCGGTCCGGCTCGATTGAACGGATCAATCGGGCCGTTCGCCCTCGACCTCGCGGGTCTCCTCGACCTCCGGGGCGACCTGTCCGTAATTGAGCACGGCTACAAGGGCGACGCCGCCGAACAGGTTGCCGAGGAGGGTGGGTACGAAGAACCGCCCGACATACTCGCCCATCGTCGCCGCGCCGGTCACGACGAGGTAGAAAGCCTCCACCGACCCGGCGACCACATGGGCGAGGCTGCACAGGGAGACGAGCCACGTCATCAACATGATGATGAACGGGGCTGCGCTGCCCGTCGCGGGCAGGAACCAAACCATGAGGGCGATCATCCAGCCCGCGAAGATCGCCTTGACGAAGGTCGCCGCGAATTCGTGGGCGATGGCATCGTGGCTGATCTCGGCGAAGGCCTTCTGCACCGCCGGCTCGAACGCGCCGGCATGGGCGATGAGGGTGGAGATCGCGAGCGTGCCGAGGAGGTTGCCGCACAGGACGATGGTCCACAGGCGCAGCACCCGCCACGTCGTCTTCACGGACCGGTCGTGCAACAGCGGCAGGACCGGGGTGATGGTGTTCTCCGTGAAGAGCTGCTGCCGTCCGAGCACCACCACGAGGAACCCCACGGCGTAGCCCATGGAGGTGATGACCTTGCTCCAGTCCGCATCTGGCAGGTGGGACTTCAGCACGCCCGGCACGATCAATGAGAGCGCGATGCTCAGTCCGGCGGCGAAGGCCGAGAGGAACAGCGCCCCTCCGTGCCGGCGCAGTTCCTCGTCTCCGCCAAGGCGGATCGCCTCATGGAGCACGTAGGCATCCGGCCGGGCGATCTCGTCCACCGTCTTGAGCAGTTCGTGGCGCCGCGCCTTCCGGTCCGACGTGTGGCGATTGGACATACGCTCCGCTCCGCTCGATGGCTGGGTCAGGCCGAGAGGCGCTTCACCAGCGCCTCGACCTCGGCGACGGCCCCGGCCAGGGCCGCGCCGTCGCGGCTGCGGACGACGATACGGTTGCGGAACCCCTCCGGCGTCATCATAGGGTAGGACCCGATGGACACGGCGGCGTGGTTCTTGGCGATCGCCCCCAGCTCGCCGGCATAGGTGCCTTCTGGGATACCCCGGGCCTCGATGGTCTCGGACAGCATCGCCGCCCCGCCCTTCAGGGTCGGCCCCACGGCATCGAGCATCGCCTGCATGATGGCCGGGACGCCGGCCATGACCATCACGTTGCCGATCCGGAAGCCCGGCGCCTTCGAGATCGGGTTGGCGATCAGGTCCGCTCCGAAGGGGATCCGCGCCATGCGCAACCGCGCCTCGTTCAGGTCCTCCGGCTTGTGCCGCTCCAGCAGCATCGCGCGGGCGCGTTCGTCGATGTCGATTCCGACACCGAAGGCTTTGGCCACGCAATCGGCGGTGATGTCGTCGTGGGTTGGCCCGATGCCGCCGGTGGTGAACAGGTACGTGTAGCGGGCGCGCAGGGCGTTCACCGCCTCCACGATCATGTCTGCCTCGTCGGGCACGATGCGCACTTCGCGAAGGTCGATCCCGGCGGCGGTCAAGTAATCGGCAATGGTGCCGATGTTCTTGTCCTTGGTCCGCCCCGAAAGAATTTCGTCACCGATGACGAGGATGGCGGCGGTAATCGTGTCGGGCGTGGCGTTCATCGGACCTGTCGTCGTGGGAGATTACGGTGCAGATAGCGCACTGCGGTTTCTCCGCCACGTTTCCTCCCCTGGTCTTTTCCGAGCGATCCCCATGCTATGGCCCTCGCCCCTCTCGGAGGGGCGGCTCCTGCGCCGGTACAAGCGCTTCCTCGCCGATATCGAGACGCCTGCGGGGGTCGAGACCGTCCACTGCCCCAATCCCGGGGCGATGATGGGCCTGCTCGCGCCCGGTAGCCGGGTTCTCATGTCCCACTCGGCCAATCCGGCGCGAAAGCTGCCGCTGACCTGGGAACTGGTCGAAGCGGATCTGCCCAGCGGGCCGCAGTGGGTTGGCATCAACACCGTGCGACCCAACGGCCTCGTGGCGGAGGCGTTTCGCGCCGGCCTGATCGCGCCGCTTGCCGGCTACGAGGCTTTGCGGCCGGAGGTGCGCTACGCCAAGGCGAGCCGGGTCGATTTCGTGGCGAGCGGCCCGGCGGGTCCGTGCCATGTCGAGGTCAAGAACTGCCATCTGATGCGCCGGGCCGGACTTGCCGAGTTCCCGGATTGCACCGCCGCCCGGAGCGCCCGGCACATGCGAGATCTTGCGGACGTGGTTGCCGCCGGCGGGAGGGCGCTGGTGGTGATCGTAGTTCAGATGCAGGCCGGGGCCTTCGACGTCGCCCGCGATATCGATCCGGCCTTCGACCGTGCTTTTCGCGATGCGCGGGCCGCAGGCGTCGAGACCCGGGCCTACCGCTGTGATGTCGGGCCGGCGGGCGTCACCATCGCGGGGGAGATCCCCATCGTGACGCCGGAGTGACTTTTTCGAGCCCGGCGCGCCACTCAACCAATTCGTGGGGGGCACCCCTTCCTGACGGGTCGCGCTGCCCTGGATTGCTTCGCTTCGCTCACAATGATGGGCGGGGCGTTAACTCCGGTGGTCACGCCCGCTCAAACATCAGGTTGAGGCGCGAGGGTGGCAGTTCCCGGTAGCCGTGCTCCTTGAGGAGCTTCGGCAGGTCGAGCTGCCACTGGCCGGTGCCGTTCTCGATGAGGAGGAGGCGCGGCAAGAGGCTTTCGGGCGCCTCCCGCAGGAAGGGTTCGAGGATCAGGTCCTCGGCGCCCTCCACATCGAGCTTGATCGCATCGACGCGGGTCAGACCCTCGCTGTCCAAGAGGTCGATCAGCGTGACGGCGGGCACGGTGATCTGCGCGCCCTCGTTGGTGCCGACGATCCTCAGGCTCGATTCGCCGCGGTTGCGGGGATCGATGAACAGGGTCAGCTCACCGGTCTTGTCGGCCACCGCGCAGGCGACGGCCTTGACCGTGTGGAACGGGTTCTGGGCGATGTTGTAGCTGAGGCGCTCGAATACGTCCTTCTGGGGCTCGACGGCGACGATGCGTGCCCGCGGCCCGGCGAAGGCGGCCACGAACAGGGCGTAGGCGCCGATATTGGCGCCGATATCGAGGAAGACGCAGTCCTCGGGCAGCCGCTCCTTCAACAGGGCCCGTTCCTGCGGGTCGAAGAATTGCGGCGTGAACAGCACCTTCTTCTCGCAGTTGTTGTTGTAGGGGTGCAGCCGCATCCGTGCCCCGTAGCGGGTCACGTCGAGGGGTTTGCCACCGAGCATCGAAATGGCGATGCGACGCAGCATCAGGGCGAGGCGCCGCCCGAACCAGTTCTCCGAGCCGATGCTGTTCGTGCGCCGGGTGATCGCGGCGACGAGGCCGGCCGGCGCGTAAGTCCCGTAGGGTCGTGAATCGCTCATAGCGCGGGGGTGATGCCAGCAGGGCGGCTTTGTCGCAAGCGCGCGTTGTCCGGCGGGGCCGTGGCCGGTAAGCCGGACCCCGTTTTTGCGGGATGGGTGCGGGGATGGACAGTTTCGATTCCGACGGCGTGCGGATCGCCTATATCGACGTGCCGCCGGCCTCGGGGCAGGGCGACGCGATCCTTCTCATCCACGGCTTCGCCTCGAACCATGCGGTCAACTGGGTCAACACCCAGTGGGTGCGGGCCCTGAGCCAGGCCGGTTACCGGACCGTGGCCCTGGACAATCGCGGCCACGGGGAGAGCGAGAAGCTCTACGATCCGGAAGCTTATTCCTCCGAGGCGATGGCTTCCGACGCGGTCCGGCTGCTCGACCATCTCGGGATCGAGTGCGCCCATGTGATGGGCTACTCGATGGGCGCACGGATCACGGCACACATCGCCCTCGACCACGCCGCCCGGGTGCGCTCGGCACTGATCGGCGGGCTCGGGATGCACCTCGTCGAGGGCCGCGGCCTGCCCTCGGGCATTGCCGAGGCCCTGGAGGCGCCCCCCGGCACCCCCGCCCCGAACCCCACGGCGGCGGCCTTCCGCACCTTCGCCGAGCAGACCCGCAGCGATCTGCGGGCGCTCGCGGCCTGCATGCGCGGCACCCGGCAGACCCTCAGCCGGAGCGAATTGGCGCAGATCGAGGTGCCGGTGCTCGTCTCTGTCGGCACCCTCGATACCGTGGCGGGGTCCGGCCCAGCCCTGGCGGCCCTGATGCCGGACGCCCGGTCCCTGGAGATCGAGGGGAAGGATCACTCCACCGCGGTGGGCGCCAAGCCGCACCGGGACGGCGTGCTGGCATTCCTGGCGGCGCAGCCCTGACGGGGTGAGCAGAAGGCGGCGTCAGGTCTTCAGCCGGTAGCCCGTGCGGAAGATGTACGTCACCAGCCCGAGGCAGATCACCAGGAATAGGCCGGTCATGGCGAGGCTCACGCCGATGCTGACGTCGGCGGAGCCGAAGAAGGCCCAGCGGAAGCCGCTGATCAGGTAGACGACCGGGTTGGCGAGGCTCAAGGCGTGCCAGAACGGCGGCAGCATGCTGACGGAATAGAAGCTGCCCCCGAGGAAGGTGAGCGGCGTCACCACCAGCAGCGGCACAAGCTGCAACTTCTCGAACCCGTCCGCCCATAGGCCGATGACGAAGCCGAAAAGGCTGAACGTCGTCGCCGTCAGCAGGAGGAAGGCGATCATCCAGAGCGGGTGGTCGATCCTCAGGGGCACGAACAGGGCCGAGGTCGCCAAAATGATCAGGCCGATCAGGATCGACTTCGACGCCGCCGCGCCGACATAGCCGAGCACCACCTCGGCCGGCGAGATCGGCGCCGAGAGGATCTCGTAGATCGTGCCCGCGAAGCGCGGGAAGTAGATGCCGAACGACGCGTTGGCGATGCTCTGCGTCAGCAGCGAGAGCATGATCAGGCCCGGCACGATGAAGAGCCCGTAGGGCACCCCGTCCACCGCCGAGACCCGGGAGCCGATGGCCGCGCCGAACACCACGAAGTAGAGCGTCGTGGAGATGACCGGGGCGAGGATGCTCTGCCCGGCGGTGCGCCAGAAGCGGCTCATCTCGAAGCGGTAGATCGCCCGGACTGCGGGCCAGTTCATGCCGCCCATCACGCCGCCTCCCCACGCACCAGACCGACGAAGATATCTTCCAGCGAGCTCTGCTCCGTCCGCAGGTCGCTGAACCGGATGCCCGCATCGGAGAGGGCGGTGAGCAGGCCGGTGATCCCCGTCCGCTCGGCCTTGGTGTCGTAGGTGTAGACCAGTTCCCTGCCCTGCCCTGCCAGGGCGAGCCCGAAATGCGCCAGTCCCTGCGGCACCGCCTCGAGGGGGGCCTGCAGCTGAAGCGTCAGGCGCTTCCGCCCGAGCTGGTGCATCAGCGCAGCCTTCTCCTCGACGAGGATGATCTGCCCGCCCCGGATCACCCCGATCCGGTCGGCCATCTCCTCGGCCTCTTCGATGTAGTGGGTGGTGAGGATGACCGTGACGCCCTGGTCACGCAGCTCTCGCACGAGGCGCCACATGTCCTGGCGCAGTTCCACGTCGACGCCCGCCGTCGGCTCGTCGAGGAACAGGACCCGCGGCTCGTGGGACAGGGCCTTGGCGATCAAGACCCGCCGCTTCATCCCGCCCGAGAGGGTCATGAGCCGGTTGGAGCGCTTGTCCCAGAGGGACAGGGCCTGCAGCACGTGCTCGATATGCGCCGGATCGGGCTTCATGCCGAACAGCCCCCGGGAGAAACTCACGGTGTTCCACACGGTCTCGAACGCGTCCGTGGTCAGTTCCTGCGGCACCAGACCGATCGACCGCCGTGCCGCCCTGTAATCCGCGGCGATGTCATGGCCATCCACCGTCACCTTGCCGGAACTCGGCGTGACGATCCCGCAGACGATATTGATGAGCGTGGATTTCCCCGCCCCGTTGGGGCCGAGCAACGCGAAGATCTCCCCCCGCTCGATGGCGAGGTTCACCCCCTTCAGGGCGCTGAACCCCGAAGCGTAGGTCTTCGAAAGGTCCGTAATGGAAATGATGGGCATCGGGCGAGGGCGGCCTCCGGGTGCCGGCCTATACCACCGCCGGCCTCCGCGCTCACCGCACTCCGGGTGTGCAGGCACACGCCGGGGATGCCACCTACTTCTGCGCGAAAGCCTGGAGCACCTGCAGGCAGAACTCGCGGATCTGCGGATCCCGGATCCGCCCGAAGGCGCTGAGCATAGCCGCACACTCGGCGCTGGACGGCCCCTCGACCTCATCCACCGAGAGCTTGCAGGTGAAGGCGGCGACCGGCACGTCGAGGGCGCACGCGATCTGGTTGAGCAAGCGGGCGCGTTCGACCGATCCGGTTCCCGTTTGCAGTTGAATGAGGCCGCCCGCGTCACTCATGGTGCCGTCCACTCGCTCGATCGGTCCGTTCTCCATCCGCGTCTTCCCGCGGCGTGGTCACCATTGTCGAATGATATGTAGATCTCCGCAAGATACCTTGCCAGATCCAGCCCGATCCCCGAAATCCAATTGTATTAATTATCGGATTGTCGCGTGGCATTTTGTATAATTATCGGTATCCGTTCATGCATGTCTTAGCATCGCGGCTGAGGTGCGCTCTTAGCTGCGACGATCGAGGATCAATTACAACCCGGACTAGGAGAACGCCTCAGCCTCATCATTCCGCCTGGAACGGCTTAGGCGTGCCCGACGGTCTCGGCGGTCGGTGCTGCCCTTGGGCGCCCGCTCCGCTCCGGAGGCCGCGGCTTGGCGCGATATAGTTAGCAATAACACCCGTGAGTTGCGGCCGTGTTAAGCTTTCGTCAATCATCCTGAAGAGAATCCATCGATTGATGGCTAACGGAGCGTGAAAAGACTCGCGAAGGAACCGTTAATGCTGGCATTCTTCAAGGGTCAGCAGCACCGGAAAAGCCGATGAGCGCCCGCCTCGAAGACCTGAAGTTCCTCTTCACGCTCAGCGCCGTCGTGCTGTTCGGCAGCGGCCTCGACATCATCCTGCGGTAGGGCCTCAGGCGGCCGCACGCTCCACCTGCCGGAGGGTTTCCAGGGCCCGGTTCAGGGCCGTGCGGGCAGCGACGCTGTCTTGGACGACGGCAGAGGGCGCCGGATCCACCACGACGCGCCGGGGCGCACGATGCGCCGTGCCGATACGGATCCCGCCAGCTGCAGCGGCATTGCCGGTGAGCAGCAGCCCCCGGAGTTCGGCTGCCCGGGCCCGTCGTTCCGCGCGCAGGCGGATCATCCCAATGACGAGACCGACGAGCCCCGCCGATTCCAATACCAGCGCGACGGCGTATCCCAGCCCCATCACGTGTCCCGCGCATCCATTCCGGCCAAGCCGAGACAGTGTCGGGATATGGTTAGCGAAAGCTTAAATTCGGCACGCCGCACCGACCTTCGCCAGGGGCTTAGCTACCACATGTCGAGGGCAACGCGGGCCTCGTCTGACATGCGGCTCTGGTCCCACGGGGGATCGAACACCATCGCCACCGTGCAGGATTGCACCCCCGGCACCGCGGAGACCGCATTCTCGACCCAGCCCGGCATCTCCCCGGCCACCGGGCAGCCGGGGGCGGTGAGGGTCATGTCGATGGCGACCTTCCGGTCGTCGTCGATATCGACCTTGTAGATCAGGCCGAGCTCGTAGATGTCGGCCGGGATTTCCGGGTCGTACACGGTCTTGAGGGCCGCGACGATGTCGTCGGTCAGGCGGTCCATCTCCGCCGGCGGGATCGCCGAGGCGCCTTCGACGGCGGGCGTGTTGCTGCCCCCGGTGATGGTGGCGTCGGTGCTCATCGGTCTCACCCTTTTCCCCGCCGCGTCAGGTCGCGGCCGGACCAATCCCAAACAAATCAGGCGAACAGCATTTCGGCCTTCGCCAACGCCTCGACAAGCGCATCGATCTCGGCGGTGGTGTTGTAAAGGCCGAACGAGGCCCGGCAGGTGGACGTCGTGCCGAACCGCGACAGCAGGGGCATGGCGCAATGGGTGCCGGCCCGCACCGCCACGCCCTGCCGGTCGATGACCGTGGCGATGTCGTGGGCATGGGCCCCCTTCATCTCGAAGCTGATGACGCCGCCCTTGCCCTTGGCGGTGCCGATGATGCGCAGGGAGTTCATCGCACTCAGGCGCTCCGTGGCATAGCGGGTCAGAGCCGCTTCATGGGCGGCGATCCTGTCCCGGCCAAGCGTCATCATGAATTCCAGCGCAGCCCCGAGGCCGACCGCCTCAATGATCGCGGGCGTGCCTGCCTCGAACCGGTGGGGCGGATCGTTGTAGGTGACGGAGTCCTCGCTCACCGTGCGGATCATCTCCCCGCCGCCCTGATAGGGGGGCAGCCGCTCCAGCCATTCCTTCTTGCCGTAGAGCACGCCGATGCCGGTCGGGCCGTAGACCTTGTGGCCGGTGAAGACGAAGAAGTCGCAATCGAGGTCGCGGACATCGACCGGCTGGTGGACGGCGCTCTGCGCCCCGTCGAGGAGCACCGGCACGCCGTGGGCATGGGCGATCCGCACGATTTCCTTGGCAGGCGTCACGGTGCCGAGCACGTTCGACATGTGGGTGATCGCCACCATCTTGGTGCGCGGGCTGAACAGCTTTTCGTATTCGTCGATGAGGAAGTTGCCCTCGTCATCGACGGGGGCCCACTTGATCACCGCCCCGCGCCGCTCGCGCAGGAAGTGCCAGGGCACGATGTTGGAGTGGTGCTCCATGATCGAGAGGATGATCTCGTCTCCCTCCCCGATCAGCCCGCCCCAGCCCATGGACGAGGCCACGAGGTTGTAGGCCTCGGTCGCGTTGCGGGTGAAGATGATCTCGTCCGTCGAGTCGGCATTGAGGAACTGGCGCGTGGTCTCGCGGGCGCCCTCGAAGCCTTCGGTCGCGGCGTTCGCCATGTAATGCAGGCCGCGGTGGACGTTGGCATAGCCGGTCTGCATGCAGTTCACCATCGCGTCGATGACGGCGCGGGGCTTCTGCGCGGAGGCCGCATTGTCGAGGTAGACCAGCGGCTTGCCGTAGACCTTCTCCGCCAGGATCGGGAATTCCTTCCGGATCTCGGTCACGTCGTAGGTCGGGGTGAGGACGGGTGCGTTCATGGTCGCGACCTTCTGAAAACTTTGCCGCTCCCTGCCGCAAGCCTCATCCTGAGGTGCCGGAGCGAAGCGGAGGCCTCGAAGGAGGCCTCCAGCTGTCATTGCGGTCCCTGGAGCCCACCTTCGAGGCGGCTGTCGCCGCACTTCAGGATGAGGTCCAGGGTGGGACGAGGTGCGGCGCGGGGATCACCCCCGCGCGGCGAGCCACGCCTCGATCTCGCCGATCAGCGCCGCCCGGGCGCCCTCGTGCGAGACCGATTCGATCGCCTCGCCCAGGAAGGCCTGCACCAGCAGGCTCTGCGCGAGGGGCCGCGGCAGCCCGCGGGCCATCAGGTAGAACAGCAGGTCCTCGTCCGGGGCGCCGCAGGTGGCCCCGTGGCCGCAGGCGACGTCGTCGGCGAAGATTTCGAGCTCCGGCTTGTTCATCATCTGCCCCTCGTCGGTGAGGAGCAGACAGTCGGACTTCATCTTGCCGTCGGTCTGCTGCGCCGCTTGGCGGACGATGATCTTGCCCTGGAACACGCCCGTGGCATTGCCGTCGATCACCGTCTTGAACTGCTCGCGCCCGACGCCGCCCACCGCCGCATGGTCTGCGAGCAGGGTCGAGTCGGCGAGCTGTCCGTCGCGCAGCATAGCCGCGCCGTTGACGACGACGTTGGTGCCCTCGCCCGCGATGTTCAGGAAGATCTGGTGGCGCGACAGCACGGCGCCCGTCACCACGGCGACGGTCTCCAGCTGCGCATCGTCGTCGAGCCGGACGCTGATCGTCGAAAGGGCGACCGCGGCGTTGCCTTCGCGGTTGGTGCGGGCGTGCCGGAACACGCCGCCCTTGCCGATGCGCACGTCGAGCGCATCGTTCGGCTGGTAGGCGATGCCGTCCGGCCCCTCGTGGCTTTCGAGGATCGTCACCTCGGCGCCCTCGCCCAGGTCCACCAGCACGCGGGTGGCGGTGGAGAACGCCTCGGTCCCCGTGGCGACGAAGCGCAGGTGCAGGGGCAGATCGGGCTTCGCGCCCGGGGCGACGGTGATCAGCGCGCCGTCCGCGAGGAAGGCGGTGTTCAACTGATAGATTGCGTTCTCCCGGGCCTGCTCGACCGGGGCGAGGCGCTTCAGGCGGGCGTCGCCCTTGCCCATCGCATCGTTGATCGGCGTCACGGTCACGCCCTCCGGCAGGCCGGAGAGGTCGGACAGGGCGCGGATCAGGTGGCCGTTGACGAAGGTCAGCCGGGCCGCCTCGATGGCGGCAAACCCCTTCGCGGCGGCGACCGCCTTGCGGGCGGCCTCGGCGGAAGGGGCCTCGGCCGGCGGGGCGGCGTCGGTGATGGCGGCGCGCAGGTCGGTGTACTTGAACGCCTCGACCCGCCGGCTCGGCAGGCCGGTGGCCTCGAAGAAGCGGAACGCCTCCTCTCGGCCGATGGCCTCCTCGGTGGCGAAGCTCTTGCGCCCCGCCTCGAACAGGGCCGAAAGGCCGGTTTCGGCCCCCGTGCGCAGGTTCTTGACGTCGGCCATCACGCAGCCTCCCCGGTCCGGTACTCGGCGTAGCCCGAGGCCTCGAGCTCCAGGGCCAGCTCCTTGCCGCCCGACTTCACGATCTGACCCTTGGACATGACGTGCACCACGTCCGGGACGATGTGGTTCAACAACCGCTGGTAGTGGGTGATGACAAGGAACGAGCGGCCTTCGGCGCGTAGGGCGTTCACACCCTCGGACACGATGCGCAGGGCATCGATGTCGAGGCCGGAATCGGTCTCGTCCAGCACGCAGAACTTCGGCTGAAGCAGCGCCATCTGGAGGATCTCCATGCGCTTCTTCTCGCCGCCGGAGAAGCCGACGTTGAGGGCACGCTTGAGCATTTCCTTATTGATCTCAAGCTTGTCGGCGGCTCCGTTCACGGCACGGATGAAGTCCGGCGTCGATAGCTCGGCTTCGCCTCGCGCCTTGCGCTGGGCATTCAGGCACGCCTTCAGGAAGGTCATGGTGCCGACGCCGGGAATCTCCAGCGGGTACTGGAAGGCCAGGAACACGCCGGCCGCGGCGCGCTCGTCCGGGGCCATCTCCAGCAGGTTCTGGCCGTCGAGAAGGATCTCGCCTTCGAGGACCTCATAGTCCTCCTTGCCGGCGATGACGTAGGAGAGCGTCGACTTGCCGGAGCCGTTCGGTCCCATGATCGCGGCGACCTCGCCGTCTTTCACGGTGAGGTTGAGGCCGTTGAGGATGCGGTTGTCCTCGATCTGCACGACGAGGTTCTTGATTTCGAGCATGTCGTAGTCGTCCTAATTCGATTCCGAGCATCCCTCCCCCCTCTGCGGGGGAGGGTGGCCCCTGCGTCAGCAGGGGTCGGGAGAGGGGAGCGCCCTCTCCGAATAGGTCGCGACGGGCACCGAATCCTGAGCCGTCGCGCTGCCCCTCTCCCGACCCCCTCACGGGGGCCACCCTCCCCCGTAGAGGGGAGAGGGAAAGGGCATAGTGTGCCTGTGGCTTAGCCCACCGAGCCTTCGAGGCTGATCGAGATCAGCTTCTGGGCCTCGACGGCGAACTCCATGGGAAGCTGCTGCAGCACGTCCCGGACGAAGCCGTTGACGATGAGCGCGGTCGCCTCCTCCTCGGAGAGGCCACGCTGCTGGCAGTAGAACTTCTGATCCTCGGAGATCTTGGAGGTCGTCGCCTCGTGCTCGAACACGGCGGAGGCGTTCTTCGACTCGATGTAGGGCACGGTGTGCGCCCCGCACTGATCGCCGATCAGCAGCGAGTCGCAGTTCGTGAAGTTCCGCGCACCCTTGGCCTTCTTGTGGGCCGAGACGAGGCCCCGGTAGGTGTTCTGCGAACGCCCGGCCGAGATACCCTTCGAGATGATCCGGCTCGTGGTGTTCTTGCCGAGGTGAATCATCTTGGTGCCGGAATCGACCTGCTGCATGCCGTTCGACACCGCGATCGAGTAGAACTCGCCGCGGCTGTCGTCACCGCGCAGGATGCAGGACGGGTACTTCCACGTGATCGCCGAGCCGGTCTCGACCTGCGTCCACGAGATCTTCGAGCGATCGCCGCGACAGTCGCCACGCTTCGTCACGAAGTTGTAGATGCCGCCCTTGCCCTCGTTGTCGCCCGGATACCAGTTCTGGACCGTCGAGTACTTGATCTCGGCATCTTCCAGGGCGACTAGTTCCACCACGGCGGCGTGGAGCTGGTTGTCGTCCCGCTTCGGGGCGGTGCAGCCCTCGAGATACGAGACGTAGGACCCCTTGTCGGCGATGATCAGCGTGCGCTCGAACTGGCCGGTGTCGCGCTCGTTGATGCGGAAGTAGGTCGACAGCTCCATCGGGCAGCGTACACCCGGCGGGATGTAGACGAACGACCCGTCGGAGAACACGGCCGAGTTCAGCGTGGCGAAGAAGTTGTCCGTCGCCGGCACGACCGAGCCGAGGTACTTCTTCACCAGTTCCGGGTGCTCGCGCACCGCCTCGGAGATCGGCATGAAGATCACGCCGGCCTTCTCGAGCTCCTTCTTGAAGGTCGTGGCGACCGACACGGAATCGAACACCGCGTCCACGGCCACCCGGCGCTCGGGGGCGATGCCCTCCAGCACCTCGACCTCCCGCAGGGGGATGCCGAGCTTCTCGTAGGTCTTCAGGATCTCGGGATCGATCTCGTCCAGCGATTCCGGGCCCTGCCGCTTGGGGGCGGCATAGTAGTAGATGTCGTTGTAATCGACCTTGTCATACGAGACCCGGGCCCATTCCGGCTCCTTCATGGTCTGCCAGCGCTTGTAGGCGTCGAGGCGCCACTCGAGCAGCCATTCCGGCTCACCCTTCTTGGCCGAGATGAAGCGCACGACGTCCTCGGAGATGCCCTTGGCGGACTTCTCCATCTCGATGGTGGTCTCAAACCCGTACTTGTACTGGTCGAGGTCGATCGAGCGGACCCGGTCGATGGTTTCCTGCACGGCAGGCATCAGCGTCTCCTAGCAAGCCCGGCGTCAAGGGCCGGGAAGCGTGTGGAAGTGGCTCGGGATGCGGCCCTCAGGCCGCTCGCCCTCGCCTCTCATATAGGGATGTCGCCACCCGTTCGAAGGCGTGGAGGAAGCGCGACACATCCTCCTCCACGGTATTCCAACCCATGCTCACCCGGAGCGCCCCACCCGCCAGGGCGGGTGAGACGCCCATGGCGGCCAGTGTCGCCGAGCGCGCCACCTTGCCCGACGAGCAAGCCGAGCCCGACGAGACCGCCACCCCGGCAAGATCGAGGGCGATCAGCGCCGCGGGAGCGTCGAGGCCCGGCACGGCGAAGCTCAATGTGTTCGGCAGACGGGGCGCCCCCGCCCCGAACACCACTGCATCCGGGGCCAAGGCGAGCACGCCCGCCTCGGCCCGGTCGCGCAGGGCGGTGAGCCGTTCCGCCTCCGGCCCGAGCGATTCGCGCGCGATCCGCGCCGCCTCTCCCATACCAACGAGGGAAGGGAGGCTTTCGGTGCCGCAGCGCTGGCGCTTTTCCTGGCCGCCGCCCCGGACAAAGGCCGTCTCGAGCGAGACGTCGTCGGCGAGAACCAGCGCGCCCACTCCCTTCGGGGCGGCGAACTTGTGGCCCGAGAGGGTCATGGCGTCGAGCCTGAGCCCGGCGAAATCCAACGGGATCTTGCCCGCCGCCTGCACCGCGTCACTGTGGACCAGGGCCCGCCCGTGGGCCCGGGCCAGGGCCACGATCTCCGCCAGGGGCTGGATCACGCCGGTCTCGTTGTTGGCGGCGTGGACCGAGATCAGCACGGTCTCGCCGGAGAGCGCCGCGAGGCGCGTGTCGAGGGCGGCGAGATCGAGGAGACCCGACCCATCGACGGGGATCGTCTCGACGGTGCCCTCGGCGAAACGGTGTCCCGCCGCCACGCAAGGGTGCTCGCTGGCGCTGAACAGCAGCCGGGTCGGAGCCGGCCAACCCCGGCGGCGCAGCGCTCCGGAGAGCACGGCATTCGCCGCCTCCGTGCCGCCGCTCGTGAAGACCACCTGAGCCGGCCGTGCGCCCACCAGCGATGCGACTTCGGCCCGCGCAGCTTCCAAGACCGCCCGGGCGGCCCGGCCCTCGGCATGGATGGAGGACGGGTTGCCCGGCAGGCTCAAGGCACGCCCCACCGCTGCCGCGACGTCCGGACGGACGGGGGCGGTGGCGTTGTGGTCGAGATAGGCGCGGGTCCTGTCCATCACCGAACGCTTCATCTCCTTGAGCGCGCGAAATCCTTGCACGCGGGGTGGCTCGCCGTGTTAAGGCGCGCCGACGAAATACCGGTCCCACCGGCCGAGACGCTCCCGGGCGGCAAACCTTGTCTTTGGATCCCCTCGTTCTTTAGAATAGTTCTAATCACCTAGAATTATTCTAAGAGCGCTTTTATGGTGTGCATCCAGTGAGTCAAGGCGCTCCTTCGCGGTGCGGGATCGGACGGAAGTGGGCGACGGAGTAAGAGGACGAACATGCCTGAGGTCATCTTCACCGGTCCCGCCGGCCGCCTGGAGGGCCGGTACCAAGCCCCGAAGAAGCGTGGGGCCCCCATCGCCATCGTGCTGCATCCGCACCCTCAGTTCGGCGGCACGATGAACAATCAAATTGTGTACAATCTTTTCTACACATTCGCCAACCGCGGTTTTGCAGCTCTGCGTTTCAATTTCCGCGGGGTCGGGCGCAGCCAGGGCTCCTTCGACCATGGGTCGGGTGAGTTGTCGGATGCGGCGGCTGCCCTGGACTGGGTGCAGGCGGTCAACCCGGAGGCCAAGGCCTGCTGGATCGCCGGCGTGTCGTTCGGGTCGTGGATCGGCATGCAGCTTCTGATGCGCCGGCCCGAGATCGAGGGGTTCATTTCCATCGCGGCGATGGCCAACCGCTACGACTTCACCTTCCTGGCGCCCTGCCCCTCTTCCGGCCTGTTCGTACATGGGTCCGAGGACCGGGTGGCCCCGGCCCGGGAGGTGATGCCGGTGATCGAGAAGGTGAAGACACAGAAGGGCGTCATCATCGAGCACCAGATCGTTGATGGAGCCAACCACTTCTTCGACGGCAAGGTCGAGGAGCTGACGCAGACCGTGGACACCTATCTCGACAAGCGGCTCGGCAAGCGCGAGGAGGCCGCCTGAGGCGGCGAAGAGGACGCCTGAGGCGACGAGGAGGCCGCCTGAGGCGGATTGACGGGTGGGGATGCGGCCGGCCGGTCCGGTCCCCACCTTCCTCCTCCACCTTGACGAAGGGGGGCACTGGGAATAGGGCCGCCCTTCGACCGCCCACTCGTGGAACACATCCAGGCCTGATGACGGATAGCCCTTCCGAGCAACCTGTTGTCCTGCTTGTCGAAGACGATGGTCTTCTTCTGATGGAGGCCTCCGACACCCTCGCCGATGCGGGATTCACGGTCGTGGAGGCGGCCCATGCGGACAAGGCCCTCGCGGTTCTGGAGAACCGGAGCGACGTCGAAGTGCTGATGACCGACGTGGACATGCCGCAGGGCTCCATGGACGGCTTTGCCCTCGCCCGCCTCGTGGCGCATCGCTGGCCGGGAATCCCGGTGCTCGTCGTCTCGGGGATGGGCACGCCCGGCCCCAACGACATGCCCGACGGGGCCCGGTTCATTCCCAAGCCCTACGAACCGACAACCCTGGTCCGAACCCTGCGTGCCTTCATTCACCGCGCGGCCTGATCCATAACACGCGCGACCGATCCGCGCGGCAGGCGCCGACGCGCGGCACCACGACGTGACGAGTCCCATGACCGACGACACCCGACCGCACCGGTTCGCCACCCAGGCGATCCACGCCGGCGCCGCCCCAGACCCGGCCACGGGCGCGCGGGTGATGCCGATCTATTTCACGAACGGCTTCGTCTTCGACTCGACCGAGCAGGCGGCCGACATCTTCGCCGTGCGCAAGACCGGCTTCTCCTATTCCCGCGGCTCGAACCCGACCGTCGCGGCCCTGGAACGCAGGGTGGCCGCCCTTGAGGGCGCCAAGGCGGCGGTGGCCGTGGCCTCCGGCCAGTCGGCGGTCCTGCTGGTGCTGATGACCCTGATGCGCAGCGGCGACGCCTATGTCGCCTCGCCGCGGCTGTTCGGCGGGTCGCTTGGCCTGATGCGCCGCCTTGACGGCCGCTACGACCTCAAGCCGCGCTTCGCCCGCGGTCTGGAGCCGGCGGATTTCGAGGCGGCGATCACGCCCGACTGCAAGGCGATCGTCTGCGAATCGATCGTGAACCCCTGCGGCTTCGTGATGGATCTGGAGGGCATTGCGGCGGTCGCCAAGCGTCATGGCCTGCCACTGATCGTCGACAACACCCTCGCCTCCCCCGCCCTGATCCGCCCGATCGAGCATGGGGCGGACATTGTGGTGCACTCCACGTCCAAGTTCCTGGCGGGCTCGGGGCAGGTGATCGGCGGCATGATCTGCGATGCCGGCTCGTTCGACTGGGTGAAGGCCGGCGGCTACGACCTGATCAACGATCCCTGGCCGGATTACGACGGCCTCGTCATCCCGCAGCGCTTCCCCGAGACACCCTTCGCGGTGGCCTGCCGTCTGTTCGGCCTGCGGGACCTCGGCCCCGGCCTTTCGCCGATGAACGCCTTCCTGACGCTGACCGGCATCGAGACCCTGCCCCTGCGCATGGAGCGCCACTGTTCCAACGCCAAGGCCATCGCCGCCTATCTCAAGGACCACCCGGCGGTGGAATGGGTGAGCTACCCCGGCCTGCCGGGCCAGACCGGCGAGGCCAATGCCGCGCGCTACACGCCGAAGGGCCCGGGCGCGATCTTCACCTTCGCCCTCAAGGGCGGGGAGAAGGCGGCGCTGACGTTCATCACGTCCCTCGAACTGGTCTCGCACCTCGTCAACATCGGTGAGATCAAGACCCTGGCGATTCACCCGGCGACCACCACGCACCGCCAGCTCCCCGAAGCCGAGAAGGCCATCGCCTTCGTCGGGCCGGAGACGGTGCGCCTGTCGATCGGTCTGGAAAACGTGGAGGACCTGATCGCGGATATCGCGCAGGCTTTGGAGAAGGCGGGCGGCTAACCCGCTGCCGTCATTGCGAGCGCAGCGAAGCAATCCAGGGCAGCGGGACGCCTCCCATCGTGACGGCTCCCTGGATTGCTTCACTCCGTTCGCAATGACGATGGTCATTGTAGCGTCCGCCCCCCGCCGTCATTGCGAGGCGGAGCCTAAGCAATTCAGAACTCGACTTGTCCGGACGAAGCGGCGCCGAATGAGTTGCTTCACTGCATTCGCACTGACGTGAGCGATAGTGCTTTTCCGCCTACCGCCGCCGCTCCAAAACCGACACGTAATTCGCCACCGCCGCGCCCCCCATGTTGAACACGCCGGCCAGCGCCGCATCCGGCACCTGCATCTCGCCAGCCTCGTTCATTAATTGCAGGCAAGCCATGACGTGCATCGAGACGCCCGTCGCGCCGACCGGGTGGCCCTTGGCCTTGAGCCCGCCCGACGGGTTCACCGGCAGCCGGCCGCCCTTCTCCGTCATCCCTTCGCGGACAATCCGAAAACCCTCGCCCGGTGCGGCGAGGCCCATCGCCTCGTATTCGAGCAACTCTGCGATGGTGAAGCAGTCGTGGGTTTCGACGAAGGATAGGTCATCGTTGGTGATGCCGGCCTGCGCCCGCGCCTTGTCCCAGGCCCGGCGGGCGCCCTCGAAGGCGGTGGGGTCCCGGCGGGAGAGGGGAAGGATGTCGTTGACCTGCGCCCGCGCCCGGAAGCCGATGGCCCGCTCCAACCGCGCGGAGGTCTCGGCATCGGCCACCACAAGGGCGGCGGCGCCGTCCGAGATCAGCGAGCAGTCGGTGCGCCGGAGCGGCGCGGCGACGTAGGGGTTCTTGTCGGAGACTCTGTTGCAGAAGTCGAAGCCGAGATCCTTGCGCAGCTGCGCGTAGGGGTTCCCGACGCCGTTGCGATGGTTCTTGGCGGCGATGCGGGCCAGTTCCTCGCTGCGGTCGCCGTAGCGCTGGAAGTAGCCCGCCGCGATCCGCCCGAACACGCCCGCGAAGCCGCCCTCGATCTCGGCCTCCTCCTTCCGGTAGGAGGCACCGAGCAGGATATCCCCGGTCTCGGCGACGGATTTGGCGGTCATCTTCTCGGCGCCGACCACCAGGGCGACCCGGCCCCGGCCGCTGTCCACGAAATCGAGGGCCGCGTAGAGCGCCGCCGAGCCGGTGGCGCAGGCGTTTTCCAGATGCGTCGAAGGGACGTGGGCGAGGTCGGGCTGGTTCAGGGCCACCAACGAGCCTTCGAAGCCCTGCTTCGAGAAGCCGGTGTTCATGACGCCGACATAGATGCCGTCGATCTCGCCAGCCCCGACGCCGGCATGGGCGAGCGCCTCGCCGGAGACCCGGGCGATCAGGCTCTCGACGTCGGGATCGTCCAGCTTGCCGAAGGGGGTGTGGGCCCAGCCCACGATGCAGGCGCGCGTCATCGTTTCCTCTCCCGTTGCCGGGACGATGGCCCCGGCGGAGGCGTGGATCAAGGGCGGTCCGAAGACGCCCCCGAGAGGAAATCGAAGTCGCAGCCCTCCGGCGCCTGAGTGACGCTGCGCCGGTAGAGGGCCTTGTAGCCGCGCTTTGGGGCGGGGGGCGGAACATGGGTCGCGAGGCGCCGGGCGACTTCCTCGGGCTCGACCAGCAGGTCGATCCGCTTATCCTTGACCGACAGACGGATGCGGTCGCCGTCGCGCACCGCGGCGAGCGGGCCGCCGATGGCCGCCTCGGGCGCGACGTGCAGGACGATGGCCCCGAAGGCGGTCCCCGACATCCGGGCGTCGGAGATCCGCACCATGTCCTTCACCCCTGCCCGGGCGAGTTTCTTAGGAATCGGTAGGTAGCCGGCTTCGGGCATCCCGGCGGCATGGGGGCCGGCATTCTGGAGGACGAGGATGTCGTCGGGGGTGACGTCGAGGTCGGGGTCGTCGATCCGGGCCGACAGGTCTTCGAGGCCGGTGAACACCACCGCCCTGCCCTCCGTCTCGAACAGGCCGGGCGTCGCGGCGGCGCGCTTGAAGATCGCCCCGTCCGGGGCGAGGCTACCGCCCAGCGCAATCAGCCCACCCTGGGGCGAGACCGGATCGGCGAAGGGGCGGACCACCGCCCGGTCGACCCAGCCCGCCGGCTCGTCTAGCCGCTCGGCCAGAGTGCGGCCCTCAACATCGACGGTGTCGAGGTGCAGCAGCGGGCGCAACTCGCGCAGCAGGGCGCCCATGCCGCCGGCCGCGTGGAAATCCTCCATGTAGCCCTCGCCGACCGGCTTCAGATCGACCAGCACCGGGGTCTCGTCCGAGATGGCGTTGAAGCGCTCGTAAGGCACCCGGATGCCGAGCCGGCCGGCGATGGCCGTGAGGTGCACGATGGCGTTGGTCGAGCCCGAGACCGCCATCAGCACGCGGATCGCGTTCTCGACCGACTTCTGGGTGATGACTTGGCTCGGCCGGATCCGACTCTCGATCAGGCGGACGGCGGCCCGGCCGGTCTCCTCGGCGGCGACCAGACGGTCGGAATGGACGGCCGGGATCGCCGCCGTGCCCGGCAGCGACATGCCGAGCGCTTCGGCGATGCAGGCCATGGTGGAAGCGGTGCCCATCACCGCGCAGGTGCCGGCGGTGACGGAGAGCCGGCCTTCGACCTCGGCGATCTCTTCCGCGTCGACGGTGCCGGCCCGGTACTTCGCCCAGAAGCCCCGGCAATCGGTGCAGGCCCCGAGCCGCTGGCCCCGGTGGCGGCCGGTGGACATCGGCCCGGTGACGAGCTGGATCGCCGGCAGGTCAGCCGACGCCGCGCCCATGAGTTGGGCGGGCACGGTCTTGTCGCAACCGCCGATCAGCACCACCGCGTCCATCGGCTGGGCGAGGACCATCTCCTCCGTGTCCATGGCCATCAAGTTACGGTACATCATGCTGGTCGGATTGAGGAAAACCTCCCCCAGCGACACGGTCGGGAACGGCCGCGGCAGGGCGCCCGCCGCCAGCACCCCCCGGGAGACGGCCTCCACGAGGTCCGGCATGCTGCGGTGACAGTTGTTGAAGCCCGACGGTGTCATGGCGATGCCGACCACCGGCTTGTTCAGCAGCCGGGGCGAGATGCCCATCGAACGGGCGAAGGAGCGTCGCAGGTAGCGGGCGAAATCCCGGTCGCCGTAATTGGTCAGGCCCCGGTCCAGGCCGTGCGGTTCGTCGGTCATCGTGGTTCCTCGGGCCTCACCGCAGGTGGAACGCGATCCACGCCGCAGCGAGGAGGATGACGGCTGTGAGGGCGAGGCGAAAGGCCGGTTTCATCTGCTTTCGCCCATGGCACCACTCATTGCGAGCGTAGCGAAGCAATCCAGGGATGCGGGCCTTCTCAGAACGCAGCGCCGCCCTGGATTGCTTCGCTGCGCTCGCAATGACGGTGTAGCTCTTGCGCTTCAGCGCATGACGAACGGGTTCTCCGGCGCGTCGCGGCTGGTGGAGATCCAGATGCTCTTGGTCTCCAGATACTCGCGGATCGCCTCGATGCCGCTTTCGCGGCCGAGGCCGGAGCGCTTCATGCCGCCGAAGGGCATCATGAAGCTCACAGCCCGGTAGGTGTTCACCCAGACCGTGCCCGCCTTCAGACCCTTCGACATCCGCATCGCCTTGCCGATATCCTGTGTCCAGACACCGGCCGCGAGGCCGTAGATCACGTCGTTGCCGATCCTCAGAGCCTCGGCCTCGTCCTCGAAGCCGATGATCGACAGGACCGGGCCGAACACCTCCTCCTGGGCGATGCGCATGGTGTTGGTGACGTCGGCGAAGATCGTTGGCTCCACGAACTGGCCGCCCTTCACCCCCTCGCCCGTGGCGGGGTTGCCGCCGAACACACAGCGGGCGCCCTCGCTCTTGGCCACCGCGATGTAGTCCAGCACCTTCTGGTACTGCGGCGGGGTGGTGATCGGGCCGATATTGGTGCCGGCCTCCATCGGGTCGCCGAGCTTGGCGGACTTCGCCAGCTCGATCAGCCGGGCGGTGAATTCCTCGCGGATGCTGTTTTGCACTAGAAGCCGCGATCCGGCGATGCAGGTCTGGCCGGTGGCGGCGAAGATCCCGGAGATGGCGCCGGCGGCGGCCATCGTCAGGTCCGCGTCGGCGAAGACGATGTTGGGCGACTTGCCGCCGAGTTCGAGGGAGACACGCTTGATCTGCTTGGCGGCGTCCGAGTAGATCCGCGCCCCCGTGACGTCGGAGCCGGTGAAGGTGATCTTGGCGACGTCCGGGTGCTCGACGATGGCCGCACCGGTCTCGGCGCCGTATCCGGTGACGACGTTCAGCATCCCGTCCGGCAGGCCGGATTCCTTCAGCAGCGCGGCGAATTCCAGGGTGCTCGCCGAGGCGAACTCGGACGGCTTGATCACCACGGAACAGCCGGCCGCCAGGGCCGGCGCGCATTTCCAGGCCACGAACAGCAGCGGCGAGTTCCAGGCGGTCAGGGCGCCGACCACGCCCACCGGCTCGTGGGTGGTGAAGGCGAAGGTGTCGGGCTTGTCGATCGGTACCTGCGTGCCCTCGATCTTGTCGGCGAGACCGGCGAAGTAGTGCCACCATTCCGGCTGGTAGCGGGTCTGGCCATACATCTCGGCGAACAGCTTGCCGTTGTCGCGGGTCTCGACCTCGGCGAGGTGGCGGGCCTCCCGCTCGACGATGTCGCCGATCCGGCGCAGCACCTTGCCCCGGGCCGAGGCGGTCATCGTCGCCCAGGGCCCCTCGGTCATGGCCCGCTTGGCCGCCGCGACGGCCCGGTCGACATCGGCTTTCGAACCCCGGGGAATCTTGGCCCAGGGCTCGCCCCGGTACGGGTCGACCGAGTCGAACCACTGGCCCTCGACCGGATCGACGAACGCGCCGTCGATGTAATGCTGGTAGGTCTTCATCGGGGCGGGCTCCCTGGTCCGGCGATCCGGTTCGGGTATGGATCAGCCCGCGGCAAGCCGCCACCCCGTCCGACGCAGCCGGGGTTACGCGATCCCCGTCATTGCACCCTCCCCCGTCATTGCGAGCGCAGCGAAGCAATCCAGGTTAGCGCCGCGTTCGGCGAGGTCCCGCATCCCTGGATTGCTTCGCTACGCTCGCAATGACGGCGGGGTGGGGGGAAGGCCCTCACCCCCGGCGGATCCAATCCAGCACCCCGTCCGCCGAGCGGAAGGCGTCGAGGGCATGGACCCGGGCGTCGGGCAGGGAAGCCTGGGCCATGGTCGCCAGGGCGTGGCCGGGGCCGAGTTCGAGCACGCGGGTCGCCCCGTACTCGCCGCAGGCGTCGAGGCAGGCCGCCCAGTCGAGGGTGCGGGAGATTTGCGCCGCAAGCTTGTCGAGGCCGGCTTCCGGCTGGAACACCGCCGCCCCGTCGAGGCCACTCAGAAGGCGGGGCGCCGAGGGCGGCGGGCGGTGCAGTTCCGCCTCCGCCAGGAGTGCGCGGAACCGCGTGCTCGCTTCGGCCAGCAGGGGCGTGTGGGAAGGCGTCTCGACAGGCAGCGGCACCGCCCGCTGCGCCCCGTGGGCAAGGGCGTCCTCGCAGAGCGGATCGAGGGCATCCCGGCGGCCGCCGACCACGAAGCTGTCGGCAGCGTTGCGGATCGCGAGGTGGCACCCGTGCCGGCGGATGAGTGGGTCGAGGACCGGCAGGCCGATTCCCCGGATCCCGGCGAGGCCGAACCCTTCCCCCGAGGCGGCGTCCATTGCCTCGGCCCGGGCGGCGGCCAGCCGCAGCACGGTGGCGGCGTCGAAACGGCCGGCGATGCCCCAGGCGGCGAGGTCACCGATACTGTAGCCCGCCACCACCGCCCGGCCGGGCTTGCCCACGGCGATCACACTCCAGCCGGCAAGCGCCGCGACGCAGCACAGAATCTGCCCGGTGCGGTTGCCGTGAAGCCCCTCACCCGATGCGGCGAGGTCCCGGGGATCGGTGCCGCCGAGCAGCGGCCGGGCCGCCTCGAAGACGCCCTGTGCCTCGGGCCGGTCGGCGGTGAGGGCGAACATCGCCGGGTGCTGGCCGCCTTGGCCGGACAGAAGGATCGCGAGGGTCATGCGGGGTTCCGGAGCGCGCTACGGTCCATGCCGCCCACATCGTCATGGCGAGCGCAGCGAAGCCATCCAGGGTAGCGCTCCGTTCGGAAATGTCCCGCTGCCCTGGGTGGCTTCGCTGCGCTCGCAATGACGGCGCGGGTTTGGTTCGTTCAGACGATCAACGCCATAGCCGGCATCATCGCCACCCGGTCGCGGTGCTTCACGAGCACGCTGCCGCCCTCCGGCGCCTCATAAAGCTCGCGCCACTGCACCCCTCCCCCATCCGGCAGGAGGATCTCTCCGTCGAGGCGCATCGGCGCCTCCGCATCGAGGCGGGCGAGGCCGGCGAGAAGTGTCCGCGGGACGGGGCCGGGCCAGAGCAGGTCGAGGTCGGAGGTGGGGGCGAGGTAGGTGAGCCCCGTCACCGCCTGCCAGAGCAGGGCGCCGAACGGGCGGGGCACGAGGCCGTGCTCCTCGCCCAGCACGATCAGCGCGTCGAGGGCCGGCTGCCACGCGGCCGGCGCGCAGGGGGCCGCATCGCGCAGCGTCGGCGCCGCCATCGGTGTCAGGGCCGCGGCCGGGAGGGCGAGGCCGATCCGGCGCTTGCCGTCGGCGGGGGGCAGGGGCAACCCAAGGGGGACGAGGCCCGCCTCCTCCCCCGGCACCCGGCGGCGGACGATCAGCGGGCGCCCGGCTTCAGCCCAGCCGGGCAGGTGGGGCACCCCGTCGAGGTCGCGCCGGGCGCGCAGCAGATCCGCCCAGGCGGCAGGGTCGGCCGCCACGAGGTCGTGGCGGGCGGCCTCAGCCGGCACGGATCTGGTCGGCCACAGCCTTCGCGATGGCCTCCGCCACGGGACGCCCGCCCCGCTCCTGGCCGAGCCGGTCGCGCTCGTCCCGCTCCGGCAGGACGGCGATCAGGTCGCGGATCTGCGGCCCGAGGGGCTTTTCCGGGTCGAGCACCGCGTGGACCGCGCCGGTGGCGAGCATGTTGTCGAGGCCCGGCGCAAAGACCGGTGTCGATTTCGCCATCTCCTGCAGCTTCTCCAGGGGCAGCTTGGTGACCCGGGCGACCGAGGGCAGGTCCATCACGCTCGGGTTGGCGCCGGGCAGGGCGGCGAGCACCCGGGTCGCCAGCGCCGTGGCAATGAAGGCGCCCGCCGCCGAGTGCCCGTAAAGGAGCCCCACCGTCGGGTGCCCGCGCCGGTCGGCCAGCAGCAGCGCCTTGGCGAGGTGGGCGAGGCATTCGTTGAGGCCGAGCAATTCGTCCCTCCGGCTCATCCGCTGGCTGTCGGAATCAACCGCCACGAGGATTGGCGCCTTGTCCCCCGCCCGTACCGCGTCGAGGACGTGGCCGGCGAGCGTCAGCGCGCCCTCGACGCCCAGCGGCGCGTCGCCATCGACGCCGATGACCCGCAGCCGGCCTCCCTCGAACGGGCCTTCGCCCGCGACGAGCCCATCCGCGACCGTGACGGCATGGCCTTCGGGGAAGAGCGAGGCCAGGATCTCAGCGAGCGTCATGAACCGCCTCCCGTGCCTGCGCGACGGTTTCGTCGAAGGCGCCCGTGTCCATGGCCGGCACCGCATCCGGATCGTTGACGCCGAGCTTCGCCCAGATGTCGGTCGCGTCCCGGCATTGGCCGAACCTGTCGATCCGGGCCCGCAGGCGGGCTTGCTCGGCCGTCAGCGTGTCGAGGTCGAAGGCCGGGGCGTCGGCGATCAGGCGAAGCGCCGCCTCGCGGAAGGCGGAGACCGTGTCCGCGCAGAAGGCGTCGGCGCCGCCGATCAGCCGGCGATGCTTGCCGCCCATGGTGCGCCAGACCAGCGCCCGGTCCTTCGAGTCGAATTCCTCGGCGCCCTTGTTGGTCTCGATCACCTCCGGCCCGGAGACGGAGATGCGCCCGCCCTCAGAGACGGCGAGCCGCGAGCAGGTGCCGGCGATCAGCCCACCGCCGCCGAAGCAGCCGGCCCGTCCGCCGATCAGCCCGACCACCGGTACGCCGGCCGCCCGCGCGGCGACGATGGCCCGCATCGCCTCGGCGATGGCGGTCTCGCCGGCATTGGCCTCCTGCAGGCGGACGCCGCCGGTATCGAGGAGCAGCAGCACGGCCGCCGGCTTCACGTCTAAAGCGGCCCGGAGCAGGCCGACGAGCTTGGCCCCGTGAACCTCGCCGAAGGCACCGCCCATGAAGCGACCCTCCTGGGCGGCGACGAACATGGTCTTGCCGTCGAGGCTGCCGGAGCCGACGACGATGCCGTCATCGAAGGCCCGCGGCAGGTCGAACAGGGGCAGGTGCGGGCTCATCCGGCGCTCGGCCGGGCCGAGCACTTCCGTGAAGCTGCCGGGGTCCAGCAGGGCGTCGAGGCGCTGGCGGGCGCTGGCCTCGTACCAGCTCAGGCGGTCGCGGTCGGGTCCGGCCATGCTCACGCCTCCATCAGGCGCGCGCCCTGGAGCAGGCGCAGGGAGACGGTGTCGGGCCGGGCGCCGCCGTCGTTGATCGAGATGCGCACGCCCCCCGGCTGGGCGCGGGCGACGAAATCCGCCACCACCGCCTCCCAGACCGGCCCATAGCCGGCGACCGGCGTCTCGATCGCCACCTCGCAGGCATCCGGCGGCAGCACCCGCTCCAGCAGGATCTCCAGGTTGCCGGAGGCGACGACCCCGGTGATCGCTTGGGGCTTGGTGCCAGGCAGTGGTTTCGTCGTGGTGTGGCGGAACGTCAGGGATTCCATGGTCTGTTCCTAGAAGGCGGCGACTCGATCCCATCAGACCACCTCATCCTGAGGTGCCCGCGGCAGCGGGCATCGAAGGGGGCCTCCAGACGTCTCGCGGGTCCTGGAGGCCTCCTTCGAGGCCGCTTCGCGGCACCTCAGGATGAGGTCGTGGAGGGGAGGACAGTCATGATGTATCGGCTCACCAGTTCCTGAACCGGGCCGGCGGCTCGTAGAGGCCGCCGGACCAATGCACGAGGTCCTTGATCGAACGCGCCGCCAGCAGCGAGCGGTCGGCGTCCAGGGGCTCGATGCCAAGGTCTTCCGGCCGGCGGATGATCCCCCGGGCGCGCAGTTCCTCGACCTTCGCCCGGTCCCGGCCCCGGCCGATCTCGGTATAACCCGCCACCCCGCGGATCGCCTGCTCCCGGTCGTCCGCATCGCGGCAGAGGAGGAGGTTGGCGATGCCCTCCTCGGTGACGATGTGGGTCACGTCGTCGGCGTAGATCATGACCGGCGCCAGCTCGAGGCCGATCTTTTTGGCGAGCTCCATCGCGTCGAGCTTTTCGACGAAGGTCGGGACCAGCTTGTCGCCGAAGGTCTCGACCAGCTGCACCACAAGCTTGCGCCCGCGCATCAGCGCCGGATCGCCGACGATTTGCGCCTCGCGCCCCGCCTTCATCCACGGGTCGGAGGGATGGCGGCGGCCATGCGGGTCCGAGCCCATGTTCGGGGCGCCACCGAAGCCCGCCACCCGCGATTGCGTCACCGTCGAGGAATGACCCATCAGGTCGATCTGGAGCGTCGCGCCGATGAACATATCGCAGGCGTAGAGGCCCGCCGTCTGGCACAGCGCCCGGTTCGAGCGCAGCGATCCGTCCGCCCCGGTGAAGAACACGTCCGGCCGCTCGCGGATGTAGCGGTCCATGCCGACTTCCGAGCCGAAGCAGTGGACTTGGCGGACCCAGCCGGATTCGATGGCCGGGATCAGGGTCGGGTGCGGGTTCAGGGCGAAGTGGGTGGCGATCTCACCCTTCAGCCCGAGTTTCTCGCCGTAGGTCGGCAGCAGCAACTCGATGGCCGCCGTGCCGAATCCGATGCCGTGGTTGAGCCGGCGCACGCCGTATTCCGCGTAGATACCCTTGATCGCCATCATGGCGATCAGGATCTGCGTCTCGGTCATCGCCGCCGGGTCGCGGGTGAACAGCGGCTCCACGAAGAACGGCGTGTCCGCCTCGACCACGAAATCCACCCGGTCGCCGGGGATATCGACCCGGGGCACCTTGTCGACGATCTCGTTGACCTGCGCGACGACGACGCCGTTCTTGAAGTGCGTCGCCTCCACGATGGTCGGCGTGTCCTCGGTGTTCGGCCCCGTGTAGAGGTTGCCCTCCCGGTCGGCCGAGACGCCCGCGATCAGCGCCACATGCGGCGTCAGGTCGATGAAGTAGCGGGCGAACAGTTCGAGGTAGGTGTGGACTGCCCCGAGCTTGATCTGGCCGCCATACAGCATTTTGGCGACCCGGGCGCCCTGCGGACCCGAATAGGAATAGTCGAGCCGCTCGGCGATGCCGGTCTCGAACACGTCGAGATGCTCAGGCAGGACGATGCCCGACTGCACCATGTGCAGGCCGTGGACCTTGCCTGGGTCGCACTGGCTCAGCGCCCGGGCGAGGCAATCCGCCTGCTTCTGATTGTCGCCTTCGAGGCAGACCCGATCGCCCGGCTTCAGCACCGCTTCCAGCAGCGCCACCGCGTCGCCCGCCGGCACGACCTTCCCGTTCGCGTGCGCCCGCCCCGCCTCGATGCGCGCGTCGCGGGCCTTCCTCTCCCCGCGCCAGTCGGCCATCGTCCGTCTCCCTTGTATGCGCTTGATAGACTAGCGGCCCTCAACGGATTTTCAAACCGGTCGTTGTCACTTTTTCGTATACGAAGTTGCGGACGACGCACAATCCTGCATACTCGTCGGCAACAAGGGCAACAGCCACGGAAGGAAACGCGCCATGCCGGAAGAGGCAGAATTCGCCTGCACTCCGCCCACGCCGAAGTGCGGGAGGGCCGGGCGATGATCGTCCTGGGAGTTGGCCTCCTCGCCACCTGCACGCTGATCGGCGTCTATCTCGGCGACCTCCTCGGCATCGCGCTGGGGGTGAAGGCGAATGTCGGCGGCGTCGGCATCGCCATGATCCTGCTCATCGCCGCTCGCGTCTGGCTCGACCGGCGGGGGCGCCTGTCCAAGGGCGTGAAGTTCGGCGTTGAGTTCTGGGCTGGGATGTACATCCCGATCGTGGTCGCCATGGCGGCGCAGCAGAACGTGGTGGCGGCGCTGACCGGCGGTCCCATCGTGATCATCGCCGCGGTCGGCTCCCTGGTCCTGTGTTTCGGTGCCGTCGCGATCCTCAGCCGCTTCGGCGGGCGGAGTGCGCTTGGCCCGGAGGCGGCCCATGCCGGCTCGGTCATTGAGGGCGAGGCCGACGACATCGCGGCGGCGCCCGTAGGCCACAACACCGCGCGGCGGGAGGGCTGAGGCCGATGCTTCACGATATCTGGCACGGCATCGAGCATGTCTTCATCGAGCAGAGCCTGGTCGCGGCCTTCGCCGTGGTGGGCGGGTTGATCCTGGTCTCGAACCTGGCGGCGAAACGCCTGACCAACGGCCGGGTTCACGGCTCGGCCATCGCCATCGTGCTCGGGCTGGTGCTCGCCTATTTCGGCGGGCTCTATACGGGCGGCAAGAAGGGCGTGGCCGACATCCCGGCACTGGCCGGAATCGGCCTGATGGGCGGGGCGATGCTGCGGGACTTCGCCATCGTCGCCACCGCCTTCGAGGTGGACGTGATCGAGGCCCGCCGGGCGGGGCTGCTGGGCGTGCTGGCCCTGGCGCTGGGCACGATCCTGCCGTTCATCGTCGGGACGCTGACGGCGGTGGCCTTCGGCTACCATGACGCGGTGTCGATCACGACCATCGGCGCCGGGGCGATCACCTATATCGTCGGCCCGGTAACGGGGGCGGCCATCGGCGCCGACTCTACGGTGATGGCGCTGTCCATCGCCACGGGCGTCACCAAGGCGGTCATGGTGATGGTGGGGACGCCGCTGGTGGCCAAGCTGATCGGGCTCGACAATCCCCGCTCGGCGATGGCCTATGGCGGCCTGATGGGAACGGTGAGCGGCGTCGCCGGGGGGCTCGCGGCCACGGATCCGAAGCTCGTGCCTTACGGCGCCCTGACCGCGACGTTCCACACCGGCATCGGCTGCCTCGTGGGGCCGTCGATCTTCTTCCTGACGGTGCGGGCGCTGGTCGGGTAGAGCAACGTGGCTCCGTCATGGCGAGCGGAGGGATGCAAACCGGGGATGCGCTCCGTTCGTCGGACGGCGCGCCGACCCTGGATTGCTTCGCTGCGATCGCAATGACGGCGAGGGTACGACAGTGGGGTGCTGGGCATGGATGCTGTCGATGGGATAGGAGGGGCCGAGCGGGGGCTCCTATCGGAGCGGATCCGCAACGCGCTGACCGATGCCATCGCGGCGGGCGATTTCGCCGCCGGCACGACCCTCGACGAGCAGGTGCTGGCCGATCGCTACGGTGCGTCGCGCACCCCCGTCCGGGAAGCCCTGCGCCAGCTCGCGGCGTCGGGGCTCGTGGAGATCCGCCCCCGCCGGGGCGTGGTGGTGGCGCAGCTCACCCCGCAGCGGATCGGCGACATGTTCGAGACCTCCGCCGAGGTGGAGGCCCTGTGCGCCCGCCTCGCCACCTACCGGATGACGCCCCTGGAACGGGGGGCGCTGATCGACCTCCACGATCAGTCGGCCCAGGCGGTGGCGGCGGGGGATGTCGACGCCTACGACCACCTCAACCGCGCCTTCCATGAGGCGCTCTATGCCGGCACCCATAACGGCTTCCTGGCCGAACAAGCGCTCGCCCTGAGGGAGCGCCTCGCGGCCTTCCGGCGGACGCAACTCCGGCAGGGGGACCGGATCCACCGCTCCCGTGATGAGCACGGCGAGATCCTGGCGGCCCTGTCCGAGGGCGACGGCGAGGCCGCCGCCCGGCGGATGCGCGCCCACATGCTCCGCGCCGCCGCGGCGCTGGGGCGCTACATCGCCGGGCCGGGGATGGGCTGAGGGCGGTTCTCGTAGACCGCCGTCATTGTGAGCACACCGTCGCCATTGCGAGCGGAGCGAAGCAATCCAGCAGCGCCACGGTCTGAGGCGTCCCGCTTCCCTGGGTTGCTTTCCTCCGCTCGCAATGACGGTGAAGCGCACGCAATGACGGTGAAGCGGCGGAGGCGTGGCCCGCCCTACTCCCGTCAGCCGATCCCCTCCCCATCGCCCGGCCGTGCGAGGGAGGCGCTGCCCGGCGGGGCGGCCAGGGCGTCGGCGAGGCGGGCGATCCGGCCGGCGGCGCTGACGATCCCTTCGGCTGCCCGCGCAGCGGCCTCGTCCCGCGCGCTTTCCGCGGCAGCGACGACGGAGCGGGACTCGGCCACCTCTGCTTCCAGGGCGGCGAACCGCTTGCGCAGGTCGGCCAGCTCGTCGGCTATCGTCAGTGCGGCCATCACGTGGAGCCGCATATCGCCGATCTCGCCGAAGCTCGTCCGCATCTGCGCGATGCGGTCACTGAAGTCGGCGCTCAGGGCGGTGAGATGCGCCTCCTCGTCCTTGCCGCAGGACATGCGGTAGGTCTTGCTGTCGATGGTGACGGTGATGATCGGCATCCGGTCAGTGCCTCTCCAGGACGCCCGCGACGGCGGCGATCGCCCGGTCAAGCCGGCCTCCGACCTCGCCCGACGTGGCCTCCACCTGGGCAAGGCGGGCGCTGGCCGCGTCGAGGGCGGCGGCGAGGCGGCTCCGGTCCTCCCCCAGAAGGGTGAGTTCGGCATCCCTGTCGTCCGGGGCGGCCTCCGCTTCCAGCCGGCGGGTCACGGCGGCTTCGAGGCGCGACAGGGTCACGTCGAGGTGGTGCAGGGCGTCAGTCACGGGGTCCCGCTCGGGCGCGTCGTCGGGCGGCATCGTCATCGCGTATTTCGCATCCTGGAACATGTCTCGCCGCGCGGGACGCGGTGCGGCGCCGCGAGCCTCGCAGCCTTCGGCCGGTGCCGCCGGCCCGTTGCGCCGTACCTGGGCCGGACCGTGCAACAAGTTTCGATCGGATTATCGGCGATTTCCAGGGAAAAAGCCGTTCCGAGGACTCTATGCACTTTGCCTCGCGTTGAATTCGCCGAAGTTCGTGACAACTCATGGTTTGTCACTTGCGCGCGTTTGACAGGCAGGGGCGCCATGCTAGACAGCCGCGCGTTCCCAAAGTGGTTCACCGAGCCGTCGCCTGACAAGCCCGTGACCGCCCCGATCCTTCGCCCGCCCAAGGCGGTCGGCCCGGTGTCGTGGCAGCCTCGTGGAGGTGGCGGGATACCGGTTCATGGCCGGTTCAAGCCCGATCTCTCAAGGGCTGTCCCGCCCAAGGCCCGGAGGCAGGTTCGGGGCGCGGGCGCCGGGGGGCACCAGGCTGGGGCCACCGCCGAGTGGGCGGCAGGCCGGCATCAGGAAGGATCAATGCCGTGACGAAGGTTGCCATCAACGGGTTCGGACGTATCGGCCGCAATGTGCTGCGGGCCATCGCCGAGGCCGGCCGCAAGGATATCGAGGTCGTGGCGATCAACGATCTCGGCCCGGTCGAGACCAACGCGCACCTGCTCCGCTTCGATTCCGTGCACGGCCGGTTCCCGGGTGAGGTCTCCGTCGATGGCGAGTTTCTCGTGGTGGACGGCCGCCGCATCAAGGTGACTGCGGTCCGCAACCCCGCCGAGCTGCCCCACCGCGACCTCGGCGTCGACATCGCCCTCGAATGCACCGGCATCTTCACGTCGAAGGACAAGGCGAAGGCCCATCTCGACGCCGGCGCCAAGCGCGTCCTCGTCTCGGCCCCCGCCGACGGTGCCGACCTGACGGTGGTCTACGGCGTCAACCATGACAAGCTCCAGGCCGACCACCTCGTCGTGTCGAACGCGTCCTGCACCACCAACTGCCTCGCGCCGGTCGCGAAGGTGCTGAACGAGGCCGTGGGCATCGAGCGCGGCTTCATGACCACGATCCACTCCTACACCAACGACCAGCCCTCGCTGGACCAGATGCACAAGGACCTCTACCGGGCCCGCGCCGCATCGCTCTCGATGATCCCGACCACGACCGGTGCCGCCAAGGCGGTGGGCCTCGTGTTGCCGGAGCTGAAGGGCAAGCTCGACGGGACCTCGATCCGCGTGCCAACCCCGAACGTCTCGGCGGTGGACCTCGTCTTCACGGCCAAGCGCGAGACCTCGGTCCAGGAGATCAACGACGCGATCAAGGCCGCCGCAGCGGGCCCGCTCAAGGGCGTGCTCGGCGTCACCGACCGGCCGAACGTCTCGATCGACTTCAACCACGACCCCCATTCCTCGACCTTCCACCTGGACCAGACCAAGGTGATGGACGGGACCTTCGTGCGCATCCTGGCGTGGTACGACAACGAGTGGGGCTTCTCGAACCGCATGGCCGACACGGCCGTCGCGATGGCCAAGCTGCTCTGATCGGGTCGGCCTGATCGTGTGCGAAACGCTCCGTCGCCCCCCTTGGGCGGCGGAGCCTTTTGTTCCCCACGGCGTTCTTTGGTAAGGGTGGTATCGGGATGGCAGACGCGTCGCAGGGCCCCACGGGCGGCCAGGGTTCCACCCCGCAGGCTCCCTCTTCCTCCCCTCCGCCTCCTCCCTCGCCCTCCCCCGCCGTCACGACAGCCCCCTCACCCGCCGCCGGGCCGGTGACGTCGCTTTCAGCGAACCAGCTCTTCGACCAACTCGCCCGGATCGAGGACAAGGCCTCCCGCATCGAGGACAAGTACGCCCGCTCCGAGGCGCTGCTGTCGCGGGTGGAGGACAAGGTCGAGGGGGCCACGGGCCGGATGAACGAGGCCGCCCGCCAGTCGGACCTCGCCGCCCTCCGCAACGAGGTGCGCGGCCTCGCCGAGCGCACCCGCCGCCTTCCGGGCACCGGCGCCCTCGTCCTCACCGCGGTCATCACCGCTGTCCTCACCGTCGTGCTGATGGTGGCCGTCCAGCGCCTCAACCTTGACGGGCTGCTGCCGCCCCGGCCGAACGCCGCCGCTGTCCGCTGAGCCCTCCCCGCCCATCTCGCACTGAAGACAAGGACCCGATGAGCGCCTTCCGCACCCTCGACGATGCCGGCTCGCTCCAGGGGAAGCGCGTGCTCATGCGCGTCGACCTGAACGTACCGATGGAGAACGGGCGCGTCACCGACGCGACTCGGATCGAGCGGGTCGCCCCGACGATCCGGGAGGTCGCGGGCAAGGGCGCGAAGGTCGTGCTGCTGGCCCATTTCGGGCGGCCCAAGGGCAAGCGCGAGCCTAAGGATTCCCTGGAGCCGGTGGTGCCGGCGCTCTCCGCCGCATTGGAACAGTCGGTCTCCTTTGCCGCCGACTGCATCGGCGACGCGGCTGCCGCTGCGGTCGCTGCCCTGAAGGACGGCGACGTGCTGCTCTTGGAGAACACCCGCTACCATGCGGGCGAGGAGAAGAACGATCCGGCCTTCGCCGACGCCCTGGCCGCCAACGGCGACGTCTACGTCAACGAGGCGTTCTCCGCCGCCCACCGGGCCCACGCTTCCACCGAGGGCCTCGCCCACCGCCTGCCGGCCTATGCCGGCCGCGAGATGCAGGCCGAGCTGGACGCCCTGACCAAGGGACTGGAATCGCCACAGCGCCCGGTGATCGCCATCGTCGGCGGCGCCAAGGTTTCGTCGAAGATCGACCTGTTGGAAAACCTCGTCGCCAAGGTCGACATGCTGGTGATCGGCGGCGGCATGGCCAACACCTTCCTGCACGCGCAGGGCAAGGGCGTGGGCAAGTCCCTGTGCGAGAAGGACCTGGCCGAGACCGCCACACGCATCCTTGCCGCAGCCAACAAGGCCGGCTGCCGGATCGTCCTGCCGGTGGATGCCGTCTCGGCCGCCGAGTTCAAGGCCAATGCGCCCCACGAGACCGTGCCGGTGGATGCTGTGCCGGAGACCGGCATGATCCTCGACGCCGGCCCGCGCTCGGTCACCGAGATCAACGCTGCCATCGATACCGCCAAGACCCTCGTCTGGAACGGCCCCCTCGGGGCCTTCGAGCTGACGCCCTTCGATGCGGCCACCGTCGCGGCGGCCAAGCACGCGGCGGAGCGGACCAAGGCCGGGCAGCTTGTCTCGGTGGCGGGTGGCGGCGATACCGTGGCCGCACTCAACCACGCTGGCGTCGGCGCGACCTTCACCTATGTCTCGACGGCGGGCGGCGCCTTCCTCGAATGGCTGGAAGGCAAGGCCCTCCCGGGCGTCGAGGCGCTGCGGGCGAAGGGCTGACCGGACGACTGCGCGTTTCCAAGTCTCCGCCTCATCCTGAGGTGCCCGCGTCAGCGGGCTTCGAAGGAGGGCTCCAGGGAACGCGGTGAGATCTGGAGGTCTCTTTCGAGGCCTCCGCTTCGCTGCGACACCTCAGGATGAGGTGTCAGGATGGGATCGGCCGAAGGTGCCGACCGAACGATAGCCGAGGTGGGACACATGGCACGCATCACCCTGAGGCAGCTCCTCGACCACGCCGCCGAGCATGAGTACGGCGTGCCGGCCTTCAACCTGAACAACATGGAGCAGGGGCTCGCCATCATGGCGGCGGCGGACGCCACCGACTCGCCGGTCATCCTGCAGGCGAGCCGCGGGGCCCGCGCCTATGCCAACGACATCGTGCTGGCCAAGCTGATCGATGGCCTCGTCGAGATCTATCCGCACATCCCGGTCTGCATGCACCTCGACCACGGGAATAACGAGGCGACCTGCGCCACCGCGATCCAGTACGGCTTCACCTCGGTGATGATGGACGGCTCGCTGAAGGCCGACGGCAAGACCCCGGCGGACTACAACTACAACGTCGAGATCACTCGCAACGTCACCAAGATGGCCCATTGGGCCGGTGTCTCGGTGGAAGGCGAGTTGGGCGTGCTCGGCTCCCTGGAGAGCGGCCAGGGCGAGGCCGAGGACGGCCACGGCGCCGAGGGCACCCTCTCCCACGACCAGCTCCTCACCGACCCGGAGGAGGCGGTGAAGTTCGTCGAGGCCACCAAGGTCGATGCGCTCGCCGTCGCGATGGGCACCAGCCACGGCGCCTACAAGTTCACCCGTCAGCCGGACGGCGAGGTGCTGGCCATGAACGTGATCGAGGAGATCCACCGCCGCCTGCCGACGACCCACCTCGTCATGCACGGCTCGTCCTCGGTGCCGCAGGACCTTCAGGACATCATCAACAACTATGGCGGCCAGATGAAGCCGACCTGGGGCGTGCCGGTCGAGGAGATCCAGCGCGGCATCAAGCACGGCGTCCGCAAGATCAACATCGACACCGACAACCGGATGGCCATGACCGGCCAGATCCGGAAGGTGCTGACGGAGAACCCCTCCGAGTTCGACCCGCGCAAGTACCTGAAGCCTGCCATGGAGGCCATGACGAAGCTCTGCAAGCAGCGCTTCGAGGAGTTCGGCACGGCGGGCAAGGGCTCCAAGATCCGCCCGATCTCCGTGGCCGAAATGGCCAAGCGCTATGCGAGCGGCACCCTCGACCCGAAGATCGGGGCGCAGTAAGCGAAGGCGGTTCTCAGCCCTGGCATCAGGTCGATGGTCGCACAGCGTATTGCCCTCCTCGGTCCCCACGGCCTCGACGCCGCGGGGGCCGAAACCCTCCTGCCGGCCCTCGAAGCCGCCTGCACCGCGGGGGATGTCGCCGCGGTAATCCTGCGGTTCGCGGCCGCGGACGAGCGGACCCTGACGGGTCTCGTCAAGCGCGCCGCTGCCGTGGTGCAGGCCCGGGAGGCCGCCCTCGTGATCGCCTGCCCCGGCTTCACCCGGGACCTTGTCCAGGTCTCGGCCAGGGGTGGGGCGGATGGCGTGCACCTCGACAAGCCCCGCGACCCTGCCAGCGACCTCGCGGACCTGCGGGGTCGGCTCAGGGACGGGCGCATCCTGGGCGCCGGGGGCTTCGAATCGAAGCACATTGCGATGGAGGCCGGCGAGGCCGGGGTCGACTATCTGATGTTCGGCGGCCTGTACCCGGACGGGGCCGCCCCCGATCCTGAGACGGTGCTGGCCCGGGCGGCATGGTGGGCGGAGATCTTCGAGACGCCCTGCGTCGCGGTCGCCATCACCGAGGCCGAACTGCCCGCCCTCATCGAGACCGGCGCGGAGTTCGTTGGCCTGGAAAGCGCGATCT
Organism: Methylobacterium persicinum; assembly: GCF_022179525.1. Taxonomy (GTDB): domain Bacteria; phylum Pseudomonadota; class Alphaproteobacteria; order Rhizobiales; family Beijerinckiaceae; genus Methylobacterium; species Methylobacterium persicinum. The sequence continues at coordinate 54,193 of NZ_BPQX01000028.1, forward strand.
GGATGCCGGATCCCGACGCTGTCGCCCGGACGCAGGCACTGCTCGGAGCTCAGGCCGGATGAGGCCGCTCATCCTCGCCTTCGCCGCGCTTCTTGTCGCCCAGGAGGCGACTTCGGCCGCGTCCCTGGCCGACCCGAAGGCCACGCCTGTCCCTGCGACCGACCAGAAGCTCTCGCGGGAGCTCCCCTCCCCCTACACGCCGAACTTCACCGGCGGGGCGGTGCCGCCCGCCACCGGGCAGCCGCCGGATTTCGCCTACGGCGCCTACCAGCGCGGGCAATACGTCACCGCCTTCCGGGAGGCCACCAAGCGCATCGAGGCCAATCCCAAGGATGCGCCGGCGATGACCCTCCTCGGCGAGCTTTACAACCAAGGGCTCGGCGTTCCCCAGAACCCGGTGAAGGCCGCCGACTGGTACAAGGTCGCTGCGGCACAGAACGACCCGGCGGCCATGTCGTCCCTTGGCCTGATGGCCCTCGACGGGCGCGGCGTGCCCCGGGACCCCAAAGCTGGCCGGCGCTGGCTCGAACAGGCCGCCGCCCTCGGCTCGCCGACGGCTGCATATAACCTAGGGTTGATCCTGATCGGAACCGGCACCAGCGCCGACGAGACGGAGGCTGCCAAGCAGTTCCGCAAGGCGGCGGATGCGGAGGTCGGGCCGGCGCAGCACGATCTCGGCGTGCTCTACCTGCAAGGCCGGGGCGTCCCGAAGGACCCCGCCCAGGCGGCTTCGTGGTTTCGCCGGGCGGCCGATAACGGCGACCTTGCCGGGGAGGTCGAATTCGCCATCCTGCTTTTCAACGGCACGGGCGTGTCCAAGGATGAGCATGCCGCAGCCCGCTACTTCCTGCACGCCGCCAAGCGCGGCAACGCCATCGCCCAGAACCGGATCGCCCGGCTCTACGCGTCCGGCCGCGGGATCCAGAAGAACCTCGTCGAGGCCGCTGCTTGGAATCTTGCCGCGGCGGGGCAGGGCCTGTCCGATGCGTGGCTCGATCAAGCGGTCGCCGGGCTCTCCACCGACGAAAAGGTCCGCGCCGAGCGCCTCGGCAACGAGCGGGCGGAGGCGCAGTAGGGCGCGGCTTACTTCGCCGCCCCGTCCGCCAACCCCGTTATTTCGAGCGTAGCGAAGCAAACCAGGGATGCGCTTCGTTCTGAGGCGTCCCACTGCCCTGGGTTACTTCGCTGCGATTGCAATGACGTTGAGGGTGTCGGGGGGCTGCCCCCCGCAGCTCTACTCAGCCTTCGACCAGTCGACCCCTGCTTCCAGCTCGGGCAGGAGCACCACGCTTTCCTGCTCGTTCGGATCGGTCCGGGCGATCACCGCCACCACCGGCTCCGTCTGGCTGCGGTTGTAGGGCAGGTGCGGCACGCCGGCGGCGATGAAGACGAACTCCCCTGCCCCGGCGACGGCGTGATGCTCCAGCCGCTCGCCCCAGAAGCAGCCGGATATCCCCTTCAGCACGTGGATCGCCGTCTCATGGGCCTCGTGTTTGTGGGCATGGGCTCGCTCGCCGGGGGCGATCTCGAGGAGCTGCATGTGCAGGGCCTTCGCCCCCACGGCCTCCGCCGAGATGGCCGGGCGGTACAGATGGCCCTGTTTGCCGCGGAAGGGCGCACTCTCGCGCACCACCATCAGGCCGGCTCTTCCCGTCATCCCACCCCCCTCCGTCGCGACCCGCCATGGATCGCGTCGCTGCGCTCGCGATGACGGCGGGGCGTCAGGACATCACAACCGACACGCGCCGCCAAGGGCTTGGTTCTCGGCCTCGGTAAAGAGGCGTGAGCGGATGTGGAAGCGTTTCTCCCGGCCGTTCTCCAAAGAGAACATGCCCCCCCGACCCGGCACCACGTCGAGCATGATGTGGGTGTGCTTCCAGACCTCGAACTGTGAGCGGGAAATGAAGAAATCCGCCCCGCCGACTTGGCCGAGATGCACGTCGCCGTCGCCGACGATGAAGTCGCCGACGGGGTAGCACATGGGCGAGGACCCGTCGCAGCACCCGCCGGACTGGTGGAACATCACCGGGCCGTACTCGGCCTTAAGCTCCTCCACCAGGGCGAGGGCCGCAGGCGTCGCCGTCACGCGCAGGGGTGTGCCATCCGCACCCGCCTGCTCCGCGGTGGTGGCTTCGACCATATCCGTAGCGCTCATGCGTTCCTCCCGCAGCTTATAGGTCGATATGCGTGCCCCGGACGGAATTTCTACGGGGCGGGTAGCGATGCCGGCTCTGTGACTGCGGCCAAGCTGGCGCAATTCCGGGCACATCCGCGTTGGCAGGGCAATCCCCCTCACCGGAACGAGCCCATGAGACGCCCGATCATCTTTTCCCTGGCCACCCTTTTCGGCGTCACGGCCGTCATCGGCACGGCACAGGCCGAACCGCTCGCCCTTCGCGTCGCGCCGCATGGGCAGCCGCTCTTCATGCAGCATGCCTGGCAAGTGCAGGGAAATTCGAACGTGACGCCCTCCAATCCCATGGGTGTCGTGGGGTGGGACGGTCCTCCCGACGATGTGCCGAGTGTGATTGGTGACGCCGGCCCGATGCCTCCCGGTTCGATCGCCAATGTGCCTTACGAAGGGTACGGTTACTTTTGACCGCCCTGCGCTTGACTGGGTCTGCGATGTGCCTCGTCGTCCTGTTCGCAGCGGCGACGCCGGCCATCGCCCGCTTGTCGCCCAATGCGCCGGCCCATGAAACGGAACTCGGCCTTTGTCGGGCGCACGCGGCGGAGCTTGCGCCGCCCGGTACGCAGATCCCCGATCGCGGGACGTTCTGTGCCTGCTACGCGGACGGGGCGGTCGAGGCTCGCCTGTGGGAGCTCGAGAACGCGGAGGCCAATGTGGGCCAGGACGTCCAGAAGCCGGTGGCCGAACGGACGATCTCGCTTCGCGACGCCAAGGCGGCGAAGGTCGTATCGGATTGCCTGAAACACTGACCTGCCGAGAAATCAAAGAGGCCCCGGCCGGGTGGCCGGGGCCCAAGGTAGTCTCGGGGGGAGACTCGGCTGAACTCAGAAGAATCCGAGCTTCTTGGCCGAGTAGCTAACCAGCATGTTCTTCGTCTGCTGGTAATGGTCGAGCATCATCTTGTGGGTCTCACGGCCGATGCCGGACTGCTTGTAGCCGCCGAAGGCCGCATGGGCCGGGTAGGCATGGTAGCAGTTCGTCCAGACACGGCCCGCCTGGATCGCCCGGCCGAAGCGGTAGGCGCGGGTCCCGTCGCGGGTCCAGACGCCGGCGCCGAGGCCGTAGAGGGTGTCGTTGGCGATCGAGAGGGCGTCGGCGTCGTCCTTGAAGGTCGTCACCGACAGGACCGGGCCGAAGATCTCCTCCTGGAAGATGCGCATCTTGTTGTGACCGCGGAACACCGTCGGCTTCATGTAGAAGCCCTCGGCGAACTCACCGTCCTTCATGTTGCGCTCACCGCCGGTGAGGCATTCGGCGCCCTCTTGCTTGCCGATATCGACATAGCTGAGGATCTTTTCCAACTGCTCGCTGGAGGCCTGGGCGCCGATCATCGTGGACGGGTCGAGGGGCGAACCCTGGGTGATCGCCTCGACGCGCTTGATCGCCCGCTCCATGAACCGGTCGTAGATCGACTCGTGCACCAACGCCCGGCTCGGGCAGGTGCAGACCTCGCCCTGGTTGAGGGCGAACATCGTGAAGCCTTCGAGGGCCTTGTCGAAGAAGTCGTCGTCCTCGTTCGCCACGTCGGCGAAGAAGATGTTCGGCGACTTGCCGCCCAGCTCCAGCGTCACCGGGATCAGGTTCTGCGAGGCGTACTGCATGATGAGGCGGCCGGTGGTCGTCTCACCGGTGAAGGCGATCTTGGCGATCCGCGGCGAGGAGGCGAGGGGCTTGCCGGCCTCCAGGCCGAAGCCGTTGACCACGTTCAGCACGCCCGGCGGCAGCAGGTCGCCGATGATCTCCATGAGCACCAGCACGGAGGCCGGGGTCTGCTCGGCGGGCTTCAGCACTACGCAGTTGCCGGCAGCAAGCGCCGGGGCGAGCTTCCACACCGCCATGAGGATGGGGAAGTTCCACGGGATGATCTGGCCGACGACGCCGAGCGGCTCGTGGAAGTGGTAGGCGACGGTGTCGTGGTCGATCTCGGAGATCGAACCTTCCTGCGCCCGCACGCAGCCGGCGAAGTAGCGGAAATGGTCGATGGCCAGCGGGATGTCCGCGTGGGTCGTCTCGCGAATCGGCTTGCCGTTGTCCCAGGTCTCGGCAAGGGCGATCAGATCGAGGTTCTCCTCCATCCGGTCGGCCATCTTGTTGAGGATGCGGGCACGCTCGGCTGGCGCGGTGCGGCCCCAGGCCTCCTTGGCGGCATGGGCGGCGTCGAGGGCCTTGTCGACGTCCGTCGCGTCGGAGCGGGGCACCTCGCAGACCACCTTGCCGGTGATCGGCGACGTGTTCTCGAAGTAGCGTCCGGCGCTCGGGGCGACCCACTGGCCGCCGATGAAGTTCTCGTACCGGGACGAGAACGGCGACTTGGTCCGGCTGTCGCCGAAGAATTCGGGCTTGTTCATGGGCTTTCTCCCTGGAAATGGCCCGGCCTCGCGGACCACGGCTCGTTTTACGGGGATCCCAGACGCTGGAATCCCTTCGCCGCATTCGCTCGGCTCCGGGCGCAGCCAATGTCAGATGGCCTGTCGACGCAAGGTGGACTTTTGGCCGATGCACCCAGGTTGCAGCCTACGCCTGCTTCGCGCGCTTGGCGATCCCGCTTTCGCGGAGCCAGGATCAGGCGGCTAGGGCGAAGGGCAGGAGGGCCGCCGCCAGGGGCAGGGCCGCGAGGGCGGCGGGCCGGAGCCAGCCGGGCCGGTAGGTGAGGCAGGCGGAGACCGCCAGGGCGGCTGCCGTGACGGCGCCGGTCGCCTGGACGGGCCCGAAATTCCATCCCGCCGAGGCCACGGCGGCGGCGAAAGACAGGGCGAGCCCGGCCCACCCCGCGATTCGTAGGGGCCGGGCGCGACCCCGCGGCAGGGGGCCGCGCAGGGCGGCCCGGTGGTGCCGGTCCAGACTAAGCGCCAAGGCTGCGAGTCCGGCGAAGGCCAGGGCGAGGCAGACTCCGAGACCAGCGAGGCTCATGCCCCGAGCGCCCCCGCCGGCGCATGCCGCGCCAGGGCCGCAGGGGGACGGGACGCGGCCCTGGCGGCGACGATCAGGAGCGTCGCCACCGCCAGCATCGCCCCGTCGAAGGCTACGAAGCGAGCCTGCCCCACGAGGGCAAGGTCCGCCGGAACGAGGGCGAGGAAGAGTGCCCCCGCGAGGCCAAGGGTCGCCGGCCATGCGTGCCGCCGCGGCGCCAGGGCGCCGATGGCGGCCACGAGGAGCCAGCTGCCGAAGAAGAACCCGATCTCCCAGGAGGCACGCCCCGCGAGAACGACGGGCAGCAGGCGATTCGCCAGGAAGAAGGCCCCGATTCCCGCGGGTAGCCCCGCGATGGTGCCGATATTCAGGATCCGGACGAAGCTCAGGCCCACTCCGTCCAGGGCAGCGCCCTTCGGCGCCCGCGCCACGGTCCAGAGCACAAGGCCCGAGGCGACCGCTGCCGCTCCCAAGGCGCCGCAGAGGAAGAACAGCACGCGCAAGACGGGGGTCGCGAAATGCGCCTCGTGGAGGCCATACAGCACCGTCGCGGTGCGGGTCGCCGCCCCAGGCGTCCCGTTGCGGCCGATCTCGGCCCCCGTCACCCCGTCATAGGCAATCTGGGGATGCAGGTGGGCGAGGCCGTGCGGCTCCTCGAATACTGCCCCGACCGTCGCCGCGGCATCCCCCGGCGAGGCGACCATCAGGGCCTCGGGCACCTCGCCCCCCGTTCCCTCGGCGGTCCGGACGATGTCACCCAGGGGCAGTCCAGCGGCGGGCCGTCCGGCAGGCAGGCGGCCGGCCGGCATCAGCCCCGCCTCCACGACGTAATCCGGCGCCTTGTCCCGATAAGCGGCCTCGATGCCCCAGGGCATCAGCATCGGGCCGAGGGTCACGAGTCCCGTATAGGTGATCATCAGGTGGAACGGCAGCGCGAGCACGCCGAACAGGTTGTGTGCGTCGAGCCATGCCCGCTGTCGCGACCGACCGGGGCGGAAGGTGAAGAAGTCCGCAAAGAAACGCCGATGCGTGACGATCCCCGAGATCAGGGCGATCAGCAGCACCATCGCGCAGGCGCCGACGATCCACCGGCCCCAGAGGCTGGGCAGGGCCAGCTCGAAATGAAATCTGTAGAGGAAGTCGCCACCCCTCGTATCCCGTGCCTCCGTCGGCTGGCCGGTGGCGGGATCGAGGAGCGCGTGGTGGAACGGCCCCGCGAGGCTCTTCCACCAGTATACCTCGGTCACTGGCTCATCGAATTTCGGCAACTGGACATACCAGCCCGCCGCATCGGGCATCTGCCGAAGCAGGAATTCCCCCGCGAGGGTCGCCGCCGCCGCCGAATCGACGGCCCGCTCGGTGAGTTCGGGGCGCATCCAGCGGGTGATTTCGCCCTTGTAGTAGCTCGCGGTGCCGGTCACGAAGATCGCGAACAGCACCCAGCCGACGACGAGGCCCGCCCAGGTGTGCAGCCATGCCATGGCCGGGCGGAAACGCTTGGGTCCGCTCATGCTGGCGCCATGGGCGAGAAGCCACCGGCGAGCCACAGCCCCGCCGCCAGGAGGATCGCGACCCCGCCGAGGCCCACCGCCGCCCGGCCGAGGCTCGAGGCGGCGAAGACGAACACCACCGCCCCGGCCATCACGGCGAAGCTCGCCTGGGTGGCGGCCGACACGGCCTCCGCCCGCGGCAGAGGTAGGGCGAGGGCCGCCAGGGCCGTGGCGAGGGCGGCCATCCCGTAGCCGCCGACCGCCGCCAGGGCGACGCGACCTGCCACGACGAGACGCCCGCGCCCTCCCCGCGCAACCGGCCGGGGTGACGGAACGGGTGGGTCGTCGTCGATGTGCGGATCGCTGGCCATGGCGTCGGGTAGCAGCGGTCGCCGGGCATCGGCAATCGCTATCTTTCGGAACGATTCCAACAAGCCATCAGGGACTTGGCGCCATTCGCGACGGAACGGACTCTCCCCGCTTTTGCGAATGGGGGCGCCGTAATGCGTTCCAAGGCGGCGGCCCGTCGCCGGCTCCGCGTCAGCGGGTCGCCGTGCCCCGGTCCTGGCGGCGAAGGGTGGCGGCTGCGGCCGTGGCACTCGGCGGAAGGCCGGGAGGGGAGGAGGCCGTCGCAGGGGCGCCCGGAGGGACGGCGGGGGCGATGCCGTTGTCCCGTTCGTGGCTCCAACCGTAGCCGGCATTCACCCCAGCATAGGCGCCGGTGAAGTCGCCCGCCCGGGCAGGAGCGGTCGAGACAGCACACAGAAGGAGCAGCAGCAGGGGGCGGAGCATGCAAAACCCAGCGCAGACATGCGAACGGCGGCCCCGGGTGGGGCCGCCGATCTGAACCTGTCGGGGTATCGCGGCGACAGGAAGGCGCCGCGATACCTGTTTCAGCCGTCGACGCTGATGGACTGGGCCTCGCGGCCCTTCATGCCTTCGACGACACCGAGGGTGACCTGCTGGCCTTCGGCCAAGGAGTCGAGGCCCGCGCGGGCGAGCGCCGAACGGTGGACGAACACGTCCTTGCCGCCGTCATTCACCGAAACGAAGCCGAACCCCTTGGCGGGATCGTACCACTTCACGGTCCCGACCATCTCGGTCGAGGGGCCGGACGGGGGACGCCCGCCGCCACCACCACCGCCGCCACCGAATCGGTCGCCACCGCCGAATCGGTCGCCGCCGCCGCCGCCGAAGCCGCCGGTGCGCGGCCGGAACTCGCGGCGGGGAGCCGGAGCTTCGGCCGTCGAGGTGTCGACACTCGTCACGCTCGTGACCTGCGGACCCTTCTGGCCCTGCGCGGTCGTGACCATCAGCTTGGTGCCGGGCATGAGGTCGTCATGGCCGGCCGCCTCGACGGCCCGGATGTGGAGGAAGGCATCGCCCGAACCGTCGCCGAGTTCGACGAAACCGAAGCCCTTCTCCTTGTTGAACCACTTTACCGTGGCGTCGCGCTCCGGGCCCGACGCCACCGGCGCCGCGCCGCGGGCCGGGCCGCGATCGAAGCCGCCCCCGCCATATCCGCCGCCGCCGCCGTATCCGCCGCCGCTGCCGTAGCCCCCGCCAAAGCCGCCCGAGGGAGCCTGATCAGGCCATCTCGGCTCACCGCTCTCGTCGAAGCCGCGCTTCTGCGGCCCCCTGAAATCACGACCACGTCCCATTAGAAGCTCGCCAAAACCGTCCGCCGCCCGTATTCGTAATACACGCCGACCATTGCGGAGGATCGGCGGCTCGCACTGCGCATTACCCTAGGTCACGGTAACCAAGAATAATGCCCCAGTCCTGACGCAATCGGGCCTTGACCGCAAGGTCCTTTTAGGCCGAAACGCCGCAGTCCAATCACTTTCCCGCCGACCGCATCGTGCGAATGGAGAGTGGCGTTAGCGAAATGCAAAGTGGGGTCGGGTAAGGTCGCGACTGGACGACGCACCCAATGATCGCCACACCCACATTCCCCGACCTCTCCGCCCTCGTCGTCGACGAGAGCCTCTACATCCGGCGTATCGTCCGGGACATGCTGATGCGCGTGGGCATCAAGCGCGTCCTCGAGGCGCCCGACGGCGCGGAGGCGCTCGGCGTGATGGCCGAGAGCAAGCCGGACATCGCCATCATCGACTGGGACCTGTCGATCCTCTCGGGCGAGGAGTTCATCCGGCTCGCGCGCACCCCGACCACCTCCCCCTGCCCCACCCTGCCGATCATCCTCATGCTCGCCCAGCCCCGCCGCAACGTGGTGGACCGGGCGGTGGGCCTCGGGGTCAACGAGATCATCGCCAAGCCCTTTTCGCCCAAGACCCTGTGGTCGCGTCTCGACGAGATCATCAACCGGCCCCGCCCGTACTCGCAGGTGAAGAGCCTGCTGCGGCCGATTCCCCGCACCGCCGGCCTCGCCAAGGTCTTCGCCTGAGGCGGGCATCCCCGGCTCGGCGGCGTTCGGCCGTTGCAGTTCCCGTCCGAGGCTGTAGGCTCGCGGGCAAGTGAGGCCCGGCTGTCAGCCCGGCCGATGAGGATTCGACGGCCGCGCCGATGAGGGACGAGACCGCCGCGGCCGCGCCGGCCCGGCCTGCTACAGGCATCGCGCCGAGCCAGACGCCGACCCTGTATGCGGGCCGAGAGCGCCGGCAGACCTATGCCGCCCTCGATCTCGGCACCAACAATTGCCGGCTCCTGATCGCCGAGCCGACCTATAGCGGCTTCCGGGTGATCGACGCCTTCTCCCGGATCGTGCGCCTGGGAGAGGGCCTCGGCAATTCAGACCGGCTGAGCGAGGCGGCGATCGAGCGCACGGTGGAGGCCCTGCGGATCTGCCGCGCCAAGATGCAGGCCCGGCGGGTCCGCCGGGCCAAGATCATCGCCACGGAAGCGTGCCGCCTCGCCGTCAACGGCGCGGAATTCGTGGAGCGGGTGCGCCAGAACGTTGGCCTCGATCTGGAGATCGTCGACCGTCAGACGGAGGCCTACCTCGCGGTCACCGGCTGCGCCGCCCTGGCGGATCCCCGGTCTGAGTCGGTCGTCATCTTCGACATCGGCGGCGGCTCCACGGAGGTGGCGTGGCTCGACGGGGCAGCCACCAACCCTTCGACGGACCCGACCCTGCGCATCCGCGCCTGGGACAGCCTCCCGGTGGGCGTGGTCACCCTGGCCGAGCGCCACGGGGGCGCCGAGGTCACAAGGCGCATGTTCGAAGGCATGGTCGAGGAGGTCGCCGAGAAGCTGTCCGCCTTCGCCCTCCGGGCTGCCCCGGCCGCCACGGCGCAGCACTTCCACCTCCTCGGCACATCCGGGACCGTGACGACCATCGCGGCCATGCACCTGCGCCTCGCCCGCTACGAGCGCCGCCGGGTCGACGGGTTGTGGATGCGCGATGACGAGGTCTCGGCCGCCATCGACGATCTGCTCGATACGCGGCTGGAGCAGCGGGTGGACAACCCCTGCATCGGCCGGGACAGGGCCGACCTCGTCCTCGCCGGCTGCGCGATCCTGGAAGCCCTGCGCCGGGCCTTTCCCTCGGAGCGCCTGCGGATCGCCGACCGCGGCCTGCGGGAGGGCCTTCTGGTGAACATGATGCGCGAAGATGGGGTATGGTCGCGCAAGCCCGTGCGGTAACGGGCGACGGACACCGGGACCATGACTGACAGGCGCGGCGGCGCGGGCTCCACGGGGGGCGTGCGCGGGGATCTCAAGCAGCGGGTGAAGACCGCGCGCAAGCGCACCGTCTCCCAGACCCGCTGGCTCGAACGGCAACTGAACGACCCCTATGTCGCCCGGGCAAAGCGGGAGGGCTACCGCTCCCGCGCCGCCTTCAAGCTCATCGAGATCGACGAGCGCTTCAAGCTCCTGAAGCCGGGCCAGCGCGTCGTGGATCTCGGCGCCGCCCCCGGCGGCTGGTCGCAGGTGGCCGCCCGGGTCGTCGGGCCCTCCGGCAAGATCGTCGGCATCGACCTCCTGCCCATCGAGCCGATGGCCAATGTGGAGTTCATCACCCTCGACTTCCTGGATGACGACGCCCCCAGGCAGCTCACGGACCTGCTCGGCGGCCGCGCGGACCTCGTCCTGTCCGACATGGCCGCCAACGCCACCGGCCACAAGAAGACCGACCACCTCCGCATCGTCGGACTCGCGGAGACGGCGGCCGAGTTCGCCCGGGAAATCCTCGCCCCCGGCGGAGCCTACCTCGCCAAGGTTCTGCAGGGCGGCACTGAAGGCGGCCTGCTGACGGACCTGAAGCGGGATTTCACCCTGGTCCGGCATGTGAAGCCGGCGGCCAGCCGGGCCGATTCGAGCGAGCTCTACGTGCTGGCCACGGGCTTCCGCGGGTCGCCGGGACGGGGAGCGGCGCCGGAGGAGTAGGCGGCGCGATGCTGCTGGCTTTCGTTCTGTCGCTGATCAACCCGGCGCCCCTGCACCTGCGCCGCCTCGGCTACGTCCGCGAGAGCGGGCTGCTTCATGCCCGGTCCCGCCGCTGCCGCCGGGCCTGGGCCCCTCACCTCGCTCAAGCGAAGGAGGTGGTGGCGCAGGCTGCTGCCGGATGCGCCGACCGTCGCCTCGCCGTCGTCCTCGGTTCGGGGCTCCTCGACGACGTCCCCCTCGATATCCTGGCGAAGGGGTTCGGGGCGGTCCGGCTGGTCGATGCGGTGCATCCCTGGCCGACGCGGGTCGCCGTCCGGCACTATCCCAACGTCGCACTCGTCACGGCGGAAATCAGCGGCGGCCTATCCGACCCGGCCGTGGGTCAGGCCCTCCAGGGGGCCGGGTTCGTGGTCTCGGCCAACCTCCTGTCGCAGCTCCCGATTTTGCCCATCGAAGCCTACGAGAGGCGCGGCCGGGAAGCCCCCGCCCTGCTCGGCACCAGCATTGTGGAGGCGCATCTCGCCATCCTCACGGCCAGCGCCCGGGCGGGCGCGACGGTCTGCCTGATCACCGACACTCTCCAGCGGGAGGAGGATCGGCATGGGCATGAGGTGGCGACCCTCGACCTCATGTACGGGGTCCGCCTTCCCGAACCGAGCCTCGCCTGGGACTGGGAACTAGCTCCGTTTGGAGAGGTGGCGGGGAGCCGGCGCTTTGTCCACCGGGTGCACGCCTACCCTGACTGGGGTGCTTCCACGTGGTAGGTCAAGCTGAAGCTGTGACAGCGTTGTCTGTGATCCTTGGATCGCCGACGACCTTCTAGCTCATTGTTTTAGCCGCATTTTCCATAGCCGAACCGGCATCGAATTTAGCGGAATTGCTCTAAAGCGGCGGCGTTCTGTCTGGGGACAGCGACCTGCAGCGCGGTTGCCCAGTATGCCGGCATCTGAAATGACTTAGAGCCTGGAAAGAGTAACAAAGTCAGTCGTAGCGTGCTCAGCGGATCAGCAATCATTCGGATCTCGGTGTTGCTGCTCCTCGCCGGTGCCCTCGCCGCGGTGGTGCAGTATCTGATGCCTGCATCCCCGCAGGGACCGTCAAAGGTGCCCCCGAGCGTGCCTGCCCGGACGGCCGAGGCCGCCCCGCCCCAGCCAACGATCCGCAAGATCCTTCCGCCGCCGCAGTCTCAGGGCGGCGCGGCGCCCGTTGTCGTTCCGGCTCCCACGCCGGCTCCGCAGGTGAAGCCGGCCCCGACAATCGCGGCCCCGGCTGAACCGGCGCCGCCAGTCTTGGGCCAGGACGATACCACGTCGTTCCCAACACCCCCGCCCTCCGCGGCGCCTCAGGGTGAAGCGGAGGTCGCCAGGGCCGAGACCACGGAAGGACCGCCGGCGCTGGCCATCCTCGATCTCAACACGGCGTCCGTGGCCGAGCTGAACCATCTGAGGGGCGGCGGCAATATCGGGCGGGCCATCGTCGCCAAGCGTCCCTACGGACAGGTGGGAGACCTGCTGACGAAGCGCGTCCTGAGCCGGTCGGTCTACGATCGCATCAAGGAACAGGTGACGGTGCGCTGAGCTGGCTCCAGCCTGTTCTCGATCGCGTCCTCACCCCGTCATTGCGAGCGCAGCGAAGCAATCCAGGGATCCGCAACATCCTGAGAGGTTCCGCTGCCCCGGATTGCTCCACTACGCTCGCAATGACGTGAGACGCGGCCTGATCCGCACCCGTCCCGAAGGGTGGTGCTGCCAGCACCGCCATCGCAGAGGCCCATGGCCTCAGAGCTTGGTCCCGAAGATCTCCGCGATCTGGGGAATGTCCTTGTCGCCCCGACCCGACATGTTGAGTACCATCAGGTGATCGGCGGGGCGCTCGGGCGCCAGTTCGAACACCTTCGAGAGCGCATGGGCCGGCTCGAGGGCCGGGATGATCCCCTCCAGCATCGAGCAGAGCTTGAACGCCTCCAGCGTCTCGGTATCCGTCGCCGACAGATACTTGACCCGGCCCATCTCGTGCAGCCACGCATGCTCCGGCCCGATGCCCGGATAGTCGAGACCGGCGGAGATCGAGTGGGCGTCGCTGATCTGCCCATCTTCGTTCATGAGCAGGTAGGTGCGGTTGCCGTGCAGCACCCCCGGGCGACCGCCCGTGAGCGAGGCAGCATGGAGCCCGCTCTGGACCCCGTGACCGGCGGCCTCGACCCCGAAGATCTCGACCTCGCGGTCGTCGAGGAACGGGTGGAACAGGCCCATGGCGTTCGAGCCGCCGCCGATGCACGCGATGAGCGAATCGGGCAGGCGACCTTCCTGGGCGATCATCTGCTCGCGGGTTTCGCGGCCGATCACCGATTGGAAATCGCGGACCATTGCCGGATAGGGGTGCGGGCCGGCGACGGTGCCGATGCAATAGAACGTGTCGGCGACGTTGGTGACCCAGTCGCGGAGGGCCTCGTTCATCGCATCCTTGAGGGTCTTCGTGCCGGATTCCACCGGGATGACCTCGGCGCCGAGCATCTTCATGCGGAAGACGTTCGGCGCCTGCCGGGCGACATCGACCGCGCCCATGTAGACCACGCACTTGAGGCCGAAGCGGGCGCAGAGGGTTGCGGTGGCCACCCCGTGCTGGCCGGCGCCGGTCTCGGCAATGATCCGGGGCTTGCCCATCCGCCGCGCGAGCAGGATCTGGCCCAGCACGTTGTTCACCTTGTGCGAGCCGGTGTGGTTCAATTCCTCGCGCTTGAAATAGATCTTGGCGCCCTTGCCGGCGGGAGCCTTGACGCGGAGGTGCTCGGTGAGACGCTCGGCATAGTAGAGGGGGCTCGGGCGGCCGATATAGTGCGTGCCGTAGCTCTCCATGTCCGCCTTGAAGGCAGGATCGCTCTTGGCCTCCTCGTAGGCGGCCTCGAGCTCGAGGATCAGCGGCATCAGGGTTTCGGCCACGAAGCGGCCGCCGAAGATGCCAAAGCGTCCGCGTTCGTCGGGCCCAGTGCGGAAGGAGTTCGGGGCGGGGGCGATGGTCACGGATCGGTCCTTCGCGGCATCAAAAGAGTTTTGCCGGTTGCTAGACCTATGCGCGCGTCACCGCAATGCCGGTATCACCCGGCGCATCGGCGCAGGGGTTACGGCGCACCGCCGCGACGAAGGCGGCGATCCGGGCGGGATCCTTGACGCCCGGCGCGCTCTCGACGCCGGAGGAGACATCGACCGCGCCCAAACCCGTCCGCGACAGGGCCTCCGCCACGGTTCCGGCATCGAGCCCGCCGGAAAGCATCGTGCCGGCGGGCAAATCCGCCCCGGCCAGCAGATCCCAATCGAAGCGGATGCCGTTGCCCCCCGGCAAGGCTGCGCCGGGCGGCGCCTTGGCGTCGAGGAGCAGCCGGTCGGTTACGGCATAGAAGGCAAGGGCCGCGAGGTCCTCGCTGCCGGCAATACCGAGGGCCTTCATCACCGGGAGCCCCGTCGCCGCCCGGATGGCGGCCACCCGCTCCGGGCTCTCCCGCCCGTGGAGCTGGATCAGGTCCGGCGTCATCGCCTCGACGGCTGCGGCGACGGCCGCGTCATCGGGATCGACCAGAAGCACGACCCGGCCCGCCCGTCCCTTCGCCCGTTGCGACAGGAGACGCGCGGTGTCCAGTTCGACATGGCGCGGGCTGCGGGGAAAGCGGACAAATCCCACCCAGTCCACCCCCGCCGCCAAGGCGGCGTCGAGGGTTTCAAAGGTGCTGAGGCCGCAGATCTTGATCTCGGTCATCGGAGCTGGCCGGCGTCAAACGCCGCGTGAAGGGGGCTCAGCGCGGTGCGGGCAGCGCCGTCTGGACGGGGACGGTCGTGCCTGGATAGGTCGGGGTCGCGGCCTCCGGCGAGTAGGGGCGGAGGCGGTTCACCTCGCGCTCGTAGCGGGAGGCCTCCCGGCGGTGATGCCGGGCGCTCGCCCGCGTCCGGCCCTGCCCCAGCCACGTGAAGATGCCACCGACGACGATGCCGAGGGCCACTGCCCCGAATAGGATCGCGTAGAGCGGCAGGCTCACGCTGAAGGCGGGCGCATCGACGTTCACGGGATCGAACGAGAGCTGAACCGGCGCCCGGTTGGCGACCGCGAGGAGGATCACCACCGCCGCGACCGGCAGGAGAAGGAGGCTTTTCAGGAAACGGATCATCGTATGCTCCCGCCTATTCCGCCGCGACACCTTCGCCGATCTTGGCCGCGTTGAGACGCTGGCGCATCTCCTTGCCGGTCTTGAACACGGGGATGGCCTTTTCGGACACGGCAACGGCCGCCCCCGTGCGCGGGTTGCGTCCCTTCCGCGCTTCCCGACGCTTCACCGAGAAGGCCCCGAAGCCGCGCAGCTCGACCCGGTCGCCCCGCGCCAGGGCATCGGCGATCGTGTCGAGGATGGCGTTGACCAGGATCTCCACGTCCCGCTGATAGAGATGCGGATTCTGCTCGGCGATCTTGAGGACGAGCTCCGACTTGATCATGGCGTTGTGTCTTCCCGATTGTTCGGCCGGTTCCAGGTGTCGCTGAAGCCGCGGCGATCAGGGTTCCGGCCGCCACAGGACGAGCAACCCGCCCTGTGCCCCGGCCTGCGCCTCCGTGCCGAGGGCGTGGATCCGGCCGGCGATTCCTTCGAGGCCGAGGAGGCTGGCGCCGACCCCCGCCGCGGACCAGAGGGAGAAGTCGCTGTCCGAGCGGGGCTTCCAATCGGTCACCGGCAGGTCCTTCGGCACGCCGCGGGCACTCTCCAGCCACGCCACTGCCTGCCGCTCGCTGCCGAGCTCGTCCACGAGCTTCAGCGGCACGCTCTGGCGCCCGCTGAACACCCGCCCGTCCGACACGGCAGAGAGCTGCTGCGCATCCATGCCCCGGCGGTCGGCCACCAGCTGCTTGAACCATGCGTAAGTGTCGCCCACCACGGCGGCGAGCGCCGCCCGCGCCTCGGGTGAGGTCGGCGTGAAGCCCGACGGCTCGGCCTTCAACGGCGAGGACTTCACCGATTCGACCTTCACCCCGATCTTATCGAGGAGGCCGGAGACGTCCGGATACTGGAACAGCACACCGATCGATCCGACGAGGCTGGTTTCGCGGGCGACGATGTGGTCCGCGGCGATGGCGGTGATGTAGGCGCCAGAGGCCGCCGTGCCGTCGACGAAGGCGACGATGGGCTTCTTGGCGGCGAGCGCCCGCAGGTTACGGAAGATCTCCTCGGACCCCGTCGTGGTGCCGCCGGGGGAGTTGATCGAGACGACGACGCCCTTCACCGCCTCCGAATCGCCCACCCGCTTCATGAGCTTCGCCGTCGCCTCGCTGCCGGCAATGAAGCCAGAGACCGAGATGCGTGCGATCTGCGGACGGAGCGCGAAGCCCCCGCCCGTCGCGCCGGCCCGCACGCGGTAGCCGAGCGCGGCCACGGCCACGATCAGGGCGCCGATGCCGAGCACCCGCCAGAGCCCGAGCCTCCGGCGCAGGCGCCGTCTGTCGATCAGCAGTTCGGCGTCGGCGGCCATGCGATCCGTTTCCCTGCATCTCCGGCCGAGCGGCGTGTTCGGCCTCCTCGCCAAGCAGGCGCCCTGTCGGCATCTCCCCGCCCCCGTCGGGGCGCTGCCGCATGGCGCAAGTCCTTGGCGTCCTTCGCTTCCCGCCGGGCTAGGCCCTGCGGGAGGGCGTGTTCTAGAGCATTTTTCGGCAACGTGGATACGGGGCGCGACGAAGATTTTGCGAGTCGGGCAATTCTCGTCACGACAGTCTCGGATGGATGATGCGCCCCCGTCCGTTCGCACCGGCCCGGCACTCGGCACGACCTCGCGGCGTCCGAAGCGTGGATCACACCGCGGTCGCGTCCCCGTCCGCGATCACGGATCGCCCAAAAGAAAAGCCGCGCGGAAGCGATCCCGCGCGGCTCCATCCGTCTCAAGCCGCCCGGCGGACCGGGCGGCCTTCGATGACGACTACTCCTCGTCCTCGGGCTTGGCCTTCTTGAAGGCCGCGCCGAGGATATCGCCGAGGGAGGCACCCGAATCGGCGGAGCCGAACTGGGCCATCGCCTCCTTCTCCTCGGCCACTTCCAGGGCCTTGATCGAGACCTGCACGCGGCGGGCCTTCCGGTCGAACTGCACCACGCGGGCATCGACCTTTTCGCCGGCGGCGAACCGCTCGGGGCGCTGATCGCCACGGTCGCGGGCGAGCTCGGCCCGGCGGATGAAGGTCTGCATGTCGGTGTCGGCGATGCGCACCTCCAGGCCCGAGTCCTTCACCTCGACGATTTCGCAGGTCACGATCTGACCCTTCTTGACCTCGCCGGCCTCGGAGAAGGGGTCACCCGCCAGCTGCTTGATGCCGAGCGAGATGCGCTCCTTCTCGACGTCCACGTCGAGAACCTGGGCGCGGACCATGTCGCCCTTCTTGAACTCGTCGATGACCTGCTCGCCGGGACGGTTCCAGTCGAGATCCGATAGGTGGACCATGCCGTCGACATCGCCCTCGAGGCCGATGAACAGGCCGAACTCGGTCTTGTTCTTGACCTCGCCCTCGACCTCGGAGCCCACCGGATGCTTCTCGGCGAAGCCCTCCCACGGGTTCTGCAGGGTCTGCTTGAGACCCAGCGAGATGCGGCGCTTGACCTGATCGACTTCCAGGATCTGCACCTCGACCTCCTGGGAGGTGGAGACGATCTTGCCCGGATGGACGTTCTTCTTGGTCCAGCTCATCTCGGAGACGTGGATCAGGCCCTCGATCCCCGGCTCCAGCTCTACGAAGGCGCCGTAATCGGTGATGTTGGTCACGCGGCCCTTGAGCTTGGCGCCCTCCGGGTAACGGGCGGCGATGCCCTCCCACGGATCGGCGAGCAGCTGCTTGATGCCGAGCGAGATGCGGTGCGTCTCGTGGTTGATCTTGATGATCTTGACCTTCACCGTCTGGCCGATGGTCACGACCTCGGACGGGTGGTTCACGCGGCGCCACGCCATGTCGGTGACGTGCAGCAGGCCGTCGATGCCGCCGAGGTCCACGAACGCACCGTACTCGGTGATGTTCTTGACCACGCCGTCGATGACCTGACCTTCCTCAAGGTTGGCCACCAGCTCGGAGCGCTGCTCGGCGCGGCTCTCTTCGAGCACGGTCCGGCGCGAGACGACGATGTTACCCCGGCGACGGTCCATCTTGAGGATCTGGAACGGCTGCGGCGTACCCAGGAGCGGGGTGACGTCGCGGACCGGGCGGATATCCACCTGCGAGCGCGGCAGGAACGCCACGGCGCCGTCGAGGTCGACGGTGTACCCGCCCTTGACCTGGTTGAAGATCGTGCCGGTGACACGCTCGTTGGCCTCGAAGGCCTTCTCGAGCTTGACCCAGCTCTCCTCGCGGCGGGCCTTGTCGCGGGAGATGACGGCCTCGCCCAGCGCGTTCTCGATCCGGTCGACATAGACCTCGACCTCGTCGCCGACGTTCAGCTCACCTTCGCGGCCGGGGCCGGCGAATTCCTTGAGTGCGACACGGCCTTCCGTCTTGGCGCCGATGTCAATGACGGCCACGTCCTTCTCGATCGCGACGACGCGACCCTTGACGACGGAACCTTCGGTAATCTCATGCTGGAGGAAGCTCTCCTCCAGAAGCGCGGCGAAATCATCGCGGTACTGATCCCGCGCCACGGCTGTCCCTGCGGTCATTCTCTCTCCTGGGCGGTCACGTCCTGGGACGGACCGGGTGCGTCGGCGGCATGCGTTGCAAACGCCCCCAGCCGCCGCAGCTTCCCTATGGAGAAGCGACCGTCCCCAGGTGGAGACCGGTTTGCCGACGCGTCGATACGGATGACGAGGGCGGCCCGGCCGACTCATCCGCGCAGGCCGCCGCTTCGGCGAGCATCGCGACGGACGGCGAGGCGCCTGTCACATACTGCATTACCCCTCTCTGTTCAACTGAGGGGACACGGCCCCGGTCAGGCGGCCTGGGCGAAGGCCCCGGATCCTTCCGCCACTTCGTCCGTGTGCACGTCGAATCGCAGCAGGAACGCCGTGCCGAAGCTCGTCGTGAGGGCGCAATCGGTGGCATCCCGTCCCCGGGCCATCACGATGCGGCCGATCCGCGGGCGGTTGTGACGGGCGTCGAACGTGTACCAGCGCGGGCCGTCGGGACCGTCGAGGAAGACCTCGAACCACGCCGAGAAATCCATGGGCGCCGGATCCTTCGGCACGCCGATGTCGCCCAGATACCCGGTGGCGTAGCGGGCCGGGATGTTCATGCACCGGCACAGGGTGATGGCGAGGTGGGCGAAGTCCCGGCAGACACCGACCTGTTGGCCGTGCCCGTCATGGGCGGTGCGGGTGGCGTCGGCCTGCTGATAATCGAAGCGCAACCGGTTGTGGGCGTAGTCCACGATGGCCTGTACGCGATTCCAGCCCGGCGCCACGCCCCCGAACAGGCCCCAGGCCGTCTGTGAGAGCTTGTCGGTGTCGCAGTAGCGGGAGCCGAGAAGGTAGACGAGCACATCGTCCGGCAGGTCCTGCACCGGGATCTCCCGGGCGTCGGGGGCCTGTTCGTCCGGCAGGCCGTCATCGGCCACGATGAAGTCCGCTGACATGGTGATCCGTCCGCCCGGGGCGACGATCCGGGTGCAGAGATTGCCGAAGGCATCGATGTGCTCGGAGGCCGGCACCGGAGGATCGAAGGTGATCACCTCCGGGGTGACCAGATCGGGCCGGCGCTCGGGCCTGACGTGGAGCAGCAGGTTCATCGGCGTGACGCCGGGCGTGTCGAAGGCGATGGTGAAGCCGGTGCGGATATGCATGTCGGTGGCCGTATCGATAAGCAGACCCGCAATGGTCCCGGGTCTGAAGACTAGTTATGGGCTCCACAACCGAGCGCGAAAGTTCTGGTTCCGCCGTAGCGAGCGCCGAATAGGGCAGGATATGCACAAATGACGTGCACTATCGGTATCGGGTCGGCTAGCCGACGCGTCCGGGCCGGCGGGGCCGCGATGAAGACATGCAGGGCTGGGCTGTTTCGGCCGAGGTTGCGTCGCGGGGAGGCGCTGCCTATCGCTGCGCCAGATTTTTCCCTTCCGACCTGATCCCATGACCGCCGAGAAGCTCTCGCTCCCCAAGGACAAGATCCGCGTTCTCCTCCTCGAGGGGATCAACGATAGCGCCGTCGCCCTCATGCAGGCGGCCGGCTACACCAACCTCACCCGTGTGCCGAAGGCCCTGGACAAGGAGGCGCTGCACGACGCGCTCCAGGGGGTCCACATGCTCGGCATCCGCTCGCGGACGCAGTTGGATGCGGCGGCCTTCGAGGCGGCCGACCGGCTGCTGGCGGTGGGCTGTTTCTCCGTCGGCACCAACCAAGTCGATCTCGAGGCCGCCCGGCACCGGGGAATCCCGGTCTTCAACGCGCCCTTCTCCAACACCCGCTCCGTGGCCGAACTGACGATCGGGGAGATCGTGATGCTCCTGCGCCGGATCGTGCCCCGCTCCGTGGGGGCCCATGCCGGCCAGTGGGACAAGTCGGCGGTGGGGTCCATGGAGGTGCGCGGCAAGACGCTGGGCATCGTCGGCTACGGCAACATCGGCACGCAGCTCTCGACGCTCGCCGAAGCCATGGGCATGCGGGTGCTGTTCTACGACCACACCGACAAGCTGCGCCACGGCAATACCGAGTCGACGGACACGCTCACTGCCCTCCTCGGCCAGTGCGATGTGGTCTCCCTGCACGTGCCCGAGACCGAGTCCACCGCCAACATGATCGGCGAGGCCGAGATCCGGGCTATGAAGCCCGGCAGCTTCCTCATCAACAACGCCCGCGGCACGGTCGTGGACCTCGACGCCCTTGCCTCCGCCGTCCGGGACGGGCACCTGCGCGGCGCGGCGGTAGACGTGTTCCCGAAGGAGCCCGGCTCGAATGCCGAGCCCTTCGTGAGCCCCCTCCAGGGCCTCGACAACGTGATCCTGACCCCGCACATCGGCGGTTCGACCGAAGAGGCCCAGGAGCGCATCGGCGCCGAAGTGGCCAAGAAGCTCGTCGATTACTCGGATATCGGCTCGACGGTCGGGGCCGTGAACTTCCCGCAGGTGCAGCTTCCCACCCGGGCGACGGGGACGCGGTTCATCCACGTCCAGCGCAACCTGCCCGGCATGCTCGGGCGCCTCAACGAGGTCTTCGCCCGCAGCCACGTCAACATCGCCGCCCAGTTCTACCAGACCGACGGGGAGGTCGGTTACGTGGTCCTTGAGACAGACGCGACCGATGCCGATGCCGACTCGCTACTGGGCGAGATCCGCGAGATCCCCGGCACGATCCGCGCGCGGCTTCTCTACGAGCGTCGCTGAACGAAAATTCCTTGCGCGCAAGGCGCCGGCACTGTTCAAGTCGCCCGACGATGCGGAAATGGGAGCGTGCGGTGGCCAAGCGTGATGGGACGGCGAGACGATCGCGTGGGGCCGCGGCCCTGGCCCTTGCCGTGCTGGGGACTGCCTGCACGATCTCCGCGGCCTCGGCCGAGTGCCTCCGGCAGATCATCAACCGGTCGCCCTTCGTGCTGACGGCCCGCCGGGACGGCGGTCCTCCGGTGACGATCCTGCCCGGCCATGCGGTGCAGGTGCGCCTGTCACATCCGGGCCAGCTCGATTTCGCCGCCTATTGCAGCGTCCCCGGGCCGAACGGCGCGCGGTCGCCGATCACCCAGGCGAGCTTCTCGTACGAGGCGGTGATCGACCGGTGCTACATTGAGCTCGGCGGGCAGATCTTCGTGCCGCAGCTCGGTCGGGGCTTCATCGGCCTGCAGGGTACGGCGCCGTTCACCGTCAACAACCCACGGCAGGGGGACGTGGTCCTCGGACCCTTCGCGACGGACGCCTGCCCTGCCGTCCTCAGCCGCGGCGGTTAGCAAAAAGTCCCGCCAGGGAGCATTTGCTCGGGGTGCCGGGCGAGCAGGCCTCCGCCGCCGTCATTGCGAGCGCAGCGAGGCAATTTAGGGAAGCGGGCCGTCGATCACCGTGGCGCTCGTCCTGGAATCCTTCGCGTCTTTCGCAAAGTTGGTGAAGGTGCGGTCCGGGATGGAGAAACCTCATCTCCTCCGACGCACTTTTACGGCAGCCTGCTAGAGGTAGTGGCGGAACACGACCGGGCTACCGGCGGGGCGGCCCGCGGATGCGGCCGGAATGCTGCGGAGAACGAGCTTCCCGACGACCTTGGACAGGCCGGTCCAAGTGCTTCCGGCCCAAGTACTGCCGAGGATCGTGGTCTGGCGCTTGTTCATGGACGCCTCCGTCGCGGCGTGGGCGATGCTCCTCGCCCCGTGATGCAACCCTGGCATGAGTTTACGGCCAAGGCTGTGCCGGAGCGCACATGAACCTGCGTCACCACGGGGGCGTCGGAAGCACCACCTCCACGCGCATCGGACACGAGAGTTTGTTTCTGACGGAAAGGGGCCGGAACCGACTTCGGTCTGGCGTGCAGCTTGGCCCGCTTCTATGGTGATTCCGCCGAACCGGGGTCAGGGCAGACCCGGCGTGACCGAGGACGCGCGTATGCTTTCACATACCGGCAGCACGATCCTGCGCAATGAGCTTGGGGTCGAAGAGACGATCGAGTCCGACAACATCGTTCGCTGGGACGGGGACCGGCTCTACGTCGAGCAGGATGTCTATCACAACGGCCAGCTCGTCCACCGCAAGTACCGCAGGACGGTGACGGAGCCCGTCGCCCGGGCCCTCTGGGAAATCATCAACCGCGCCAAGCAATAGGCCGGTTCGACGGGCGGGCTCAGGCGGCGATCGCCGTGGCCGCCGACTCTGCTGCCCGTGCCACATCGATCTGGGCCCGGGCCCCATCGAAGGCGGCTTTCAGGGTTGCCGAGACATCCTCCACCGCGACGAGGACCGCGAGCTTCTGAGCCACAGCCTTGTCGGCGAGGGTGCGGGCGGCGGTTAGAATGGTCTCCTCGAAGGCCGAGAGATCCGACCTTGCGTCCCGTCCGGCCGCCCGGTCGGCGTCCGCGAGTCGCGCCAGCGCCATGTGCAGGGCCTGACCCAGGACGAGGTTCTTCACCCGTTCCTGCAGGAGGGCTCTCTCTTCGAGCTTCATCGCGGGCAGACCACCGATTCGCGTTGCCCGGACACTGTGTCACCGTGGCGCAGCGAGCGCAGCGGTTCTTATGCAACAGGTCGTATCTCTGCCGCCTCTGCAACCAGAGCGGCGCTATCACAAACGCCTGAGGTCGACCCCCTCGATCCGGTGGCTCGCGCCCTTGGTGAGGATGAGGCTGGCCCGCTGCCGGGTCGGCAGGATGTTCTCGCGAAGGTTGGGGAGGTTGATCGTCGTCCAGAGGCGGTCGGCGATGTCCAACGCCTCGGCCTCTGGGATCTCGGCGTATTTGCGGAAGTAGGATCGGGGGTCGCGGAAGGCGGTCTGGCGCAGGCGCATGAACCTCGTGACGTACCAGCGGTGCAAGTCGTCCTCATGCCCGTCGAGGTAGATCGAGAAGTCGAAGAAGTCGGACACGAAGGGAACGGCCGTGCCGTCCCGGGGCAGGCGGGCGGGCTGCAGGACATTCAGCCCTTCGACGATGAGGATGTCCGGGCTTTCGACCACCCTCTCCTCCCCCGGGACCCGATCGTAGACGAGGTGCGAGTAGAGCGGCGCCGTCACCCGCTTCTGGCCGGACTTCACCTCGTGGAGAAAGCGCAGCAGCGCGGCGGTGTCGTAGCTCTCGGGAAAACCCTTGCGCTCCATGAGGCCGTGGGCGGCGAGTTCGGCGTTCGGCAGCAGGAACCCATCGGTGGTGACGAGATCGACCTTGGGCGTGTTCGGCCAGCGGGCGAGGAGGGCGGCGAGGATGCGCGCGGTGGTGGATTTGCCCACCGCCACCGATCCGGCCAGCCCGATGATGTAGGGGAGCTTCGTCTCGCGCTCGGCGATGAGGAAGCGTTGGGTCGCCTTGAACAGACCCTGCGTCGCTGCAACGTAGAAGGAGAGCAACCGGGACAAGGGAAGGTAGATCTCCACGACCTCTTCGATGGAGATCGGGTCGTTCAGGGATTTCAACCGTTCGAGATCGTCGGCGTTGAGGGTGAGGGGAGCGTCGGCGCGCAGATGCGCCCACTCCTCTCGGCTGAAGTGACGGTAGGGCGAGAGGCTGATCTTGCCGTCCGTAATCGCGGCCGGCGGGTTCACGCGTGGCGCCTCGATGCCTTCTCGGCGAGGCCGCTCTGGGCGGTGCGGCGCTCCAACTCGTCCATCACCGCGTCGAGCTCGACGTTGCCGGCCTTGAGCAGCACCATCAGGTGATAGAGGACGTCGGCCGCCTCGTTCTTCAGCCCCTCGCGGTCGCCCTGGACCGCCGCGATGGCAGCCTCCACGGCTTCCTCACCGAGCTTTTTGGCCGCCTTGGCAGGACCGCCGGCTAGGAGCTTGGCGGTGTAGGACGCGTCAGGGTCGGTACCGGCGCGGCTGGCCACGAGGCTTGCGAGGTCGGCGAGGGTGTAGCGGCTCATGAAATGTTCTGCACTGTCGTTCGCGCTATAGGCGAAATCCCGGCAGGAAACTGCGCCAGGGCGAGCCGGCGGGCAAGCGCCTCGCGTGAGAGGAGAGGCGCTTTGTCCCGGAAGGGTTTATCCGGACGCCTTCAACCGTTCGGCAGATGGCGGGCCAGGGCGTCGAGGACGGCCATGCGCACGGCGACGCCCATCTCCACCTGCTCGCGGATCAGTGACTGGGCACCGTCCGCTATTTCCGAGGAGATCTCGACGCCGCGGTTCATCGGGCCGGGATGCATCACCAGGGCGTCCGGCTTGGCAAATCCGAGCTTCTCGGCGTCGAGGCCGTAATAGCGGAAGTACTCCTTCACCGAGGGGACGAAGGAGCCGTTCATGCGTTCGCGCTGGAGGCGCAGCATCATGACGATATCGCAGCCGTCGAGCCCCTTTCGCATATCGGTGAAGGTCTCGACCCCGAACCGCTCGATCCCCGCCGGCAGAAGGGTCGAGGGGGCGACGAGGCGCACCTGCGCGCCCATCGCCTGGAGCAGGATGAGGTTCGACCGGGCCACCCGGGAATGAAGGACATCCCCGCAAATCGCCACCCGGAGGCCCTCGATCCGGCCCTTGTTGCGCCGGATCGTCAGCGCGTCGAGAAGCGCCTGGGTCGGATGCTCGTGGGCACCGTCCCCGGCATTGACTACGGCGCAATCGACCTTGCGCGCCAGCAGGTGGACCGCTCCGGCCGATTGATGGCGCACGACGATGATGTCGGGACGCATGGCGTTCAGCGTCGCGGCCGTGTCGATCAGCGTCTCGCCCTTTTTCACCGACGAGGAGGCGACGGACATGTTCATCACGTCGGCGCCGAGGCGCTTGCCGGCCAGCTCGAAGGAGGATTGCGTCCGCGTCGATGGCTCGAAGAACAGGTTGATTTGGGTCCGGCCCCGGAGGGTCGTGCGCTTCTTCTCGACCTGCCGGGAAACGTCCACGGCCGCGTCGGCGGCATCGAGGAGGGTCTCGATGTCGGGCCGGGTCAACCCCTCGATGCCGAGGAGGTGCCGGTGCGGGAACGGCGCGGGGATGGGGATCGGGGCGGTCATGGCAGGGGCTGGGTGTAGGTGCCGCCAGCGAGTCCCGCAAGCGGGGCGGCGTGCCGGCGCTTGCCCCTCCCCTCTGCGGAGTTTTCGTCGCGGCTGGTAACTTTCCGGGACAGTTCCACGTATTGCGCAAAACCGAACGGTGTTTCCCGGAGACAGGACGCGTGACCGCCTCCCCCGCCATCGACGCCCCGGACAAGGCCGCGCCCGAGCGCATCGGCCGGAACGGACGGCGTCTGATCTACCGCCATCCGCTGTTGATCAGGCTCACGCACTGGATCAACGCCGCGGTGCTGCTCGTGCTGCTGATGAGCGGCCTGCAGATCTTCAACGCGCACCCGGCCCTGTATTGGGGTGCGACCTCCACCTTCGACACTCCGGCGCTGGCGATCACCAGCGAGGATACGAGCGGCACCAATCGCGGTGTCGTCTATGTCGGTCAGCACAAGTTCGACACGACCGGCGTGCTCGGCCTGTCGAACGTCGGCGGCGTCGAAGCGGACCGGGCCTTCCCGTCCTGGGCCACGTTGCCCTCGAACCAGGATCTCGCCACCGGGCGCCGCTGGCATTTCCTGTTCGCGTGGCTGCTGGTCATCAACGGGACGATCTACCTGCTCTACGGCCTAATCTCCGGCCAGCTCCGCCGCCGGTTGATCCCCGAGGGTGATCAGATCCGCGATTTCGGCGGCTCGGTGAAAGAGCACCTCCTCCTGCGCTTCCCCGAGGGCGAAGAGGCCAAGCGCTACAACGTCATCCAGAAGCTCACCTATCTCGGCGTCGTGCTGATCCTGCTGCCGGCGATGGTGCTCGCGGGTCTCGCCATGTCGCCCGGCGTCGATGCCGCGTGGCCGTGGCTCACGGAGCTCTTCGGCGGCCGTCAGTCGGCCCGCAGCGTCCATTTCATCGCGGCGGGGCTCATCGTGCTGTTCGTGGTCGTCCACGTGGTGCTCGTGCTGGTCTCGGGCGTCGTCAACAACCTGCGCGGGATGACCACCGGCTGGTTCAGCATCGGCCGGGTGCGCCCCGCCGGGGAGGATGTGCGATGATCCTGCACCGCCGACGCCTGCTCACCGCCACCGCCGGCCTCGCCGGCACCGCCCTGCTGGGCGGCTGCGACCGGTTCGCCGGAACCGATGCTGGCCGCCACACCCTTCGGGTCGGGGAGGATGCCAACCTCTACGTCCAGCGTCTGCTGATGTCGCCCCAGACGCTGGCGCGGGAATTCCCCGAATCGATGATCTCGCCGTGGTTCAAGCCGAACGGCTCGATCGACCCGCCCGACACAGCCTACAAGGCGCTCGCCGCGAAGAACTTCTCCGACTTCAAGCTGAAGGTCGATGGCTTGGTCGATACGCCGCTCTCCCTGAGCCTCGCGGACCTGCGCGCCCTGCCCTCCCGCACCCAGATCACTCGCCACGATTGCGTTGAGGGCTGGAGCTGCATCGGCAAATGGTCCGGTGTGCCCCTGGGCGAGGTGCTGAAGAAGGCCGGGCTGAAGCCGCAGGCGCGCTATGCCGTCCTACACTGCGCCGACACCTTGGAGTATGCCAGCGCCGACGGCGCATGGCTGAAGCCAAAGGATCCGAGCGCGGTGCGCGAGGCGCATGCCGCCTATGTCCAACTCGCGGCGGCGGGCGACTGGGGCGGCTCGCCCACGGGCGTCCAGAACGGTGATTCCAATGGCGATGCAGATGACGGGTCGGATGGCCGCAGGCCGATCCGCTACTACGAGACCATCGATCTGTTCGATGCCTTCAACCCCCAGACGATCCTCGCCTACGACCTGAACGGCAAGGCCCTGCCGGTGTCGAACGGAGCGCCGCTGCGCCTGCGGGTGGAGCGCCAGCTCGGCTACAAGAACGCCAAATACGTGATGCGGGTGGAGATGGTGTCCTCCCTGGCCGGACTCGGTGACGGCAAGGGCGGCTACTGGGAGGACCGCGGCTACGAGTGGTACGCGGGGATCTGATTCCGTTCGATCGCTTCGGTCACTCCGCCCCACTGCCGTTGTTGCGAGCGCAGCGAAGCAATCCAGTTGGCATCGCCTCATCCGGACAAGGCGCGCTCTGGATTCCTTCGACTTCGCCTCGCAATGACGGCGGGCGAAGCGGCGGGCGGCAGAGTGCGCAGGTGCCGCCATTTGACAACCCGCCGCCGCTCACCCACTTCTCCGCCCCGCGAGACCCCGGCCGGCGGCGGGCTCGATCGCGCTCCGAACAATCCGTCGCGCCGCGCTCCCCCGAGGGAGCAGAGGGTTCTGGATGAAAGTCGTCGTCGTCGAGTCGCCGGCCAAGGCCAAGACGATCAACAAGTACCTGGGTCGCGACTATGAGGTGATCGCCTCCTTCGGCCATATCCGCGACCTTCCGGCCAAGGACGGGTCGGTGGATCCCGAGCAGGACTTCCACATGGTGTGGGAGCTCGAGGATCGCGGTTCGAAGCGGGTCAGCGAGATCGCAAAGGCGGTCAAGGGCGCCGAGAAACTGATCCTCGCGACCGACCCGGACCGTGAGGGTGAGGCGATCTCCTGGCACGTCCTCGAAGCGCTGACGGCGCGCAAGGCCCTGAAGGGCATTCCCGTGGAGCGGGTGACCTTCAACGCCATCACCAAGTCCTCCGTCGAGCAGGCGATGCGCAAGCCGCGCCAGATCGACCAGGCGCTGGTGGATGCCTACCTCGCCCGCCGGGCGCTGGACTATCTCGTCGGCTTCAAGCTCTCGCCGGTCCTCTGGCGCAAGCTCCCCGGTGCCCGGTCGGCGGGCCGGGTGCAATCGGTCGCCCTTCGCCTCGTGGTCGAGCGCGAAATGGAGATCGAGGCGTTCAAGCCCCGGGAATACTGGTCGATCATCGCCACACTGGCCACGAAGGACGGGGCGACCTTCGAGGCCCGTCTCGTCGGGGCGGACGGCAAGCGCATCCAGCGCCTCGACGTCGGCAACGCGGAGGAGGCGGCGGCTTTCAAGCGCGACCTGGAAGCGGCGAGCTTCGTGGTGGCGAGCGTGGAGGCCAAGCCGGCCAAGCGCCATCCCCAGCCGCCCTTCACAACCTCCACGCTGCAGCAGGAGGCGTCCCGCAAGCTCGGGATGGCCCCGGCCCAGACCATGCGCGTCGCCCAGCGGCTCTACGAAGGCGTCGATGTCGGCGGTGAGACGGTGGGCATCATCACCTATATGCGGACCGACGGCGTCGACATGGCGCCTGAGGCCATCGCCGATGCCCGCCGGGTGATCGGCCGCGAATTCGGGGATCGGTACGTTCCAGGCGCCCCGCGCAAGTACAGCGTGAAGGCCAAGAACGCCCAGGAGGCGCACGAGGCCGTGCGCCCCACCGACATGGGCCGCCGGCCGAAGGACGTGGCCCGCCACCTCGAACCCGAGCAGGCCAAGCTCTACGAATTGATCTGGACGCGTACCATGGCGAGCCAGATGGAATCGGCTGAGCTGGAGCGCACCACCGTCGACGTCCACGCCACCGCGGGCGGACGACGGATCGAGCTTCGTGCCACCGGGCAGGTGGTGAAGTTCGACGGCTTCCTCGCCCTCTATCAGGAAGGCAAGGACGACGAGGAGGACGAAGAGAGCCGCCGTCTGCCGAAGATGGACGCGGGCGATCCCCTCCGCCGGGAGAAGATCGCCTCCACCCAGCATTTCACCGAGCCGCCGCCGCGTTATTCCGAGGCGAGCCTCGTGAAGCGGATGGAGGAACTGGGCATCGGCCGGCCCTCGACCTACGCTGCGGTGCTGCAGACCCTGCGGGATCGCGAATACGTCCGGATCGAGAAGAAGCGGTTGCAGCCGGAGGATAAGGGGCGCCTCGTCACGGGCTTCCTTGAAAGCTTCTTCCGCCGCTACGTGGAATACGATTTCACCGCCGACCTCGAGGAGCAGCTCGATCGGGTCTCCAATGCGGAGATCGATTGGCGGACCGTACTGCGGGATTTCTGGCGGGACTTCTCGGCCGCCATCGGCGAGACCAAGGAACTGCGGGTCGCCGAGGTGCTGGAAGCCCTCAACGGCCTGCTGGGCCCGCACATCTTCCCCGACCGCGGCGAGGGCAAGGACCCGAGGGGGTGCCCGAATTGCGGTGAGGGGCAACTGTCCCTCAAGCTCGGTAAGTTCGGCGCCTTCATCGGGTGCTCGAACTATCCCGAATGCACCTATACGCGGCAATTGTCGGCGACGGGCGTCAACGGCGAGGGCGACGGCTCGTCCCTCGACGGCGGTCAGCCGGGTGTCAGGGTACTCGGCAACGACCCCGCCACGGGTCTGCCGGTGACCGTACGCGACGGGCGGTTCGGCCCCTTCATCCAATTGGGCGAAGCCAGCCCCGAGAAGGGCGCGGAGAAGCCCAAGCGCTCCTCCCTGCCCAAAGGGTTGTCACCGTCGGACGTGGACCTCGACAAGGCGCTGGCGCTGCTCTCCCTGCCCCGGGAGATCGCCCGGCACCCGGAAACCGGCGAGCCGATCCTGGCCGGGATCGGGCGCTTCGGACCCTACGTCCAGCACGGGCGGACCTATGCCAATCTCGGCCGTGATGACGACGTGCTGGAGATCGGCGGGAACCGGGCGATCGACCTGATCGTGGCCAAGGAACAGGGGGGCGGACGGGGCCGTCCGGCAGGCGATCCGGGCCGTTCCCTCGGCAAGGATGCGGAGAGTGGCCGCGACGTGGTGGTCAAGGCGGGTCGCTACGGCCCCTATGTCACAGACGGCGACGTCAACGCGACCCTGCCGAAAAGTGCAAGCGCCGAGAGCCTGACGCTGGACGACGCGTTGAAGCTGATCGCGGCCAAGCGCGAGGCCGGCGGCGGCAAGAAGGCGCCTGCCCGGAAGAAGGCGCCGACGCGCAAGGCCGATGGCGACAAGGCGAAGGCGCCCGCCAAGAAAACTGCGGCCAAGAAGGCGGCACCGAAGAAGAAGGCGACGGGCTGACGCCGCGCCGGCGTACCCGACCTCAGCCCGGGGGCATCGGCACCTCGCTCCCTGGACCCAGCGATGGGCCTGGGGGAAGGGAAGCTCAGATGAGGTAGGTGACCGTCGCGGCGACGGCGGTCGCCAGGGTGGCGACGGCGAAGGCCGCGGGTGCCATAACGAAGCGGGCCGGGGTCCTCTCTTCCTCGGCTTCGCAGGCGAGCGCCAGTCCGGCGGCCCGCTCGAAGCGGATGAGGGCCTCGTGGCGGGTGTCGCACACGTCGTGGTTCATGTCCCACACCCCTTCCAATGGTCAAGGTTGCTGTAATCTAACGGCTTTCGGATGAATTGGTTCCCGGCTTCCAGGCCGGTGCGGGAAACGTTAACCACTGCCCCCGCACCCTGCATCGCATCGTCTGTCCGGGCAGCCCTCGCCTGTCGCGGCGCAGCATGCCAGTGTGCCGCGCTGCGGCCCGAGTCCGGGCTTTGATGTTTCCTATTTGTTCCGCTATGCTGGCGAGATGAAGGCGCATGCTCCCAGACGCAAAGCTTCCTCCGTTCCGACCGTCCCAGCCCGTGGGAGCGGTCGCGTGAGCGATCCGGCCCGCGATCTGTTTGGCGGTGCGGCCAAGGCCGTCGCCGTGCCGGAGGCTGCACCCGTGCCGGGGACCCGGCGGCGCCTGACCGAGGCGGCCTCGCCGGTCTCGCTGGCGGCGGCCTCGCCGGAGGCTGGCTACACCGCCTCCGACATTGAGGTGCTCGAGGGTCTGGAGCCCGTCCGGCGGCGTCCGGGCATGTATATCGGCGGTACCGACGAACGCGCCCTGCACCACCTCTTCGCCGAGGTGATCGACAACTCGATGGACGAGGCCGTCGCCGGCCATGCGAGCTTCATCGAGGTGGAGCTCGAAGAAGGGGGCGCCCTGGTCGTGACCGACAACGGCCGCGGCATTCCGGTGGACCCGCACCCGAAATTCCCGGGCAAGTCCGCCTTGGAAGTCATCATGACCACCCTGCACGCGGGCGGCAAATTCGACTCGAAGGTCTACGAGACCTCCGGCGGTCTCCACGGCGTCGGCATCTCGGTGGTCAACGCCCTGTCGGACGTGCTGGAGGTGGAGGTTGCCCGCAACCAGACCCTGTATCGGCAATGCTTCTCCCGCGGCCACGCCCAGGGCGCCCTGGAGATCGTCGGGCGTGTGCAGAACCGGCGGGGCACGCGGGTCCGCTTCCACCCCGACGCGCAGATCTTCGGATCGCTGAAGTTCGACCCCCGCCGCCTGTTCAAGATGGCGCGGTCGAAGGCGTACCTCTTCGGCGGGGTCGAGATCCGCTGGCGCTGCGCCCCCGCACTTCTGGAGGGTCTGGACGATGTGCCGGCCGAGGCGGTGCACCGCTTCCCCGGCGGCCTGTCGGACTACCTCGCCCGGGACATCGACGGGAAGGAGCTCGTGATCGATGCCGTCTTCTCCGGCAAGGTGACGAAGCCGGGTTCGCATGGCTCCCTGGAATGGGCCGTCGCGTGGACGGTGGCCGATGACGGCGTCTCCCATTCCTACTGCAACACCATCCCTACCCCGGAGGGCGGAACCCACGAGGCGGGCTTGCGAGTCGCCCTGCTCCGGGGGCTGCGGGAACATGCCGAGCGGGTCAATCAGGCCAAGCGGATGACCGCCGTCACGACCGACGACGTCATGGCGACCTGCGCCTCCATGCTCTCCGTCTTCATCCGCGAGCCGGAGTTCCAGGGCCAGACCAAGGACAAGCTCGCCACCGTGGAAGCTCAGCGCATCGTCGAGACGGCGGTGCGGGACGCGTTCGACCATTGGCTCGCCGGCTCCCCGGCCCAGGCCAACAAACTCCTGGACTGGGTGATCGACCGGGCGGAAGAGCGCCTGCGACGGCGACAGGAGAAGGAGGTCGCCCGCAAGAGCGCCACCCGGAAACTGCGCCTGCCCGGCAAGCTCGCGGATTGTTCCGCCGCCGGAACCGCAGGCTCGGAGATCTTCATCGTCGAGGGTGACTCCGCCGGCGGCTCGGCCAAGCAGGCCCGGGACCGGACGACCCAGGCGATCCTGCCCCTCCGGGGAAAGATCCTGAACGTCGCCTCTGCGAGCCGCGACAAACTCGGCGCCAACCAACTCATCGGCGACCTGACCCTTGCGCTCGGGTGCGGCACGGGAGCGAACTTCCGCGAGGCGGACCTTCGCTACGACAAGGTGATCATCATGACGGACGCCGACGTGGACGGCGCCCACATCGCGTCGTTACTGATCACCTTCTTCTATCGCCAGATGCCGAAGCTGATTGACAAGGGGCATCTCTACCTTGCGATCCCGCCCCTCTACCGGATCCAGCAGGGCTCGAGGATCGCTTACGCCAGGGACGATGCCGACCGAGAGCGGATCGTGAAGACCGTGTTCAAGGGGGGCAAGGTCGAGATCGGGCGCTTCAAGGGCCTGGGTGAGATGATGCCCGCCCAGTTGAAGGAAACCACCATGGACCCGAAGAAGCGCACGCTCCTCCGGGTCGCCGTCCTCGACGAGGCCAGGGAATCGACCGGCGACACGGTCGAGCGCCTGATGGGCAACAAGCCCGAGGCGCGGTTCACTTTCATCAGCGAGCGCGCCGCCTTCGCCGAGGGCGCCAACCTCGACATCTGACGAACTAGTGGCCCCCGGGAGGCGAATGATCTCCCCGGGGCGCTCCCCGGACTATTGCGCCGGAATGGCCTTGGCCGGGTCGAAGGCCTGCGCGGCCGAGATGGTGTCCTTGCCCATCTCCAGGATCGCCGAGAAGCGATCCCCCCCGGGCCGCAGGACCACGGCATTTGGCTCGACGGCGATGCGCTTGCTGCCGATGCCGAGGAACCCGCCAACATCGATCACGACGGCCTTGAGCGTGCCGCCATCGGTGACGAGCAGGTCATCGATCTTGCCGACGCTGTCACCGGCCGTGTTGCGGACTTCGACGCCAATCATCTTCGAGGCGAGGAAAGTGGCGGGCTTCAGGCCCTGACGCTTAGCGGCATCCTGAGCGCTCGCCGCCTGCATGAGACCGCCCCCGCCCGTGCCCCCCGTCGTCGATCCCGGACCCGTGCCGGGGAGGATCGTGTCCTTCCCGATGACGGTGGCGTCCTGGGCATGAGCTGGCACCGCCGCAAGACAGCAGAGCAACGGCAGCAGAGTAGGGAAGCGTGAGCGCGGCGACATGGGTCGATCTTCCGTCCGTGCGCCCGTTCGGTTACGGGCGCTGGTCAATCGGCCCATCCGGCGGTGGGTTCCACGACGTCACGTCGCACGGGTTTCGAAACGCGAAAAGCCCGGCCGTGGGGCCGGGCTTTCCGTAGAGAGGGTGCCGCGGCGTGAGCCGCGGCGATGTCCGGCTTAGTACGAGCCGAACTTGTAGTTCACGCCGGCGCGGACGACGGCGAACTCGGTCGAGGCGCGGGTGTTGGCCGGGCCGGAGACCAGGACCACGCCCGGGGAGGTGGTGGCGTAGGTCACGCCGCCAGCGTTGGTGGCGAAGGAGCCAGCCGAGTTGCGGCTGCGGTCGAGGTTCACGTACAGGCCTTCGACCTTCAGCGTGACGGCCGAGGAGCGGAAGAAGTTCAGGAACGAGTCGGTCGGGAGAGCGTACTCAACGCCACCGCCGACGGCGTAGCCGGTCTGGAAGTCGTTCGAGGACACGCCGGTGCCGAACTGACGGCCGCCGCCCGAGCCGTAGGCGAAGCCGCCGGTGCCGTAGACGAGGGTGCGGTCGAAGGCGTAGCCGAGGCGGCCGCGCACGGTGCCGAAGTAGTCGAGGCCCGACAGGCCGTTCGGGTTGTAGACGAGGGTGCCGGGGACGATCGCCGAGCCGGCCGGGGCGGCGGCCGAGAAGCGGTTCCGCTGGGCGCCGAAGTCGGCGTACTGGGCGTCAGCTTCGATACCGACGACCACGCCCGAACCCGGGGTGAACTGGTAGTTGTAGCCGATCTGACCGCCGCCAACGAAGCCTTCGTTGTTGTTGCGGTTGGAGAAGGCGAGAACGCCGGTGGTGGGCGTGTTGCCGGCGGCGAAGATGCCGGTGGCGGGGGAGACGCCGACGACGGTCGGGGCGCGGCTGGAAGAGGCATCGAAGCCGTAGCCGGCGTTGAAACCGGCGTAGAAGCCCGTCCAGGTGAAGACCGGCACCGGCGTGAACACCGGCGGCGGCGCAGCGCGGCGCGGAAGGTCGGCGGCCGAGGCGGCCACGGTCATGCCGGCGAGAACGGTCGATGCGAGGAGAAGCTTATTCATCGGGTTACCAGATCCTGGGGTTGGCTTAGGCCAGCGGCCTTCTAGGCGCTTGCGGCGAACGGGTCTGTCGCTTTCCTGCAACAAGCTCAGTGAGATTAGCCAGACCCCGTCAACGAAAGATGAAGGTTATGCAGGCGTAACGGCCCGTGCGGACCGATGTGCTCTATCGCACATGGGTTGCGCTAGCAGTGAAGCGCGCTGTACTCACGCCTAGGCCCCGTCGTGATTTGGGCGAAACCGGGGCACCTACTGGCGAACATTTGCTGGGTGACCGCAGGGGCCCTGCATCACAGACGTTTTATTTTAGGACGGCGCGACGTGTCGCGGCGTGGCGGCACTCACGGTCGCTTAACCGTGAGCGCAAACATTTCGGACCCGGGTCCGGCCCATGGACTCAGCCCCATCGCGCGGACTGAAAAAGCCAGCAGTGACGGCCGTCATCCCGGGCTTCCGCCGCCAGCGAGATTGACAAGTCGCCGCAAGGCTCTAGGTGAAACGACAATCGCCCGGCGGTCGCGGTTGCATCCGCAGGGCCGCTCTTTCCCGGATCGTTGCCGCGACGATGTCCTTCGCGCCGGCCGGGTGCGTGAATGTTGCCGATACGAAATGTCGTTCTCCGATCTCGGACTGAGTGAGAAAGTCCTCCAGGCCGTCACAACGGCCGGGTACACCGAGCCGACGCCGATCCAGGCGCAGGCCATCCCGCATGTGCTCGCGCGGCGGGACGTCCTGGGCATCGCCCAAACCGGTACGGGCAAGACGGCGGCCTTCACCTTGCCGATGCTCACCCTCCTCGAGACCGGGCGCGCCCGCGCCCGGATGCCGCGGACGCTTATCCTCGAGCCCACCCGCGAGCTCGCCGCCCAGGTGGAAGAGAGTTTCGAGCGCTACGGCACGAACCACAAGCTGAACGTGGCGCTGATCATCGGCGGCGTCTCCTTCGCCGACCAGGATGCGAAGCTGACCCGCGGCACGGATGTGCTGATCGCGACGCCCGGTCGCCTCCTCGACCATTTCGAGCGCGGCAAGCTCCTGCTGACCGGTGTCGAACTCCTCGTCATCGATGAGGCGGACCGCATGCTCGACATGGGATTCATTCCCGACATCGAGCGGATCGTGAAGATGGTGCCGTTTACGCGGCAGACCCTGTTCTTCTCCGCGACCATGCCGCCGGAGATCGAGCGGCTGGCGGACATGTTCCTCCATACCCCCCAGCGGATCGAGGTCGCCCGGCCATCCTCAGCGGCGACGACCATCACCCAGCGCCTCGTCGCGACCCCGGGCGAGGACCACGCCAAGCGCGACCGCCTGCGGCGTCTCATCCGCGCTGAGGAGTCGCTGACCAACGGAATCATCTTCTGCAACCGGAAGCGTGATGTCGCGACCCTGCAGAAGTCCCTCGTCAGCCACGGCTTCGATGCGGTCGCCCTCCATGGCGACATGGACCAGAGGGCGCGCATGGCCGCCCTCGACGGCTTCCGCAACGGCGAGACATCGCTGCTCGTGGCGAGCGACGTCGCCGCCCGCGGCCTCGACATTCCCGCGGTGAGCCACGTCTTCAACTTCGATATCCCGCGCCACCCGGAGGATTACGTCCACCGGATCGGTCGGACGGGCCGTGCCGGGCGTTCCGGCGCCGCCTTCACCCTCATCACCCCGGACGACGAACGGTCCCTCGGGGCCATCGAGACTCTGATCGGCCAGCCCATTCCGTGGCTCGACGGCGATCTGTCATCCCTTCCCGCCTCCGACGCCGAGCCGCGCAGCCGGCATCGGGGACGTGCCGGCGATGGCCGTCGCAAGGCAAGCGACCGGGGCGGAAAAGAAGGCCGCGAGCGTTCGGAGGGCCGGGAGCGCTCCGAAGGTCGTGAGCGTTCGGAAGGTCGTGAGCGTTCGGAAAGCCGGCACCGGTCGGCCCCCCGCTCCGCAGCGCCGGCCGCCCCCAAGCCGGAGCAGTCCCGGCGCGACGAAGCCCCCCGCCGGTCGACCCAGCGTCCTGAACGGGACGAGGCCGATCACGATACGCCCGTGGGCCTCGGCTCCCATGTGCCGGCGTTTCTTCTGCGTGCGCCAACCGTGAAGCGCGAACGCTGATCGGGCTGATGAGAGCGCTCGGTCGGACTGGACTGCTAAAATCTGAGGCGATTTAGGCCTCCAGACCAGCGAGTCCTGCAAAACGGACCAAAACGGAGGGCTCAAACCGCCCGCTTTTAACTGTGCGTGTACACACTGTTGCTACAACTCACAGTCAGCAGCTTTGCCCGTTGGGAACGGCTTGCCCCGAAGCGGGATGAGGATGGCCCAGGACGCTTTCCCCGATCGTGATCGTACCTTCGCTCTGGCGAAGCGGACGAACGAGCTCATGCGAGATTACGGACCCTCGGCGACGCCGCGGGCCTACGCGGTCTGGTATGCCTACGTGTCGGCGGAGGTGCCGCTCCTCAACGACGCCGTCAAACGATTGACCGCCGAAAAAGGACAGCTGAACGAGTTCGATATCGATCAGCTGTACGAGAGCTACCTCGACAGTAACCGGCATGCCGCCGATGCAGGCATCGTCAGCGAAACGGTGCTGGCGGAGCTGGCCCAAGTCAGTGAAATCCTCGATCTGTCCCTTGGCTCGACGCAGCAATACGGGGAGTCGCTCTCGAGCTTGTCGCATGACCTCGCCCAGGCCCAGCTCAGCCGCGTGCGCCTGGCTGAGATGGTCGCCTCCCTGGCGGCGGCGACGCGGAAGGTCGTGGCAGACAACCGGACCCTGGAGGCCCGCATCCGCGAAAGCCGGAGCGAGGTCGAACTGCTGCGGGAGAAGCTCGAGGCGACCCGGACGGAGAGCCTCACGGATCCGTTGAGCGGCCTATCGAACCGCAAGCATTTCGAGGAAATGATGCGGACCGCCGTCATGGAGGTCAGCAGAGGCGGCACCCTCAGCGTCGTCGTGGTCGATATCGATTACTTCAAGCGGTTCAACGACCAGTACGGCCACCTCACCGGCGATCAGGTACTGAGGCTCGTGGCCGTCGTGATGCGCGAGAGCGTCCAGCCGAATGCCCGCCTCGCCCGCTTCGGCGGCGAGGAGTTCGGGATCATCCTGCCCGGCGCGAACCGCCTCGACGCCATCCAGATCGCGGAAACGATCAGGGTAAACATGATCGGCCGGGAGCTGGTGAAGCGGTCGAGCGGCGAGTCGCTCGGCAAGGTCACCGTATCCCTCGGCGTCGCTGAGCACCGGTCGGGCGATACGCCCGCCTCGCTCCTCGAGAGGGCGGATCTGTGCATGTTCGCGGCCAAGCGCGCCGGGCGCAACCGTGTCATGGACGACGCGTCGATCCTGCCGTCCCAGGCCGCCTGAGCGGCGGCCTCCCGGTCCTGTCCGAGCTCCCTCACCTGGACAGATGAGGCCCTTCAGGCGGTGACGCGATCCGGCGAGACGGGGGTGATGGCCACCGACTCGCCGCAGCCACAGGCGGAAGTCTGGTTCGGGTTGTTGAACACGAACTGGGAGGCGAGCTTGGTGGTGGTGAAGTCCATCTCGGTGCCCAGCAGGAACAACACAGCCTTCGGGTCGATGAAGACCTGAACGCCGCGGTCTTCGACCACGTCCTCGCCGGGCTGGCGCGCTTCGGCATATTCCATCGTGTAGGTCAGGCCGGCGCAGCCGCCGTTCCTGACGCCGACGCGCAGGCCGGCCACGGGCTTGTCCGCCTGCGCCATGATCGCCTTGATCCGCTCGGCGGCGCGATCGGTCAGCGAAAGAACCTTGAAACTGGATGGCATCGTCGCTCTCCGGCCCGGACGGGGTAAAGGCCCGCGGGACGTGGGGTGGGTCTTGTCAAGATAAGCATCCCCGGCCCGCGGGTCCACGGGTCCGGTTGGCTCATGCGGCCGGTGCGGCCAGCCGGGCAAAGGTTCCGATATCGACGTTGCCGCCGCTGATGACGATGCCGACACGTTTGCCCCTCACATCGAGGCGCCCGTGCAGGACGGCGGCGGCGGCGAGGCAGCCCGTGGGCTCGACGACGAGCTTCATCCGTGCCGCGAAGAAGCGCATCGTGTCCACCAGTTCGGCATCGGACACGGTGACGATGTCGGTGACTTTCTCCCGGATGATCGGGAAGGTGAGGCGACCGAGATAGGTGGTTTGTGCACCGTCCGCGATGGTGCGCGGCACGGGAATGGTCACGATCCGCCCTTCGTGGAACGAGCGACGCCCGTCGTCGCCCGCTTCGGGCTCGACGCCATAGACCGCGATCCCGGGCGAGAGTTCCGCGGCGGCGAGGGCGCAGCCCGCCAGTTGCCCTCCGCCGCCGAGGCAGGCGACGAGCATGTCGAGGGGCCCGGTCTCCGCGATCAGCTCCATGGCCAAAGTGCCCTGCCCGGCGATGACCTCCCGGTGGTCGTAGGGCGGGATGAGGGTGAGCCCCCGCGCCTGCGCGATCTCCCGGCCGAGGGCTTCCCTGTCCTGGGTGTAGCGGTCGTAGCTCACGACCTCCGCGCCATAGCCGCGGGTGGCTTCGACCTTCACCGCGGGCGCATCCTCCGGCATGACGATGACCGCAGGCACATCGAGGAGGCGGCTCGCCAGGGCGATCGCCTGGGCGTGGTTGCCGGATGAGAAGGCGATGACCCCCCGCCGCCGGATCTCTTCGGGCAGGGCGCTGATGGCGTTGTAGGCGCCCCGGAACTTGAAGGCGCCGCCCCGCTGCAGGTTTTCCGCCTTGAAGAACAGGCTGGCGCCAGTCATGGCGTCCGCCGTGCGGGACGTCAGGACGGGGGTCCGGTGAGCCGCGCCCTCGATACGGCGGGCGGCGGCGGCCACATCCGCGAAGCCCGGCAGGGCGGCGTCGTCCATGGCCGGATCCGGCATCGCATCTCTCGCTTCAGTCATCCACCGCATCCGAGTCATTCAACGCCGGCAAAGCGGAGCCATTGGGAGTGCCGTGGATTACCCTGCATAAGGGGGAGCGGACAATGACACAGGATCATCGGTCGGTCGCAGTGTGGCGGGCGCACGCATGATGCGGGACGAAGGTGCCGCATCGGAGACGACCATCACCTTCCGCGGACGCGGGCTCGGGTTGCGCCGGGGAGCTCGGATCGTCGTCCTCGTTTGCCCCCTCTGTTCGCAACGCAATGGCTCTCGCGGGGCCGAACGCGGCGTCTGCGAATGGTGCGCCTACGTCCCCTCCCCGAAGGATGCCGAACTGGTGGTCGCTGCCTGAGGCGTCGTTCAGCGAGACCCCGCACACCGATGAATGAACAGGCCGATGGCGGCGCGCGTTAGCCTGATATGACCCTTCCCGTCGAGGGAAGGGAACAATGAAGGAGACGACCATGAGGAAATCCGCCCTCTTTGCCGCCGCTGGCCTGATGGCCTTCGGGACGGCGGCCCTGGCAGCCGAAAGCGGCCCGAGCACCCAGAGCACAACCGGAAACGCTGTGGGCCGGATGCAGGGTTCGCCCAACGCGGCCGGCTTCGGCAAGGCCGACTCGACCGGCAGTACCGGCTCCGGCGCGTCGAGCACCGCCCCGGGTCAGGAGATGCAGAAGGATGGCCGGATGCACGGCTCGCCGAACGCCTCAGGCTTTAAGGGTGGCGAAGGCTCGACCTCCGGCAGCGGCAGCCGCTGACACGCCTTTAAAAAAAGAGCTGCGTCCGCTTCCGGACGCAGCTCCTGTTCCGGATCAAGTCCGGCCTTTCGTGAAGACGTCCACTTGTCCCGGCTTCCGAGAGGCCCCCACGACGGAGCGGAGGTCGATCCTGCCGAGGCTGGCCCCTCAGGTGTGGATGACCTTGCCGTAGGCATCGAGCACGCTCTCGTGCATCATTTCGCTGAGCGTCGGGTGCGGGAACACCGTGTGTATCAGCTCTTCCTCGGTGCTCTCGAGGTTCATCGCGACGACATAGCCCTGGATCAGCTCCGTCACCTCGGCGCCGACCATGTGAGCGCCGAGCAGCTGGCCGGTCTTGGCGTCGAAGACCGCCTTGATCATCCCGTCCGGCTCGCCGAGCGCGATGGCCTTGCCGTTGCCTGCAAAGGGGAAGCGCCCAACCTTCACGGCGAAGCCCTGCTCCTTGGCCTTGGCCTCGGTGAGCCCGACGCTGGCGATCTGCGGTTGGCAATAGGTGCAACCGGGGATCTTGCCCTTGTCCATCGGGTGGGTGTGCAGGCCCTTGATGGTCTCGATGCAGATGACGCCTTCATGCTCGGCCTTGTGGGCGAGCATGGGCGGCCCCGCGACATCGCCGATGGCGTAGAGGCCCGGCACGTTGGTCCGGCCGAGTCCGTCGGTGACGACGCAGCCCCGGTCGGTCTTCACCCCGAGCTTTTCGAGGCCGAGATTCTCGATGTTGCCGAGAACGCCCACCGCCGAGATCAGCTTCTCAGCGGTGATCTGCTGCGTCTTGCCGTCCCCGCCCTCGATAGTGGCAGTGATCGAGTCGGCCCCCTTCTCGACCTTCGTCACCTTGGCGCCGGTGAGGATCTTGATGCCCTGTTTCTCGAAGCGCTTGCGCGCCATGGCGGCGATCTCGGCATCCTCCACCGGCAGGATCTGCGGCAGCACCTCAACCACCGTCACCTCGGCGCCCATCGTCCGGTAGAACGAGGCGAACTCGATGCCGATGGCGCCCGAGCCCATCACCAGCAGGCTCTTGGGCATCGTCTCGGGGACCATGGCCTCGTAATAGGTCCAAATCTGCTTCTTGTCGGGCTCGATGCCGGGAAGCGCCCGGGGCCGGGCGCCCGTCGCCACGATGATATGCTTGGCCTGGTAGGTCCCCGCGCCCTTGGCGCCCTTGGGCGGCTCGGCCCGCTTGCTCTCCTTCACGGTGACCTGGCCGGGCTGGTTGCCCTTGGCGACGGAGTCCACCGACGCCTCGCCCCAAATCACATCGACCTTGTTCTTCTTGAGCAGCATCCCGACGCCGCCGTTCAGTCGGGCCGAGACGCCGCGCGAGCGCTTGACGATGGCGGCGGTGTCGAACCCGACCTTCTCCGCCGTGAGGCCGTACTCGCCCGGGTGCTGGAAGTAGTGGAAGATCTCGGCCGAGCGCAGCAGCGCCTTGGTGGGGATGCAGCCCCAGTTCAGGCAGATGCCGCCGAGGTGCTCCCGGTCGACCACGGCGGTCTTGAAGCCGAGCTGCGCCGAGCGGATCGCCGTGACGTAGCCGCCGGGCCCGGCGCCGATGATGAGGACGTCATAGGTGTCGGCCATGGGTGCCTCCTGCTCCCCTTCGCCTTCCGGGAAGGGGCCGGGGTGAGTCGTGCGGATGGGTCGCCGGGTTGGCGTTTCCCCCTCCCCGCGGGGGGAGGGAGACGCGCCTCACACCAGCATGCCCATCGGGTTCTCGATCAGCCCCTTGAAGGCCGAGATCAGTTCCGCGCCAAGCGCCCCATCGAGGACCCGATGGTCGCAGGACAGGGTGCAGGTCATCACCTGGACCACCGCAGGCGCCCCGTCCTTCACGACGACGCGCTTCTCGCCCGCGCCCACCGCCAGGATGCTCGATTGCGGCGGGTTGATCACGGCGGTGAAGTGCTTGATGCCGAACATGCCGAGGTTCGACACCGAGGTGACGCCGCCCTGGTATTCCTCCGGCTTCAGCTTCTTTGCCCGCGCCCGGGTGGCGAAGTCCTTCATCTCGTTGGAGATGGTGGACAGCGTCTTCTCGTCGGCCCGGCGGATCACCGGGGTGAACAGCCCGCCGTCGATCGCCACGGCGACCCCCACCTCCGCATGCTTGAAACGCAGCACCCGGTCCTCGGCCCAGACC
This sequence comes from Methylobacterium persicinum, assembly GCF_022179525.1. Taxonomy (GTDB): domain Bacteria; phylum Pseudomonadota; class Alphaproteobacteria; order Rhizobiales; family Beijerinckiaceae; genus Methylobacterium; species Methylobacterium persicinum. The sequence continues at coordinate 96,664 of NZ_BPQX01000028.1, forward strand.
GCGTTGGCGGCCGGAACACGGGTGAGCGCCAAGCCCATCGCCTTGATGACGAAGTCGTTCACCGAAAGCTTGAACGCGGGCTTCCCTTCCTTGTCCTTGGATGCGGAGCCGTTGAGGGTCTCGCGCAGCTTCATCAGCGCGTCGAGCTCGCAATCCACCGTCAGGTAGAAGTGCGGCGCCACCTGCATCGCCTCGGTGAGGCGCTTCGCGATGGTCTTGCGCATGCCGTCGAGGGGCACTTCCTCGTAGGCATCCTTGGCGAAGAAGCCGCGAACCTGATCGAGGGAGAGGCCGGCCGGTGCGCCGCCCGCGGGGGGGCCCTTCGGGGCCGGGGCGGCCGCCTTCGGTGCGTCGGCGGCGGGTTTGCCCGCCCCGGCGGCGGGTTTGGTGACACCGGACGCCTTGGCCTCCTGCACGTCGCGGGCGATCACCCGGCCGTGGGGGCCGGAGCCCTGGATGGCGCCGATGTCGATGCCCTCCATCTTCGCAAGACGGCGGGCCAGCGGAGACGAGAACACCCGGCCCTCGCCGCCCCCCGAGGCCGGCGGCGGAGCGGGCTGCCCGGCCGCCGGGTTGACCGCCTTGGCCGCGTCGGGTGCCTCGTTGGAGCGGGCGTAGGACATCTGCGCGTCGCCGGACGTCGTCACCGCGTCCGCCTTCGGCGCGTCGGCCGGGGTTGCCTTCTGAGCCTCCGCCTTGCCGCCGTTCCCAGCCGGCGCCTGGATGCTACCCGGATCCTCGCCCTCGCCCGCGATGAGGGCGATCAGATCGTTCACCGGCACGTCGGCGGTGCCCTCGGGTACGACGATCTTGGCAAGGACGCCCTCATCGACGGCCTCGACCTCCATGGTCGCCTTGTCGGTCTCGATCTCGGCCAGCACATCGCCGGACTTGATCGGATCGCCTTCCTTCTTGAGCCACTTGGCGAGGTTGCCCTTCTCCATCGTCGGGGACAGGGCGGGCATCAGGACGTTGATCGGCATGGTCTTCAGGTCTCGGGCGGGGCCGGGGCGGCGAAGGTGAGAAGATCGTCGAAGGGGAAGGCCAGGGCACGCCCCGGCCGGGGGCATCGCAACGCCTTCCGCCAGCCGCCCACGGCGCGCGTTGCGGGATACGCTGGCTGCGTTCCGCGGTCGGCGCAGGGGGCGGGGAGCGGCGCTGCCAGGGCCATCGGCGACCGCGTCAGTTGAAGTCGCCCGGAGCGAGGCATTCCGCCTCGATCGCGGCGCGAATTCGGTCGAAGGCCTCTTCCTCCGACATGTCGGTATCGACGGCGTAGGCGCGGGCGGCCTGCCGGGCGAGGTCCACGAGAAGCCGGCCCCAGGTCGCCGGATCGTCGAAGGAGCGACGCAGGGCGACGCTCACCGCGCCGTCCACCACCGCCGCGCGCAGCACCTCGACCCCGCCCTGTTCGAGGGCGTCGGGCGGGACGGCGAGTTCGGCGAAATCCTGACTCATGGCGCGTGGCCCGTGTGCTTGCCGCCTGGGGCGAGGGGGTGGTGGCGTGTCGTCATGGCGGCCCGCAGTCCCGTTGCCGGTTCCCCTTCCCCCCGACCTTGCCGCGGGACGGCACCGGATGCTGCGATGTCACGCTGCCCTGGATCGCTTCGCTCCGCTCGCAATGACGGGTGGAGGGGATCGACCGGACGGAGCCGCCCGGTCGCGGGGTCACTTGTAGCAGACGGCCTTGGCCGCCTCGACGACCTCGGCCACGTTCGGCAAAGCGAGCTTCTCGAGGTTGGCGGCGTAGGGCATCGGCACGTCCTTACCGGTCACCCGCAGCACCGGGGCGTCGAGGTAATCGAAGGCATCGACCATCAGCCGGGCCGAGATCTCGGCGCCGACGCCCGATTGCGGGAAGCCTTCCTCGATGGTCACGCAGCGGCCGGTCTTTTTCACCGATTCCAGCACCGTCTCGGTGTCCATCGGGCGGATCGTGCGAAGGTCGATCACCTCGGCCTCAATGCCCTGCTCGGCCAGCACCTGAGCCGCCTTGAGGGCGTAGGTCATTCCGATGGCGAAGGAGACGAGGGTCACGTCCTTGCCCTCCCGGTGAATTCGGGCCTTGCCGATGGGCAGCACGAAGTCGTCGAGCTTGGGCACCGGGAACGACTGTCCATAGAGGATCTCGTTCTCGAGGAAGATGATCGGGTTCGGGTCCCGGATCGCCGCCTTGAGCAGGCCCTTGGCATCGCTCGCCGTGTAGGGCGCGATCACCTTGAGTCCCGGCACGTTCGAGTACCACGCCGCGTAGTCGTGGCTGTGCTGGGCGGCGACGCGGGCCGCCGCGCCGTTGGGCCCGCGGAACACGATGGGACAGCCGAGCTGGCCACCCGACATGTAGAGGGTCTTGGCCGCCGAATTGATGATCTGGTCGATCGCCTGCATGGCGAAGTTGAAGGTCATGAACTCGACGATCGGTTTCAGGCCGGCGAGCGCCGCGCCGACGCCAATGCCGGCGAAGCCGTGCTCGGTGATCGGGGTGTCGACCACCCGCTTGGCGCCGAATTCCTGCAGCAGCCCCTGGGTCACCTTGTAAGCGCCCTGGTACTCGGCGACTTCCTCGCCCATCACGAAGACGTCGCCGTCCCGGCGCATCTCCTCGGCCATGGCGTCGCGAAGGGCCTCGCGGACCGTCATCGTCACCATGGGGGTGTCAGCGGGGAACTCCGCCATCACCGGCTCCTTCGCCTTGTTCGTGATCGTCGCCGGGGCGGCCGGGGCGACGGGAGCGTCGTCGCTGGTCTTGGACGTCGCCGCGGGCTTGTCCGTCAGGCCCTCGGCCTGGGCGGTGGGGGTGGGGGCCTGCTGGCCGCCGGCATCGTGTCCGTTCGCCTTCGGGCCGCCCTTGCCACCGGAGGCGGCGGCCTTCTCGACGTCCTCGCCCTCCTCAGCGATGATCGCGATGGGGGTGTTGACGGCGACGCCCTCGGTTCCCTCGTCGATCAGGATCTTGGCGAGGACGCCCTCATCGACCGCCTCGACCTCCATGGTCGCCTTGTCGGTCTCGATCTCGGCCAGCACGTCGCCGGACTTGATCGGGTCGCCGACCTTCTTGAGCCATTTCGCGAGCTTACCCTCCTCCATGGTCGGAGACAGGGCGGGCATGAGGATATCGGTCGCCATGATGAGTTCTTCGCGTCGCTCTCGTGCGGGGGCGGCCTAAGGGGTTCAGGCTCGGGCGGTCAGGCCTTCGCCTCGAGCAGGATGTCGGTCCACAGCTCGGAGGGATCGGGCTCGGGATCGTCCGTGGCGAATTCCGCGGCGGCGTTCACCGTTTCGCGCACCTTGGCATCGGTGGACTTGATGTCGGACTCCGGCACGCCGTGCAGTTCGAGAAGGCGCTTGCGGACCATCTCGATCGGGTCGTGCTCGTCCCGCATCTTCGAGACCTCGTCCTTCGTCCGGTACTTGGCCGGATCGGACATGGAGTGGCCGCGGTAGCGGTAGGTCTGCATCTCGAGGATGAAGGGGCCCTTGCCGGAGCGGGCATGCTCGATCGCCCGGCCGGCCGCCTCGCGCACCGTGCGGACATCCATGCCGTCCACCGATTCGCCGGGGATGCCGAAGGAGAGGCCGCGTTTGGAGAAGTCGGTCTGCGCCGAAGCCCGGGCCACCGAGGTGCCCATGGCGTAGCGGTTGTTCTCGATGACGTAGACCACCGGCAGCTTCCAGAGGGCCGCCATATTGAAGCTCTCGTAGACCTGACCCTGGTTGGCGGCGCCGTCGCCCATATAGGTGAGGCTCACCTTGCCGTTGCCGCGGTAATGGTCCGCGAAGCCGAGCCCGGTGCCCAGCGAGACCTGTGCGCCGACGATCCCGTGGCCGCCGAAGAACTGCTTCTCCCGGCTGAACATGTGCATCGAGCCGCCCTTGCCGCGGCTGTAGCCGCCCCGGCGGCCTGTCAGCTCGGCCATGACGCCCTTCGGATCCATGCCCGTGGCGAGCATGTGGCCGTGGTCTCGGTAGCCGGTGATGACCTGGTCGCCGTCCACGGCCGCCATCTGCATGCCGACCACCACGGCCTCCTGGCCGATATAGAGGTGGCAGAAGCCGCCGATGAGGCCCATCCCGTAGAGCTGGCCCGCCTTCTCCTCGAAGCGGCGGATCAGCAGCATCTCATGGTAGGCGTGGAGGTCTTCCTCGCGGGTGAACTGGGGCATGTTCGGGGCCGGCTTGTGGGCCTCGGTCGCCGCCGACGACGGGCCGGCAGCGGGCTCGCTCTCAGCCGTCTTGCCAGCTTCCATGTCGTGTCTCCCGCACTCGCGCTGTCTTCTGGCGGGTGTAGGCTAGGCGCTGACCGAAAGCGAGGGCCGCCCCTCTGACAGGGAGGCGCCGATGTCAGATCGCCCCACAGGGAATCGTCGCGCCGCGGGGATGAGGCCACGTGTGACGGCCGTGGCCCGATCGATCTCAGGGATCGATGATGACGACGTCGTTGGCGTGGACGCGCCCGAGCACGATCCGGGCCCGCTCCTCGAGAAGGTCGCGGTCGATCTGGTCGCTCTTGAGCAGGCCGACGCGGTGCTCCCACACGGCGCGGTCCGCCTTCACGGCGGCCAGTTCCTGATTGAGAGCGTAGGCTTTGATCTTGAGCGCCCGCTTGGCTTCGAGGCCGCGGTTTCCGCTCTCCGCCTGCACGATGAAGTACCCGCAGACGAGGGCCGACAGGGTCCAGAGACCCAGCGGCAGGACAACCATTCTGACGCGGCGACGGACGACCATGACTGAACCCTGCCGCGGGAAGGTTAACGGGGGGTTGCGGGATTGCGCCGTAAACGCCGTCCGCCACCCTCGTCATTGCGAGCGCAGCGAAGCAATCCAGGGACGCGCCACGTCCTGAGACGGCCCGCTGCCCTGGATTGCTTCGCGTCGCTCGCAAAGACGGCGAGGGTTTCAGGGATCGCTTGCTTGTCGCCACGATCCCCGAAAAGGAAAATGAAGTGTCGAAGGTTACGCCCGGGCGATCTGCTTGATCGCAGACTGGCCGGCATAGAGGGCCTGCGGGCCGAGGCCCTCCTCGATGCGGATGAGCTGGTTGTACTTCGCCAGCCGGTCCGACCGGGCGAGGGAGCCGGTCTTGATCTGCCCGCAATTAGTCGCGACCGCGAGGTCGGCGATGGTTGAATCCTCGGTCTCGCCCGAGCGGTGGGACATCACCGCCGTGTAGCCGGCGCGCTGGGCCATATCGACGGCAGCCAGGGTCTCGGTGAGCGAGCCGATCTGGTTGACCTTGATGAGGATGGAGTTGCCCGTGCCGTTGGCGATGCCCCGCGAGAGGCGCTCCACGTTGGTCACGAACAAGTCGTCGCCCACCAGCTGGCAGCGGCTGCCGACCTTGTCGGTCAGGAGCTTCCAGCCCTCCCAGTCGTCCTCGGACATGCCGTCCTCGATGGAGACGATCGGGTACTTGCCGACGAGTTCGGCGAGGTAGTCCACCTGGGCGGCGATGTCCCGGGTCTTGCCTTCGCCCTCGTACTGGTAGGCGCCGCCCTTAAAGAACTCGGTGGCGGCGCAATCGAGGGCGAGCGCGATCTCGGCGCCGGGCTTGAAGCCGGCCGACTGGATCGCCTGCATCACGAAGTCCAGGGCGGCCTCGGCCGACGGCAGGTTCGGGGCGAAGCCGCCCTCATCGCCGACGTTAGTGTTGTGGCCGGCCTTCTTGAGGGCGCCCTTGAGGGTGTGGAACACCTCGGAGCCCATCCGCACCGCCTCGGCAATCGAGTCGGCGCCGACCGGCATGATCATGAATTCCTGGAAATCGATCGGGTTGTCCGCATGGGCGCCGCCGTTGATGATGTTCATCATCGGCACCGGCAGCACCCGGCCCTGGACGCCGCCGACATAGCGGTAGAGCGGGAGGCCCGAAGCCTCGGCCGCGGCCTTCGCGACGGCGAGGGAGACGCCGAGGATCGCGTTGGCGCCGAGACGGGCCTTGTTCGGGGTGCCGTCGAGCTCGATCATCGCCTCATCGACGGCGACCTGATCCTCCGCATCCATGCCGCCGATGGCATCGAGGATCTCGGTTTGCGCGGCCTCGACGGCCTTCAGCACACCCTTGCGGAGGAAGCGAGACTTGTCGCCGTCGCGCAGTTCGACCGCCTCGTGCGCCCCTGTCGAGGCACCGGACGGCACCGCTGCGCGGCCGAAGGAGCCATCCTCCAGCAGCACATCGACCTCGACGGTCGGGTTGCCGCGGCTGTCGAGGATCTCGCGGGCGCTGATATTGGTAATCGCGGTCATGACTGTCTCCCCAGGGCCGCGGGCCGTTCGTCGCGCCGGCCGCACGGCCATGCGTCGCGCGGCGGCTTATCCGCCATGATCCGGCCCCCGGCAACCCGCAGGCGCCTCGCGACCCGGCGAAATCTTTGTGGCTGGGGGAGAAGGATTTCAGATGACGCTCGCGCGGGTGCGGCTGCGCCGGGCTCGCGCTATAGAAGCGCGATGACCAGCTCATCCGATCTCCTCCTGGGGCAGGCGACCCCTCTCCCCTCCTCCCCCGAGGAGGCCCGCCTCGACCGGGTTCCCAATCCCCATGCCGACACGGATTACGTCGCCCGCTTCACGGCGCCGGAATTCACGTCGATCTGCCCGGTGACGGGGCAGCCCGACTTCGCCATCTTGGTGATCGACTACGTGCCGAACCAGTGGCTCGTCGAATCGAAGTCGCTAAAGCTGTATCTCGGCTCGTTCCGCAATCACGGGGCTTTCCATGAGGACTGCACCGTCGCCATCGGCAAGCGGCTCGCGGGGCTTCTGGAGCCCCGCTACCTGCGGATCGGCGGATATTGGTATCCGCGCGGCGGCATCCCGATCGATGTGTTCTGGCAGACGGGCACGCCGCCGACGACCGTCTGGCTGCCCGACACCGGCGTGGCGCCCTATCGCGGTCGATGAGCAACCGGCACAAGAAAGGGCGGCCGGCTTGCGCCGACCGCCCTCAATGGAATGACTAGACCTTAGTAGCCGTAGCCGTAGTAGCCCGGGGCGCCGTAGCCGTAGGCCGGGGCAGCGTAGCCATAGCCGTAGGCCGGGGCGCCATAACCATAGGCGTCACGGGCAGCGCCGGCAGCGATCGCGCCAGCGGCGAGGCCAGCGATGCCAAGGCCGACAGCGGCACCCGTGCCGATCCCGCGACGGCCACCGTAGTAGCCGTGATGGCCATAGCCACCGTATCCACCGTGGAAGCCGTAGGGACGAGCCTCAGCGCCGGTCGTGGCGGCGATGCTGCCAACGGCCATCGTGGCGGCGGCGGCAATGATAGCGAACTTGCGCATGGTATCCTTTCTCAATCTCAGATCGATCATGGACCTATAACGTGGGCTCGCCCTGACGGTTCCAAAGGATTCACATCGCGTCATTTGCCTTTCCAGGCTGATGAACGCGCGTTCATCACAATGGCCATTCACCAATCCAGCGTGCGCATTCGCACACGCGAGCTGCGTACTCGGTGGAACCCCGTCGTTGCCAGTAGGAACTTGCGGGCACATGCACGCCGAGGGGCGATACTGAAACGCAATTTAATCGACGGTTCCAAGTAAACGGCCATTTGATGGGGTCAACGCCTCGCGATCCCGGCCATGCGGTCCGCATCTCTCTTCCTCGTCCTCACCCTCGCGGCCATTCCAGCCGCAGCCCAGCCTCTCCGCGCATCCCCCACCGTGCCCCAGACGGTGACGGATGCCGTCTACGTTCGACCCCTCTATGGCGGCCCCTACCGCCACTGCGGCGGCGAGTGCCTCAAGAGTGGCAGCCTGTCGTGGTTCTGCTCCGAGCGGCAGCAATGCGTCCTCAATTGTGCCGTCGCGCCGCCCACGCGGAAATGCGCGTCTCCGTGAAGCGGGATGCGCTCCGGCGCGAACGCGGGCATAGGAGAACCGGCGCCGGGATCGGACGCCGCCGGAGCCCCATTCGATGGACGCCCTCTCCCTGATCCGCGACACCTTCGCGCCCCTCACCAGGAAGGCGCTGATCGATATCGGATGCGGATCTGGAGGGCTCACGAAAAGCCTGACCGAAGCCGGGGCCTCGGTGACCGGCATCGATCCCGGAGAGGATGCCCTCGCCCGGGCCCGCAGCCTCGCGCCCTCCGCGAGGTTCGAAGCTGCCTCGGCCGAAGCGCTGCCCTTTCCCGATCACAGTGTCGATGGGGCGGTGATGCTGAACTCACTCCATCACGTTCCCGACCCTCGCCAGGCCCTGGCTGAGGCGGCGCGGGTGCTCCGGACCGGCTGCCGTCTCGTGGTGGTCGAGCCGCTGGCCTCGGGCACGTTCTTCGATGCCCTGCGGCCCATCGAGGACGAGACGACGATCCGTGCCGCGGCGCAGGATGCCATCGCCGCTGCCCTCGCGGAGAAGCGCTTCGCCTGCGAGCGGGACCTGATCCTCGACCGGCGCGAGAGCTTTTCCGACAGGGAAGCGTTCTTCGCCCGCGTCACCGCCGTCGATCCCGCCCGGGCCGATGCGATCCGGGACCGCCGGGATATCGTGGAGGCCGCCTTCGCCCAGGCCGCCGAGCGGGGGGAGGACGGGCGGTTCGCCCTCGTCCAGCCCCTGCGGATCCATGTGTTGATCCCGACGGGCTGAGGCCGTCACACGCCCTTAGTGCATTTTCCGGTACACTTGGATCACATCATCTCCACGGTCATTGCGAGCGGAGCGAAGCAACCCAAGGATCCGCTTAGGTCTGAGTTGTCCCGCTGCACCGGATTGCTTCGCTCCGCTCGCAATGACGGAAAGCACGCGATCCAATGACTTCCGAATCCGCTCTAGCGTGCTAGCGCGCCTTCGCGAGACGGTCGAAGGCGATCAGTTCCTCGAGGAGGGCAGGCATGTCCTTCAGTGCGACCATGTTCGGCCCGTCCGAAGGCGCGCGGTCCGGGTCGGGATGAGTCTCGATGAACACACCCGCCACGCCCACAGCCACCGCCGCGCGGGCGAGGACCGCCACGTATTCGCGTTGGCCTCCGGAGCTGGCGCCCTGGCCACCGGGCTGCTGCACGGAATGCGTCGCGTCGAAGACCACGGGGGCGCCCCCCGTCACCTCGGCCATGATCGGCAGGCTGCGCATGTCCGAGACGAGGGTGTTGTAGCCGAACGATGCACCGCGTTCGGTGACGATCACGTTGGGGTTTCCGGCACCCGTGATCTTGGCGGCGACGTGCTTCATGTCCCAGGGAGCGAGGAACTGTCCCTTCTTCACGTTGATGACACGGCCCGTCGCCGCGGCGGCGAGGAGCAGGTCGGTCTGCCGACAGAGGAAGGCGGGGATCTGGAGAATATCCACCGCCTCGGCGACCGGCGCGCATTGCGCCCCGTCGTGGACGTCGGTCAGCACAGGCAGGCCCAGGGTCTCGCGGATCTCGGCGAAGACCGGCAGGGCGCCAGCCATACCCATGCCCCTAGCCGCGCCGCCCGACGTGCGGTTGGCCTTGTCGTAGGAAGCCTTGAAGACGAGCCCGATCCCGAGCCGGGCCGTTAGCTCCTTGAGGGCGGCCGCGATCTCGAGGCCATGCTGCCGCCCTTCGAGCTGGCAGGGCCCCGCGATCAGCGCCAGGGGGAGATGGTTGGCGAAGGCGGCGTCGCGGGCGCGCACGACGGTGCCGGAAGAGGCGTTCGACATGGGCCGGGTCTAGCCCGCGTCGGGCGAAATAGGAATATGGGATGGGACCGGCGCGGGCGGACGCGCCACGCCACGCCACACTCCCATCGCCCGCACCCACCGTCATTGCGAGCGCAGTGAAGCAATCCAGGGGTGCGCCACCTTCTGAGACGGCCCGCTGTCCCGGGTTGCTTCGCTGTGCTCGCTAAGACGGCGAGGGTGCGATGGCGGGGCGTGTGAGGACGGTGCGCGATGCCCGTCAGCCCTTGCGCCCACTGGCCGACGCGATCCGGCAGACGGTGAGGTCCCCCGCCAGGGCGTCCGACCGTGGGCCGGTCTCGCAGAGCATCAACGTCCGGCCGGTGCCGCCCCGGCGGGGTGCGTCGGCGAGGAGGCTGTCCTGATGGAGGTTCAGGGCCAGGACCGTGGCCTGCTCCGCGTCGGTGCCGGTCAGCGCCCGGGCCGCGAGTCCGACGAGGTCGAAGTAGGCCCGGCCCGGTTCCCGGTCGAGGGAGGCAAGGGTGATCCGGGCGGGCGCCCGGCAATCGAGGCTCATCCGTTCGGCATCCTGCGCCCGGAAGACCGCGTAGGCCCCCGTCCGCCCCGCGAGGGAGGCGCCGGTCATGCGGATGACCTTCGCGGTGAGGGCATCGCAGGAATCGGCGGCCTGCGCCGGTCCCGCGAGCATCAGCCCCCCCGCGAGACAGCCGGCGGCGACGGAAAAATGTGGCATCGAGGGCATCCGGTCCTGTTCACACCCTACAATAGGGCGGTCGCACCTGGCGCAGGAAGCCTCCCCCTTCTCCCCACGGGACCCCATGCATCGTTTCGCCCTCGCCCCGGCCTTCCTCTCCGTCGCCCTCGGTGCGACGTCGCCCGGCCGGGCCGATCCCCTCCCCGCCTACGGACCCGAACTCGAAGGCTTCGCCTATCCGTTCCCGGTGGAGCGCTTCACCTTCACCTCCCAGCGTCAGCCGTTGCAGATGGCCTATCTCGACGTGAAGCCGGAGCAACCCAATGGGCGCACCGTGGTGCTGCTCCATGGCAAGAATTTCTGCGCGGCCACCTGGGACAGCCAGATCCGGGCCCTCACCGGTGCGGGCTACCGGGTCGTCGCGCCGGACCAGATCGGCTTCTGCAAGTCGAGCAAGCCCTCCGCGTACCAGTTCACCTTCCGGCAATTGGCCGAAAACACCCATGCCCTCCTCGGCAAGCTCGGCATCGAGCGGCCGGTCATCGTGGGTCATTCGACCGGCGGCATGCTCGCGGCCCATTACGCCCTGCTCTACCCGAAAGAGGTCGCGCAGCTCGTGATGGTCAACCCCGTCGGGCTGGAGGACTGGAGCGCCAAGGGCCTCCCGCCCATCTCCATCGACCGCTGGTACGAGCGGGAGCTGAAGACCACCGCCGAGTCGATCCGCACCTACGAGACGGCGACCTACTACGCGGGCCGATGGGAGCCGCGCTACGAACCGTGGGTCGGGATGCTGGCGGGCCTCAATTCTGGGCCGGGCAAGGAGGCGGTCGCCTGGGACTCGGCCCTGCTCTACGACATGATCGTCACCGAGCCGGTGGTCTACCGCTTCCCGCAGATCGCGGTGCCGACGCTTCTCTTCATCGGCCAGAAGGACAACACCGCCATCGGCAAGGACCTCGCGCCGCCGGAGGTGCGGGCAACGCTCGGCCACTATCCCGAACTCGGTAAGGCGGCGGCGAAGGCGATCCCCGGCGCGAAGCTCATCGAGTTCCCCGACTCGGGTCACGCACCGCAGATGTCGGAGCCGGAGGCATTCAACAAAGCGCTGATCGAGGGCTTGGAGACCCCGCCGTCATCGCGAACGAAGTGAAGTGACCCACGGCAGCGGCATCGTCGAAGGCATCCCGCTGCCCTGGATTGCTTCGCTCCACTTACTGTGACGGGATTGGCGCGGCGCCCTCCCCCCGCAGTGGGGGGGAGAGCGGTCGCTAGAACGCAGGTCGAACAGGTCGAGGGGCCCACACCCTCCACCTCATCCTGAGGTACCCGCCTCCGGCGGGCCTCGAAGGAGCCCTCCAGGGATCGCGCGGCTGGCTGGAGCCGTCCTTCGAGGCCGTCGCAGCGCGGCGGCACCTCAGGATGAGGGGACAATTTGGAGGACGGTGGCTGCCCCGACTCGTTCGAGGGTGGACCTAGAAGTACGACTGCAGTGTCCCGCGGCGGCGCACATCCAGCGTGGCGCAATGGAACGACCCGCCGAACGGGCCATAGCTCAGGAACGGCGCTGGGATCGGGTCGAAGCCCCAGTCCTTGAGCGCCTTGATGAGTGTCGGCTGGCTCTGATCGACGACGATTTTCTTCTCGGTGATCGCCAGAACGTTGATGGAGGTCCAGGGCGAGCACATCGAGATCTTGCTCATGAAACCCTCCACCGGGTCGGGGCGCGGGGCGATGAGCACGTCCCACTTCTTGAGCACGGCGGGGAGCTTCTCGACGTCCACGTAGTCCGGATTCACCAGCACCTTGCCCGGCGCGAGCGGCATGAACGACGAGTCGATGTGCATGGGCTGCGGGCAGCGGCTCTCGATCTCGTGGATGCGGAAGCCGGGGCCGAGATGGCGGCGCAGCCACTCGATACCCATCAGGTTCGTGACGTTCGAGCGGGTGACGAAGATGTCCCGGCCACAGCGCACGAAGTCGGCCGCATCGAAGACCGGCTCGAACTCGTTGACCGTAAATTGCATCGGCTCGCCGGCCTTCAGGTTCGGCACCCGGTAATCGTAATTGTAGAGATCGTCGGTCAGTTGCGGACGCGGGGCCGAGGTCCAGCGGGCGCCATTGCGGAAATAGTCCTTAAACAGCGAACGATAGGCGTCACCCTCAAAGTAGCGGGAGCGCCAGCACATCGGGCTCTCGATGATCTCGTCGCCGATCACGAGGTACGGGTCCCGGGGGCAGGCCACGCAGAAGCCCCGGGAGGACCAGCGCGGCGCCTTGAACTTGCGGGAGAAGTCGACCGTATCCGGCCGGCGTACCTTCACGCCCTCGCCCGCGAGGATCGTGATGAAGTTGTCGAGCTCGGCCTGCGCGAGCTTCTTCATGAACTTGGGATACTTCCAGCCGGAGGCGAGCCGATAGAACGGCTGCGCGGCCCGCGGCAGATTGAAGATCACCGTGAGATGGTGGGTCGGGATCGTCGCGCCGTCGAGCGAGCCGACGATCACCTCCTCCAGGGGATCCCATTCGTTCCACGCCATGACCGGCGAGTTCGGCGAAGGCGCCGCCGGTTCGCGCGAGGAGGAATAGCCCTCGACTCGTGCGCCCTCGTCCACGGCCTCGGCGGCCGTGATCGGTGATTCGCGCTCCATTGACGTGTGCCCCTTCTGCGACGTTTCGCGGTCTCATGTCCGGGACACCTAGCCCGTCCGCCGCTTTGCCCCTCGGTGTAGCAAACGGGTGATAGACACGGCTCATCCGTGCTGCAACGTGACGGAATAGCTTGTCGGGGCCGCTTGGACCTATTTCCGCCGCGACCGTGACCGATTTCCCGCATCAAGCCACTTGCGAGCTTGAAAGACGAAGATGAAGCGTCTCACGACACTGGCCTCGATTGCCGGTCTTTGCACCGTCGTGGGCCTATTCGCGTCCTCGGGGATCGAGGACGTGTCGGCCGCGGTGGTGAGCGCCGGATGGGGCGCGCTCCTTGTCCTGCTGGCTCGGGTCGTCGCCGTGGCTTGGGCCGGGCTCGGCTGGTACGTCGTCTTCCCGAAGGCTCCCCTGCCCCGCCTGCGCGACTGCATCTCCCTGCGCTTCGTGCGTGAGGGCATCAACACGCTACTGCCCGTGGCGACCGTGGGCGGCGACTTCGTCGGCGCCCGCCTGCTCGCCAAGCGAGGCGTGAGCGGCTCCATGGCCGGGGCCAGCATGTTCGTGGACCTGATGACGCAGGCCGTGACGCAATTGCTGTTCACCGTGCTCGGCCTCGGCCTGCTGATCTGGCTCGACGGCGACGGCCCGGTGGCCCGCACGGTCGCCGGCGGGGTCGCCGTGGCCATCCCAGCCCTGGCCGCCTTCTACCTCGTGCAGCGCCGGGCCGGTCACCGGGTGATCCAGGCCCTCCTCACCCGCTTCGCCTCAGGCCGCGAGTGGCGGGCGCTCGGGGCCGTCGATCAACTCTACGACGGCCTGCGCCGTCTCTACGGTGCGCCGGGACGGGTGGGCGCGGCCATCGTCGTCCACTTCGGCGGGTGGATCGTTGGGACTTTCGAAGTCTATCTCTGCCTGCACTTCATGGGTTACCCGGTGGACTTCACGCAGGCACTGGTGATCGAGAGTCTCGCCCAAGCCGTGCGCGGAGCCGCCTTCGCCGTGCCGGGTGCGCTCGGTGCCCAGGAGGGCGGCCTGATCGCCCTGTGCGGCCTGTTCTCCATCCCCGCCGAGGCGGCCCTGGCCCTGTCCCTGGTGAAGCGCTTCGCCGATCTCGGCGTCGGCCTGCCGAGCCTTCTGGCCTGGCACCGGATCGAGGCCTCCCTGCGCGCCAAGGGCGAGGAGGACGAGGCCGAGGCGGAAGTGGAGGCCGACCATGCGGACCGGTCCGTTCGGCGACCGAAGGCGGCCCCCCAGGCGGCCACCCTCGGTCCCTTCTATAGCTACGCTCCGCCGCGAATGGCGTCCCGGCTCGACGAGAAGGACCTGAAACGGTGCGCCTGATCCGCCGCTTCGCCGCCGCCCTCGTCCTGGCGCCGCTCCTCGCCGCCCCCGCCCTGGCGGGGGACGAGGCCGCGATCCAGACCGTGCGCGACCTTTACGCGTCGTTTTCCGCCGCCGTGAAGGACGGTGCCGGCCCCCTCCCCGCCCGGGTCGAGGCCGTGACCCCGGCCATCGACAAGGCGTTCGACTTCCCGGCCATGGCCCGGATCGCCGTCGGCTCGAAATGGTCCGGTTTCACGCCCGAGCAGCAGCAGGCGGTGACCAAGGCCTTCAAGCGCAGCCTGACGGTGACCTATGCCAACCGCCTGAGCCAGGCGGCCGGCGGCAAGTTCGACGTCATGCCGAAGGTCGAGATGCGCGGCGCGCAACGGGTGGTGCCCACCAAGGTCACTGCCAAGGACGGCGACGATTCGGCCGTCGACTTCGTGGTGAATGCGAACGATAGGGTGCAGGACGTGCTCCTCAACGGCGACGTGAGCGAGATCGCTTCCCAGCGGACCATGCTGGCGAAGCCCCTCGCGAGCGGCGGCGCGGATGGGGTCGTCAAGTTCCTCAACGAGCGTGCCGACGGCATGCTCGCCGCCAAGCCTGCCGCGAAGCCCGCGCAGTAAGCCGCCCTTCACGCCGCAGCCGGCGGCCCGACACCTCACGGACCCGACGGATGGATCTGACCACCCTGGCGTCGCAGGCGCTGCTCTGGCTCTCGCCGCTCTGCCTCGTCGTCGCAGGAGCCGGCTGCCTCTACGGGCTCGCCGCCGCTGTCTTCGTCACCCGCTACGGCGCCCGCCGGTCTCCCGGGTTCCCGCCCGGCCAGGAGCGCCCGGCGGTGACGGTGCTGAAGCCCCTCTGCGGGCTGGAGCCGAACCTCTACGAGAACCTCGAGACCGTGCTGCGCCAGGACTATGCCGGCGAAGTGCAGGTGGTGTTCGGCGTCCAGAATGCGGGGGATCCCGCCATCGGCGTCGTGCGGGCCCTGTGCGACGCCTATCCGCAGGCGCGGATCGACCTCGTGATCGACGCCCGCCAGCACGGCTCGAACCGCAAGGTCTCGAACCTCATCAACATGGCCGAGAAGATCGCCCATCCGATGATCGTGCTGGCCGACAGCGACATGGTAGTCGCGCCGGACTATCTCGACCGGATCGTCTCCGAACTCGCCCGGCCGGGCGTCTCCGGGGTGACCTGCCTCTATCACGGCGTCCCGGCCTTCCAGGGGGCGATGGGCCAGCTCTCGGCGCTGGCCATCGACGTCCAGTTCCTGCCGAACGTGGTGATGGGCTTGAGCCTCGGGCTCGCCAGGCCGTGCTTCGGATCGACCGTGGCGTTCACCCGGGAGAACCTGGAGGCCGTCGGCGGCTTCCGCCGCTTCCGCAACGACCTCGCGGACGATTACGCCATCGGTGCGGCCCTGCGCAGCCTCGGTGGGCGTGTCGTCATCCCGAGCTTCACCATCGGCCACACCTGCGTCGATACCGAGCTACCGGGCCTATGGCGCCACGAGCTGCGCTGGAACCGCACGATCCGCACCGTCGATCCGGCGGGCTATGCGGGCTCCGTGGTGACGCATGCCTTCCCGCTCGCGCTCATCGCCGCCATCCTGCCTGGTGCAGGCACGATCGCCCTCGCCGTGGCGGCGAGCGCGCTGGCCTGCCGGATCGTCCTGTGCCGGCAGGTGGAGCGGGCCTTCGGCCTGCCGCCGCACGCCTACTGGCTGTTGCCGATTCGCGACATCCTCTCCTTCATGAACTTCTCCTTCGCCTTCCTCTCGGGGTCGGTGACATGGAAAGGTCATGATTATCACGTGGTTGCGGACGGTACGCTGATCCCCGACGCGGACCTCGGCCGAGACGCCGGGGCGCCGACCGCCTGATCCGCCCGAACCCGACCTTCCGCCCAGCATCGAGGCCTTGAACCCCATGCGCACGCTTTTCCTCCAGGCCCCCACCTTCGACGGGTTCGACGGGGGCGCCGGCTCCCGTTATCAGGCCAAGCGCGAGATCAAGTCGTTCTGGTACCCGACCTGGCTGGCCCAGCCGGCTGCACTGGTGCCGAACTCGAAGCTGATCGACGCCCCGCCGCACAACATCAAGCTTGATGAGATCGTGGCCCAGGCCAACGATTTCGACCTCGTGGTGCTGCACACCTCGGTCCCGTCCTTCAAGTCGGACGTGAAGACCATCGAGGCGCTCAAGGCCGCCAACCCGAAGCTCATCGCCGGCCTGATCGGCGCCAAGGTGGCGGTCGACGCCGCCGGCGCCATGGCCCAGGCCCCAGCGGTCGACTTCTGCGCCCGCAACGAGTTCGACTTCACCGTCAAGGACGTCGCCGACGGCGTGCCGATGGCGGAGATCAAGGGCCTGTCCTACCGCAAGCCCGACGGCACCGTGGTCCATAATGAGGACCGCGAGATCATGACGGACATGGACCAGCTGCCCTTCGTCACCAGCGTCTACAAGCGCGACCTGGAGATGGAGAAGTACTTCATCGGGTACCTGAAGCACCCCTACATCTCGTTCTACTCCGGCCGGGGCTGCAAGAGCCGCTGCACCTTCTGCCTGTGGCCGCAGACGGTCGGCGGCCACACCTACCGCACCCGCTCGGTCGCCCACGTGATCGAGGAGATCAAGTACTGCCTGAAGGAGTTCCCCCAGACCAAGGAGTTCTTCTTCGACGACGACACCTTCACCGATAACCTGCCGCGCGCCGAGGAGATCGCCCGCGAGCTCGGCAAGCTCGGTGTGACGTGGTCGTGCAATGCCAAGGCGAACGTGCCCCGCGAGACCCTGAAGGTCCTCAAGGAGAACGGCCTGCGCCTGCTGCTGGTCGGCTACGAGTCCGGCAACCAGCAGATCCTTCACAACATCAAGAAGGGCATGCGCGTCGAGGTGGCGGAGAAGTTCACCAAGGATTGCCACGAACTCGGCATCGCTATCCACGGCACCTTCATCCTCGGCCTGCCGGGCGAGACGAAGGAGACGATCCAGGAGACGATCGCCTTCGCCAAGCGGATTAACCCGCACACGATCCAGGTCTCCCTGGCAGCGCCGTACCCTGGCACCTTCCTGTACAAGCAGGCGGTGGAGAACGGCTGGCTCGATGTCGAGAACGCCGAACTGGTGGACGAGAACGGCGTGCAGGTCGCGCCCCTGCATTACCCCCACCTGTCGCACACCGAGATCTTCACGTCGGTGGAAGAGTTCTACAAGAAGTTCTACTTCCGTGCGCCGAAGATCGCCTCCATCGTCAGTGAGATGGTGCGCTCGCCCGACATGATGAAGCGCCGCCTGCGCGAGGGCGTGGAGTTCTATCGCTTCCTCAAGGAGCGTCAGGGCACCGCCAAGGCTGCGTAATGAAGGCCGCATAACGACCGGGGGTCCGGGGCCTCAGGCCCCGGCGGGGTATGCGGGGCGGCGCCCCGCATTCTTTCCAGGGCCCTACCCTGGACCCGCGAGAGGGCTCGCCCTCTCGACACCCCTGACGAGGTTTCCGTGAAGCGTCTGGTCGTCACCGCGGATGATTTCGGGCTCAGCACCGAGGTCAACGAAGCCGTCGAGCAGGCCCACCGGGACGGCATTCTCACCGCCGCGAGCCTGATGGTCTCGGCGCCCGGCGCGGCCGATGCCGTAGCGCGGGCCCGGCGCCTGCCGTCCCTGAGGGTCGGGCTGCACCTCGTCCTCGTCGAGGCGTGGCCGACCCTGCCGGCCGCCGAACTGCCCGACCTCGCCGAGCCGGATGGCCTGCTGCGCGCGGACATGGCACGCCTTGGCCTCGATCTGGCCCGCCGACCCGCGGCCCGCCGGCAACTCGCTGCCGAGATCGCCGCGCAGTTCGAAGCCTTTCGGGCCACCGGACTGCCCCTGGACCACGTCAACGCCCACAAGCATTTCCACGTCCACCCGCTGATCGCGGGCGCGGTGCTGGCCATTGGCCGGCGCTACGGTATGCGCGCCCTCAGGGTGCCCCGGGAGCCCCGCGAGATCCTCCGCAGGGCTGAGCCTGGTGCTCGTCCCCGCGCCGCCCTCGATATTGCCCCTTGGGCCGCCTTGCTGGCCGTGCGCGCCCGTCAGGCGGGGCTGCTGATCCCCGATCGCACCCTCGGCCTGGCATGGTCCGGCGCCATGACGCCGCCGCGGGTGGCGGGGCTCCTGGCACATCTCCCCGATGGCCTGACAGAAATGTACACCCATCCGGCAACCGGGTGCGGCTTCCCCTGCGAGGCGGCGGGTTACCTCTACGCCCAGGAGCGCGATGCGCTGATCGCGCCGGCTTCCCTCGCTGCGGCCAAGGGTATCGCGAGGGGCGGGTTTTCAGACTTTTCCTGAGCCCCTCGTCATTGCGAGCGAAGGCGAAGCAATCCAGCGGCGCGACGTCCGGAAACGTCTCGCCACCCTGGATTGCTTCGCTGCGCTCGCGATGGCGGATGCGCGTCGGGCCGCGCCGGCTACTTCACCGGCACCGGCTCGGACCGGCGCTGGCCGAGGATCGGGCTCTTGTTGGCGGCCTCGCCTTCAGGGCGGTCCCGATCCGGCTGGGCCGGCGGCTCGCCCAGCGTCGCGGGCACCACGAAGAACGCCGCGAGCAGGGTGAAGAACAGGGACAGGGCCAGCAACTCGCCCATGCTCGCCGTGCCCGGGTGGCTCGACAGGACGAGTGAGCCAAAGGCGCTGCCCGTGGTCATCGCCGAGAAGAAGATCGCCCGGGTCAGGCTCGAGGCCAGCATGTCGGTCACCCCCGCCCGCCACGCGATGACGTAGTAGATGTGGAAGGCCACACCCACCGCCAGCATCAGTGGCAGCGCGATGATGTTGGCGAAGTTGAGCGGCATGCCGATCACCCGCATCGCCATCAGCGTCCAGAGGGTGGCGATCACCAGCGGACCCAGCGTCATCGCCACGTCCCAGGGCTTCCGCAGCGCCACCGAGAGGATCACGAAGATCAGCACCAGGGCGGTCACGGCGGCCTGCACGAAGGCGCCCAGGATCGTATAGGTCGATTGGGTCGTGGAGACGGGGGCGCCCGTCGCGTGCGGAGCGACCTTAAGGACTTCGTCGGCGAAGTTGCGCAGGACCTTGTCGTCGTTCGAGTTGCCCTTGGGGTGCACCTCGACCCGCGCCCGGCCGTCGGCGGCGACCCAGTCGGCCTTCAACTGCGGCGGGAGATTCTCCAGGGTGATCTTCTCCGGGTGGAGAAGGTCCCGCAGGCCCGAGAGCAGCGGGCCGAGATCCTTGGTCAACGCGACGGACGCCGCCTCACGCTTCTGCACGGGGCCGTCGGCAAGAGTATTGAGGGTGCCGGACAGTTGCTTGGCCGTTCCTGCCCCCGGCGTATCGGCCTTCGCCTCGTCGGCCGTGGTCTTGAGGGCGGCGGCGGCGTCCTTCAACGCTTTGACGTTGTCCGCATCGGTGGGCGGCGGCGGCTTCCGCGCCGGGTTCAACACCGGATCGAGGAGCTGCGCCGTATCGGCGACCTGCGCCAGCTTCTTGTCCTGGTCCGGCGGCACGAAAGTGTCGATGCTGGTGATGGAATCGGTCGCCGGAAGGGCGGCGAGCTTCTTCGTCAGCGCGGGGATGGCGGCGACGTCCGGGGCCAACACGTCGATGACGTTCGGGCTCGTCTCGGGATTCTTGATGAGGTCGAGGTAGGTCGCGATCGATTCCACCTTCGGGCTGCGCAGGTGCATCGGGTTCGAATCGAACGGCAGGGACCACAGCAGCGGCGTGCCGGCGAGGGTCACCAGCCCGACCGCGATGAGGATCGGCTTGCGGTTGCGGATGATCCACGGATCGACGCCCACGAGCCAGCGGGTCTCGACGGCGGCCTTCTCGCCTTTTGGCCGGAACACGGCGATCAGCGCCGGCAGCAACGTCAGCGAGAACAGGTAGGCCACGATCATGCCGACGCCGGCGATCAGGCCGAGTTCGGACACGCCGCGGAAGGCCGTCGGCAGGAAGGCGAAGAACCCGGCCAGCAGGGATACCGCCGCCAGGGTGAGCGACCAGCCCACGCCACGGGCGGCGGCGCGAATTGCACCCTGCAGGGTCGGCTGCTCGTAGCGGTCGGCCCGGTAACGCACGGAGAACTGGATGCCGAAATCGATGCCGAGGCCCACGAACAGGGCGGCGAAGGCCACCGAGATCGGGTTCAACTCGCCGACCAGCAGCAGGCCCAGAGCCGCCGTTACGATCAGGCCGGCGAAGGTCGTGATGATCACCCCGATCACCAGCGGGCCGGAGCGGAGCGCCAGCCACAGGAACAGGACGATCGCTCCGACGATAATGCTGTTGTTCAGCAGCGCATCCTGCGACAGCGTCGCGAACTCTTCGTCCGCGACGGCCACCGGGCCGGTCAGGCGCATCCGCAGGCCGTTCGCGGCATCGATCTTGAGGTCCTTGGCGACCTCCCGAATCATGCGCGTCGCCTCATAGCCCGGCTCCAGGGCGTTGAAGTCCAGCACCGGCTGGATCATCACGAACTTCAGCCGGTCCGTGACCCGGGTCTCGCCGTTGGACAGCAGCGTCTGCCAGGAGAGCCTGGCCGGCTCGCCCTTGAGGACCTTCTGAAGCGTGGCGTCGATCTGCGCCATCGGCTTGTCGAGATCCTCCAGCTTCGCATCACCCGACTTCACGCCGCGGGCGCCGAGGGTCAGGACGCGCATGATACCGCGGAGGGATGGGTCGGCGGCGAGCGGCCCGAGCAGCCCCTGTTGCTGCGTGAGCTGGTCGAGGGTCTTGTCCATCTCGGCCTGGGGCATCAGCAGGAGGCCGTTCTTCTGGAAGAACGGGCCCCCGTCGGGCCGGTAGACCGTCTCGATGAGGTTCTTGCGCTCGGACAGGGCCCGGGTGAGAGACGAGGCGGCCTCTTCGGTCTCCTCCGGCGTCTGACCGTCGATCACCGCCACGATGAGGTTGGACCGTTGCGGAAACGCCTTCTCGAAGGCGATCTCGTCCTGCCGCCACGGCTCCTTCGGATCGATCAGCCGTTCCACATCGGTGTTGATCCGGAACAAGTGGGCGGCGATCCCGAGGCTCGCGACCGTCATCGCCGCGACGAGGGCGATCACGATCCAGCGGAAGCGGACGGAAGACGCGACGAGACCTTCGATCACGAGTACCCTGCCAGTTCGTCCGGTCCGGGGGGCCGATCCTCCCGTTCCGGTAACGCTTTCCGGGCCGAACCGGTCGGAGGACCGTCGGGACCCGGGGTCGTCAGGCGACCACGCGCGGAGCAAGCCCGCAGCCGGTGCGAGGTTCCCGCATCCGGTGCCGACTTGCGGCGCAGTCGCTTGGCTCAGTAAAGACGCGGGCCGTCGATTGCAACGCGAGGGGCCCTGTCCGTCTCTTCCGTGTCACATCGGTGCGTTGTCGCACCGCTTTCTGGCCCCGCCCTTCATCTCCAGGGCGAATGGCCGTAATGCCGTCGCATTGTGCGCGTGGTAGTCGCGCCATCGTCCGGGGTTTCGCCCCGTGGCATCTGCCATGCCTGCCCTGTGGCGCGGTTGCGTCAGCCCTGGACTAAAGAGTTCGCCGCATCCCTGCACACCGTAGTTTGAGAGCAGTTCCAAGCTACGTTGCTGGAAATCGATAACTTATCGCGTTAAGCACCCCGATCATCCGGGGCCGACGAAGCTAAGGAGCCGCAACTTGGGTATCCCCCTCCGGTACGTCGCGAAGATCGGCGGCTACATTCTCAAGCAGCACCTGACGGGCCGCAAACGCTACCCGCTCGTGATGATGATGGAGCCCCTGTTCCGCTGCAATCTGGCCTGCGCCGGCTGCGGCAAGATCGATTATCCCGAGGAGATCCTCAATAAACGGCTGCCCGTGGACGAGGCTCTCGAGTCCGTTCGCGAGTGTGGTGCTCCGGTGGTGGTGATCGCCGGCGGCGAGCCGCTTCTCCACAAGGATCTTCCGCAGATCGTCGAGGGCATCATCGCGCAGAAGAAGTTCGCGATCGTCTGCACCAACGCCCTGCTCCTTGAGAAGAAGATCAAGGAATACAAGCCGAGCCCCTACTTCACCTGGTCGATCCATCTCGATGGCGACAAGGACATGCACGACCAGTCGGTCTGCCAGCGCGGCGTCTATGACAAGGCAGTCGCGGCGATCGCGAAGGCCAAGGAGATGGGCTTCCGCGTCACCATCAACTGCACGTTCTTCAACAACTCGAAGCCGGAGAAGATCGCCGACTTCTTCGACAGCGTGACCCGGATGGGCATCGACGGCATCACCGTCTCCCCCGGCTACGCCTACGAGCGCGCCCCCGATCAGCAGCACTTCCTCAACCGCAAGGCGACGAAGGACCTGTTCCGCGGCGTGTTCCGGCACGGCAAGGAGAAGGGCCGCGAGAAGTGGACCTTCCAGCAGTCGGGTCTGTTCCTCGACTTCCTGGCCGGCAACCAGACCTATCACTGCACCCCGTGGGGCAACCCGACCCGCACCGTCTTCGGTTGGCAGAAGCCCTGCTACCTCCTCGGTGAGGGCTACGCGGCGACCTTCAAGGAGCTGATGGACACCACCGATTGGGATTCCTACGGCACCGGCAACTACGAAAAGTGCGCCGACTGCATGGTCCATTCCGGCTACGAGGCGTCCTCGGTGGTCGATTCGGTCCGCAAGCCGTGGAAGCCGGTCGTCCAGATGCTCCGCGGCATCAAGACCGAGGGTGACATGGCCCCGGACGTGAGCTTGGAGAACCAGCGCCCGGCCGAGTTCGTGTTCTCGCGGAACGTCGCGCAGAAGCTGTCGGAGATCAAAGCCTCCGGCGTCGACACGAAGCAGGAAGCCCGCAAGCGCACCGCTGCCTGAGGGCATTCAAGACGCTGACGACACAACCGCCGCGGGAAACCGCGGCGGCTTTTCTTTGGGCCTGACGGTCGTCATTCACGTCGAAGACTGCGTAAGTCGTAAGGCGCCCTGCCGCACCGCCGTCATTGCGAGCGCAGCGAAGCAGGCCGGTCCCGAAGGTGGCGCTTCCCTGGATTGCTTCGCTGGCGCTCGCAAAGACGAGAGGGGTGACGGCCAGGAGGACGATGCCGGCGGCCCGCGCTCAGGCGGCTTCCGGCGGCTCGTCGTCCTCCGGTCCCCCCGGGGAGTTGAGGAGATCCTCCAACTCGTCCACGAGGCGGTCCGCCTGATCTTCGGTGGCGAGCACCTTCAGCACCTCACCGGTCTCTGCCTCGACGGCCAGCTCGATATGCGGGCCGACCCGCGTGGCGAGAATCCGGGCAAGGATCTTGATGGCACTCATGGGACGACATCCTCCGCGATGAGCCCGACCGCCACGGCCGGGCCACAGGTCGAGATCCAGGACGATACGGAACCGGCAGCTTCGACGCCGGATCGCGCGTGGAGCAATTCGGAGAGGCCCGTCCGCCGCCGGCCGAGCCTTGCGGCCAGCCTGTCGCCGAGGAAGGCCCCTGCGCCGCAGGTGACGAGGGGGGCGTCAGCCGGCAAGTCGGGGCGTGAGAGCAGCACGGCGGCGGCGTCGTGCAGCAGGCGCAATTGTGTCTCGGCGAAGTGGCCCGCCAGCGCCGCCCAGGCCGTACCGTCGCCCTCCCCCCGGTCGCGGCCAACCACACGGGCAAGGCGCGCCTCGCTCTCGGCGACGGACTTGCCCTTGCGGTCGCCGGTCCCCTGCTGGTCGGCGTCTGGCGGGAGGTCGCCCAGGATGCGGTAGACATCCCCGGCATGGGCGAACGTCTCGGTCATCAGCCGGGTGCGGCGGCCCCGGAAGGGCGCATGATCCGTGAGGCCGATGAGGGGCGTGCGTACGACACCGGTATAGACGAGTTCGCCGGTCTCCAGACGCTCGGCGTCGCTGTAGCCCGTGGCCGCCGGACGGCCCGCCAAGACGGGAATCAGGTCGGCGGTGGTCGAGCCGACATCCACGACGAGTGCGTCCGGGACGAAGCGTCCCACGAGGAGGGCGGTGGCGTACCAATTGGCTGAGGCGATGTCCCCGGCGACCCCTGCGGCGTCTGCCGGGGCGACGAAGCCGCCCCTGCCCGCGAAAATCCGCACCGGCCCGGCAAGCCGCGCGGACGCCCAGTCCGCCAGTGCGGCCACACCGGCTGTCCGGTCTGCGAAACAGTCCGTCAGCTCGCCGGTCATGGTGACGGCATGGACGGCGTCCTCCCTCGCCCAATCCGGCAACGCTCGAAGGGCGCCGTCGAGGGCGGAGACGCCTTGCCAGAGGGGGCAGGGAACCTGCACCGCCTCCACGACCCGGCGCCCATGGACCAGAGCGGCCTTGACGTGGACCCCGCCGAGGTCCCACCCGATGGTTTTTGCGATCGACATGCGCGGATGACGGGTTTCGACATCTCAGGGGGCGCGTCCGGCGAGGCCGGTTTCGCGGTGATTCCGGTGCTGGATCTGCGCGGGGGGCGCGTGGTCCGGGCACGCCGGGGCGAGCGCGCTTCCTATGCCCCGATCGAGACCCCCTTGGCAAAGGGATCCGATCCGGCGGCGGTGGCCGCCGGGCTGCTCAGGGCTTGGCCGGCGCGAATCCTGTACGTCGCCGACCTCGACGCGATCATCGACGGTGCCGCGCCCGATCACGGGGCCCTGCGCGCCATCGCCTCGTCCTGCCCAGGAATTGGACTCTGGGTCGATGCCGGCTTTGCCTCGGCGGACACCGTCGAGGCGTTTCTGGCGGCGGGCCTCGGGCGGCCGGTGATCGGAACCGAGAGCCAGCGCGACACCGCCCTCGTCGCCGGCCTGGGCGGACAGGCGGTCCTTTCCCTCGACACCCGGGGCAACGAGCGCCTCGGGCCCGATCCTCTGCACGACGACCCCTCCCTCTGGCCGCCGGACGTGATCGCCATGACTCTCGCCCGGGTCGGAGCCGGGGCCGGGCCCGATCTTGCCGCCCTCGCCGCCGTCCGGGCGCGGGCCGACGGACGGCGGGTCTATGCGGCCGGGGGGGTGCGCGGGCCGGGCGACCTGCTCGACCTCGCACGGGCGGGACTGGCCGGCGCCCTGGTCGCGTCCGCCCTCCATGACGGCACCCTCCGCCGGGAGCATGCCGGGGGTTTCGCCTGAACCTTCCGGGGCGGGCCCGGGGCTGCTACACCGGAGCGATTCCAGAAACCCCGCCGGCTTTCGAAGAGACGATGGACAAGTTCACGACCCTGGAGGGCGTCGCGGCGCCCATGCGGACGATCAATGTCGATACGGACAGGATCATTCCCGCCAAGTACCTCAAGACCATCAAGCGGACCGGGCTCGGCAAGAGCCTGTTCGCGGAGATGCGCTACCGCGAGGACGGCACCGAGAACCCGGACTTCGTCCTGAACCAGCCGGCCTATCGGCAGTCCAAGATCCTCGTGGTCGGCGACAATTTCGGCTGCGGTTCGTCCCGGGAGCATGCGCCCTGGGCCCTGGCCGACTTCGGCATCCGCTGCGTCATCTCGACGAGTTTCGCCGACATCTTCTTCAACAACTGCGCCAAGAACGGCATCCTGGCGATCCAGGTCGCTCAGGAGGATCTGGAGAAACTGTTCGAGGATGCCGAGCGCGGCGCCAACGCCACCCTCACCGTCGATCTTGCGGCGCAGACCATCCGGGGACCGGACGGGGGCACCCTGCATTTCGACATCGAGCCGGGCCGCAAGCATAACCTGCTGAACGGGCTCGACGAGATCGGCACCACCCTCGAACGCGGCGAGGCCATTGACGCCTACGAGAAGAAGCTCGCCGAGCGGGAATGGGCCTGAGGCCGGCGTAGGAGCGAAACGCTCGAGCACCTTTCGCCGAAGCAATCAGTGACGGGAAATTCAGCACAAGCAATGGTCTAGCGCTTTTTTTCTCTAATTCGAAAATTAGAGAAGATGCGCTAGCCGAACAGGTCGGTGACCATGAATCCGCGCGGTGCCAGACGCTCGGCCAAAAGGCGGCGGTGGCAACGCGCTGGGTCGCGCTCGAAGCAAAACAGGCAGGTCGCCGCACGACCCGCCAGGGTGACGAGTTCGTCGAGGGCGGCGATGCCATCGGCGCTTTCCAGGACGTCCTCGCAGTAGATTTTGCGAAGGAGCGCGGCGTCGTCTGCCCGGGCCGCCTCGCGCCCCGCTTTCGGCGTGCCGAGGGCGCGCAGGTGGGTGTAGCCTAGCCCCGCATCCTCCAGCCCCGCCTTCAGCGCGCCTTTCGAGAAGCCGCGCTTGCGTGAATTCGCGACCGCCCGCACGTCCGCCAGCACCGCGACGTCGGCCGCGCGCAAGGCCGCCGTCAGACGCTCCGGGTCGAGGCCTTCGTAGCCGATGGTAAACAGTGTCTTGCCCACGTCGCCCCGATCCAACTCCGCTTGCCCGTCTAGGACTTAGGCGCTTCGCCGCAGCGCTCCAAGCCCGTGGGTCGGGGACGATGTCGCTGAGAAGCAACGCGTCCCGGAATTCCGCCGCAATGTTTGCAAAGGTCCATTAACCGGACTGGGGGCATCGAATACCCCTGTCCTTGGCGCTTTTTTTGAGAAACGGGCGGTAGCGCTGATGTCGCGGGATCAAGTCTCTGCGCCGTATTTCGGTGGCGCCCTGGCGGGCTCGCTCTCGGCCGCGGTGCGCCTGTCGCGCCGGGCGGTGGCCGTCGCCCTCCTCGCCGGCCTCGCCGCCTGCGCGTCCAACAACGATTTTTACCCCACCAAGGGCGATGCCAAGCCCCACCCCGGCGTGGCGAAGGCCAAGCTTCATCCCATCCAGGGGATCGATATCTCCAAGTGGCAGGGGAACGTCGATTGGGCGTCCGTGCGGGCCGCCGGGACCCAGTTCGCGTTCATTAAGGCGACGGAAGGCGGCGACCATGTCGACGAGCGCTTCCGCGCCAATTGGGACGGCGCCGCCGCGGCAGGGATTCCCCGCGGGGCCTACCATTTCGTGTTCTGGTGCCGCTCCGCCCGAGAGCAGATGACCTGGTTCAAGAAGAACGTCCCGAACGATCCCGCCGCCCTCCCGCCAGTTCTGGATGTCGAGTGGAACGGCCATTCGCAGACCTGCCCGCACAAGCTCCCGAAGGATCAGGCCCTCGCTATGGTCCGGGAAATGCTCGAAGACATGGAGCGCTACACCGGCAAGCGCCCGATCATCTACACGGACATCACCTTCCACAAGGACGTCCTCGAGGGGGAGCTGCCCGATTATCCCCATTGGCTCCGGTCCACAGCCGCCGAACCGGAGCAGCGGTTCGTCAACCGCCGCTGGATGCTCTGGCAATTCACCTCGACGGGGCGGGTGCCAGGAGTCCGCGGCGACGTCGACCGCAACGCGTTCTACGGGACCCCGTCCGACTGGGCTTCGTTCCTCTCGACGGACTGTGATCCGCGGGACCATAAACGCCTTTCGGAACAAGGCATTTGTACCGATAAATAGGACCCATGTCTCTTTTCTGACGATTTTCAGAAATATTTTGAAATTTGTGGAACAATGGTCTGATCTTGCACAGACGGCGGCACGTCGATTGAGTAGGGAGATAGGAAGAACAACCCTTGTTTTGCGCCTATGCCCGTCGATCCTGCCGTCAGCCTAGAATCCAACCTCCTGCTCAGAGCTCTTCGCGGTGCAGACCGGGATCTCCTGAAACCGCATCTTGAGCCGATCACCTACGCCAAGGGCGCCACGATCTTCGAGGCCGGCGCGGCGGTGACCCATGTGACCTTTCCCTGCGAACACGCCGTCGCGACTCTGGTGATCACTACGAGCGACGGACGAAGTGCAGAGACGGCGACCATCGGGCATGAGGGCGCCGTCGGCGGTATCGTCAGCCAGGGCCACGTACCCGCCTCGACCCACGCCATCGTCCAGATCGCCGGGCCGATGCTTCGGATCGACGCGTATGCCCTGCAGGATGTGAAGCGGCAGTCGCCCTACGTCCGCGACCTCTTCGCCCGGTACTCGGATTGCCTGCTCGCGCAGGTGCTCCAATCCTCTGCTTGCAACGCGTTGCATCCCATCGAGCAGCGCTGCCTGCGCTGGCTGCAGACCCTCCACGACCGGATCGGCTCGCCCGTCCTGCCGATCACCCACGAGTTGCTGGCATCGATGCTCGGTGTGCAGCGCACTTACCTGACGCGGATCCTGCGGATCCTACAGGATCAGGGCCTAATCCGGGTGGGACGGGGGCGAATCACAGTCCTGGACAGGGCGAAAATGGAAATCGCATCCTGCGATTGCCATGCCCGCGTGCGGGATCACTACACCACTGTTCTGGGTGCAGTGTACGGCGATGGCGGCCTGGAGCGGATCGAGCCGCACAGCCTGTCGCGGTTCGCCGCGGTCGAAGTGCCATTCGACGAGCCGGGCGGGAAGAGGGCCAGCGAGATGGCTAAAGCCGGCCGCTAAGGAGGACGGCCGCTGACCCTAGTGTAAGACGTTCCGCCGGCCCGGATTGCGCCTAGCTGGATCGGCGTTCGAGCAACTCGATCAGCGCGCCGTCCGGTCCCTCGACAAAGGCGATGCGCAGGCCGGGGCCGCGCTCGGTGATGCCCGTCTTCACCGTGACACCCCGTGCTGTCAGGTCGGCAAGGGCTTCTTCGATATTCGGGACGGCGAGCCCGACATGCTCGATCCCGAGACAGGGGGTCGCCGCCGCCGGATGCGTGTCGGCCGGAGCCTGTTCAATGAAGACCGTGAGGCCGCCGAGATCCAGGATCACCCGCTGCACCGGGTTTTCCCCGACGCGGCCGGTTTCCCGGGCGCCGAACATCGTGGAATAGAAGGCCGCTGCCGCGACGGCATCTCGGCTGCGCAGATGAAGGTGGTCGCACAAATAGGTCATGGCATTTGGCTTACCCCGTGAGGCCGGGCTTGCAAGTCCCGGCTCTCGCCGTCCGTCAATAGACCGCCGTGAACTAGGCAGAATACGGGAGCCGGGCGGGTGCGCGTGGGGACCGCTTGACGCAAGCCGTGTTCGCGCGGACTTTCCGTGCTATGATCGTTGCAGAGATGCAACAGGCTTCCCACATGGGAGGCATCCCCGCTTCGCCGAAAGCTTCAGACGACCGATGCGCAACCCCTACGACGTGCTGGGCGTGCCCAAGGGTGCGAGCGAGGCCGATATCAAGAAGGCCTATCGCAAGCTCGCCAAGGAGTTTCACCCCGACCGCAATAAGAATGACGTGAAGGCCAAGGACCGCTTCTCGGAAGTGAACTCGGCCTATGAGATCCTCGGCGATGCCGACAAGCGTAAGCAGTTCGACCGGGGCGAGATCGACGCCGAGGGCAAGCCCCGGGCGGCCGGTTTCGAAGGGTTCGGAGGCTTCGGTGGCGGCGGCGCCCGGGGCTTCGATTTCGAGTCGATGGCCCGGAACCGCGGCCCCATGGGGGGCGCCGCCGGCGGCATGGGCGAGGACATCTTCTCGCACATCTTCGGCGAGGCGTTCCGCGCCGGGGGAGCCGGGCCCGGCGCCGGCCGCCAGCCGCACCGGGGCGAGGACGTCGCCGCCGAGCTGATCGTCACCCTGGAGCAGGTCGGTGGGGAGGAGAAGCTCCGCCTCAACTTGCCCACCGGCCGCGAGGTCGATGTGATGATCCCTAAGGGCGTCGTCGATGGTCAGACCATCCGTCTGCGGGGCCTCGGTCATCCTGGCGGTCCACGCTCCGAGCCCGGAGACGCGCTGCTCACCATCCGCATCCAGCCCCATCCCCGCTTCAAGGTGGAGGGAGCCGACCTGCGGGTGAGCGTGGATGTGCCGCTCGACGATGCCATCCTCGGCGGGACGATCCGGGTGCCGACCCTCACCGGTGCCGTCGAGATGAAGATGCCGCCCATGACGAGTTCGGGCCGGACCTTCCGCCTCCGCGGCAAGGGCCTTCCGAAAAAGGACGGCAGCCGGGGCGACCTGCTTGCCACTACGGCAATCATGCTGCCGGCGGGTGACGACGAGGCCCTGGCCGAGTTCGCCCGGGCCCGGCGGGCCGCACGGGTCGGCTGAACAAGTCGAAAGACCGTCAATCCGGCCCGGTTGCCCCGGGCCGGACTTTCGTCCCCGTCGCGCCTCCGCTAAGGAACCCCCGGCGCTACCGGCGCCGCGTTACTCCGGGAAGCGACATGGCGGAACACGGGCACGGGATTCTTGCGGGAAAGCGGGGGGTGATCCTCGGGGTCGCCAACAACCGCTCCATCGCGTGGGGGATCGCCCGGAGTGCCCGCGCCCACGGCGCCGAGCTGGCTTTCACCTATCAGGGCGATGCGTTGCGCAAGCGCGTGGAGCCGCTGGCCAAGGAACTCGACGCCCACGTCATCGGCCATTGCGACGTGACGGATGCCGCCTCCATCGACGCGGTGTTCGAGGAAGCGGGGCGGCTCTTCCCGGAGGGGATCGATTTCGTCGTCCACTGCATCGCCTTTTCCGACAAGGACGAGCTGACGGGGCGCTACATCGAGACGAGCGAGGAGAATTTCAGCAAGTCGCTGCTGATCTCTTGCTACTCGTTCACCGCGGTGGCCCAGCGGGCCGAGAAGATCCTGCGGCCCGGCGGCTCCCTTCTCACACTCACCTATTACGGCGCCGAGAAGTGGATGCCGCACTACAACGTGATGGGCGTGGCCAAGGCGGCCCTCGAAGCGTCGGTGCGCTACCTCGCCGCCGACCTCGGCCCGAAGAACATCCGCGTCAACGCGATCTCGGCGGGCCCGATCAAGACCCTGGCCGCCTCAGGCATCGGCGACTTCCGCTACATTCTGAAGTGGAACGAATACAACGCGCCGCTCCGCCGGACCGTGACGATCAGCGAGGTGGGCGAGACGGCGGCCTACCTCCTCTCCGACATGGCCGCGGGCATGACCGGCGAGATCCTCCACGTCGACGCGGGCTACCACGTGGTGGGCATGAAGAACCCCGAGGCGCCGGACCTCAGCCTCGACCGGGATTAAGCCGGCCTCTTGGGCCAGGATCCCTCGCGAAGACGGACGCTAAGCCGGCACGATCGAGATGCGAAAAAGGGCTGCCCCGGGGACGGGGCAGCCCTTTTTCTTGCTGTGGACGACCCGCGCCGGGATCGGCGCGGGGCCCGGCCTATTCGTCTGCGGCGGGGGCGGCCGGGGCTGCGCCGGCGGCAGGCGCCGCGGGCTTGCCGGAGGCCTTGGCGCCCGGCTTCGGCGCAGCGGGTGGCTTGCCCATGTATTCGGGATCCGTGCGTGGGCCGTTCGGCCCGTTGGTCGGTCCGCCGAGCTGGCCGGGGACGAGGTCGGACACCTTCGTCCAGGTCTGCGACTTGCAGAGGAAGGCGATCAGGCAACCCTTGACGGTCAGTTCGCCCGGCGCGTCGGTCCAGATCGTGACCTTGTAGAACTTTCCGTCCTCGGAATTGTAGATCTGGCCCTCGTAATGGGCGTCGTCGTTGGGCTTCAGCCCCATGATGAGCTGGTGACCCAGCGATGGACGTGCCTGCTTTTTCGGATCTGGGTTCTTGAAGTCTGTCCTTGGCTCGCCCTTGTCGTTGAGGGGTACCTTCAGCCAGACCACGTAGCCGCACAGGCGGTCATTTGCTGCTCCGCACCGTTCCAGGCGAACGCGGGCGCGCCCATCCTCGGTGAGATAGGTGCCGGAGGGATCCGTCGGCGTGGCGGCGCGTGCCGGCGCTGCGATGGCGGCGAGGGCAAGCAACGCGAAAGGCGCGGCGCGGCGACCGAGCGTACGAAACATCATCCCTGAACTCTCCTCCATCGCGAGCCGCGGACCGTGATGGGTCCTGCCGAAGGCCGGCACGCGGCACCGATGCTGCCGGCAGCCGTCTCACGCGCGAAGTTGGCCGGATGATGACACTCCCCCACCCACGTGTTCCATCCGGGATGCCAGTGACGAGATCTTGCCGGAGGATACGCAGGCGGGGAGGCGACGCCTCAATAAAAAAAGGCCGGTGCGATGCACCGGCCCCCTGAACGATCGTATGGGCCGCTCTTACTCGGCGGCGGTCATCTCGGCGGTGAAGTGGCCGCACCAATCGCTGGTCGCCACGACGGGCCACAGGCCCTTCGAGTCGGGACCCGGCTGGCTGATCGGCGGGTTGAAGCGGCAGAGGCCTTCGTCGGCCTTCAGCGAGGCGCCATTGCCCATGTGCTCGTCGTAGAAGCGGCAGCTTTCGCAGGACGCGTTCGCGGTACCGGCCATGCCCATTCTCCTTCAGGACGCTCGACGGTGCCGTAACCGGCATCCGCCCTTAGTTCTTAATTAGAACAGCTCTAATGATGGGTCAATGCGGATTGGCGCGGAGGGTTCCGGGAAAGCTGCGACGTTTGTGCACGGCATGAAAAAGGGCCCGGTGCGTCTCTGCCCCGGACCCCAACGATCACCGATTTCCCTACCGGGATCCGGCTGCGAATGCTCAGCCCTGCTTGGCCTTCTTGTTCGCGTTGTGGTGTCCGACGGCGCAGCCAGCGGCAGCGCCCATCTTCCCATGGCCAGCCATATGGCCGGCCACACCGCCGACCACGGCGCCCTTCAGGCAGCCCTTGGCCTCGGCCGGCTCTCCGCCCGCCAGGGCGGCCAGGGCGAAGGCGGACAGAACGAGTGCGGTACGCTTCATGGCAATCTCCAACTTTGCCATCAAACGACCCACGGCTCGGCTACGTTCCAGTCTCTCGTCGTTGTGTGAACGGTTTTGGCCTTTGCCGGCTACGGAAGATCAGGCGGCGGGCCGTGCCATGTCCTGAGGCGGATCCCGGAACAGAGCCGTACAACCGGAGCCGCGATGCATGCTCAGGATCGAGGCGCGGTCGATATCCGAGTGCACGGCGAGAACCCTGCGGACGCAGGACAGCACCTTGTCGTACTGGACCGGGTCGAAGTTCGGCTCAAGCGGGCTGACCGCGATGTAGGTCTCGACCACGAGCACGCGCTCCGCACGCTCCCGGCCGACCTCGACGGCGATCCACGAGGATTTGATGAGGGCCGTGCTGTTCAGCATGGGAACTCCCTAGACCTGCACCGCTGTGCCGCTCGCCTGTGTGCGCTTCGGCACTTGCGGCAATAGTACGCCGATGACGCCGCATGCCAAGGCCGGTCGGTGCAAGGCTACTCCCAGAAGGTGGGACGGCTCTCTTCAAGGTTCGGCCCGAGCCGGACGGCGGCGACCTTCGTGGCCAACCCGTTGCCGCCGATCTCGACGGCGAGGCCGGACAGGGTGCCCTCGCCGGTGGCGACTTCCCAGCGGGAGCCCGGCGTCTTCTGGATCATGCGGCGGATCGGCTCGTGCTTCTGCATGCCGATGACCGAATCGTAGTCGCCGCACATCCCCGCGTCGGACATGTAGGCCGTGCCACCGGGAAGGATGCGGTGGTCGGCGGTGGGCGTGTGAGTATGGGTGCCGACGACGAGGCTGACCCGGCCGTCGAGATAGTGGCCCATCGCCTGCTTCTCGCTCGTCGCCTCGGCATGTACATCGACGACGACGGCGTCCGCCGCCGCGCCCAGCGGACAGGCCGAGATCTCCCGCTCGACGGCGGCAAAGGGGTCGTCCATGGGGTCGAGGAACACACGGCCCATCACGTTGACGACGAGCACCCGTGCCCCGTCCCGCGTCTCGATGACGGTGGCGCCCCGGCCCGGCGTGCCGGGCGGATAGTTGGCCGGGCGCACGAGGCGCGGCTGGCGCGCGATGAACACCATCGCCTCCCGTTGGTCGAAGCTGTGATTGCCGAGCGTCACCGCATCCGCCCCGGCGCCGATCAACTCGTCGCAGATCGATTCGGAGATGCCGAAGCCGCCCGCGGCGTTCTCACCGTTCACCACCACGCAGTCGAGGCGCCATCTTTCGCGCAATCCCGGCAACTGTTCGATCACCGCAACCCGTCCGGGCCGCCCGACCACGTCGCCGAGGAACAGCAATCTCATCCGTGGGAATCCTCCAGCGCGAGGGAGCCGGCCTCGGTGACGATCGCGGATAAGGACCGGTCATGGGGCTCCACCGGCACTTCAGGCACTTCCTGGGCGGCGAAGCAAATCCCCACCGTCAACAGGGTACGGCCTTCGGACAGGCGAGCGATCGCCCCATCATAGTAGCCTCGTCCATAGCCGAGGCGCCGCCCGGAGCGGTCGAAGGCGGCGAGCGGAACGAGGAGCGCGTCGGGCGCGACCTCCGGCAGGGCCGGATCGGGCTCGCTCAGGCCGAAATTCCCGCGGACGAGGGGCGCACCAGGCGTCCATTCGCGGAACACCAAGCCGTCGGGCGTGACATGGGGGAGAGCGAGCCGCGCGCCGCTTGCCGCTAGTTCCGTCATCGCCGGTCGCGGATCGACCTCGCTGCGGATCGGCCAGTAGCCGGCGACAAGCTTCGCTGCGCGAAGCTGCGGCATCGCGAGCAGCGCCTGGGCGATGGAAGCCGAAGCCTCCCCACGCGTGTCGGGATCGAGCAGGTCCCGGGCGGAGAGGGCCGTGCGGCGGATCTCGGCCTTGCGCGCGGCAAGGGTAGACATAGGGTGCGGAGCCACGTGAGCCGTTGGAGGATCGATCCCGGGAAACCTACAGAGTAGGTGGGCGCCGTGTTGGCCAAGTCCACGGACGAGGCCAGTGACAGCTCCCGAGGGAGTCGATAAGGCCCCGGGGATAGTGCTCCTGACGAACTCTGCAGCCCCGCTCCCACTATGTAGCCCCGCACATAGTCCGGCGCCAGAGCGCTCGAGAGAAAAGGTGGTGGCGAAGACCACCGCATGCGCGACCCACCGGGAAAACCCCTAAAGGCGCCGTTCCGTAAGCAGGTCTCCAAGAACCGCGAGGCAGCGGTCCACATCGCCTTCGTCCGCCCAGACATGGGGGCTGAGGCGCAGGGCGCCCGCCCGTTCGCTGGCATGGACCTGCCGCGCGGCGAGCGACGCGATCAGATCGTGGGGCAAGCCGCCGGGACACCGCACACCGAGAACATGGGGCACGCGGAGGGCGCACGCAGGCACCTCAAGGCCAAGGCGTTCGCATCCCCGAGCCAGATGCTCCGTGAGGTGGGCGAGGCGATCGGAAATTGCCGCCACGCCCCATTGCGCGATCAGTTCGAGGCCGGCGGCTGCCATGGGCAGGGCGACGGGATCGCGCAATTCGCCCCGGTCGTAGCGCCTCGCCCCCTTGGGTGGCGGCGTATTCCCGACATTCTCCTCCAAGGGCCGCCCATCCTGCCGGTGGGGCGCCGCGTAGAGGAAGGCGAGCCCGTAGGGGCCCAGCGCCCATTTGTAGGTGGGAAAGGTCAGGAAATCGGGCTTCCAGCGGGACACGTCCACCGGCATGGCCCCAACCGCCTGGGTCGCATCGATGACCAGAACCGCGCCTACGGCCCGCACGGCGGGGGCGATGCGGTCGAGATCGATGGCGGTGCCGTCGGTCCAATGGGACGGCGTCAGGGTCGCCACAGCGAGGGGCGGCGCGCCCGGCCGGGCTATCGCGGCGAGGATTGCGGCGGTCCAGTCACCGTCGCCCGGCCGGTCCACCGTCTCCACCGTGAGCTCCCGCTGTGCCGCGAGGCGGTCGAAGGCGAAGCACAACGAGGGGAACTCATCTGCGACGCGGAGGATGCGCCCACCGGGGGGCGGTGCGAGGTTGAGGGCCACCGTCGCCATCGCATGGCTGACAGAGCCGACGATGGCGATGTCGTCGGCGGTGGCGCCGATCAGCGCCGCGGCGGCGGTCCGAGCCCGTTCCGTCTGATGGGCGAAATCGCTGCGCGGATGCGCCCAGGGCCGGCTCTTGGCACGGATGCCGGCCTCCCCCGCCTCGCGGACCACCTGTGGCAGGGGAGACCACGCGGCGGCGTCGAGATAGCTGACATCTTCGGGGATCTCGAAATGCCGGCGCTGACAGGCGAGGGGCGAGGCGGCGATCATGAGGCCAGGGTACGGGAACGCCGGTCCCCGTCCAAACGGCTGGTTTGCCCGGCGCGGACTTGATCCACCGGAGAGCTTGCCCCACTCCGTCATTGTCGTTCACCACGACGCCGTATCGAACTCCCCTCGCCTCCCCGCTTTGTCTGCATGCCATGACCCGGAGCTGCGACGCCCCCGCGATCGAGCCCGCCCCGATGCGGATCGCCGACGCCCTCGCGCTGATACGCGGGCGATTGCAGGTCCTCGCCCGCGTCGAGACGGTGTCTCTCGCGTACAGTCCCGGCCGTATCCTGGCGCAGGACGTTCTCGCGCCCATGGCCCTGCCGCCCTTCGATAACTCTGCGGTCGATGGGTATGCCTGCCGCTTCGACGACCTCGCCGCGCAAGGGCCGACGGTGCTGCCCGTGGCCGGGCGCGTGGCAGCCGGCGCTGCGGCTTCCGAAATTCCGCGGGCCGCAGCGGTGCGGATCTTCACCGGGGCTCCCCTCCCGGCGGGGGCGGACACGGTCGTGATGCAGGAAGACGCCCGCGTTGCAGCCGGGATGGTGACCCTCCCCCCGGGGATCGCCTTGGGCGCCAACCGGCGTCGGGCGGGGGAGGACGTCGCCCTCGGCGCCCTAGCGCTCCCGGCGGGACGGAAGATCGGTGCCCGCGATCTTGCCCTGGCGGCCTCCCTCGGCCTTCGGGACCTGCCGGTTCGTGCGCCGCTCACGGTCGGTCTCTTTTCCACGGGTGACGAGGTGACGGCCATCGGCCACGGCCTCCCGACGGCCGGGATCCACGATGCGAACGGACCGATGCTCTCGGCGCTGATCGCCCAGTTCGGTGCGCAGGCGCATCACCTGGGTATCCTCCGCGACGACCCGGCCAACCTCGGCAAGCGCCTCGCCACCGCAGCCGCCCAACACGACTTGATCGTCACATCAGGCGGTGTTTCGGTGGGCGAGGAAGATCACGTCCGCTCGGCCGTCCGGGCCAACGGCGAGATCGCCCTGTGGCGGCTCGCCATCAAGCCCGGCCGGCCCCTCGCCTTCGGCCATATCGGTGGGACGCCCTTCGTCGGCCTGCCCGGCAATCCCGGGGCGGCCTACGTGACCGCCCTGGCGATCCTGATCCCGGTGCTCCGGCAGATGTCGGGCGCGTCCGAGGAGCCGCCACTCCCCCTGGTTCGCAGCGGCTTCAGCCTCAACAAGCGGGCGGGTCGGCTTGAATACCTGCGGGTGTGCCTCCGGCCCTCAGGCGACGGGCTGTCCGAGGTGGTCCCCGCACCGGGGGGGGCCCTCTCCAGCCTCTCGGCCAGCGACGGGCTCGCCGAACTCGCCGAGGATATCGAGGCGATCCGGCCGGGGGATCTGCTGCCGTACCGGGCTCACCCCCTCGCCTGACCGCGCCTTGCCGCGGGTCGATCCGGCCTGTAGGCCCGGCTCCGCTCGACAACGACCCGGCGGACCCTCCGTGACTCTTCTGACCGACCGCGCGCCCGCCAAGGTGAACCTCACGTTGCATGTCCTCGGGCGTCGTCCGGCGGATGGGTATCACGTCCTAGAAAGCCTCGTCGCCTTCGCGGGCACCGCCGACCGTCTGACCCTCCGACCCGAAGCCGCCCTGTCCTTGACGGTGAGCGGGCCGACCGCGGGGCCCGCCGGACCGGACGACGACAACCTCGTTCTTCGGGCGGCGCGAGGGCTGGCCGAGCGGGTGCCCGGTCTGAAGTTCGGAGCGTTCCATCTCGTCAAGCGGCTGCCGGTGGCGGCGGGGATCGGCGGCGGATCGTCGGATGCGGCGGCGGCCCTGCGCTTGCTGGCCCGCCTCAACGCCCTCGCCATCGATCATCCCGCCGTCGTGGCAGCGGCCCGAGACACCGGAGCGGACGTTCCGGTCTGCCTCGATCCGCGGGCGAGGATGATGTGCGGCGCGGGGGAGGATGTCGGCCCTGCCCTCGGCCTTGCGCCGCTCCCGGCGATCCTCATCAATCCCGGCGTTCCAGTGCCGACGGCGCCGGTCTTCAAGGCCCTCGGCCTCGGTGTGGGCCAGACCCTGCCCGGCGCGGGCCATCCCGCCATTCCCGCCGGCTCGGAGAATGACGAGGTGCTTGCGGTGCTTGCCCCCGCCCGCAACGATCTCGAAGGGCCGGCGCAGATGGTGGCGCCGGTGATCGGAGATTGTCTCGCTGCTCTCCGGCGGGAGAATTGCCGCCTCGCCCGGATGTCCGGTTCAGGGGCGACGGTCTTTGGTTTGTTCGGCGACAGGCACGAAGCGGTCGCGGCCGCACGGCGCCTGAGGGCGGCTCATCCGGAGTGGTGGATCGCCCCGACGTACCTCCGTTAGAGCATTTTCCGCCGAAGTGGACGCCAGTCCGGCGTCAGAAAAAGGTCTAGCTCAGCGGTTGGCAGTGGTGACGGGCGAGGACGCGCCGCCCAGGGACACCCAAGCCGTCGTATCCTGGCTCTCGCGCTTGATGAACACGTAGCCCGTGCGGTGCCAAGGCAGGATCGTGTTGGTCTTGTTGTCGAGCACGAGGTCGCCCCGGTCGGTGATCAGCGTCAGGACCGCGTGGCCCTCGCCCTTCTCGTCGATGACGACCGTCATGCGCATGGCACGGCGCGGCAGCCCGGCCTCGGCGAGGATATGACGCTTGAGAAGCTGGAAATCCTCGCAATCGCCGATTCCATCCTCAGCGAGGTCCCACCGGTCGGCGACGTGGAGATGCTCCATATCGGTCATGGGCTCGACCGACTTGTTGATGCGCCGGTTCACCGCGACGATCGTGTTCCAGATGGCGGGGGTCAGGGTAATCTTCGAAGGCTCGCTCCGGTCCACGTCGCACTCAGCCGCATAGTCCTGGCAGAAGGTCGTCCAGGCCGCGATCGGCTTTGCATCACCGCGGATGCGGGCGCCGACATCGGCGGACAGGCTGGCCAGGGTCTGAGCGCTGGCGGCGCCGGTGAAGGCGGCCGTCGCCACGGCGAAGATGGCAAGTCCGCGCCGCAGCGCCGAGACCGCATCCCGCTTCTTGTTCGCTGCGACCAGCATCGCCGTGACCCAACCGTTTAGCTCTCGTTAACGAAAGCTCTCACGCCGGGGCCCGGACCGCAATCGGCCGATTAACAAAAGGTTAATGCTGTGAGCAGTGGGTAGGGTGTGGGACCAATCTGGCCGTCGGGTGACCAATCATGTTTTGTGGTTAACAAGTGATTGATGCCGGAAAGTTCGCCTCGCCAAAGACTTAAGGCCGCGCAGAACATCGAAGGCCGCGAAACGCGGGTCTGCCGGGACTTGCATCTCGGCGGCTTTGCGCGGTTGCGAAGCCCCCGCTGCCGAGGGGGTGGCGCGCAGTCCGCCTCCGCACCGAACCCTCGCCTGCGGCGTCTTGGCAGCGTACAGACGGACGAACCCCTATCGCTTGGAGCCGAGAGCGCGTGCGCCTGACCCAGATCACCCATCACGACCTCGACGGATACGGCGCATCCACCGTCGCCGCCGCCTGCGCCGAGGTCGACCGCGTCATCCACGTGCCCCGCTACAGCGACGTCGGCCCAATCTTCGACGAGGAAGTGAAGCGGCTCACAAAGGCCGCGGCGGCGGAGACGCTGCTGATGACGGATCTCGGCCTGGAGGAGCAGACCATCGCCGGCCTCAAGCGCTTCGCCGCAATGAATCGGAAGCGGGAGGGCGAGAAGCACCGTCTCGTCGTCCTCGATCACCACGCCTCGTCGGCGGACCAGCTCGGCCGTCTCGGCCTTGAGCCCCAGCCCGTGGCCGACAGAGCCGGCCTGTTCCAGTCCGACTTCGGTGATCCGGAGATTACCCTGCTGATCGACGAGAATTCCTGCGCCACGGCCATGACGATGGCCCACCAGGCCCTCTTCGCCACGCATGAGCCGGAAAGGGCCGAAGACCTCGCGGCCATGATCACCGCCGTCGATGCCCTCGACCTCTGGCGCAAGGAATCGCCGGCCTTCCCCGGCGGTACGGCGCTCGACGAGATCTTCTGGGACAACGCGACGAACCTGATCCCACCGGGCCACCCCTGGCACGACCGTTTCGTCTCGGCCCTGCTCCTCGCCGCCGGAGCCCGGTTGCGGGAGGGCGCCAGCCCGGCCGAGCTCGAACGGGATGCCGTCGGCATCCGCACGCGCATCGTGGACGAACTCCTCGCCGATGCCCCGGACGACGATTCTCGCATGACCACGCGCTCCCGCCTCGCCCGGGCGCTGGCGCGGTCGGATACCCTGTTCCGTCCCCTGAAGGACGGTACTCTCCTCTCCTTCGGCCTGGATTCGGGGATGTTCCAGCGGGTGTCCGACCGGATCATGGAAGCGGGCCGGACGAAGCGGGTCGTCAACGTTCAGCGGGTCGGCACCCTGTCGTTCCGTTCGGTGGATGGGACCGCCCTCGACGGCGCGCGTCTGTTCCGGGGCGGCGGGCACCGGGATGCGGCCGGGGGGCGGCTGCAGAGCGGCTCCGCCTTCTCCCTCGCCGATGCCATCGCCCAGGTCGAGCCGGTCCTCAATCCGGAAAAGCCGGCGGGGTCGGACAGCCCCTTCGCCGCCCTCAAGAACTGGAAGGGCTGAGGGGCCCTCCCGGGCGTCTGTTAAAGGCGGAAGTCTTCGCCGAGATACAGGCGCCGCGCCTCGGGGTTCGCCACGATTTCCTCCGGCGTGCCCTCGGTGAGGATGCGGCCGGAATGGGCGATGTAGGCCCGGTCGATCAGCCCTAGCGTCTCGCGGACGTTGTGATCGGTGATCAGCACGCCGATGCCGCGCTGTTTCAG
Organism: Methylobacterium persicinum; assembly: GCF_022179525.1. Taxonomy (GTDB): domain Bacteria; phylum Pseudomonadota; class Alphaproteobacteria; order Rhizobiales; family Beijerinckiaceae; genus Methylobacterium; species Methylobacterium persicinum. Next base: position 137,517 of record NZ_BPQX01000028.1, read on the forward strand.
GTGCTTCACGAGATCCTGGATGTCGCCCACGGCGATGGGGTCGATGCCGGCGAAGGGCTCGTCGAGGAGCATGAAGGTCGGCGAGGAGGCAAGCGCCCGGGCGATCTCGCAGCGCCGCCGCTCACCCCCCGACAGGGCGATCGAGGGCGACTTGCGCAGGCGGGCGATATCGAACTCTTCGAGCAACGACTCGAGTTTGCGCGCCCGCTCGTGCCGGTTCGGCTCCGCGACCTCCAACACCGCCTTGATGTTGTCCTCGACCGAGAGGCCCCGGAAGATCGAGGCTTCCTGCGGCAGGTAACCGATGCCGAGGCGCGCCCGCTGGTACATGGGAAGGTGGGTGATGGGCAGGCCGTCGAGGGAGATCTCGCCGCGGTCGGCCACCACAAGGCCGGTGATCATGTAGAAGATGGTCGTCTTGCCGGCGCCGTTCGGCCCGAGCAGACCCACCGCCTCACCGGTACGGACCGTCAGCCCGGCCTCGTGCACGACGGTGCGCGCGCCGTAGCTCTTGCGCAGGCCGCGGACGCTGAGGATTCCCGTGCCCCCCTCAGCCGCCGGCTCGGCCATGCCGGCCTGGGGTACCGCCGTTGGCACCCCGCCCTTGCGGCCGAACAGCCGCCCGAGTAGCGGCGGGCGGCGGGCGGCCGCCGTCCCGGCCTCGAATGCCACGGCGCTGCTCAATTGGCCTGCGCCCGCGGCTTCGCCGGCGGTGCGGAGCAGCCCTTGCTCTTGGTGTCCTTGCCGTCGGACTTCTCCCCCGGCACGAACATGGCCGAGACACGCCCGCCGGCCACCGGGTCCATGTTCGCCCGGCCGGACGCCATGTCGTAGACGAGGCGCTGTCCGCGGGTCACGTTCTGGCACTGGCTCAGGACCACGTTGCCGGTCAGGACGATGCGCTTCGCGTCCTGGTCGAACACCGCGTTGTCGCCCGTGGCGACCTGATCCTTCTGCGTCACCGTCACGGGGCCGGCACAGTCGACCTTCTTGATGCCGTTTTCGGCCGGGTTCTTCGGGGCGGCCTCATCGGCCGCATCCTTCGCCCCCGCCTCCTTGGCGCCCTGCTCCTTGCCGCGCTTGTAGTAGACGGTCATGGTCGAGCAGCGGATGGTGCTTTCACCCTGCACGGCTACGACGTTGCCGGCGAAGATCGCCTTGTTCTCCTTGTCGAACACGTCCAGCCGGTCGGCGTCGATCTTGATCGGTTCCTTGCCGCCGCCGCCGATGTTGCCGAAGGCCGAATCGGTTTTGCCGGCGGACTTTTCGGCGAAGGCGGGCGCCGCGAACGTCAGACAGACGGCCAATGCCGCGCAGTGGCGCAGGGCCCTCATGGCCGGCGCTCCACCGGATCCGCGTCAGAGGTGAGGATCGGACCCTTGAGCTTATCCTCCTTCGGCTTGTCCGCGCTGTCGGGATGAATGTTCACGTGCACGTTGCCGATGAATGAAATGACCTTGCCGTTCTCCACCACGTCGAGGCCATCCGCATCGACGGTGCCCTTGGCGGTCGTGACCGTAACGGGATCCTTTGAGACGATCGAGCCGGTCTTGAAGGCGATGGCGGCCGTGCGCAGCTTGGCCTCTTCGCCCTTGTCTGTCCAAACCCGGATGTCGTCCTTGAGGTCGAGGGCCTCACGGGCGCTGTCGAACAGGCCTGACACCGCCGACAGGCGGGCGATGCCCCCCTGCTCGTCCGTCGCGATATGGCCGCGCATCTGCTGCAATTCGATCTGGCTCGGCTTGCGCACGTCCTGCAACGCGGCCTCCGCCGTCACCTCGTAGGCGCGGTTGCCCTTCCGGAAACCGGACAGGCGCGGATTCTCCATCTTCACCTTCGAGCCCGCCACCGTGACCGGGCCGACGGAGATACCGGAGACACCGGCCGCGAAGGGATTGAACAGATAGGCGAGCAGGACGGCCGTAGAGCCGCCGGCCACGATGGGAATCAGTCGCCGGAGCCGCCGCACGCGGCTGCTATGGCGGTAGGCGTGGGCATGCACACGGCTGCGCGCTGCCGCGACAGCCTGTCCATTGCCGGCTTCAGCCTCGACGAGTTTCATGCCGCGTCCGATGGGCCGGATCGAGATCCGCGCCGTGGAGTGAGAATGCGCCTGCGGCCCCCACCGCGCCCGCGCGTTCGACCGGGATGATCCCGACCAGTGGCGAAGTTATGGCTCCCACGTTTCCGAATGATCAATCGTGACGGGCCGCGGAAGGTGCGCCCCGTCACGCGATCTCGGTAGTCAGGCCCCGTGAGGACGGGTCGCCAGGGCGGAAGCGACCTTTCGGGCGAAGGCCGCCGGATCCCGGGGGCTGTCGCCGTCCTGGATCCGCGCGAGGTCCAAGAGCATTCCGGCGGCCTCGGTCACATCTGATTCGGACGAGGCGGCCAGGGAGCGGATCAGCGCGTGGCGCGGGTTGATCTCCAGGGCCGGCTTGCCCATGCCAGCCCGACCCGCCCGCCGGAGGAGCCGTTGCATCTGAAGGTCAGGCCCGGCGCCGCCCGCCGAGAGGACCACGGCGCTGTCGACCAGCCGGTCGGTCACCCGCACGCCGGACACCTCGTCGGCCAACGCCGTCTTCAGGGCCGCCACGAAGGCATCGATGCCTTCCACCGGCTCCAAGTCGCTGCCTTCGGGGGCGAACTTCGACAGGTCGAGATTGCCCTTCGTCACCGATTGCAGGGCCTTGCCCTCGAACGTGCCCAGCTGGTCCGGCCAGAAGGCATCGACATGGTCGGACAACAGCAGCACTTCGAGCCCCCGTGCCCGGAAGCCTTCGAGCTGGGCGGAGGATTTCAGGGCCTCCTGGTCGTCGGCAACGAGATAGTAGATCGCCTCCTGCCCATCCTTCATCCGCGAGACGTAATCGGCCAGCGAGGTCCAGCCTTCGACCGACGAAGAACGGAAGCGCAGCAGCGGCGCGATCTCGGCGCGGCGCTCGAAATCCTCGTAGAGGCCCTCCTTGAGCACCGGGCCGAAATTCTCCCAGAAGCTCTCGTAGTCCTCGCCCTTCTTGGCGCGGTTGGTCAGTTCCGTGATGACGCGGCCGGTCACGGCCTTGCGGATCCGCGCCAGGGCCGGCGTGGTCTGCAGCATCTCGCGGGAGACGTTCAGGGGTAGGTCCTCGGTGTCGACCACGCCCTGCACGAATCGCAGCCAGGACGGCAGAAGCTCGGCCTCATCGGTGATGAACATGCGCCGGACGTGCAGGCGCACCTTGCTCTGGCGATCGTTCTCCAGGGGCTGGAACGGCTTCATCCCCGGCACGAACAGCAGCGCGGAGAATTCGAGCTGACCCTCGGCCCGCCAGTGCAGCGTCGCCCAGGGCTTGTCGAAGTTCATGCCGATCGTCCGGTAGAACTCGGCGTACTGTTCCTCGGTGATCTCTGATTTCGGCTTGCGCCAAAGGGCGGTGCCCTGGTTGGCCGCTTCATCTTGACCGTCCCGGACGATGGCCACGGGGACGGTGATGAAGTCCGCCCATTTCCGCACGAGGTGATCGAGCCGGTGGGGCTCGAGATACTCCTCCGCGTCCTCCTTCAGATGGAGGACGATGTCGGTCCCCGGCTCGGCGCGGGTGCCCGGCTCCAGGGTGTAGCTGCCCTGGCCCTCGGACGCCCAGGTCCAGGCCTCGTCGGTACCGACCTTGCGGGAGGTGACGGTGACCCGGTCGGCCACCATGAAGGCCGAGTAGAAGCCGACGCCGAACTGGCCGATCAGGCTCGGCCGGTCCTCGGCCTTGGCAGCCTCAAGGGTCTGGGAGAAGACGCGGGTGCCCGACCGGGCGATGGTGCCGAGGCTCGACGCAAGGTCGTCCTTGCCCATGCCGATGCCGGCGTCGGAGATCGTCAGGGTGCGGGTGGCCTTGTCGGGATTGATCCGGACCTTGGCGTCTGCCGGCAGGGCGCTCGCCGCACTGGTCAGGGCCTCGAAACGCCGCCGGTCCATCGCGTCAGCGGCATTGGCGACGAGTTCACGCAGGAAGATCTCGCGGTCGGAGTAGAGCGCGTGCACGACGAGGTCGAGGAGGCGCCCGACCTCCGCGCCGAATTCATGCCGCTCGATCGTCTCGCTCACGGGAAGAACCTCCAGTTGGTTTGAAGAAAATGCGCCGGGCATATGCGCGCGGGCGTGGCGGTTTTCAATGCCGTGCTCCGCACCCGTCATTGCGGCACGGCACCGTCATCGCGAGGCGGAGCCGAAGCAACCCAGGGCGCCCCCCATCCGGGTGAGACAGTGCCCGCTGGATTGCTTGGCTGACGCTCGCAATGACGACAGTGGCCTTGTCAGGCCGCGTCCAAGCCCAGGTCGATGATCGCGGCGCTGTGGGTGATCCAGCCGCAGGAGATCAGGTCCACCCCGGAGGCCGCCACGGCGCCCACCGTCTCCCGGGTGATCCGGCCGGACGCCTCGGTGAGGGCGCGGCCGTCGATCATGGTCACGGCCCGGGCGAGGGTCGCCGGATCCATGTTGTCGAGGAGCACCGCATCGACACCCACGGACAGCGCCTCTTCAAGCTGGTTGAGGGTGTCCACCTCGCATTCGATCTTCACGAGATGGCCCGCCCGGCTCTTCGCCCGCTCGATGGCGGCGCGGACGCCCCCGGCTACGGCGATGTGGTTGTCCTTGATGAGCACCGCGTCGTCGAGGCCGAACCGGTGGTTCGAGCCGCCGCCGGCGCGCACCGCGTGCTTTTCCAGGGAGCGGAGGCCGGGCGTGGTCTTGCGGGTACACACGATGGCCGCCTTGCCGTGCGGCCGCGCCGCCTCCACGAGGCCGTTCGTGGCGGTGGCGACGCCGGACATCCGGCAGAGCAGGTTCAGTGCGACCCGTTCGGCGGTGAGGATCGCCCGCGCTGGGCCATCGAGGCGCAGGACGACGTCCCCCGGCGCGACGCGGGTCCCGTCGCCGCGCTCGACCTCGACGCTCACCGCAGGGTCGATGAGGGCGAAGGCGATGGCCGCCGCATCGGTGCCGGAGATGACCCCCGGCTGCCGGGCGGCGATGACGCCCTTCATCCGGGCGCCGGGCGGCACGATGGCGTCCGTGGTGATATCGCCGGCCCGGCCGAGATCCTCGACGAGGGCCGCGCGGACGATCGGCTCCACGAGGAGCCGCGGCAGGGGCAGGATCTCGGTCACGTGAAGCCTCTCACTCTGCGAGCGCGGGGATGCCGGCGCGGTCGAGGACGGTCTCGGTATGGCGGGCGGGTGCCTGATGGGGATAGTCGCTGCGCCAGTGGCCACCCCGGCTTTCCTGACGGGCGAGTGCCCCCTTCGCGATGAGGGACGCCACGAGGGCCGCATCGCAGGTCGCGGCAAGGGGCGCGAGCTGCGCCTCCGCTGCCGCGAGCCCGTCCGCCTCGCGGACCACGCCGACATGGGTCTCCATCAGTGCGCGGATCCCGGGGAGATCGGAGCCGACGCGCGGCGCGGCGGTCTCGGGCACGATCCGGGAAGGAGGCGGCGCCTCGAGCCCGTCCGCGATGAACCCGGCATAGGCGAGCCCTTCGAGCAGCGAGTTGCTGGCGAGGCGGTTCGCCCCGTGCAGCCCCGTCGAGGAGACTTCGCCGCAGGCGTACAGGCCCGGGACGCTGGAAGCGCCGACGGAATCCACCTTCACGCCGCCCATGTGGTAGTGGGCCGCCGGCCGCACCGGGATCGGCTGCACGGCCGGGTCGATGCCGGCGGCGGCGCAGAGGGCCGCCACCGTCGGAAACCGGGTCGGCATCGCGGCGCCCAGGGCGCCCCTGGTATCGAGATAGACCGTCCGCCCCCGCTGCAGGGCCTGGAAGATCCCCCGTGCCACGACGTCCCGGGGGGCAAGGTCGCCCCCGGCGATGCCGGCCATCACGGCGGCGCCGGTTTCATCGATGAGCCGTGCGCCCTCCCCCCGCAGGGCTTCGGTGGCCAGCGGCATCGGGTCCCGGCCGGCGGCAATGGCGGTGGGGTGGAACTGTACGAACTCCATGTCACGCATGACCGCGCCGGCGCGAGCCGCCAGGGCGAGCCCGCGGCCGGTGGCGCCCGGCGGGTTCGTCGTCGAGGCGTAGAGGCCCCCGAGGCCACCCGTGGCCAGGACCACCGCCCGGGCCAGGATGCGAAAACGCGCCCCGTCGCTTTCCGCCACGACGCCGGCGACGGCGCCGTGTTCGTCGCGAAGCAGATCGGTCACGCCTGCGGTGACGACCTCGATCCATGGGGCGGTCTGGACCGCCCGCACCAGGGTTTCGAGCACCCGGGCGCCGGTCGAGTCCCCGCCGGCGCGCACGATCCGGCGTCGGCTGTGGGCCGCCTCAAGACCGAGCGCCAAGGCGCCGTCCTCGGTGCGATCGAACGGCGCGCCGAGGCCGACGAGCCAATCAATCAGCCGGGGACCCTCCGCGGCGATGCGCAGGGCGACGTCCGGCTCGGTCAGGCCGGCGCCCGCGACGCCGGTATCGGCGGCGTGCAGGGCGGGCGAATCGTCCTCGGCCATGGCGGAGGCGATGCCCCCCTGCGCCCAGCCCGTCGCGGTGCCGAGGCCGAGGGACGCTGCGGTCACGAGGGTGACCGGGCGCGGAGCGAGGCGCAGGGCAGTGCTGAGGCCGGCGACGCCGCCTCCGACGACGACGACCCGGTCCGCCGGGTTGCGGGAGAAGGCGTTCATCGCGTCCTCACTGCCAGCATGCGCTCCACCGCCGCCCGGGCCCGGTCGGCCAGGGCGGGATCGACGGTGACCTCGTGGGTCAAGGTCTCGAGCGAGCGACGGATGTTGCGCAGGCTCATCCGCTTCATGTGCGGGCACATGTTGCAGGGCTTGATGAACTCGATATCCGGGTTCTGCGCCGCGATATTGTCGGCCATCGAACATTCGGTGACGAGGACGACCTGCGACGGCCGCTTCTGGACGACGAAATCCATCATCATCGCCGTCGAGCCGGAGAAGTCGGATTCCGCTACGACATCCGGCGGACATTCCGGATGGGCGATGACGGTGACGCCGGGATAGCTCTCGCGTACGTCGCGGATATCGGCCGGCGTGAAGCGCTCATGCACCTCGCAGTGCCCGGCCCAGGTCAGGATCTCGACCTCCGGCACCTCGGCCTGGACGTTTTGCGCCAGGAACTCGTCCGGGATCATCAGGACACGCGGGGCATTCAGCGAGCGCACCACCTGCACGGCATTGCCGCTGGTGCAGCACAGGTCCGACTCCGCCTTCACGGCAGCGGAGGTGTTGACGTAGGTCACGACCGGCACGCCAGGGTACTTCCGGCGGAGCGCGCGCACGTCTTCGGCGGTGATGGAATCGGCGAGCGAGCAGCCTGCGCCCATGTCCGGGATCAGCACCGTCTTCGACGGGTTCAGGAGCTTGGCCGTCTCGGCCATGAAGTGGACGCCGGCCAGCACGATGACGTCCGCATTGACGTTCACCGCCTCGCGGGCCAGGGCGAGGCTGTCGCCGACGATGTCCGCCACCGTGTGGAAGATCTCCGGCGCCTGATAGTTGTGCGCCAGGATCACCGCATTCCGTTCCCGCTTCAGGCGCAGGATGGCCTCGATGTCGGGCGCCAGGGCCGGCCACTCGATCGCCGGGACATGACGGCTCACCCGCGCATACAGGTCGGGCAGAGGAAGGGCCCCCGGCATCCGGGAGACAGGCGCGATGGTCGCCGACATGGCGTCCTCCAATTATGCTCACTTTGAGCATTGTGCCGTCTAACTTATGAGCCCGGATCGCCCCTGTCTAGATATGCTAGACTTGAGCATAAATGTTTTGCGGTGCGTTTGTCAGGGTGCGCTGCGGCATGGCGGACATTCCAGCGGACGGCGTGCGGCCCCGGATCGCTTCGCTTCATTCACGGTGGCGCCAGGGTTTTTCCTGGCATCTCGAACCGTCTTTGCGAGCGAAGCGAAGCAACCCAAAGACACGCGCGGACGTCAGACAATCTGCAATGGCGGGAACTTCAGCAGAAGGTCGCTGGGTCCGGCCCGATGCGACCGTCATCCCTGTCGAGCGCGTCGATTTTCTTCATATCATCGTCGCTCAACTCAAAATCGAACAGCGAAATGTTTTCGACGATGCGATGGGGGTTCGCCGATTTGGGGATCACCACGCAGCCGATCTGAACGTGCCAGCGAAGCACCACCTGAGCCGGCGTCCTGCCATGCGCCTTCGCAATCGCGTCGATGACCGGATCCTTCAGTTCCTGGCCGCGACCGAGGGGACTCCACGATTCGGTCACGATGCCGCGAGTCTTGTCCGTGGCGCGGGCATCCGTCCGCTGGAAGTAGGGATGAAGCTCGATCTGGTTCACCGTCGGCGTCACGCCCGTCTCCCCGACGAGGATGGCCAGATGCTCGTCGGTGAAGTTCGAGACGCCGATGGATCTCACCTTGCCCTCCTCCCGGAGCGCGATCATCGCCTTCCAGGTCTCCACGAACAGCCGCCGCTGCGGACAGGGCCAGTGGATGAGGTACAGGTCGATGTAATCGAGCCCGAGCTTCAGCCGGCTTTCCTCGAAGGCCTTGGCGGCATCGGGACCCTGCCGGTCGTTCCAGATCTTGGTGGTCAGGAAGATGTCTTCCCGGGGCAGGCCGGATTCCCGCAGGCCTTTGCCGACGCCGACTTCGTTGCCGTAGGCGGCCGCCGTGTCGATCAGCCGGTAACCCGCCTTGAGGGCCTGGCCGACGAGGTCGGGAGCCTGCTCGTCGGGGATCTGCCAGCAGCCGTAGCCCACCTGCGGGATCGCGCGTCCATCGTTCAAGGTCAGCGTCGGGTTCGAAGCCATACGGTGTGTCTCCGGGGATCGGTGCGATCACCCTCACCTGTGGCACGGCGCCGGCCACACCAGGGCCTCTGGCCATCCGCCGCGCCGACCCTTCGCGTGGGTTGACGGGAAAGCCGGCCACGCGGAACACGGGAGCAAAACCGCCCTCACGAGGGAACGAACGTTGTCCGACACCCGCCATCCGCCCGCCCGCTTCAATGCGGCCCGCTACTGCATCGGCGAGAATGCCCGCCTGCGGCCAGAGAAGACCGCGCTGATCCTGGTCGGCGATGGGACGGAGGCCCGCCTGACCTTCGGCGAGGTCGACCGGGCGGTACGGAGCATCGCGGCCGGCCTTCTCCGGCTCGGCCTGAGGCCGGGGGACCGGGTGATGATCCGCATGGGCAACGATGCGGATTATGCGCTGCTGCATTTCGGGGCGATGGCCGCCGGCCTGATCTCCCTGCCCTCCTCGCCGCAGCTGACCGAGGGTGAGGCGGCCTTCCTCATGGAGAATTCCGGCACGGCAGCGGTGGCCCTGGCGGGCGGGTGCGCCGTCGATCCGGGCGCCCTCGGTGGGCGGATCGTGCTCGACGGGGCCGCCATCGCGGCGCTGAAGGCGGGCGAGCCCCTGGCGGATTACGCCGACACCGCCGCCGACGACCCGGCGATGCTGATCTACACCTCCGGCACGACGAGCCGCCCCAAGGGTGTTCTCCACGGCCACCGGGCGACATACGGGCGCCGACCGATGCTGGACCACTGGATCGGCATCACCGAGCAGGACGTGATGCTGCATGCCGGCACCATGAACTGGACCTACACCCTCGGCGTCGGCCTGTCCGACCCCTGGGCGGTGGGGGCGACGGCGGTGCTCTATAACGGCTCGCGGGATCCCGGCGTCTGGCCCCGACTCATCGGTCGCTACGGTGCGACGATCTTCGCCGCGGTGCCGACCCTCTACCGGCAGATCCTGAAATACGGCGACCTGCCCTCCCACGACCTGCGCAGCCTCCGGCATGGCTGTACCGCCGGCGAGCCGCTCTCCGTCGAGTTGCTGGACGCCTGGACGGCGGCCACCGGCAAGCCGCTCTACGAAGCCCTCGGGATGAGCGAGATCTCCACCTACATCTCCAGCGGGCCGACGATCCCGGTCCGGCCGGGCTCGCCGGGCCAGCCCCAGCCGGGCCGCCGGGTGGCGATCCTGCCGGTCGAAGGTCCCCCCGAACCCCTGCCGGCCGGCGAGAGCGGGCTGCTCGCCGTCCACCGGTCCGAGCCGGCACTGATGCTCGGCTACTGGAACCGTCCCGAGGAGGAGGCCGAGGTGCTGCGAGGCGAGTGGTTCGTCGGCGGCGACCTCGCCCGGTTCGATGCGGATGGCTACCTCTGGTTCGAGGGGCGCAACAACGATCTGATGAAGGCGATGGGCTACCGGGTCTCGCCCAACGAGGTCGAGGTGGTCCTCGGCGCGCATCCGTCGGTGGCGGAAGTCGGCGTGGCCGAACTGCCGGTCCGGGCCGACGTGTCGGTGATCTGCGGCTTCGTCGTACTGCAGGCCGGCGCCACCCCCGATGCGGAGGCGCTGCTGACATGGTGCGCCGAGCGCCTCGCCGCCTACAAACGCCCGCGGGAGATCCGCTTCCTCGACGCCCTGCCCCGCACGGCGAACGGCAAGGTGCAGCGCAAGCGGCTGGCGGAGGCGGTGTAATCCCGCCTCGCCGGGGGCCAGCCTACAGCAGCGTACCCCGCAGGATCAGCAGCGCCACCGAGAAGTAGATGACGAGCCCGGTGACATCCACGAGCGTCGCCACGAAGGGCGCCGAGGCCGTCGCGGGGTCGAAGCCGATGCGCTGGAGCAGGAAGGGCAGCATCGAGCCGGCGAGGGAGCCGAAGGTCACGATCCCCACCAGCGCCGCGCCGACCGTGGCCGCCACCAGCGGCCAGTGCTCGCCGTAATCGTAGAGGCCGAGTTTCTGCCACGCCACGATGCGGATGACGGCGATGACCCCGAGGATCGCGCCGAGGACCAAGCCTGTGGGAAGCTCGCGAAGAGCCACCTTCCACCAGTCGCGCAGGCGCACCTGCTGAAGCGCGAGGGCGCGGATCAGGAGGGAGGTCGCCTGCGAACCGGAGTTGCCGCCGGAGCTCATGATCAGCGGGATGAACAGGGTCAGGACGATGGCCTTCTCCAGCTCTCCCTCGAATCCCTGCATGGCCGAGGCGGTGAGCATCTCCGACAGGAACAGGGCGCAGAGCCAGCCGGCGCGCTTCCGGATCATCGTGAGGAAGCCGATATCCATGTACGGCTCGGGCAGGGCTTCCATGCCGCCGAAGCGCTGCACCTCCTGCGTCTGCTTCTCGACCATCGCGTCGATCATGTCGTCCACGGTGACGATGCCGATGACGTGGCCGACCGCGTCCACCACGGGCAGGGCGAGGAGATCGTATTTGGAGATCAGTCGGGCGGCCTCGTCGCGGCTCGCCGTTGGCGAGACGGCGAGCGGTGCCCGCCCCGGCGCCACCGTGAGGACGTTGTCCTCGGGATTTCCGGAGAGCAGCCGGCGCAGGGGCACCGCCTTGGTCAGGGCCCGGGTGCGGGGATCGAGCACGAAGATCGAGTAGATCGTCTCGCGGGTCTTCTCCACGTGGCGGCAGTATTCGAGGGTCTGCCCGACGGTCCAGGTGCCCGGCACCGTGACGAACTCCGTCGTCATGAGCGAGCCCACCGTTTCCTCGCCATAGGCCGAGAGACGATCGACGGCGCCGCGGGTCTCGGCATCGAGCCTGGCGCGGAGGTCCGACCGGCCTGGCTCCTCGATCTCGCGGAACATGTCGGTCACCCGGTCGGCCGACATGCCCGACAGGAACGAGGCGACCCGGTCCCGGGGCAGCATCTCGATGATCTCGCTGGCGCATTCCAGCTCGGGCTGATCGAGCACTTCGATCGCCCGCTCCATCGGCAAACCGAGGAGGATCGCCGTGGCCACTTCGGGCGCCTCGGCGTTCAGCGCCTCGACGATGTCGGGCGCACGCTCGTCGGCCAAGCGCGCGGCCAAAGCTGCAGGTTCGACGCGGGTGTCGAAGGGAGCCATCTCGTTCATGACGCGCCTCATGGGACGAGGCGGCGCGCCGCTGGATGTCAGGCCGCTCCCGAGCCGCGGATCGATCCCGCGGGGCCGGCCCTTCGGCGGCTCAGAGGGAGCGACGGCGCATTGCCGGGTGCGGCAGGCACGATCGGTCGGGCACGTCGCTTCACTGGTCTGAGCTGGTGGGAGCGCAGCCCCGCCGGAGCGTCGCTGCACGGGTGCGTCGTGCGCCGGTCGATTGCATCCGTCAAGCGTAAACCCACCGCCGGTGGCGATGTCGCGGGAGGCTGCGGCTTTTGCGGAACGCCGCCTCCAACCGTGTCCCGGCAAATCGCCACGGTCCCTTGTCGAGACGGCTGTGCTATGAGAAATATAAGCATAGCGCCCGCTTGTATTGCGCCCCAACAAACGGTTATATCTTGCATATCGCAGGGCACGGAGACGGACGGCCGGTTGCACCGGACCGGACGCCCACCGAGGTCCGACAGCGAGTTCATCCGGTCCTCGGCGCCGATCGGCGTGTCTGGCCGGTAGGTTCAATTGCAGGAGATGGTTCAGATGGCTTGGTCTGCCCCCGTTGTGTCCGAGATCTGCGTCGGCATGGAAGTCACCAGCTACGAGTCGGCCGAGATCGACACCTTCAACTGAGCGGACTGCGATCCCCGGATCGCCCGTAAGTTGTCGACATTCACCCCACCCGAAGTCTTCTAGGAGGAATTACAATGGCTTGGTCTGCTCCCGTCGTGTCCGAGATCTGCGTCGGCATGGAAGTCACCAGCTACGAGTCCGCTGAGATCGACACCTTCAACTAAGTCGACCGCGACCGTCTGGTCTCTGGGCGCCGCCTCCTTCAGGGGGGCGGCGTTTTTCGTATGTGCGCCGCCGGGCGCGTTCGGCTATCACCCCCCGCAACCGGCAAAGCCGGACGAAGTCCAGGGGTGGAATTTGGCCGAGAAGTTCCGGTTGGCGGGAGGCGTCGCCCTTGTCACGGGTGCCGCGAGCGGGATCGGTGCGGCCCTGGCCGCTGCCCTGGCCGGCCGGGGCTGCTCCCTCGTTCTCGTCGACCGCGATGCCGAGGGCCTCTCGGCCGTCGCGGCCAGGACCGCCGCCGCCGGCGCCGCCACGGATCACCACGTCGTTGACCTTGCGGATGCGGATGCCATCGCCGCCTTGCCCGCCGCCGTCGCCGAAAGGTTCGGACGCCTCGATCTCCTCGTCAACAATGCAGGCGTCGCCCTCGGCGGGCGGTTCGACGAGACTCATCTCGATGATTTCGAATGGGTCCTGGACGTCAACCTGCGGGCGGTGGTGAGGATGTGCCACGCCTTCCTGCCGATGCTGAGGGCGCGCCCGGCGGCGCAGATCGTCAATATCTCCAGCCTGTTCGGCCTGATCGCCCCGCCGGGGCAGGCGGCCTACTGCACCAGCAAGTTCGCGGTACGCGGCTTCACCGAATCCCTGCGCCATGAATTTGCGGGGACGGGTCTGGGGGTCAGCGTCGTCCATCCCGGAGGGGTAGCGACCTCCATCGCCCGCAACGCGCGCAACCCGCGCCTCCCCGACGACCCGGAGGTGGCCGAAACGATGCGCCATGCCGCCGAGACGGGCCGGATCGCATTCGAGAAACTGCTGACCCTCCCTCCGGAAAAGGCGGCGGCGGCGATCGTCCAGGGCATCGAGCGCCGGGCACCGCGGATCGTCATCGGCAAGGATGCCCGCAACGCGGCGTTCATCCAGAGACTCATGCCGGCCGCCTACTGGTCGGCGATCACCCGGTTGTCCGGCGGAAAGGTGTGAGATGGCGAGCCTTCGCGCGCATATAGGGGCCTGGATGGTCCGTCGCCGGGTGAAGGCGCCCCTGGCGGCGGCGGGGGGCGTCGAGGACGTGCGCCGCATCCTTGGGGGTGCCACCTTCCCCGACCCAAAGGACGCGACCTTCGAGCCCGGCAGCCTCGGCGGCATACCGGGGGAGTGGGTGCGCCCCGTTTCCGGGAATGCGCCGCACCGGTTGCTCTATGTCCACGGCGGAGGCTTCGTCGCCTGCTCGCCGAAGACCCACCGTCCTGTCACGGGCGCCTTCGCGCGGCGGGGCTTCACGGTCTTCGCCCCGGATTATCGGCTGGCGCCGGAACATCCCTTCCCGGCGGGACTGAACGATGTCGTGGCAGCCTGGACTGCGTTCCGTGCCGCGGGCCCGGCCTGCCTCGCCGGCGAATCGGCGGGTGGGAATCTCGCCCTGGCGCTGATGCTCGCCGCCCGGGACAAGGGCGTTCCCCTTCCCGTCGCCGCCTGCCTGTTCTCACCCGTGACGGACCTTACGACGGTCGATGGATCGCGGGTCTCGAACGGATGGCGCGATGCCATGTTCACCTCCCGCTCGATCCCGGACGTCGCGCCGCTCTACGTCGGCGGGGGCGATCCGCGGGTCCCCCTCGCCTCCCCGGTCTATGGCGATCCCACGGGCCTCCCGCCCCTCCTGTTTCACGTGGGCGACCGGGAAGTGCTCCGTGACGATTCGGTCCGTATGGTCGAACGCGCGAAGGCCGCGGGCGTCGAGGCGAGCCTGCGGGTGTTCCCGGTGGTGGCCCATGCGTGGCAGTTTGCCGACCGCCTCCTGCCCGAGGCCACGGCCTCCCTCGACGAGGCCGCAGCCTTCCTCAGGCGGCACGCGGACCAGCGGGAGGTTGCGCCATAAGCCCAGCGGACGCCGAGGGCAGCGCGGTGGCCGGCGGATGCCGGAGCCGGTACCCCGACGCCGAGGGTCGCAACACGACCCTGTGGTCGGATTCGGTCCAGGCTAATCGGCGGAGCGCCCGCCGGGCACGGCGGTTGGACGACAGCGTCCGCTGAAGCGGGACGCGCCTTCAGGCGACCTTGAGGATCGTCGGCGCCACGGCGTCCAGGACGTCGTCCGCGCGCATGGGGAGGCCAAGGTGGTAGCCCTGTGCGAAGGGGCAATCCATGGCACGCAGGGCAGTGAGATCGGATTGCGTCTCGACGCCCTCGGCCACGACTTCGAGCTTCAGCGCCCGGCCGAGATCAATCACCGCTTGCACGAGCCCCCGCTTGTCGGCGGCCTCGCCCAGGCCCGTGACAAGGCTGCGGTCGATCTTCACACGGTTGACCCGCAGCTGGCGCAGGCGTGACAGGGACGAATAGCCCACGCCGAAATCGTCGATGGCGATGCTGATCCCCGCCGCGGAGAGATTGGCCAGCTTCTCGGAGACCGCGGCGACATCCAGGGCCGTGTCCTCCGTGACTTCGATCTCCAGCCCGTCCGCGGGAAGGCCGAAGGCTCTGAGCTTGCCGAGTATGATCTCATCCAGGGGGGCCTGGGCCAGTTCCCGTGGGCACACGTTCAGGGCGATACGGACTGCGTCGGCGCCCCGCTCGCACAGGGCGAGCTTCATCTGGCACACGCGATCGAGGATGAAGCCGAGCAATTGCTCCGACAGGCCGGTGACGGCCGCCGCGGCGATCAGTTCCGGCGGCGGCACCCAGCCGTGCCGCGGGTGTTTCCAGCGGATCAAGGCTTCGAGCCCCGCCATCTCCCCGTCATGGACCCGGTAGATCGGCTGGAACCACAGCTCGACCGCCCCTTCCATGAGGGCGTCGGGCAAGTCCCGCTCCGCGTCCCGGCGCATATCGAGGCGGTCACGCAGGGTGTCGTCGAAGGTGTGGAAGCGATTGCGGCCGGTGGACTTCGCCACATAGAGAGCTTCGTCGGCACAGACGAGGCGTTCGGTCAGGCTCTCCGTGCCGCCGAGGTGAATGCCGATGCTGACGCCGACCCGACCGGACTCGAATGTGTCGAAAGGCTCCGCGATCGCCGCGATCACGGTCTCGGCCAGGGCGCGAACGGGGATCCCCGTCAGGGCGGGATCGTAGAGGATCGCGAATTCGTCGCCCCCCAGGCGTCCGACGAGGCCGGCGGTGGGCCTATGGGCCAGCAGCCGCCGTCCGACCTCGCCCAGGACCTCATCCCCCTTCTTGTGCCCGAAGATGTCGTTGACGGATTTGAATCCGTCGAGGTCCAGCATCATCAGGCAGGGGGCGGGGTTCAGCTCCGCCTGCTCCGCGAAGCCGGCCCGGTTGAGGAGCCCCGTCAGCTGATCGTTGGTGGCGCGATCGGCCATCCGCTCCGCCAGGGCGTTGGCCGCGTTCTTCAGGCGGCTCGTCCTGCAGAAGTTTGCTTCCGTCTCCCGGCAGGTCCGCGCCAGGGCCAGGAGGTAGATCAGCACCGTGAAGGCGAGGCAGACATGATCGAAGCCCCCGACCGCAAGGAGGCAACCGGTCGGCGACAGCAGCGGCGGCGTGATGAAGGCGATGGGGATCCGGGAAAAGGAGATCACATAGCCGACCGCGCCGGCTGTGATTCCGCAGGTCACGGTCAGGTAGAACAGCGTCTGGGGCGACGTGTAGCCGCCGCAGAGAAACGGCAGGCCTGCCCAGACGGACCCCGACGCCAGGGCGGCGATGGTCGACCAACGCAGCCTCCGGTTGATCGCTCCGATAGCGCTTCCCTGGCTAGGCGAGGTCCCGTCATCGAGCCCATGACAGGTGGCACGGCAAAGGTAGACCCGCCACAGGTTGGCGCAGGCCGACAGGGCGAACCATACGCCGCCGATCATTCCCTGCTCGGCCTGAAAGGCGACGGCGAAGCATGCGAGGCCCAGAAGGCAATTGATGGCGAGGGCGCAAAGGATGCTGTGGCGTGCCGCCTCCAGTTGATCCCGGCGGATGGCGCCATCCAATGCTGCGTCCGTCGTCACCGGCTCGGACCCATACCCGACCGGCGGCGTGGAGGTGGTGCGTGCATCCGCGGCCATCACCCAGTCCCTTTCTCAAACGGTCTATTGCATGGGGCGGGTAAAGAAATTGACCGCAATCTCGGGCGGAGTGCGGCGTCGCGGCCCGTATCGCCGAAGCCGAGACTGGCCTTATCCTGTGACCGCGTATCAAGGTAGCCTATGCCGCTCCCCAGAGAACTGATCTCGATCGAGCGGATTTTCTACGAACCGGCCGTGGAGACTTTCCCGTACGGTCAGACAATGCTTGCGCGCTATCGATCTGCCGAACGGATCGTCGTTCCGTCGCATTGGAAAATTCCGGAACTTCACGGCAATGAAGGTTCCGTCGAAGATTGGATTCGTATCAAGCGCTCGACTCTGGTGTTGGGCGTGAAGAAAAGCCTATCCATGCGCCCGAATGGACGCAGCGCCCATTTCATCGCGCCATCGACATCCAACGGATGCGCGATGGCCTGTGCGTATTGCTATGTTCCCCGCCGCAAGGGCTTTGCGAACCCGGTAACGCTATTCGTGAATACCGAACAGGCTTGCGGTGCCATCCGACGGCATGCCCTGCGCCAAGGCCCGCTGCCGGAGCCCGACAGCATCGATCCGCAGGCATGGGTTTACGATATCGGCGAGAATGGAGATCTCTCCGTCGATGCCTCGCTCTACGACGGTGTACGTGATTTCGTGCACCTGTTCCGCGAGATTCCCAACGCCAAGGCGTCCTTTGCCACCAAAGCGGTGAACCGCGACCTCCTTACCTACGAGCCCCGCGGCCGGACGCGGATCCGCTTCTCATTGATGCCCGAGCGGATCGCGAAACTCGTCGATGTCCGCACCTCGCCGATTCATGAGCGGATCGCCGCCATCGATGACTTCGTAGCGGCGGGCTACGAGGTCCATGCCAACTTCTCGCCGGTGATCCTCTACGAAGGCTGGGAGGACGAATGGCGTGAACTCTTCAGGCAGATCGACGGCACGATCTCGGCGGCCTCGAAGGCACAACTGCGCTGCGAAGTGATCATGCTCACGCACAATGCCGGACTGCACGATGTCAATCTCGGCTGGCATCCCCGCGCGGAAGACCTTCTGTGGCGGCCGGATATCCAGGAGATCAAGGTGTCCGAGGGCGGCCAGACCAACCTTCGCTACCGCAGCGGGTGGAAAGGCCGCTGGCTCGCCCGGTTCAAGGATCTGCTCGCGGCGGAGATGCCCTACTGCACCGTCCGCTACGCCTTCTGAACCCCGCCTCCGCTCCCGCGTTCGGCCTGAGCGACACCGGAGCGAAGGGCACGATGGCAGACCACAAAACGTACATGGCCGAGGCGGTGGCCATCGCGCAGGCAAACATCGCCGAAGGGGGCACGCCCTATGGGGCAGTCATCGTGCGCGACGGCCACGTGGTCGCCCGGGCGGCCAACACCGTCCATCTCACGAAGGATGCGACCGACCATGCCGAGATGGTCGCCATCCATGAGGCAAGCCGGATACTTGGCCGGAAGGACCTCTCGGATTGCGTGATGTACGCCAGCGGCCGCCCCTGCCCGATGTGCCATGCGGCCATGCGCCTCGCCGGGTTCAAGCGGGGCTTTTTCGCCTTCAGCGCCGAGGAGGCCCAGGAATACGGGGTCGGCAGCGCGGACCTCTACGGTGAACTGTGCCGTCCCCTCGCCGAGCAGCCCATGCGGCTGGAGCAGATCCGGCCGGAGGGCCCTTCCCCCTACCCGGACTGGAAGGCCCGGAAGAGCGGGTAACGGCCGCTCCGCCCGTCGACCGAGCGGACGGCGGCTCCAGACCAAGGCTGACAGGCGCTCAGTGCGTCCAGGGGGCCGTGCGGTTGAACTTGAAGTTGTCCGAGTAGGAGAGGCCCTTGCGCGCCGTCTCCTTGCCCGGCTCCTCGACCCGGTAGGTGATGCCTTCGCGCTGGGCGTAGGCGACCGCCTCTTCCTTCGTGTCGAACTCCAGGCGCACCTGCTGCAGCATGTCCTTCGAGCCGTACCAGCCCATCAGCGGGTCCGTCTCGCGGGGGCTGGTCTGGTCGAAAACCAGGACCCATAGCTTCGTCCGGGCAAGACCCGATTGGGACGCATCCTTGGCGGGGCGATAGATGCGGGCGCTCGGCATGGGTGTCTGAAAGCTCCTGGCACTGTGCGCTGCGGCGGATGGTCGGGGCGATAGGATTCGAACCTACGACCCCCTGGTCCCAAACCAGGTGCGCTACCAGACTGCGCCACACCCCGACGGCCATCCACGGCGCCAGATCCGTACCCCGTCGCCAGGCCGACGGCAAGGCGGCGGGGCAAGGCTTCCTCTTTGTCCCGGCCACCCGGGAGAGATTCACCCGGAACTTAAGTCAAATTCGGCCATTGCTCTGACGCTTACAAACTTGGAGGAACGTCTGATGCAGGTGAATCGTGTAATTGCGACGGCTGCCATTCTTGCCATGACCGCGGGCACTGCGTTTGCCTCCCCGTGCAGCACCGGCACCGCCATGCCGAAGTCGCCGGATCAGCAGGCATCGAACCCGAAGAGCTCTGACATGGACCGGTCGAGCGCGAACCTCGCGGGCGGCAATCAGCCGGCCTCGCCGGGCACTGTCGGCGCCATGAACAATGCGGGCGCGACCCAGGCTCCGACCAAGACCGACGGGACGTCGGCCGCTGACAAGGCCGATCCGGGCTCGAAGAACATGGCCGGTGGCAACCAGCCGGCTTCGCCCGGCACTGTCGGCGCGATGAACAATGCCGCTGCTGCCGGTTCCACCACCAAGATGTCCGACAAGGACTGCTGATCCAGTCCGACGCACTGTCGGAGAGACCCGCCCGGCTTCCCGCCGTGGCGGGTTTCTTTTTGGCGTAGCGGTGGCCCCTGTTGAATCGCCGCGGCGTTCGGTGCACGCACCGGCCGATGCGTGTGGACCTCTTCGATTTCGATCTGCCCGAAGCGAGTATCGCCCTCCGGCCGGCAGAACCCCGCGATGCGTCACGCCTGCTCGTCGTCGCACCGGGCTCGCAACCGGCCGACCGCGTGATTCGCGATCTCCCCGGGCTTCTGCGGCGCGGGGACACCCTCGTCTTCAACGATACCCGCGTCATTCCCGCGCGACTCCGCGGCATCAGGACCCGGCCCGGGGCACCGGGGCAGCGGACGGAGGTCATGCTGCACCTGCGCGAGGCGCCGGACCGATGGCGGGCCTTCGCCCGCCCGGCCAAGCGCCTGTCCCCCGGCGATGTCATCACCTTCGGCGACGCACCGGACGGCGTTCCCTGCGAAGCGAGTTTTCTGCGGGCGAGCGTGGTCGAGAAGGGCGAGGCCGGCGAGGTCATCCTGAGCTTCGACGTGGCCGGGCCCGTCCTCGACGAGCGTATCGCGGCGCTCGGTGAACTGCCCCTGCCCCCTTACATCGCCGGCAAGCGGCCGGCCGATGCCCGCGATGCCAGCGATTACCAGACGGTCTACGCCCGCGATCCCGGCGCCGTGGCAGCGCCCACGGCCGGGCTGCACTTCTCGGCCGAGCTCTTGGCCGCCATCGACGCAGCCGGTATCGGCCGGCATCACCTCACCTTGCACGTGGGCGCGGGGACCTTCCTGCCGGTGAAGGCCGACGACACCGAGGGTCATCGGATGCACAGCGAGGTCGGCCACCTCGACTCCGCCACGGCCGAAGCCCTGAACGCCGTGCGGGATGCCGGCGGACGGATCGTCGCCGTCGGCACCACGGCGATGCGGCTCCTCGAAAGCGCCGCGGGCGAGGACGGCTGGATCGCCCCGTTCTCCGGCCCCACCGACATCTTCATCACGCCGGGCTACCGCTTCCGGGCAGTCGATGCCCTCGTGACGAACTTCCACCTGCCGCGCTCGACGCTGTTCATGCTGGTTTCGGCCTTCTCCGGCCTCGACACGATGCGCGCCGCCTACGCCCACGCCATCGCGACGGGCTACCGATTCTACTCCTACGGCGATGCGAGCCTGCTCTTCCCAGCCGCACCCGGAGATGCCCCATGACTGCAACCGCCTTCGGCTTCTCCCTGCACGGGCGGGACGGCGCCGCCCGGACCGGCGAGATCACCATGCCGCGGGGGACGATCCGCACGCCGGCCTTCATGCCGGTGGGCACCGCCGCGACGGTGAAGGCCATGTATGCGGACCAAGTCCGCGACCTCGGCGCCGACGTGGTCCTGGGCAACACCTACCATCTGATGCTCCGACCCGGAGCCGAGCGGATGGCCCGCCTCGGAGGGTTGCACGCCTTCATGCAATGGAACGGGCCGATCCTCACCGATTCGGGCGGCTTCCAGGTGATGTCGCTGTCGGCCCTGCGGAAGATCGACGAGGACGGCGTGACGTTCCGCTCGCATATCGACGGCACCGCCTATGAGATGAGCCCGGAGCGATCCATCGAGATCCAGGGATTGCTCGGGTCGGACATCCAGATGCAGCTCGACGAGTGTGTGCGCCTGCCCGCCGAGCGGACCGAGATCGAGAAGGCCATGCACCTGTCCCTGCGCTGGGCCGAGCGCTGCCGGGTCGCCTTCGGCGAGCAGCTGGGCAAGGCGATGTTCGGCATCGTGCAGGGCGGCGATCTGCCGGATCTGCGCGTCGAGAGCGCCCGCGCCCTCGCGGACCTCGACCTCAAGGGCTACGCCATCGGCGGCCTCGCGGTGGGTGAGCCGCAGGCTGTGATGTTCGCGATGATCGAGGCCACCGCGCCGCACCTGCCCGAGGGCAAGCCGCGCTACCTGATGGGCGTCGGCACACCGGATGACATCCTGGGCGCCGTCGCCCGGGGTATCGACATGTTCGATTGCGTGATGCCGACGCGCGCCGGCCGGCACGGCCTCGCCTACACGCGCCACGGACGGGTGAATTTGCGCAACGCCCGCTGGGCCGAGGCGAAGGAACCGCTGGACGAGGCATCGACCTGTCCGGCCGCCCGCGACTACTCCCGTGCCTATCTCCACCACCTCGTCCGCTCCAACGAGATCCTGGGGATGATGCTGCTGACGTGGAACAACCTCGCCTACTATCAGGACCTCATGGCCGGTGCCCGCGCCGCCATCCGCGACGGACGCTATGCCGACTACTGCGCCGAGACCCGCGAGGGTTGGGCCCGCGCGGAGCGGTCCACGGCGGAGGCTTAGGCCGTCTTCTTAGACTGTCGCGCTCCTTTTCCGCCGCTCACCCGTCATTGCGAGCGTAGCGAAGCAATCCAGTCGGCACTGCCTCGTCCGGATGCGGCGCGCCATGGATTGCTTCGGCTCTGCCTCGCAATGACCGCGGCGGATGACAATGGTGGCGGTGGTGGTGAAAGACCGTGCCGACCGCGCTACCGGGCCAGTACCCGGTAGAAGCCATCGGAATCGTCGGCGCCGGTGATCGCGGCGGCCTTCAGGCCGGCGACGATCCGCGCCGCGATCGGCAGGCGGTAGTGCAGCGCATCCCAGTAATTCGTGTCTGCCGTCGTCACTGGGGACGCGCGGCGGAAGTCGACCACCAGGGCCTTCCGCGCCGCGCCGATGGCCGCCGCTTTCGCCTTGCAAGCCGCCTCGCGAAGACCGGTCGCCGTGCCGGGCTGGCCCTGGGCGCGGGCATGGACGGGCATGAAGGCAATGAGTTTCAACGTCCCGGGCGGCAGGGAGGCCAGGGCTGCTTCGAGGCGGTCGAGGGCCGGGAACGGAGCATTGGGCGGGTCGGCGGAGGCATTCGGATCGCCGCTGCCGGCCGCAATATGGGCCCGGGCGCGGGTGAGGTCGTAACTCGCCTCCGGGGGCGTGAAGACGGCATAGCCGTCCTGGCGGATGCGCGGCCTCCCCTGGCCGAAGCGCATCCGCACGGCGTTCACCGCCGCGATGAGCCCCCTGGTGTTGGCCTGCCGGAAGACCCCCCAGGGGGTACCCGGCTCGTAGAGCCAATCGGGGAAGGCATGCTCCGTCCGGGGCGCCGGATTCGCCGCACACCAGGGCGCATCGAGAGCGAACAGCACCGCCCTGATCGGCCTGCGGGCGAGGAAAAGGCTTGCGAGGCGCAACTGCTCATCGGGTGTCGCCGCGTTCACTGCCAGATTGGCGAAGTTCGCGCCGAAGGCCGCGTCGAGGGCGGTGGGATCAAGGAGACGCGCCGTCGAAGTGCCGAAGACAGCCGCATCGAAGGCACCGCCCCGGGCGATGGCCGGGTAGGAAAGCCGCTGGTTCGCATCGATGATCGGCCCGGGCGGATGCCCCGGTGAGGCGCGCAACCCGTAGGGGTCCGCGAATGCAATGAACGCAATGATCGCGAGGCCGGCCATCGTTCCGGCTACGATCGTATCGCGGGCAAAGCGCCGCCAAGCATCGGCAGAGGTGATCGATAGGCTCACGCTCGGGTCGTCGGCGGCGATTGCGTCGGTTTTTCGGCCGCTCCCGTCAAAGCAGCACCCAGCGCCCCGACGAGTGCCGGCCCGAGGTCGCGTAACTCGCGCAAATGTGCCGCGGTCAGATCGTGGAGGAGTGCGGATGCACGGGGTGTCAGGCTGAGTTCGGTGCGACGGCGATCCTCCACGCCGCGCGCCTTGGTCAGGAGACCGCCATCGACCATGCGTGCCACCAGTTCGGCGGCGGTGTGGGGCGCGATGAGCAACTGTTCGGCGAGCAACCCCACCGTGGCGGGGCGGCTTCCGGCATGTCCCGCAAGGGTCAACAACGCCTGATGCTGCTGGCTTGGAAGACCGGCCCTGGCGGCCTCTCCTTCGCTGAAGGCCTGGAACCGGCGGAGGCAGTAGCGGAAGGCGGCAAGCGACGCGTATTGCGCCTGCGAGAGGCCGTCGTCCTCCCCGTTTCGTGTTGCGCTCATGCCAGCCTCCCCCTCTGCGGCACTGGAATATATCGTAATACGATATATCTGCCTCATCAGGAGGTAGGAATGGACGATATGACCGTGAAAGTGACCGGGAGCCGCCCGGTTCGAAGAACTCTGTCCGATTTCAGGGTGGATCGGCGGATCCTGCTGCTGACCGGCATGGCGGTGATCGTCGGATCGGCTGCGGTCGTTGCGGCTTGGGTACTGCTCGCTTTGATCGGCCTGACGACGAACCTCGTATGGTTTGGGCGGTTCGATACGGCTCTCACGTCTCACGCGGCGGCGCACCGCGGCCCGTGGATGGTCGCGATTCCCGTCATAGGGGCGGTCATCGTCGGGGTGATGGCGCGGTACGGGTCTGAGAAGATCAGGGGCCACGGCATCCCGGAGGCAATGGAGGCGATCCTGATCGGGGGCAGCCGCATGTCACCCAAGGTGGCGGTCCTGAAGCCCCTGTCGTCGGCCATCGCCATCGGGAGCGGTGGCCCGTTCGGCGCGGAGGGTCCGATCATCGTCACCGGTGGCGCGATAGGCTCCCTCTACGCGCAGTTCTTCCGGTTGAGTGCCGTCGAACGTCGGACACTCCTCGTCTCGGGCGCAGCCGCGGGCATGACAGCGATCTTCGCCACCCCCGTGGCGGCGGTGCTCCTCGCCTTGGAGGTGCTGCTGTTCGAGTGGCGCCCGCGTAGCCTCGTGCCCGTGGCGGCGGCCGCGGCGACGGCCATGATCTGGCGCCCGTTCCTGTTCGAGACCGGCCCGTTGTTTCCGTTCTCGGACAACCCGGTTCTGCCCGCATGGGGCCTTCCGGCCTGCATCCTGCTCGGCGTTGCCTGCGGGTTGCTGTCAGGCCTTCTCACCCGTTTGCTCTACGGCCTGGAAGATGCCTTCCGGCGGCTTCCTGTCCATTGGATGTGGTGGCCTGCCATCGGCGCCGTCGTGGTCGGCTTCGGCGGGCTGATCGAGCCCCGGGCGCTCGGCGTCGGCTACGACGTGATCCGCAGTCTCCTCGACGGCCATTTGGCGGTCGCCGCCGTCGCCACGATCCTCGCGGTGAAGGCGGTGATCTGGCTCGTGGCGCTGGCGTCCGGCACGTCCGGCGGCGTGCTCGCGCCGCTGTTGATCCTCGGCGGCGCGTTCGGCTCCCTCGCCGGCTTGTGGCTGCCCGGGGCACATGGGTTCTGGGCGATGCTCGGCATGGCGGCCATGCTCGGCGGCACCCTGCCCGCGCCGCTTACGGGCATCGTCTTCGCCGTCGAAGCCACGGGCGATGCGGCCGCGCTGGCGCCGCTTCTTGCAGCCACGATGGCGGCCTACGCCGTGAGCGTCCTTCTGCTGAAGCGGTCGATCCTGACTGAGAAGATCGCCCGGCGCGGGCTGCACGTCACCCGTGAATACGGGATCGACGCCTACGAACTCACCCGCGTCAATGCCGTCATGACGGTGCGGGTCGAGACCCTCGCCGGGAACCTGACGATCGCGGAGGCCGCTGCTGCGATCCAGGCCGGCGCGCATCACGCCTATCCCGTGACCGATGCCGCCGGCCGGCCTGTCGCCATCGTCTCACGGGCCGATGTCCTGCTCTGGATGGCGGGAGACGACGAGGCGGCGGCGGGAGAAACCCTGTCTGCGCGCGTGACCGATGCCGACCTTTCGGTCGTCCATCCCGACGACGTGGTGTCCCACGCCCTCGATGTGATGCTGGCCGATGGAAGCGGGCGCCTTGCGGTCACCGATCCAGCGAGCGGTGCCCTGGTGGGCTTGCTGACGCAACGGGACCTGCTGCGAATCCGAGCCGAAGCCCTGCGGGCGGAGGGCGAGCGCCAGGCATTCCTGCGCAGGCGAAGATAAGACGCGACCTCTCTCGGAGAGAACAGGTCGCCGTCATATGGCAGGATCATCTCCTCGAGAGTGGACCACCCCTCCACCCTCGTTCTGAGGTGCCCGCGTCAGCCGCGATCTCGACCAACTCAAAAAAACGGCGCGGCGCCCGGAGGCGTCGCGCCGTTCTAGCGCTTAGTTCAGAGTGGCATCGGCCGGCCGGCGCTCGGCACCGACGGAGACGTCGCCGATCATCAGGCCCAGGGGGCCGAGATGGACCGGCACATGCTCTCCATCGTGGATCGACCCGGAGAGTAACTGTTCGGCCAGGGGGTCCTGCACGTTCTTCTGGATGACCCGCTTCAGCGGCCTGGCCCCGTAGGCGGGATCATAGCCCTTGTCGGCGAGCCAGTTCCGGGCATCCGCATCCACGTCGAGGGTGATCTTGCGCTCTTCGAGCAGCTTCTGCAGCCGTCCGAGCTGGATCTCCACGATCGCCCCCATCTCTTCCCGCTTGAGGCGATGGAACAGGATGATCTCATCCACCCGGTTGAGGAATTCCGGCCGGAAGTGCGAGCGCACCACGCCCATCACCTCGTCCCGGACCGCTTCCGTGTCCTGCCCGGCGGGCTGGTTCACGAGGTATTCGGCCCCAAGGTTCGAGGTCATGATCAGCAGCGTGTTGCGGAAGTCGACCGTCCGCCCCTGCCCGTCCGTCAGGCGCCCATCGTCGAGCACTTGCAGGAGGACGTTGAACACGTCCGGATGCGCCTTCTCGACCTCGTCGAACAGCACGACCTGGTAGGGCCGCCGCCGCACCGCCTCTGTCAGCGCCCCGCCCTCCTCGTAGCCGACATAGCCGGGTGGGGCACCGATAAGCCGGGCCACCGCGTGCTTCTCCATGTACTCGGACATGTCGATGCGCACGAGGGCCGTGTCGTCGTCGAACAGGAAGCCGGCCAACGCCTTGGTCAGCTCTGTCTTCCCAACGCCCGTGGGGCCGAGGAACATGAACGAGCCGATGGGCCGGTTCGGGTCCTGCAACCCGGCGCGGGCACGCCGCACGGCGGTCGAGACCGCCTCCACCGCCTCGCGCTGGCCGACGACGCGCTTGGCCAGCGCCGTTTCCATCGCGAGCAGCTTCTCACGCTCGCCCTCCAGCATCTTGTCGACGGGCACGCCGGTCCAGCGGGAGACGACGCCCGCGATGTGGGTTGGGCTGACCGCCTCCTCCATCATCGCGCCGCTCTCGCTCTCGGTCTCGGCGAGTTGTTTCTCCAGACCGGGTATGACGCCGTAGGCGAGTTCGCCCGCGCGCTGATACTGGCCCTGCCGCTGGGCGGAGGCCAGTTCGTTGCGTGCCTCGTCGAGCTTCTTCTTCAGGTCGGCGGCCGCGCCGAGCTTGTCCTTCTCGGCCTTCCACCGGGCGGTGATTGCCGCCGAGCGCTCTTCCAGGTCGCCGAGTTCCTTCTCCAGCCGCACGAGGCGGTCGCGGGAGGCGGAATCGGTCTCCTTCTTCAGGGCCTCGGCCTCGATCTTCAGGCGGACGATCTCGCGATCGACCGAGTCGAGCTCCTCTGGCTTGGAATCGACCTGCATCCGCAGCCGGGACCCGGCCTCGTCCATGAGGTCGATGGCCTTGTCCGGCAGGAAGCGGTCGGTGATGTAGCGGTTCGAGAGAGTCGCCGCGGCGACAAGGGCCGCATCCTGGATGCGCACGCCGTGGTGCTGCTCGTACTTCTCCTTCAGGCCGCGGAGGATCGAGACGGTATCCTCCACCGTCGGCTCCGACACGAAGACCGGCTGGAAGCGCCGGGCCAGGGCCGCGTCCTTCTCGACGTGCTTGCGGTATTCGTCGAGCGTCGTCGCGCCGACACAGTGGAGTTCGCCCCGGGCCAGCGCCGGCTTCAAGAGGTTCGAGGCGTCCATCGCCCCGTCCGCCTTGCCCGCTCCCACCAAGGTGTGCATCTCGTCGATGAACAGGATGATGCCGCCCTCGGCCGCGGTGACCTCGGAGAGAACGCCCTTCAGCCTCTCTTCGAACTCGCCCCGGTACTTCGCGCCGGCGATCAGCGCGCCCATGTCGAGGGCGAGCAGGCTTTTGTCCTTCAGGGATTCGGGCACGTCGCCGTTGACGATGCGCAGGGCCAGCCCTTCGACGATCGCCGTCTTACCGACGCCGGGCTCGCCGATCAGCACCGGGTTGTTCTTGGTCCGACGGGACAGAACCTGGATGGTCCGCCGGATCTCCTCGTCCCGGCCGATCACAGGGTCGAGCTTGCCGTCGCGGGCCGCCTCGGTCAGGTCGCGGGCATATTTCTTCAGGGCGTCGTAGCTGTTCTCGGCGCTGGCGTTGTCAGCGGTGCGGCCCTTGCGGAGCGCATTGATTGCGCCGTTCAACGAGGCCGGCGTCACGCCCGCCGCCTGGAGGGCCTTTCCAGCCTCCGTCTCCTTCTCCACGGCGATGGCGAGCAGCAGCCGCTCAACGGTGACGTAAGAATCGCCCGCCTTCTGCGCCGCACTCTCCGCGGTGTCGAACAGGCGCACGAGTTCGCGCGTCGCCTGAGGCGCCGCGGCGTTGCCGCTCACCTTGGGCTGCTTGGCGAGCCACTGCTCCGTCTGTGCCAGCGCCACCCGCGACTGGCCGCCGGCCCGGTCGATGAGACCGGCGCACAGGCCCTCGGGATCGTCCAGCAGGACCTTCAGCATGTGGCCCGGCTGCAACTGGGGATGCCCCTCGCGCATCGCGAGGTTCTGCGCCGCCTGCACGAAGCCGCGGGCGCGTTCGGTGTACTTCTCGAAATTCATGCGTCGCCTCTCCCGTACCGGCGTACCGCCCGACATGGCGCGGGACCGCCGAAACGTCGCCCCCCGGCTATCCGCCGCGAAGGGGCCCCGGCGCCGTCAGGCCGCCGGTGCACCGGATGTGGTGTTGCATTTGCGCACCACAAGAGCAGGGGAACATGGAATTCGCCCCCTTGCATGGGTCGCGGAAACGCGCTCCTCCTGGCGCATGACCACGCATCCCGAGTTCCGTCTCTCCGCCCTCTATCGCTATCCCGTGAAGGGTCTGAGCCCCGAGCCACTCGAGCGGGCAGAACTTGAGACGAGCGGTTATTTCCCGGGGGACCGCCTCTACGCCGTGGAGAACGGCCCGTCGGGTTTCGACGCCGTCGCTCCCCGGCATCAACCCAAGACCAAGTACCTCATGCTGATGCGCGACGAGGCCCTCGCCCGCCTCCGCACCCACTACGACGATGCCACGGCCACGTTGACCGTGGAGGGCGATGGCGAAACCCTCGCCGCACGGCTCGACACGCCGGAGGGCCGGGCAAGCCTCGAAGCATTCCTCCGCCGCTTCATCCCGGAGGCGCTTCGCGGCGAGCCGAAGGTGCTGGCCGCCCCGGCACAGTATCGCTTCACGGATTCGCCCACCGGCTACGTGTCGATGATCAATCGCGCCAGCGTTCAGATGCTGGAAGACGATCTCGGCAAGCCGGTCGATCCCCTTCGCTTCCGGGGCAACCTCCTGGTCGAAGGCCTCGAGCCCTTCGCCGAACTCGCCATGCTGGGGCATGTCATCGAAGCGCCAAGCGGCCTGCGTTTCAAGGTGACGAAGCGGACGGTGCGCTGCGCGGCAACCAATGTCGATCCGGAGACGGGGGAGCGCGATCTCGACATCCCCTGGACCATCGACAAGCGTTTTGGCCACCGGGACTGCGGCGTCTACATGGAAATCATCGCCGGGGGCAGCCTCGCCGTGGGGGACGTGCTGCGGGTGGTGGGATAGTCCTCACCCCACCCTCGTCGTTGCGAGCGCAGCGAAGCAATCCAGGGCAGCGCGACGTCGCGGAAGGCAGGGCTTCGTCCTTAGACGTTCGTCACCCCACGGGGCGGGTCTCTAAGAACTCCTTCATCCGCCCGAGCGCCCGGCGGATGTTCTCGGCCGAGTTGGCGTAGGACAGACGCAGGAAGCCTTCGCCGTGGACGCCAAAATCCGGGCCGCCGATCGTGGCGACCCCGGCCTCGTCCAGCAATGCGGAGGCCAGCGCCTTGGCCTTCCAGCCCGTCCGCGACACGTTCGGGAAGGCATAGAACGCGCCCTTCGGCTCGATGCAGGAGATGCCCGGCAGGGCGTTCAACCCATCGACCACGATGCGGCGTCGCCGGTCGAACTCGGCCACCATCTCGGTCACGCAATCCTGAGGACCGTCGAGGGCAGCGATCCCCGCCCACTGCGTCGCGGCGTTGACGCAGGAATGGGCGTTGACGGCGAGCTTGCGCGCGTTGTCGTAGAGCGGTTTCGGCCAGACCGACCAACCGAGCCGCCAGCCGGTCATCGCATAGGTCTTCGATGCCCCGTCGAGGTAGATCAGCCGCTCGCGGATCTCGGGGTACCTCAGCAGCGAGTGATGCACCTGCCCGTCATAGGTCATGGTGCCGTAGATCTCGTCCGACATCACCGCCACGTCGGGATGGTCGGCGAGCCCCTTCACGAGCGCGTCGATCTCAGCCTTCGGGCTCACGCCGCCGGTGGGGTTGGCGGGGGAGTTGACGATGAGCAGCCGCGTCCGCGGCGTGATCAGCGACAGGGTCTCGGCCGCCGAGAAGGCAAAGCCGTTCTCCTCCCGGATCGGCACCGGCACGGGCGTCGCTCCCGTGTATTCGATCATCGACCGGTAGATCGGGAAACCGGGATCCGGATACAGGATCTCCGCGCCTGGCTCGCCGAACATCAGGATCGCCATGAACATGGTGACTTTGCCGCCCGGCACGACCATCACCGATTCGGGGGAAACCTCGACCCCGTGCCGGCGCAGGATATCGCGGGACACGGCCTCCCGCAGGGGCAGGATGCCGGTGGCGGGCGTGTAACCGTGGTGGCCGTCCCGCAGGGCCTTGATACCGGCCTCCACCACATGGGCGGGCGTCGGCATGTCGGGCTGGCCGATGCCGAGATTGATGATGTCACGTCCCTCGGCGGCCAGCGCCTGCGCACGGGCCAGCACGGCGAAGGCGTTCTCCTCACCGATGCGGGAGAAGGCCGGAACGACATGGAGCATGGCAGTCTCCGAGCCGGGCGGAATGCGGTTTGACGCCGATCGCCCGGCGGGATCGGGGGACCACCCGCCTGACGATTTACGACTTGCTGCGCTCGGCGAGCTTCGACGCCGCGAACGACAGACCGACTGCGACGAGCCCGAGGATCAGGAAGGTCTTCACCGAGGCGTAGAAGAGCGCCGGCTCGATGCCCGTGTCCGTATAGAGGACGAGGCCGATCGCGGTGAGCGGCAGGCAGATCAGGATGAACAGCGGAACGAGCGGGTTCATGCGGGACACTCGGGCTCGGGCGCAGCGATGCGCCCCTTGCAGACCCGTCCTGCATAGCATCGCACGGCGACGGTTGGGACCCCCCTCGACAGGCAGATTTGCCGGCACAGGGCCCGGATCGCCGAAGCCCGGATTCGACGCATGAATTCTTCACGAACCTGATCGTAAAACTGTCTCGGAGGACAGTCGGGGAACGCTATGCAGTTTTCGGCGGCCAAGAATACAAGCCCGTTCGGTGCATCGGGCGGACTGGACACACTCGTTCGCCAGATCGGACGCCTCGTGCGTCATCCTGCCTACCGCAGGAATCGCGTGGTGAGCGCAGTGCTCTTGCGTCATCTTCCGATGGAAGCCGGATACTCCTGGCAAGGCGAGGCGGGGCTCCTCGCGCGGCTGACATCGGCCAAGCTCGATGCGGCGACCCTCAATCACCTGATCGGCAGCGTTCAGGCCGAGTATATGAGGTTGCGCGGCCCCGCGGACGCGTGAGCCGCAGGCAAACCCGGCGAAACGTGGGGTCAGGCCGGGACCCGCACGGTGGCGCGCAGGCCGCCGAGGGGGCTATCGTGGAGGGTGATGTCGCCGCCGTGGGCGCGGGCGATGTCCCTGGCGATGGCGAGGCCGAGGCCCGATCCGCCGGCATCCTGCCGGGCGTCGTCGAGGCGCAGGAAGGGCTTGAACACGTCTTCCCGGCGGGCCGCCGGAATACCCGGTCCATCGTCGTCGATGGACACGAGGAAGCTACGGGTCTCCAGCCGGCCGGAGATCGCGACCGTCTCGCCGTAACGGGCAGCGTTGGACGCGAGGTTGAACAGACAGCGCCTGAACGCGTCCGGTCGCACCGTCACCGTCGGCTTGCCCGCCAGCTCGACCTCGGACACGTGGGCGCCGAGCCGTTCGACATCGGTGCGCAGGTCTTCGAGCAGCGCACGCATATCGGTGGGCATCGCCGTCTCCGCCGAATCGCCCCTCGCGAAGGCGAGGTAGCCTTCGAGCATCCGGCTCATCTCATCCACGTCGCGGGTAAGGTCTTCGATCTCGCCGCTGCCCTCGATCAACGCTAAGGACAGGCGGAAACGGGTGAGGATGGTGCGCAGGTCGTGGCTGACCCCGTTCAGCATCGTGGTCCGCTGTTCCATCGCCCGCTCGATCCGCCGCTTCATCTCGATGAAGGCGTGGCCGGCCTGCCGGACCTCCCGGGCACCGCGGGGGCGGAATTCGATCTCCCGCCCCTTGCCGAAGCCCTCGGCCACGGCGGCAAGGCGGAGGATCGGCTTGATCTGGTTGCGAAGGAACAGGATCGCGACGCCCAAAAGCACCAGCGACGAACCGATCATCCAGACGAGGAAGATATGTGAGTTGGAGGCGTAGGCCTGGCTGCGCCGGGCCGTGATCCGCATGACGCCGCCGGGTATGGCCACGCGAATCTCGATCAGGTTCGAGCGGCCCACCGTGTCGATCCAGAACGGACGGCGGATTTGGCGCTTGATCTCGTCCGATAGGCTTTCATCGAGGATCGAGAAGAATGGCCGTGGCCCCGGGGGTGGCAGCTTGGCCCCTTCCAGGAGGTCGAGGTCGAGGTTCAGCCGCTCGCCGGCGATCCGCGAGAGGGTGTCGGCATCCTTGTCCTGGGGGTAGCTCTCATAGATGTCGATCAGGGCGGCGACGTCTGCGACCACGGACGCGGAGAGCCGCTTGGTCACGAGCTGCCAATGCCGCTCCATGAAGGTGTAAGCGATCACCGATTGCAGCAGCACCATCGGCGCGATGATGATGATCAGCGAGCGCGCATACAGCCCCTTGGGCAGCACATCGCCGATGGCCCGGGAGAGCCGTTTCCATTGCCGGCGGGGCGCTGAGATGGCGCGGGCCGGCGCCTCGGTCGCCTTCAACGCGCGCGCCAGACCGGGGTCCTCGGCGTTCACGGAACGCCGGCCCCGGTGCGGCGGGATGGGATCCTGTCGGCGGAGGACGGCATGGGTTCCGGGCGCGAAGGGGATGTTCCTTCTACCGGTCGGCGTCCCCGCCGCCAAGGAGAAGGGCCCGCGCCGCCTTGCGCTGCCGCCGCCGGGCCATACCTCTCAGGAAGCGGGTCTCACCCGCATCCATCAGGGCTCACGGGGCCATGCTCAGCACCGATACCGATATTCTGGCCGCCGCCGAGGCGTGGCGGCGCGAGGGGCGTGGCGTCGCCCTGGCCACTGTCATTGAGACCTGGGGCTCGGCCCCGCGTCCCATCGGCAGCCACCTCGTCATCGACGGCGAGGGCAATTTCCTCGGTTCCGTCTCCGGCGGTTGCGTCGAGGGAGACGTGATCGTCGAGGCGGGCGAGGTCATCGACGACGGCCGCCCCCGGGTCTTGGAATTTGGCGTGGCGGACGAGACGGCGTGGCGGGCCGGCCTGTCCTGCGGAGGCCGGATCCGCGTCTTCGTGGAACGAGTTGACTGATGCGCGCGGATATCCTGACCGCCCTCAGCGCCGAGCGGGCCGCCCGGCGGGCGGCGATTCTCGTGACATCCGTTCCCGATGGCGCGCAGCGTCTCGTCCGTGAGGCCGACATGGCGGGCGACCCCTTGGCCGAAACGTTGGCGAAGCATTTCGCTTCGGGTAAGAGCGGCCTCGTCGAGACGGCGGAGGGCCAAGCCTTCCTCACGGTGCAGGTGCCGCCCATCCGACTCGTCGTGATCGGTGCGGTGCACATCTCGCAGGCGATGGCGCCGATGGCGGCGGCCCTCGATCTCGCCCTCACGGTGATCGACCCGCGCACGGCCTTCGCCACACCGGACAGGTTCCCCGCCATTGACCTCGTGGCGGAATGGCCGGACGAGGCCCTGGGCAAGCGCGTTCCGGCGCTCGACCGGTACTGCGCCGTCGCCGCCCTCACCCACGATCCGAAGATCGACGATCCGGCCCTGGCGGCGGCCCTGCGGGCGGGGTGCTTCTACATCGGCGCCCTCGGCTCGCGGAAGACGCACGCGGCGCGGATTGGCCGGCTGACGCAGGCCGGCTTCTCCGAAGGGGAAATCGCCCGCATCCATGCGCCGATCGGCCTCCCCATCGGCGCCGTCAGCCCCGCCGAGATCGCCCTCGCGGTGCTGGGCGAGGTAATCTCGGAACTGCGCCGGTCGTCCCAGCGGGAGGCCGCGTGAGGTTCGGTCCCGTCCCGGTCTCCGATGCCACCGGGCTCATCACCGCCCATTCCCTGCGCAGCCACGGAACGACCCTGCGCAAGGGTTCCACCATCACCCGAGAAGTCGTGGCCGCCCTGGCGGCGGACGGCGTCAGCGAGATCGTGGCGGTGTCCCTGGAAGGCGACGACGTCGGCGAAGATGCGGCGGCCGGACGGCTCGCCGCGGCCCTCGCCGGCCCCCACCTGCGGATTGAGGAAGCGTTCACCGGCCGGTGCAACCTCTTCGCGACGACCGCGGGTGTCCTCGTGATCGACCGGACGGGGATCGATGCCATCAACGGCGTCGACGAGGCCGTGACCGTTGCGACGCTGCACCCGTTCAAGCCGGTGGCCGACGGCGAGATGGTCGCGACCGTCAAGATCATCCCCTACGCCGTACCCGGCGCCACCCTTGCGCGGGCCTGCGCCGAGGCCGGCGGCGAGGCGGTCCTCCGGGTGGCACCCTACCGCCGGGCCCGGGTCGGGGTCGTCTCGACGCGCCTCCCCGCGCTCAAGGATGCCACCATCGACAAGACCCTCCGGGTGCTGGCCGAGCGGCTGAAGCCCACCGGCGCCGGGATCGTCGCCGAGACGCGGGTCGCCCATACCGCCGGGGGCGTCGCCGCGGGGCTCAGTGAGGTCATCGACGGCGCCGGCGCCGACTGTGCGATCGTGTTCGGCGCGTCGGCCATCGCCGACCGGCGC
Organism: Methylobacterium persicinum; assembly: GCF_022179525.1. GTDB lineage: Bacteria > Pseudomonadota > Alphaproteobacteria > Rhizobiales > Beijerinckiaceae > Methylobacterium > Methylobacterium persicinum. The sequence continues at coordinate 172,010 of NZ_BPQX01000028.1, forward strand.
GACGTGATCCCCATGGGAATCCAGCGCGCCGGGGGGACGGTCGATCATCTCGGCATGCCGGTGGATCCCGGGAACCTCCTGCTCCTCGGGACCCGCGGAGACGTGCCGCTGATCGGCGCCCCAGGTTGCGCCCGTTCGCCCAAGGAAAACGGGTTCGACTGGATCCTCCACCGGCTCCTGGCCGACCTCCCCGTCGCCCGGGCCGATATCGTCTCCCTCGGGGTCGGGGGGCTGCTCATGGAGATCGTGTCCCGCCCGCAGCCCCGGGCGGGGGGAGAGCCGGAGGAAGGTGGCGATGACTGACGTCGCCACCCTCATCCTCGCCGCCGGGCGTGGCACACGGTTCGGCGCCGCGCCGAAGCTCCTCGCCCTCCTCGACGGGAAGCCCCTCGTCCGCCGGGCCGCGGAGGCCGCCCTGGCGGCCCGGCCTCGCCCGGTCGTCGCGGTTCTCGGCGCGCATGCGGATCCGGTCGAGGCTGCGTTGGTAGGACTTAATCTCCGGCTTGTAAGGAACGAGGCCTATGCCGATGGCCTTTCCACCTCCCTCAAAAAAGGAATTTCCGCCCTCCCCCCGGGCTGCGAGGCCGCCATCGTGATGCTTGGGGACATGCCCCTGGTGAGCGCCGACTTGATCGATTGCCTCGCCGATGCGTTCGTACGAGCAGGCAGCAAGCCGGCGGCGGTCATCCCCGTCCATGCGGGGCGGCGCGGCAACCCTATCCTCCTCAACCTGCGCCTGCTTGGTGAGGACATCGCGGGACTTCAGGGCGACCGCGGCGCAGGCCCCCTGCTCTCCGGACGCACCGACCTCTTGGAGGTCGAGGGCGATGCCTCCACCACCCTCGACATCGACACGCCCGAGGCTCTGGCGGAGCTTACAACGCCGCGGATGTGACCGGTCGCGGCTAACGGACAGACCAATTCGTCCCACCCCGACTTTGCGAGCGAAGCGAAGCAATCCAGGACTGCGGGACCTCTCAGGATGAAGCGGATCCCTGAGTTGGCTCTCATCGCTCGCGATGATGGGCAGTTCGCAAGAATCCGTTCAGTCCGTCGCCGACCGGCCAGCGCTTTTCGCCTCGCGCCGACACTTGTCGGAGCAGTATTTCACCTCATCCCAGACGCGTTCCCACTTCTTGCGCCACGTGAAAGGCCGGCCGCATTGGACGCAAACTTTGGTGGGAAGATCGCCCTTCCGGCGCATGGGTGGCATCAGGTTCGTTCCTGCGCGTGGGCAGCGTGCCGGCGCGCCTTGGCATCGAGGGCGAGGCCGAGCCCGAGCATCAGCGCGAGCCCGATGAGGTTGACGGCAATCTGCAACGGCCAGACCGGACCGAACGTCCGGTAAAGGATCCGCCCGATGAGGGCCGCGAGGCAGCCTGCGGCGAAGATCTCCAGGGAGTGTTTCCCGCAAGCCTCCGCCGCGCGCAGCATCGGCCGTTCGGCCAGATCGCGAAGCGCTGGCGTGCTGAACAGCAGGTAGGCCAGGGCCAGAATGTCGAAGAGCCGCAGCGGCGCGACATGACCCTTGTCGGGTGCCTCGATCAGCAGCGGACGCAGGTCAGGTAGGCCCCATTCGCCCCAGGATCCGCCCTGGAAGAAGGAGAAGATGAGATAGGACACCGCGAGGATCGTCACTGCCGGGTGCCGCGGCAGGAATCCCCCGCCCGATCGCACAGCCACGGCCAGGGCTGCCCCGATGACGAACAGGAACTGCCACGCGAACGGATTGAAATACCAGCCGTCATCGACGGCAGCGGCATTCGGCAGGTTGAGTTGATGATCGACGTTGGCCGCGAGCCAGATCGTAGCAGATAGGGCCAGGGTCCCCCACATCCCCCGCGTCAGGCCAAAATAGACGATCGGGAACAGAGCTAGAAGGATGATGTAGAGGGGCAGGATGTCGAGGTAGTTCGGCAGCGCATTGAGGGCGAGGCCTCGCAACATCCCCTGCCACAGGCCCATCTCCAGAAGGGGCTTCACGCCGAAACGTGGAACGAGCCCTGTCATGTCCATCCAGGCCCGCACGATGAGCAGCGTCGCAATCAAAAGCACGGCCTGGAACAGGTAGATTCGCAGACAGCGGCGGAAGATCCGTTTCAGCGTCGTGCCGACACCCGCCCGTGCGAACAGGCCGCCATAGGCGACCATGGACGAATACCCGGCCAGCAACACGAAGATCTCGGCTGCATCGGAGAACCCGAAATTGTGCAGAGTGAAGGCGGCCGGTGCGTTCTGGGGGATGTGATCGATGAAGATCATCAGCAGCGCCAGACCGCGCAGGACATCGACCCGCTTGTCGCGCTTGCGCGGAGCGGGGGACGGGCGCGGCCCCCCGGTCCACGCGCCATGTCCGTCTTGCGGGGTGGGGGCGTCCATCGGTCAGCGCAACAGCGCGAGGCTGGTGAGCCACAAACGGTAGAGGCGCGGCCAGAGGGCCACGGGCGTATCCGACCGGCCGATGCCGAAGCCGTGCCCGCCCACGGCGAAGCGGTGATACTCCACCGGAACCCGGGCGGCGCGGCATGCTGCATCCAGGATTCCGCTGTGCTCCGGGCCGATCACCGGATCGTCGTCTGTCTGGACGAGGAAGATCGGCGGACAGCCACCCCGCACATAGGTCTGGAGCGACCACGCGGTGCTCTCGCCGGGCGTCGGGCTATCGCCCACCAGCGAACGGCGTGAGGTCGTCCGGTCGTTAGGCGGTTCGAGGGAAACGACAGGATAGAGCAGGGTCGCGAAATCGGGCCGGGCCGAGCCCTCGTCGGCCGCATCCTGCGGTGCGTAGGAACGGAATGCCGAGCGCGACGCCGCCATCCCGCACAGATGCCCGCCCGCCGAGAAGCCCATGACGCCGAGGCGGGCGGGGTCGATCCGGAAGCGATCGGCCTGCGCGCGGATCAGGCGAATCCCGCGTTGCACGTCCTGCAGGGCCACCACGGGCCCGTCGTTCCAGTTCTCCCGGGGCAGGCGGTAGGTGAGGACGAAGGCGGTGATGCCCTGGGCTGCGAGCCAATAGGCGGCGGGGTAGGCCTCCTTCACGAGGCCGATCCGCGCATAGCCTCCGCCGCCCGCGACGAGGACGGCGACGCCGTTCGGCGTCTCTGGCACGAATGCTTCGAGGATGGGCGTCGCGATGTTGCTGATGGCGCCGCTGTCGTCCCGGCGAAGGGGCCCGCTGGGGCCACCCCCACCCGGCGGCGTCGAGGGCCACAGGGCAATCCGTTCCGGTGCGCCGACTGCCCGGGCGGGCGAGACGCTCATCGCCGTGGCAAGGGTCAGGAGAAACGAACGACGATCCGGCATGCGGCTGTCCCGCGACCGCCGCATCCCGCCGACAGCGCAGCCAAGCAAGATCGCCGGATCAAATAGGTTCCCCGCCCCGGTGGCGCACAGAGGCCGGAGACGTCCCGCCGCCCTGGATTGCTTCGTTAAGCTCGCAATGACGGGGGCGGAACGTCGGGATTAGGTGCCTGAGGAAACGTCTTCCGGCTTACCGGGAGAACCTCTTGTATTTGATCTTCTTCGGCATGATCGAATCCGCCCCGAGACGGCGCATCTTGTCCTGCTCGTAATCGGAGAAGTTGCCCTCGAACCACTCGACGTGGCTGTCGCCCTCGAAGGCGAGGATGTGGGTCGCGATGCGGTTCAGGAACCAGCGGTCGTGGCTGATGATCACCGCACAGCCGGCGTAATCCTCAAGCCCCTCTTCAAGGGCCCGGAGGGTTTCCATATCGAGGTCGTTGGTCGGCTCGTCGAGGAGCAGGACGTTGCCGCCCTTCCGCAGGGTGGCCGCAAGATGGACGCGATTGCGCTCGCCGCCCGAAAGGGTGCCGACCTTCTTCTGCTGGTCCGGCCCCTTGAAGGCGAAGGCGGCACAATAGGCGCGGGAATTGATCTCGCGCTTGTTGAAATACAGGATGTCGTTGCCGCCGGAAATTTCCTGCCACACGGTCGAATTCGGATCGAGGGCATCGCGGGATTGATCGACGTAGCCGAGGTGAACGCTCTCGCCGACCTTGATCTCGCCGGCGTCGGGCTTCTCCTGCCCGGTGATCATCTTGAACAGGGTGGTCTTGCCGGCGCCGTTCGGGCCGATCACCCCGACGATGCCGCCCGGCGGCAGCTTGAACGACAGGTCCTCGATCAGCAGCCGGTCACCGAACGCCTTGGAGAGCTGGTTGAATTCGATGACGTTCTGGCCGAGCCGCTCCGTGATTGGGATGACGATCTGCGCCGTGGCGTCGACCTTCTGCTGCTGCTTGGCGACGAGTTCCTCGTAGCGGGTGATACGGGCCTTCGATTTCGTCTGGCGGGCCTTCGGGGAGGCGGAGATCCACTCCTGCTCCCGGGCGATGGAGCGCTGGCGGGCCATGTCCTCGCGGCCCTCCTGCTCCAGGCGCTTCTGCTTCTGCACCAGCCAGGAGGAGTAGTTGCCCTCGTAGGGAATGCCCTTGCCGCGGTCGAGCTCGAGGATCCAGCTCGTCACGTTGTCGAGGAAGTAGCGGTCGTGGGTCACGATCAGGATGGCGCCGGGATACTGGCGCAGGTGACCTTCCAGCCAATTCACCGTCTCGGCGTCGAGGTGATTGGTCGGCTCGTCGAGGAGGAGCAGTTCCGGCTCCCACAGGAGCAGGCGGCACAGGGCGATACGACGGCGCTCGCCGCCCGAGAGGGTGGCGACCGGCTGCTCATCGCTCGGGCAGCCGAGTGCTTCCATGGCCTGATCGACCTTCGAGTCCAGTTCCCACAGACCGAGGGTCTCGATCCGGTCCTGGAGTTCGGTCATCTCGTCGGCGGTTTCCTCCGAGTAGTTCATGGCGAGCTCATTGTAGCGGTCGAGCATCGCCTGCTTCTCGGCCACGCCCTCCATCACGTTCTCGCGGACGGACTTGTTCGGGTCGAGGTGCGGCTCCTGCGGCAGGTAGCCGACGCGGGCACCCTGCGCGACCCAGCCGTCGCCGGTGAAGTCGGTATCGATCCCCGCCATGATCTTCAGCAGGGTCGACTTGCCGGCGCCGTTGACGCCCAGCACACCGATCTTGGCGTCCGGGTAGAAGGACAGATTGACGTTATCGAGGACCTTCTTGCCGCCGGTATAGGCCTTGGTCAGCCCCTTCATGTGGTAGATGAATTCGCGGGCCATCGCGGATCGTCCTCGGTCTGGAAGGGGTGAGTCGCGGCGTGCGGCGGCGGACATGGGGGCCGGCACTCTCACGCGAGTCAGGATGTTTCGTATGATCCGTCCCGACTATCAGGCTGACCGAACAGCGGCAAGGATCGGGCCGGCTTCAGGCGAACGGGTTCTTCACGGTCCGGGGCGGCTCGTCGGCGGCCTCGGCGACGTGTTCCGGCAGATCGCCCGCCTCCAGGGCCCGGACGATGGCCTCGAAGGTTTCCTTCAGTTTGCGTGCCTGGGCGAGCCCGGCCTTGTCCCGGCCGATGTCGAGGGAGCCGTGCAGGGCAATTTGGTCCGTGCCGTTCTCGATCGACAGGCTGCCGATGCTGCGCACGGACGCGTCGTCCGCGAAGGGTTCGAATCGGTCCGGTGGTGAGGCTTTGCCCGTCATCGTTGCCCCCGACACCCCCATGACCGCGACCGAAGCGAAGCCATGAGGCGCGACCGTTCCTATCAGAAGATCGACCGCAGGACATCGCGCACGGTCCTGCGCAGGAGACGCATCGCTTCCCGCCCAAGCCAGTCGCGCCACGTCTGCTCGTGGCGTGGGGCATCTCCCCGGGAGGAGGCGTGGGGATCGGGCAGCGTCATAGCGGTCGCCTTGGCCGCCGGCGGCAGGCCCGGGAACACGTCGATCCCCGCCGCGTCGCGAAGCGCATCGACAGAGATGCTTTTCCAGTCCCGGCCCGGGGCATTGGTCACAAGATAGGCGCCCGCCTGCCCCGTCGAGGGGTCGTAGATTGCCTTGTAGAGCTGCGTCGGCACCAGCACCCCCGCGCCGATCTGGCGGAGGGAATCGCCCGCGAAGATCACCCCGGTCACCACGTAGACGGAGCCCCGGCGGGTCGCGAACCGGCGGACGCCCTCCTCGATATCGCCCCAGATGCCGCGGTTCATGGTGCGGTCCTGCGGGACGATGTTGGCAAGGCTGAAGGACTGCGCCTGCGCCGACTCGGTCGGCATGTCGCCGGCGGGTGAGAGGTGACCCCGGTCGAAGCCGCTGCGGACGTAATCCTCGAGCCGGGCGCGGGAATCGGCCGGCAGCCGCGCTTCCTCATGGAAGGAATCGTCCCGGGCGACGGTGCGGGCCGCTGCGATGCTGTCGCGGGTCAGGTGCTCGGCGGAATAGAGGGGCGTGCGGGTGACGCCCGAATCCAGGACCGCGAACGCCTCGAAGCACAGGGCCCGCGTCTGCGCGGCGATCTTGGGATTCACCACGACGGGTGCGAGTCCCCCCGCGAAGACGCCGGGGCAGCTCTCCGCCGATGCCGGTTCGGCCCCCAATCCCGCAAGGATGACGAGGACGAACGGTCGCGCCGATCTCACCAGCAGGCCCGGACGTGCCGGATCCCTTCCGGCGTGGGCCGGTCGCGACGGGCACAGGGGCGGCCGAGGCTGGTGGTAAAGGGTCGCACGTCCCGGTCGGGGCCGCCCGGCACGATCCGGTCGGGACAGAGGCCGAGGAAGTTGCACGGAAAATCCAGGTTGCCGTCGACAGGCCTAGGATCGGCCAAAGCTTGGCTGCAGTAAGGAGCAGCCGAGATCAGCAGCATTGTGCAGAGACGAGCAACGCTCAACGGCGAACCTCATGTTGCGGCGAGGGCACGAGACTGGAAAAAAGCGTCTTCATGACATTGATTGAAGCGACGATCGTTCGTAACTGGAAATATCGTGATAGCGGCGGCATTCGGGATCTCATACGGTCGCGCCCCGCTCAAGGCCCGTGCGGTTTTACCGGTGAGGATCGTCGCGGCGGGCGGCACACTGAAATGAGCGAGTGCGAGCATTGCCGATCACCCCTGAGCAATCAGCGTTGCTGGATCGTGTGAACGAGCCGTCGGATCTGCGGCGCGTGCCTGAGGCGGAGCTTCAGGCCGTGGCGGATGCGGTGCGTGCGGAGATGATCGACGCGGTGTCGATCACCGGGGGGCATCTGGGCTCGGGCCTCGGGGTGGTCGAGCTGACGGTGGCGCTGCACCACGTGTTCGACACGCCCGACGACCGGATCGTGTGGGATGTCGGGCATCAGTGCTACCCGCATAAGATCCTGACCGGACGCCGGGACCGGATCCGCACCCTGCGCCAGGGCGGGGGCCTGTCGGGCTTCACCAAGCGGAGCGAGAGCGTCTACGACCCGTTCGGGGCGGCGCATTCCTCGACCTCGATCTCGGCGGCGCTCGGCATGGCGGTGGGCCGGGACCTCGACGTGGCGGCGGCCAAGGCGCGGGGCACCGCGGACCGGCTGAAGCGCCGCAACATGGTGGCGGTGATCGGCGACGGGTCGATGTCGGCGGGCATGGCCTACGAGGCGATGAACAATGCCGGCGCCCTGCACTCGCGCCTGATCGTCATCCTGAACGACAACGACATGTCCATCGCCCCGCCGGTGGGGGCGATGTCGGCCTACCTCGCCCGCCTCGCCTCCGGGGACACGTACCGGACCCTGCGCGATGCGGCCAAGCAGCTCGGCAAGCTGTTGCCCAAGTCGATCTACCAGCGCGCCGCCGCGGCGGAGGAGTACGCCCGCTCCCTGGTGGTGGGCGGGGGCACGATGTTCGAGGAGATGGGCTTCCACTACGTCGGCCCAGTGGACGGGCACAACCTCGACCACCTGCTGCCCGTGCTGAAGAACGTCCGCGAC